>CBFGZV010000018.1:0-93622 GCA_965653365.1 uncultured Chitinophaga sp. | reverse complement strand
TTGAGTCCGCAAATTTACAAATTTTGAGTTAGGCAGTAGGACTATCTTTGTGAGAGATTCGATTTATTGAGTTAAGTATCAATTCTGTGGATTTATCGTTTTTCTTTTATAATACGGGTATCCGCCTGTACAAGGCGGCGGTGAGCCTGTCGGCCACCGTGGGAAAGAACAAAAAGGCGCAGTTGTGGCTGAAAGGGCGGGAAAATCCCTGGCCCGGCCTCCAGGCGGCATTACGCGGCAAAGGCCCCGTTGTCTGGGTGCATGCGGCCTCCCTCGGCGAGTTCGAGCAGGGGCGCCCCGTGCTGGAAGCCCTCAGGAAAGACTACCCCGGTCACGCTATCCTGCTGTCCTTCTTTTCCCCTTCGGGCTACGAGGTGCGGAAAAACTACCAGGGCGCGGATTACGTCTGCTACCTGCCGCTGGACACGGCCGCCAACGCCGCACGCTGGATGGAAACGGTACAGCCGCAACTGGCCATTTTCATCAAATATGAGTTCTGGTACCATTACCTGACGGCCCTGCATGCCCGGAAGGTGCCGGTACTGCTGATTTCCGGCATTTTCAGGGAGAATCAGGTGTTTTTCAAGTGGTATGGCGGTCTGTTCCGCAAGTTGCTCCGGCAGATGCGCCATCTGTTCGTGCAGCACGAAACCTCTCTCGCATTATTGCATAACATTGGTATTCAACAGGTAACGATTGCGGGCGATACCCGGTTCGACCGTGTTTGGGCGCTACGTCAGCACCCGGCCAACCTGCCGGCTGTCGAACGCTTCATTACGGGCACCAAAGTGCTCGTGGCGGGTAGTACCTGGCCGGACGACGAAAAATTGCTCGCGGAGTGGTGGCACAACGGCGGTGCAGCCGGCAGGCAGCTCATCCTTGCCCCACATGAAACCGATACCGGCCACATCCGGGACATTCACCGCCTGTTCCCGGACGCGGTACTGTATTCGGCATTTGCTGCCGGCGAAGTCCCCGGCGGGAGGGTCATGATCATCGATAATGTGGGCATGCTGTCTGGATTGTACCGGTACAGCAGTATCTCGTATGTGGGCGGCGGGTTCGGCAAGGAAGGTGTTCATAACATCCTGGAGCCTGCCACCTATGGCAAACCTGTGATCATAGGGCCTGTGTATCAGCAGTTTAATGAGGCGGTCATGCTGGTTCAACTCCGCGGGGCCATTGTGGTAAACGACGTGTCGGCGCTCGACCGGAACATCACGGCGCTGAACGACGTGTACTACTACCAGCAAATAACAGAGATCACGGAACGGTTTGTGGAGGAACATCAGGGCGCAACGGAGAAGATTCTCCGGTATATCCGCGAAAACGGGTTTCTTTCAGAAAAGTAGTCAGGTGCTGCGATTTTCGACCGGGAGCTGGATTTCAGCAAACCGTTTCCCAAAGCGGTTCTAACCGTGTGAATCGTTAATATTGAACCTTGAATTCAAATGGGAAATCAGCGGAAGGCGCGCAGATAAAACGGCTTCGGCGAATAGTTTCCTGACGGACCTGTGTTCCGTTCAACAACGCTAATTCAGGAGAACCGTTTTCTCACGAGCGAATAAAAATGCTTCACCAGCTGATCGTTTTCATTCCAGCCCAGCTTGATTTTCAGCTCGCGCTCAATCCAGTATTCGGCTTCCTGCAGGGAAGTGCTTTCGTTGATGGTTTTGATGGAGCGTTCGTACATGGTTTTATCGCCACGGAACAGCTCCTGGATAAACTGGAATTTATCGTTGATGCCGATGGCGCTTTTCAGGTCGTGAACGCCCATCCCGCTCAGCTTTTCTCCTACTTCCACTTTGCCGGAGGCCCGTAGGGAGTCGTTGAGCGAGGTGGAATGTTTGCCCACCAGTTCGTTCAGCTCCTGGCGGATGTTGCCGTTATCGGTACTTTTTTGTTGCGGGGGAGGATCAAAAAGGGTGGCCGCCACCGGTTTGTCTTTTACAGGTACCCGGTCCGGCGCATAACCGTTGCCGTTGGCGGCAGGCTGCGCTTTTTCCACGGGTGGCGTTTTTTCCGCTGGCGGTGCTTCCTGCGTGGGCGGTGGTTGATAAGCAGGAGGCGTAACCTTTTCCGGAGGCGGCGCCTGGTAAACCGGCGGTGCCGGCTTTTCAAGTACAGGTGTGTGCGCGGGCATAATCACCGCGACGTGCCCGTTGCCCCGGAGCTCCTGCTGTTTCTGCACATTGCGCTGGTGGAGGATTTCCGCCTGCAGCAGCTGTGTGTAGTAGGATATGGTTTGCAAACCTGCATTCGTATTTTTTAACTCCTGCAGTTTGTCAATTAATGCATTTATTTTTTCCATGCCTTAATTGTTAACGCCATCTGATGGAAATTATTTTAATTGCACTAAGTTATACTTTTTTAACCACTTAATAATCAAAATACTATAATATGTTTATTGAACCTTCTCTTACAGGAGGTCGCCGGGGATGGATAGAAGTGATCTGCGGTTCGATGTTTTCCGGGAAAACGGAAGAGCTCATCCGACGGCTGAAACGGGCGCGCATCGCCAACCTGTCGGTAGAAATATTCAAACCCGCCATGGATACGCGGTATGACGAACAGAACATTGTTTCCCACGACGAGTCAAAAATCCTGTCTACACCGGTGGAAAGTTCGCAGCAGATACTGCTGCTGGGGCAGGGGGTAGACGTAGTGGGTATTGACGAGGCCCAGTTTTTCGACCTGGAGTTGCCCAATGTGTGCGACCAGCTGGCGCAAGCCGGTATCCGGGTGATTGTGGCGGGGCTGGACATGACCTACCAGGGCCTGCCTTTCGGCCCCATACCGGCCTTGCTGGCACAGGCTGAATACATCACCAAGCTGCACGCCATTTGCGTGCAGTGTGGCAATATCGCCACCCATTCATTCCGGAAAAGCAGCGATAAAAGCACGGTGCTGCTGGGGGAAAAAGACCTTTATGAACCGCGTTGCAGGTATTGTTATCACAATGTGCCGTAGGGTTGCAGGAATGTTAAAATCGTTGTTGGACACCTTACATTAATAATTCATTCGTAACTTTGCCGCGTTTTCAAGATGAAGCAGCTGATTCTCGATATCCTGGCATTTTTTTATAAGCCTTTTGCGAAAATAATGCCCTTTCAAACTTTCCGCTACCTGGCTTGCGGGGGCGGAAATACGCTGCTCGACATTTTTCTTTTTTTCATCAGCTACAACTTCATCCTGCAGAAAGAGATGGTGCACCTGCCGTTCATCACCGTCAGCCCGCACATCGCAGCGGTGTTGATGGCATTTTTCGTCAGCTTTCCCACCGGTTTCCTGCTAAACAAATACATCGTATTTTCCGAGTCCAACCTTCGCGGGCGTGTGCAGCTTATCCGCTATTTTATACTGGTCGGCATATGCCTCCTGTTTAATTATGTGTTTATGAAGGTGTTTGTGGATTACTGCCATTTTTACCCCACTATCGCAAAAATCCTCACCACTATCCTCGTGGTGTGCTTCAGTTACGTGACCCAAAAGAAATTTACATTCAAAGTAAAGATTGAGCCCTGAGCCGTGGTTTATAGGCAGGCTGCCGATTGTCTGGGCTAACCCGGGGCATAGACCTGTTTTTAACCGCTGGAAAGGCCGTTGCTGTATAAAGGTGGTAATCCCTGAAACAGAGTAGGCGCAACAGGGGAGCAGTCCGGTTGTAAACAAACCGGTTGTCACCGGAATGCCGTTGGTATTCCCAAGCAGCCCGGTGCTATCGGCCCGTTCTCCGTTTTTTCCAGTTGGAAAGATGGTTGGCCGTAGTTGTGACGGTTGTTTTAGGCGCAGTGGCTTTCTGCCACAATTGTGCGGCCAGGATGGCTGCGGCCTGTTCTGCCGCGGCATCATGCCCTTCGAGGGCTTGCGGCTGGAAATATTTGGCGATGAAGTTGGTGTCGAACCGGCCGCTGATGAATGCCGGTTGTTCAAGGGCCCATTTACCGAATGGCAAGGTGGTACGGATGCCGGTAACGCGGTATTCGTCGATCGCGCGGAGCAGGCGGAGCCTCGCTTCCTCGCGGTTGGCGCCCCATGCGATGAGTTTGGCGATCATAGGGTCGTAATAAATCGGGATATCCATGCCCTGCTCGTAGCCATCGTCTACCCGTACCCCGTATCCCTGGGGGCGGATGTAGGTTTCGAGGCGGCCCGTATCCGGCAAAAAGTTATTGGCCGGATCTTCGGCGCAGATGCGCAGTTCGATGGCGTGGCCGTTGAACCGCAGTTGTTCCTGTGTGATGGCAAGCTGTTCCCCGCGTGCGATGCGGATTTGTTCTTTCACCAGGTCGAGGCCGGTGATCATTTCCGTAACGGGGTGTTCCACCTGCAGGCGGGTGTTCATTTCAAGGAAATAAAAATTCAGCTGCTCGTCTACCAGGAACTCCACCGTACCAGCGCCGTAATAGTTACAGGCTCGCGCCACATCCACGGCGCATTTACCCATTGCCTCGCGGATGGCGGGCGTGAGCACGGATGAGGGCGCTTCTTCGATGAGCTTCTGGTGCCTGCGCTGTATCGAGCATTCCCGCTCGAAAAGATAAACGCAATGCCCGTGCTGGTCGCCCAGCACCTGTATTTCAATGTGGCGCGGGGCGGCCACGTATTTTTCGATGAACACGGCATCGTCGCCGAAGGCGCTCAGTGCCTCGCTTTTGGCGAGGCGTATCTGTTCTTCCAGCTCCGCTTCTTTTTCCACTACGCGCATGCCTTTTCCGCCGCCGCCTGCAGATGCCTTGATGAGAATGGGGAAGCCGGTTTTCCTGACTACTTCGCGGGCCTCTTCGAGGCTGCGCAGCGGTGTTTCGGTACCGGGCACCATCGGTACGCCAAAGCGCTGGGCGGCCTGTTTAGCGGCGAGCTTACTGCCCATCACCTCGATGGAGGCGGGGGAGGGGCCGATGAATATCAGGCCTGCGTCTTTCACCGCCTGCGCAAAACCGGCGTTTTCGCTGAGAAAGCCATAACCCGGATGTACCGCGTCGGCGCCTGTACTTTTGGCGGCTGCAATAATTTTGTCGCCCAGCAGGTAACTCTGGTTGCTGGGAGCCGGCCCTATGCAAACGGCTTCATCTGCATACTGCACGAAGGGCATGTTCCGGTCTGCCTCGGAATACACGGCTACGGTGGCGATGCCCATCTCTCTGGCGGAACGCATGACCCGCAGGGCGATTTCCCCGCGGTTGGCTACTACGATTTTTTGCATACTCGAATATAAGGGGCTTAAAGTTAAGGGATTTAGAATTTGCCAAACGAGGTTATCTTTGCCGACGTGAAAAGTGCCCTTACCCAAATTATCGCCCTGGTTAAAAAAGACCTGCTGCTGGAATGGCGGCAGCGGCATGCCCTGTTCGGCATCCTGCTGTACGTGTTTTCCACCGTTTTTGTGATCAACCTGATGGTGGGGGAACCGGAGGAAAAAATCTGGAACGCCCTGTTCTGGGTGGTGCAGCTGTTCGTGTGCGTCAATGCCGTGGCGAAGAGTTTCCTGCAGGAAAGCCGGGGGCGCCTCCTGTACTACTATTCGTTGGTTCATCCCCGTTATTTCATTACGGCGAAGCTGATTTACAACGTGTTGCTCATGACCGGCATGAGCCTCGTGTCTTACGTCTGCTGCATCATTTTCCTGGGCAACCCGCTCATTCACCCGTTGTATTTCCTGGGGGTTGTGGCCCTGGGCGGTGTCAGCTTGTCGCTGCTGTTCACCATGCTGGCGGCCATTGCGGCGCAGGCAAGCCAGAATGCCGCTCTGATGGCGATTATGGGTTTCCCGCTTATTATGCCCATCCTGATGCTGCTGGCCAATATTTCGCGCAGTGCATTCATCCCGGTGGTGCAGCCCGGCCTGCCCGGCATGTTCCTGCTGCTGGGGGGGATGGACGTGCTGGTGATCGCCCTGGCGCTGATCCTTTTCCCGTACCTGTGGAAAGAATAGCCATACAATTTTCAACAAATCCCACCGGCCGGTAACGGTTTTTCAAGGATAAGCCCGGCTTTGCGAGAAACATCAAAATCCCTTTTTCGCTTTGCTATTAGCGCTAAAACCTGTAGGTTTGCCACCACATATTTCTTTAGAACAATGGCTAAACATTGGTGGAAAATTCTGGCGGTCGTGTTGCTGCTGTATGTTATCATCGGCGGTTTCTTAATCAAAGTGCCTTCCATCGGCAATAACCAGCAGGCCGCCCGCAGCATTTTCTTTCACTTGCCCATGTGGATGAGCATGTACACGCTCTTTTCCATTTCCGTCGTCAACTCCATCTGGTATCTGTCTACCAACGACCTCCGGCGCGACGTCCGGGCGTCGAGCGCTGCCAGCGTGGGGGTATTGTTCGGGGTGATGGGCTTCCTCACCGGTATGCTCTGGAGCACCTACACCTGGGGCGGCACTATCGTCAACGATCCCAAACAGATGACCACGGCCATCGCCCTTTCCATTTACATGGCTTACCTCGTGCTGCGCCTGTCGTTTACGGATCTCGACAAACGTGCCCGCGTATCCGCCATCTTCAACGTATTCGCATTTGCCCTGCTCATCCCGCTGACGTACATCATCCCGAGAATGGTGGAGTCGCTTCACCCCGGCAGCGCCAGCAGCCCCGGTTTCAGCTCGCAGGATACCGCAGGTACCATCAAAATGGTGCTGTGGCCGGCGTTTATCGGCTGGACCTTGCTGGGCATCTGGATCTATACCTTAAGAAACCGTTATAAAAGATTAGCATTAAAAAATATTCTTCATGGCTAACCGACTTGGCTTATTGTTTTTTGCCGGCCTGATGTTTCTCTGTACCGCCGTATTAGGGCAGGATACCACCCGTGTGATCTCCGAAGCCTCCCAGCAACAGGATACGGAAACCGGCCCTGTGAACGAGTTTTTCAGGAGCGATTCAAAAATTTACGTGGCCGTGGGCATCCTGGTCATCATTTTCATTTGTATCGTGTTATATCTGGTAAGGCTGGACCGCCGGCTTACCAAACTGGAAAAAGAATAAAGAGAAGCCTTAGCCAGCCCCTTACGACAAAGCACCAAAACACCAAAACAACATATCTAAACCGTTTTTTATGGCTAAAGCAAAAGCGCTGACGCAAGAACAGCACTATAACTTTTTCCACAGTGTGGAAATGAGTTTCGACAAGGCTGCGCAATTCACCAAATGGGAAAACGGGATACTGGAGCAGATCAAGGCCTGTAACGCAGTGTACCGTATAAAATTCCCTGTGCGCGTGGGAGACCAGATCGAAGTGATCGAGGCGTACCGGGTACAGCACTCTCATCACAAGCTGCCCTGTAAAGGCGGTATCCGCTTCAGTGAAGAAGTGAACCAGGACGAGGTGATGGCCCTGGCCGCCCTGATGACCTACAAATGCGCCATCGTAAACGTGCCTTTCGGCGGTGCCAAGGGTGGCATCAAGATCAATCCCCGTAACTACAGCCCCTTTCAGCTCGAAAATATCACCCGCCGTTACACGGCCGAGCTGGTGAAAAAGAACTTTATCGGCCCCGGCATCGACGTTCCCGCCCCGGATTACGGCACCGGCGAACGCGAAATGAGCTGGATTCTCGATACGTATATGAGCCTTCGCCCCGGTGAAATCGACGGTTACGGCTGTGTGACCGGTAAGCCCGTATCCCAGGGCGGTGTGCGCGGCCGCAAGGAGGCCACCGGCCTTGGCGTGTTTTACGGCTTGCGCGAACTGTGCAACGTGAAGGAAGATATGAAACGCATCGGCCTCGAGCCCGGCCTGGAAGGTAAAACCGTGATTGTCCAGGGGATGGGTAACGTAGGCTACCATGCCGCCAAATACTTCCACGAAGCGGGCGCGAAAGTGATCTGCCTCATCGAGTGGGACGGCGCCATCTATAACTCCAAAGGCCTCGACCCCGACGCGGTGCTCAAATACCGCAACGAAACCGGCTCCATCGCAGGTTTCCCCGGTTCCAAAAACCTGAAGAAAAATACGGATGGCCTGGAGCTGGAATGCGATATTCTTATTCCCGCCGCGCTCGAAAATGTGATTCATGAAGAAAACGCGCCCCGCATCAAAGCCAAAATCATCGGTGAAGCGGCCAACGGCCCGCTGACCCCGGAAGCAGACGATATCCTCGCTAAAAAAGGCGTAATCGTAGTGCCGGATATGTTCCTGAACGCGGGCGGCGTGACCGTATCGTATTTCGAATGGCTGAAAAACCTCAGCCACGTACGGTACGGCCGTCTCGGCAAACGGTTCGACGAGAACATGAACATTCACATCCTCGGCCAGATCGAAGAGCTGACCGGTAAGAAGGTGTCTGAAAAAGAAAGAAAATTCATCGCCCATGGCGCCGATGAGGTGGACCTGGTATATTCCGGCCTGGAAGAAACCATGATCACCGCGCTGCACGAAGTGCGCGAAAAATCGCTGGAACACAAAAAGATCAAGGACATGCGCACGGCGGCTTACGTTTGCGCCATCGACAAGGTGGGCGCCGCTTACGAGCAACTGGGCATCTTCCCTTGATTTTTACGAATATAAGAACTGGACAACCGGGGTGGCCACTATTGTGGCCACCCTTTTTTAACCTCAAAGGCTGGCGTCGATCTTCGTTTTTTGTAGCTTACTCCATCCGATTTCCATTAGTTAAATATTTGATTTATAACTAATTTGTTCGTTCCTATGGCAGTCAATCATCTCATTGGCATAGCTAGTTATAGTTATTTTCCTGACAGGAGCAGTCGTTTTTTCCACTTTAAGCTGTAATGTTTTAATTTAATAATGATTTTTATACCTAATGATGCTTCCTTTACATCGTCTGTCGGAGCGTGTTATCATTATAGTCGAGTATGTCACTCTTTAATTAAGTTGTCAAATCCCTAAGCATGAACAATAAAAATGACTTATACCTGGAGGTTAAAAAGTATTGGACAAATGTAGCGGGCAAAGAGAGCAATATAGACTTCCGGTCTCTTCAGTTGCAAATTGAAACGCATAAGCGTTTATTTAACATATTTCAGGCGGGGAACTACTTTTTCCTGTTAGTCGACATCTACCAGGGTGAGATCGCGGAAGTAGGCCCAGGGCTTGTTGACGTACTGGGTTACAGCCAGGGCGAACTAAATATGGAGGAGTATGTGAACAGGATCCATCCGCAGGATATGCCCTTTTTCTTAAAATTTGAGCAACATGTCACCAATTTTTATAACGATCTGACAGTCGATCGTATAGGCCAATACAAAGTGCAGTACGATCTGCGGATAAAAAAAAAGGACGGGGAATATTCCCGAATGCTCATTCAGTATATTATTGTTAATCACCAGGGGCATGATTTGAAACATAGTTTTCATTTGCATACCGATATCACACATATTAAAAGCGAAGGGAAGCCCCATCTTTCCGTGATAGGACTGAACGGGCTGCCATCATACTATAACATTCAGGAATCGATAACCTGTATTGCTTCAAAAAGTTTGTTCACCGCCAGGGAAAGGGAAATCCTTAAAGGAATTGTTGAAGGTAAAAGCAGCCGGCAACTTGCTTGTGAATTATTTGTAAGTATTCATACGATCAATAGTCATCGCAAAAATATTCTGGCGAAGGGTAAGGTTAAAACGCCGCTTGAACTGGTGAGAAAAGCGATTACAGAGGGGTGGATATAATTCGAATACAATGGCTCGGGCCAGGGGGCAGACGTTAATCCCCTTGTAAAAAACAGTCATTAAGGTGGCGTGATGGTATTCACCGGCGGGTAATCGGGAAGGTCGTTTTCGAACACCCAGCTTCCCGCCGCACCGTCGAGGCGGCAGCACCAGGTGTTCACCCCGTTGGTGATGACGAGCCAGGGCGCGGGCAGCGCCATATGGTACCGTACGATCTGCTCCAGCACCGGCTGTTTGAGCGGTACGCCCATTTCTTTGCACTCCACAATCATCCAGGGCTCCGCTTCGCGGGAATACACCACGATGTCGCAGCGCTTGCGCAATTCACCCAGGTGCATCTCTTTTTCGATGCTCATCAGTGCGCCGGGATAGTCGCGGCTTTTCACCAGGTAGTTGAGAAAATTCTGCCGTACCCATTCTTCGGGCGTTAGTACCACGTATTTCTTGCGGAAGGGGTCGAAAATCATATCCTGTCCCTGTTGGGCCATAATCCGGAAATCGGGCGGGGGGAAGCTGATACTGATCATGCTGTAAAACTAGGGAACTGATGGCTGATTCGTAAAAAAACATTACATTCACTTGTCAAAAGGCTATGAAGACGAAAGAAGAGATAGTCGCCAACTGGCTTCCCCGTTACACCGGGGAGAAACTGGAGAACTTCGGTTCCCACATCCTCCTGACCAATTTTTCCAATTACGTTACGATGTTCGCCCAATGGAATAAGGCCAAAATTGTTGGTGCGGACAAGCCTATGCAATGCTGTACGGCAGACGATATCACCATCATCAATTTCGGGATGGGGAGCCCAGGCGCCGCCACGGTGATGGACCTGCTCAGTGCGATTATGCCGAAAGCCGTGCTGTTCCTGGGGAAATGCGGCGGGCTGAAAAAGAAAAACAGCATCGGCGACCTCATTTTACCGATCGCCGCCATCCGGGGGGAAGGTACCTCCAACGACTATTTCCCGCCCGAGGTGCCGGCGCTCCCGGCGTTCGCGCTCCAAAAGGCCATCTCCACCACTATCCGTGAATATGGTTGCGATTACTGGACGGGGACTTGCTACAGCACCAACCGCCGCGTGTGGGAGCACGACGCTGATTTCAAAAAATACCTGGAGCGCATCCGCGCCATGGCGATAGACATGGAGACAGCGACCATTTTTTCCGTCGGGTTTTACAACAAAATTCCCACCGGGGCGCTGCTGCTCGTATCGGACCAGCCGATGGTGCCGGAGGGGGTGAAAACGGAAGAAAGCGATAAAAAGGTGACAACCGAATACGTGGAGCGCCATCTTAAAGTTGGGGTCGATTCCCTGAAAAATCTCATCAACAGTCACCAAACCGTTAAACACCTGCGCTTTTGAGTCCATCCGCGCCCTTAGTGTCTATCCGCCAGCTGGCGGTCACATTCCGCTCTGAGGAAGAAACCGTAACGGCGGTGCATCATATTTCGCTGAACATCATGCCTGGTGAAATTCTGGGCATCGTGGGCGAGTCGGGTTCCGGGAAATCCGTGACCGCGTTAAGCCTGATGCAGCTGATACAATCGCCCGGCCGCATCAGCGCCGGTGAAATCGTTTACCAGCCGCCTGGACAGGCGCCCGTAGATTTATTGCAGCTGCCGCCCGCAGGCATGCGGGCATACCGCGGCAGCGAGATTGCCATGATTTTCCAGGAACCCATGACATCCCTCAACCCGCTCCACACCTGCGGCAACCAGGTGGCGGAAGCCATCCGCCTGCACAAAAAGGTGAGCAGGCGCGAAGCCAAACGTCAAACCATCGCTTTGTTCGAACGGGTGCGCATCCCGCATCCGGAGGAAGCTTACGATAAATATCCCCATGAATTGTCCGGCGGCCAGAAGCAACGCGTCATGATCGCCATGGCCATCAGCTGCGGCCCCCGTCTGCTTATTGCCGATGAGCCTACCACCGCGCTGGATGTGACCGTGCAGAAAACTATCCTCGGGTTGTTACAGGAACTGCAGGAAGAAATGGGGATGAGTGTGGTATTTATCACCCACGACCTTGGGGTGATTGCGGAAATTGCTTCCCGCGTGGCCGTGATGTACAAAGGCAACGTGGTGGAAGAAGGAGCGGTGACAGATATTTTCGAGCGGCCGCAACATCCCTACACCAAGGGGTTGCTGGCCTGCCGACCGCCGATGGACGTGCGCCTGCGGCGATTGCCGGTGGTGAGCGACTTTCTCGAGGGCGGCCGCGCCAGTGACGTGCAGGCATTCGTGCGGTCGCTGATACTGCCCGAAGCCGACCGGCAGGCGAGGGCAGCCTTGCTGGAGGAACGCCCTCCATTATTGCGGGTAGAAGGCCTGAGCACCTGGTTCCCGCGGCGGCGCAGCTTGCTGGGTGGAGTACAGCAATGGACCAGGGCGGTAGACGATGTCAGTTTCGACGTGCGGGAAGGGGAAACGTTGGGCCTGGTAGGCGAGTCCGGCTGCGGTAAAACCACTCTGAGCCGAACGTTGCTCCGGTTAGTAGAGCCCACGCACGGGCGTATATTTTATAAAGGCCGCGATTTACGGAGCCTCTCTGCCGCCGGGATGCGGGAAATGCGCCGTCACATCCAGCTGATTTTCCAGGATCCCTACTCCTCCCTTAATCCCCGTATGACGGTGGGGCAGGCCATTCTTGAGCCCATGCAGGTGCATGGCCTTTACGGCAGCGAGCAGGCCCGGAAAGCCCGGGTGATGGAACTGCTGGAAAAGGTGAACCTGCGGCCGGAACACTATCACCGTTACCCCCACGAGTTTTCTGGCGGCCAACGGCAGCGGATCGTGATTGCACGCGCCCTGGCGCTGAACCCCGAATTCATTATCTGCGACGAATCAGTGTCTGCCCTCGATGTGAGCGTGCAGGCGCAGGTGCTGAACCTGCTGGTTCAGTTACAGCAAGAGTTTAACTTTACATATATATTTATTTCACATAATTTATCGGTGGTACATTTTATGAGTGACCGGATGATGGTCATGAACAAGGGTAAGATCGCCGAAATGGGACCGGCGGAGGAAGTATACCACCGGCCTCAATCCGATTACACCCGGCAGTTGATAGCGGCCATTCCGGGGCGGTAGACGTTTTTTTTGAGGAAATGCGTTATATTCCGTACCTTCGCACACTTTAAATTCATTCATACCGTAATATGAAATTATCACAATTCAAGTTCGATCTCCCGTTAAACCTGATTGCACAGCATCCTTCCAAAACAAGAGACGAGAGCCGTTTAATGGTTGTTAACCGCGCGACCGGCAAAATCGAGCACAAGGTTTTCAAAGACATCCTGGGATATTTTAACGATAAAGACGTGATGGTGGTGAACAACACGAAAGTGTTCCCTGCCAGGCTCTATGGCCGTAAGGAAAAGACCGGTGCGAAAATCGAAGTGTTCCTGTTGCGTGAACTGAACAAACAGAACCGCCTCTGGGACGTGATCGTTGACCCGGCCCGTAAAATCAGGGTAGGCAACAAGCTTTATTTTGGTGACGACGAAAGCCTGGTGGCGGAAGTGATCGACAATACCACCTCGCGTGGCCGTACCATCCGTTTCCTGTTCGAAGGCAACGATGAGGAATTCAAGGCCGTGCTCGACAGCCTGGGCGAAACACCCCTTCCCAAATACATCAAACGTAAACCGGAAGATGAGGACAAAGAGCGCTACCAGACCGTGTACGCCAAGTATGAAGGTGCCGTAGCCGCGCCTACCGCCGGCCTGCACTTCAGCCGCGAGCTCATCAAGCGCCTGGAAATCAAAGGCGTAAAGTTTGCAGAAGTAACGCTGCACACCGGCCTGGGTACTTTCCGCCCCATCGAAGTGGAAGACCTCAGCAAACACAAAATGGATGCGGAGTATTTTCACATCGACGAATACGCGGTGAAAATCGTGAACAAAGCCAAGGAAGACAACCGGAAAATCTGCGCCATCGGCACTACTACCGTAAGAGCGGTGGAATCGTCCGTGACCGCGCAGAACCACCTGAAAGCGGCGGAAGGCTGGACGAATACATTTATTCACCCGCCGTATGATTTTTCCATCCCGAACGCACTGGTGACCAACTTCCACCTGCCCAAAACAAGCCTCCTGATCATGGTTTGCGCCTTTGCCGGTTACGACCTCATCATGGATGCCTACCAGCAGGCCATCAAGGAAAAATATCGTTTCTTCAGCTACGGCGATGCCATGCTGATTATCTGATCCGTCGACAAACGGAAAGTTTTTAAGGGCAAATAGCAGCTGCTGTTTGCCCTTTTCTTTTAAATGTTCTTACTTCGTGATAGCGATGGCGAAGGAGGATAAGCACGACCGGCTGTTTTAGGATATGAATATGGATGACGTAACGAAACCGGCCCTTGTTTGATACGGATGTGGCATTTAAATGCGCATCCGCTGAAGGCAATTATCTCCGCAATCCCACAAACACCATTAATTTTCAATTACAAATGATATCCCGTCAAAAAATAGCGGTCATCGTGGCCGGTGGTTCCGGACAGCGGATGGGTGGCCCTACGCCCAAACAGTTTCTCGATCTTGCCGGCAAGCCCGTGCTGTACCACACCATTGCCGCATTTAAAGCTGCCTTTGAGGATATGCATATCATCCTGGTAGTGCCCGAAGCACATAAGGCGCACATTGCCCATGTGCTGACGGCGTTCGACAGGCCGCCGTCCGTAACGCTGGTACACGGGGGCGAAACGAGGTTCCATTCGGTGCGTAACGGTTTGCAGGTGATCAAAGGAGATGCCGTGGTGTTTGTGCACGACGGTGTTCGCCCGCTGGTATCGCCTTCGTTGATTCGTACCTGTTATGACGAGGCGTTGGTGCAGGGGAGCGCAGTGCCGGCGATTGAACTGAAAGACAGCATCCGGGAAGTAGACGACGAAGGTAATATTGCGGCGGACCGTGCCCGTTTCCGTATTATCCAGACGCCGCAAACCTTCTTATCGGAGCTGCTGGTACCGGCATTTGAGCAGCCTTATGAGCCGCTGTTTACAGACGAGGCAACGGTGGTGGAAAGAATGGGGCATGCCATTCACCTGGTGCAGGGAGAGGAGCAGAATATCAAAATTACCCGGCCGGCTGATCTCGCTATTGCTACGGCTTTCCTGGCAGGACAGTAGGGGGATGGGAGCCGTGTTTGTTAGCGCGCGGTGGTAAAGCTGGCGATATCACTTAACGCGCCAGCTGTTCGTAATGAGTTGCAGGAACGGAGGGTTACTCAGTCTGACCTTTGCTGATTTTGTGCAAAATCTGGTGCGCAGCTTCAAGCGCCTGGAAACCATCTATCACATTGACGGCCACCGGTTTGTTTTCCAGGATGCTATCGCGGAACAGCTCCAGCTCCATACGGATGGCGTTGGATTGTTTGATTTCCGGATTGTCTATCGCGATGGTCTTTTTGCCGGAATTGGTGGCGATATCGAGGGTGAAGAGGCCTTCGTCTTCCGGTGTTTTTAATTTGATGATTTCCGTTTTTTTGTCGAGGAAATCGATGCCGATGTAAGCATCCTTCTGGAAGAGGCGCATTTTGCGCATTTTTTTGAGGGAAATGCGGCTCGATGTAAGGTTGGCTACGCAGCCGTTGTGAAATTCGATGCGTACGTTGGCAATGTCCGGTGTGTCGCTCATAACCGCCACGCCACTTGCGGAAATCCGGCTGATGCTGGATTTTACGATGCTCAGTACAATGTCAATGTCGTGTATCATCAGGTCGAGGATAACGCTTACGTCTGTGCCCCGCGGATTGAACTCCGCCAGCCGGTGCACCTCGATGAACATCGGTTTCAGATCGTATCCTTTCAGGGCGAGGAAGGCGGGGTTAAAGCGTTCTACGTGCCCCACCTGGAACTTGATATTGGCTTCATCCACCAGTTTCACCAGCAGTTTGGCCTCTTCCATGGTATTGGTCATGGGTTTTTCCACAAATACGTGCTTGCCGTTGCGGATGGCCATTTCACACAATGCAAAGTGCTGTGTGGTGGGGGCTACGATGTCAACGGCGTCCGAGGCGCTGATGAGTTCTTCAGCGGAGGTAACCCTGGGTATGTTGTATTGCTCCTGCACGCCGGCAGCATTGGCATCGTTCGGATCAAAGAAGCCGGTTACTTCAACATCTTTCATGGTAACCAGCTGAGATAAGTGGATCTTGCCTAAGTGACCTACACCGAACAAGCCTATTTTGAGCATGAGTGTTTTTTTTATGGAAAATTCCTGCAAATGTAACAAAACCGACGGTTATTACTTTATATAATAATTCTATATTGCCCCGAGAATTACATGCGCTGGCTCATTATTATCATATTATCCATTTTACTGACCGCAGAGCGCGCTGTGGCCCAGTGTACTACATTGGGGCAGTCGCCGCAGAGCGCATTTCCCGTTTGCGGTACCCGGGCGCTACAGCAGCAACAGGTGCCCCCTTGCCCCGGCAGGGTGATCAGGGTGACGGGTTGCGCCACACAAACGCAGTACCGCGATGTGAATGCATTCTGGTATAAATTCACCTGTTACCAGGCCGGCACACTGGGGTTTTCTATCACCCCGGCCGACCTGAATGACGACTACGACTGGCAACTGTTTGACGTAACCGGCCGCAACCTTAACGACGTATATACGAATGCCAACACGCAGGTGGGCGGTAACTGGAGCGCCATTCCCGGCCAAACGGGGGCATCTTCGGCCGGCACCGTTCAAACGGCCTGTGAGGGCATGCTGCAGCCGAAATGGAGCAGCATGCCTACCCTCATCGTGGGGCACCAATACCTGCTGATGATCAGCAATTTCTCGGAGTCGCAAAGCGGGTATTCACTGTCATTCCAGGGCGGTACCGCCAATATTACCGATCCGCTGCCGGGCGCGTTTCAGAAAGCCGCATACCGCTGTCTCAATAACCGGATCGGTATTAAACTCAACAAACGCTTCCAATGCAGCACGCTCACACCGGCCGGCACCGAATTTGAAATTGTGGGCAGTGCCGCGAATGTTACCGCGGCACAGGCCATCGGCTGCAGCAGCGGGTTTGATATGGATTCGGTTGTGCTTGACCTCGACCGTCCGCTGCCTCCCGGCAACTACACGGTACGCATTCGCAATGGTACCGATAATAATACCCTGCTCGACGCCTGCGACAACCCGATCGCCGTCGGGCGAGACGTGGCGTTCTCCATTCCGGTGCCTCAATTCGTTCCGTTCAATAATATCCGCGCCGTTACCTGCCGCCCCGACCGGATTAAAGTGCTGCTTTCCAGCCCCGTGTTGTGTTCCTCCATCGCCCTGGATGGCAGCGATTTCCAAATCAGTGGTACCGGACCGGCCCTCCAAATCGTCAGTGCCAATACTTTTTGTAACGGGCAGCTGTCCGACAGTATCGAGCTGGTGCTGAATGGAACCGTTTATCACGATGGCAATTACCGCATCAACCTGGTGCAAGGGGCAGACGGCAACACCATGATCAGCGAATGCGGTGTTCAAACGCCACTGGGCTACAGTGTGTCGTATGTTACGCGCGACACCGTGAACGCCACCTTTGCCCACCGGGTGAGCCTCGATTGCGCGTATGATACCATCTTTCTCCGTCACAACGGTGCTCATGGGGTCAACGACTGGAAGTGGTCGTTCGAGGACGGTACGTCGATGACCGGACCAGCCCCGGAAAAAGTTTATTCCGTATTCGGTATGAAAACCGTGAAACTGACCGTGAGCAACGGCGTGTGCTCCGACGAGCATACCCGTCAGATTTTGCTGGACAATGAATTGAAAGCCGATTTCACGGTCAATACCCCAGTGCTTTGCCCGCTCGACATGGCCTCTTTCACCAACAACAGCATCGGACATATCGTTTCGCACACCTGGGATTTCGGGCACGGGCCCGCATCCCGCCTCATCACTCCGCAGCCGCTCCGGTATCCGCTGGCCAGCCGGGAGCAAACCTATCGGGTGCGGCTGGTGGTGGAAGACAATTTGCAATGCCGCGATACGATGGAACATACGCTCAAAACGGTACCCAGTTGCAGCGTAGCGGTGCCCACTGCATTTACGCCGAATAATGACGGCGTCAATGACTATCTGTATCCCATCAATGCCTACAAAACGGCGGACCTGCTGTTCAGGGTGTACAGCCGCAACGGCCAGCTCGTATTCGAAACGAGGCACTGGCTGCAGAAATGGGACGGAAGGATTAACGGCTCCCCGGCGGATGTGGGTACTTACGCCTGGGTGCTGGAATATACGGACACCGAGTTAGGCACCCGTGTGTTCCAGAAAGGAGTATCCACGTTGCTGCGGTGATTTTTTGCCGTTGCTCTTTTCCGCCAGGCCCCGAACACCCGCTACCAATTCATGGCCAGATCATATCATCCCATCTTCCCGGAGCCTCAAACACTCCATATCTGCAACGCTCACATCATCCCGTCTTTCCGGAGGCCCAAACACCCACATCAACTCCATCTTCATGAAGGCCCAAACAACCCCATATCTGCAACGCTCACATCATCCCGTCTTCCCGGAGGCTGAAATACCCCGTATCGGCAACAATCACGTGGTCGATCACTTCAATGTCTAACAGTTTCCCGGCCTCTTTCAGCCGGAGCGTCATGGTAACATCGGCATGGCTGGGCCGGAGGTTGCCGGAAGGGTGATTGTGACAAAGCAGTACCCGGGTGGCCTTATGCAGCAGAGCCGCCTCGAAGACCAGCCGTGGATCCACGGTGGTGGAAGTGCGCCCGCCGGTGCTGATACAGTTGTGCCCCAGCACCTTATTGGCATGATTCAGGTACACGGCATAAAAAGTTTCGCAGGGCTGGTCTTCCAGCAACGGTTTCAGCAGGGCGGCCGCATCGGCGCTGTTGAATAAAATGGTTCTGGTGCTGGATAGCGCAGCCGTCTGCCGGCGGCGACCCAGTTCCATCGCAGCTATAATGGCGGCAGCTTTCGCAGCCCCGATGCCGGCAAAACGGGTGAGCTCGTACAGCCCCAGCCTCCCTAATTCAGAAAGGTCGTTGCCGCAGCTCAGCAAAATGGACTGTGCCAAAGACACGGCAGACAACTCCCTGTTCCCCGAATGTATCAGGATAGCCAGCAACTCGGCATGGCTGAGGGCGCCCGCCCCCTTATGCAAAAGCTTTTCACGCGGCCGGTCGTCCTCGGCCCAGTCGCAGATCGGCGGCAAAGCACGCGGATGGATAAGAAAATTGGAAATGGGCGGCAAAAACGTCGGGTTAACATCCATAAAACTTCCCTTTCCATAAATGTACTAATTTATTTAGTAAATTCCTACTACTTTTTTTAGCATTTTACTCCTTTCCCCGCTTCTATGCGGCCTGCAGGGCCTTCGTAATTTTTTTTGCAGCTTATCCCGTATAAAGTCATAGTTTTGCAACCTCTTTTCTTCATCATGAATCCAAAGGTAAAAATCTTCACAGGGAATAGTAATCCCGAACTGGCTGCGCGCATTGCGGGCAGGTATGGCAACGGTCTCGGTAAGGTAAATATCCAGAAATTCAGCGACGGTGAATTTCAGCCGGTTTTCCTGGAGAGCATCCGCGGCGACTATGTTTTTCTGGTACAGGGCACCAATGCGCCGTCCGATAACCTGATGGAGCTGCTGCTGATGATCGACGCGGCAAAAAGAGCTTCAGCAGGGTATATTACGGCCGTTATCCCGTATTTCGGGTTCGCCCGCCAGGACCGGAAAGACAAACCCAGGGTGGCTATCGGCTCCAAACTGATCGCCAATCTGCTGACCGCGGCAGGAGCTAACCGCGTGATTACCATGGATTTGCACGCGCCGCAGATACAGGCTTTTTTCGATATCCCGGTGGACCATCTCGACAGTTCCGCCATTTTTATCCCGTATATAGAGCAACTGAAGCTGAAAAACCTTACCTTTGCGTCCCCTGACGTGGGTTCTACCACCCGGGTGCGCGAAGTGGCGAGCTATTTCAATGCGGAAATGGTGATCTGCGACAAACACCGTAAACGGGCCAATGAAATCGCGTCGATGGTAGTGATCGGTGATGTGACGGATAAGGACATCGTTTTGATAGACGACATCTGCGACACCGCCGGTACGCTGACTAAGTCGGCCGCCCTCCTGATGGAAAAGGGAGCAAGAAGCGTAAGGGCATTCTGTACGCACCCCGTATTCAGCGGCAAGGCGTATGAGAATATTGAAAATTCTGTGCTGGACGAACTGGTGGTATGCGATACCATCCCGTTGAAGAAACAAAGTTCCAAGGTAAAAGTGATCAGCGTGGCTGATCTCTTTGCAGTGGCCATCCGCAATATGCATGAGAACAAGTCGATTACGAGCCTGTTCGTGCACAGCCAGCGCAGAATGTCTTAAGTAGTGTATTTTTTTATATCATAAATGTTTAAACAATGAAAACAATAACCATCGAAGGACAACTCAGGAGCGAATTCGGCAAACAAGCCACCCGCCTTCTCCGTTCTGAGGAAAAAGTGCCTTGCGTTATTTATGGGGGTGCGGAAACAATCAGCTTTTCTGCTGATTCCGTTGCATTCAAACCGCTGGTGTACACACCTGACTTCCAGCTGGCAGAAATCAAGATCGGCGCGAAAACTTACCGCTGCATCCTGAAAGACCTGCAGTTCGACACCGTTACAGACGAGCTCACGCACATTGACTTCCTGGAACTGGTGGAAGACAAGAAAGTTGTAGCCACCCTGCCACTGAAAACCGTTGGTTCTTCTGTAGGTGTGAAAGGCGGCGGTAAACTGGTGGTGAAAATGAAATCACTGAAAGTAAAAGCGCTGCCGAAAGACCTGCGCGAAAACCTGGAAGTGGACATCACCAACCTGGACCTGAACGAAAATATCCGCGTGGAAGATGTAAAGGCTCCCGGTATCGAGATCCTGAACTCTCCCCGTATCCCTGTTGCTTCCGTGGTAATGACACGTCAGCTGAAACAGGAAGAGGCTGCAGCTGAAAAAGACGCCAAGAAAAAATAATCGGCGAAATAATTATATTGAGAAGCCCGGCGTAATTTCAGCCGGGCTTTTTATTTTTGGTATCCCGAACAATACGATTCG
Source organism: uncultured Chitinophaga sp. (assembly GCA_965653365.1). Lineage (GTDB taxonomy): Bacteria > Bacteroidota > Bacteroidia > Chitinophagales > Chitinophagaceae > Chitinophaga. The sequence continues at coordinate 72,927 of CBFGZV010000018.1, read as the reverse complement.
ATTACGATTATATGAAGTATCTCATTGTTGGATTAGGAAACATTGGTGCGGAATATCAGCACACCCGCCACAACATCGGTTTTGATGTGGCGGACGCGCTGGTGCGCAAACACGGCGCAACGTTCCGCAGCGACCGGCTGGCAGACGTGGCGGAGATCCGGTGGAAGGGGAGAGTAATGGTGGTGATCAAGCCCACCACGTACATGAACCTGAGCGGGAAAGCCGTTAAATACTGGATGGACAAAGAAAAGATACCGCTCGAAAACGTACTGGTCATCCTCGACGATCTGGCCCTGCCGCTGGAAGTGTTGCGCCTGCGCCCGGGTGGCAGCGACGCCGGTCACAACGGTCTCAAAAGTATCCAGGAATCCATCGCCACCAACCAATACCCCCGGCTCCGCTTCGGCATCGGGGCTGATTACCCGAAAGGCCGACAGGTAGATTATGTGCTGGGAAAATGGAGCAGCAAGGAAGAACCGGTGGTGCTGCAGAAAACAGACAAAAGCGTGGAAATCATCGAGAGTTTCGCCAGCATCGGCCTCGAACGATCCATGAACAATTATAACAAGCTTACTTTTCCATTATAGAAGTAAATTGTATATTTCATGCCTGAAAGGTACCCCTACCTTAACCGCTATAGGTCATGATCCGTGTACCAATGATCGCTATATCCTGCGGAATTACTGCAGTATCCGCATGATAATGCGCACGTTGGACAATGTATTGTGGACTATGGGCCAAACCATAGGCTTTATAAACCTTACAAAATACACGCATTATGAAAATTATCTGCGTTGGAAGAAACTATGCCAAACATGCAGAAGAATTGAGAAACGAAGTGCCCTCCGATCCCGTGATTTTCATGAAACCGAAGAATGCCCTGTTGCAAAACAACCATCCCTTCTATTATCCGGAATTCACGGATAACCTCCACTATGAATGCGAACTGGTGTTGAGAATATCGAAGAATGGAAAACACATACAGGAGCGTTTTGCGTCCAAATACTACGACAGTATGTCGGTGGGTATAGATTTCACCGCGCGGGACCTGCAGGAAAAACAAAAGGCCAAAGGCCTTCCCTGGGAAATTGCCAAATCGTTCGATAATTCTGCCGTGGTGGGCAAGTTTATTCCTATTACCGAAACAACGGATTTAAAAGACGTCAATTTTGTTTTGTACAAGAATAAAGAGCTGGTGCAGCATGGCAACACCAAAGATCTCTTATTCAATTTCGACAAGCTGATTGCCTATATCTCCCGTTTTTTTACGCTCAACATCGGCGATCTCGTATTCACCGGCACGCCCGAAGGGGTAGGCGCCGTGGAAATCGGCGATACGCTGGAGGCATTCATTGAAAACGACAGCCTCCTGGAGTTTATGGTAAAGTAAAGACCGGACTGGCTGAAAGTGCGCATCCCGTTCTTTCAGCCAACCCGTTTTTATCGTCAGGGAATGTTCCCGTAAATCACATCCAGAATCCGCGTCAGCTCCTGGTAATCTCGCTCCGTCAGGTCTTTCCACCCCGTTTTCCGCATTTCCAGCACCATCGGCCGCACATCCTTATACTTGTTCACGCCGGCCGGCGTGAGCTGCACATATACCTTCCGCCGGTCGTCTGTAGACCCCTGCCGTTCTACCAGCTCCTTCCTCACCAGCAACTCGATAATCCTCGACACGGTGGTGATATCTTTCGACGTAAGCCGGGCCAACTCATTGTGTGTGATGCGTTTATGTTTATAGAGGTTTTCTATCAGCAGCCATTGGTCTACCGTAATGTCTTTCCCCTGCGCATCAAAATTCTTCTGCCAGTAGTTCCGGATTTTTTTCAGCGTGGCATCCAGCTTAAAAAAAGATGGATTACTCACAAAAGTGTCGTGCATATTAATTAATTTGCAGTAGCAATAGTTGTAGTAGCAACTAATTGGTTTTTGACCACCAAAACAGTATTTACGTGCTTAAAGATAACATAAGCGCATCTACTTTGAAAGCCACCATTACACACCGGGAGGAGGATCCTGAATTTCAGGCCCTCCAGTTGCAGGCATACCGCATCATGTGCCTTGCCCGCAACATGGCCGAAAAGTACGAGGCCAACCGCGCCATCTGCAAATATGTGCATTCCACTTCTGCCGGCCACGAAGCCATACAGGTCGCGGCGGGGCTCCAACTGCTGCCGTCGGATTATGTGAGCCCTTACTACCGCGACGATTGTATGATGCTGGCCATGGGCTTTTCGCCTTACACGCTGATGCTGCAACTGCTGGCAAAGGGGGAGGATGTGTTCAGCGGCGGCCGTTCCTATTATTGCCATCCCTGCAGCCGGGATGCGGATAAACCGGTGATTCCCCATCAGAGCAGCGCCACCGGTATGCAGGTGATACCGGCCACGGGCATGGCCCAGGGCCTGCAATACCTCGAGAATTCAGGGCTGGCGGATGATGCGCTCCGCCCCGTGGTACTCTGTTCCCTTGGCGACGGCAGCGTAACGGAAGGGGAAGTGAGCGAAGCGTTGCAGTTTGCGGTGCTGAAAAAGCTGCCCATCATTTACCTGGTGCAGGATAACGACTGGGGCATTTCTGTTAGCGCCGCGGAAGCCCGCGCCATGGATGCCTATGAATATGCAGCGGGTTTCAAAGGGCTGGAAAGGATCCGTGTAGACGGCAGCGATTTTGAAGCGGCCTGGCAGGCGATGGGCTCGGCCATCCGCTACGTGCGCGCGGAAAGAAGCCCCATTCTCGTACACGCGACCGTCCCCCTGCTGGGGCACCATACCTCCGGTGTGCGGAAAGAATGGTACCGCACGGAAGAAGACCTGGAGAAACATGCCGCCCGCGATCCGCTGATGCTGCTGAAAAAGCGGCTGCATGGGGATGCCGGCAGCATAGAGCGGGAGGCGGCCGCGGAAATCGACCTCGCGTTTGAAATGGCCTGTGTGAGCCCCGACCCCGAACCGGCCACCGTGAAAGATCATGTGTTTGCGCCCACACCCGTGAAGACCGAAACGGGCACGCGGGTGCCGGCCGGCGGCGCCAAAGTGGTCATGGTGGATGCGGCACTGCACGCCATCGAGGAAATCATGCAACAATACCCGGAAGCGATTTTATTCGGTCAGGATGTGGGGCGAAGATTGGGCGGCGTATTCCGCGAAGCGGCCACCCTCGCCGAAAAGTTCGGTGACCACCGGGTGTACAATACCGCCATCCAGGAAGCATATATCATCGGCAGTACGGCGGGGCTGTCTGCTGTGGGCGTCAAGCCCATCGTGGAAGTGCAGTTCGGCGATTACATTTATCCCGGCTTCAACCAGCTGGTATCCGAAATTTCCAAAAGCTGTTATCTCTCCGCCGGCAAATTCCCCGTACAGACATTGATCCGGGTACCGGTGGGGGCATATGGCGGAGGCGGGCCTTATCATTCCGGCTGCGTCGAAACCACGCTGCTCAGCATCAAAGGCATCAAAGTGGCTTACCCGTCCAACGCGGCCGACCTCAAAGGGCTGATGAAAGCGGCATTCCTTGATCCTAATCCCGTAGTGATGCTGGAGCACAAAGGCCTTTACTGGTCGAAAGTGCCGGGCACACTGGAAGCCATGACGATTGAGCCGGCGGCCGACTATATTTTGCCGTTCGGCAAAGGACGCATCGTGCAGGCGGCGGACGAGGGGATATGTATTATCACCTACGGCATGGGCGTTTACTGGGCCAAAGCGGCGGCGGCCCACTTCCCCGGCAGGGTGGAAATCGTCGATCTCCGGAGCCTTTATCCGCTGGATGAAGCGCTGGTGTTCGATACCGTGCGCAAACACGGCAAATGCCTGGTACTGACGGAAGAGCAATTGAATAATTCCTTCGCGCAGTCGCTGGCGGCACGTATTTCAGAAGCCTGTTTCCGTTCGCTCGACGCGCCGGTGCAAACCATGGGCGCTATGGACCTGCCGGCCGTTCCGCTGAATACCACACTGGAAAAAGAAATGCTGCCGAATGCCGAAAAAGTGACGGAAAAGATCAGAAAGCTGCTGGCATACTAACGAATTTCCTGCTTTGAGAAAATGTCCCAATAAAAATCCCCGGCCACATGAGCCGGGGATTCGCACTTTAATGGGGTTTGATATCGTGGCATCAGAACCGGAAACCGGCGCTGGCGGAAAGGCGGCGCGGCAGTTGTTTTTCAACCGTCGTCCAGCCGCCGAAATATTCTTTGTTGGCGAGGTTGTCGAGCTTGAGGGAAAGGCGGAAAGATTTGGCCTGGTAAAACACGGTCGCGTTCAGGATGGTGTACGACGGCAGGGTGAAGATGCCCGTGTTGAGATCGTTGGTGATGATGTTCTCGCTGGCATAGTTACCGCCGAAACCTGCGCCCAGCCCCTGCAGCGGACCTCCGGGCGTGGTGTAGCTCACCCAGAAGTTGGCCAGGTGCTCGGGGCCTGCGCTGGTAGGACGCCTACCCTTGATGTTGGGAGCAGATTCCACCATTTTGCTGTCGTTATAACCGTAGCCGGCAATGATATTGAGGCCGGTCACCGGTGTGGCGCCGAAGTCGAGCTCAAAGCCTTTGCTTTTCTGCGAACCGTCCTGGATGGTGTAATTATAATCCACCCCGTCTGTACCCTTGCCGGTTACCTGGCGGTTCATGTTGGTAACGGTGATGTCGTAGTAGCTGGCCGTGAAGTTCAGTTTGTGGTTCAGCAGGTCGAGCTTCACCCCGCCCTCGATCTGGTTGGCTTGCTGCGGTTTGTATTTGATGTCGAGGCCCAGCGCCGGGTTAGGCTGCGCCGCGGTCACGTTCCGGAACCCGTTCATGTAGTTGCCGAACACACTCACCTTATCCTGCACTACCTGGTACACCAATCCGAATTTCGGGGAAATAGCCGTTTGGCTGTAATTGCCGGTGACCGCACCGTTGAGGAAGTTTTTCGTGCCTTTATTGGAGAAATGGTCGATGCGCACGCTCAGCATGGCGGACAGTGCTTTGGTAATGTTGAGCACGTCGGAAACATATGCGCTGTAGGTGTTGGCGAGGCTGCTGTTTTTGGTATACCCGCTCGTCAGCCGGCCGAGTTTGGCATCTACGGCGGGGCGTGTGAGCTGCCCATACCGCACGTCGTTTTTGTTCACGGCGCTCACCGTGTCGAACACCGCATAAGGCGAATAGTTGTTGGTGGATTGCTGGCTGAGGAAATCGAGCCCGAACACCACCCTGTTCCGCAGGCTGCCGATGTTGAAGTCGCCGATGAAATTCTGCTGGATGTCTGTGGTGACGGCATGTGAATATTGCGTATAAACGAAGCGGGTGAGCAGTGAATCGTTGGGCTTCACTTCGGTGGGCCGCGCCGCATCGAGGAACATCACGTAAGAATAGTAACCATCGCTTTTGCGGATGCTGTGGGCGGCCACGGTTTGCGACGTCCATTTGTCGGACAGTTTGTATTTGATCTGGCCAACCACGTTGGTGGTGGGTGTTTTATAACTGATGTCGTTGCTGGTGAAGGAGCGGTTGAAGTCGATACCCAGCTGCGCCGGAGTTCTGGCAATCAGCTGACGTGTTCGGTTGAGGAATACCATGAGCGTGTTGGTGCTTTCCGCATTGTAGATTTCGGTGTTGATGTGGAAAGACAGCCGGTCGGAAGCCTGGTAAGTAAAGCTGGGGGCGATGAAGAACGATTTTTTGAAGCCCGCGTCCTGGAAGCTGCCTTCGTTGTGCCAGGCTGCATTCACGCGCAGGAGGGCGGATTTGTCTTCATTCAGCGGCGTGTTGATGTCTGCCGTGATGCGGTTCAGCCCGAATCCGCCGCCGGTGTAGGTGATATCGCCGCCGAACGTGTCGTATGGTTTTTTGGTAACGAGGTTCATCAGCCCGCCGAAGGAGATGAGGCTGCTGCCGAAGAGTGTGCCGGAGGGGCCTTTGATGACTTCGGTGCGCTCGATGTTGGCGGGGTCTACGCCGCCGTTGGTGAGGCCGGCTACTCCATCGATAATGGTGGGTTGTACGCTGAAACCGCGCATGGAGAAATATCCCGCACCGTCGCTGGGCCGGCCGGTAGACGACCAGAGGCGGCTAACGCCGGGCGTATTCTTGAGCACATCGTCGAAGTTGGTGATCATCTGCTCTTTCATCAGTTCTTTATTGATCACGCTGTATACCTGCGGGTTTTCAATATTCTTGATGGGCAGGCGGGCCACGTTTTCGCTTTCCTTCCTGGATTGCTGGGTGCCTTTGATGGTCACTTCCTGCAGCTGTAAATCCGAAACGGTGAGCTGAAGCGCCACGGTGACGGTTTCGGTGCCGGCTACACGCACTTCTTTCTCCAGTGGCTCGTATCCCACCAGGGTTACCAGCATCGTATAGGCGCCGGGGTGCAGGCGGCGGAAGGAAAATTCGCCCTTCACGTCGGTTACCACGCCACGGTTATTGTTTTTGAGCCGTACGCTTACGAAGGGAGCCGGTTGCCCGTCGCTGGTGCGAACGGTGCCTTTGATGCCGCCGGGTGTATTTTGAGCTGAAATGCCCTGTACGCACAGGAGCAGCAGTATAAGATGTATAAGTGGTTTCATGGCGCAAAATTCCCGTGAAACCAGGGGAGGGGTTTACTGAATTGGGAAAATTATTTACGCAATCGGGAAAAAATTAGCCGGTCATGATGGCGCCCGCGGGAAGGAAGGGCTGTTTATCGCCCCCAGGGCGCGATACCCACGGCGCTGCAAGCCGCGCTATTGCAGTGAAAGCAATCTGTTTGGGGATTATTGAAAAAACAGCCAGAGCGCAAAAAGGCCCATGCCAATCATTCCGCCGATGATGCTGGCCAGGGCGTCCTTCACGTCGTGATGCCCCTTGCCGGTGATCAGCGAAATCAGCTCAAAGCCATAGCTCACGGCGCATACAGCTAAAAAAGCCAGCACATACATGAGCGGCGGGTACAAATACCAGGCGGTAGCCTGCAATACGATTCCCATGGGTATGCCCACCCAAAAGTGTTTCCATTTATCCGGGGCGATTCTGCGCATGCTGCAATAATACTGGTTTTCCGCTGGTATGGTAATTGTATTCGCAGTTTCATGAAAAAGTTATTGCAGATACTGGCGTGTTGTACCCTGCTGGCCTGCGGGAACAACAGAACCAACAAACATCCGGAACAAACTGCCATACCGCCTACGGAAGACAGTGTGGAACAAACCACCGGGGCCAATCCACCGGCGGTCAGCACGGAAGAGCAGCAGTTTAAGACTTTCCTGGCTTCCTTTACGGAAGCGGCGGACGGTGAGCACGATACGCTGCTTCGCGGCATGATCCATTTCCCCCTGCCGGTCGATAACGCCGGAACGGAGGTAAAAAAAGCCGAGTTCAGGAGCCATGAAAAGCAAATCTTCAACGGCGACGTACTCCGCCATCTGCCCGCCGTCACCGATGAAAATATTACCGAAATCGAGGAGAATAATCCCACTGCCTACTATAAGAAGTTGAGGGCGGTTACAGACGGTGGCTCAAAAATGTATGAAGTGCACAAAGAGTACCCGGACCAGAACAGTAACAAACAAAGTTTTTTCACGTTTGTTTTCGGGAAAGTGGACGGTACTTATAAACTGATCGGCTACCACCGGAATATTCCGGTGAAGGAATAAGGCAATGGGCTGGCTGCCGCGGAGGCAGCGCAGCCCATCGTCCATATTATGCGGGATGGGTGGAATAATACGTCATCCCCTCGGCAATAAACGCCGTATAGGCCGGGTCGGGCTTTCCATCGGGCGTTTGGGTATACCGCCCGTCGCTGATGTACAGTTTGGCCAACCCGGCATATGCCGCCAGCCGCTCCGCTTCCGGCACAGCTTCACCCCAGAAACGTTTGATCAGCTCAAAATGCGTATGTATCACTTTTTGCACTTTGGGGTGAGAGGCCGGCAGGTGCATCAGGCCGCCTAGCTCGTTGCGGATATCGTTGAACCGGCTGGTCATTTTCAGCAGCTCCGCTTTATCCAGTTTACGCAGATTGTTTTCGCTTTTCTCAACAGCTTCCTTACCCCACTTGGCCACCGCCTCTTCGCGGTAGTTGTTGCCTTTGGGAAATCCTTCGTACAAATCTTTATCTGTGAGCATAACAGGTCCTCCTTTTAATTTTTTGAGTGTTTTATGAATGGTTTCGATCAATGTGGAAATCCTGTCCCGCCTTGCCTGCAGGGCTTTCTGATGTGCTTCAAGGGCAGGCGCCAGCTCAAAGTCCGGATCGTCGAGGATGGCCGCAATATTTTCCAGCGGAAAATCCAGCTCCTTGTAAAACATGATCTGTTGCAACCGGTACAGCTCGTAAGGCCCGTATAAGCGGTATCCTGCCGGACTGCGTTTGCCGGGCTTCAACAAACCGCAGGCGTCGTAGTGGTGAAGCGTGCGCACACTCACCCCTGCGAGCGCCGCCAGTTGTTTGACGGTGTAAGTGCTTTCCATATTGCAAAAGTAGGGGTTCACGTTACGTCAGGGTCAAGGGGCTTTGAAACTTTCCGATTCCTCTTTATCTTGTCTGTTGTTTTAATATTACCACGATCATGAAAAAATCCACCTTGTTGCTTTGCTTACTGCTGACGTGCGGCTGCTTTACCGCACTTGCCGGCGAATTTTACCAGATCAAGATTTATCACCTCAAAACGCAAGCACAGGTGGCCCGCGTCGACAGCTTCCTGAGCACGGCCTGGCTCCCGGCATTGCATCGCGCGGGCATCCGGCAGGTTGGCGTATTCAAGCCTATCGACCAGGATACGGCCGACCTCCGGCTGTATGTGCTCATCCCTTTCAAATCGCTGGAGCAGTTCGAAAAGCTGCCCGCCCAGTTGGAACGGGACGCCGTGTACAGGAAAAGCGGCAGCAGTTACATCAACGCAGAATATAACAATACGCCGTACGCGCGCATAGAATCGATTTTGCTGAAGGCATTCAGCGGGATGGCGAAATTGGAAGCTCCCGGCCTGACGGGCCCGAAGAAAGACAGGGTGTATGAATTGCGGAGTTATGAAGGACCCACGGAAAAATATTATGTGAACAAAGTGAAGATGTTCAACGACGGCGATGAAATCGGCCTGTTCAGGAGGCTGGGCTTTAACGCCGTGTTTTACGGCGAGGTGCTTGCAGGCAGCCGCATGCCGAACCTGATGTACATGACCGCGTTTAAAGACCAGGCAGACCGCGATGCGCACTGGAAAACATTCTCCGGCGATCCCGAATGGAAAAGGCTTTCCGCCCTGCAGGAATATAAAAACAACGTATCCAAAAACGAAAAGTTCTTCCTGCGCCCTACGGAGTATTCTGATCTTTGATTTCGCGTACCAGGCGCGGTACAATGAGGCCCAGTAACCCGATGATCAATAAGATTCCCGCCCATATCCACCACCGGCTGTTGAAGAAGCCGCTGGCGGATATGGGCGGTGTTGTTTGCGGCAATAGGGCGGGTGTAGCCGGTTCCATTACTTTCACGACAAAGTCGTTGAGCCTTTCCCTGAAAAACTGCAGGTCGTATTGCGGGGGCGCGGAGGTGGGGGCTCCGCCGCACAGGCGGTATGTTTTCCCTTTTTCCAGCAACGCTACGAGGTAGTGATTTTTTTGCAGCACCTCCACGCCGTTGATGGCGAGGGGAGGACTGTCGCCATTGAGCACCACCAGGTACAGGCTGTCGTACGCTGCGCGCGGCAGCTCAATAATGGACGGACTTTCGGAGGAAAGCGTGAACGACGCAATGGTAGCGTGCGGCTGCTTCCTTTGCAGCATGGCTTGCCGGTGATATAGCGCCGGGGCGGAAATCCGGAGGGTCAGCCTGTCTGCCGGGTAACTGCCCCGCAGATCGATAAGGTAGGCGCTTTCTTTATCGCGCGCGGCTTTGGCGGGTGCGAACTGAACGCCGGGAATGGCGGTGTACGCTGCCGGTTTGGACGGAAACTCGGATACGCCGATCTGTTCGATCAGCAGCGGTGCGTGCAGCGTATCGGAAACGCGAAGCCGGTAGTAAGCGTAGTTGGATGGCGGTATTTGAATGCGCTGCCGGGAAGTTACACTGGTAGCGGCATCGCCAGACGAAGGGTCGAACAGGAATTGTTCGGTTACGCCGTACCACACTTGCCCGTCGTCGCTCCCGTTTACCTGCATCTGCTTGCGCACGCCGGAATTTTTATACACGATGTCGAAATAATCGAGGGTGCGCCGGTTTTTATTTTCGAATACGAGCAGGCCGGGCGACCGGTCCACAACCGGCAGCGGCTGAAACACGAAAGGCGGTTGCTGTCCCGTGAAATCGCTGTACAACACGTATGGAACTTCCTGTTTCCCGGCATATATCCGGATATCCCACAGCCCGTTACAGTAAGCCCTGGCGCTGACGGCCGGTGTCAGTGCGATGTGATAGAACCCGGTGGTGTCGGGCGCCGGCAGCTTCGCCTCCCAGGTGAAGGCCGGCGTTTGCTGCGAGAGCCCAGGCAGGCTCAGGCAGAGAAGCAGTACACTAAGCCTTGTTTTCTTCATCTGTCAGGATTATTTTTTTCAGGCGTTGGTACATGAATGAGATCAGGAGCAATAAAATACCCAGGGAAATGAACGCGGCTATTTTTCCTCCTTCACCGAGTCCGGCCAGGTCGAACAGGAACAACTTGAGAAGGGTGACGGCGAATACGCAGATCGAAATAACGCGCAGGTCTCTGGATTTCAACCGCAATCCCAGGAACATCAATACAAAGGCATACAGCCCCCAGAGTATGGCATAGCCGGTTCTGTGGCTGGTTTGAATAGTATCGTGGTTGCCGGTGACGAGCAGCAGGATATGGTCGAGCTCTGCGCTGAGCAGGAACAGCGCCACGAACGCGGATATCCATTTAAAGGCCGTGAGCATCAGCGGGTTGTTAGCCTGTTGCAGGCCACGGTAGGTGTAAACGGCCACCCACACCAGCAGCGCGATCACCACATAGTGGAAAAGGAAGAAACCAAACGGCGCCTGCTGTGCGATATAGGCTTCGCGGATGGCGATGACCTTTGGATTCAGCATAATCACCATTACCAGCGCCGCTACGAGTGACAAAGCCGGCAACAACAGCCTGATGCCCTGCCCGCCGTTGCGCGTGAGGCGCCAGAGTGCGGCGATATACAGGTAATTGAACGCCGCAACGCCCGGGACCTTCAACAGGGGGAAATGGAAGGCGAGCTGGTGGTATAGTTCCAGTGAAATTACCACGTATGTCACTACTACCAGTAGCACATCGGACGCTTTGTAAACGTCTGCCGTTTTTATGGAGGGGAACAATCCACCGTCGGGCAGCTCGTTTTTCACCAACCGGCGAAGCGCCCACACAGCGGCGACAGCCACAAAGCCGGTCACAAACCCTTTGTTGATGAGCGGCACAAGCTGCGGCCCGCTGCTGAAATACAACTGTCCCCAATCGATGATCAGGCTCACAAACATCAATAACAGCACCAGCAAGGAGGAATACCGTAACATGGCGATCTGCGATTTCTGCCAAAGCCAGAACAGGAGCACGGCTTCCGCGCTCCAGAAGAGGGTGATCTGGTTGCCTTCCAGCTGGATGGGCGCGGCCAGGCTCATAAAAGTGAGCACCAGCCCTATCAGCAGGAAAATCAGCGTACGGTCGGCCCCTTTACTACGGTACAGGCTATACGCGAATATGCAGTTGAACACGGCCAGCAGGGCGGTAAACAGGCCCTGGAACGCGCCGTTCCCCCAATAGCGGAGAATGGCCATACCGGCTCCGAAATAAAGGAAGGTATTGCTCAGCGGGATGGTGACCTCCAGCGCCCCGAATTTCATCCTGTTTCGCACGTTGTTGACGACATTCATCAGGAAAAATACGGTATAGAACAGCGTGCCGAACAACATGGGCACCCAGTACCGCGTGGTTCCTTCGAGGTTCAGCAGCAGCCACCCGCCATACAGCACGATGGTGGCGACGTAACAAATGACGTTGACGATGTTCCACTTTTTATAGTATGCCAATACCAGCATCCCGATGTTGAGAATGAGCAGGTAGGAAAAAAACACCACTTCGTTGGCATGGCCGGTGCTGACCAGGAAAGGGGAGGAGAACCCGCCCAGAATGGCCAGGACGGCCAGTTCTTTCCGGTTGTAGCTGAGCGACAGCAGCACGGTAAACGCGGTAATGATGATCGTTAGCGCAAATGCGACGGTTTGTGAAATGAGCTGGTATTGCTGGAAGGCGATGGTGACCGTAAAATAGAGCACGGCCGCGCCGCCGCCCACCAGCACTGAGCTGAACGCGGCGAACGATTTGCGCAGGTAATGCGCCAGGCCAATGAGCAGGGCGCCGCAGAAAAATCCGATGAAGCTGCGGCCGGTTTCGTTAATCCAGTTTTTATCGATCGCGTATTTGAGAAAGAACCCGATGCCGATCACCAGAATACCAATGCCGATCTTGTTGAACAGGTTTTCCCCGATAAATTTCTCCAGGTCGGGGTTTCGTTCCCAGAACCCTGGCTGCTTCGCTTTCGGGGCTGAAAATGCGGCTTTCTGCGAGGCGGCGCCCACCTCTTCGAAGGTAGGCTCTTTATTTTCTGCCGGCTGGCTGGTGTTCGAATCTGGTATTTGTCTTCCGGAAGAACCGGCTTCGCTTTGGTCCGACGCTGCCGCGCCTTCCGGCGTAACGTCAGTGCCGGCAGGTGCTTGCTCCCCGGGGAGACCGGCGTGTTCCGCCGGAATTCCCGAATGCGTTCCTTCCGGTGGATGTTGGTGCTGGCCGGTCGTGCTGATAATTTCCGTAGTATCCCCTTGGGGCACTTCTTTTATACCTGGTGTGGTGTGCGGGAAGGGGCGTTCATTGAATGGCGCTTCTTCCGCAGGTACCGGTGGAACTTCCTGTAAAGAAGACGGGGGCAATGGGTGTTGCTCAAGACGTGAGAGCTTGATTTTCAGCTCGGTCAAATCCCGTCCTACTTCATTTCTGAATGAGACGATGTAAAAGAGGAGAACAAGCAAAAGAATGATAAGAATTGCTTCAATCATAACGTTTGTATAGGTGATAGCTGTTCAAATATATACATTATCATATATGGGGCCCTCGTCCCCGCTTTATTTTAACAAATTATATAGGTGGCCCGGCCGGTACAATGGAAGCTGTTTCTCCTGGCTGCGGGCCTGTTCCACCTCAAATGAACAACCGGTGCAGCCGCGGGGTTATTTCCAAATGTGCAGATAGCGCGCATTCCACTTGCATGGAGTGTTTCTTTTTTTATACCGGGGTAACGGAGGGTGGATTTTTATTTGTCACATATAGAGACATGTTATGAAAGCATTAGCGATCGATTTAGGAGGAACCAAACTGGCGACAGCCGTTTTTTCGCACGATGGCAGCATCGTGGAGCGCGCTGTTTATCCCCTGGAATCTCGCAGCGGAGCGGCGGTAGGGGCGATGATCACTACGGCCGTGCAGCAGATGCAGCCACATGGATTCAACGCCATTGGCGTGGCCGTGCCGGGTATCAGCCGGCGGCAAACCGGTACCGTATGGGCGCCGAATATTCCCGGCTGGGACGATTATCCGCTGCTGGCTGAACTGCGCGCCGTGGCCGGCGATATCCCCATTAACATCGAAGGCGACCGTTCCTGCTATATCATGGGCGAAGCCTGGCAGGGCCGGGCGCAGGGATGCAGCAACGCCATTTACCTGGCGGTGGGCACCGGCATCGGCGCCGGCATTCTGGCAGACGGCCGTTTGCTGCACGGCGCGGCGGACATCAGCGGCGCTATCGGCTGGATGGCGCTACAGCGGCCGTTTCAGCACGAGTATGTGAGTTGCGGGTGTTTCGAAAGCATGGCTTCCGGCGAAGGCATCGCTAAAGCGGCGCGTGCGTTGATCGTAAAAGACGGTAATTACAAGGGCATGCTGCAACAGGCAGACATACAGGCAAAAGACGTATTTGCCGCATATGATGAAAATGATCGTATAGCCATCGCAGTGATAAACCAGTGTATTGAATTATGGGGCATGGCGGCTGCGAACCTGGTGAGCTTATTTAATCCGGAGAAAATCATCTTCGGAGGCGGTGTTTTTGGTCCTGCCACACAGTTCATCCCCGCCATTACAGCCGAAGCGGCCCGGTGGGCGCAGCCTGTGAGCATGGGGCAGGTAAAGATCGAAGCGGCTGCGCTGCAGAGCGATGCCGGCCTGTACGGCGCGGCGTACCTCGCATTGCATGCATAACCTGTTAATACGTATATGTACAACAAGCGGATATTGTTTATCGCGGCCTGCGCAGGCCTGTTGCTGTTCGGCGTAACGCTGATCACATTGGGCGCGGTGGCGCTCGATCTGCGGCTGAAGTTCGGGCTGAACGGGGTTGCGGCAGGCACGCTGTTTTCCATCATGCCCATTGGTATACTGGCGGGGTCGTTGTTTTTCGGGCCCGTCAGCGACCGGTATGGATACAAGTTGTTGCTGGTGCTCTCGTGTATTGGCCTCTGCGCGGGATTTCAGGGTATTGCCCATGCCGGCAGCATCGCGGTGCTGAAGGGCTGTATTTTTGTATTCGGGTTGTCGGGTGGTGTGGTGAACGGCGCCACCAATGCCGTGGTGGCAGATATCACCGTGCGCGGTAAAGGCGCGTCGCTGAGCCTGCTTGGTGTTTCCTTCGGTATCGGCGCGCTGGGCATGCCGCAGGTGCTGGGTGCATTGCGCCATCATTACGCCTGGAATGAAATTGTGTCTGCCGTGGGCTGGCTTACGTTGCTGATGGCTGGTTTGTACGCCGTCATCCGGTTTCCGCCACCCAAGCAGCAGCAAGGCTTTCCGATCAAACAGGCCGGCCGCATGGCAGGCGATCTGACACTGGTGCTCATCGGTTTCTTTCTGTTCTGCCAAAGCAGTTTTGAAGCCATCGTCAATAACTGGACAACCACCTATCTCACGGCCGGCGATCATATGGAAGAAAGCAAGGCATTGTATGCCCTTTCGCTGTACGTCGCGGGCCTCACCGTCATGCGGTTGCTTACCGGCAGCGTATTCCGCACCGTGCCCCCGCGGCAGATGCTGGTGGCTTCGCTGCTGCTGATGCCGGCGGGCATTCTGCTGCTGCAGGTCAGCGACGGTTTTGTTTTATCGGCTGCCGGCCTCATTTTACTGGGCGCAGGGCTGGCCGGCGGTTTTCCCATTATGCTCGGTTTCGTGGGCGAAAAATACGCCTCCCATTCGGGTACCGCGTTCAGTTTTGTGCTGGTCATCGCCCTCATCGGTAACATGCTGGTGAATTATATGATGGGACTGGTGGTGCAGCACTATGGCGTGCAGCATCTTACTACGGTGGCGCTGGCGGAGTGGCTGGTGATGCTGACGTTGTGCGGCACCATCGTTCGGCGATTAAAATAAACCCTTCTCATATGCTTGCAAAACAATGGCTGACGAACGCCAGACATGTCATGTCGCAAATCGAAGACACCCAGCTCGGCAATATCAGGAAGGCCGCGGAAGTAATGGCCGATAGTATTGCCGCCGGCCGGTGGGTGCATACTTTCGGATGCGGCCACGCAACTATTCCCATCGAGGAAATGTACCCGCGTATTGGCGGTTTCGTCGGATTTCACCCGATGATCGAGCTGCCCCTGACCTTTTTTACCCGCATCACCGGCGAGATGGGTGTGCACCAGTTCGTGTTCCTCGAAAGGGTGGAAGGGTACGGCGTGGAGATCATGAAAGGATACAATTTTGATCCCCGCGACACCATGTGGCTCTTTTCCCATTCCGGCATCAACAACGTTAACATCGACATCGCCATCGAAGCCAAGAAAAAAGGCATGCAAGTGATCGCGTATGGCTCCGCCGCCGCGGCGCAGGGCAAGCAAACCCGCCACTCCAGCGGGAAAACCATTTTTGAGGTGGCGGATATCGTGGTGGATTCGTGCGCGCCCATTGAAGATGCTTCTGTGCCGCTAAAAAATCACCAGGACAAAATAGGCCCCGTTTCCACGATGGCATTTGTGACCTGTGTGTGGATGACGGTGACGACTGTTGCCGAAATCCTCGCGGAGCGAGGCGTACAGCTGCATATCCATCCTTCCCATAACGTACCGGGCGACGATACGGCGCGCCAACGGCTGGAAGCGGCGCTGGCGGCCTACAAAGAACGTATTGCCGGTGTATAACCAAAAAGGTCCGTCAGAAAACGGACCTTTATTTTACATATTGAATTGGTAATTGAGACTAGCAATCTATCCTTTTGGGTAGAATGAAGCTGTTATAAATCGATGCTGGTGTGTTTTCCTCGAGGGTGTCCGGCTTGCGCGGTGTCTTTTTCGGGCGCGGTTTGGGATAGGCGGCCGGCTTCACCTGTTTGGGCGCTTTTTCTTTCAATGCCGGATCAGGCGCCGGTTTGGGTTGTTTCGGCGTTTTGCCGTTCAAAGCCAGTGTTTGTGCGACAGGCTTCGGTGCCTTGTTATGGAAAGGCAGCGTTTTAGGCTGTGGAGCAGCGGCTGTTTTGGCATCTCCGGCCTGCGGCGCAGGTGCAGGCTGCCATCCGCCTGCCGGTTGCTGGAAACTTTTCCGTTTCATCGCCGAATCCCGGGGCCATTGCTGCATTTTGGACTTCCATAGCAGGCTGTCTTTCCGCCTGGGTTGCCAGTTTTTCATTTTAGCCTCCCATTGGGTGTTTTTCTGTTTCCATTGCTGGCTATCTTTCTGGCTGGGCTTCCATCCCAGTTTTTTAGACTGCCATGCTGTATTTTTCTGCTTCCATTGAAGGGAGTCTTTTTGCTTCGGTTTCCAATCGATTTTTTTGGGCTGCCATTCCGCGTTTTTCTGTTTCCACCGGAGCGAGTCTTGCTTGTGTTTTAATGTATTCAGCAAAGCTTCCCGTTGCATGGCCATTTTACGGCGTCGCGCGGTGTCGCCCTTAACGTCTGCGGGGTTATTGAACCTCGACTCCATGGCAGCTTTCTGTTTTTTCCATTCCCGCTGCCTGTCGTTCCAGGTGGTGGAATCTTTTGAGCGTTGAATGGCGTCGAGGTAGATTTTCTTGTATTTTTTGTCCAGGGGAGTGGTGTCGCCATCGGCCTGGTAGCGGAAAGAAGAATCGAATGTGAAAGTGTGCTGTTGGGTGAAGTTGAATTCCTTTACCTGGAGCGGCGTTTTTAGCAGGTATTCCATCCTGGAGGAATCGATATCCAGTTTTTTGTAGAACTGCAGGTTGGAGGAGTCCAGCATCAGCACATGCACATCATTGTTGAGAAGGATATCGGTTTTAATATGGGGTGTTGCGTTGTATTGGAAATCAAATTTGTATTGATCCAGGACGTTGGTCGTCGCGAAATTATAGGCCAGCTGCTGGAAGGATGTGTCGGAATGAATCTTGAAGTTGATGCTGGTATCGTATTGGAAGGAATAGTTGGTTGTATGCTTCCGGTCCGGCACCATGGTGTCTTTCACAGCAATAAAGGGGCTTGTGTGTGTGCCTGTCGCTGTGGGGATGTAAACGATGAAATCTTCAGCCGGGGGTGTTAATGGCTCATTTTGATCAACCGGCGCCGGAATCATGGTGAAGGCGGAAATGACGATGACACCGATGAACAGTATTGATTTTTCCATGAGGGTGAGTTGCTGGTTTTCGCGCGTCAGCATGCGTTTCACGCGGTTGAGGAGGAAGTTCCGTTTTTTGCTCAGCGCCATTTCAAGCCGGCCGGCCGGGGACTGCGAGGCAAAAGCAACCAGCGCCTGCAGGTAGCTGGATGTGTGCGGTGTATGGGCCACCGCCACATCGTCGCAGCAGGCTTCCCGTTCTTCCCGCAGCCGCGCAGAAATCCAGAGCAGTGCGGGGTTGAAGAAAAAGATGCTTTCCGCGAAGCTCTGGATGATGTTCACGAGGTAATCCCTGCGGCGGATGTGCGCCAGTTCGTGCAGGAGGATGGCTTCCACCTGGTCTGCCGGCAGTTGCGTGAGCAGGCCAACCGGCACGAAGATGCAGGGCCTGATAAAACCGGTAGTGAGCGGTACCTGTACCAGCGCAGATTCTACCAGCTTCACGGCTTTGGATATGCCCAGTTGTGTTGCCAGCAATTGCAGCCGTTCACTCCAGTTTTGATCAGGTTCGGAGGTTTTATGATGGCGGATGTAATAGATGTGGTAAAAGCCGAAGCCCATCCGGAAACACTTGAACAGGAACACGATAGACCATACCAGCATGATAAACGGCGCATGCGTGTTAAGGTAGCTCACCAGCACATCCCAGTATGTTTGTGCCACGATGGGCGCCGGGGCTGCAACCGCGGCGGGGGCCGCCGGGGCAGGGGCCGTTGCGCCTGCCGTTTGCAGTTCGAGGTATAACGTAATACCGGTGGCGGCCAGGCTGATCAGCAGGATGGCGCCCAGCAGGTTGTAGCGTTTGCGGGCAGAGGAGTGGCGGGTGAGCGCCAGCACGGCCCCTGCGATGGCCGCCGCTACAACACCCTGCCAGACGGAGTGGAGAAAGGTGCGGCAGATGGCGGAAAGTACTTCGTTGTTGAGCATAACGTCGGATTGAAAAGAATAAGATTATTTATCCATCTTCTTCAACAGTTCCCTGATAGCGTCGAGTTCCTTTTTGGATGTTTTTTTGTTGCCGAGCAGCTGCATCATCAGGCTGCTGGCGGAGCCGTTGTAAAGGGTGTCTACAAAGCGATCGAGCAGGTGGCCTTTGGTGGAGGCCTCTTCCACGGCGGCGCTGTAAATATGTTTCATCTGGCTTTCGTCGCGGCTGAGCCAGCCCTTTTCCACCATAATCTGCATGAGCTTGAGGGTGGAGGTGTATTGCACTTCCCTTTTCTGCTCGTTGAGCACATCGTTGACGGTGCGCACGGTGGAGGGGCCCTGTTGCCATAACACCTGCAAAATCTCCAGTTCGGATTTGGTCGGTTCGGCGTTGTTGTCTTTTTTGTTCGGCTTCATAATTTAAAGGTAGGAAATATTTCGTACGAAACAAGTATTACCTTATTTTTTTTCCGGATGCTTATCATGATGGGGGTGAGAAGGGAGATAACTGCCTTTACCGGCAGCGGGAGTAACAAGTGGAGGTGCTTGGTCCGCAATGGCAACCGGATGCAGACCATCATCACCGCGCAGTGGAAATATGCGATGGCAGTGCCGGCTATCCGTCAGCGGGAGTTACAAGTGGAGGCGCCTGGTTCGCAATGGCAACCGGATGCAGATCAGCATTGCCACGCAGTGGAAATGTGCGATGACAGTGCCGGCTACCAGTCAGCGGGCGTAACAAGTCGAGATACCTGGTTCGCAATGGCAACCGGATGCAGTTCAGCATTGTCACGCAGCAGAAATGTGCCATGGTGGTGCCGGCCACCCATCAGCGGGACCGGATTGCACTTTTCGCGGAATCTTGCCGGCTCGGACATCTGGCTTCGAATTTTCTGTACATTCAGCCCATGAAAGACACGCCTTCTTTATATGCCTGGGCCGGCGGGCAACCCGCATTCGAGCGCCTGACGGAAGTATTTTATGCCAAAGTAGGGAAAGACGAGTTGCTGGAACCTGTTTTCCGCCATATGAGCCCCGGGCACAGCAAGCATGTAGCGCATTTTATCGGGGAAATATTTGGCGGCCCGCCCGCCTATACCACTGGCGACGGTGGGAGCCATGCCGGCATGGTGCGGCATCACCTCGGCAAAATGCTGACCGAGCCACAGCGCCGCCGCTGGATTCACCTTTTGCTCGACAGTGCCGACGAAGTAGGCCTGGCGGACGACCCGGAGTTCCGTTCCGCCCTGGTGGGGTACCTGGAGTGGGGGAGCCGCATCGCCGTAATCAACTCACAAACCGCCGACAACCCTGTGAATGAAAATGAGCCGATGCCGAAGTGGGGCTGGGGCGAACCGGGTGGCCCATATCAGCCGTAACCCGCCATGGCAGGGGATAAAAACTTTTTTCCCTTAACTTTTGACTTTTAAAAGTTTAGCCTGTATCTTTGCACTCCCGATTTAGAAATAGACCGGGGAATTGGCGAGGTAGCTCAGGTGGTTAGAGCGTTGGATTCATAACCCAAAGGTCTCGGGTTCAACTCCCGATCTCGCTACGAATTTTTAAGGGTTTGAGGCATTTACCTCAAACCCTTTTTTTACTTCTCCAAGTACCTTTTTACAGCACTTACGGATGTTCCAACGGCCTTTACAGCTGCCCTTAGAGTGGCCTCTGTAACGCCAAACTTACGGCACCAGTATTTCACCTCCCAAGGTTCATTTAAATTCACCTTACTGGCGTCCTTCGGTCTTTTTTTTGACAGATCGTCCGACATAGTATCACATTTAAGTATTAAGGCCGATTCACACTCCGGTTGATGAGTGCCATTTTTACATGGTATCAATACGCAATAGGGTGCTTAAAGCAAGCGGAAGTGCTGCTCTCTACCTGCGACCGGAAATCCCGGGAAGGCTATTTGCAATATCCGCAGGCTTTGTCGTAGCCGGCCTTTATTGCGTCTTTAACGGTTACAGTATCTATCTTGTGTGTACATCTTTTCAACCCCTGGCATAAGCGTTTATGATAGGCGTAGCTCGACTTGGACCGGCAGATGTAAACTTCGCGGGGCTGCGTACATGTTGTTGATAAAGGAACTATTAACAGAACAGATAAAAGGAATAAAAGGGGGTTCATTTTTAATATGGGATTATAGCTGTACAATACCATGTTTTACTGCGTAAAGCGCCAGGGTTACCCGGGTTTTTACATTGAGCCGCTTAAACAGATTTTCCCGGTATCCATCAATCGTTTTGTGGCTTAAATTCATTTTATCTGCAATTTGTTGGTAGGTCATTTCTGTCGCGGCAAGTTTGATAAATTCCAATTCGTTTTCCGACAGATGAACGGGCATGTTACTGGGTTTGCCGGAACCTGTTAAGTTCTGGTTCAATACTTCCGTAGCAGCATCGGAATAATAGAATCCATTGCTGGAAATTGTTTCCAATGCTCTGTGGATATCTTCCACTTCGATATCCTTGGAAAGAAAGCCTTTCACGCCAAGGCGCAGCATCCGAAGGATTGCGCTTTCAGATTCGAGCATGGAAATCACCAGCACTTTTATGGACGGATGTGTTCGCTGCAGCCATTCAACCGTTTCAAATCCGTTCATATCCGGCATATCGATGTCCATCAGTACAATGTCAGGAAACGGAGGTTGGGTCATTTTATTCTGAAGATCGTTCCCGTTTTCAGCTTCGAAGAGGATGGTATATTTTTTTCCAGCGTCTGCGAGGTTAATTAATTTGATCAAGCCCTTTCGGAAGAGGTTGTGATCATCCACCAAAGCGATATTCAGGGCAGGGGAATTTATTTTCATAGTACTGGATTGTTTGTTCTTTCGGGGTTTGGCATATTGATCGTTACCACGGTTCCTTTTCCACTGTCGCTGACAATATTAAGCTCTGAATTGATGATGGAGGCCCTTTTTCGGATGTTAAGTAAACCGGTACTCTGTTTTTCACCACTTTGTTGAAGAGCCTTCCTGACATCAAAGCCAGCACCATTGTCTGCAATAGTCAATATAAAAAGATCGGGCGAAAAGGAAATTGAAGTGGATATTTTTGTTGCCTTGGCATATTTTACCACATTGTTTAACACCTCCTGGCAGAGACGAAACAGAATGATCTCATGTTCAGCCAACATACGGTACTCTTCTCCGGTTTTTGTAATCATCACTTCATATTTCCTGCTTTTAGCAAGCCGGTTAAGCTCATTTTCCAATGCTTTTACAAATCCTATATGAATAATGTGATCTGTATTGAGATTGGCGCTCAGTGCTTTCAGTTCACTCATCAATTGCTTGGCCAGAGATTTGGTTTCAAGTATACTCTCACGTTGGTCTTTGGGGCTTTGCGGCAATATTTCGGAAAGATTAATGTTGATGAGCGAAACCAGATGGCTGAAGTTAGCATGCAGTTCTTTGGAAATATGATCGAGCGTTTGTTCTTGTATGGCCAGTTTGGATTGTAGCAAGGTTTGGCTGAATGCTTCCCGCATCTCAATCAGTTCCTGTTGGTGTCGAAATTTTTTTCGCTGATAGAAAAACAATGCATAGATTATTGCTATACAAAGTCCGAGAACGAGAATGGTAGATATGATGATGGTTAATAAAGTCGCGTCGATGGAGGTTTGCATAAAAAGCTGATTAGATAAAAAGTGCACAATAGCAAATTAAGTGTGTCGTTGATAGGTAAATATATTCTGGACAAACTCTGCTGCTGCGAATTCAAAAAATTCAGTATCACCAAAAATGGCAGTGATGCTGCATGATAAACGAAGGTGCCGAGCATTGCCCATACCATCGGTTCCTTTTGCAGCAAAACATGTCCGGAATCTTCCAGCAGTTGCTTGAAGTATATAAGGCACAGCGCGATAATAGGAATATGAGCGAAGACGACGCTGTAAGTGTTGTACTGGTATGGTCCTTGAATAAAGAAATAATTCAGCAAACCGAACAGTATCAGGAACGGGCCGATATATAATATGGCCTTTTTTGTATTGTGTGAGCGCAGGATTCGATGTAAGATTATCAGCAGTATACCGAGCCGGAAGGTAATGAAGATGTTGTACACCCAGAAATTGTTCCTCGTATACTCTTTTGTGAACATGTCGTATAGATACCATTTCCATCCAATTGCAAATATTTCCGTTAAAAAGCTGATAATTACCAGCAAGGCTAACAATCTGTATTGCGTAGGCCATTTTTGCCTGAATGTTCTCAGGCAAAAAATGGCACTAAGCAACAGAGGTATGAGATATAGATACTCGTATTTTAAGAGACGTATCATTTATTCTTTAAGCAAAGTGGTTTTTGGATGAGACATCAACCATTGCCGCTGCCGTCACCACCGTCTCCGGGTTCGCCGTCATCTCCATCATCGCAACGCGGTGGGCATGGTGAGCCCAAATTGAAGTCTTTAATATCCCCCATTCTTTCGTGGCCGGGAAACTGAATAATCTCCCTGGGGATAGAAGATCTGTCAGGAAAGTCCGGTTCATTTTCCAGCACAACATTGGCGTGAATAATTAAATCACCAATCAGTCTTTCACGGGTGGTTTTGAATAGCAAGCAAGTTTGTCCTTCAAATTCGTGACCTGCTTCATACGTGCCAAAATAGATCCGGATACCATCTCCGCCTGCATATTCAATTTCTTCCAGCAGTTTGGTAAAATGTTCTTTTGAATACCAGATAGATCTCGTGTCCGGTCTTCCCAGGGCCTGGCTTAATAAATTGTGTTTTTCGTTTGTGAACCGGTTGATCCTGTCTGTAGTGGTTTGTTGTCCTACATAAAAAAATGGTAAGGGTTTAACTGTAACATAACGTTCCATAAAGGTAGTTTTTGTTGAGTAAGAAAAATGGCTATCGAGCCGTTTACTCCACGAAACTATGCTCCAATATTCCTAAAAAAATCAGTCAAAAGCAAATACCGGAAAAATCCCCCCTGTAGAAGGGGACTTATCCGGGACATGCAGAAAAAGGGGATTTTTCCCCTGCCTTACAGGTTTTTTCCTTCGGTACACTGAGTAATCTTTGCCGGGTATTTATTGCTATACCTACAAAATATGCAATCATGAGAAAAGCACTAGTAGTTGGAATTAATGACTATCCGGGAGGCGCCAGGCTAAGAGGATGTGTAAACGATGCTAATGAGATGGCTGCGTTGTTGAACGCGAATGCAGACGGGTCGCCGAATTTTGATGTAATGGTCAGTACGGAAGTGAAAACACGGGCCTCCCTTCGATCCCTGATTCTAAACGTTTTTAAGGGAGAGGACGAGGTGAGTCTTTTCTACTTCTCGGGGCATGGTTGTGTTACAGATACCGGTGGATATATTATGACGCCTGATTTTAGCCGTTATGACGAAGGTATTTATATGGATGAAATATTGACGATGGTAAGCCTTTCTCCTGCACGGCACAAAGTTGTGATCCTGGATTGTTGTCATTCGGGGGCTATGGGGAGCCCGGTCCTGGGTGGAAACAATGCGGCTTTTCTGAATAAAGGTGTTACCATTCTCGCCTCCAGCCGTAATACGGAGGTTTCTGTTGAAGTGGCCGGGCAGGGAGTTTTTACCAGCCTGCTGATTGGGGCATTGAATGGTGGTGCGGCAGACATTGCGGGAGAAGTTACGCCTGGCAATATCTATAGTTATATCGATAAAGCCTTGGGTGCCTGGAAACAACGTCCCGTTTTTAAAGCAAATATTGTCCAGTCAATTCATTTGCGTAAAGTAAATCCGTTGGTCCCGCTCCCTGAATTAAGAAAGTTGACGGTTTATTTCCCGACTGCAGAGAGTGAGTTTTCGCTTGATCCCAGCTATGAATTTACCACAAGCCAGCCGAACGAGGAACACATCAACACATTTAAAATGCTGCGAAAAATGCAGTTGATCGGGCTGGTGGAACCCGTTGGCGAAGAGTATATGTATTGGGCGGCAATTAATAGCCGAAGTTGCCGGTTAACTTCCCTGGGCAGATATTACTGGGAAGTACTGACAAGTGGAAGGCTTTAACGTATTATACCCAGGTTATGTTTGTCAACATGTTCAAATATGATGTGGCTATCTCGGTGGCGGAGGAAGATAGAGCAGTGGCTGAACTTATTGCCGCCGGTCTGAAGCAGCGTAACATCCGGTATTACTTTTATCTGGAGAATCAGGCGGAGGTCTGGGGGCTGCCGATAATGGATATTACTTCAGATTCCTATGGTGAGAACAGTCGTTTTGTTTTGGTGATTACCAGCAAATTTTATCCACAGGGATATTGGGCAGGCATTGAAAAATTAATTGCGTTGAGGCACAAACGTTTTAACGTCTTGCAATTGAAGCTGGATGATACGCCTGTTGATGGCCTTTCTAAACACGTGGTTTATCTTGAATGGCGCAATAACCCCGCGGAGATTGCGGAAATACTTTGGCGAAGAATTGGGCAGCAGCGGCGGCAGCTGGCCCGGTTGCATGCATGGCCCAGAGCGCTGATCGCCATCTTGATCACCACTTTGCTCGTCGTCTATTTCTTTAATTGGACGATGAAACGGCCCGCTAGTGAAAAGCAGGTACCGTCATCAGATAGAATCCTGATTACCGGCAACGGTGGAGATTCATTTTATATCAGCAATACTGAAGTGACGGTGGCTCAGTACAGGGCTTTTTGTGACCGCCGGGGAATTGCCGTCCCATTGCAACTACCCGGTGCCCATGAGAATGTTCCAATTGTGAATGTGACATGGGAGGAAGCGCTTGACTATTGCAGATCGGTGCAGGGGCGCCTTCCCACTGAATTGGAGTGGGAACATGCCGCCCGGGGAAATCTGCTTTCAAAGTATAGCGGCAGTGGATCAGCGAATGAGGTAGCGGTATACAACCGGGCGAAGCCGGCGGCCGTAGGCAGTAAGGCACCGAATGGTTATGGTCTGTTTGATATGACTGGAAATGTGGCGGAATGGTGCGCAGACTGGTACGATGACTCTCAAAAATGGAAATCCGTCAGGGGGGGCGCTTACAATAGTCAAATCAATCCTGTTAATGAACTGGCTATAGACTACCGCGCGAAAGAAGTACCAGACACCCGGAGCCCTTTCATTGGCTTCAGAGTCGTCTGGAACAAACAATAAACTAAAACAACCCAAATATGAAAAATCCAAAGTTTGAACTTTTTCAAAGTGCTGCCGACGAGCAGTTCTATTTCCACCTCAAAGCCGCTAATGGAGAGCCCATTTTGCACAGTGAAGGGTACGTCAGTAAACAGTCCTGCGAAAACGGTATCGCCTCCGTGAAGAAAAATGCACCCATCGATGAGCGTTATGTACGAAAGGATGCCAGCTTTCGGTTCACGTTCGTTCTGAAAGCCGCCAATGGCGAGCCTATTGGACACAGCGAGTTGTATACGACGGCAGCCGCCCGCGATCGTGGCATTGAGGCTGTAAAAAGGGACGCGCCAGATGCCCCCGTAGATGATTTAACCTGAAATGCAGGAAGAAATCTTCTTCCCGCTTAAAGCCCCATTTTTAAAATTTGTCAATGCAAAATCTACCGCATATGTCACTAACGCCCGAATTAAAGAACCATTTCCTTCATTTGTACCATATGGCCCTTTCGGATTCCGAGGTGGATGTTAAGGAACTTGAAATGTTATACCGTATCGGTGAATCTAAAGGAGTGGGCCGTGCTGATATGGAAGCATTACTGTTACAGTCAGAAAAGGACAGTTTTTCGCCACCGGGAACAGTTTTGGAGAAGATCGACTGCCTTTATGATCTCTGCCTGATCGCGTGGTCGGACGGAATTGTCGAATCGGGAGAAAAAGAAACACTGGCCTTTTTCTGTTCGAGGTTCGGATTTCGCGACGAAAACGTTTCCCTCATTTGTGAATATCTCCTGGAGGAGGCATATAAGAAAACACCCAAACAACAAGTATTATCCACTGTATCCCAAAATCTCTAAACTATGAGTTTACTAAAAATCACCAAGGGCCTATTTGCTGTCAAGGATCCCGAACCTGCCCTGCCAGCTCCGGTAAAGGAAGTGGAAAAGAAGGCCAGTTTTCAGGATGACGGACACCACCAGGCATACCTGCTGGGTGGCAGCACGGCAGGGCTGAGGGTTTGCCTGCAAAAAGTATATTTCAATTTTAAAGAAAGAATAAAAGAAGATACCGACAAGCAGGAGGAATTGAAACGGCCAGCAAGAATTGCACTGGAAGAGCAAAAGGGAAACATTGAAAGATGGGAGAACAGGATCAGGGAACTCCGTGAAGAACATATCCCGGCTATTAAACGCAAGATTGAAGTACTCAAAGAGGAAAAGTCGAATATCAGGAAAAATCCGCAGGAGATTATTGGCGATGTCACGGGAAAAGCAAGCTTTTACATCGGCACAATCATACTCCTGTTCCTGACCCTTTACCTGTTTACTTTTTACAGTTCCGCGTCTTACTCCGCTTTCTTTAAGGAGTTTACGCTTAACCAAATTGGTGTGGCCAATTCTATTTTTGACGCGCAGGCGCTGTCGAAAGCGGTAAAAGATGGGGTCATGGAGCTGGTATTGATTCTCACAATTCCTTTTGTGTTTCTGGGGCTGGGCTATCTGATTCACAAACTCCAGGAGTCGAAAGGGCTCATGAAGTTCGTAAAAATTGCCACACTGGTTGTTGTAACCTTCATTTTTGACGCGATCCTTGCATACGAGATTACCGAAAAAATATACAATATAAAAAAGGAGAATAGTTTTGGAGATGTGCCGGAGTATTCCATTGGAACAGCACTGTCTTCCATCAATTTCTGGCTCATAATATTTGCGGGTTTTATCGTGTACCTGATATGGGGATTTGTATTTGATTTTGTGTTGGAAGCTTTTGGAAAAATTGACAAGGTAAAAGTGGCCATTAAAGAAAAGGATCGCCAGATCGAAGATGCTAACAAACAGGTGGAGGAATATGGGCTTGATATCGACAAAATGCGTCATCAGATTGACTATGCGAAAACTAAAGTGAAAACGCTGAATGAAACTATCAACAGCGTAATTATTCCCCGGGAGTTTGAACAGGAAGTTTACAGTTTCATGGCGGGATGGCTTGCCTGGATGAAGGGAAGCGGCAAGCAACATGAAGAGCTGGAGGCCGCAGGAGAAATCGTTCATGAATTTGTTCGAGTAGCCATATACAATTACCCTTTAATCAGTAATTCATGAAATACATTATTATTATCTTATCCATCTTTTTGCTGGGTTGCGGTACAGGTAACCCGGAGCCTGCCGTGAAAAAATCCTCAGCGGATGTTTTACCGGTTGCTAAATCCGAAAAGCAAATTAATCTAACCATTCTGCTTGATCTGTCTGATAGAATAGATCCGGTTTCTAACCCTGATAGGCCTGGGCATTTTGAGCGGGACAGCGCGCTGATCAGCCATCTTGCCAGTTTTTTTCTGAAACAGATGAGGGAGAAGGGGACCTATTCTGCTAAAGGTAAGATGCGGGTGGTGTTTCATCCCAATCCTCCTGACCAGGGGATCAACCAGGCAGCCAAAAAACTGGACGTTGATCTATCAAAAATGGATACAAAGGGTAAGAAGGTGATTTATGAAACGCTGCAGCAGACGGTGTCGGAGAATATCAGCAATATTTACAGAACAACAATCGCGCAGGCAACCTGGCCTGGTTCCGATATATGGCGATTTTTTAAAAATGATGTGCGGGAAGTTGCCATAGACAGTGATTCCTCTTACCGGAACATCCTGGTCATTTTTACTGATGGGTATATTTACCACAATGATTCGAAAGACAGGTATAATAATCGATTTGCCTATTTGCTGCCGGAGCTATTTGCGAAATTCCGGCTTAGGAATAACAACAGTTGGGCCGAAGAGGTAGACAAGCAGGATTTTGGATTGATTAGCAAACGTTCAGATCTCCAGCAACTTGAAATTTTAATGCTTGAAATAACGCCTTCTGCCCAATTTAAGAATGACGAGGATATTATCCGTAAAGTGATGGATAAATGGTTCACAGAGATGAAGGTGGGGAAATGGAAAATTGTTAATAGCGATCTTCCTCAATTCACAATGCAGAAAGTAGATA
The DNA here is from genome assembly GCA_965653365.1 of uncultured Chitinophaga sp. Classification (GTDB taxonomy): domain Bacteria; phylum Bacteroidota; class Bacteroidia; order Chitinophagales; family Chitinophagaceae; genus Chitinophaga. The sequence continues at coordinate 44,373 of CBFGZV010000018.1, read as the reverse complement.
AGTTTCTGCAGGAATAGGCCCTGTGCGACCGGTGCCGGGTAGCATTTTGCTTGCTGGAGGGGAAAGCAAGATTCAAACGAATTAGCCGCTACGGAACGGTTTCCCGTTAATTTGTTTTAAGCTGTTAATATATACTGAATGGATATTCCTGTTTTGCACTACTACAGGGAGGAGGGATTCTTTTTTTGAAGGCTGCTCTAAAAAGGGCAGTCTTTTTCTTTGACGGAATGTATGCGGAGAGACTTGGCTCCTTTGGGTCGTCATGACCGCCTTACCTGCACTTGCTCCCCAACCACCAGAAGATAAAACCGTCCGCAACCATCACCATCAATATACAATGATACCATCCGTAATTCATCCTACGGGAGCTTTACAGGTGATTCGTGACCGAAATAGTTGGTTTTGGCCCGTTTGTTTCCATTTTTTGATCAATGCCCCTGTTTGCTGGTACGCCAAACCGGTGGGAGTATCGCCACTGCCTAACCGCATCATTGAAATATCCCCTAAATAATTATCTTTGGCCCCAAATCTGCCGGCTTCATCCACGGCAATAAAACTGTAATCGACGAATTGCCCGTTTCCTGTTCTATCCTGCTACGCTGTATTTGAGACATATTAAAAGAGGAATTAATTGAAAAGTGCCGCCAGAATCGCTACATACTGATGAATCTACTCTCCTTGCACGCATCGCCGAGGGCGATGAGCAGGCTTTTTCTTCACTATTCCTGACCTGGGCCACGCCGCTTGCCGCTATCGCCATGAAGATCGTGAAAGACGAATTTGCCCGCCAGGAAGTGGTACAGGAAGTATTTATCAAAGTATGGCTGCACCGCGACAAGCTCGATAAAGTGGAGCACCTCGGGGCATGGCTCCGGAGAATCACCATCAACCAAAGCCTGCTGGCGCTGCAACGGCAGCAGGCAAACGACCGGCGGATGGAAGCCATGCAGCCGGGTCAGACCTCCACCGGCAATACCAGCACGCTCGAGCTGAAGGAAATCCGCCGCCTCGTGCATGAAGCCATCGAGTCCCTCCCCATTCAGCGGAAAACCATTTACCGCCTCAACCGGATAGAAGGCAAAACCACCCGCGAAATTGCGGAAGAACTGCACCTGTCCCACGGCTATGTGCGTAATGCGCTCAGCGCCGCACTGGCGGCCATCAGGGAACGGCTCACCGCATCCGGCCTGTTTCTCCTGGTCCTTTTGCTGCACCTGTAAAAATTTTTTTTAACCGATGATGACAAATGTTTGTTTACGCTGATCATATATAAAGAACAGCATGGAAAATACCCGATTACATCACCTGGCGCAAGACTTTCTTGACAATAAGCTGGACGCTACCGGTCTCCGGGAATTTCACGCGCTCCTAGAAGACGCCGCGCAGCGCGAAGCGCTGACGGATAAACTCCTGGAGCTCACAGGGCAACCTGATATGAACCTGGAATTCGACCCGGTGCTGCTTCCGTTAATGGAGAAGGCCAGGGCGGTTGACCGGCCGCCTGTGGCGCCGGTAAGGCGAATGCGGTATTGGAGCTGGGCCGCCGCTGTAGGTTTGCTCCTGCTGGCAGGCAGTATTTACCGGCTTACGGATCGGCCAGGCCGCACGCCATCTCTCCGTGCGGAGCAGAACACCCCTATGCCCGGCAGGCAGGGCGCGAAGCTGACGCTGGCAGACGGTTCTACGGTAATGCTCGACAGTATGCACAATGGCGTGGTGGCCAGCCAGGCAGGCACCAACATCGTGCTCAAAAACGGAGAGGTCACCTATGCACCGGAAGAAAACGGCGCGGCCGGCGGAACATACAACACTATCGCTACGCCCAGGGGCCGGCAGTTTCGTATTGTGCTGCCCGATGGTACGAAGGTGTGGCTGAATGCCGCCTCGTCGCTGCGGTACCCGGTAGCTTTTACCGGTAACACCCGCTCGGTGCAGATCACCGGAGAAGCGTATTTTGAAGTAACGGCCGACGCTAGCAAGCCTTTCCTCGTCAACTTCAGCAAGAATGGGGTAGTGGAAGTTCTGGGCACCACCTTCAACATCAATGCGTACCCGGACGAGCCATTGATGAAAACCACCCTGCTGAGCGGCAGCATCCGGGTGAACAGGCAGCAGGTGTTGCAGCCGGGCGAACAGGCCAGTATGAATGATAACGGCGGCCTGACCGTGGATCGCGGTATTGATGCGGAAGATGCCATTGCCTGGAAGAACGGCATGTTCATGATGCGCGGCACAGACCTGCCGGCGTTGTTCCGGCAAATATCGAGATGGTATGATATTGAGGTGGAGCTCAGAGGAAGCCTGCCTGACCGCTCCTTCGGCGGCACCATAGGGCGAAGTGTAAACCTCGCAGACATGATTGAAGCGTTGAAAATTTACGGCGTGAATTGTAAACTGGAGAACGGCAAATTGATCGTACAGCCATAATCAAAATATTGATCCTGACAAAAAAAGAAACCGCCCCGTCTGACTCACGGAGCGGTTATTAAGGTCGGGTTAATAAAATCAAATAGAGGTTCTGTTTTATTTATCAACCAAAACCAGCCAAATGTATGCAATTAATTGCGTTTTTGGTCCGGCATTCCTATATCCCTGCCGGATTGCTATCGAGATCGCTGCGGATGACGAAGGCCGCCACTATTCTTTTCCTGCTCATATGCTTTCAAACCACCACCGCCGCTGCACAAAAAGTTACGCTTAACCTGAAACGCGCGCCCCTGAAAGAAATATTCGGAAAACTGGAGGCGCAAACTGGCTTGTCGTTTATGTGGGACGAACGCATGTTGCGGAAATCCACCCTGCAGGATGTTCAGGTTACCAACGTTTCCCTGCCGGAAGCGATGGACATCGTACTGCGCCAGCAGCCGCTTACTTATCGCATCGTGAACAGGATGGTGGTGATCAGCGAAAAGATCATGACCCTTACCCCGGCCGAAAGTATTTTACAGGAAGTGTCTGGCGCCATACGCGACGAAGCGGGCAAGGCAATCCCATATGCCACGGTGCGGGTAAAGGGCACCACTGCAGGAACCTTGTCGTCGCCGGACGGTACGTTCCGGCTCGATATGAAGAGCTTTCCCGTGGAGCTGCAAATCAGCTGCCAGGGATATGCGCCCCGGGAAATACGGGTAACGGGGCCGGGTACACTGAACGTAATGCTGACCCGGTCGCAACAGCAGATCAACGAAGTGGTGGTGACTACCGGCATCTTCAACCGTAAAAAAGAAAGCTTCACCGGCGCCGTAACCACCGTTACGGCCGAGCAACTGGCGGCATTTGGCAACCGGAACCTCATCACATCGCTCCGCAACATCGATCCTTCCTTCAATATCGTGGAGAGCAATACATTCGGCTCCAATCCCAACCGGCTGCCTGAAATACAAATCCGCGGCAATTCCAGCCTGCCGAACGTGAACGAGCTGCAGGATGAAACGCGCGTGGGCATGAACACGCCGCTGATTGTGCTGGATGGTTTTGAGTCATCCCTCCAAAAGCTGCTCGATATCAACCAGAATGAAGTGGAGTCCATTACCATGCTGAAAGATGCTTCCGCTACGGCCATTTACGGTTCCCGCGGCGCCAACGGCGTGATCGTGATCAAAACCAGGGCGCCGCAGGCGGGAAAACTGCGCCTGTCTTACCGCGGCGACGTGAATGTTGAAATGCCGGACCTGACGGCGTACGATGTGCTGAACGCCCGCGAAAAACTCGACCTGGAATACAAAGTAGGGCTTTACAACAACGCCCGGGCGGAAAACGATGTGCCGCTCAAACAGTACTACAACTACCTGTTGAGCGAAGTAAACCGGGGCGTGGAAACGGACTGGTTGTCCAAACCGGTGCGCACCGGCGTGGGGCAGCGCCATAACCTGCGCATGGAAGGGGGCGATAATGCTTTCCGGTATTCCATCTCGGCACAGGTGAACGATATCCAGGGCGTCATGAAAGGCTCTTCCCGCCGTACTTTCAACGGCACCATCAACCTGAGCTACTACTACCGCAATGTCCGTTTCACCAACAGCCTGCTAATCGGGCTGGGAGAAAGCGAGGAATCGCCCTACGGTTCATTTTCAGATTATGTGAAGATGAACCCTTACTGGTCGCCCTACGACGAAAAAGGCCGTGTAAAGCGGCAGCTGGGCTACCCCGGCTCGAATATTTACACGAACCGCTGGAACAGTTTGCCCGTCAACCCCCTGTACAACGCCACGCTGAATACCTTCCAGCGATACAAAACAACCGACATCACCAATAACCTTTCGGTTGAATGGCGCATTTACCCGGACCTTCTCTTCAGGGGCAGGCTGGGCCTCACCAAGATGAACTCGGATTCTGACTATTTCCGGCCGGCCGACCATACCGCGTTTGCCTCCACGGAAAACATTCTCCGCCGGGGCTCGTATCAGTATGGCGTAAACAAAGGCTTCCGCTACGACGCGAGCGCGAACCTGAGCTATACCCGGCAAATCGGTTCCCACGCGCTGTTCGCGGGGCTCGACTACAATATCCGCGAGTCCAGGGCTTCGGGGTACAGCTTCCTTGCGGAAGGATTCACCAATCCCAATTTCGATTTCATTTCCATGGCGCTGCAATACGCGCAGGGCGGCAAGCCGGGCGGTGCGGAAAGCCTCACCCGGTCCGTCGGCGTTACGGGCAGCGCAAACTATACCTACGACGAACGTTATTTCATAGACCTCTCCCTCCGCTCAGACGGCGCCTCGCAGTTCGGAAGGCTCAACCGCTTTGCACCCTTCTGGTCTGCAGGCCTCGGCTGGAACCTGCATAAAGAGCGCATGTTCAAGAACCTGGCGTTCGTAAACCGCCTGAAACTGCGCGGTTCAATGGGCGTCACCGGTTCGCAGAACTTCAACGCTTACCAGGCCCTGTCTACCTACCGGTATTATACAGACGACCGCTATTTTAACTGGACGGGCGCGTACCTGATGGGCCTGGGCAACGACTTCCTGAAATGGCAGCAGAAAATGAACTACGACGTGGGGCTGGAAGCGGAGCTCTTCAACCGCCGCCTGTCTTTTGTGGCGGACTATTACCTGGAAACGACGAACGGTCTTATCTCATCTGTAGATCTTCCCGCCTCCAGCGGTTTCTCCAGCTATGTCGAAAATATCGGGAAACTGGAAAACCGCGGTATTGAGTTGAAGGCCACCGCCTTCATCGTACGCAACATGCAGAAAGGGCTGGCCTGGAGCGTCAGCGGAGCCCTCGTGCATAATGTGAACAGGATTGTGCAGATCTCCGAAGCGCTCAAGGCCGCGCAGAAAAGCAGCGAGAACGCGGCCGGCGCCGTACCGGGTTACCTGTACAAAGAAGGATACTCCACCAACACCATTTGGGTGGTGCCTTCGCTGGGCATAGACCCGAGCACCGGCAAGGAAATGTACCTCGACCGGAACGGTGAGCCCACCTACACCTGGAGCTCGCTCGACCTGCGCGCCAGCGGCGTCAGCGAACCGGCGTACTTCGGCAACTTCAGCACATTGCTGCGGTATAAGAATTTTTCCATGAACCTCTCTTTCGGCTATCGCTTCGGCGGCCAGCTGTATAACCAGACGCTGATCAACAAGGTAGAGAATGCGGACTATAGCTACAATGTAGACGCCCGTGTGTACGACAGCCGCTGGCAGAAGCCGGGCGATAACGCCGCTTTCAAAGGCTTGCTGGTAACGGCCTTCACGAATCGCACTTCCCGGTTCGTGCAGGATGAAAAAACGCTCACACTGCAGAACGCCAATTTCCAGTACGACGTGAAAAGCTCGTTCGCCAGAAAGCTGAAAATGCAGACGCTGTCTTTTGCGGCAAACATGGCCGATCTCTTCTACCTGTCTACCGTGCGGCGCGAAAGAGGCACCATCTATCCCTTTTCCCGGCAGGCTTCCCTGACCATCAACGCAATGTTCTAACCGGCAAACCAATTTTTCAATGACACCGAGTAAATATATAATCATGGGGTTGCTGGGGATGGCATTATCCGCCACCTCCTGCAAAAAATGGCTGACCGTTCAACCCAGAACACAGATGCCCGCAGACGTGCTCTTTTCCTCTGAAAGCGGTTTCCAGGACGCGCTGACCGGGGTGTATATCCAGATGAAAGCGGGCGCCGGGTACGGCCAGTACCTGACCTTCGGCATGATCGAAAGACTGACTTCTTCATGGGACGTGACAACCGCCTCTACGGAACAGCGGATGGGCCTGTTCAATTTTTCTGACGGCGGCGTGATGAACTCCCTGGGTGGGGTGTTTGCCCAGGAATACAAGATCATTGCCAGTATCAACGCCATCCTGGCCGAAGTAGACGCCCAAAAGGACGTATTCCGCTCTACCGGTTCCTATGAGATGATGAAAGGCGAATGCCTGGCGTTGCGCGCCTATTGCCACTTCGACCTGTTGCGGCTTTTCGGGCCGGTTCCCGGGAATATTCCCGGCGGAACCGTATTGCCGTACGTAAAAGCGCTGTCCCGGAATCCTAACCAGCATATACCGTACAACGAGTATAAGACCGCGCTGCTGAACGACCTCAACGAAGCGGCCGCCCTGATGAAAGAGGTGGATCCCTTCACGAAATATTCTCAAAGCGACCTGTCCACGCCTGGCAGCACCAGCTCGCCTTTTCAGCCGGACAACACTTATTCCGCCTTCCGCTTCCTGCGTATGAATTATTACGCGGTAAAAGCATTGCAGGCCCGCGCCTACCTCTGGTTCCAGGATAATGCCGCGGCGTTTGCCTGCGCCAAAGAAGTGATAGACGCCAAAAATCCCAACGGCGCAGCCAAATTCCGGCTCGGCGTGCTGGCCGATATGTCTGCCGGCAACCTGAACCTTTCCATGGAGCACATCTTCGGGTTATATGACTTTCAACTGGCGAAACAGTATGAAACGCAATTCCTTTCCGGCAACCTCAAAAAAGGCAGCAGCATTACCACGGTGAATAACGAGCTGTACGGCAATACCGGTACGGACATTCGCGAAACCAACCTGTGGACGCTGATCACACTGGGCAACGGTACCAAATGTTATATCCTGAAAAAATATATGGCGTCCGCAGATAACACGCAGATAGCGCCTTTCCAGATACCGATGCTGCGCGTCAGCGAAATGTACCTCATCGCCGCGGAAACGGCGCCGGAGGGAGACCGCCAGCAATACTGGAGCGCCTTCCGCACCGCGAGGAACATCACCGTTACCACATTGCCGGCGGACCCCGCGCAGTTGCAGCGGGAGCTGGTGAAAGAATACCGGAAGGAGTTTTTTGCGGAAGGCCAGTCGTTTTTCGCTTACAAGCGCATCAACACGCCCAAGGCCAATTTCCTCTGGGCGCCGTCCGCGGCTACCATCAATTATGTGGCGCCACTGCCTTTAAATGAATTCGTTCAATAACAAAAGTGTAAAGAATGAAGCAGATCTTCACTGTAGCCATGCTCACCGCTTTACTGGCTGCCTGCAAAAAAGACCAGTATTATCTCTATAACGACTCCGCGCGCCTGCAATTCGGCCCGTCGCCCGACCGTATCTACACCGCCTCTTTTGAAATGGCAGACACGGCAAAGCCCTTCACCTTTTATTACGAACCGGCCGCCACCACCCAGGATACCGTGTTTTTCGATATCTATGCCATCGGCGGCGTAAGCGGCAAAGACAGGCCGTTTACGATTGAACAGGTGACTGTAACAGGCGCTGAGAATGCCGTGCCCGGCGTGCATTACAAAGCATTTTCCGACCCGTCGCTGAAAGACATGTACCAGATCAGGGCGGGAGAGGTGCACCGTTCCATACCGGTTATCCTGCTGCGCGATCCGTCCCTCAAAAGCAAGAACGTGAAGCTCCAGATAGCGGTGAAAGCAAACGAGCATTTTCTGCCCGGGGAGGTCAGGAAACTGTGGAGAAGAGTGGAGCTTACGGATATGCTCAGCCAACCCGCCGCCTGGAATGCCTCAGCCGCACAATATTACTGGGGCAAATACAGCCGCGTAAAACACTCCTTCATGATCGAACAGACGGGCGAGAAATGGGACCAGGAGTTCCTGCTGAACATCAATACGGATTTTGCGCTGCTCACTTTCTGGAAACTGAAAATGCGCACGCTGCTCACAGACTACAACAATGCCCATCCCGGCGCGCCGCTGATGGATGAAACAGGCGAACCCGTTGTATTTCCCTAATATTCAAAACTGCCTTTCATGAAATTGATATATCAAAGCCTCGCCGCCTGCTGCATGCTGCTGATCGGCTCCTGTTATAAAGACCATGGCAACTATACGTACGATTTACCCGAGGAAATTACTGTTACGGGGATTGCCGGCAGTTACGATAAAATTTCGCTGGTAGAACGGCTCTCTATCGACCCGGTGGTCAAATCGACCGATCCCAGGGCGGAATTTACTTACTGGTGGGGCATCTACGAAACCAGCGTGCAAGGGTATGCACCGAAAGTGGATACGATTGCGCGTACCAAAACACTGGATTACCTCGTAACGCAGCCGGCGAAAGGCTGGGTACTCGTGTTCGGGGCGGAAAACACACATACCGGGGTGTCGAAAATCGTCACCGCGGGCGTTAACGTGATCACCCAGTTCACACGCGGCTGGTACGTGGTGAAAGACGACGGCGCCAAAACGGATGTGGATCTGTTCCTGACGCCTGCCACCATTGCCCCCGCGTCGAAAATGGAGAACGTATTTTCGCTGGTGAATAGCCGCAAGCTGGAGGGCGAAGCGAGCCTCTTTGGTTTCTATACGAATTACAAATCGAATGTAACCGGCATCCTGGCCAATACCAGGGCGCTGTTCATTCTTTCCGGCAAAGACGCCAGCGTGGTAAACGTCAATACGTTCAAAGAGATACACGGCCTCAGCGGTTTGTTCTATGAAACGCCGGCCGTAAAAAGGCCGGGCAGCGTCAGCGAAGCTTCCCAGGCCAATTATTTTGTCAACGACGGGCAACTGCACAGCCTGTATTCGATGTCTGCCAACATAGGCCTGTTTGGCGGCAGACAATTGCGCGACGATAACAACAGCCCTTACCGCCTTTCGAAATACTTCCTGGCCTACGGATTCGCGAACCCCTTCTTTTTCGACGAGCTCAGTTCTTCCTTTGTGTCGGCCACCGGCACGGGCACCGTACTATCATCCGTTACGGATGGTTCCGGTACGGAAATGCCGGCGAACCGGAACAATAAGGAACTGCTGTTCATGGGCATCAAATCTTTCAGCCCGTACAATGGTGTGGCGCTGTTCCGTGACAAAACGGACCCGTCGTTAAAGATCCTGTCTACCATCACCACATCGGGCTTTGCCCTGAAGATGGTGAACGACACGCTGGCATCCACTGAGAAGCTGAATTTGGCGGAGCGTTTCGGGCTTATTGTGGCGGATGAAAACATCCTGTACTTCTCCGCGGGCAACGGCGTATGGTCGAGGAACCTGAGCAACGGCGCGGAACAGTTGCAGTTTACGGTACCGGCCGGCGAGCGTATCACATTTATCCGCCACCGCAAGTACGCCGGCACTACTACGGCCGAACTGCCGTTTTATTACAACTATATGCTGATTGGCACTACCGTCAACGGAAATTATAAAATACGCGCATTCAGGAAAACATCCGGTAACCTGGCGGCCAGCCCTGATTTTACGCTGGAAGGGCAGGGTAGTGCGGGAGACGTGATTTACATCGCACCGTCTATCGGCAACAGTACATATCCAAACACTTATTAACCAAACATTATCTGATACGATGAAAAAACTGCACCTGGGTGTAATGGCACTTTGTTGCCTGCCCGCAATGCTGAAAGCACAGGTAACAATTTCAGGAGAGTGGATGCGCCGGCACGACGGCCATGTTCGCCTCTACCGGATTGAGCACGGAAGGCTGGACGAGATAGCCAGCGCAAAGCCCGGCGCCGATTCTTCTTTCGGGTTTTACTTCCGACCGGAGCGCGAAGGTTTTTTTGTGATCGGCAGCGGCACCGCAATGACGCCGCAGGACAAATACACGTTCTATTTTAAACAGAACGACCTCCTGAACCTGCGGGTAGAAGATACCTCGTATGTGCTGACGGGAAAGAATTCGCCGGAGAACCAGGCCATGGCTAAGTGGCATAACACGGTGCTGCCGCTGGAACGGAAAGGCGTTTATTTCTCGCGGAGCTTCAGTACTTATAAAGATTTTTTCCCGATGCTGGAAAAGATTCACCAACAGGTACAGCTCACTAAATTCCCGACCACCGGCAACCGGCAGTTCGATGCCGAGTTTGCGAAGTTCCGGGAAATGGACCTGTTTTTTGTGACCGCGGAATTGCTGAGCACGCCCCGTTCCGCCCATCCCTCCACGGCAGACTATACACCGTATTTCAAAACCATCGACGTGCCGCGTTATACAACCGATACCCGGCTGTTCCGTTATCCTCACGGCATGCGGATGATGCGCAGCTTGCAGTCATTGCCCGCCCGCCTGGGGAATGGAGACGCATCGGATTACAGTATGGAAGCGCGCATGAAGGGTATCGTGAACGATACCCTGAAAGGAGAAATTGTGCTGCAACAGGCCGCCGGACTTAAAACATTCCTGGGCTATAACGACCTGGACCAGCAGTACGGCAAGTACCTGCTCACGGGAGATCAGACCAGGCGCGCCACGGCGATCAAAACGGAGCTGGCAAAGAAAGCCACCGCGGCAGGCGGACAGGCGGTAAACTTCACTTATCCCGACGCCGCGGGCAAACAGGTGTCGCTGAGTGATTTTAAAGGTAAGGTAGTGCTGGTAGACGTTTGGGCAACCTGGTGCGGGCCCTGCAAAGGTGAGATTCCCCACCTCAAAAAACTGGAAAAGGAAATGCACGGGCAGGACGTGTTGTTCCTGAGCGTTTCCGTTGATGAACAAAAGGATCACCAGAAGTGGAAAGACTTCATCGCCAGCGAGGAACTCGGAGGGGTACAGCTTTTTGCCAGTGGCTGGAGCGATATCGCCAAATATTACAACATCAAAGGTATTCCGCGGTTTATGGTGTTCGACAAAAAAGGAAATATCGTATCCACCGACGCCCCCCGGCCCTCCAACAAAGAACTGAAGCTGCTGCTGGAAAGCGAAGCGAAAAAATAGTGATCTCAAATTCCAACCATCCAACAAAAAGGCTGCCGGTGGCGGCCTTTTTTGCGTACTGCCAACACCCGTGATGTTCATCCGGTAGGTGGTTTAAGAGAGTTGCCGCCGCCGGGCGGCGGGCGCCAACTTTTCCACCAGTATCACAAATCCCACTCCCAGCGTATATGCAACAATGTCGTGCCAGGTGAAGTAGTTGCCGATAACGACATTGGCCACCCTTGAATGTTCGAGCCCCAGCAGCTTCACCACATTAAAATACTGCAGCGTTTCCACCAGGTACGAAAACGCCAGCACCCCCAGCGCTACCGGCACTACCGGCGCCTGCAGAAAACTGCGCACGAAGCAATAGATCAGGATCACCACGAGGAAGTCGCCCACATAAGGCCGGATAAAATCATCCTGCAGGTAGATGGCGATGAGCACCTCCACGGCAAAAATCAAAATGGTAAGGGCAAGGTATAACCGGTTAAAGCGAAATTTCATGGTTGTTGTGTAAGGTGGGCTGCAAATGAATGTATGGGTTGTATACTAGGCTGTAAACAGGGCGTAATTTTCCCGGACTTCCCAGCTTCCTTCCGCCACTTCCTGCTCCAGCTCACCGGTGTCCCAGCCGCAATACCCGATAAAAACCCGGATGTCGCTTTCCCCTAAAACGTGCTGTTCGATTTGCCGTACGGCGGCGGCGAAGTCGCCCCCCAGGTAGGTTCCGTCGGCCACCAGTGTGCCGCCCTCCACCAGGTCGGGCCGCCGGTGCACGAAATACAGATGTTCCTGGTCTACGGGGCCACCTTCATAAATAGGGAAGGGCCCGGCATGCCTGAATTCTACCAGTTCGTTCAGCCGCCGGGGAAACTGCCGGTTCACCACGAATCCCATCGCGCCTTTCTCGTTGTACTCCGCGATAAAAATCACGGTTTGCTCAAAAAAGGTATCGTTCAGTAATTCGGTGCTGGTTAAAAAGGTGCCTGCTTTCATACTGGCCCGAAGGTACGCCTTTCGCGAAAAAACGGCATGGAGAAGTGTAGCGGTTATTTTTTCAGCAGTTTCCGGAACTCCTCCGCCAGCTGGTTAATTTTTTCTTCCCCGTAGCCGGTAGATACATACCGGATTACACCTTCCTGATCGATCAGGTAATTTTTGGGAATGTAGGCCGTGCCGTATTGGTCCCATACTTTCTTGCCAGGGTCCAGCGCAACGTTGAAACGATGCCCTTCTTTTTCAGGCCGGCAGGGCTTTGGCAACGGTTGCCATGGTTTCACGGCGCGCATACCGGAAATGGAAAGGCTGTTCGTTGGCGAACAGCCTTTCGGGTAAGGAGATGATATGCGTATGCTGTAACCGGCTTCCCCGCACCGCCAATTCATCACGCAGGCCGGCAGCCACGCGGGAGGCTGCTGGCGCGATTCGGGGCGCTTCGGAATTTTTCCGGTCCGCTCGAATCAGTTAATCGTATTCGGCACAAACACACAATTGGTGGTATCCTTCGCATAAATCTGGTTACGCACGCGGTTCGCGGAGAATGTGTTGTAGTTGATCGTGGAGTTTTGCACATGCAGGATGTAGTTGCTGTATGCGTTGTGATGCATGTAGTTGTTGGTCACGAAGATGTTCCTGATTTTGGCCGTGGTGGTTGTTTTGGCGTTCATTTCCACGCCATTCCCCATGTTATGGGCGATCTCGCAGTTTTTGATGTACACATACTGGGCGGTATCGCTGTCGGGTTCAATGTCGATACCATCTTGCGGGGCCGTGCCGTTGGTATAGGTCAGTACGCAGCTGTCTACTTCCAGTCCGTTCACGCCGCCGATGGTAAGTGCCTGGCGGCGGTTATTGGTGCTGATCACCCTTTTGATCAGCACATCGCGGCTGACTATGGTAACCCCGCCATTCTTGTGTGCGCCTACCACAATGCCGTCGCCCCAGCAGTCTGCAATCGAGGTGCGGTTAACTTTTACGTTCGTGCTGCCGTAAATGGCGATGCCCATGCCCCATTCTCCCGTGGTGCCGGTATGCTGGTAGCGTTCGCCTACTATTTTACCGCCGAAAATACTCACGTTGTTGACGAATTCGGCGAGTATCACATGGTAACGGGTGGAAGCGGTAGGCCGTACGATCAGCCGGCGGGTGGTATCATACATGTAAAGCGTCACATTGTTTTTCATCCGGATGGTGGTGTCTGCATCGATGTAATAGTTGCCGGTGCGCACCCGCACGATGCCGCCGCCGAGGGCGGCCATCGAATCGATGGCTTTCTGGAACGCCCAGGTATCATTGAGGGCGTCGGTTCCGTTGGCGCCTACATCGTTCACATAAATTTCGGGCAGCGCCAGCAATTGGCCGCCGCCGGCGTTGGATTTTTCACCGGCCGAAAGAGCGGCTTCGTTCTTGTAGCAACTCATCATGAAAATCAACAGGGTTCCCAGGATGCAAAAAAGTGCTCCTTTTGTGGCGACATGCATTTTTTGGTTCATAACAAATGGTTTTGAAGATTATAAATAGTGACCGAAAAACTTAGGGGCAGGCACCCGCATTGTCAATGGCACACATCGCCTTGCCGGGCAACATGCGCGCTGCCCGCAAAACATTTGCGCCGGCTTTCTGCTGCACGCAGAAGGCCCGTCTGTAGGGTTGCTGTAATGATAAGACAATCGGAAAAAGGGAGGGGAGTATCGGGGATGAAAAAAGAGCGCGGCCTTAATGCCTGGTGGTATCCACCGGTTGCCGCTGCAGGCTGTCTGCCGGCTTCGCCAATGCACTGTCTGCCTGAACGGTGGCCGTATCGCGGGTTTTGCCGGTCAGGATGCTGTCTGCCTGCATGGCGGTAATGCGGGTGTTGGGAGCGGAGCGTTCCTGTGGTGTGAGCCGCCCCATTTTTTCCATTTCTTTCCTTTCTTTTTTGCTGAACAGTTCCTGCGGGTTTTTCTGTTTGCGGAGCCCGTCTTCGAAGCGGTATTCCGCGCCCAGCCTGGGCGGTTGGTACACCTGCTGCTTCCGCTGGAACATTCCCCCAACACTGGAACAGCTATACAGGATCACTGTCAGCAGCAAAACGGATACGGTCTGCACGGGGAAACGCATGGTAAACTTATTTAATTCGATATGGTATTGACTCTTGAAGGTTAACGCGGGCGGGGTTTGGTTTATTGCCTGCATCCAAATATGCACTATCTTTTGCCTGTTGCTGAACATCCCGAATCATATGAGCGAATTTCTAAGACGACACATCGAACAGATCATCCCCCTTACAGACGGGGAATACGAAGCCATCAGCGCTTATTATTCACCGAAAAAACTCCGCCGCCGGCAATTCCTCATCCAGGAGGGCCAGCCCGTTTTCCACATTTACCTGGTCACGAAGGGGCTGCTCAAAAGCAGCTTCACCAACGCCGATGGTAAAGAGCACATCGTTCAGTTTGCGCCGGAAAACTGGTGGGTGTCTGACTTTGCCGCATTTTACAAAAGGGAGAACGCCACCCTGGCGATCGACTGCCTGGAAGACACCGAGCTGCTGGCTATCTCCTACGACGGGCTTGCCGAGATGTGCAGGAAGTTCCCGAAAATGGAGCATTTTTCAAGGGTCAAAGGAAACTTCGGGTACATTGGCATCCTGCAAAGGCTGCTGGCCATGATGAACAAATCCGCGAAAGAACGGTACGTCAGCTTCATCGCCCAGTACCCCGATATGCAGCAACGGATACCCAAACAGCTCATTGCCCGCTACCTGGGCGTTTCCAGGGAAACCCTCAGCCGCTTTTCGCTTTGATGTGATCCATGTCACATCAATTTTGTGATGAAGGTCATCCGGCATTCCCCGCAGCTGAATCAACTTTGTACCGTACATCAAACGTTACGAACATGAAAAAGCTATTCAGGGCCATCGCCGTGAAAGGATTATTGATCACATATGCGCTGTTAGCGGCATCGGGCCAGCTGGCGGCGCAAACAAAAGAAACAGGAAAAATGAACAGGAAAATTCTGTTCGTGGTAACGAGCCACGATAAAAAAGGCAGCACGGGGGAACCGACGGGCTTTTACCTCGGTGAAGCATCGCACCCGTGGGAAGTACTCCACGAAGCGGGGTACGACATCGACTTCGTGAGCCCCAAAGGGGGTGAAGCACCGGTAGACGGGTTTACGCTGGAAGACCCGGTGAACAAAAAATTCTGGGAGAACCCCGAATACCGCGGGAAAATAGCGCACACGCTGCAGCCGAAAGACGTTGACCCGGCGGATTACGCCGCCATCTTCTATGCGGGCGGCCACGGCGCGATGTGGGATTTTGCGGACAACAAAGCGCTGGCGGATATCGCGGCTGCCATCTACGAGCGCAACGGTATCGTGGCGGCTGTTTGCCACGGCCCGGCGGCATTGGTCAACATCCGGCTTGGCAACGGGCAATACCTGGTAAACGGTAAAAAGGTCAATGCATTCACCAACGAGGAAGAAGTAGCGGTAGACCTGGATAAGGTGGTGCCTTTCCTGCTGGAAAGCAAGCTCATCGAGCGCGGCGCAAAATTCGAGCAATCAGGGCGCTGGCAACCGCACGTGACGGTAGACCAGCGGCTGATCACCGGGCAGAACCCGGCTTCGGCAAAAGGAGTAGGGGAGGCGATGCTGGCCGAACTGAAGGCGCTCAGTTCAGCGCGCTGATCCGCAGCTCTACGTAAAAAGTGGCGCCCTTGCCTTCCTGGCTTTCAAACCAAATCCGCCCTCCGTGGGATTCCACGATCTGTTTGGAAATAGCCAGGCCCAGCCCGAAAGATTCTTCACCATGCGTGCCTTTTCTGCCGGCGCCGGGCGCCATACTGAAAATTTTATCTTTCATTTCCGGGGGAATGCCGATGCCTTCGTCTTTGACGGAAATGTGGACACGGTTGCCGTCTACTTTCATGCTCACGGCGATAGTGGCGCCGCGCCGGCTGAATTTCACGGCGTTGGTGATGAGATTGCTGAACACGCGCCAGATTTTTTCGCGGCTTGCCGGCAGGGTGACAGGAATGGTATGCAGCTCGATCTTTTGTTCTTTTTCCTCCGCTTTCAGGCGCAACAGGTCTACGCAGTATTGCAGCACCACGTCTATCTGCACCAGTTCCATCTGTGTTTTTGAAATTACGTTCATGCGGAGCAGTTCACTGATGAGGTGCAGCGCCTTTTCCCCGGATTCTTTCATCATGCCCAGCAAGCTCTGCGTTTCCTCGGACGGATCATTGTCCTTGAGCCAGATGAGATCGGTCAGGGTGATGATGGCGCCCACGGGGTTGCGCAGATCATGGGCCACGATTTTCATCATCCGGGAATTGTCGAGCTGGCTTTGTTCGAGGGCGTCGAGGCTTTGGTTCATCTGGTCGTGCTGGATCAGGATTTGCTGGTTGAGTTTCCGGAGTTCTTCCACGTGCTTTTTGGAGCGCTTCCAGTTTTGCCAGATCAGGAAGATGATGATGATGGTCATGGCGAAAAACAACAGGGAAATGTAGAGGTAAGTGGTTTTTGCCTCATTGTCCCGCCTGAGCAGCTTGAGTTCGTATTCACGCGCCAGGTAGCCGAATTCTTTCTGCACATCGATGGCCCGCAAAGGGCTGCTGGTTTTTTCCAGCGAGTCTTTCACCCGTATGTAGCTTTGCAGGGAAATCAGCGCCATCGCATGATGGCCGGTGGCGCGGTAATATTCCGCCGAAAGCTTGTGCCACAAGGTTTCAGTTTCGCCGTTGGGCACGGTATCCAGGGACCGGCGCATAACGTCCAGCCACTTCGCCGCCTCGCCATGGCGCTGCTGCGCCAACTGAAGGGTGACCAATTTGCTGATGGTGATCTGGGCATCCCGTATTTCTTTGCCGTGCAGGGTGGTGTTGATACTTTGCTGGTAAAGATTTTCGGCTGCAGCGGTATCGCCCATTTTCAGCAGCAGGCTTCCCTTATTGCCGTTGATTACCGCAATCGCTTCCCCGACGAACTTCGCCTGCTGTTGGTTTTTCAAGAAACGCCCCCGGTGAATGTTGATGTAGCGCATGGCGCTGTCGTAGTAGAACATCGCACTGTCTGCCTCCCCCAGCTTGTGAAAGCACAATGCGATATTGTCCAGGTTCGCCTGCTGGTTGCGGAAGCGGTAAAACGGATCGCGCCGGCAGGGAGCAAGGGTCACAAAGGCCTCCCTGAAATAGGGGATCGACTCTTCGAACCGGTTCTGATGATAGTAGGTAACAGCCAGCCGGCTGCTGTACTCGTTGAAAAAACAGGTGTCGCCTGCCTGCTGAATAAAGGCGCGGCCTTCATAATAGTGAGAAAATGCTTCGCTGTACTTGCCTTCTTCCTTTAGCAGGTCACCGACATGAAGCAGGGCGGTGCCGTATTCGATGGCATAACCGGGCTGTTCCGTCTTTCCCGACAGCGTCGTCAGAATACTGTCTGCGTATAGCCTTGACATATACGGGTCGCGCTTGACGCTCCGGTAATAATCCAGCTTGAAACTATATTTCCTGGTAAGGTCGAGAGGGCCAGGGTCCGTGAATGCCGCGTACGCGGAATCCAGGAAATTGAACGCCTCTGTTACCCCGTCGCCGCCGAAAGAGGATGCCTTCTCCAGCACCGGGTCAAAGTATTCCGGATGATCGGGCGATTCCTGCGAAGCGGTTGAACAGGCTGCCAGTAAATATATGCCTGAAATCCCGGCCCATCCGGCCAGGCGACCAATCATCTCGGCAACGTTCATATGGGTGATTCGGTTAAAAAACAGTACGATTAAAATAAAACAAAAGTGCCGGGGCTATTGTTGTTGATGATCCGAGCCTGTGTCCCTTGGGTTGTATCAAACGCCTTCCTTCCCAACAAGATAGCCCAGCCTGATCGGATAATTGATACGATTTTGACTTTTTGTTATAATTAATTAAAAACAATCGATTGAAATGCCCCTTCCGGGAGGGGGAGAATTGCATTCGGCAACAGGGCTTCGTACTTTGGATACGACAAGTTCCGCAAACCAATTTCAGCAGTCACGGCATGAACAGTGAACACCATACGGCGCTGTTATCGCGCATTTTTATGGGAGATGAGGACGCCTACCGGGAGATATTCGAAGCATATTTCCCCGGGCTGAAACGTTTTGCCGCCTCGCTGGTACGGTCGGCCGAACAGGGGGAGGAAATCGCGGCGGACGTGCTGATCAATCTCTGGCGTAACCGGAGCACGGCCCCGGCCATCATTCATCTCCGCGTGTACCTGATGACGGCGGTGCGCAACCGCTCGCTGAACTGGTTGAAATCCGCGTCCGGCCGTCGTTTCGTTTCGCTCGACGATGTGGAGGTGGACCTGTCGCTGACCCTGCGCGACCCCGAACAAATCTGCATCTCCAACGAAATGCGGCGGAAAGTGGAGCTGGTGGTGCAAACCCTTCCCCCACGCTGTAAACTGGTATTCAAGCTCATCCGGGAAGAAGGCCTGAGCTACCGTGAAGTAGCCGCCATCCTGGATATCTCCGTCAAAACGGTCGACGCGCAGCTGGTTGCCGCCCTCAAAAAGATCACATCGAGCATCAGGATTCTTTACCGGAATTAATACCGGCGGCCGGATGCGGTGACGCCTGTACTTTCTCCCGCAGATTCCGGTAAATGCCGGGCCGTTGTACTCCCGTGGCTGTACTAAAACTTTCGCCAGGCCCCCAAGCGGCGGCGCTCTTACACTCAACATATCCCATGCTTTGGTGGTGGCTGTAAAAAAATTACCGCCACAATAGGGAGTTTTCCATTTTACCTTGTCTGATATCAATAGAAGCGACAACCGGAAATTTCATGGAAGACGAAAGAATCACGCAATTAATGGCCCGGAAACTAGCCGGAGAAGCCACTGCCGCCGAACTGGCGGAGCTGGACCATCTGCTGGCCACCCGGCCGGAATTCCTCTTCCAGGCGGAGTTGTTGCAGCAATTATGGCAAAAGGACGAGCCGCCGGCTGAAAGCGGCGACAGTTACCAGCAGCACCGCCGGCGGTTTGCAGACGACTTTGCCGATCCTGAAGCGGATGCGCCATCTGTTCCCCGCCGCCGCTACCGGGGCCTGGTTTTCGCGCTCACGGGCGTGGCGGCCATGCTGGCTTTGTTCGTCGGGGTCCGGCTGTACCGCGGGGAAGAGGCCGCTACAATTTCACGCGCCGAAGTGGCGGTGAAAAACGGATCGCGCTCCAGCCTGCTCCTGCCGGATGGCTCCAGGGTTTGGCTCAACGCCGGCAGCAAGCTGGCGTACGACTACAATATGAACCAGGCCGGTGAGCGACTGGTGCACCTGGAAGGAGAGGCTTTTTTCGACGTGGCGAAAAAAGCTGACAAGCCTTTCATCATCAAAACGGGGAAAATCAG
Organism: uncultured Chitinophaga sp.; assembly: GCA_965653365.1. Lineage (GTDB taxonomy): Bacteria > Bacteroidota > Bacteroidia > Chitinophagales > Chitinophagaceae > Chitinophaga. The sequence goes on along the minus strand of CBFGZV010000018.1, from coordinate 24,914 downwards.
CATCCGCGTACTGGGCACCACCCTGAACGTAAAAGCATACCCCTTCGATAAAATAACGGAGGCCACGCTCATCACGGGAAAAATAGAAGTGAACATCGACCGCAAACCGGAGCAACGGATTGTGCTCGCGCCAATGGAAAAGTTCGTGATGGAGGATAATTCCGCTCCTGTGGCCAAAAGTCCGGTCAAACAGGCGAATCAATACCTGGTAGCCAACATACGGCCTGTTTTCGAAGAACAGGACAGTGTCATTTATACGGAGACAGCCTGGGTTAAAAACCAGCTGGTATTTAATAATGAAACGTTAGAAGAACTTGCGCCAAAGCTGGAACGCTGGTACAACATCGAAATCGTCATCAACAACCAAAATGCGAAAAAATTCCGCTTCACGGGGATTTTCGACAAGGAATCCCTGGAGCAGGCATTCAGGGCGATGCAATTAATCAAATCATTCAGTTATGCAATTGAAGGCAACGTAGTCACCATCAACTAAAAATTCTGTATTCGTTCAATTTCCAGGATAAACAAAACAGGGAATGCTGTCACATTCCCCGGGTTTGAATCAATTATCCAAAAGGGCGTTGCATGCCCTTCAGTAATCGATTATTCACAACAACCAAAGTAAAAGTATGAAAAAAAAACTGGTTAGGGGGAAGCCTGTGCCTGCACAGGTGGCCCGTCCAAAAAATGCTGCTTGCCATGAAATGGACTTTTGTTTTTACGGTGCTGCTTTGCCTGAATGCCTCGGCTTCGCTGCATTCGCAGGATACCAAGGTAAACCTCGACCTGAAAGGGGTGGGGTTTAAAAAGGCGCTGGAAATGCTGGGCAAAAAGGGGAATGTGCGGTTCATGTACACGGAGGAAATGCTGCCTGCCTCCGCCAGCCTTCACCTGTCATTCAAAGAAACGCCGGTGCTCGATGCGGTAAAAACGCTGCTCGCCAATACGGGCTTGCAATACAAGGTCATGAACGGCGACCTGATCATACTTTCCGCCGGCGAGGCGGCCATAGCGGACCAACGCATCAAAGGTCGGGTGACCGACGAGAAGGGGAATCCTGTTCCCGGAGTCACTATTCGCGTGGTGGGCGGCCCGGCGGGAACCGTGTCCGGCGCCGACGGCTCTTTTGAGCTGACCGTTCCCGAAAATGCCATCCTTAGCTTCCAGGCCATCGGTTTTGTGAAATATGAAGTGCGGGCGGCGGATGTAAAGCAGTGGGACATCGTGCTGAAAGAAGATACCAGAGGCTTGAATGAAGTGGTGGTAGTGGGGTACGGCACGCAGAAAAAGACCAGCATCACCGGCGCCGTGGCGTCTGTCAGCGGGAAGGAAATCGAATCGATTCCTACTTCCAGCTTGTCGAATGCCCTGGCCGGCCGCTTGCCTGGCGCACAGATCATTAACAATTCAGGTTTTGTGGGCGCCAACTCCAATATTACCATCCGCGGGATAGGCTCGCCCAACGGCGGTTTCCCCCTGGTGGTGATAGACGGCATCGTCTCTTCCCGGGCAGACTTCGACGTGCTGGATCCGAATGAAGTGGAAACGGTGTCTATCCTGAAAGACGCAGCCACGGCAGCTATCTACGGTTCCCGCTCTTCAAACGGGGTTATCCTGGTTACCACCAAAACGGGCAAACTCGGCACGCCTTCCTTTAACTTCAAATCTTTCGTCACCACCAGCCGGACCACCCGCCCGCTGCAGTCTTATTCCGCCACGGAAGAACTGACCTATAAGAATAACCAGCATCTCAATCTCAAACGGCCGGGCGGTGTTCCATACGGCTCAGCCGCCTTCGACTATTATAAGAACAGGTCGTACAACCTGATGGACATGATCTGGCGAGATCCCCTCTCACAGCAGCACAACCTGAGCGTGAACGGCGGTACCGAACAGATCAGGTACTTCATGATGGCAGGCTTCAACAAAGCCACGGGCTCATTCCGCAACACGGCGTACGACCGGTATAACTTCCGGGCAAAGGTAGACGCGAAAGTCAATGAATACCTCAACATCGGCCTGAACGTGAGTGGTTACCGCAGAACCGGCGACCGTTTTTACTGGCCGTATGACGACGAGGAAAGCCTTACGCTGGCGGACTTTTACCGCGCCACCTTCAATGCCAGCCGCCTCAGCCCTTTTTACATGAAGGCAGATGGTACGCCGGCGGGCCGCGGAGACGCGGGTGCATTTCCGGTGCTGAACGGCGGCTTCCACATTCCGGAACTGCTCTTTAACGGTGGTTACCGCAAAGTGGTGTACAACAACTTCAACGGCATCCTGAAAATAGACCTGAAAATCCCGCATGTGCCGGGCCTGAGCACGTCGGTAACGGGTAACTACAACGTGGATACCCGCAATGCCAAGGCATTCGTAAAGCACAACAAAGCTTATTTCATCCAGTATAAAACGGCGGGCTCCGGCCTTGCCAATTTCGAACCGGCGCCGCTCGATTTCACCCGGATGAATATTCACAACCTGAGCGCCAGCTACGAGAATGTGCAGGAATACGCCAACTTCGACAACTCTTACCAGTTCAACTGGTCCCTGAATTACGCGCGCAAGTTTGGCCTGCACAGTGTGGATGCGAACCTCGTGTATGAACAGGCCGAAGGCCGCACGAAAACCTTCGGCGGAACGGCTTCTGAATTATTGTCGAGCAACGTAGACCAAATTCTTGCCGCCTCCAGCGATGCCCAGCGACGCTATTTCAACGGCAGCGAAGGCGCTAATGCGAGAGTTTCATGGATAGGCCGCCTGCACTACGAATTCGACGAAAAATATATTGCGGAGTTTTCGTTCCGGAGAGACGGTTCCTACATTTTCGCACCGGACAAACGGTTCGGTTTCTTCCCCTCTGTATCCGCGGCCTGGCGCATCTCGCGCGAACAGTTCTTCCAGGTGCCTTTCGTGGATGAGCTGAAATTACGCGGGTCTTACGGCTCCACCGGCAACGACAATATTAATCCCTTCCAGTGGCAGAACAACTACTGGATACAGCCCCAAGGCCTCGGTAACTACGTATTCGGCTCCAATCTCAATACCGGCCTTCGCCCCAAAGTGCTGCCCAACCCCGATGTAACCTGGGAAAAGGCGGCGACCTATAATATCGGGGCCGAGTTCACCCTGTTCAGGGGTAAACTGACCGGTGAGTTCGATTATTTCAACCGCAAGGTGACGGACATTCTCCTCGAACGGAAACGTACCGTACCGGGAACACTGGGCGCCTCTCTTCCCTTCGAAAACTACGGCAGCAAAGATGTGAAAGGATTCGAAGCATCGCTCCAGTACCGCGGCCGCAAGGGGGAACTGGACTTCACCATCGGCGCCAACATCGGCTATGCGAGAGACCGCTGGTTGATACGCGACGAAGCCGCCGCCATTACCGGAACCTGGCGCAGCGTGATCGGCCAGCCGGACAACCGGATCTTCGGGTTCGTATCGGAAGGCATTTTGAGAGACCAGGCGCAGGTAGACAAACTGGTGGCGCAGGGTTTCACCCAGTTCAACAGAAAACCCGAAATCGGCACCATCCTGTATAAAGATATCCGCGGCGCCAACTTCTCCGAAGGGCCCGATGGTAAAGTGGATTACAACGACCAGGCTTTCCTTTCCGATAATGCCATCCCCCGTATCAATTTCGGTGTGAACCTTGGCGTGTCGTGGAAAGGGATTAGCGTAGACGCCCTGTTCCAGGGCGTAGGCGCGTACGATAAAATCATCGTGACCAACAATACCAAAGATGGCGACGATAAAAACCGGAATGGTGGCGTATTTCAGGTAGACCGTCCTTATTTTGAATTATGGAAAGACGCTTGGTCTGTCGACAATCCTAGTGGCAAGTACCCGAAAATAATGGACTGGGGATATGAAGAAGCAGGCATGGCGCCCTCCAATTTCTGGATCCGCAACGGCTCCTACCTGCGGCTGCGCAATCTGAATGTGGCCTACAGCCTGCCCCGCCACATCATCAAGCCGATTGGCCTGCGCAACCTGCAGGTGTTCTTCACCGGCAATAACCTCTTCGTGATGAGCAAATTCAAGGAAACCGACCCGGAACAGGAACAGCTGGATTCTTATCCCATCATGAAATCTTATACCGGCGGCATTAACTTAAACTTTTAATGGAACGATCATGAGACGTATACAGCTTTTATATATCGTAGTTTGCCTGGCGGTATTTTCGCTGGGTTGTAATAAAATCCTGGATGTTGAAAATATCAGCGCGTTCGATCCGAAAAAAGTTTGGAACGATCCGCAGCTGACCAACGCTTATCTCACCGACCTTTACCGCCGTACCATGCCGGGAGAATGGCCGGTCAACAATGGCGGCAATGCCGACGAACTGGCCGGCATTCTCGAAGCGGGCGCCGTACAGGTAAACAATGGCAGCTTCAAGGTATGGCCGTACGACAAAATCAGGGATATCAACATCCTCCTGGAAGAAATCGATAAAGGAGCGCTGGAAGCGAAAGTGAAAGACCCGGTGAAAGGCCAGGCGTATTTCCTGCGGGCATGGAATTATTTTAACGCGGTGATGACCCATGGTGGCGTGCCCATCCTCACCAAAGCGCAGGGTATCAAAGACGACCTGCAGGTGCCGCGTAATTCCACCAAGGAATGTTTCGAGTTCATCGAAGCCGACCTGCAACAAGCCCTTGCGCTGCTACCGACGAAATTTTCCGGCGCCGACCGCGGCCGGGTAGACAAACCGGCGGTACTGGCGTTCCTGGGCCGGGTGCTGCTGTACAAGGCAAGCCCGCTGTTCAATCCCTCCAATCCATACAACAACACATATTGGGCAACTGCCTATACGGCGAACAAAAAGGCGAAAGACGATCTGGCGGCGCAGGGATATGCGTTGATGAACACCTATGGCGCGATGTTCAATAAAGCCAATGAGGGCAACAGCGAAACGGTTCTCTCTGTGCTGTTCATGAAACCGAACCGCTCCAACGGCCGGCGGGAAGACATGTGCCGCCCGTTGAGCGAATCCAAAAACGCCACCGGCGGCGACCAGCCCATCTGGGAAATGGTAGAGGCCTTCCCGATGAAAGACGGCCTGCAGCCGGGCAGTTCGGCATATCCGTATAACGTGCAGACCTACTGGGAAAACCGGGACCCCCGCTTTTATGTCAACGTGGTCTATAACGGGAGCGTTTACGAACTGAGCGGCAAATCAGGCAGAAGGCAATATACCATGCAGGGCATCGCCACCAACGAGGATATGTTCGGACCGGGCCAGCTGTTCAACAGAACCGGCTTTTATCCGCTCAAAGGGCTCGACCCGACGTTGCTGCAGCCGGTCGTTACGGAAAACGACCTCGATTGGGTGGAAATCCGCTACGCGGAAGTGTTGCTGAATTTCGCGGAAGCTGCCAACGAAACGGGCCGCAGCGCCGAAGCGCTCGACGTGCTCGTACAAATCCGCAAGCGCGCGGGTATTGAGCCGGGCGGCTCCAACCTGTACGGCCTCAGCGCCGGCATGACGCGCGAACAGCTCCGCGATGCCATCTACCACGAAAGAAGGATTGAATTCATTTACGAAGGCAAACGCTTCACCGACCTGAGGAGGGCACGCAAATTCGCGCAGCTCAACGGGATGAAGAAACACGGACTGCTGGCCACCCTGAAAGCCGGCAAAAACCCGGGAGACGGCGCCGCTTACCTGCTGCAGCCGCAAGACTTCACCTACCAGGTGGTGCCGTTGATTTCGAATGGGACCAACGTAATGTCGGTGCCCGATTCTTATTACTTTTTCCCTATCGCACAATCGGAAATTGAAAAAAATCCGAAACTGATACAGAATGCGGGTTGGAATAACGGGACGTTTAATCCCACCCTGGAGTAGACGGCTCCTCTTTACTGTTTGATTTTGGTTAATATAATGGGTCTTTTAGTCTTAAAAGGCCCGGTTTTTAGTTGCAGACTTAAATATTTTTATGGCATGAATAAAAGATGGCTTTCATTATCCGGGATGGCATTGATCTCCCAACTGGCATTCGCCCAACAGCAAAAAGACTGGCTGGTGGCGCCCGTAACCGCCAAGGCGGAAGTACAGTCCGCCGGACAGGACGTTGTGCTGACGAACGGGCTCGTAAAGCGCGCGTTCCGTATTTCGCCGAACGTGGCCTGTTTCGACTATGTGAACCTCAGCAACGGGCAGCAGCTGCTCCGCGCTGTAAAACCGGAGGCGCGGATAGGGCTCAACGGGAAAGAATACAATGTCGGCGGCCTTCACGGGCAGAAAGAAAACGCCTACCTGCTGCCGGAATGGCTCGGCGGGTTCACCGCCGGCAGCAACGACTTTCAGTATGTAAAACATGAAGTGTCCGACATCAAACCCCGCGTTCAATGGAAGGCTGCCTATTGGGCCGGGAATAAAAAACAGGCCACGGGCAAGCAGCTGACTTTCGTTTACAAGGCCGGCGCACCGGAAGTACAGGGCGTTACGGTAAAAGTGAATTATGCGCTGTACGACGGCATTCCCCTGATCACCAAATGGCTGACGGTTGAAAACGGTACGGGCAAATCCATTTCCGTAAACCGGGTGGTGAACGAAATGCTGGCGATGGTGGAAGAGGAAAGCGCCGTGATCGGTACGCCGGAACAATTGCGGAAGCCGCAGGGCATCTACATTGAAACGAATTATGCCTTCAATAACGCCATGCAATACCCCGTCAGCGATCAAACCACCCACTGGAAGGCGGATTCGCTGTACACCTCGCAGGTGAACTACAATTACGGAACACCCTGCCTGCTGGAAGTGTACCCGGACAAGGTGCTGGATGTGGCGCTGCAACCGCGGGAAGCCTACACATCCGTTGCTACGAACGAGCTGCTGATGGATAGCTACGACCGCGAGCGCCGCGGCCTGGCCGTGCGGAAAATGTACCGCACCATTGCGCCGTGGACTACAGGTAATCCTATTTTCATGCACCTCGTCAGCAAAAACGACGAGCAGGTGAAAGAGGCGATCGACCAGTGTGCCGCTACGGGATATGAAGCGCTCATCCTCAGCTTCGGCAGCCATGTGAACATGGAAGATACGTCCGCCGCCAACATCGCCCGCTGGAAAAAAAATGCGGCATATGCCCACAGCAAAGGCATCCTGATAGGCGGGTATTCGCTGTTCAGCTCCCGCCGCATCAGCGATAAACACGATGTGATCAGCCCCGTTACCGGCAAGCCCGGCGGTGCGTTTTTCGGGAATGCGCCCTGCTTCGGCAGTGAATGGGGCCTGGCGTACCGGGACAAGATCAAGGCTTTCATCACCCAAACCGGCTTCGATATCTGGGAAAACGACGGCCCTTACCCGGGCGACGTTTGTGCGTCTACCATGCATCCCGGCCACAAGGGGCTGGAAGATTCACAATGGCGGCAGATGGAGATCCAGAAAGAACTGTACCGCTGGCTGAACGAAAAAGGCGTGTACATCAATGCCCCCGACTGGTACTTCCTCGACGGCACCCACAAAATCGCCATTGGTTACCGCGAGGTAAACTTTTCGCTCTCGCGCGAACAGCAGAAAATCCTGAACCGTCAGAATATTTTTGACGGCACCTGGGAAAAAACGCCTTCCATGGGCTGGGGCTTCGTACCGCTCACCCGTTACCATGGCGGCGGCCCCGAAGCGGTGCTGGAGCCGTTGAAAGACCATCTGGCCGATTACAAACAGCTGATGTTCCAGTACTACAGCGCCGGGGTGCAAGCCTGCTACCGCGGCCCGCGCCTGTACGATTCGGAAGAAACCAAAAAGGTGGTGACCGATATGGTAAGCTGGTATAAACAATACCGCGATATCCTGAATTCGGATGTGATCCACCTCCGCCGCCCGGATGCCCGCAATTGGGACGGCATTTTGCATGCCAATTCGCAGCTGAAGGAAAAGGGCTTCCTCATCCTGTACAACCCGCTAAAAACCAGCATCACGAGAACCATTTCAGTGCCCCTGTACTACACCGGCCTCACCACAACGGCCAAAGTGAAGGAATCGGGGAAAGCACCGAAAACATATCAGCTCAACCGGAATTTCGAAATCAGCATGACGGTGACCCTGGCGCCTGAAAGCTATAACTGGTGGGTGATTGAATAATTGAATGCAATTGCAGTGAAGAATAACGGCCCGGGCCCGGTTTTGACCGGCCCGGGCTTTTTGATGCACACAGGTTGCTTACTGCTGCTCGAAATAATATACGCCCTTCTTGTTCGACACCACGATGTCCGTTTTTTGATCGCCGTTCATGTCCGTCACCACAAACCCGTTCCCGACGCCGGAATTCCCGTCGATCAGGTGAGGTACCCAGGTGGGGGAAGAGCCGGGTTTGAATTCGAACCAGTACAATACCGCCGGTTCGAACGCGCCGGGGTCTTTGCCGTTATGGGCGAAGTACCGTTTGCCCGTCACGAAGTCGGGTTGCCGGTCGTTATTGATGTCTGCCATCATCAGGGCATGTGTTTGGGAAAATTGCCGGCTGATCTCGTGCGTCACCCATCCGTTGGGCTGTTGTTCGTGCCACCAGATGCCGTAGTTGTGGGCCGACGAGCTGATGATGTCCGCATCGCCGTCGCGGTCCGCATCCAGCACCACCATGTTGGCGCATTCCTTGCCGAGGTCGGCAGGGTGAAAGGTCCAGTTGGTTTGTTTTACGTCCGCAGGCGATTCCCACCAGCCATTTCGGATGATCACGCCTTTCCGGCCATCGCCGTTGATATCGCCCCAGCCGAGGCCGTGCGTGTATTTGTGGGTGCCCCGCAGGCTGTCGTTGCTGATGATGTGGCGTTCCCATTCGTGGTTGTTTTTTCCCGAGGGGGATTTGAGCCAGACCACCTGCCGGGCTTCCGAGTCGTTACAGATCAGGTCTTTTCTTCCGTCTCCGTCCACATCTTCGAGCAGGGGCGTTTCGTTGCCCGCTGTTTTCAGGATAATGTGCTGCCGCCAGAGAACGCCGGTTTTACCGGGGTTTTCGTACCACGCGCACACGGCGCCGGGCTGGTCGAAACGGATGAGATCAACGCGGCCGTCGCTGTTCACATCCATACAGAAGTTCAGGAAGGTGGTGCAGTAACCGGGAATGGCGTTCGTGGTATCTGCATGCAGCTGGTGGCGCTTCCACGAAGGGGCTTCATACCAGTAGGGGCCGGCCAGGATATCCGTTTTACCGTCGTTGTTGACATCGCCCGCGGCGGAACCTTCCGACACAAACACGCTGCTGATGACGTGTTTCCTGAATGATACGGGCTGCTGGGCGTTGCAAACGGCAGTCAGGCAGATTGCGGCCACCGCGCTGAAGAGAATGTTTTTCATACCGTGAAAAGAGGATTTCGGGTGTAATGAACCTGATTAAAATAGGCAATTAATCCTGTAAATCCCAGCAATGGGAGCATTTGTCTCCTGCGCTTACGGATCAACCCGGTGATGGTCGGAGAGGAGAGGCTCCGCATAATCCAGTTCGCCGGTGGCGGACAATTGCTCTAGCCTGATTTTCACGGGCATGTAGTCGAGGTCGGCCGGGATGTGCATCACGAAATAGCCGATGCCGTAGCCTTCCGACTCGCAGCCCATTTCCCGGAAAAGTTCGCGGACGGAGCCCACGTTTTCCGGATGTTTCAGTAAAATTACCTGTACCGTTGAATTGCCGGAGTGTTCGATGGTTTCGCGGTAGGTGAGGTGTGCTTCGCCGTCGTCGTATTCCGCCACCACAATATCGCCGCAGGCCAGCTGGGGCACGTAAAAAGGGATGCTGTCGATTTTGTAAAGCCCGAGGGCTTCACTGATGATTTCGGCGTGAAGGGTTTCCACCGTTTCTTCATCCAGCACACTGCTGTGAAACCGGAACAATATTTTTACGGGCAGGCTCATACCACGGCAATTTACAAAAAAAGCAAAAATGCCCCGGCGCACCGGTCCATGCGGTTGCAAAGGCGGCCATCAGAAATCCCCCTCCGTGTGCTGGCGGGCGGGCAGGTTGGCTTGTGCGCCGCCCCAGGTGGAGTTGTAAAAGGTCGAGTTGTCGAGGTTCACGCGGGTCGAATTCCTGAGTTTGATGAGTACAGGGTTGATCGTGGTTTTCACCATCTTCACGCCGGAAATACGCGCGCCCTGCACATCGTCCAGCATCATGACATAGCGCCCGTCCGGCTGCTCGAAATTAAAACTGCTGTTCGTTACGGTGAGGCCGTTTACATGGCGTGCCCATAAACCGTATGCTGGCAACACCTTCAGGTTGGACGCATTGTACTGTCCCACACCCAGTTCCGGCGGCGCCATGGCCGTATCAGACGCGGGGTTGGTACCCTTCACGAGCACATGCACATCGTTGAACACAATGTTCCTGATGTAACCGGTGTGCTGACCATTGGGGAGCTTGAAATCCAGCCCGCCCTGTACGTCTTTGTCCGCCGGCAGGCCATAACCTGCTACGATCGGCGTGGAACGCCGCTGCGAACCGTCGTAGGCCTTCCACCGCTGGCCGCTATACGAACTGCCGGCGTATACTTCGTAAATATCGATACCATTCAGGATAATATTTTCGAGCCGGCCGATGTTCACATTTTTAACCAGCAGTTCATGATGTGCCACGCCATTATCTGTAAAAGCATATTTGCCCACTTCGGCGCCCAGGATGCGCGCCCTGTTCGATATCGAAATAAAAAAAGGCGTAAAGCTGCGGTACATTTTGGAACGGGAATGGATAGGGCCGGTGTGGCCGCAGTTGAGGTGAATGTCTTTGATATGCGCGCCATCGTTGGTGGAAATGGAGAATCCTGCTTTGTTGGCGCCGAGCACGTAAATGTTGTCCACACAAATGTCTTTAATATCGTCGGCCGTTTCGGATCCGATCTGGAACAGGTTGCAGTTGGTGTCTCCAATCACATTGCGCACGCGGTGGCGGCTGACGGGGCGGGTAAATCCAAGCGAGCAGTCGGAGCCGGGTTTGACGATATCGTCCGAGCTGGTTTTTGAGTAAATATTGGTGACCGTCACATTGTTACAGGCCATGAAGTCGTAAATATCCCGGGCATTGGAAGTGCTGTGCCGCCCGAAATACGTATCGTGTACGTGTATGTGGTCGCTGCCGGTGGCCAGCAGCACGAAATGGCCTCCACGGTCTATCTGCAGCATGTTGTCCGTATCTGTGATTTTTTTACCGTTTTTGCCGATATAATAGGGGGCGTCTTTTGTCTCATCGTACCACAGGTCTTCCGGACGGTGAAGGCCCCCGATTTCGATATTGGTGCAGAGTTTCAAGGTGAACATCTTGTCTGCACGGTTGTCCGGTGCGTTATTCATGACTTTGTCGCCTGTAACCAAGTTGCCATTACCGGTAATGCGGCCGTTGCCGATGATCTTGATGTTATGCAGCCGCTCCCCGAAGAACATGGTGTTCCGGAAGTAGTGGTGCCCTACGTCCTGCTTGGTCATGTAGTTTTCCGGATCTTCGTAGGGGCCGGCATCGGTAGGAGACAGGCCGGAGCGGTATTTTTTATCGCTGAACCAGGTGGTTTCCGGTGCGTCGGCGCCTTTGAGCGCCTGAATGGTGGCGCCTTTGGCAACATAGAGGTATACATTGCTTTTCAGGTGAACCGTACGAACGGAGTAGGTGCCGGTACTGAACAGCAGGGTGCCGCCGCCTATGCTGTGCATGTAAGCGATAGCCTGGTTCACTTTATCGGTGCAGTCTTCATTTTCTTCGCCGGTGACGCCAAACTGTTTCACCTCCATTTTCCCCGAATAGCAACGGGCTATATTGGAAAATCCCTTATGCGGGCCGTCTCTCACTACCAGCCGGAAGCTGTAGCGCCGGCCGGGCAACAGCTTTTCAACCATGGCGGTAGCCTGCTGCGGGTCTACGTTCGCCGAAGCTTTGCTCCATGTTTTTCCTTCGTCCGCCGACTGCATCAGTTGCATGCCGGTAGCACCTTTCACGGGGCTCCAGGTAAAACGTGCCGTGGTATAAGTGCCGGCAGATTCCTTGTAGTACAATCCCGTATCGGCCACCCGCTGAAAGTCGGCGATGGTGGGTGTGACTTCCAGCGTGGCTGTTTCCGTGCCGGTGCCCGCGCTGGTCAACACTTCCGGTTGCGCCGTGGTGTAGGTAGCTTTGAACACGTACCGGCCGGCTTTTGGAAGCAATACGTTCCGGATGGTCAGTTTTATATCTGCGCCGTTGGCCGGCCGCAGATCCAGCCCGCTAAGCGTCAGCAAAGTGCCGGTGGGGATGGGCGTGATGTTGAACGTGCCTACTTTGGAATAAGCATATTTTGAGCCTACCCGGCCAATGGATTGGGTGGCCAGGTCTTTCAGTTTCACATCGCCCCGGCCAATCACGTTGATGATCGTGTTATCCGGTGTAACGATTATTCCTGCCGGGATGCGGATGTTCACTGTTGCCGCAGGGCTGCGTTGCCCCGCCGTAAAATACAATGTAATACTGCTGCGAATGTTTTGGGTGACGGCGTTCCTTTCGAGTTGCAGCCGGCCGCTCAGCGCCGCAGGGCGAACGAGGATATAGAAAACGCTGGACGACTTGCCGGTGGTGACTTTCAACCGGTCGCCGGTTTCAACGGGGCCGTCCGTTTTAGGCGCGCCGTTTTTATCCGCGAGCGCATACCGGGCTTCGTTATGTTGTGCGGTCAGTTGTGAGAGGAGCTGCGGTACGGTGGGGCGGGTGCTTACTAGTCCTGAATCCGGATGCGTATCCACCGTAAAAGCATAGGTGCTGCCGGAGGCTACCACCAGGGTGTCGCCCGACATGCGAAGAATGTGCCTGGCATCGCTGGCTGCCTGGATGCCCGTACCGGGTTTGCCGCCAGCTTGTACAGCCAGCCAATAACCGGCCAGGGTGCATAACACCAAAGACAGTCGTTTCATAATCGTGGATTTATCAATATGTAATGTTCGGGGTTCAAGCCGTGCGCGCCTGCAGGTATTACGAATGACGACACGGACTTCAAACCGGCTTTCAAGATAATAAACCCCGGCTGGTTTTTTTGCTCACTTTCTTGTAAGATATTCGCCTTATACTTTGCCGAATACGATAATGCCGTTATGTCCGCCGAACCCGAACGTATTGCTCATGGCAATGTTGATGGGGTGGTCGATGGCTGCGCCGGTAACGATGTTGAGGCTGGCCGGCACACCAGGATCAATCACGGTGGTATTGATGGTGGGCGGTACAATGTTGTGCTGCATGGCCATCAGGCTGAGAATAGCTTCTATGGCGCCGGCAGCGCCCAGCAGGTGCCCTGTCATGGATTTGGTGGCGCTGATCTGCATTTTCACGGGCTCGTTATTGGTGAGCCTGATGAGCGCTTTCGGCTCGGAAAGGTCGCCTACCGGCGTAGAGGTGGCATGCACGTTTACATAATCCACATCCCTGATGGTTACGCCTGCTTCCTGTAGCGCCAGTTCCATGGCTTTGGCGGCGCCCAGTCCTTCGGGGTGGGTAGCCGTCATATGGTAAGCATCGGCGGTCATGGCGGCGCCTTTTACTTCTCCGTAAATGCGGGCGCCCCGTTTTACCGCATGCTCATACTCTTCCAGTACCAAAGCGCCTGCTCCTTCACCCATTACGAAGCCGTCACGGTCCACATCGAAGGGCCGTGAAGCGGTTTGCGGATCATTGTTGCGGGCGCTCATGGCTTTCATGCTGCTGAAGCCGCCCAGCGAGGCAGGCGTGATCGGGGCTTCCGAGCCGCCGGTGATAATTACCTTGGCCTTGCCCAGCCGGATGTAGTTAAAGGCATCCATGATGGCGGTATTGGAGGTGGCGCAGGCGGAAACGGTGGTGTAGTTGATGCCCATGTAACCGTTGCGCATCGAAATCATGCCGGGCGCCATGTTGGCGATCAGCTTGGGCACAAAAAACGGGCTGAAGCGGGGTGTGCCGTCGCCCAGGGCATATTCCTTCACCTGTTCTTCGAATGTTTCCATGCCGCCCTGGCCGGTGCCCCAGATCACGCCTACGTCGAAAGGGTCTAAAGTATTGATGTCGATGCCGGCGTCTTTGATGGCCTCATCGGTTACGATCAGTGCATATTGTGTAAAAGGGTCGGTTCGTTTGATGTCGCCACGGTCGAGGTAATCCGCCGCATTGAAATTTTTCAGCTCGCAGGCGAACTGTGTTCTGAACAGGGAAGCATCGAAGCGCGTGACTTTGGCGGCGCCGCTTACGCCGGCCACCGCGTTTTGCCAGAAAGCCTGCGTATTGTTGCCCAGCGGGGTCAACGAGCCTAAACCTGTTACAACTACCCTTTTTAACATAGTACTTCTTTTGCAGCAAATATAACTTAAAAAAATACCAAACGGTATAATTTTATTTATCTTCGTAGTATGGACAACGCTTCAACAAAAGCAGCGCGCACCCGCCGGTACATTATCGAGAAAACAGCCGCGGTGTTCAACACCAAGGGGTTTGCGGGCACCTCCATGTCTGATCTGACGGCTGTTACGGGGCTGACCAAGGGCAGCATCTACGGCAATTTCGAAAATAAGGAAGCCGTGGCGGCAGCCGTATTCGATCATAATTACGGGGAGGTGGTGAAGCTGGTGAACCGGCGCATGGAGAAGGAAACGACCTACTACGGCAAATTGATGGTATACGCCGGCGCTTATGGCGACTTCATCCGGAAGGGTTACCCGGAGGGCGGTTGCCCTGTGTTGAATACGGCTGTTGAAGCGGACGATACCAACGATGTGCTGAAGGCGCGGGCGGCCGGTGCCATTACCGGTTGGAAAAAGAATATCGAGGCGCTGATCAGGGCCGGGATGGCGGCGGGGGAATTCAGGCCCGGCCTCGACCCGGCGCAGCTGGCGTTGGCCATCATCGCGCTGATAGAAGGAGGGATCATGATTGCCAAAGTAACGGATACCCCCGCCCATCTGAACAAAGTGCTAAAAACCATGGAGTGGATGGTTGGCGGCATGCGGTTATAAAGGCTACCGGTTGTTGCGCTGCCAGTCCCGCAGCCCTTTGAGGATGCGCAACACCACGGGCACGGTCACCACCACGATAATTCCCGTTACCACATAATTGAGAACGGGCCGCATCACCGGCCAGCTGCCAATGAGGAATCCGGCAAGCGTGATGCTGCTAACCCAGATCAGCGCGCCGGCGAATGCGGGCAGTATGAATTTGCGCAGGTTCATCCGGATCATGCCGGCGATGATCGGCGCAAACGTCCGGATGATGGGCAGGAACGGGCCTGCCAGCAAGGTGAGGTTTCCTCTCTTTTCATAAAATTCTTCAGCGGCTTTGAGGTATTGGGTGCGGAAAAAAACGGGAGTCTTTCCGGCGGTAAAGCGCCGGCCCTGTTTTCCTGCCGAACCAGTAACCGGTTAAGCTGCCGGCTAGCGCCACCAGCCCCAGCAGGCAGCAAACTGCGAATACGTTGTACGGTAGCACGCCCGTAGCCATCAACACACCCCCTGTAAAGAGAAAAGCGCCGGTAGGTACAAAAAACAGGGCAAACACGGCGTTGCCGGCAAATACGATGAGGCATATCAGCGGCAGGCCGCCATACCTGATCAACGCTTCTGTGTCGAAAACTGCAAGCAGGGTATTGTTCAACATCGGGTAAAGGTACTATATATTCAAAGGGTGTGCGGCGTTAGCAACCGGTACCGGTATCACAAGCTGCTTCTTTTTTTCACGACATGGCGGATGCCCGCGCCAATCATTTTCTCCAGCAAATCGTACCCGCCGTTGGCTTTCGTGTGGGCGCTTTCCCGCTCCGCCAGCGTGACGGGACTAGCCCAGAAAAGGTTCACGCGGTCGCCTTCCATGGCCGGGAGGTCTATGTCCGGACCGTTGTATAAGGCCGACGAAAGGATGAAGCTGTCGAAGCCGGCCGGTGTGCTGGCAGAGCTGATGGTATGGCCTTCACCCAGCCAGGTAAGGTTCGCCCAGGGACTGTCTGCGATCCCGGAAATGCCCTGCGCCATCTGCATGATCTCGTCTTCGGTAAAATCCTTTTTGCTGACGGCAAGGCCCAATTCCATCCTGCGGAATCCCGGCGCCTGGTCGTTGTACAATAATTCCACCCAGGGCATGGGGCGAATGCTGATGCCGAGGCTCAGGAAATAAACGATGTCGTCTTTTTCATACCGCGCCAGCGCCATGGGTGGCCACATTTGCTGGTCGATGGCATAGTACTGCAACGTTTCGCCGAACTGCGCTTCATAAGCCTGTAAAAATTGCTGCTGAATGGGCTGCCAGGGATTGTCGGTTTCATTACTCCATTTATCCCAGAAGGCCGACGTTTTTTCAATGCGCTCATACAATGCCGGTGCGTTGAGGGGGAATAGGCCGCAATGGTCTGCATGATCCGTGCAGTCCAGCGAATAACAGGCCGGTTGTTCAGCCGCCAGCGACCAGCCGGGGATAACGGCCATGGGCTCATCCTGGTAAAACAGGGTAGCGCCGTCGTCTTCTTCATGCCACATCACGCTTAGCCGGTCTGCTACCAACGGTTCCTTGCCCTCGGAATGATTACAGTAACGTGCCTCCAGCAGGGGAGCGATGCCTTTTTCCATGGCCCCGTAATCGCGTTCATCCGGCGCGGGCAGCAGGTTGCGCAGCCAGCAGGCGCGCATGTTGTACCGCTGGGTGAAGGGCTCTGCGGGATAGATGTAAAAGTACGCGGTACGTTCGTCCTGTTCTACTACTGCATATAAGGTGCCTCTGTTGTTCGCCTGCTCCAGCAGTGCTTCGGGTGTACTGGCCATGGAAAGAATGATTTTGCTTTACAGCGGGAAACTACAATTTATTTAGCTGCGCCTCCAAGATGGCAGCAACTGTTTTTGTTATCTTTTTTTAAACGGGCATGTCCGGGCCCGGCGGGGACGGCAGGCGCGGCGCCGTTTTGTTTGACCACCCTGAGCCCCTGGTTGCTGAACGAGGCTCTCGGGTGTACCCGGCCAATGTTGACAGAATTGAAAAAGTTGCAGGCGTTTCTGCTGCACCACCACGAACCACCACGTGCATGGGCGATGTTTTTTTCGCCGGGCAGCCGGCCTGCACACAGTTCGAACACGTTGCCGTACATATCGTATAGCCCCCACGCGTTAGGCCGGAAGCTGCCTACCGGCGCGGTGTACATAAAACCGTCGCTGCTATCGGGCACGAGGTGGTTACGGCCATGCCAGATGTTGGCATAGGTGCGGATCTGATTTACGTTGCTGCCCCAGTGATATAAAGTGGTGGCACCGGCGCGGGATGCGATTTCCCATTCGTCGAGCGTGGGCAGCCTCACTTTGGCCCATTGGCAATAGGCTTCCGCGTCGTGATAACTGATGGTGGTAACGGGATGGGTGGGCCGGCAGCCACCGCGGCTTACACCATTGGGATGCCGCCAGCTGGCGGTACTGTCTTCCAGCCACCTGAATTCAGCCAGCCCCGGCTCAAACACCAGCGCGTTTTTGAACCTTTCGGCATCGGTGACATAGCCGGTTGCGGCAACAAATTCCGCGAATGCCGCATTGGTCAGTTCCGTAGCCGAGATGTCGAACCCCGGCGTTTTGACCTGCCGCCATGGATTCTGCAAGCTGTTTTTTTGCCCAACGGTATATACACCGGCGGGCACCCGCACAAATTGCGCAGGTGGTTGCAAAAGCAGCAGGGCCCAAAGTGCGGCGGAAAACATGTGGTCAGCGGTTCTTATAGAAATTGGTGGCGCGTTCGATGATCAGGGCTTCATTGGCCGGGTTGAAATCGATGTAGGCGTTGAAGTCCGTATCGTTGCCGTACAATTTGCGGTACGATGAGGCCGCCAGAAACGGGCGGTATTCGTTTTTCTTCATCAGCAGCAACAGCACGGTCAGGATGTCGTGATCTTTTTTATCGGCGTTATAGGTTTCGATCAGGAAAGGGATCATTTCCTTCCCGTTCACTTCCACCACGGCATGCTTGTAATTGAGGCCCATTCTTTTGCTGCGCGTAACCGATTCCCTGATGATGGCCATCACACTATCCCGGTGGCTGGTGAGAAAGTTGCGCTGCCGCTCGCTCCAGCTTTGTTCGCCGAAGGCATCGGGCAGTACGCCGAATATTTTCTTGTGCTCATCCTGCACCGGGGGGCTGACATCGCAGTTCTGGCTGAATATTTCCGGGTTGATCATGTGGTAGGTAAACTTTTCGCGCAGGCTGAGCGCCATGTAGTCTTTCTCGGCCGGCTTGCTGGGCACGCCATCTTCATCGGCCATTTGAATGCCGGCGATTAGTTTTTTCACTTTTGTCAGCCCGTAAGGCGGCACGGTGATTTTACTGCGGTATTCGGCGTAAGCCTGGCTTTCTTTGCTGGCCGGCTTCCATTCTTCCACGTCTTGTGCGGCGAGGTGCAGGGAACAACAGACGAAGGCTGCGGTGAGCAGATATTTCATTCGGTATCATTTAATGATGGGTAAAAATACTGATTATTTGCCGCATGCCTGCCAGCCACCGAATTCGTATATTTATATAGCCGGCCGCGCCGGCGTATACAGGGGCAAAAAGTTATTCACATGATCAACATCAAACGCGTTTACGAACCTTACGAGGCTGCCGATGGTTTCCGCATACTGGTGGACCGGCTCTGGCCGCGCGGCATCAAAAAAGAAACGGCGCACGTAGACCTGTGGGCAAAGGACGTAGCGCCCTCTACCGGACTGCGGAAATGGTTTCACCACGAAGAGCAGCACTGGCCGGAATTCGTGCAACGGTACAAAGCGGAATTGAAGGATTCCGGCGCCCTGGCTACCCTGTTGCCGGAAATCAAAAAGCACAAAACCGTAACGTTGCTGTATGGCGCGAAGGATGAAGAGAACAATCAGGCAGTAGTGCTGCGGGAATTGCTGGAAGCGAAAAAGTAAAGAGAAAGAAGAATTGCGCTGCTGTTCAAATTGTACCGTGTACGGCAATACCGGTACTTTGTTGAACCAGGCGCCATGCGCCAGATCCTGGATGGTCCGTTCCGTATTTTGTTATCGCGCCTGGTCGCGATCGCCTTTTTGCCGCCCGATGCTTTCCCGTTCTGCCCTCGAGGCTTCATGTTGAATCGTTTTGGTGCCGGCTTTTTCGCTCGGCTCGTTGCCCTTGCGGCTTTTGGCTGCGCTCGCGGTGGTGCCCATGGGGTCAGGCATCCGGTGCCGCCGGTGATCAGCGCATATTTGTTCCGGTTGCCGGACAGGAAAATCTCTCATAGCCGGAGCGCCGCAAAAAGAACGCCATGACCATACTTTGGGCGCGGCAAAAGCAACTGCCCACACGTGTAGCGTTGTTGATTAAATTACTCACCTGTAGCGATTGCTGCACCGTTGTTATCGCAGTACCGGCGCCGATTTAACGGCATGAATTCTGCCAGGTGCGGCACGGCCTTGGCCCGATGCCCGCCTTTAAACCGGATGTGATCAGCCGGGAAGATCTCAACAATATTATGTTGTACATCAAGTCGATGAAGCGCCGGAAGGCACTGCCTTCCTGACGGGCTATTCCGCATCGGCCGCGCCGGCTTTGGCAGTATCGGTTTCATATGGGGGAACGTTCCGGTTGATGAGCTTTTCCGTTCCCTTATCCTTTGTTTTTTTGCCGGATTGCAAGACAACGTATACGATAATCGCTATCAACACAACCCCCAATGCGAGCAATGGTACTAACATGATGAATGGTTTTACCGGTAGTCGCACATAATACGTGCCTGAAGAACAACTGTAACACGAGCGCCACATGATAGCTGTAAAGCCTGGCCTCCCGGCGTACTTTGCCGGGAATGAACATTCGGTAAAGAGCAACAGAAAAAAGGCTGACAAATCTGCCAGCCCTTCTGTTTATCGCATCATTTCCTGTATTCTCGCCTGCCCCGTATTCACATCCGCTTTCAGATCGCTCAGCATGGAGTACAACCCGAAATAGGTGCGGTTGATGTACAGCGAATGCCGGCTGCCGCGCGCCACTTTGGATTCCCGTACTTCCTTCAGGTTGGACAGGTAATCCATATAGGCGTAAATTTCATTGAAATAATCCTCGTTCCCGAAATCAAAGCGGTCTACGGTAAACGGGTGCGTCAGCAACCGGATCATTTCCTGGAAGAGACCTGAAAAGAAAATCACTTCCTTTTCCGTGTCCGTAGGGTGGATCATTTCAAGCGCCGTATAAATCTCTTTGCGCCGCACGTCGTTTTTCAGCACTTCTTTATCCGTCAGCAGGAAGTAGTTCACGTAAAAATCTTCCGGTACTTCCTTGACACAGCCGAAATCAAAAATGCCCACGGTACCGTCTGCCCGCAGCAGAAAGTTGCCGGGGTGCGGGTCTGCATGCACTTTTTTCAGCTTGTGCACCTGGAACTGGTAGAAGTCCCACAGCGCCTGCCCGATTTTGTTGCGTACCTCCTGCGAGGGGTTGGTGGCCAGGAACTCTTTCAAATGGCGGCCTTCCAGCCAGTCCATCGTAATGATCCGGTCAGACGACAGGTCCGGGTAATACGCCGGGAACACAAGGTTTGGAATGTGTGCGCATTGTTCGCTCAGCTCCTGCGAACGGCGGAGCTCGAGCGCATAGTCCGTTTCTTCCAGCAGTTTGGATTCTATTTCATCGAAATATTTGTCCATATCCACTTCGTTCATACCCACAATGCGGATGGCGAAGGGTTTGACGATGCGGAGGTCGGATTTGACGCTGCTGGCCACGCCGGGATACTGGATTTTTACCGCCAGTTCTTTCCCGTTTTTGGCGGCTTTGTGTACCTGGCCGATGGAAGCGGCGTTGCTCGCTTTCATGTCGAAGCGGTCGTACAGCTCAGCCGGCGTTTTCCCCAGCGTTTTTACGAAGGTGTTGACTACCAGCGGTCCTGAAAGAGGAGGCGCGCTGTACTGGCTCATGGCGAAACGTTCGGAATATGCTTTCGGCAGCATGCCCCTGTCCATACTCAGCATTTGCGCCACTTTGAGGGCGCTGCCTTTCAGGTTGCTGAGCGTTTCGTATATGTCTTCCGCGTTTTCCTGATGGAGGGCATCTCTTGTGATAGAGGGGTCCATGAGCTTGCGGGTGTAGTGTTTGATATAGTTGGTGCCTACTTTGAGGCCTGTGGTCACAAACCGGCCGGCCCTTTCCACTTTGCCGGTAGGGATATTCGTTTGCTCTTTCATCCGTAGTTGTTGTAATGTTTAATTGCCGGATGAAACTCCGCCGAAACATTCGTTCCGCGTGGTTTCATCTACTTTATTTCCGGGTCAGTATGAATTTTCCGAAGTCCAGGAGGCTATCCAGCGTATTGGATTGAATCAGCTGGAAACTCAGGTGCACGGCCTTTTCGATGGCGGCGTCCGTCATTTCGAAATTGAGGCTTTTGTCTTCAATCCAGTATTTGAGCACAAAGAGCGCCTGCATCCAGAAGCCGTGAACATACTGGTCGGAAATGTACTTCCGTTCCTTGATCTCGGTGGAGAGGTATCCTTCTTTGATGAGGCCGGCGGCGTAGTCGTAGAAGGCTTTTTTGAAGGAAGACAACTGGCGCAGCTGCCCGCCGGGGAGTTGCGACCGCTGGTGTTGCTGCAGGATGTAGCTGCGGTCGTCTTTCAGTTTCTGTACCCACAAGAAATAAAAGGCCAGCAGTTTTTCCTGCGCGGAATATTGCTGGTAGGTAGGGTCGTCTTTCAGCTGGTCAATGGTGCGTTGAAAAATGTCGAGCCAGATGTCTGTTTCTACCCCTTCCATGGCGCTGTAAGATTCGTAAAATTCGGATTCAGGGATGTCTACGATCTTGCAGAGCGCGAAAACAGATACGGGTCTTTTACCGTTTTCGAGCCAATAGCGCTTGTACGCCTCACGAATGGTGTGCTTTTCCATATTCGGTACCTTTTAAATGATAAGAACTTGCGGGGACTACACAAATTTACGGCACGGCGGATTACAATCATCGGGCCGCCGGAAAATGCGGCCCGTATATTGGTATTAACCCGCTATGGTATTGAGTTTGGTTGAATTGTTAAATATTTCCCAATTGCCTTAAATTTGGATATTTAAACACGCAGTATGAAAAATCGATTTGCCGGCCTGAGGACCGCAATTTACCGGGTGCCCGACGTGGCGGAAGGAAAGGCCTGGTACGCCAAAGTATTTGACGCGCAGCCCTATTTTGACGAGCCCTTTTACGTGGGGTTTGAGATTGGCGGCTTTGAGCTGGGAGTGCAGCCGCTTGCGCCGGGACAATCGCATCCGGGGCCGGGCGCAGTGGAAACCTATTGGGGAGTGGAAGATGTAAAGGCCGAATACGAACGCCTGCTTTCGCTGGGCGCCACGCCGCACGATGAGCCGCGGAACGTAGGCGGGCCGATAGAGGTCGCCGTGGTGAAGGATCCCTGGGGCAACCTGTTGGGCATTATCTATAACCCACTGTTTAAAGCGCAGTAAACTTCCCTGCGGCTGATAAAGGCAAAAACGGCTGTTCCACCGGAACAGCCGTTTTTGTTGTCAGGAAGCGACGGCGACTTTTTCCGGCGCGGTAACCGGCGCCGTTTGCTGCTGCACCCGGCGGTTGAGGTAAAACATCATGATAGACGTAATGATGAATGCGCCAACAATCACATATCCCAGTATGTCGTAGTGGGCGAGTTGGCCGCTACTGGTTTGGTACACAATGAGGCCCGCCACAATGGACGCGATGCCGCCTGATATCTGCTGAACCGAGGAGTTGACGCTCATAAAAGCTCCCCTGTCCTGCATGCTCGGCAGCGAAGTCATGATGGCCTGTGCCGGGATGATTCTCCCGAACACCCCGATCATCATCAGCGCATTGATGGTGATGGCCAGGTAGAGCGGCGTAAGGCCGAGATTCGTAAAAATCACCACCATCACGGCTGTTAGCAGGGTGGCGCCCTGGAATACCTGCATTTTACCCAATTTGTCGCTGAGCCGGCCCAGCAGGGGCGCACCAATAAAGGTGGCAACACCCGTGGTGGCGTAGAGCAATTTGAGGTCTGCCCGCTCAATGCCCATGTTGTGGATGGAAAAGGTGCTGCCGAAGGGCATCAGCATGAAGCCGCCGGTGGAAAGCAGCACGGTGGTGGCAAATGCCAGCGAATAGTGCTTGTTCTGCAAGGTGTGCTTCAGGTGGGCGAACGCATTTTTTTCCACGCGCTGTTGCAGGTGGGCGTTTACCGGTTTCATGTAAATGGCCATGATAACGCCCATCAGGGTACCAAAACCGCCGATCATCCAGAATGGCGCGTGCCAGTGCAGGCGGATGGCCAGTTCCCATCCCAGGGGCACACCGATGATCTGGCTGAGCGCGAAGGCCATTTGTACAAAGCCCATAACCCGGCCCCGCACCTCCGGCCTGAAAAGGTCGGCAATAATGGCCATACCGATGGCGCTGATCACGCCGCCGAACAGGCCCGTGATTACGCGGGCGGCCAGCAGAAAGCCATAAGTGGGCGCCAGCGCGCAAAGAAAAGTGCCGATGATGAAACCCGTATAAAATACCATCATCATCTTTTTCCGGTCGAACTTATCGGCGAAGCCGGCCGCCAGAATACCTGAAATGCCCGCACTGAATGCATAAGCCGATACCACCAGGCCGAACTGCTGTGTGGTGATCTTCAATTTGTCGAGCAGAATTTCGCCTAGTGGGCTGAGAACCATAAAATCCAGTACCACCGTGAACTGCAGCAGGGCAAGCACGGCAATGATAAATACCTGGTATCGTGAAAAGACCCGTTCTTTCGTTTTCATATAATTGTTGTGTGTTAAGCAGGTGAAAGCTGTTATTCCGGCAGTTCCTCGCAATCAAAGCCCGCCCGCGTCACCAGTTGGATGACTTCTTCGGGGCGCAGCGTGCGCGACTCGATGCGGAGCACCTTGTCGGCGTCTTCACGGTCTACGTTCCAGCGCTGCACGCCGGGTTGTTTGTCGAGCAAGGGGGCTATCATGGCGAGGTCTTTCTTGAACCGGATATTGGTGCGGAATACCAATACTCCTAATGTTTCCGTTGTGTAAGCTGTGTTCATAAATGAGCGCTCATTTAGTTAGGTGGAGAAATTTTTTTAAGTCGTCATATTTTCAGGGCTTTCAGCACGAGTTGCAGCGTTTGTTCCATTAATTCTTCCGTCAGCGTGAATTTCTGGTGGCCGAAAGCTTTTTCCTGGGTGTGAAATTTTATCAGCTGGTAAAGCGGTGCATAGGCCACGGCCCAGAAGATTTCGAACGGCAATGGGTTCAGTTCCTTTCTTTCTACGGCGTTTTTGTAAAATTTTCCCATCACTTCCTTGAAGGAGGTGTACAAATGCACGGCCACTTTATCGTAGAGATGGGAATACCGCATCTTTTCCATGAATTCCACGTCCAGCGGGTTTTTCATGAAATGGGCGGCCCGGTTGTGCCATTGTTTGCGCAGGCCCTCTTCGAGGTTCATGGCAGGATCGAAATCTTTCAGGCTTTCTTCCAGCATTACATTGGCTACCCGCAGGGTGGTCTGGATAATGAGGTCTTCCCGGTCTTTGTAGTAAATGTAGATGGTGGCCGGAGAAACCCCCGCCGCTTTAGCCAGTTTGTTGATGCCAAACCCGTCCAGCCCCTCCCTGACGATCATCTCGATCGCTTTCTCGTGCAACTGGCAAATTTTCTTTTCGTCCCTGATACGCATGTGAGTGCAAATATAAGTGAGCGTTCGCTTATTTATGAAATTTATTTGGAGGCTGGATAAAATGGGTGGCGTTAAATATTGAAAATGAGTGGAGTAGGGTAAAGGAAATTCATGAAGGATGGATGCCGGTGGAAAGGGTACGACGGTGATCACGGGCAGGAAGGGTTGTGCATTTTGAAAAGGGGCATCGACGGATGCGGATTTGTCGCGGAGTAGGGGAAGATAAATTCTTGAAGGAAGGATCCCGGTGGAAAGGGTACGACGGTGATCACGGGCAGGAAGGGTTGTGCATTTTGAAA
>CBFGZV010000017.1:0-110408 GCA_965653365.1 uncultured Chitinophaga sp. | reverse complement strand
CTGAGGATGGTGATACCGCGTTCCTTTTCCAGGTCGTTGTTATCCATGATCAGTTCACCCGTTTCCTGGTTGGAGCGGAAAACGTTCGTAGAGTGCAGGATTTTATCCACCAGGGTAGTTTTTCCGTGGTCTACGTGTGCGATAATGGCAATGTTTCTTATTTGCATAAATAAATTGTGTGATTTAGCTGCGTTTTCAGGCTTTCCGTTGCCGGGGCCGTACGGCGCAACTCTTAAAAGAGGCGCAAAGGTACGCATAATCTGCATAATATGGCGGGGTCCGGTCTTAAATTACTGTGAAATAACATTTCTCCGGCCTGCACATCAGCAGTATTCAAATAAAGCTGATAGTCAACTAGTTATGATGAAAATGGAGATGACGGCATACGGTTGTTTGAATCCGGAGCGCCCGTATCTGGCCGTTCAGGCGGGGAATGGCCGGCGGCAGGGGAACAGCTGTAGCGGCCGGCGGACGTCAATCCGCCTGTTCCAAAGCCTGCTTCAGCAGGCCAAACGTCTGCAGGTTGCCGGGATTATCGAGCGCCCGGGCGATATCGAGCTTTTCACGGCTGGTGAGGTGGAGGCTGAGGGCGGCGGCCTTTTCCGCCTGTTGCGGCACGTACTGGAAAATGACGCGTTTGAATTTACCGGGGAAGTAGCCTTCCATGTAGTTGACGAGGTGGTCCTGGTGAAAATCCTGCATGCTCATCCAGTGTGCCTGCATGGAGAACAGCGGTTCGAAAATCAGGTCGCCCAGGTCCTTTTTCTGTTTGATGGGGCTCACGTCGTTTTTACGCGTGTCACGTATCTGCATGAATATCACGCCGGAAGTGTTTTCGTTTATCCATTCCCGGAAAGTGTACAAAAACCGGAGCGAGGTTTCCTGCCCGAAATTGTCGCGGATACCTGCGTCCATCACGTCTACGATAGGTGTGCTGGGCAAAAACACGTTCGGCAGAATGTAAGGAAAGGTAGCGCTCATGCGGATGGCGCTCGTTACGCGCAGCTCGTCCGCATGCTGGCGTGAAAAAAACTGCTGAAAGTCCACGCCGTCTATATCCCGCACGGCGCGGGTGGGGTAACGGTAATCCGCGGCGCAGAGGTAGCTTACCGGTTGTGGTGAAATGTACAGCCGCCGGCCGTCTGCATTGAGTGTGGCGCACCAGACCAACAGCGGTATCCGCGCATTCGCTTCCGCTTCGCGGTAGGCGCTGATGGTTTTATTGAGCGCATTGCCCGTGTTGATATTGAGCTGCATTTCAAATGCAAATCCGCGGTCTTTCGCGTAGTGGTTTTTACCGATGGCGAAATTGCGGAAAGGGGTGATAAAATCGTTTACGGCAAAGGAGCTGAAAACGGAATTGAGCAGATCGCGGGAAATATTGTCGGTATAGATGCTGTCGTACAGGTTGCGCCCTTTCAGCCGCCGTTCCTGCTGCTGGAGGTAGAGTTCCCTGAAATAGGTGGCGCCCAGCATGCCGCCGGAAGCGCCTGTCATGAGCACTGTATGCTGTAGCAGCCGGCCCTGCAGCAGGCTGTCGTACCGCTGCAACACATTCATCGTCCAGGTGGCGGACCGGCTGCCGCCTCCGCTGGTGTTGATGATGATCATGGGCGGTTTCTGCCCTGCCGGAAATTTCGCTTTCCATTTTTCGAGGATCTGCAGGGTGTGCTTTTTGTCTGCGTCCGCGCGCGCTTCCGTGAAAAACTCCTGGAGGTGTTGCACGCTGTATTGCGGCCGGTCTTGTTTGTCGCGGTAATTAAGCCCATACGCCTTGTTGCGGTTGTCTATCCATTGGTTTTTCACCATCCAGTTCAGGCCCAGAATGAGGAAGATGAGGATAGGGATGGCCCAGGTCTGGAAAACGTACGCATAAGCGCCGGCGATGGCGATGAGGAAGGCGAAAAAGATCAGTACGCTGGCGCCCGCCGGTATCCTGAAGGCATTATAGTCCATCAGGTAGGCCATGATGACGAGGAACACGAGCGCCAGCCCCACCGTGATAATGGCCGCGAAGTGGTGCTGCCTGAAAATATTGTCGAGGTAGTGCTTGTTGTAATGGTCTACATTCCTTGCCCGGCGGATGCGCCATGGGCTTGCGAAGTAGTTGTGCACCGGCAGGGCGTTTTCGTCCCTTTCCTGGTGCGGGTTGAGCACCGTGCGCAGGAAATTGCGCGGGTTGCCGAATTTGCGGCTGAGGCGTTTACCGATATTTTTATCCGCGTTGAAAAAATAGAAGAAGGAAAAAAAGATGATCATCAGGAATCCGCAAATAAACCCTTCCGCCAGCAGGAGTATCTGCGGTACCGTGTTCAGTTCCTGCCAGCGCTGGAATTCCCATCCGCGCCAGAGCAGGTTGAGCAGGAACAGGCCGGGGATGACCGCGTTGTTAAGGCAGTAGCGGAAGAAAGGCTGCGTGGTGGTGGCGAGGAACTTGAAACGGCCACTGTGCAGGATGAAGGTGGTGATGTTCCAGCTCATGGTGAAAATGGCGGTGGCCACACCCATCACCGTGGTGCTGTAAAAATTCACTTTACCCATGTATTCCGGAGCCAGGTACAGCGCATCGCCGCCAAACAGCTTGGCGAAGCCGCCGTTGATGGTGCTGAACAGGATTGCCCAGAAAATCAGCAGCACCTGGTACTTGCGGAAATGCAGCATCAGGAGCTGAACGGGGAAGGAATAAAAAAACCGTAGCCAGATTCTTTTCACACTTCAAAATAAACTAAAATTTTTTTAAATGTGTAAAAAGCGGAATGAGTTTACGCCCGGGTTAAAAATCTCCCCCATACAAGCACCATGAGCAGGGCCATTCCGGTGAACTGGTGGGCAAGCGCGAAGCCGAGTGGAATGCCGGTGCGGGTGTTAAGCAGGGTGAGCACGCCGAGGAAAACCTGGAGCAGTACGGCCAGCAGTGCCAGCATCCGTACACCGGCCAGTTTCGGGAAACGGGCGGTTTTCAGGAACCAGATGGCGATAAGGATGGTCAGGATGTAAGCGAGGCCGCGGTGAATGAAGTGGATGGTGATGACGTTGTGCGTGACGGCATCCCAGAAGCGGCCGGCGGGAAACATACCGCCGGGCCACCACATGCCGTTGATGGTGGGCCAGGTATTGGCGGCCAGTGCCGCGTGGAGGCCGGCCATAAAGGCACCGTAAATGAGCTGGATCACCAGCAGGCCGAGTATCCACCCGGAGAGGCGGCGGGCGGCGGGGGCTTCCGTAATTTTTTCAGCCGGCACGCTCAGTTTGAGCGCGAACCAGAGCGTATACCAGAGCAGGCCAAGGGCCGCGATGAAATGGATGGCCAGGCGGATGTGGCTGACGTAAAGATTTTCTTCATTCAGGCCGCTTTGCACCATAATCCAGCCGATGGCGCCCTGGAGGCCTCCCAGCAGGAAAAGCACGATCATGGGGCCGATCATGCTGCGCTGGATTTTTTTTGTTACGACGAAATAAATGAAAGGCAGGGCGAACACCACTCCAATGAGGCGGGCCCAGTTGCGGTGCAGCCACTCCCAGAAATAAATCCATTTAAAATCCGCCAGGGTGAAGTGACTGTTAATCACTTTGGCCTGACCGATTTCCTGGTATTTGGCGAACGCCTCCTGCCAGGCCGCTTCATTCATGGGCGGCAATGCACCCAGGATGGGCTTCCATTCGGTAATAGACAATCCGGAGCCGGTAAGGCGCGTAATGCCCCCCAGCAACACCTGCACAATAATCATCACCACGCCGGTGAAAAGCCAGATTACGATGGCTTTATTGCCTTTATTTTGCTGCATATCCATAAACCCTGCAAAATTAGCGTTAAATACCGGTGCCCACGGATGATTTTTATCAATTCCCCGATCATTCCACCGGTTTTTGTAATTTTAGCGCGAACAAAAGCCATTCACTTGTTACTGCCATATTACCAGGATGTTTTGATGGAAGCCGGTTGCGATGAAGCCGGAAGGGGGTGTCTGGCAGGCCCTGTGTTTGCGGCGGCCGTCATACTGCCAAAAAATTTCCGTCATCCGTTGCTGAACGATTCAAAGCAGATGAAGGAACCCGACAGGATGAAGCTCAGAAAGGTGATCGAAAGGAAAGCGCTGGCCTTTGCGGTAGCGAGCATCGACAACGAGGAAATAGACAGGATAAATATCCTGAAAGCCTCATTCAAGGCGATGCACGAAGCTTTGGCACGATTATCGCTGCAGCCCCAAATGTTACTCATTGATGGGAACCGTTTTCATCCCTATGGCAACATCCCGCATACCTGCATCATACAGGGCGACGGAAAATATGCATCCATAGCGGCAGCGTCCATTCTGGCAAAAACGTACCGGGATGAATATATGCACCAGCTGCATGAGCAATTCCCGCATTACGGGTGGAAGGAGAACAAAGGGTATCCGACCCGCTTTCACCGGGATGCTATCCGAAACCATGGCGACACGCCCTACCACCGGAGGACGTTCCGCTTGCTTCCGGACGAGCAGCTCAGCCTGGACGGCGAAGAGGAGGAAAAGTGGTAAAACTTAGGAACGAGCCATGTTAAAGCAAACGCAACAACAGAAACTATTACAGAAGTTATCACCCCAGCAGATTCAGCTCATGAAACTGCTGCAGGTGCCTACTGCTGTGCTGGAAGAAAGAATCAAGGAAGAGCTGGAAGAAAACCCTGCGCTTGAATATGGCGAAGACGGGCAGGAAGACGAGTTTAACAAAGAGGCCGGCGAAGAATTCGAAACGCCGGCTGAAGACGAGTTTGAGCCCGATGGCAGCGAAAACGAATACGACAACATCGATATTTCGGAATACGTTTCCGAAGGCGATGACGAAATAGCGGACTACAAACTCCGCGACGACAACTATCCTGAACAGGACGAGTCCCGGACCATTCCCGTGCGCGTGGAAACCACTTTTCACGACCACCTGCTCAGCCAGCTGGGCATGCAAACGCTCGACGACCGCGAGCGCCGCATCGCCGAACAGATCATCGGCAGCATCGACGACGATGGTTACCTGCGCCGCGAAACCGGCGCGATCGTAGACGACCTTTCTTTTTCCCAGAATATCGACACCAACGAAGAAGAAATACGCGTGCTGATCAAACTTATCCAGACGTTCGACCCGCCCGGCGTATGCTGTACCGACCTGAAAGAGTGCCTCTTGCTACAGCTGAAACGGAAAAACCCGGACGATCCCGGTGTGTCCACCGCCACGCAGATACTCGAAAATTACTTCGACGAATTCACGAAGAAACACTACGAAAAAATACAGCGCTCCCTCAACCTGACAGACGAGGACCTGCGTGAGGCCATCGGGCAGATCATCAAGCTAAATCCCAAACCGGGCGGCAATTACAGCGTGCTCAACAAGGCGGAAAGTTACGTGATCCCCGACTTCTTCATCCTCAATAATAACGGCAAGCTCGAATTGTCGCTCAACAGCAAAAACGCGCCCGACCTTCGTATCTCCGAAGGGTACCGGGAAATGCTCAAGGAGTATGACCGCGGGGATAAAAAGGACAAGCGACAGAAAGAGGCCGTATTATTCATCAAGCAGAAAATAGATGCCGCCAAGTGGTTTATCGATGCCATCAAACAGCGCCAGCATACGCTGCTGAGCACCATGGAAGCCATCATGAACTACCAACACGAGTTTTTCCTCACGGGCGATGAAACCACCATGAAGCCCATGATTCTCAAAGACATTGCGGACATCACCCAGCTCGATATTTCCACCGTCAGCCGCGTGGCCAACAGTAAATATGTACAAACCGAGTTCGGCACCTTCAAGTTGAAATTTTTCTTCTCCGAGTCCCTGTCTACCGACAGCGGTGAAGAGGTATCTACCCGCGAGGTGAAGAAAATACTGGCCGACATGATCGGCGGCGAGAACAAACGCAAGCCGCTGAGCGACGAAAACCTGACCAAAATGCTGCAGGACAAAGGATATAACATTGCACGCCGCACCGTGGCCAAATACCGCGAGCAGCTGAATATTCCCGTGGCCCGTTTACGAAAGGAACTATAATCACACAAAATTTTCATGGAAGAGCAGAAAGCACCCATTACTTTTTCGCCTGCCCTGCGGGCCACAGCAAACGTATTTTCGTACTTGCTGCATCCTATTTTTATTCCCCTGCTCATTACCCTGATTGCGGTTACCGCACTGCCCGAGTATTTTGTAGCGTTCAAGCAGAACAGCTTCCGGTTTAACTATGATGTGCTGTTTATCCGGGTGCTGGTCACCTGTGTGCTGTTCCCGCTGCTGGTGGTAGCGCTGGCCAAAACGCTGAAGTTCGTAGACAGTGTGCAGCTGCAGGATCCGCGTCAGCGCATCATTCCATATGTGGGTACCATCATTTTTTATTTCTGGGCATTTTACACCTTCATCCGTGAAGGCGCCAGCCCGGATTTTTTCAATGCCTTTTTTCTGGGCATTTTTATTGCGATCGTCATTTCTTTTGTTGCCAATAACTTCGTGAAGATCAGCATGCATACCGTTGGCTGGGGCGGGGTGATCGGGTTTTTGCTGGCCCTGATGTGGGGTATGGGCATGAACGTATCCGTTCCCCTCGGGCTGGCTTTCCTGCTGGCGGGCATCGCCGCCACTTCGCGGCTGGTGCTGAGCGCTCACTCAACCGGCGAGGTGTACCTCGGCTTTTTCGTCGGCATTTCTTCCCAACTGATCGCCTACTGGATAGTGGGATAGCCGTTTCCCGTTCTATTGCCGCTTTCGGCCCCGTACTGTTTGAGCCCCGTTCCGGGACAGGTGTGGTTTGGCCGGATTGCGCTGCTTTTTTCATTTTTTCCGGTTATTTTTTCACTACGCAGATCCCCTGCGCAATGGGTGCGGACTTTTGTATTGTCCATTGCGTGTTACCCCAATTAAAGTTAAAACGCCGGATACTACAAAAATTAGCATCAAATAAAAAATGCTAAATTTTTTAGGACGGTATGGAAAAATAATTATACCTTGCATTACCATTAAATTTGAACAATAAATACTTACTACAATGTCAAACGCCGCAACAAACGCCGATAAACTGAAAGCCCTCCGCCTTACGATGGACAAGATCGACAAGGACTTCGGGAAGGGGTCTGTGATGATGATGGGGGAAAAGGGAGACCATGTATGGGAAGTGATCTCCACCGGATCGCTGGGCCTGGATATTGCGCTGGGCGTTGGCGGCTTACCCAAGGGCCGTATCGTTGAGATCTACGGACCTGAGGCTTCCGGTAAAACCACGATTGCCATTCATACCATTGCAGAAGCGCAAAAGAAGGGCGGCATCTGCGCCATTATTGATGCGGAGCATGCCTTCGATAGTACCTATGCCCGCCGCCTGGGGGTGGATGTGGATTCTCTGCTGATTTCCCAGCCGGACCATGGAGAGCAGGCGCTTGAAATTGCCGACCGTCTTATCCTGTCCGGAGCGGTAGATGTAGTGGTGATTGACTCGGTAGCCGCGCTGGTGCCGAAAGGCGAGCTGGAAGGTGAGATGGGAGAAAGCAAGATGGGGCTGCAGGCCCGCCTGATGTCCCAGGCGCTGCGTAAACTCACTGCCACCATTTCAAAAACAAACTGCTGCTGCATTTTCATTAACCAGCTGCGCGAAAAGATCGGCGTGATGTTCGGTAACCCCGAAACCACCACCGGTGGTAACGCCCTTAAATTCTATGCTTCCATCCGGCTCGACATTCGCCGTATGAGCCAGATCAAAGACGGCGACGAAGCAGTAGGTAACCGCGTAAAAGTAAAAGTCGTAAAAAATAAAGTTGCACCTCCCTTCCGCCAGGCTGAGTTCGACATTATATTCGGGTTAGGCGTATCCAAAGTGGGTGAGCTGATCGATATGGGTGTGGAATATGGAATCATCCAGAAAAGCGGCAGCTGGTTCAGCTACGAAGGCAACAAGCTGGGTCAGGGCCGCGACGCCGTAAAACAACTCCTGCTCGACAATCCTGAGGTAGCCACAGAAGTGGAAGCCAAAATCAAGGCAAAACTGGCCGAGCAGCAAGCATAAATTTTTTTAAACGTTGAATTAAACGTTTGTTTGGGTTAGTTTAGTAGAAGGTCCGTTTTCTAACGGACCTTTTTGTATATCACCTTGCGGGATTTCGTTGCGGACAAGGCAGGCCGCATCTTGGCAGGCAACATCTTAACAGGCCACATCTTGACAGGCCACATCTTGACAGGCCGCATCTTGGCAGGCAACATCTTGGCAGGCAACATCTTAACAGGCCGCATCTTGACAGGCCACATCCAGCCTTATGTACTATCGATGAAGCCAATAATAAATCCGGTTACGCATTCCCCATCCGGTTGGCGAAACGCCGGTGGCCGTAAAATTTCACGACCTGACCATCAAATTCCCGGGGGCATTTCCATATGGCCTGGGGCCGGTAGGCCAGCCAGCGGTGTGCCCGGTCACCGGCAATAAAACGGCTGCTGCGGATAGAACCTTACAGCCGGTAGTATTTATTGCGGCAGTGGCTGCCATGCCCGGTTAGTTAACGGGAATGAATTATTTTACAGGGCAATGCGGGACTATTATGCCATACTGGGCGTGAGTGAGCAAGCCTCTCCCCAGCAGATCAAGCGCGCATTCAGGAAACTCTGTATGCAGTACCATCCCGATAAAACAGGTGGCAGCAGAACGCTGGAGGAAAAGTTCAGGCTGATACTGGCGGCATACGAAGTGCTGGGCGACCCCAACCGCAAGCATCAGTACGACCAGCGTATCGCCTGGCAGCGTGCGGCTGCTGCAGCGGCTACCCATCGCCCTCCGCCCGCACAGGTGAATTATAATCCGCCTCCCGCACCGGTGCAGCACCTGCCATGGAAAATAATGCTGTACACCGGAGGAGGGTTGTTGCTCTTTTTCGTGCTGCTTTATTTATTCGGCCCCCTGCCGAAAGACCCGAATGCGCCGGATAAAAATGCAGTTTCGCCGGCGGCGCCGGTGTTTAGTACGCTATTTCCACAGGCAGCGGACGAAAACCCCTATGTACAGCTGCCGGGAGAGGAGCGGCGGCGGCTCAATGCTTTTTTCACAGGTGGCGATACCACGCGCCGATTCGTGAACATGGACAATGATGACATCCCGGAACTGGTTGCGGGAGGCTACCTGTTTGCCGCCACCGACGGAGAAACCTACCGGCCTGTTTTTCATTACGACGGCGCCATGTACGTGCAGCAGAACCTGTTGTACCTTTATTTCAACGACTTGCTGGGCGCCTACCGGAGCTGCTACCGCTGCACCGTGGCGGGGTTGCCGAATGATGAGCCGATTGCTGAAATCAGGATGGTTTATGACAGCGGGCGCGTCGTGTTCCCGGAACACGACAAATACCGCAGCATCGCAATTCTCGAAAACCTGCAGCATCTCTTTCAGAAAGGAATCCCGATACCTGACAAACGGGGGTACGACGATGGCACACGGAAGGAACTGCTGCGCCATTTTATTGCCTATCATTTTAACCAGCACAATCCCGCTCTTACGAAAGCGCTCTTCGAGCGGCTGTATACGGAGCCGGATAAAGACACCGTCTGGCGCGACCTTGCCGGGATGATCGCAGTGCTTGAAAAAAGAATAACCTCCGCCGCTGCAGCGCAGTAACGAAGGTTATTGAAGAGCCACCCATCGGGATCGAACCGACGACCTGTTATTTACGAAACAACCGCTCTGACCAGCTGAGCTAGGGTGGCAGCCGTATAAAAGTAATGATTTATTCGTTTTCTTCCGTCGAATTAACTTCTGAATTCAGCGTTTCCCACAGCATATCTTTCAGTTCCTGGAGGCCCGTTTGGGTGATGGAACTGATGAACACATGCGGTACGTCACCGGGCAATTCCTCTGCGATAGCGGCTTTCAGCTCATCGTCGAGCATGTCGCTTTTGCTGATGGCGATGAGGAACTGTTTATCGAGCATTTCCGGGTTGTATTGCTCCAGTTCGTTCACCAGGATGTTAAACTCCTTGCGATGGTCTTCACTATCGGCCGGAATCACGAACAGCAGCACGGCGTTACGCTCGATATGCCGGAGAAACCGGTGGCCAAGGCCCTTGCCTTCGTGGGCGCCTTCAATGATTCCGGGCAGGTCGGCCACGCAGAACGAACGGTCGTCGCGGTACTGTACCATGCCCAGCTGGGGGGTGAGGGTGGTGAAGGCGTAATTGGCGATTTTCGGCTTGGCGGCGGTGATGGACGACAGCAGGGTGGATTTGCCCGCGTTGGGGAAGCCAACCAGCCCAACGTCAGCCAATACTTTGAGCTCCAGCAACTTCCAGCCTTCGCGCCCCGGTTCTCCCGGCTGGGCGTACTCGGGAGCCTGGTTGGTGGGACTTTTGAAATATGCGTTCCCGCGGCCACCCTGGCCGCCGGGCATAAAAATAATTTCTTCACCGTCGTGCATCACTTCCGCTTCCACTTCGCCCGTTTCCTCGTCGCGCACGATGGTACCGAGGGGTACTTCAATCACAATATCCTTGCCCATGGCGCCGGTGCAATTGTCTCCGCTGCCATTTTCGCCGTTCTCCGCGATCACGTTTTTATACCATCGAAGGTGGAGCAGCGTCCACAGCTGGGCGTTCCCCCGGAGAATGAGGTGGCCCCCGCGGCCGCCGTCGCCGCCGTCGGGGCCGGCCATGGCTTTGAATTTCGTGCGCATGAAGTGGCGGCTGCCCGCGCCTCCGTGGCCCGATTTACAATATACCCGTATATAGTCTACAAAATTCTCCATATCTCGTTGTGCCGGAAAAGGCGTTAAATGCAAAACGCAAAGATCGTAAAGTTTGGCCTTACATGATCTTTGCGTTGCAATATGTTTAAAATGCGGTCTGACTATACCCTCACGCCTACCAGCTCATCCAGTTCCTTAGACAGCAGTTCGAATGTAGATTCGATGGAGCCATCGCCCTTGATGCGCCGCAGTTTGCCGAATTTGGCATAGTGATCGGCCACGGGAGCGGTTTTATTATGATATTCCACAATGCGGTTTTTCACCACCTCTTCGCTGGCATCATCCGGTCGGCCGGAGGTTTTGCCACGGTCGAGCAGGCGGCGGATCAGTTCGTCTTCCGGCACTTCAAGGCTCAATACCACGGAAATAGGAGCTTTTTTGAGCGCCAGCAGCTTGTCGAGCGCTTCTGCCTGCGTGGTGTTCCGCGGAAACCCGTCGAAAATAAAACCACGGGCCTCGGGATTGGCGTCCAGCATAGAGCTGATCATCCCGATCACCACTTCGTCCGGCACCAGGGAGCCCTGGTTCATCAGCTTCTGCGCTTCCAGGCCCAAAGGCGTGCCCGCCGCGATCTCCTTACGCAGCAAATCGCCGGTGGAGAGGTGGAGCAATCCGTATTTCTCAATAATGTTGGCACTCTGGGTTCCCTTCCCACTTCCTGGAGGGCCAAATAAAATCAAATTGACCATGTTTCTTCGGTAATGATTCATAAAACAGGCGCTGCGCCCGCGTGAAAACTACATGTACAGTCGTAATTCGAATACTTTCTTACAGTTGAACCCCCAAAAGGTCTGACCTCATTGAGCATCTTTATTATACTGCCCGTAAGTTGCAAAGATAACAAACAATTAAATGTATTGGTAATTAAAATTAAGATTGATGAAATCCTGCAAAAGAATACTGGAAAATAATAAATATCATTCAATAAATAAAGGAAATTGGTAGAGGAATTAAAAACCCGTGCTGAACCGTCACAACGAGGGATATTTATATATTCAATGATTGTAATGTGTTGGCGCGCAGCCGATTCCATCGTAAATTTTGTATGTTTATAGCATGATGAAGTATTTTTTGGCGGTAGGGCTTACCAGCCTCTTACTTTCAGCCAACGGACAACCACGGCAAGATAAAAAGCAGCCACGCACAGGAAAAACAACCACCCTTCAGTCATCACCCAAAACCGCGGCAGACCGCTGGGCGGATAGCGTGTTTCTATCGCTTTCGCACGAAGAAAGGATCGCGCAGCTGATCATGATCAGGGTGCATTCCAACCTCGGGGCCGACCATGTGGCTGCCGTGGTCAGGGATATCCGCAGCCATAAAATCGGCGGCCTCGTTACCTTTCAGGGCGGGCCCGTACGGCAGGCGCACCTGGTCAATTCCTACCAGCGCATGAGCAAAACGCCGCTGCTCGTGGCGGTAGACGGTGAGTGGGGGCTGGGTATGCGGTTTGTAGACAGCGTGATGTCGTTTCCAAGGAACCTCATGCTGGGTGCGGTGCAAGACAGCTCGCTGATTTACGAGGTCGGAAAAGCCATCGGCGAACAGTGCAAACGGATGGGCATCCAATACAACTTCGCACCGGTGCTGGACGTCAACAATAACCCCAATAATCCGGTGATCAACGACCGGTCGTTCGGGGAAGACAAATACCAGGTGGCCCGCCACGGCGTTGCCATCATCAAAGGTATGCAGGATGCTGGCATCATGGCCTGCGCCAAGCATTTCCCCGGGCATGGAGATACGGATGTAGATTCCCATTATGACCTCCCTTCCATCAACAAATCCTTGTCAGATCTTGACTCGCTGGAACTCTATCCCTTCCGCAGGGCGATAGCCGCGGGTGTAGGCTCTGTGATGATTGCCCATCTGTATGTGCCGGCTATCGACAATAAAGCCAATACGCCTACTTCCATTTCGTACAAAGCCGTGACCGACCTGCTACAGAAAGACCTCGGGTTCGACGGGTTGATTGTGACGGATGCGCTGGAAATGAAAGGCATTTCAAAATACCATAACAACGGACAGGAGTCGCTGCAATCGTTATTGGCGGGCAACGACCTGATGGAGCTGCCGTCTACCGCCAAAGGCAGCATCGCCGCTATTGCGCAGGCCATTAAGAAAGGTACCATCAGCAGGGATGATGTGTACCGCAGGGTGAAAAAGGTGCTGCGTGCCAAGTACGAACTGGGCCTGGCCAACCTTCGTCCCATAGACCCGGTGAATATCACGGAAGACCTGAATGCCGCCGTGCTGCCCTTACGGAAACGGGTATCCGAAAGCGCCATCACCTTGCTCCGGAACGATAACCACCTGCTGCCGATGGCGCCCGGTAAAAAAATTGCGGTGCTCGCCGTGGGTGTTGACGGGGGAAACAACACATTTGTGGCAGCGGTGAAACATCATCGCCCCGATGCCGATGCATACGTATTTTCATCGCGCCAGTCGGAAGCGCAGGTGTCTGCCATGGTGAAACGGCTGAAAGCCGAGTACCAGGCTGTGATCATCGCCCTGCAGGACTACAGCCGCCGCCCCGCCAACGATTTCGGGATCACCCGCGCGGAAAAAGCGGTGATCAACCAGGTACAGGAAGAAATGCCGGCCGTTACCGTGGCGTTCGGTAACCCGTATGCCATCCGTTTTTTCTGCGATGCGCCCACGGTGATTGCGGCGTATGAAGACGACAGTCTTACCCATCAAGCTGCGGCAGACGTAATTTTCGGCAAACTGGAGCCGAAAGGCAAGTTGCCGGTGACGGTGTGCAACAATTTCAAATTCGGGACCGGCCTCACATCCATTATTCCGCCCGTAGTGCCTGCCCAGCTATCCGCTGCGGCGCCCGAATCGGTAGGCATGAACCCGCTCGTGCTGCAGCGTATCGATTCCCTGGCGTACGACATGATCAGCAAAGGCGCCGCTCCCGGCTGCCAGGTGCTCGCGTTGCGCAATGGGAAGCAGGTATATCATAAAAATTTCGGATTCTACGATTACAGCCAGCGTGAGCCGGTGACGGACAGCTCCGTGTACGACCTGGCGTCTGTCACCAAAATATGCGCCACCACCATTTCGGTGATGCGTTTGTACGATGAAGGCAAATTGCAGCTCGATGCCACATTGGGCGCTTACCTGCCGTTTGTGCGCGGTACTGACAAGGAATACCTCCGCATCCGCGACATCCTGCTGCACCAGGCGGGCCTTGTTTCGTACATTCCTTTCTACAGGGAAGTATTGTATGAAAACGGCTGGCCAGACAGCTTGTTGTTCAGCCAGATGCAGGACAGCCTGCATACGCTGCGCGTGGCGGAAAATCTTTACATGACGCCGCGGTATACGGATACGATGTTCCGCCGGATTCTCGACAGCAGGCTATTGCCGGCCGGCCGGCAATATATTTACAGCGACAACGATTTTATTTTCCTTGGGAAAATTGTGGAAGCGCTCACCGGTAAACGCCTCGACAATTATGTGCGCGAAACGTTTTATGAGCCGCTGGGCCTCATCACCACGGGCTTTGAGCCGCGCAGCAGGTTGCCGTTATCGCAGCTGGTGCCCACAGAATTTGAGAATAATTTCAGGGTACAGTGGATCCGGGGGGATGTGCACGACCCCGGCGCGGCCATGTTCGGCGGGGTGGCCGGGCATGCAGGGCTGTTTTCCAACGCTACCGACCTTGGTGTGCTGAGCCAGATGCTGGCCAACGGTGGCAGCCATAACGGGAACGTATATATTAAACCTGAAACGATCCAGCTCTTCTCTTCATATGGCAGCGGCATCAGCCGCCGCGGGCTGGGGTTCGACAAACCGGAAAAAGATAACGCTACCCGGCCGGAACCTTATCCTGCCAAAAGTGCGTCGCCGCTTACTTACGGGCATACCGGGTTTACCGGAACCTGTGTGTGGATAGATCCGCAGTACAACCTGGTGTTCATCTTCCTGAGCAACCGCGTGTGCCCTAATGGAGGCGCCAACACTAAAATCTCATCGCTCAGCGTACGGGCTAACATGATGGAAACATTGTACCAGTCTATAATGTAGACCGGAAATTATGATCATAAAAAAGCGGGTGCGCCGGAGAGAGGCGCATCCGCTTTTATTTTATACAACACATTAATCAACGGAAACCACGCGGTTTACCATCATCTGTGTTTTGATGTCGATTGCTTTTTCCAGTTTATTTTTTCCATTCCGTACTTCGAACGTATAAGTGCCATCCTCCAGGTTCTCTAAGTTATAACGGGCTACAAACCTTGGTGAAGTGACCTGCAGGTCTTCTTTGTGCAGGGTGTTGTTGTTGCTGTCTTTAATATACAGCGTGAGTTTATCGAGTGTGGGGTTTTCGATGAACACCAGAAAGCGCAGGGCGGCATCCGCGTCCTGCTGGATGTTCATTTTGGTTCCTTTCAGAACCAGGGCATTTTTTTCTTCGGGAGCTGCGGAAGCTTTAGGGTTTTCTTTGTGGGTTCCGGCATAGGCAAAGGTTTCACTTTGCGCGGTGGCTTGCATAGAAAAGCCTACAACAATGGCAGCAGCAGTAAGAAATTGTTTTGGCGAGAAAACAAAACTGTGTTTCATGATGGTCATTTGTTTGATAGTTAACTTGTTCTTAAGTCGATGCAAAGCTCCTGTTCTGGCATTAAGTCAACATTAAGGCGGCATTAAGTAAATGTGAGCAGATAGTTGTCTTAATGTTATGGACCGTTTTTCTAACTGGTGGAATGATGCTTAAGCTGTCAATCTCGTTTTGGGATGTTAATCACATGTTAATTGGAAGCCGAATGTACGACTTATGTACATGATGCACACAAATTATTTGGGGGATTTCGGGGGATTAACAAATGTACATTATACATTAATCCCTGCCCATGCGCTTTCGGCGCACAGGCAGGGTGGTAAAGGGAATCAATACCCCGGGTTGGGGGTCATCT
Source organism: uncultured Chitinophaga sp. (assembly GCA_965653365.1). Lineage (GTDB taxonomy): Bacteria > Bacteroidota > Bacteroidia > Chitinophagales > Chitinophagaceae > Chitinophaga. The sequence goes on along the minus strand of CBFGZV010000017.1, from coordinate 94,744 downwards.
TACTGTTTCTGCGAATTTCTTCCGCCATGATTGGCAGAAGGTAGTGCTTCTTGGTGAACTTCCTTTCCTGAACGCCAGTTGTTAATACTTTGTAAGTATACAAGAGGGTGTCTGGGTTCAGTTTGCCGTAAATTTCGATGGCTTTGGCGGGGCCGCTGAATACGGTTTCGGCAATCAGCCAGCGCCGTGCGTCGAAGTAGCGGTGTTCTTCGAAAGCCAGTTCATAGCGGCGCTCGTAGCGGTACATCTTTTTGAGGGCGTCTCCGGCAATGCCGGCATCAAGCGCGGGCATGCCGCCACGGGTGCGGATTTCATTAATAATACCGCGGGCCTCCGCATCATTGCCGAGTTCCATCGTGGCTTCTGCATAATTCAGGAGTATTTCCGCGTAACGGAAAAAGGGCCAGGCCTGGTCGCCACGGAAAAACTGCGCATCCAGGTTGATATCCATGAACTTGCGCAGGTAGTAGCCGGTGTAGCTGCCGTTCCAGTTTTCGATCGGCCCCTGGCGGGTGTCGAGGCCGTTCAACACTTCTATGCTGCCGCCGTTTTTCCTTTCATATTTCCCGGTCTGGATAACGCCTACAGGGTCGAGGCCGATGGCGTCGCTGGGGCGTTTTTTCCACTTGGCGCCGTTGTAGAGAATGGTGGCGTAAAAGCGGGGGTCGCGGTTTTCGTAGGGTTTGGCCGCATGCGCGGGATTGCTCCAGCTGAATTCCGTGCCGTCTGCCATCTGGTACCCTTCCACGAAGTTTTCAAGTGGCACATTGCCGCCCCAGTTGTGGTAACCGTTGGGTCCGTTGTACAAATCGTGGCTGGTGCCGAGTTGTTGCTTGTTGAAGTACTTGCAGAAGATGATCTCGGAATTGTCTTTATCCAGGAATATGCGGGTGTAATTTTCGGACGGCGAATTGCCGGGTTTGTACAGCGCGAAAGCTTTCGTCTGGATAAGATCATTGGCCGCGGCCTTTGCTTTGGACCAGCGGGCATCCCGCTCTGCTTTGCCTACCTGTACGTAGCCCCATTCCGGTTTGGTATTGCCGGCCTGGTTGAACAGGTCGCTGGCGGCATATAAAAGAATGCGCGATTTGAGGGCCATGGCGGCGAACTTGTTGGCTCGGCCCTTATTGTCGCGGTCGTGCACTTCCGGCAGCAGCTTGATGGCGCTGTCGCATTCGTTCACGATATATTGCACACATTCTTCAAAACTATTGCGGGGAATGAGCATGTTCTGCCCGTCCGTCAGCTTGAAGATCTGTGTAACCAAAGGCACGCCACCCCAGTATTTCACCAGCATGTGATAAAAATAGGCGCGCAGAAAGTGCACTTCCCCGCGGAGGCGCTGCCGCTGATCGTCTTTCAGATCTTTGGCCGTGCCCACCATTTCAAAAAAGATATTGCAGTTCCGGATGGCTTTGTAGTGTTTGTCCCATTCGCCGAAAAGATTGAGCGCGCCAAGGTCTTCAGGGCTCATGGCTTCGGTCACGGACGTGGTGGTGCCGTAGTTATGGATGAACCGCGCTTCATCGGTCATCGACCCGAGCATCACTTCGTTGAAGCCATGCCGCATTTTCGTGTACAGGTCGTTCACGTAGGCTTGCACCAGGTTGGGGTCGCGCCATACGTCTTCTTCCATGAATTCCGTCTGCGGTCTTTTTTCCAGGAGGTCTTTATTACAGGCTGCCGCACAAATGGCCACCAGCAGGAGTATGTTGAGGATTGTTTTCATAGCATGAATTTTTAGAAGGTTACGTTCAGGCCGGCATTGAAAATTCTGGTTTGCGGGTAGTATTGCCCGCTGCCGGTGGGCGATTCGGGGTCGAATATTTTGACCTTGTCGAACGTCAGCAGGTTCTGCCCGCTCACATACACGCGGAGATCTTCAAGCCCGGCTTTTTTACGCAGCGTTTGCGGGATGGTATAACCCAGCTCCAGCGTTTTGAGGCGCAGGTAGTTGGTGTTCCATAACCAGAACGTGTTGGGCCGGCTCACCCAGTATTCCTTGTCGCGGTCGTACGGCCGGGGCATCGTACCGTTGGGGTTTTGCGGTGTCCAGCGGTTTTCCACGATTTTCATCGGGAAGTTGCCGATCAGCCCGGATTCCGTGCGGATGTACTGGCTGCTGCCGGTGGCCGCTTGCCAGAGCATGGTGAGGTCGAAGTTATGGAACTCCGCACCCAGGGTCAGGCCGTAGTTCCAGAGCGGATATTCGGAGCGGTTCACGCGCACGCGGTCGAGGTCGTTGATCTGACCGTCATTATTCACATCATTGAATATCACATCGCCAGGCACTGCGCCGCCAACGTGCGGGTATTTTTCGATTTCTTCCTTGTTCTTGAAAATGCCAATGGCTTCATAATAGAGCGCCGCCCCGATCTGCCGGCCGGTAGAGCGCTGCCATTCGGGCACATTGGGCACTTCGTCCCAGAACACGATTTTGTTCCGCGCATGCGACACGTTCGCCACTATTTCGTATTTGAACTTGTTGACGGTGCGCTTGTGTGAAATGTTCAAATCCACGCCCTGATTCTGCACTTTGCCGATGTTTTCATCCGGCAGCGTGAGGCCCGTATAGATGGGCACGGAGGCGGAACGCTTGGTGAGAATGCTGGAGCGGTTGGTGCGGAAATATTCCGCTTCAATGGCGATAAGACCGTTGAAGAACTTCGCTTCCACCGCCACGTCGAGGTTATGCGACACCTCCCAGGTGATGCCCGGGTTGGGGATGCGGAGTGTATAGATACCCTGGTTCAGCTTGTCGCCGAACACGGAGCCGCCGTCGGCAATGCCGAAAGTGTTCATGTACTGGAAGGGGTTGACGAGGTCGTTCCCCATCTGCCCGTAGGAACCGCGCAGTTTGAAATAGTCGATGGTTGTGCCCATGGCGCTTTTCCAGAAGTTTTCGCGGGAAACCACCCAACCTGCGGATACGCCCGGGAAAAAGCCAAAGCGCCGGCCGGATGGAAAGTTCTGGGAGCCGTCGTACCGCCAGTTGAAATCGAACAGGTATTTCTCATCATAATTGTAGGAAACGCGCCCGAAGTAGTTCAGGCGGGCATAGTCGAACGCGCGGCCGGTATTGTCTTTTTCTTCGTTGCTGCCGGCAAAAAGCTGGTCAACCGCACCTGAAATGAAATAGCGCCGCCTTGCCCAGAAGTTGTCGCCTTTATTGGTGTTTTGTTCCACGGCGAGGATGCCTGTTACGTTGTGTTTACCGAAACTTTTGATGTAGTTGATTTTGGCGTTGAGCGTGACGTTCTGGTTCTGCCCGTACCACTCTTCCAGCTCCGGCGCGTTCACGCCGCGTTTCGATGCCTCGAGCTTCGGCTGTCCGTTGGCGTCCATGCCCTGGTAAGTGTAGAGCGTCCACGGTTTGATGAACCGCTTCTGGAAATTGAAATTCTGATCAAGGGCGAAATTGGCGTCGAGGAACAGTCCGTCTACTTTCGGAATGTACAGCACCACACCGAGGTTGCTGTTGATGACGTATGTTCTGTCGCGCTGGTAGCCGATTTCGTTGGTACTGGTCACCACCGGGTTGTCGCCATACTCGATATCGGGCCCGGGCAGCCCGTTGGGCCAGCGTGCCGCTTCGGTGGGCCGGCCGCGGAGCAGGGCGCGGAAAATGGAGCCAGCGCTGCGGGGCGGGAAGTTCCGGTCTTCCAGCCGGCCCGCCACGTCCATGCGCACCGTGAGATATTTGTTCACATTCGCGTCGAGGTTGATGCGGATGTTGTGCTGCCGGTACTTGGTGGCGCTTTGTTTAAAGATGCCATCCTGGAAGAGCGTACCGAGCGACACGTAATACACGAATTTGTCGGATCCCCCGCGGAGCGAAAGGTCGTGGCGGTTCTGGCCGGAAAGCGGCTTCACCACTTCACCGATCCAATCCGTGTTCGGGTGCCCCCAGGGATCGGAGCCGTCGGCGAATTTTTGGATCCTTTCTTCCGAAAAGCTCGGCTGGTCGCCGGCATTCACGTTGATTTCATTCACGATGCGCGCGTACGTAGGCGCGTCGGCCATTTCGGGCAGGCGGGTGGGTTGGGTGAGGCCCTGGTTGAAGCTGTAGCTCAGCAGGGGTTTGCCCGTGCGCCCGCGTTTGGTGGTAATGAGAATAACGCCGTTGGCCGCCCGCGAGCCGAAGATGGCGGCGGAAGCGTCTTTCAGCACCGACACGTTTTCGATGTCGTTCGGGTTGAGGCGCTGAAAACCATCGCGGGGAATACCGTCGATCACCACCAGTGGATCCGAATTGTTGAACGTGCTGCGCCCGCGGATAAGGATGCGCGATCCGTCGTAGCCTGGCTCACCGCTGCTGTTGATGGCCATCAGGCCCGAAACGCGCCCTACTAATGCGTTTGAAATGTTCACTGTTGGCGCCTGCTTGATTTCGGAGCCTTTGACGGTGCTGACAGAGCCGGTTTTCGTCACTTTTTTGGTGGTGCCGTAGCCGGTCACTACATACTCGTCCAACTGTTTTTCTGTTTCTTTCAGCAGAATGCTGACGGAGGTGGAGCCGTTTACATTGTACTCCTGCTGTTCGTACCCGATGAATTGTACAACCAGCACCGATTGCGGGTCTACATCGGAAATGGAAAAGGCTCCTTTTTCATCTGAAACGGTACCCTTGGTAGAACCCTTCACCCGTACGGTAACGCCTGGCAGCGGAATGTTTTTGCCATCCCTGACTTTGCCTTTGACCGTGATGTTTTTCGGGGAAGTTCCAGTGGTAACCTGAGCATGGGAAACGGACATGCCTCCCGTGCAATACGCCATTGCGGCCAGCAGTAGGGCCGTGGCGAAACGTGGAATTTTTCGCATTGTGGGTTTTTTTAGGTGGGTTAAATAATAGTAACTTGATAAGTATCGCTTTAAAATTATCTTGTTTTTCTTTAAATATTTTCTAAATTAAGCGTAAGATGTACCCTTTCTATTGATGAAAAATTAGGGGTAACTTTCCGTAACGAATTCTTTTCACATGAAGCGACCCCTACTCATTGCTGTTGTACTTGTTGTTGGCATGCTGGCGGCCTGTAAAAAAGAGAAGAGCCTGGAGGAGCCCGTGAAAACGGGCACTTGCGATTACGCGCCGTATTCTACCGGTTCCACCTTTGCATACGAACAGGTGGCGGTGGGGGCGCCGGATACGTTCAAATATACCATGGAGGTGAAAGGCGACAGCGTCGTGGGCGGTAAAACTTTCAGGGTGCTGGAAGCGGACGATGGGTCGGGCAGCACATCGCTGTTTCGTTGCGGCGGCGGCGATTACATCCAGCTGGCGGATGTAACGGAGCTCACCAATGCGCCCACGGAGCTGGTGCAAACCGTGTATCTGAAAGACAACCTGGCATTGGGGAAAACATGGGAGGAGGAGTTTCTCATCAACCTGCCGATCGTGGGCGAAGTGCCGCTCACGGTGACTTATACCATCGTTCAGCGGGGCACGGCCAAAACGGTGCTTGGTACGAATTATAAGGATGTGATTGGCGTGCGGATGGACATTTCCATCGATCCGTTTTTACCGTTGACGGAACTGAGCACGAATTACTATGCAAAAGGGGTGGGGCTGATCCAGCTCGATACGGATTCCGACACGACCCGTTTAAGGTCTTACACTATCCGCTAGGGAATACTACCAGACATTCTCCATAACGCTCTTCAGGAAAAGAAACCTTTTTTGAACCGCCATGTTGTTCTGCTGCTGCGGTGATCGTTCCAATGAAGTCTTCGCTTCTACCCATTCACCGGTGCGTTGTCTTTCCATGCCCAGAGATAGCGGCATGCGTGCGTCCGGTAAGGGGCCCATTTGGCGGACAATTGCAGCAGTTTAGCACGGTGCGCTTTTTTATCGGAAGTATCGAGCTTGTACAGTTTGTTCATGGCTTGCTGGATGCCCCAATCGTCGATCGCGAAAATATCTTCCCGGCCCAGGTAAAACATGAGCAGCATTTCCACCGTCCACCGCCCCACGCCTTTGATACGGGTGAGGTAGGCGATCAGCTCGTCGTTGCTGAGTTTGTGGAGTTTCGCGTCTGTCAGTTTTTCTTCCAGTACGAAACGCGCCACGTTATGTACGTAGCTCACTTTGGCGTTGGAGAGGCCAATTCCGCGAAGGGTTTCGGGCGGTGTGTCGAGGATCTGCCGGGGGCGCGGCTCTTTGCCGTTGTAGAGCTGCAGGAAGCGGTTGTAAATCACATCCGCCACTTTTACGGACAGTTGCTGGCTCATGATAGAGCCAATCAGTTTCAGGGCGATGTTTTTCCGCACCGGCAATTCTTCCAGGGGCGAAAGAATGATCTTCCCCAGTTTTTTATCACGGTGCAGGTGGGGAATGTAAATGTCATGATGTGTAGCCATGCATTAATATTTAAAGGGCTCGCCATACAGCACGTTTAACAGCGTCTGCCCAACGGCCCGGAGGGTTTGCGGATCTATAACGGAAAGGTTGTCGCTTGTGGTGTGATGGTGCGGCATCAGGCTGCCGTTCGGTTGCATCGCGATCACGTCGAAGGTGGGGATTTTGGCGATACTGTTCACATACGTGTGATCGTCTTCGATATACGGGGTGCCGCCCGGCGGTTCCGCATAGGAAAAGTAGCTGCTGTACCCGCTGTTGTTGGCTACGTCCCAGAACATTTTCATCGGCGCGTAGGCATGCTGGCGCGAAGTGCCTTCCATAAAAAAGGTGGCGTTTCTTCCTCCGACCATATCGAGCAGGATGCCGTATTCGGCCTTGTATCCGGGCACATGCGGGTTGCGCGCCCAATACTGGGTGCCTAGACAATACTGCTGGTCGTAGTCTTCCGCGTCTGTCAGCAGCAGGTCAATCCCGTATTCCGGTTTGCGCATGTGCAGCTGACGGGCGGTTTCGAGCAATATGCCCACGCCGCTGGCGCCGTCGTCGGCGCCGTCCATGGGTTTGGTTTTGTCGAATGCATCCTTGTCTGCCCGCGGGCGCGTATCCCAATGCGCCAGCAGCAGCACGCGGCGGGGGGCGGCAGGATTAAATGCGGCGATGATGTTGATACAGGGCACTTCTTTCCCTGGCGCCACCTGTACTTTGGCGCGTTGCACATAAACGGTATCGGCCCATGCCCGTAGCGACGCGGTGAGCCAGGCGGCGCATTGTTCCTGGGCGGGCGTACCGGGCACGCGCGGCCCGAAAGAGAGCTGCCGTTCAATATTCGCGTATGCGGAATCGGTAGCGAAGGGTGGTGCCTGCTTTTCTGCAGCGATAGTGGAATCAGTGGTGTCCGGCCGTTTGGCGCCGGAGTTGCAGGCAACCAGTGCGGCGGCGAAAATCAGCGCCGCACCGGCTTTTGCGTATGTATTCAACAATGTAATGGTCATTACTCGATAGCATAAGTCACCGTGCCGTCTTTCTCATCTTTCAGCTGGATGCCGATGGAGAGCAGCTGGTTGCGGATCTTGTCGGAAGTAGCGTAGTCTTTTTTGCCTTTGGCTTCTTTTCGGATGTCGATCAGCAGTTGCAGCACGCCTTCGAGCATATTGTTGTCTGCCGGTTTTTCGGGCCGCAGGCCGAGTATATCGATGAGGTACGTTTGCCAGGTTTGTTGCAGCAGGGCAAAGGTGGTTTCGCTCAGCTCGTGCATTTTTACCTGCCCGCCGCGGAGGGAATTGATCACCGGCGCCAGTTCAAACAGGTTGGCCAGCACTTTGGCGGTGCTGATGTCGTCGTTCATAGCGGCAGCGCAATCGCGGCACCACTCCTGCACCTGTTTGTCGAACTCTTCATTTACCGGGGCGCCGTTGCCGGCGTACACCAGTTTCTGCAGCACTTCATATGCATACCAGAGGCGCTGCAATCCCTTTTCTGCGGCCTGCAGGGCTTCGTTGGAGAAATCGAGCGTGGAGCGGTAGTGCGTCTGGAGAATGAAGAAACGGATGGTCATGGGGCTGTAGCCCTGTTCCAGCAAGGGATGTGTGCCGGCAAACAGTTCCGTCAGGCGGATCACGTTGCCATAGCTTTTGCCCATTTTTTTCCCGTTGATGGTGATCATGTTATTGTGCACCCAGTAGCGCGCCATCATTTCACCGTTGGCAATCTCGCTTTGGGCAATCTCGCACTCGTGATGAGGGAACTGAAGGTCCATGCCGCCGCCGTGAATGTCGAATTGTTTACCCAGGTATTTCCCGCTCATGGCCGAGCACTCGATGTGCCAGCCGGGGAAGCCTTCGCCCCAGGGGCTGGGCCAGCGCATCAGGTGTTCCGGCGGCGCCTTTTTCCAAAGCGCGAAATCCACTTTATTCCGCTTCTCTTCCTGGTTTTCGAGCTCGCGGGTGGTTTCCAGCTGGTCTTCCAGTACGCGGCCGCTGAGGATGCCGTAATGATGGCCTTCAGAATATTTTTTTACGTCGAAATACACGGAGCCGTTGGATTCATAAGCAAACCCGGCGTCCATGATTTTTTTGATCATTTCGATCTGCTCCACGATGTGGCCGGTAGCTGTGGGCTCGATGCTCGGTTTGAGCGTATTGAACTGGTCCATGGCCCAGTGGTACAGGTTGGTGTATTTCTGCACCAGTTCCATGGGCTCGAGTTTTTCGAGCAGCGCCACTTTGGCGATTTTATCTTCGGCGGCGCGGCCTTCTTCTTCGAAGTGGCCGGCGTCAGTAATGTTTCTTACATATCTCACCTTATACCCAAGGTGCTGCAGGTAGCGGTATACCACGTCGAACGTGATGAATGGACGGGCGTGGCCCAGGTGCGACTCGCCGGAAACGGTGGGGCCGCACACGTACATGCCCACATGACCGGGATATAAAGGTGTAAAAACTTCTTTCTGCCGGCTAAGGGTATTGTAGAATTTAAGCTGTTCTGACATATCAATGATTTCGCGTATTTCGCTTGGCGAATTTCGCATTTTTAATGCCCCCAATTTCGAATTTTTTGTGCAAAAGGGGGAATAAAAATTATGAATGCGCTTTGTCCGCAGTTATTCGAAAGATAAATTGGCAATAACGGGGTAGTGGTCGCTCAGGTCCGAATGGATGGTCCGGAAGCCGTTCACGCTGAAGCGGCGGTCGGCAAAAATATAGTCGATCCGCAGGGTGGGCGAGAGTCCGGAAAAGGTTCTGCCGATGCCGCTGCCCTTTTTCAGGAACACGTCCTGCAGGTTACCGCGGATTTTAAAATAGGTGTAGGATGCGGGGGTATCGTTAAAGTCGCCGCATACGATCACGGGGTACGGGCTGGTGCGGATAAAGTCGGCTACGATATTGGCCTGCCGGCTGCGCCGGGCCGAGGCGTCGCGCATTTTCTGCATGATGCCTTTGGCGGCCACCAGGCCGGTATCTTCCTGTTTTTTGATCTTTTCGATGGAGCGGTAATCCTGCGCATTGAACCGGTACGACTCCAGGTGCATATTTACAATGCGGACGGTATCGCTTCCCCGCAGGATATCCGCGTAAATGAGGCTTTCGCCCAGTGGGCCGGGGGAAAGCTTCACCTTGTCCGACTTCACGATGGGGTATTTCGAAAAAATGATGCTTCCCCAGTGCTGGCTGCCGTCGCGGTTGAAATCGCTGGAAAAGAAGCGGTAGGGCAGTTTCATTTCGTCGGAAATATCTTCCCGGTTATTGAAGTCGCCCTTTTTTTCGGAGGTGTAAAAGTCCTGCAGGCAGAGCACATCCGGTTGTTGCTCGCGGATGAGCCGGAACATGGCCTGGCGGGTAGGCTTGCTGTTTTTTTGGCTATACAGGCCAAACAGGGCCACGTTATAGCTCATGACGTTGAAGCTGCCTGCCGGTTTCTGCGTGGTTTCCCAGCGGGCGGGCCAGCGGAAACTGAAGAAGGCGGACACCGATTTCCAGCCGATCACCAGCGCCACTAACGGGATGAGGGCGTATCGTGGATGGAAAACGAGCCAGAATATCAGGAACAAAACGACGATGACGAGCAGGAACGGGAATCCCAGCGTGATAAAACTGATGGGCCAGAACCTCACCGGCGAGATAAAGGGAGCCAGGCAGGCCAGCAGGAAAAACAGAATAGTTACCACGTTCAGGGTAAGAAAAAAACCCTTTGTAAAAAGTCGTAAAAATTTCAACAGGCAGTTTGTTTGGCCGCTATAAATTTAACGCATTAAAAAACAAGCGGTTAATAATTTATTTGCTGCTTGATAACCGGGCCATCACCGGAAAATGTTCAAATCCTTTACGGCGGAAGATAAAAAAGTTGTCGACGGTAAAATGTTGGCCGGTAAAAATATAATCTATCCGGAGGTTGGGCGCGAGCGCGGAAAAGGTTCGCCCAAGCCCTGAGCCTTGCGCCAGAAAAGCGTCCTGCAGGTTGCCGCGCACCGTTTTATAGGTAAAGGAAACGGGTACATCGTTGAGGTCGCCCACTACAATGACCGGCTCTGCCGATGCCGCAATCTCTCGCTGTAAGAGCTGGGCCTGTTGTGAACGTGGCCCGAACGAGCGCCGCATTTTTTTGGCTACTTTCCGTACCAGTCCCTTGGGGGAAGTGAGCACGGCATAATCCTGCCGGCGCAGCTTGTAAGAAGCCAGGTGGGCAGACAGTAACCGTACGGTGTCATGGCCGATCAACAGCCTGGCTCGCGCCAATACTTCAAACGGCCCGGCATTGGGCAGCGGAATATTAGCAGTATCTATGATGGGAAAACGGGAAAAGATCACCGAGCCATAATGCCAGGTTTCCATGATCGTAAATTGGCGGATGAAATAGCGATGGCTGTAATTCAGTTTTTTTTGGATGTTGCTGAGGTGATTGATGAAATCCGCTTCGGCATGGGTGAAAAATTCCTGCAGGCAAAGAATATCCGGACTGGCTTTTTCGAGTTCTTCATATATCCTGACTTGTTCCAATGTGTCTATCGTATAACCGTTAAGCCCCATGCTGCTGCAGTTGAAGGTCATCACGGTAAACGATGCAGGGCCCGGCGCAGCATGCCTGTCCGGAAAATGGAACCCCCAGCTGACGGTAAGGCCGGGCAGGGTCAGCAAAAGGGCGGGAATGGAAATGAGCCAGTATCTGCGCTTGTAAAAGAGCCATACGGGAATGATGAAAAGGCAGGCGAGCCACAGGAAAATGAAGGGTAGGCCGGCGAAGCCCGCGGGCCAGAATGAGGCAGGGTCTGTATAAGTCAGAAAGAACGACAGCAGCAGCGCTATTGCGAGGGCCACATTGCTCCACAGCAACAAACGCCGGACGATGACACGAATGAGTTTCACTTTTGGGGAAATATGTTGGCTAAAGTTAGGGACTCAGGAGAACATTTAATAATCCTCGCCGTTTTCTTTGCTGGCGCGGAGCAGCGTTTCCCGCTCTTCCGGCGTAAGGCTTTGCAGGCCCTGGTCGTTGATTTTGTCGAGCAGTTCGTTCAATTTATGTTCGGAAACCGTACCCACTTTCTGAAAAGGCATCGTAGTAGCGGGTTTTGACGGTTCGAGGTATTCTTCTTTGAGTATTTCCTTCTGCTCTTTGGGATGGAAAATATGACCTGCGTTGAAAATCACTTTATTGACAGGAGCGCCCCAGTTGCGGCCTTTTTTATACTGGGAAATGAACATAAAGCCCATGAAGGCCCCGCCCAGCAGGAACAGGCTGCCGGCAATGGAAGGGTAGCGGTCCGAAGTGGCCAGGCTGGCGATGTGGAGGCCCAGGAACACAAGTGAAAGCACCCATACGGGAACGCCGCCTTTCAGCAGGAGGGGAAACACCCGGTGGCGGGGGGCCAGCGTAGTAACGCCCACGGCCATCGCCATCACTCCCGCGCCTGCTCCGATAATGCTGCCTGAAGGGATGTAAACACGCAGGCTGGGCACCAGGTTAATGCCGGCCATAAAGAACGCCATGCCGCACAGGCTGCCAAAAAGATATGCCGGGATGATGAGGCGGAAACCGCCGATATTTTGAAGGATGGAGCCGAAACAGAAAAGCCATACGAGGTTACTGAACACGTCCCAGAAGCCCGTGTGGGCGAACATAGCGGTCAGGGGCGTCCAGGGTTTGGTAAGGAGCACAGCCGGATCTGCAGGGAACTGGGTGTTGGCCATGATGTCCCGCTCAAAGGCTGCCAGGCCGGTGTTTTCCATCTGGTAAATGATCTTGATGAAAAACAGGAGGATGAATACCGTAATATTCAGGAGCAGCAGCTGTGTTACCATGTTCCTCTCTTCCCCCAAAGATAGCCGGGGCATCCGCTCTTTTTCTGCTACTTGCATGGCTTTGGTGTTTATGTTACAAATTTAGGCATTTTGCCGTTAATAGAACGTCCGGCGGTTCCGTTTGTTCCAGATCTTCAGCAAAATGTATGCAAATAATACGCCACCCAGGTGTGCAAAGTGCGCCACGTTGTCGCCGGCGGAGTTTTTGAAGCCGAGGTACAGTTCCATCAGAATGTAACCGCCCACAAAATACTTGGCCTTGATGGGAAAGGGGATGGGTAAGATAAACAGGTAACTGTTGGGGAAAAGGTAGCCAAAGGCGAAGAGCACCCCGAAAACCGCGCCGGAAGCGCCGACGGTGGGTGTATTTTTATAAATTTCCACGGCATAGGACAGTAGTACCCTGGCCTGCTGTACCATATCGAAAGATTCGGGAGGCCGCGCGCTCCAGGCATCGCGGAAGCCGGCCATGGTAAAATCCTGCGGGCCCAGGCTGAAACGGTACCCGCTAATCCCGAACTTGTCCACGATACTTGAAAAAGCCCCGAAGGTAGGATTGTTGTTGAAGTCCTGTACGGCAGTGGAGAACCGCATGTTATCGTATGTAATCACTCCCATGTGGCAGAGGGCGGCCCCCAATCCGCAAATCATATAAAATATCAGAAACCGCTTCGGCCCCCAGTTGTTTTCCAATACGCTGCCGAACATCCAGAGGGCGAACATATTAGAGAACAGGTGGAAAAAACTGCCGTGCATAAACAGGTGTGTCACAAACTGGTGGGGCCGGAACATTTCCGATCCCCAAAAGTGCAGGCCAAACAGCACAGTCAGGTCGATGCGCATGATATTTTCGAGGGTCACCTGTGCCAGGAAAACCAATCCGTTGATGATCAGCAGATTTTTGATTACCAGGGGCAACATCTGAAACCTGCCGGGCCTGAATTCACTCATTTCGTGTATACTTATGCGTTATGGTTACTAATATTTTCTCTGCAACAGCACTACATTTTCAATGTGGTGGGTATGCGGGAACATGTCTACAGCCTGTACTTTCTCGACGGTATATTTTTCACCCAGCAATGCCAGGTCCCTGGCTTGCGTGGCGGGATTACAGGAGACGTACACGATGCGGGGGGCCGCCACTTCGAGCAGTTTAGCCGTCAGTTTTTCGTGCATGCCGGCGCGTGGCGGGTCGGTGATGATCACATCAGGGGCGCCGTGCGCGGCAAAAAAGGCGTCGTCGCAAATGTCTATCACATCCCCTGCAAAAAACGCCGCATTTTGCACATTGTTCGCCGCCGCATTTTCTTTTGCGTCCGCAATGGCTTCGGGAATCAGCTCAATACCAATTACCTTGCCTGCCTGCCGCGATACGAATATGCCGATGCTGCCGGTACCGCAGTACAGGTCGTACACGGTTTCTTTGCCGGTCAGTCCTGCAAATTCGCGGGTAACCCGGTACAGCGCTTCTCCCTGGTAGGTGTTGGTCTGGAAAAACGACTTGGGGCCTATTTTAAAGGTAAAGTCCTCCAGCTTTTCCTCCACATACCCCTTCCCGAAAAACACCTTGGGCTCCAGGTCAAAGATACTATCATTCTTTTTTGGATTGATGGTGTACAGCAGGGTGGTAATGCCCGGCACGGTGGCCAGCAGGTGGTTCAGGAGGGCCTCGCGCTCGGCTTTCATCTCGTGATGAATCACGAGGTTGACCATCACTTCGCCGGTAGTGCAGATGCGCAGCACCAAGTTCCGCAGCCAGCCTTCCTGCTGGCGGATATCATAAAACGGCAGCTGGTGCGCCTCGGCCCAGCTCCGGATGGTATTTTTGATCAGGTTGGCCGGTTCTTCCTGCAGATGGCAGGTCTGGATATCCAGCACCTTGTCGAACAGCCTGGGGATGTGGAACCCCAAAGCGTTGCGCTTTGGCCATTGTTCGCCGGCCTCGGCGATTTCTTCGTTGGTGAGATAGGCCTTGTTGGAAAAGGTAAACTCGAGCTTGTTACGGTAATGCCGTGTTTTCGCCGCGCCCAGGATAGGTGGCATTTCCGGCAGCGCCAGGTGGCCGATGCGCTGCAGATGGTCGGTTACCTGCTGTTGTTTGTACTGCAGCTGCAGCTCATACGGTAACATCTGCCATTTACATCCGCCGCAAAGCCCGAAATGCTGGCAAAACGGCGCTACCCGCTGCGGTGAAAGACTCCTTATTTTGATGGCTTTTCCTTCGGCCCAGTCTTTTTTATTTTTGCCGAGCTTTACATCCACCACATCTCCGGGCACCACGCCGCCTTCAATAAAAACAACTTTACCGTCTACCCGCGCCAGCGCCTTACCTTCTGCAGCATAAGCGGTTACGGGCACATTTTCCAGGACTACATTTTTTTTCCTCACGGATGCAAAGGTAGGACGGTTTTTGCTACTTTTATCTCACCTATGCAAAAACTGCTATTCTTCTTCTGCTGCCTCTGCAGCGCCTTATCCCTGCAGGGACAGGGGTACAATATCACTGTTCAGCTGAAAGGATATACCGGGGGCACCGTTTACCTCGGCCACTACATGGGTAAAAGCACTTATGTTATGGATTCCGCCCAATTGAACGGACAGGGAATGGCGGTACTGGAGGGCAAAGAAGCCCAGCCGGGCGGCATTTACCTGATCGTATTACCGGGCAAACAGCGCTTTTTTGAAATACTGCTCGACAAGGAAACCAATTTTTCCATCACTGCCGACACCAGCGACCTCATCCGGAAAACGGCGTTCAAACAGTCGGCCGACAATACATTGTTTGCCGCTTACAACCGGTACATTGCCGGGATGGGCGACCAGATGGACGACGTACGCCGTCAGCTGGCGGCCGCCCGTACCGCCCAGGATACGGCCAGGGCGAGGGCCGCGTCGGAAGGGATCGGCAAAAAGCTGCAGCAATACCGTACGGACCTCATCGCACAACACCCCAAAACGCTGCTGGCAGCCATTTTCAAGGCCATGCGCGAACCGGAAGTGCCGCCCATGCCCAAAAAGGCAGACGGTTCACTGGATTCCTCCTATCCATACCGCTATTATAAAGCCCATTACTGGGACGACGTTGACCTGGCGGACGGCCGCCTCGTGCGCACACCCGTGTTGGAAGCCCGCCTGAACCGCTATTTCAACCAGTTGGTGGCGCCGGTGCCGGATTCCGTGATCGCCGAAGCCGATAAAGTGATTGCCCGCACCAAAAAGAACAGGGAAAGCTTCAAATTCGTGGTATGGTGGCTCACCCAAACCTATGAAACGTCTCAGATCATGGGAATGGACGCCGTTTTCGTGCACCTCGTGGAAAAATACTACGTCACCAACCAGGCCTATTGGGTGAACGAAGAACAGAAAGAAAAGATCATCTCCCGCGCCTATACCATCGCGCCCAACCTCATTGGCCAGAAAGCCGCGCAACTGGTGCTCCAGGACACGGCCGGCCGCCGCACTTCGTTATACGACATCAAATCGAAATACACCGTGGTGGTATTCTGGGATCCCACCTGCGGGCACTGCATAACGGAGGTGCCTAAACTGGATTCCGCTTACAAGGCCAGCTGGAAAAAGCAGGGCGTCACCATGCTCGGCGTAAAAACGGAGGGAACGAAAGAAGAATGGAGCGGCTTTATCAGGGATAAAAAGCTCACCGGCTGGATTCATGCCTGGGATCCCGGTTACACCAGCAATTACCGCAAATTCTACGACGTGTACTCAACGCCCGTTGTGTACCTGCTGGACGCAAACAAAAAAATACTCGCCAAACGCCTGGGTGTGGAACAGCTGGACGGCTTCCTGCAGCGGGAAGCGTCAGGCGTTGCCGCAAAGCCCCGGTAAGATATTGAACCGCAGTCTGTTATAAGCCGTTGAGCGCCCTTTGGCACGTTCTTTGGAAAGTCTTAGTCATCACCAAAACACAAGGTTATGACGAAAAAGATTGTTCTTTCATGTATGGCGCTCGGTTTATCCGTAGCGGCAATGGCACAGGTCAGAGTAGGGGTGAAAGGCGGTTGGAATGTCGCCAATATTACGAACACCAACAGTGGTGGCGTAGATAACAGTCGCTCTTTAAATTCTTTCCACATAGGTGCCGTTGCAGACCTCCCGCTTTCGCCGGTTCTGTCGCTGCAACCAGGCGTATTCTACACCGGTAAAGGCGCCAAGCTGACGGGCGGCAACACAGACGGGAACACTTATTACAAAACCACCACCAATCCGCAGTACATCGAGATCCCCGTCAATTTCGTGGGTAAAATCCCTGTAGGAGATCAAACCAAGCTCTTTTTGGGTATTGGCCCGTACGCCGCATTCGGAGTTGGCGGTAAAAACAAATGGGAAGCCAGCTTGGCCGGTGTAAAATCCGACGGGGAATCAAACATCAAATGGGACGACGACACGCCTTTTAATGATGGCGACCAGAATAGGGGTTACGACAAATACAAACGTTTTGACTATGGTGGTAACATCATGGCCGGCGCAGAATTCGGCAACTTCCTCGTTTCCGCACAATACGGCATGGGGTTTGGTAAGATACTGTCCGGAACCGACAACAGCTCGGACGACAAGAGCAAAAACAGGGTCTGGTCGTTCTCAGTCGGTTACCTGTTTGGCGGAACCAAGTAAACAAATTTGCAATTCACGAGTTATCATTTCATCCTGACTATATATACATCTGTTCTAAAACAACAAAAGCAAATCATGAAAAAATTAGCATTATCCGTTGCAGCCTTACTGATCGCCGGGGCTACCTTCGCCCAGGTAAATTTGGGGTAACCGCGGGACCGAGTTTTTCCAGCGTTAGCACCAAAAACGGCGGCAATAAGGAAACCAGCAAACTGATGACAGGTTTGAGGGCCGGGGTAACGGTAGACATTCCGCTGGCGGACGATTTTTATGTTCAGCCGAGCCTGCTGTATGTAGGAAAAGGCGGTAACGATCTCCGGGACGTAGACCTGAAAGCCCGCATCCACTACCTGGAGCTGCCCATCAACTTCATGTACAAACCTGAGGTGGGCAACGGCAACCTGTTCATCGGCCTCGGCCCCTACATCGCGTATGGCCTTGGCGGTAAATGGGAAGGCCAGCTTTTCGGCACCACCGTTAGCCGCGATATCGAATGGGGCGACGGGAAAGACCTGAAAAGAATGGATGCCGGCGCCAACTTCCAGTTCGGCTATGAGTTTCCGATGGGCTTTAACGTAGGGCTGTTTACGGACCTCGGACTGGTGAACATTTCCGGTCCCGATAACGACGACACCTTTAAAAATACCTCGTTCGGGCTGACCCTGGGGTATAAGTTCGGCGGACGTTAGTTTCTTCCGCCCGGTATAAATTAATCGAGGTAGTGAGGCCCGCGAGCGGGCCTTGCTGCCTTTTTTTGTTAATGCCCGAACCTTTTGGCCGGCCCCGTTGTTTTTTCTCCGGCTTTGCTTGCACGACTTTCGGCCTGGATTAACCTCGATTAAATTTGTGTAAAAATTCCATCACGGAGATAGGGGGTACTAGAAATCAAAAAAGTTTGCCGTATGTTTGAGCGCGTATTTAGAAACAGAGCACGAGCATACATTTTAGCACAAATCAAGCCCCGTACCCTAAAATCACAAGGACTTACGGCGCCCCTTTTACTATCTCCTATAGCACAGCAAGGTCCCCTATTGAAAAACTACAGGTATGAAAAAAGCAGGTCTCCTGTTTATCTCACTGGCATTCCTAATGCACAGTAAAGCACAGGTAAGCGTTGGCATCGATGCCGGCTACACCGCCTCAAATATCGACATCTCCGGATCGGCCGCGGGCGATTTTGGAGAAGCCGAAGGCCTCCGGAAAACTTTCCATGGCTGGCACCTGGACCTGATGGTCAACGTGCCGCTGGCAAACGGCTTTTATTTCCAGCCGGTGGTGCGCTACGTTACCAAAGGCGCCGGTTTCAATGAAACCCGGACGCCCAAAACCGAGCTGGACGGCCTATACATTCCTAAAGGCGCCCGGCTGCAGCTGAACTACATCGAAATACCGTTCAACTTCGTGTATAAATTGCCGTTAGGCCCCGGCAGCGTCCGGGCGGGGCTCGGGCCGTATGTGGCGCGCGGACTGAAGGGCCGCTATCATTATAACATCGTGAAAAACGGGCAAAGCATCACGCAGAACTCCAAGAAAGTGCATTTTTCGCGGGAGGCGAACGACAATGTTGCGGTGGTGCGGATGCACCCCTGGGATGCCGGCGCCAACTTCACGCTGGGGTACGAATTTAATAACGGCCTGATGCTGGGCGCCAATTACAGCATGGGCCTCACCGATATCGACAGAACCAGTGTGACCGAAAGCAGGAACAGATACCTCGGCATCAGCCTGGGCTTTTTGTTCAACCGGGAAGATTACTGACCTGTAAAAAATATTCCTGAAAAAAGGGAGACCTGCCATGGCGGCGGGTCTCCCTTTTTTATTTTTTGCAATAGGGGTAAACGGAATTGCCTGCGTCTTACTATCAGCAATACATCATCACAATAAGTTTTTAAACAAAAGGTGTGACAGTTATAGGGAAAAGAGCCATTGCGTATCCACGCAATGGCTGATTTTTTTTATTTGATGGCGGCCACCACCTGTTGCACCACGTGGGGTTTGCCGAGCGTGTAGTAGTGCAGCACGGGTACGCCCGCCGCCTTCAGCTCGCGCGATTGCCGTATCAGCCATTCGGTGCCCACGGTTTCCACTTCCTTGTCTGTTTTACATTTCATCACCTCCTGCGCAAACTCGTCCGGCATATCCACATGGAAAGTCCGGGGCAGCACGCTCAGTTGTTTTTTAGTGGTGAGCGGTTTGAGGCCCGGGATAATGGGCACCGTGATGCCAGCCTCGCGGCAGCGGGTAACGAAGTCGAAAAACTTCTGGTTATCGAAGAACATTTGTGTGACGATGTAGTCGGCTCCTGCCTCCACCTTGCGTTTCAGGTACCCCAGGTCTGTTTGCAGGTTGGGCGCCTCGAAGTGTTTTTCCGGATAGCCGGCCACCCCGATGCAGAATTTGGTTTTGATACCGCCCATGAGGTCTTCTTCGAGATAAATGCCATTGTTCATTTGCACCACCTGGTTCAGCAGTTCCAGCGCGTAGCGGTGCCCGTTGGGGTGAGCTTCGAAGAAGGTTTCGTTTTTGGGCGCATCGCCCCGCAGCACCAGCACATTGTCGATACCGAGAAAATTCAGGTCGATGAGGGCATTCTCGGTTTCTTCCTTGCTGAAGCCCCCGCAGATGAGATGCGGCACGGCGTCTACAGAATAATGGTTCATGATGGCGGCGCAAATACCCACCGTTCCGGGGCGTTTGCGAATTTCCACCTTATCGAACGACCCGTCTGCCCGCTTTTTAAACATGTGTTCACTACGGTGGTAAGTTACATTGATATAGGAGGGCTTGAACTCCATCAGCGGGTCCAGATGGTCGTAGATGGATTCAATGCTTTTGCCTTTGAGCGGGGGCAATATCTCAAAGGAGATCAGCGTATCCTTCGCTTGCGCGATATGTTCCGTAACTTTCATATAATGTGGGTGTAGCTTGAAAAACCTCGCAAAAATAGCATATCCCCCCATAATTAACTAGTAATGCCAGATTCGTTAAAATAATTATATAAAACGCGCAAACCGTTGTCCATTCGATGATTTTATTATTTTTGCTAAGTTTCATACTATGGCATTAAGAATACATACGCAGCAACTGGTAAAGCGTTACCGGGCCCGGACGGTGGTTAACCACGTGTCCGTTGAGGTAACTCAGGGGGAGATTGTGGGCCTGCTGGGGCCTAACGGGGCGGGCAAAACCACCACCTTTTATATGGTGGTAGGCCTCATTAAGCCCGACGAAGGGGAGGTGTTCCTTAACGATGTCAACATCACCAAACTGCCCATGTATAAGCGGGCCCAGATGGGTATCGGCTACCTGCCGCAGGAAGCGAGCGTGTTTCGCAAGCTGAGCGTGGAAGATAATATCGCCGCTGTACTGGAAATGACGAAGCTGAGCAAAGCGGAGCAGAAAGACAAGCTGGAGCAGCTGCTGGCCGAATTCCGCCTGCAGCACGTGCGGAAAAGCCCGGGTGACGTGCTCAGCGGCGGAGAGCGGCGCAGAACCGAAATTGCCCGTGCGCTGGCGGTAGATCCCAAATTCATCCTGCTCGACGAACCTTTCGCGGGCATCGACCCGATTGCCGTTGAAGACATCCAGGCCATCGTTGCCAAGCTTAAGTACAGAAATATCGGCATTCTCATTACAGACCACAACGTACAGGAAACCCTTTCCATTACGGACAGGGCCTATTTATTATTCGAAGGCAAAATACTCAAAGCCGGCACTGCCGAAGAACTGGCGGAAGACGAGCAGGTGAGAAAAGTGTATCTTGGCCAGAATTTTATACTTCGCAGGAAAGATTACCTTGACGAAGCGGCGAAACAATAACAGCTATCACAACCCTAGATAAAACCTGGTATGAAGATTTTAAGTCCAGCGCTTTCCCAATTGGCCAGAATCCGTATGGGCCGCATCGAGCACTTTATGCAATACCCGCTGCAGGTACAGCAGCAGGTGTTCCAAAACCTGCTGAGCGCCGCCCAGTACACGGAATTCGGCAAACAATACGTTTTTTCCAACATTTTCAAGATAGACGAATTCAAACAACGGGTGCCGGTTCACAATTACGAATCGATCAAACCCTATATCCAGCGAACAATGGAGGGGGAGCAAAATGTGCTCTGGAATACCCCGATCAAATGGTTCGCCAAGTCGAGCGGCACCACGGCCGACAAAAGCAAGTTCATCCCGGTTTCCGTGGAGAGCCTCGACGATAACCACTACCGCGCCGGCCGCGACGTATTTTCCCTGTACTATAATAACTTCCCCGACTCGGATGTGCTCACGGGCAAATCGCTGGTGATCGGCGGCAGCCACCAGGTGAATAAACTCAGCGCGGACAGTGACAGTTATTATGGCGACCTCAGCGCCGTGATGTTGCAGAATATGCCGTTCTACGGCAACATGATCCGTACCCCGGACCTTTCGATAGCCCTGATGGACGAATGGGAGGAAAAGATCGAGCGGATGGCCAACGCCGTTATCCACGAAAACGTGACCTCCATCGCCGGCGTGCCCACCTGGACGATCGTGCTCATCAAACGGATATTCGAGCTCACGGGCACCGATAACCTGGCCGACGTATGGCCCAACCTGGAGGTGTACATGCATGGCGGGGTGAGCTTTACGCCTTACCGCGACCAGTTTAAACGGCTTATCCGCAAGCCCGGCATGAACTATCTCGAATCCTACAACGCTTCCGAAGGCTTTTTTGCGGCCCAGGACGTGATCGGGGAAGAAGGGTTGCTCCTGTTCCTGAACCACGGCATTTTTTACGAGTTCATGCCCATGGAGGAATACGGCAAGGATTCGCCGCGCACCCTCCAGTTGCACGAGGTGGAAACCGGCAAAAACTACGCCCTCATCATCAGCACCAACGGCGGCTTGTGGCGTTACCTGGTGGGAGACACCGTGCAATTCGTATCCCTGGCGCCCTACCGCATCCGCGTAAGCGGGCGTACGAAGTCGTTCATCAACGCCTTCGGGGAAGAGCTCATCGTAGACAATACAGACAAAGCCATTGCCAGGGCCTGTGAAGTGACCGGCGCCGTGGTGAACGATTATACCGCCGCGCCCGTTTATTTCAGCGAGCAGGGCAATGGTGGCCACGAATGGCTGATCGAATTCGAGCAGGCCCCCGCCAGCCTCGAAACGTTCACCGCCACGCTCGACGATACGCTGAAAACCATCAATTCGGACTACGAAGCCAAAAGGCATAAAGACATAGCCCTGCGCGGCCCGCTGGTGCATGTGATGGCCCCCGGAACATTCACCGAATGGCTGAAAAGCAAGGGCAAACTGGGCGGCCAGCACAAAGTGCCGCGCCTCAGCAACGAAAGGAACGTACTGGAGGAGATTCTCCGGTTTGTTGAAAAACACTGAACAATGGCCTAAATTCTATTACCTTCGTTCATCAAACTATAAGCTAAAACCTATCTGATAGAAATGAAATTACTCGACAACAAAGTAGCCATCGTAACGGGTGCCAGCCGCGGAATTGGTGAGGCGATAGCCCTGAAATTTGCCGATGCAGGCGCACATGTTGCATTTACTTATGTAAGCTCCGACGAAAAAGCAAAGGCGCTGGAAGCCAAACTGACGGCCAAAGGTGTAAAAGCGAAAGCCTATAAAAGCAATGCCGGTGTATTTGCAGATTGCGAAGCCCTGGTAAACGACGTGGTGAAAGAGTTCGGCACGGTAGATATTTGTGTGAACAACGCCGGGATTTCTAAAGACAATCTCCTGCTGCGCATGAGCGAGGAACAATGGGACGAGGTGATGGACATTAACCTCAAAAGCGTGTTCAACATGACCAAACTGGTGATGCGCCCCATGATGAAGGCCAAAAGCGGCAGCATCATCAACATGAGCTCCATCATCGGTATCAAGGGCAATGCGGGCCAGAGCAGCTATGCGGCCTCCAAAGCGGGTATCATCGGGTTTTCCAAATCCATCGCGCAGGAAATCGGCAGCCGCAACATCCGCGTGAACGCTGTTGCTCCGGGCTTCATCGAAACGGATATGACACATTACCTCAAAGACGGCGAAGGCGCCAAAGCCTACCTAGACCAGATTCCCCTGGGTAAATTCGGCTCCCCGGAAGATATTGCCAATGTGTGCCTCTTCCTGGCTTCAGACATGGGCGCATACGTAACCGGCCAGGTGCTGAGCGTTTGCGGCGGCTTGCATACTTAATAAAGAAGTGCCAATATAAAATGAAAACAGCTCTGGTGTCCGGGGCTGTTTTCATTTTACAGGCGGTGTTATCAAAACCCTTTCCCCGCAATTTCTACCCGAAAGGTTTCCATGCACTTTCTGTCCTGGAGCGTTACGTACACCGTTTTCCCGTCGGCCCCGCCGAACACCAGGTTGCTGCACGATTTGCCTTTGAGCGATATTTCGCGGATGAGGTCCCCTGCGGGCGACATCACCGCAATAGTGCCTTTGCCGTAGCGGGTAACGTACAGGTTGCCGGCTTTATCGCATTTCATGCCGTCGAACCCGAAGTCGGGGAATTCGGCGAAGAGAGTTTTATTGGAAATATTACCCCGCCCGTCAACGCTGAACTTCCAGATTTTCCGCTGCACGCTTTCATTGACATACAGTATTTTTTCGTCGGGGCTGAGGGCGATACCGTTGGTTGTGCCCATCTGGCCATTGAGCAGCACGGCGCTCCCCGGTTTGTCTACCCGCCAAAGCTGGCCCGTGCCGTTTTTCCAGTTGGGGTCGGATGCGAAAATCTGACCCTTCCGGTTGATGCACAGATCGTTCGGCTGGTTAAAAAGCGGGTGGTGCACGTATACGCTCACTTTTTTGGTGCGCATATCCACCTGCAGCACATTGTGCCCTTTAAAGTCGGCCAGCAGCATGTTCCCGCTACGGGAAAACTGAATGCTGTTGGCGATGCTGCCTTCGGGCAGGGTCACAAATACCTCCCCGCTGCCGTTTCGGGTGTCTATTTTGCCAATTGTGCCGTCTTGCCTGAAATTCACCACATACAGGTTACCCGCTTTGTCGAAGTTGGGGCCTTCTATGTTGGTGGAAAACATATTTTCGGCGGTCAGGTCGCGGGCGGTATACAGCGTATCCTGGGCTTGCAAGGCCGGGGCCGTCAGCAGGAAAAGGGCGGGGAGGAAGTATTTCATCGTATTAAATTAATTTTTTTTAGCGTAAAACTGCAAATGCGCCTAATTTGCAGCCCGTATGATTCATGTATCTGATATCAAAGACCTGGAAAGGCTCACGATCCATAAAGTCGGCAACGCTACGAACGAAGACCCGCTGGTGCTTTCGCAGCAGCCCCTGGAGTTGAAAGATGAAACCATCGGCACCCTGTTGCTGAGCTATTTTATTCAACCGTTTACCAACAACGCGGAGTATTTCAGGTTCACCCACGACGCAGATATCCACCTGAACGAAGTGTTTAAATATTGCAGCCTCATTTTCGAAGACCCCGCCAACTTCCAGGAGCAATCCGTCAATATTGCCAAACATCTCTATAAGCACTCCACCCACCCGAAAATCAAAGGAGGGGAGCTGTATATCACCCATTTTTCGAAATGCCAGGTAGACGGGGAAGAAGTGGAAGCGATCGGCATTTTCAAGTCGGAAAACCGCGATACCTACCTGAAAGTGTACCTGAGCAACGACAACTATGAGGTGAATTACGACGACGGTATCAACATCAATAAGCTCGACAAAGGCTGCCTGGTGTTCAACGTGGAACAGGAGGAGGGCTTCAAGGTGAGCATTGTAGACAGTATCAGCAAGCAGAACGAGGCCGTGTACTGGAAAGACGCATTCCTGCAGGTGCAGCGGCGGGAAGACAGCTATCATCAAACCGAAACCATGGTAAACCTTTGCCAGCAGTTTATTCAAAAACGGCTGCCGGAGGAGTTTGAAATGAACCGGGTCGACCAGATCGAACTGCTGAACAAGTCCGCCGCCTATTTCAAAGAAAAGGAACAATTCCAGGCAGACGAGTTTGCAGAAGAAGTGCTGGGCCACCCGGACGCTGTAGACGCCTTTAAAAGTTACCGCGAACATTTCCGCGACGAGTACCGGCTGGACGTGCCCGATGAATTTGACATTTCAAGCCCGGCGGTAAAAAAGCAGCAAAAGGTATTCAAAAGCATCCTGAAACTCGACCGCAATTTTCATGTGTACATTCACGGCAACCGGGAAATGATCGAACGGGGATACGATGAGGAGCGGAGTATGAATTACTACAAGCTCTATTTCGAGGAAGAAAAGTAACTACCGGCTAAGGGCTTTCTGCATCTCGTCGAGCTCACGGATGGCCTGGAGAATTTGCTGGTCGTAACTGTTTTTGCCTTCCACCAGCGTGCGGTAGTTGTAATCGAACACGCGCTTCTGAGTTTCCACCAGCCTGCGGAGGAGCGCATTCCGTTTACGGGAATCTATTCCCAGGGAAAGCTGGTCTATCTCATCCATGATCCGCAGGTTCTGGTCCATATAGTAAATGCTGTAATTCTTCAGCCATTTCACTTTTTCCTCTTCCGACCGGGTGTTATATACGCCGTACGACAGGATGAAATTTTCGTCCAGCTGCTGCAGTTTTTTGATGTAGGTGTTCACGTCGCGGGGCAGCAGGAAGTAAGCGATGGCCAGCACTGTTGCGGCCACCGCCGTGGCGGGTAACGTATTTTTGACGTTGGCCCGGGTTCTCAGCCCCGGGAATAGCAACAGCCCTAACAGTATTCCCATCAACAGTCCACCGATGTGGGCCCCGTGATCGAAGTTGGTTTGCATGAAAATAGTAGCCAGGCTAAGGGCCAGGTAGATGCCGATGCTGATGAGCAGCGCGCGTCTTTCGTAGGG
Organism: uncultured Chitinophaga sp.; assembly: GCA_965653365.1. Taxonomy (GTDB): domain Bacteria; phylum Bacteroidota; class Bacteroidia; order Chitinophagales; family Chitinophagaceae; genus Chitinophaga. The sequence continues at coordinate 69,127 of CBFGZV010000017.1, read as the reverse complement.
CTCTACGAATTTCCGCGTCAGCAGGGTAAAGATGAAGCCGAACAACCCGAATACTGCGCCCGAAGCGCCGAGTGTGGGCGTGATATCGTACCACCAGAGACTCGCTATGCTGGCGGCCAGGGTGCAAAGCAGGTACACGGCCAGGAAGCGCCACCGCCCCAGGAGCGGCTCCAGGTAGGTGCCGCCGATCATAATGCCATAGAGGTTAAAAAAGAGATGTATCACATCCGCATGTAAAAAGCCGGCGGCGAGCAGGCGCCACGGTTGCCCGAAAAGGGTGAGGGGCTTGAAGTTGGCGCCGGCCTGTTCCAGCACCGTTACGTCCGCCTGCCACCACGAACTGCCGGCAAACAGCATTTTGTTGGTCAGCACCAGGTAAATCAGCACATTCAGTACAATCAGGACAGGCGTCATGAAAAATCCCCGGGCGGGTTTAAAAATGTGCAGGAAACCCTGTCGCTCGGGTGTGAGGTGAACGGTATCCTTTTGTGTCCCGATTTGTGATTCCCTTTCGGTGTAGATCGCCTCCAGCTCTTCGTTGCTGTAGGTTTCGCTGATGGTTGCAATGGCTTGTTGCAGGCGCCGGATGTTCTGGCGGTTGCGGCCGAAGTCGAGCACCTGTGCCCCGGTGGAAGCGCTGCTCAGGCGAATTTCCTGCGGAAGGAGAGTGGCGCTTACCTTTTCGTTCCAGGAACGGAGGCTGAAGTGTGTGAACGCAGTGATGTTGCCGGGATTGATTTCGCTGATGTTCCAGCCGGTTTTTTCAAAGGCCAGCCACAAAATAACCAGCTGCCCGGCCGGCGTGCGGTTGTTAAGTATACAGGAGGTGCTATATCGGGGAGGAAATCCGATCATTACGGGACAATAAAGGTAGAGACGCCACGAAGTGCGTCTCTACTTATAATAATACGTTCAGTACTTATTTTTATTGTTTGTTATCGGGCTTATTGTCCGGTTTCCGGGGTGGCCGGTTACGGTTTTTATGATGGTGCTGGCCGCTGTGCCCGCCGGACTGTTGCGGTTTACCGCCTTCTTCCCTGGGTGCCTTCGGTTCCCGGGACTCCCTGGGTTCCCTGGGCTTCTGGTCGGGCCTTGGGGGGCGTGGTTCACCTTTCTGCTCATTGCGTGGAGCCTGTTCGCCACGGGGCTTCTGCTCGCCGCGTTGTTCATTACGGGGGCGTTGTTCCTGCCGGGGCTTTTGTTCGCCGCGAGGCTCGTTGCCGCCGCGCTGGCGCTGTTCGCCACGTGGTTTTTGTTCGCCTTGTTTCTGCTCGCCGCGGCCGTCATTTTTGGGTCGCTGGTCGCCGCGCTGGGGCCGGCCACCGCCTTGCTGGCTCTGTCCGCTCTGTTGGGGAGCGCCGCCGCCTTTCTGTTTTTCTTTCTGCTGTTCCTTTTGCTTGTCGCGCGACTTTTGTTTCCGTTTCTGCGAAGCTTTTTCGAGTGAGCGCAGGCTGATCTGGCCTACTACGTCGGCAAAACCCAGGTCGGCTTCCTTATTCGGCTTGCTGCTTACTACTTCCACCGCCTTCAGTTCTTCCGGCTTGATACCTTGACGGTTCTGCTGACGGATTTCTTTTACGCGAGTAATGGTGAGCGGGTATTGTTTATTGCTGTTGTCGTAGGAATACCACATCAGGTTTTTGAAGATGTCCCGTTTCTGCAGGGTGGCGTTGCCGCTTGCGGTTTCGATCACATCACAGTCGTCCGGAAAATCTTTCAGGGCGTCGAGGTAGGTATCCAGTTCGTAGTTGAGGCAGCATTTGAGGCGGCCGCATTGTCCCGAGAGTTTTGCCTGATTGATGGACAGGTTCTGATACCGGGCGGCGGTGGTATTCACGGATTTGAAATCCGTGAGCCAGGTAGCGCAGCACAGCTCGCGGCCGCAGCTGCCAATGCCCCCCACTTTTCCGGCTTCCTGGCGGGCGCCAATCTGGCGCATTTCCACCTTCACCCGGAATTCGGAGGCATATACTTTAATCAGTTCCCGGAAATCCACCCGGTCGTCTGCCGTATAAAAAAACGTTGCTTTCCGACCGTCTGCCTGAATTTCCACTTCGGCCAGCTTCATTTCCAGGCCCAGGCTGCGGGCAATCGCCCGCGCTTTGATCAGCGCTTCCTTTTCACGGTTTTTGTTGTCGGACATGCGGTTCATGTCTTCCGTAGAAGCACGCCGCAGCAGTTTTTTCACCTCGGGAGTGTCTTCCACCCGCCGTTTTTTCATCTGCAACTTTACCAGTTCACCGGTAAGGTTGACCATACCCACGTCAAAACCGCTGACCCCTTCCACGGCCACCATTTCGCCTTTTTCAAAGACTTGTTTGGTGGAATTGCGGAAAAAATCTTTACGACTACCGTTATTGAAACTAACTTCTATGATGTCAAATGGTGCTAAACTATCACTCAAGGGAATATTGGACAGCCAGTCAAACACGTTCAATCTGTTACATCCGCCACTGCTGCAACCTCCATTACTCTTGCATCCCGCCGGCTTCCCATCAACACCCGTACCACATCCGGCACAAGCCATATTTTATATGTTTATTATATTAAAAAATAATTATTCCTGCATGCACAGGTCACTAAAAGTACATATTTACTTCCAGCATTCAAAGGCTGTACAGGGAAATAAGGTACAAAGGTAAGGTAATTAGTTGACAGCTATACAGGCAGCGGCTTCCCCCGGAAGATATGCTGGAGCCTGATAGACAGGGCGTGGAAGAGGATTTTGCCGTTGGCATTGCGTTCAATGTGGTAATAGGCATTGTCGAGCTCCTCTGCCAGTTGCTGCATTTGCCCCAGGTTGGCCAGTTTTTTCAGTTTTTCGGCAAAGTCCACCTCTTCGTCCGAAAAAGCCAGCTGGCTGCGGTCCATATACTGCAGGCGAAGGCTGTGTTCGAGCACGTTGATGAAATAGCGGAGAAACTGCTTCTGGTTTTCGCGCCCGATTTTCGGGCTGGCGATATGGTCTACCCACTCCTGCAAGCCGCTTCGGTTTTGCATGAAAATGCAATTCAACCAAGACCGCAACATTTCGTGGTAATCATTGTCGTTGTGTTGCAAAAGTTGCATGGCTTCCCGGTAATTGCCGGAGGCGATGGTGGCGATCTGCCGGGCACGCTGTTCGCTTACCTGGTTGCGTTCCATCAGGGCGGTCACCACCTCGTTTTTCGACAGGGGATTGATGCGAATCAACTGGGTGCGGGAAAGGATGGTGGCGAGAATCTGCTCCTGATTTTCCGCCACCAGTATGAAAACGGTATTGGCCGGCGGCTCCTCGATCAGTTTGAGCAGCCGGTTGCCTTCATTGCCGAGGTATTCAGGCATCCACATCAGCAATATCTTGTACTGGCTTTCGAAACTTTTCAGGTTGAGCTTGTGGATGATGTCGGCGCACTCATGGGCGGTAATGTTGCCCTGCTTGTTTTCCGCCCCGATGAACTGCAGCCAGTCGTACGCATTTCCGTAGGGCTGCTGGTCGATGAACTCGCGCCATTCCGACACATAATCGGTGCTGATAGGTTTATCGCCCGGTTTGCGGGGAATAACGGGATAAGAAAAGTGGATATCCGGGTGAATATATTGGGCTGCTTTTTTGCAGGCGGCACACTGGCCGCAGGAGTCGCTGGCCTGGCGGTTTTCACACACCAGGTACTGGGCAAACGCAAGGCCCATCGGCAACCCGCCGGCGCCTTCGGGCGCCAGCATAATCATGGCGTGGCTCAGGCGGTTGTGCTCCACGGCGTGCAGCAACTGTTCCTGCGTGGCGCCCTGCCCTATGATCGCTGAAAAATTCATGGGCTAAAAATACGGCAATATTATTTGATCGAATGAAAACACACCTTGGTAAATGCACCGTTCGCCTTTACCTGGGGATTGGCGGTTTGTACGTAGTAGGTGCCGGATATGGTGCGGCTTACCACATCAATCTCGGAAATCGTGACCGCGGCGCTGTCGGTGACCAAAAACTGCCCGCGGATGCCCAGCAGCACTTTGCCGGAGGTGTCGCTGCCGTTTTTACGGGAGTAGGAGTAGGTTTTCAGCTGAAGGCTGTCGGAATAGAGTTTCGCCGAAGGGTACGGCCCGTCGGCGATGTTCATCACCACCCGCACGGTATCTGCATAAGCCTCGATGCTCAGGAGCTTGAAATGCTGTGCCTGGCTTTCGGTGCGTAGCAGGTTGGAACTGAGTATTTTCATGGTGGTGGCCCGGTCGTTCACCCGAACGTCGAGCGCGGCCTTTTCACAGTTGACCAGTTCGGAGGGATTATATTCCTTGCAGGCGGAAAATAAAAGCAGACCGCAGCAAACGGCTGCGAATGTGTTCAGTAGATGTTTGCGCATGTGGTGTATTATTTTTCAATGGCCGCAATCACTTCCGGTGCAGAAGGCAATGTTTTGGGCTTGAATACAGCAACCAGCTCCCCTTTTTCATCCAGCAGGTATTTCTGAAAATTCCAGGTCACCTCCTCAGGCGAGAACTGCTTTTTCCTGCTTTCCTCCGTCAGCCACTGGTACACGGGGTGAATGTCTGCTCCCTTTACGGACACCTTGGCGGTCATTGGGAAAGTAACGGCATATTCCTTGGAGCAGAAAGCCTTGATTTCTTCGTTGGATCCGGGTTCCTGGCCGCCGAAGTTATTGGCGGGGAAGCCGATGATCACCAGTTTGTTCTTATATTTTTTATGCAGCTTTTCCAGCTCCGCGTACTGTGGAGTATTCCCGCACATGGAAGCTGTATTCACGATCAGGATTTTTTTGCCTTTGTATTTGGAAAAATCGATCTTACCGCCTTCGAGCGCATCCACTTTGAAGTCATAAATGTTGCCGAAGGAAACGGAGAAGAATAAAGACAGGAGCATTAATTTAAACATGATCGTATTTTTTGGATGTTGACAGGTGGCTGTATAAAGATAGTATAAATTATTTCCCCTGTTGCAGGTAATTCTCCAGGGGCAGGCGGTTGGTGAGCGACCGGGCGAGCGTCATTTCGTCCGCGTACTCGAGCTCTCCGCCGAAGGCGATACCACGGGCGATGGTGGTGATTTTCACCGGCAGATCTTTCAGCTTTTTGGACAGGTAGTAGATGGTGGTGTCTCCTTCGATGGTCGGGCTGAGCGCCATGATCACTTCGCCAATGCCCTGTTGCTCTACCCTTTCCACGAGCGAATGAATGTTGAGCTGATCGGGCCCGATGCCGTCGATCGGGGAAATGATGCCCCCGAGCACATGGTACACCCCGTTAAACTGCTGTGTATTTTCAATGGCAATCACATCCCGGATGCTTTCCACCACGCATACGATGCCGGCCTGCCGGGCCGGGTTGGCGCATATGGTGCATACGTCCTCGTCAGACACGTTGTGGCAGTGCCGGCAAAATTTGATCTGCCGCCGCATGCGGGCGATCGTTTCGGAAAACAGCTCTACCTGGGAGACGTCCTGCCTGAGCAGGTGCAGCACGAGCCGCAATGCGGTTTTTTTCCCCACACCGGGCAGCCTGGCGAATTCGTTGACAGCATTTTCAATCAGTGCGGAAGAGAAGATCATAAGGCAAAATTACGGAACGCCGGCTATAGTTTCACGGTTGTTGGCACCGTCCAGTTCTTTTTAATGTTGATCGTCTCTTTGTAGGCAAATACCTTTTCGGGCTGCTTTTTGGGGGAGCCGTAATACACGCCGGTGTCCCAGATGCCGTTCCGGTTCACGTCCACCAGCACCCTGATGGCATATTCGCCGGGCTGGATGAGGCCCCGTTGCCATTTGCCGTTCACGAGCACTCCGGAATACCTGATGTCTTTACCGGAAACGAGCTGCACCACAAACTGGTAGCCCGTGTCTTTCGGCAGAACAAGGTTCGCGCTGTCGCTGATGCTGAGATCGATTTTGATGGTGCCGTAATCGTCGAGGCTTTTGGCCGTAAAGCTTACGGTATCCGCTTTCTGGGTCTGCAGGCCGGAGGTGTCGGTGGCAAAGCCCTTTGGCAGAATGAGCTGATAAGGCATCCCGGGTTTCCAGTTGTAGACCAGTTTGAAATGCTGCGCGGTGGTATCGGCCGTGTGCATTGTAAATGGGACACGGTTGCCCAGGGTATCTTCAAGCAGTTGTATCTGGGCGGAATCGAGTGTTTTGATGGGGAAATTGAAGCTCAGCGTCAGCGAATCTCCCAGCTCCTGCTGGCCGCCGTTGAGCCCGACACTGGCCTGCAGCTTCGGTTTTTTGGCATTTTTAGCCGGGGGAGCGGGCTCTTCGGGTTGTTTATCTTCCTCGTGGCGCACCGTGTCTTTTTCTTTGAACAGGGCGAGGTTGACTTCCTCCATATTCCCGTCGAGGTGCAACAGGCTGTCCGAAAATGCGATCAGCTCGGTGGGCTGGGCGGTATACTGGAAATCGCGGTCTTCTTCTTTCAGCGCGAAAATGCGATAGGTGCCGGGCTTCAGGTTCTTGAAGCGGTAAGAGCCGTCGCCCCTGGTTTTGGCCAGGTACAAAGGTTTTTCCTTCGACACGGCGGAGTCTTCCAGGTTGGAATAGAGCATCACGGCCACATTGCTGTCTACCTTGCCGGTTTCGGCTACCACCAGCTTGCCTGTAATGGTGAGCGAGTCGAGGTAATTGCCGGTAGACACCACGTACTGGAAGTCTTCTATGGGGTTGCGCTCGTTCACATCTTTGACGGCGTCGCCAAAGTTGAACGTGTAGGTGGTGTTAGGCTGCAGGGAATCTTTCACCACCATGGTCACGGTGCGGAGCTTGGCGGTGATGGTGGGCGTCCGCTTCAGGGTGGGCGATACGATGAGTTTTTCCACGATATTGTCCAGTTCCACAAATTCGTTGAACTCGAAAACAATCCGCTGGGAGTTGAAGTTCAGGGAAGAATCCTTGGGGGCCACGTGCAGCAACCGGGGAGGCAGGGTATCCCTGGAGCCGCCGCCGGGAGGCACGATATTCGCGCACCGGGTAAAAAAGCTGCACAAAGCCAAAACGAACAGGGAGCCCATCCAGCTCCGGAAATTCTGATTCATGTGTCCTATCCTGAATATTAAATGTTTTGCAAACTTACTCTTTGTTGGCCATTATTCTTCGTCTTCCACTTCTTCTGCCAGCGAGTGCAGCGCCACCTGCAGTTTATTGTCCTTCACAAAATTGCACCACCGGCAGTCTTCTTTCCCGCAGCCGGTATAAAACTCCTTGTTCTGGATTTTTATCCAGGTATCAGTAAGCTGCTGGGTGACGGTGGTAATATCTTCCGGCCTGATGTTGATCTTTTCCTTGAAATATTGTTTCTGCCGGTTGGGCTCGATAAAATCAAATTCCGTGCTAACTACCTGCCAGTTCTTCTGTTTGTAGTTATCTAACAAAATTTTATAAAATACGGCCTGGCGCCAGTAGTCGCCGCCGTCGGGCGTGCGGGCATCGGGCGCGTCGAACTTCCGGAGCGTTTTTTTGGTCTTTTCATAATCGCCGGTTTTGTAGTCCACCACGTTCACTTCGTTGCCATTAAACTCGAGTTTGTCGATTTTACCTTTAATGGGCACCCCGTTCACCACTACGTTCCGCACGTTTCGCTCGATGCTCACAACGGTATTCCACTGGTGGATATACTGGTCGTAATAGCTGCCGAGGATGTCTTGCCCGTATTCCATTCTCCGCTCAAAAGCCTCTTTGGTGAAGCATTCCCGGTTACGGAGCATGCTGTATTTAAAGTCTTTGATAAACTCGTCTTTCGGCGGGAAAGCATTTCGCTCCTGCATTTTCTGGAAAAGCTTCTCCAGGGCGAAGTGCACCGCGGATCCGAATTCCGTGCTTTCGGAGCGCCCCGTGGGCACCCGTACCAGGTTCTGATAATAGAACGCCAGCGGGCAGCGGAGGTAGTTGTTGAGCGCGGTTACGTTCATGGTGAACCCGCTGAGCAGGGTGTCGATAAACAGCTGGTCGATCCGGGCTATCTCGGGGGCCAGTTCCTTGCCGTAGTGGAGTGCCTCGAATTCGAAGAGCGTTTCGTCGGGCACCTCCACCTTGTGCTGGGGCAGGATGTGGGCATCGAGAATTTCGGTGATGAACATGCTGGGCTCCAGGGGCTTACCGTCCTGTTTGAACTCCGGATAGCTGATATAAAGATACTTTTCGGCGCGGGTGATGGCCACGTAAAAGAGGCGGCGCAACTCCTGTTCGTCGGTAGACAGGGATGCTGTGGTGAACACCGTTTCGGGGAAGGAGAAACCGGCGCTGTTCTTCTTCTTTTTCTCCCAAAGGTGGCGGTTGGTGCCGGCCATGAACACGTATTCGAACTCCAGTCCCTTGGCGCCGTGGGCGGTCAGCAGGTTGACCCCTTTTTCGTTGCCGGACACCTGGACCATGGGGATGGCCAGGCCATTGTCTTCCATCAGGTCTACCGTATCCATCAGCGTCATGATGTTCAGGTCGGGGTTGCGGTGGCTTTCCTCTTTCACGAAATCGAACAGCGCCTGCAGCACCCGCATAAGCCAGATTTTTTCGGGGGAGGCCATGACGTACGACAAAATGCCGCCTTCACTGATCACATTGGCGAATAATTGCTGCAGGGTGATGTTATGAGCGTCGCCTATCCACTTTTCCAGCAGGTTGCCGAGGCGCATGGCTTCCGGATCGGGAGCCAGTGAAAAGAGCGTGGGGTTGCGGGTTTTATTCCATTCCTGTAAAAACTGGCGGATGGAACTTTTCTCGCTGTACCCCTTTTCCGCTACCTGGATGCTGATGCGGGCGGCTTCGATCGGCGGCACTTTATAAAAGTCGTAGTGCATGATCTCGAACAGCAGGTCGTCTCCGCTGTAGGGCGTTTCCAGCTCGCAGGCGATGTATCTTAATATATGGATCACTTTCCGGGCAAAGGGTACCTCGAAAAGATTGATGTTGCGTTTGGAGTAAAAGGGGAGGCCTTTCAGGCGGAAGTACTGGGCCAGTTCCTCGCCGTACTTGTTCTCTTTGTAAATCACCGCCACTTTACCGGGCATCACGCCTTTGGCCAGGATTTCCTCGATTTCGGTGGTGATGGCGGCCATTTCATCGCGGGGAGTGTTGTACCGGCGTATCACGGTCGGAATGTCGAGCGGGGTCAGTTTTTCATTGGAGGCCGTGAGCTGTTTGCTGAGCCCTGGCAACTTGTCTACGAGGCGCGACCCTTCGTTCTTTTCGATCAGGGTCATGGATATGTCCAGCACGTTCTGCACGGAGCGGTAGTTTTGCGTCAGCACCACGGCCAGCAGGTCGTCGGAAAACTTGCGGGCGAACTCTTCCATGTTTTCGATGTTGGCGCCCTGGAAGCGGTAAATCGACTGGTCGTCGTCGCCCACCACAAACACATTGGGTTTCTCTTCCCCGCCCGTCAGCAGCTCGATAAGGCGGTTCTGCGTACCGCTGGTATCCTGGTACTCGTCGACCAGTATATATTGAAAGCGCTCCTTGTAGTCGAGCAGGAGGTTGGGATTTTGCTCAAAGGCCCGTATCACCCAGTTGATCATGTCATCAAAGTCGTACCGGTTGGCTTTGAGCATCATTTGCTGGAAGATGTCGAACTGCTCCACGGCGGCCAGCAAACGGGCCATTTTCTCCCTTTCGGCGTTCAGCTTGTCTTCTTTCAGGTCGCCTTTTTTAAAGCGGCCGCTGGCTTTTTTATAGATGTATTCCTCGTTTTGCGGGAGGTCATTGACATACGACTCCACTTTTTCCCGGATGAAGGGCACGGTCCAGCCCTCCCGCTTCATCGTGGAAAAGAGGCTCGCGAGGTTGCGCATGTCGAAATACACATCGCCGCGGTAGCGCTTGAGGGGATTGTCTTTCGAAAACCCGTCTATCAGGGTTTTAAGCAGCTGAATTTTTTCGAGCTCGGAAATGGGATCGAGCACATTTTTATCAAAAAGCGACAGGTTGTCCTGAATAACGTCGTTGCAAAAGGAGTGAAACGTGTGGATGTTGACGCGATAGGCATCGGGACCGATAAAGTCGGTCAGCCGCCGCCGCATGGCCACGGTACCGGCATCCGTATAGGTGAGGCAAAGAATGTTATGCGGAAGAAAATCCGTGTCCATCAGGATTTTGCCGATACGTGAGGCGAGTATCTGGGTTTTGCCCGTGCCCGGCCCGGCAATAACCATCACGGGGCCTTCGGTATTATCCACCGCCTGGCGCTGGCGCTCGTTCAGCCTGCCGTATACTTCCTGGAAACGTTGATTATATATCTGCGAATCTTTGATGCTCATAATTATTTAGTCAGGTATGCCTCGTTCACATGGGATTTCACTTCCCCGAAGGGAACAAATAAAGTGATTTGCCCCACGGCATAGGCGGCAATTTCGTATGGTGTGTAGCAAAACACCACCCCTTTATCCGTGATGAAAAAATTGTCGTTCGGCGCTATGTGTTTGTCGAACAGGTATTGCTGGTCGAGTGGTTCCCCGGCCGGCACGTTGTACTTTTTACGGAAGGATTGTTCCAGCGCCCGGCCCAGGACTGCTTTGTAGCCCGGTTTAAACACGTCGCCGAGGGTGAGCTTTTTTTTCTGCGCCAGGTCTACCACGGTAAAGCTGCTGCCGTGGTTGCCGTGTGCGCCGCCGGTGAAGGCATAGTCGGAATTTTCGAACACTACCAGGGGGAATGAGTTCCAGACTATGCGCACGGCGTGTTGCGCTTCCCAGTTCCAGGAGGCGCCGATACCACTTTTGAGCTCATTGGTATCCACTTCTTCGCGGGCAACGTCATATTCCTTTAGAAAGGAAGCAACCGGCTCGCGGACGATCTTTTCCGGATCTTCCGGAATGCCTTTCGGGGTAAGGGCCTCTCGTATGGCGGTCAGCGCCGCTGTGTCGGCGCCGCCTGCCGGCCACACGGCAGTGGACGCCGCCACCACCAGTGGGGAGTTTGGATTGGCCGGGAGTAAACGCACCGAGTCTGAGAAAGTGAATACGTCGAACAGCACCGCGCCCGTATCGTCTGCTTTCAGGTCGAAATCGAATGTTTTGTTGTTGCCGGACCAGGTGCCTTTGTAGGCGCCGTCGGCCGAGAGGGTACCTTTGAAGGTGTTATCGCCGCCTTCCGGGGTGCCCCATTCCGAAAAGGAGAGCTGCACGGTATCGTCTATATTATGGAACAGCTGGATGGGGATGCCCTGTTTGTCGTATGCGTACCAGCCTTCAAATGCCGCCGGGCCTGTTTTGATGAGGTGCATGGTGACGGGCTGTCCGGCCACAGTGCCTTTGAGCCGCCTGTAATAGGCCGGTGGCGCCGGGTGGGGGATGGATGTGCCAATACTGTCCTGTACGCCGGCCTGTTGGCCCGGGGTAGCCGGCTGGCAGGCCGCCAGTATTGTCAGCAACATGAAAAAGCCATAAAATACGCGCATGCGGTCACATTTAAAACAGATGTAAATTACCATTTATAGAGATACCGGTCAGCATCCCGGGGTATTTAAAAGCGTAATTTTGCAAAAAACCTAACAGATGATTAACCAGAAGATAGCGGCCCTCCGACAGGATTACCGGTTGGCCACGCTTAATGAACGGGAAGTGGCGGCGCACCCGTTGCAGCAGTTCGAGCATTGGTGGCAGGAAGTAATACAAAGCGAGCTGGAAGAGCCCAATGCCATGACATTGGCCACCAGTTCGCCCGATGGCAGGCCTTCGGCACGCATAGTTTTGTTAAAGAGCTTTAACGAGCAGGGGTTTCTTTTTTTCACCAATTACGAGAGCCGCAAGGGGAAGGAAATGGCGATCAACCCCCAGGTGAGCCTGCTTTTTTTCTGGAAAGAGCTGGAGCGGCAGGTTCGTATAGAGGGGACCGTTATAAAGGCGCCCGCAGAAGTGAGTGACGAATATTTTAATTCCCGGCCGGTGGGCAGCAGGATAGGGGCGATCGCTTCCCCGCAGAGCGAGGTGATTGGCGGAAGGGAGGTGCTGGAAGACAGGGTGCGTGAACTGGAGGCTGGTCACATCGGGCATGCGCCGCAGCGGCCTGATCACTGGGGCGGGTACATTGTGCAGCCGCGGGAGGTGGAGTTCTGGCAGGGGCGGAGCAGCCGCCTGCACGACCGGTTGCGGTATACCCTGCAGAGCGGGGATGTCTGGAAAATAGAGCGCCTCGCGCCCTGATATAAAAAACGGGGAATCTGGTATCTGCAAGCAAACCACCAGGTTCCCCGTTATAAAGGTGCTGAATAATCAGGCCTTTTTTTCTGCTTTCGGAGCAGCAGCTTTTTTGGTTTTAGCCGGGCGGCTTTTACCGAATGATCCGTTAGAGATCTTACCTTTCTTGGTTTTGATATCTCCTCTACCCATGATTTGATTATTTTAAAATTGATGAATGATTTGGCATAAGACCTGCCCTTTCAGGAAGGCCGCCAGCTGCAAAAATAAAAAAAGCAAGAAACAAATAATGTTCCTTGCTTAAATAAGTTGGGTCGCCAACTCTTAGAGTTTGTCAGACAACGCTTTACCAGCTTTGAATTTAGCCACTTTTTTAGCTTTGATCTTGATGATCTGGCCGGTCTGGGGGTTTCTGCCATTACGTGCAGCACGTTTTGAAACAGAGAAAGTACCGAAACCAACCAGGGTTACTTTACCACCTTTTTTCAGGGTATCGGCAACAGCTTTAGTGAAAGAATCCAAAGCGTCGTTAGCTTGGGTTTTGGTAACGCCAGCATCTTTGGCGAGTTTGTCGATCAATTCGGCTTTGTTCATAGTTAGTTAAGATTTAACTAGTGAGAAAATGTTTGATGTGAGCAAATATAGCGCGTTTTACAAGATTACCAAATTTTTAAAACTTTTTTTTGTCGGCTGAAAAACCCTACAGGTAACGTTTACAGCTGATTGGCCTAAAAAACGGGGCTCCGAAAATCACACGTAGTTTATTACGAAACACGCTACTGTATTGACTTTTAATACATCATGGTATAAAACGCCCTGTTGGACCAACTATTGTACCAAAGCGGTGAGGCCTTGAAAATAGTGAATTTCCTGTGGATAAGTTATGCATTTATACCACTTGCATAACGGTTCTGAAGGAAACGAACTGGTCGCCGAACGTATCGGAACTTTGCTGCCTGAAACGGGGTGAATGTTCCTGGAGGTAGGTGTAATAGTTTTCGAGCGTATCGGTCAGGAACTGGACCACGTAGGTCGGCCCGTCCGAGTCGTCCTGTTCGAGGAGGCGGCAGATGCGGTAGTCGTGGAACAGGCCCGTTTCCAGGATGGCCGGGATGTGTTCCTGCTTCATCCATTCCAGCCAGCGGTCTTTAATGGCGACAGACACTTTTACGGTAACGTTGTAGATGATCATATCGGTTTCAATTGAAGATAAACAGGGCAATGGTCGGAGTGTTTTACGTCCGGCCAGATCTGGGCATCGGCGAGGCGGTGTTGTAACGGAGCGGTTACATTAATGTAATCGATGCGCCAGCCTTTGTTGTTGTTGCGGGCGTTGGCGCGGAAGCTCCACCAGGAGTACCGGTGCGGTTCCGGGTGAAACCGGCGGAAGGTGTCTACAAATCCGCTTTCGAAAAGCTTGGTCATCCAGGCCCTTTCGTCCGGCAGGAACCCCGAGGAGTCTTTATTGCCAACCGGGTTGTGAATATCGATCGGCTGATGCGCGATGTTGTAGTCGCCCACCACGATGAGGTTGGGCCTTGTTTCGCGGAGTAGTTGCAGATAGCCGTAAAACTCGTCGAGCCACTGGTATTTATAGGTCTGCCTTTCGTCTCCCGTGGTGCCGGAGGGGAAATAGGCGTTGATGAGCGTTACGTCGCCAAAATCGGCCCTTATCACCCTTCCTTCGGCATCGCTTTGCATGTACCCGTTGCCATACTGAACATGGTCCGGATTTATCTTGGTAAGGACCGCTACGCCGCTATACCCTTTCTTTTGAGCAGGGTACCAGAAGTCCTGATAGCCCAGCTTTTCGAACTGCTGGAAATCCACGTTGTCGCGGTGAGCTTTTACTTCCTGGAGGCAGATCACGTCTGCCGGGTCGGTGCTGAGCCAGTCTGTGAAACCTTTCGTCATGGCCGATCGGAGGCCATTCACATTATAGGTGACGATTCTCATGGTGTGTGATTTGCAGCAAAAATAAGGGGGCGGGGGGCAATAAAAAAGCGGCTTCCCCGGAAGGAAGCCGCGAAAAAGCAAGAAGGCGCCTCTTTGGGGTGCCTTCACAGAGTTCGCTGTTAGAGGCGCAGTGCGCCGCCCAGCAGGCTGTTGAGCAGGTTGGTCACCGGGGTCAGTAAATCGCCCAGGCCACCCAGGCCGGGTAAACCGCCGCCGCCGGTGCCGGGCAGGCCGGGTACGGAAGAAAGCAGGGAATTGGTATCCAATTGAGCGCCTACCGTCAGTTTTCCGTTGACGTTGGTGAGGCTAAGCCCGAGGAATCCGCCGTTAATGTCTTTGGCAACAGTAGTGTCGAGTTCCTGGCAGCCATAATGCTGAACTTGCAAGTTTTCCATATGAGGGAGTTTTTGGTTAAAAAACACGATTGTAAAAGACCGTCATTCCCCGGTCTGTTGCTGCGGGAACCATTCACATGGGGAAAAGCGGGGTTGGCGAATGACTGATAGGGCATCCATTTTCCAACGATTAGGTGTAAATTACTACACCGCAATCGATCGTTTGCTGTTCATTTTATTCATTTTCAGGCGCTTCCGGCGGGCATTGTTCATTTTTTGAACAGGCCGGTTCTTTTGCAAGCAGTTAACAAATAATCCCGGAAATAGCCCTCAAATTGAGGCGGAGCCGGGCGAAACGACGGTGGAACATCTGTGCTGGCTGATGATACCCTGAAACTGAACCTTTGGATTAGACTGCCTTGATATATACAAGATGACAAAGTATTCCCCTCCCCGCCACGTTTGGACTGTCTGGTCCATGCTCTGCATGTGCCTGCTGTGCTGCGCCCCCCCTGCCGGCGCACAAAAAACAGTCATCCAGTCCCTGCAAGCGTCGCTTTCCCGGTACGGCCACGACAGCCTGCAATATGCCAATACCCTTAACCGCATCAGCTCGCTCTACCTGGTACAGCACCTCGACAGCAGCCGGTATTACGCAGAAACGGCCCGCCTGCTTTGCGGACGTCTCAAATACTCCAAAGGGCTGGCCGACGCCTATATGAACCTGGGCGCTTGTTTTACTTTCATGAATAATAATAACCTCGCATACCGCTTCTATCTCGAAAGCCTGCAACGTTATCAGAACCTCGGAGACTCGGCCGGCATCAGCCAATCCCTCGCCAACATCGGTACCTACTATCATTATCAGGGGCAGACCCATTTATCCACCCCCTATTTGCAGGAAGCCGTTGCCATCGGCAGCAGGCTGCTCCGCGATTCGATGTGGGTGCCGGTACTGACGCATTATTATGTGGTGTTTGCGGAAGACAGCCTGCACCAGGATTCCGCGCGCTGGGCGCTGCACAAGGCGCACGACATTGCCACCCGGTACCACGACGGGCGGATGACGGCCTATACCGGCCTTTTTCTCGCGCATGAGAGAATGCTCAACGGCCAGGTGCAGCAGGCAATGGAAGAGATTAACGAACTCATCAGGAACGCTATTCCGGATGGATTGACTTATTTGGCGGTGTACGGCAACGCGCAGCTGGATATCTATGCCACCTACGCAAAAATGAAAGACTCGTTGCTGTACCGTGAAAGAATGCTGGAGGCTGCGGTAGCGGGCGGGTATAAAAGGCTGGTGATGGCGCCGGTAACGTCGTTGTACCGGTTCTATAAAAAAATCGATCAGGCCCGTGCCCTGCATTTTGCAGATGTGATGTGCGAGATCGGGGAGCAGCAAAAGGCTATGCGCGCCAAAGGAGAGTTGGACTATATGGAAACTTTCCTGCAGGAAAGGGAACTGCGGGCCCTGCACCTCAACAACGCGCTGCAACAGCAATCACGCGCGGCCGGCCAGCTGGAAATCACTAACCGGCAGCTGGTTGTATTCTTTTTTTGTGTGATCGTATTGCTGGTGGTAGCGCTGTTACTGGCATTTCTACGGATACAGCGGGTGGCGGTGCAACGGAAAAAACGATACAAGGAAACCACCCAGTTGCTGCTGGAAAAGAATAAGGAGCTGCAGCATCACGATGATTTCAAGAACAAGCTGATCAGCATACTTGCCCATGATTTCAGGCTGCCGCTG
Source organism: uncultured Chitinophaga sp. (assembly GCA_965653365.1). Taxonomy (GTDB): domain Bacteria; phylum Bacteroidota; class Bacteroidia; order Chitinophagales; family Chitinophagaceae; genus Chitinophaga. The sequence continues at coordinate 52,977 of CBFGZV010000017.1, read as the reverse complement.
AGCCAGATCATCAGCATTACAGAGTTGTTCAGGCGGAAGGACATTCCTCCCGAGCATTTCCGTGAAATGGCGCTCAGTATTGCCACCACGGCCACCGAAACGCTGCAGCTCTTCGAGACGGTGCTGCGATGGGTGAAGTCGCAATTGTCGGGTTTTGAATTCGTACCAACCTCCCATGACGTACGGCATTTGCTGGACGAGGCCATTGAGCCGCTGGCGACCGAAATAACGGAGAAGGGTATACTGCTGGAGGTGGACGTGGAAGAGGGGTTGACCCTGCTGGCAGACAGGGAGATGCTGCAGTTCGTGAACCGCAACCTGCTGCATAATGCGGTCAAATATACACGGAGGGGGCATCATATATACGTGCGGGCCCGGCAGCAGGAAAATCGTGTGTTCGTTACAGTTACCAATGAAGGCATGGGGATTCTGCCGGTGGATATGCCATATATTTTCAATTACCGCGTGCCCGGTAAGATGGCGCGGGAAACGGGGAAGGGAGCGGGCCTGGCATTAATTATCTGCAAGGATTTTATTGAAAAAATGGGGGGTACGATTACGGTAGAAAGCGACGGGGCGCAGTATGCGACGTTTGCATACGAACTGGATACGGCGGTGGGGTGAGAGGGTTGTATCCATGGATACGGTGAAATGCGGGGATGAAGCAGAACGCAAGTAAAGGAGTTAACACCATAAATGAAAATGAACAGAATGAACGATTGTTAATTCAATGGCCGGTATTATTTTGCACCTGTTAATCGTTTTGTTAAACCCACAAACAAATATGAACAGGATGATGTTTCTCAAACATGCCGGCGCTCTGCCGGTTGGGGCTTCCGAAGCGGAATGATTCCCGGTTCATGCATCAGCGATTTAATCAGGGCAGGTCGCACAGGTAAGCCACCTGCGGGAAAGATTTGTTTGTTTAAAACCAACACTGTGAAAAAAAACACACCCAACCATTGCCGGAAGAACCTGATACCAGTTACAGGGAGTCCGGCGGATGAACCGGCCGAATGCAAATCCGGCAAGGGATTGAGCCGGATCTTACTGCGCATTTCTGCACATTTTTATAAGAACGGCGGGCCGGTGAGACGGGGCGTTTTGATGGCGCCTGAGGAGAAGCCACTGTCCCCATAAGGAAGTCATTCTTTTGACGGAAGAGGCATGCAAAAACTATTTTACTGTTAAACGCTGCACCATATCCAAACAAACGCTTTTGCGAAGGTTAACGCAAATGCCAACATCTCACATCTCATGCCGGAACGACCAACTTTTCGAAAGGAAAGCCCTTTTTTCACTGAATTTTGGGACGAAAAACCGGGGGTGTTCCGGCTACTTTCCACATGGGTTTTTACGACGGTATGCATGATCGAATACCTGCATTATTGGCGAATGTGCCGTGACGTAAATGTATGTTGCCTGATTGTGCATGGCGGTAGATGAAGGCTGCAAAGCGAAACAGACAACAGGAGGGAAATGCTGTAATGCACAGCGCAGCAAAGTAAAAATGCCGGTATACAAACGCAAACGTAAAACACGTGGGACTTCTAAAGGCTTGCCGGTGAAGGGTGGCTGGCGTCCGGCCCGTACATCCGGGGCGATGACGGCCGCAGGTATTTAGTTGATTTTAGCCTGCGCCTGCATGGCACTGGGTTGCGGAAGGACAGACATCCTGATTTAGTACAACACAACAACGTCTGAGTCGGCCATCCGCCACCGGCAGCCTTTACTTCTTGACGCGCATTGTATTCGGGTGCCGTGGAGAAGAAGTGAGCACATGAACTGAATAAACCACCATCGCATGGAAATGCTCTCTGCATATTGTATAAATGGAAGATGGCTATTGCAGGAAGACGTTCACAAACAAATCATGCTGGATAGCCTGTCTTTTATGGTACGGGAAAACCGTATCTGGTTGTATGGCTATGTCATTCTGCCGAATGAGTTCCATTTGCTATGGCGGAAACAGCCGGCCTGGGAACATAAAAACATCAGGCAGATGTTGTTGAAGTTTACTGCCCAGCAAATCAAACACCGGCTAAAGGCCGTCAACCGCAAAGAACTGGAAACATACAGAACACCGCAGGCAGACCGGCAGTTTCAGTTCTGGGATCGGAATGCGGAAGTCCGGGAAGTAGCCAGTCGGATGGAAGCACGGGAGAAACTGGCTATCATGCACCAATTGCCCGTGATCGCTGGTTATTGCGAGCGGGCGGAGGATTACGCCTTTTCTTCAGTAGCTTTTTATGGAGCGCCGGCCCATAGCAGTACCACAAATGGAAGCTGCCAGGCAATAACCGATGGGAAGCCGGTTGCATCACTGTTAACACATCTCGATCAACATCTGCCACCGTAATGAATCAGTTTTATCGCGGATGTACGTCGGGGAGGTGACGCTGCGGTTAAAACCAGTGGGGGACGATATGTACATCGCAAATTGCTAGATTTTGACCGGTGTCCGTTGCCGTAATGAACCAGTTTTATCACGGATGTACGTCGGGGAGGTGGGGCAGCAGTTAAACCTGTGGGAACGCCACGTACGTCGCTGTTGATATGTTTGGCTCGGCACCTGTTACCGTAATGGATCAATGTGTGAATTGCGGAAATACGTCGGGGAGGTGAAGCAGCAGTTAAACCTGTGGGGACGCCACGTACGTCGCTGTTTGGCAGATTTTGAACGGCATTTGTAACCTTAGGGAACCAGTGTGCCCCGGAATGCAGTATCGTACAGGAACGCTCGTGATGATAACGCCGACAACAGCCGCTGTTGGGAAGGCGGTGGACTACCATTTGCGCATTCCCATCAGCGTTCGCCACCAGCATGAATCAATTATACGATCCTTTCTCCATAAGCACAGAACAGAAAAAATATCCGCGGACTCTTCCCCGGATGAAAGGGGTTTTTTACAGCAAAAGGCCGGTCAACGGGCATCCGTTGAACCGGCCTTTATATCAAATATTTTCAGTCATTGACCAGGTGGCATTGTGAAGCAGGTTACCCTTTCTCATTAAAAGCAGGTGGCATACGTGAAGCAGGTTACCCTTTCTCATTAAAAGCAGGTGGCATACGTGAAGCAGGGTTACCCTTTCTCATTGACAGGCGGCATTCGCGAAGCAGGTTACCCTTTCACGAGCGTACCCACGTTTCTGCCCATGATCACATGTAGCAGGTTGCCGACCTTGTTCATATCGAACACGATAATTGGCAGCTTGTTTTCCTGGCAAAGGGTAAAGGCGGTCATGTCCATCACGTTCAGTGATTTCTGGTAAACCTCCGAAAAGGTAATGGTTTCGTAGCGTGTTGCGGCGGGGTCTTTTTCCGGGTCGGCGGTATAAATGCCATCTACACGGGTGCCTTTTAGAATCACATCGGCCTGTATTTCAATTGCCCGAAGCGAGGCGGCAGTGTCTGTCGTAAAGTATGGGTTACCCGTGCCCGCGCCGAAGATCACCACACGGCCTTTTTCAAGGTGACGAATAGCCCTGCGGCGGATATACGGCTCCGCAATCTGCTCCATTTTGATGGCTGACTGCAGCCGGGTATACATGCCAGCCCGTTCCAGGCCACTTTGCATGGCCATGCCGTTGATAACGGTGGCCAGCATGCCCATATAATCTCCTTGTGCCCGTTCAATGCCGGTTTCCGCCTCATTCATCCCACGGTAAATATTACCGCCGCCAATTACAACGGCTACCTGAACACCCAGGTCGGTTACGGCTTTAATATCCTGCGCATACTGGGTGATCACTTTCGGATCAATCCCATAATTACTATCTCCCATCAGAGACTCACCACTCAGCTTGAGCAGAATTCTTTTGTACTTTGGCAACATGTCAGCTATAATTATTGTAAGATCTAATATTCTCCCGAACGAACCCTGATTTGTATTGGAATGACTGCCAAATATACAAATCCATCCTCAAAATTATCTTCTCGAAACGTATATGCAAAAAAAAGGAGAGAATTTTCGTTCTCTCCTTTTATATCTCGATGCTGGATTATCCTAATGCAACGCGTTTGAAAGTGGTTACTTTCAGGTCGCCGTCTACAGATTTCAGGTGGTCCGCTACAGACTTGTTACCGTCTTTTACGAATGCCTGCTGCAGCAGGGTGCTTTCTTTATAGAATTTCGCGATTTTACCGGCAGCGATTTTCTCGGCCATTTCAGCAGGCTTGCCTTCGGCTTTGATCTGTTCGATGGCGATTTCTTTTTCGCGGGCTACCAGGTCAGCGGGAACGCCGGCTGCATCAACTGCAAGCGGATTCATAGCTGCGATCTGCATAGCGATGTCTTTACCGGTTTCTTCACCTACGGCTTTGCTGAAGCCTACCAGTACGCCCATACGGTAGTTACCGTGGATGTAAGCAGTTACAGCGGCAGCTTCCACTCTTTCGAATTTGCTCAGGGTGATTTTTTCGCCGATTTTGGCTACCTGGTCGTTTACTTTATCGGCCACAGTGGCGCCGTCGAGGGCCGCTGCGTTCAGTTCGTCAACAGTTTTAACGTTGTTAGCCAGTGCGAGGTCGGCGATAGACTTGGCAAACTTCACAAACTCCTCATTTTTTGCCACGAAGTCGGTTTCACAGCTCAGTAACACCACTACGCCGGCAGTGCCATCAGCAGCGGTTTTAGCGATTACAACGCCTTCTTTGGTTTCACGGTCGGAACGAAGGGCAGCTACTTTCTGGCCTTTTTTACGCAGGTAGTCTACTGCTTTTTCAAAGTCACCGTCAGTTTCTACCAGCGCCTTTCTGCAATCCATCATACCGGCTCCGGTTTGCTGACGCAGTTTGTTTACATCAGCTGCTGTAATTGTTGCCATGTTATATAATCAGTTTATTGAGTTAAAATGTAATTACGGGAGAATTTATAATGTGAATCGTGAACGACAGATATCATTCACGATTCACTATTCTGACTGTGTATGTTCAGTAATTATCTGGCAGGACCAGGTTTGCCTGCACCGGAGGGACGGAATCCGCCACCACCGCCGGGACGGTTGCCACCCGGGCGATTGCCGCCGGGACGGTTACCACCACCGCTTCTGCCAGGACCACCGCCGCGGTTACCACCACCACGGTTGCCGCCGGGACCACCAGGACCACGCTGACCGCCGGGGCCTGCGCTTCTGCCGCCGGGACCACCCGGTCTGCGGCCTCTTTCGCCACGGTCATCACCGCCTTCCAGTTCGAATTTGCGGATTTTGTTGTCGGTTTCTTCTTCCTCCACCTCATCGGTTTTCTCTACTGCTCTCTCAGCCAGGCCTTCCGCGATAGCTGCTGCAATGTAGCTAACGATGATGGCGATGGATTTGGTAGCGTCGTCGTTCGCGGGAATAGCGAAGTCAACCTTGGTAGGGTCGGAGTTGGTGTCCACCATACCGAAAGTAGAAACGCCGAGGCGTTTTGCTTCAGCCAGCGCAATATGCTCGTGGCTGATGTCTACGATGAACAGGGCAGCCGGAACACGTGCCAGTTGGGAAATACCACCCAGCACTTTTTCCATTTTGTCCTTATCGCGGGAGAGCGTGAGGCGCTCTTTCTTGGTGATGTTGTCGAAAGTACCGTCCGCCAGCATTTTTTCAATGCTCTGCATTTTTTTCACGCTTTTGCGGATGGTAGCGAAGTTGGTGAGCATACCGCCTAACCACCTTTCAGTTACGTAAGGCATGTTAACGCGTTTTGCAGCATCGGCCACGATCTCTTTCGCCTGCTTTTTAGTAGCAACGAACATGATCTTTTTACCGCTCTTGGCGATGGATTTCAGCGCAGCGGCTGTTTCCTGCAGGCCTTCAACGGTTTTGTTCAGGTCGATGATGTGAATACCTTTCTTTTCTGCGAAAATATAAGGCAGCATCTTCGGATTCCACTTTTTCTTCAGGTGACCGAAGTGTACACCGGCTTCCAGTAACTGCTGCTGTAATGAAGTATTATTTTCCATGTTGTTTTAATCAAATTGATGGTCAAGAATTGAATGCTGCAATCATTAACGTTTAGAGAACTGGAAGCTCCTTCTTGCTTTGGCTTTACCCGGTTTCTTACGTTCAACAGCCCTCGGATCACGTTTCAGCAGGCCGGCTGCTTTCAGCGCAGGACGGAACTCGGGGTTGATTTCGCACAATGCGCGAGCAATACCCAGCTTTACCGCTTCTGCCTGGCCTTTGATACCACCACCCTGTGCATTCACTTTTACATCGAATTTATCCAGCGCGTCAATGGTTTTGAAAGGCGCTTCAACCTGGTTTTGCAGGTAGATCAGCGCGAAATATGTTTTATAATCCTTGTCGTTCACCAGAATGGTGCCGGTACCTTTGCTCACGTATACGCGGGCAACTGCTTCCTTACGACGACCGATAGTATTTTTTTGTTTTTCCATTATTCAGGTGTGATTAGAAAGTTAAAGACTGCGGTTTTTGAGCAGCATGCGGATGTTCCGCACCAGCGTAAACAAAAAGTTTTTTGTACATCGCACGGCCCAGGCGGTTTTTAGGAAGCATGCCTTTTACAGCTCTTTCAATCACCACTTCAGGACGGCGTTTCAGCAGGTCTTTGGCAGTTTCACCTTTCTGGCCACCGGGGTAACCGGAGTAAGTCAGGTATTCTTTGTCATTCAGTTTGTTACCAGTGAAAACAACCTTGTCGGCGTTGATCACGATGATATTGTCGCCACAGTCAGTATGAGGAGTGTAGTAAGGCTTGTTCTTACCTCTCAGTATTGCTGCAATCCTGGCGCTCATTCTGCCCACGGTCATGTTGGTTGCATCCACAATGTACCAGTCGCGCTTTACGTAAGCGTCGTTAGCAGATTTTGTTTTGAAACTTAAAGTATTCATTGCTTAATAAAATAGTAATTAAATCTCGCCCTGTTTGGGAGTGCAAAGCTAAGGTGTAAAAAGAATAAAACCATCAATTTGGAGGCCTTTTTTGAGAGGAGGCTCTATAATGAATTGATTTTCAATAAAAAATTTGACAGAGAGTTATCAACAGGTTATTAAATAGCCGGTTTTAAAGGCTTTCAGCCATAAAAAAAGGCCGGAAGCCCGGCCCTTATAGTATCTTTTGCAGCGCTTAGTTCCGGTCGCGGGCGCCCAGGTATATCATTAAATATTGTAATAATATAACCACGGAAGACACGGCAGCCACCACATAGGTCATCGCCGCCCACCAAAGGGCATCCTTCGCCTTGTCGTGCTCGGCCTTGTAAGTCATGCCCGTACTATCCAGCCACGCCAGCGCCCGTTTAGAGGCGTCAAACTCCACCGGGAGCGTCACAACGGCAAACAGGGTGGTCACCCCGAACAGTATAATACCCGCCAGCAGCAGGTTCGGAAACACATTCACCAGCAAAATACCCGCGATCAGCACAATCTGCACCAGCGAAGAGCTGATTTTTACTGCCGGCACCATTTTAGACCGGAAGTTCAGCCACGTGTAACTGGTGGCATGCTGCACCGCGTGCCCGCATTCGTGCGCCGCCACGGCCGCGGCCGCCACACTGGCCCCGCTATACACGTCCGGGCTCAGGTTCACCGTTTTGTCAGCCGGGTTATAGTGGTCGCTCAGGAAACCATCTGCAGATAATACTTTTACATCATATATACCATTATCTTTAAGCATCTTTTCGGCTACTTCCTTGCCTGTAAGGCCGGAAGACAAAGGCACCTGGCTGTATTCCTTAAACTTACCCTTCAAACGGAGGCTGACCAGCATACTGATACCCACAAAAATGAGGGATACAATCATAATTCCTGGAGTCATCTATTGTTGTTTTTAATTGTTGACATAAAATTACTCCTAATAGCTATCAAATCTCCTACCATTCCCCCGATTTAACATTTTTTGAACGAAACCGACCGGTTACACATATTTTTTGTCAGCGACAAAAAATTAACACTGACAGTTTGGCTGAAAAACAGGGTTTTTCGACCATATTTTTTATGTTAGTGACATGTGTAATATGAAGCACATTTAATATATGAATGCCGGGTTAACCTCCCTTAGCTATCAATATTTTACAGCTTTTTATATAAAATTATCTGCAGGCGAAACGGGCTACAATAGGGGGTTCCAGCCGACTGACTGCCAAGGGAATTAACACTTTAAAAGTTATTAACATCCTTTAAATAAACTTTTTTATTCTCATCCCATTTAGTAATTTAGTCCTGAATTTAATGGGTTAGTAAGTAGAAAGAGTCAGCGGAATCCTCCGTTGGCTCTTTTCTCTTTTAAGGGATTTTTATCCCCCTTTTTTCTCCCTTCCGGATCCGTATTTTAACTTTTTCCGCTACAAAAATCACTTCTCCTTTTTTTCGGCTTACTTTGTTGCATGAGTAAAATCAAAACGGCTTTTTTTTGCCAGAACTGTGGATATGAATCGGCAAAATGGACGGGTAAGTGCCCGTCTTGTAATCAATGGAACACATTTGTAGAAGAAAAGGTTCAGAAGGAATTGCCGCTGCACCGGCAGGAGTGGAAAAGTACGAAAAGTGATCAGCCGCGCGCACCGAAAGTAGTGCACCTGGATGCGGTGGAAGCAATAGAAGAAAAGCGCTGGTTAACACCGGACGCAGAACTGAACAGAGTGCTGGGAGGCGGCATAGTGGCGGGTTCCCTCGTACTCGTAGGAGGAGAGCCGGGTATCGGCAAGTCAACGCTTTTTTTACAGAATGCACTGATGTTGAAGAACATTAAAACGTTGTATATCAGTGGTGAGGAAAGTGAGCAACAAATCAAAATGCGGGCAGACCGGCTGAAGATTCATAACGATCAGTTTTACCTGCTGACGGAAACATCTACGCAGGCAATCTTCCAGGAAATCAAAAAACTCGAGCCGCAACTGGTCATCGTCGACTCCATCCAGACGCTGCAATCTCCCCTCATCGAATCCGCGCCGGGAAGCGTGTCGCAAATCAGGGAAACAGCAGGAGAAATGATGCGCTTCGCAAAGGAAAGCAACACACCCGTTTTCCTTATCGGGCATATTACGAAAGACGGTTCCATTGCAGGGCCGAAGGTGCTGGAACATATGGTAGACACGGTTTTGCAGTTTGAAGGCGACCAGCACTATGCCTACCGCATCCTGCGGACGATCAAGAACCGCTTTGGTTCCACCGCCGAACTGGGTATTTATGAAATGACCGGTAACGGCCTGCGACAGGTCAATAACCCGTCGGAAATTCTCATTTCGCAGCGGGATGATCTGCTGAGCGGTGTGGCCATCGCCGCCACCATCGAAGGCCTGCGCCCTATGCTGGTGGAAGTGCAGGCGCTCGTTACCCAGTCTGTCTACGGCACGCCCCAGCGCACCGCCACGGGCTTCGACCTGAGAAGGCTGCAGCTGTTGCTGGCCGTGCTGGAAAAACGCGGTGGGTTCCATTTCGGCATGAAAGACGTGTTTCTCAACATCGCCGGTGGCATCAAGGTGGAAGATCCCTCCATTGACCTGGCCGTATTGTGCGCATTGCTATCTTCGTTTGAAGACACCGGCATTTCCCATAAATATTGCTTTGCCGGCGAAGTGGGCCTCAGTGGCGAGATTCGCGCGGTTAACCGGATTGAGCAAAGAATTGCGGAAGCAGAAAAGCTGGGATTCGAAAAAATATTTATCTCCAAATACCACAAGAAGGGGCTCGATTTCAGTAAATTTAATATAGAAGTGGTGTCGCTGGGACGAGTGGACGAAGTTTACCAGCGGTTGTTTTAACCCAACAGCTTACATATGTTACATCCATTGTTGCACCTCCTGTACCCGCGTACATGCGAGTGCTGCGGCTTCGACCTCACCCGCCGCGAAGAAGTGCTCTGCCTCCGCTGTGCCCTCCGGTTGCCGGCTACCGGTTTCCATCGCCTGCCCCACAATCCCGTGGAAAAGATATTCTGGGGCCGCGTGCAACTGCAGCACGCCACCGCCGGTTATTATTTTGGCCGCCATGCGCACTTACAGCGGCTGATCCATCAGTTCAAATACCACGGGCGGAAAGACATCGCCCTGTACCTGGGCCGGCAGCTGGGCCTTCAGCTGCAGCAAAGCAGCTGGTGGCAACAGGTAAGCCTCATCGTGCCGGTACCGCTCAACCGCTTGAAGCAACGCCACCGCGGCTATAACCAGGCTGCCCTCCTTGCCGCGGGAATCGCCGGAATACTGGGCTGCCCCATGCAACCCGATGTGCTGGAACGCGCAAAGGCAGTGACCACCCAAACCCACCAGTCGCGGCCACACCGCTGGGAAAACGTTGCAACCGCCTTTACATTGGGAAAACCGGGCGCGGTGCGTGGCCGGCACATACTGCTCGTAGACGACGTGCTGACCACGGGCGCCACGCTCGAAGCCTGCGCACGCGCAGTGATGGAGGAGAAAAATGTAAGCGTAAGCATCTGCAGCCTGGCCTACGCCAATAAATAAAAAAAAATACAGGTGTTCGAAAACACCTGTCTCTGGTAACTATTCCACGTTATGAATACGCAATTGTTGCATGATGTCAACTACAGCTATGAGGAAGCTTTTTTGTTCTTTCCCTTCGGGGAGATGTTTTGTTTGCCCGCGTGCTTATTGATGTAAACCACCTTAAACGTATCGTCTGCCAGTGAGTTTTCAATATTTACCGCCTGAAGGCCAAGCTTGGCCAGGCGCAGGCTCAATTGCCCGATGTCGTCCCTGATGTTCATGTTATTTTCTTTTTCCGGTGAGTGTATGGGTGATGGCCGATTGGGTAACATATCAGCGGCACATACAGCAGCAGCCGGCAGCAGCGCGGTGGTGGTAGGAAAAAGCACGCTGCAAATGATCCGGGTCCGATTGCATTTCCTGTAAAAGCATAGTTATAAAAAATTAAACGGTTGGTTTTTGGTTTCGATCTCGTTGTATTACTCTACAAATATAATAGGATTTGTAGAGTAAATGCAAATATTTTGGAAGATTTTTTATAAAGTAATTGTAATATATTGATTATAAGATAATTGGATAAGGTGTAAGGGTGGGGCGCGAATGTGCTTCATCGTTATTATGTTATTAATAAGGACTTCTTTATCTTTGCATCTGCCCGGAGGTAGATTTGTTTATTGTTCGGCCTGCGGGTTCATTGTAAACCGTAACTAATAAACGTTATTGCCATGAAATCATTAGCACAATGCGCCCGTGAGCGCATTTTAATAATTGACGGTGCCATGGGCACCATGATCCAACGCTACAAACTCCAGGAATCCGATTACAGAGGGGAACGTTTCAAAGACTATCACACGGATGTGAAAGGCAACAGCGATTTGCTGTCTATCACCCAGCCAGACATCATTGAAGCGATTCACCGCGAATACCTCGAAGCGGGTGCGGATATCATCGAAACAAATACTTTCAGCAGCACGGTGATTGCCCAGGCGGACTACGATATGCAGGAGCTGGCGTTCGAGATGAACACGGCGTCCGTTACCATCGCGAAAAAGGCCGCTGCAGACTATACCCGCCGCAATCCGGACAAGCCGCGTTTTGTTGCCGGAGCCATTGGCCCGCTGAACAAAACCCTGTCTATTTCACCGGACGTGAATAACCCCGGTTTCCGTTCCGTAACGTTCGACGAGGTGGTAGACGCCTACTACGAGCAGGTAAGGGCTTTATCCGAGGCGGGTGCAGACATCCTTCTCATCGAAACGATTTTCGACACGCTCAATTGCAAAGGCGCCATTTTCGCCATTAAAAAATATTTCCGTGATACCGGCAAACCTGAATTGCCGATCATGATATCCGGCACCATCACGGATGCTTCGGGCAGAACCCTGAGCGGCCAGACGCTGGAAGCATTCTACATTTCAGTGATGCACGCCAGGCCCTTCTCCATCGGGCTTAACTGCGCATTGGGCGGCAGCCAGATGAGGCCGTACGTGGAAGAGCTGTCGCAGATAGCCAACTGTTATGTGAGCTGCTACCCGAATGCGGGCCTCCCCAACACATTCGGAGAGTATGATGAGCAACCCCACGAAACAGCGCACATTATTGAAGATTTTGCCCGCGAGGGTTTTGTAAACATCGTAGGCGGATGCTGCGGTACCACACCGGACCATATCCGCCACATTGCCGATCATGTGAAATCCATCACCCCCCGTCCCTTACCGGTGGTGGAAACTACACTGGCATAAGAACACAGGAGTCTAAGCATGAACACTACCAACATCATTAAGCCTTACCTGCGTTTGAGCGGCCTTGAGCCGCTGGTGGTAAGGCCGGAGACCAACTTTATCAACGTCGGTGAACGGACCAACGTAACCGGTTCCAAAAAATTCGCAAGGCTCATTCGTGAGGGCCTGTTCGAAGAAGCGCTGTCCGTTGCCCGCCAGCAGGTGGAAAGCGGTGCGCAGATCCTCGATGTGAATATGGACGATGCGCTGCTGGACGGGGAAAAGGCAATGACCACTTTCCTCAACCTGCTTGCATCCGAGCCGGACATTTCCCGCATCCCGGTCATGATCGACTCCAGCAAGTTCAGCGTTATCGAGGCGGGGCTCAAATGTTTACAGGGTAAATGTATCGTGAACTCCATCAGCCTGAAAGAAGGAGAAGAAAAATTCATCGAGCACGCCATTATCTGCCAGAGCTACGGCGCTTCCGTGGTAGTGATGGCCTTTGATGAAACGGGCCAGGCGGATACGCTCGAAAAGCGCGTCAACTTTTGCTACCGCGCTTACAAGATCCTTACGGAGAAAGTAGGCTTCGAGCCGCAGGACATCATATTCGATCCCAATATCTTCGCCATTGCCACCGGCATCGAAGAGCATAATAACTACGCGGTGGAATTCATAGAGGCCTGCCGCCAGATCAAAGCGCTGATGCCCCTGGCCAAAATCAGCGGTGGCGTCAGCAACGTGTCGTTCTCCTTCCGTGGGAACGACGTGGTGAGGGAAGCCATGCACTCCGTGTTTCTCCTTCATGCCATCAAGGCGGGGCTCGACATGGGCATCGTGAACGCGGGCATGATCCAGATCTACGACGAAATTGAACCGCAGCTGCGCGAACTGTGTGAAGATGCCATCCTCAACCGCCGCCCCGATGCGACGGAGCGGCTGGTGAACTTCGCCGAAACCGTGAAGGCCAAAGGGAAAGTGGTGGAGAAAGACGAGGCATGGCGCAAAGGCACGGTGGAAGAAAGGCTCAGCCATGCGCTGGTAAACGGTATTACCGACTACATCGATGACGACACGGAGGAAGCGCGGCAGAAATACGCCCGCCCCCTCGAGGTAATCGAAGGCCCGCTGATGGCTGGCATGAATGTGGTGGGCGACCTCTTCGGCAGCGGCAAGATGTTTTTACCCCAGGTTGTGAAAAGCGCCAGGGTGATGAAAAAATCGGTGGCCGTACTCACCCCTTTTATCGAAGAAGAAAAGAAACAACTCGTAGCCCAGCATGGCGGCGAAATAAAATCGGCCGGTAAAATATTGCTGGCAACCGTGAAAGGCGACGTGCACGATATCGGTAAAAACATCGTGGGCGTGGTGTTGGGCTGCAACGGCTACGATATCATCGACCTTGGTGTGATGGTGCCGGCGGAGAAAATATTGCAGCAGGCCCGCGAGCTCCAGGTGGATGTGATCGGCCTCAGCGGTCTCATTACCCCCAGCCTCGATGAAATGGTGCACATCGCCCGCGAAATGAAACGCCAGCAGTTCAATATCCCGTTATTGATCGGCGGCGCCACCACGTCGCGTACACATACCGCCGTAAAAATTGCCCCGGAATATGAAAACGGCGTGGTGCACGTGCTCGACGCGTCCCGCAGCGTAACCGTCACCGGTAACCTGCTCAACAAAGCGCTGCACAAAAACTTCCTCGCCGAAGTAAAACAAGAATACGTAAAACTGAACGATGCCTTCCGCAACAAGAAGCCGGTAAAACAATACCTTTCCCTTGCGGATGCACGCACCAATAAAGTACCCGTCAACTGGAACGAGTTTCAGCCGGTTAAACCGAAACTGCTCGGCACGCAGGTGTTCGACAACTACGATCTGGGTGAAATTGCGCAATACATCGACTGGCAGCCCTTCTTCATTGCCTGGGAACTGCACGGCAAATTCCCGCAGATACTGAGCGATGAGGTGGTGGGCAAAGAAGCCACCCGCCTTTACAACGATGCGCAGGAAATGCTCAAGCGTATTATCAGCGAAAAGTGGCTGCGCGCCCGCGCGGTGATTGGCATGTTCCCGGCCCGCTCCAACGGCGAAGACACGGTAAACGTTACGGCTATCGACGGCGCGGAGGTGCCCCTGGAATTCCTGCGCCAGCAAATCAAAAAAGCGCCGGGCCAGCCCAACATCTGCCTGTCCGATTATATTGCCCCGGCTTCCACTGGTAAGCAGGACTACATTGGTGGTTTTGCCGTAACGGCGGGAGAGGGCATTGAACAATGGCTCGAAAAATTCAAGAAAGATCACGACGATTATAGCAGCATCATGCTGAAAGCGCTGGCCGACCGCCTCGCCGAAGCATTTACGGAGCTCCTGCACGAGCGGGTGAGAAAAGAATTCTGGGGCTATGCTACAGACGAGCATCTCAGCAATGAGCAGCTGATCAAAGAAGAATACCTCGGTATCCGCCCGGCGCCCGGCTACCCGGCCTGCCCCGAGCACACCGAAAAGTACAAGCTGTTTGATCTGCTGAGCGCTACCGAAGCCACCGGCATCACGCTGACCGAGTCGCTGGCGATGTACCCCGCCGCGAGCGTCAGCGGCTGGTATTTTGCCAACCCGCAATCGAAATACTTCGGGCTGGGCAAGATCGAAAAAGACCAGGTGGAAGACTATGCACAGCGGAAAGGCTGGCCCCTGGAGGAAGCGGAACGCTGGTTACGCCCCAGCCTGGAATACGATATCTAACAGTACCGCATAAACGAATACAGGGCGCTCCGGTCAGGGAGCGCCTTTTTTTTATTCGGTGGCGTCGAGTGTCCGCATGAGCTTGTCGCCGTTATAAAATTTGACGGTTTTTATGGCCGGCGTTTTGGGGAAAGCGCCCATCCACAATGCGGCGGCCGTGAAGGTGCGCTTGGGCGTGTCTGCCTTTATTGCAAAATGAAGGCGCACCTCGTCTTCCGTAATTTCGCTGGATGACAGCTCGATATGCTGCGTCAGTTCGGATGGCCGAAGCACCACGGCAGCAACGATTTCGCGGGAGAAATCAATTGTATCAACAGTGTTGGTCATGGTTTTCGCTACGCCCAGAATGCTGTCCTGCTGTACCGGCGTGCTGATCAGCCAGCAGGTAACGCTGTCGTTTTGTTTGACGGTATTCTTTACGAAGTAGCCCTGTATCGGCCGTACCGTCAAAGCTGTTGGTGCCGTAGCGGCTGAATCGCCGGATTGATTTGATTCTCCCATTTTCGAGGAATTGGGGCCGCAGGCGGTCAATAAGGCGATGAGTAAGATGACTGGCAGGTATTTCATGATCAAGCTTTAAAAGGTTATCACAAGCTTAATACCAAAAGGGCCGGAATTGTTCAAAAGGAGGGATGGATTTACAGGGAAAACACGCGCAAAGTTGCGTACATCTACGCTTGTCCTACCCTCTAATGGGTAGTACATTTGTGTTATGCTTAAGAATTGCATTTAACCCCAAAAAACAATTCGAGTCACGAGAAGTTAAGGTACACACTGTAAGTTAACCCCAGTTACGTTTTGACAGAGGCGCTCCCGTAGCGCCTCTGTTTGTTTTTGACGGAGAACTACTTTACATCCACCCACATCCCATTGTCGCGGATGAGGTTAATCAGTTCGGTTACCGCCACATCGCTGCTCAGGCCACGTTTTACCACTTCTTTACCACGGTAGAGGGTAATTTTCCCCACACCGCTGCCCACGTACCCGAAATCGGCGTCGGCCATTTCCCCGGGCCCGTTTACGATACAGCCCATAATGGCAATTTTGACGCCTTTGAGGTGATTGGTGACTGCGCGGATGCGGGCGGTGGTTTCCTGCAGGTCGAAAAGGGTGCGGCCGCAGGAAGGGCAGGAGATATATTCGGTTTTGGAGATGCGGGTGCGGGTGGCCTGTAAAATGCCGAAGGCAATATTATTGACCTGCTGCGGCGTGGGGCGGCCGTTCAGCCATAGCCCATCGCCGAAACCGTCGAGGAGCAATGCCCCGGTCTCAATAGCGAAGTGTGCCAGCGCTTCGTCCGCCGTATGCGTTTGATGGCTGTTACACCGTAGTATAACAGGTTGGGCTGCACGTTGCAGCATGAGTTCAGACAATGCCCGTCTGACGGCCGCCATCGCATGCGGCGAATTGGAATACACCACCGGTACAATGTTGTTGCCTGCGGCCAGTGCTTTGAGGAACGCGCTGAAATGCGGCGTGCCCAGTTCATCGGCATTCACGGCAACGAAGTTGAGGTGTTGGCCGGTATGGCCTTGCGCGGCGGCGGCGAGATATCCTTCCACATCGAAATAGGGCAGGTACTTTTCCTTGTCTTCCGCATGCAGCCAGGTATGGTATTGAACAATCACCCGGAGGGTACCCGGGAGGGCGAAGTGCAGGATGTGATTGCCGGTAAAAATGAAATCAGCGGCCGCATCGCCGATGTTCCATTTATCCGTAGGCGCATCGTACGTATAGCCGATAGCCTGCAGGTCGTGATGTGAAATCAGCGGCAGGTGACTGAAATCGGCTACCACTACGGGCACCTGTTTGCCTCCGGTGTTTTCCGCGGTAACGGTTTCGCGGCGTTTATAGTTGAACGGATCGTACGGCAGTTTGCCGGTATCGGGCAGGGCGGGAATCGGCGGGTGCGAAACCCGTTGCGTGTAACGCTTTACAATATCGCGGCAAACCGGCAGTTCAAACTCCGGATCCTCAGTGAGGGATACGCGGATGGTGTCGCCCACGCCGTCTTCCAGCAGCGTGCCGATGCCCACCGCGGATTTAATGCGTCCGTCTTCTCCGTCGCCGGCCTCTGTAACGCCCAGGTGGAGAGGATAGCAATGGCCCAGTTCCTGCTGCATGGTATGGACGAGCAGGCGGTAAGCCTGTACCATTACCTGCGGGTTGCTGGATTTCATACTGAGCACGATGTTCCGGAACTGCAGGTCTTCCGCCACGCGGAGAAATTCCATGGCGCTTTCTACCATGCCCATGGGCGTATCGCCATAACGGCTCATGATACGGTCGCTGAGCGAGCCATGGTTGGTGCCAATGCGCATGGCGGTGCCGTATTCCTTACAGATTTTCACCAACGGCGTAAACCGGTCCCGGATGCGGTCGATCTCTTCCTGGTATTCCGCATCGGTATATTCCAGCAGCTCGAATTTCTTTTTATCGATGTAGTTGCCGGGGTTGATCCGTACTTTTTCCACAATGCGGGCGGCCACTTCGGCGGCGTTGGGTGTAAAATGTATATCAGCTACCAGGGGAGTGGTATATCCTCTCCGGCGGAGCTCATTTTTGATAGGGAGCAGGTTTTCCGCCTCGTTCTTACTGGGGGCAGTGATGCGCACGAGTTCTGCGCCGGCCTCGATACAGCGGATGGTCTGCGCAACGGTGCCGGCCGTGTCCATCGTGTCGGTAGTCGTCATGGTTTGAATGCGTACCGGGTTGAAGTTCCCGATGGTCAGGTCGCCCACTTTTACTTCCAGAGTGGCCAGGCGTTTGTATGCGGTCAGCGATGGGCAATATAATTGCATGAAAGTTTTTATATAGATGTAAAGACAAAATTAGGAAATAATTCAGCGTTCGCTCCGCCCGGGAATTTGATATTTTTTATGAACGGTAAACGCTCCTGGCGATTAATTGAGTAGCTTTAGGCGTAACAGTTTGTTTGTAACCGAACTATATGTAACATTAAACAACGTGGATACCATACCCTATCAGCAATTACCCTTGAAGGGCCAGTTCAGTGTATTCGAAGTGGAAAGCTTTGATTCGGAGTTGGCGGGCCAGCCCCACCGGCACCACGATTTCCAGATTTTATGGTTTACCAGGGCGTCCGGCGCGCATATCGTGGATTTTGTGACCTACGAAATGACGGATAACTCCATTTTTCTGCTCCGTCCCGGGCAGGTGCACCAGTTGCCTAAATCCGGCTTTTACGGCTTCAGCATCACGTTTACCGAAAAATTTTATTTCACCAATAAACACGACCGGGAAACATTATACGATTTCACGACCCTGTTCGATGACTCCCAGGAATATGCCCCCATTCGCATCGGCCAGGCGGTGGCAGACAGTTTGGGGCTCATCATCCGGCTGATGCGGCAAGAGCTCGCTGTGCAGTTCGAAACCGGCAGCAGCGTCATTAAACACTACCTCAATGCCTTTTTATTGCTGGCGGAAAGGGAAAAGAAGCACAACGCCGCCAATTCACCGGATTTTCTTAACCATGACGCCCGCATCATCCAGTTGCGGCGGCTGGTGGAGCTGAACTTCCGCGCGGAGCACCAGGCTGCCTTTTATGCCGGCCACTTTGCCCTCACCGCCAAGCGCCTCAACGAAATCACCCGCGATGCCATCGGCAAAACCGTGACGGATATGGTGCACGACCGCCTGGTGCTGGAAGCCAAAAGGCAGCTGGCGTTCAGCCACCGAAGCATCAAGGAAATCTGCTATGAACTGGGGTTTGAAGATCCGGCGTATTTCAGCCGTTTTTTCCGGCATCATGCCGCCGCCTCCCCGCAGGAGTTCAGGGAAACAATGTTCAAATAATACCAGATAATCGCCCATTTGTCCAAATGAGGGCACAAAATGGGTGTTAATTTTACACTTCGTCTAAACGGAAACCATGTTTTTGACGCGTTTGAGAAAACGTGTTTTGTTAGGAAGGAAAGTAAGAAAGTAAGAAAAGTTAGGACGAGCCGCCTGTATGACTGAACAGGCGGCTTTTTTTATTGTAAGAAGCGTTTACCAGTCTTTTTCCACCGTGCCGGGTGTGCCTTTCACCTTCTTCATTTTGTCTTCCTGCAGTTTTTTCTCCTGCTGGGCGAGAGCCTGCAGCAGGCGTTTCGCTTCGTCCTGCGTCAGCTTGCTGGGCTTTGGCTGCGGTTGCTGCTGCTGTTCTTTCTCTTTGTCCTGCTGGTCTTTCTGCTGCTCCTGTTGGTCTTTTTTATCCTGCTGCTCTTTTTTGTCCTGCTTGTTCTGCTGATCCTGTTTGTCTTTCTGGTCTTTTTTATTCTTGTCCTTGTCTTTATTGTTCTTGTTGTCGTCTCCCTGCTGTTTTTTCAGCATCGCCTGTGCGTAGGCGAGATTGTAGCGCGCCTCCTCGTCCGTAGGATTGGCTTTGAGTGCGGCTTTATAGTTCTGGATGCTCTCTTCCCATTTTTTATCCTCCATGAAAGTATTGCCGATGTTATAGCTGGCATCACCTTTCACGTCTTTACGCGGACTGATTTTCAACGTGTTGGCATATTGCTGGCGGGCGGCATCGTATCTTTTCTGTTCGTAGAAGGAATTACCGAGGTTATAGTTGCCTTCCACGGATTTGTTATTGCGTTCCAGCGCCTTTTTGTAGCTGGCTTCCGCATCCGCGTACTGCTGTTTTTTATACTGGGCGTTGCCCTGGCGAATCAGCTTGCTGGTACCTTCCTGCGCACGGCTTTCCCCGGCGGCGCATATCAGCACGAGGCTGGCGGCAATATGAAAAATGGGCTTTTTCATGCGGCTTTCGACGTTGTTTTGAGCCCCGGCAATTCGTCTGCATCGGCCGGCTTCTTCCTGCCTTCCGGCACAAAGAATTCCAGCGCGATCAGCAGCAGGCAGATGGCCAGGAAATATTGAAAATAACTGTTGTAGTCAGTAAATACATTCTCTCCGAATTCTTTCTGCTCCATTTTATGGATTTTATCGGAGAGCGCTTCCACCACTTCATCGGTGTTGTTCATCAGGTGCAGGTACATGCCTTTACCCGTGGCGGCAAGCGATTTGAGGGCGTCTTCGTTCAGTTTGGACACCACCAGGTTGCCGTCTTTGTCTTTCTTCATGCCGCCGCTTTCCGGATCGGGGAGGGGTGAGCCGGTGGGGGAGCCAATACCGATGGTATTAATCACCACGCCATTTTCCAGCGCTTTTTTGGCTTCCGAAACGGCGCCTTCGTTATGATCTTCCCCATCGGAAATAATGACCAGGGCCTTGTGCTTGCGTTCTTTGCGGTTGAAGGCCTCATCGCTCACGCGGATCGCTTCGTTGATTTCCGTGCCTTGCCGGGGAATGAGGTCGGGCGAAATACTGTTCAGGTACATTTTGGCCGCGGAGTAATCCACGGTGAGGGGCATTTGCAGGTAGGCGTTGCCGGCAAACACTACCAGGCCCAAACGGTCGTTATCGAGTTTTTCCATCAGCCTGGCCACTACCTGTTTGGCGCGGGTCAGGCGGTCGGGCTTCACATCGGTGGCCAGCATGCTCTTGCTCACGTCGAGGGCAATGATCACGTCCACCCCTTTACGGGTGATTTTTTCCACCCGGCTGCCCTTTTGCAGATTGGCCAGCCCGATCACCCCGAAAAAGAAGGCGGCGAAGAGCAGCAGGAATTTAATCGTGAACAGCCGGCGGGAGTAGCCGCTAAACAGTTTTTCGACCATCGCAGGGTCGCCCAAACGGCGGATAGACCGGCGTTTCCACCAGGTTACCCAGGCGAAAGCAAGCGCGAGTACGATCAGCAGGACAAATGCCCAGAGGTATTCAGTGTGTTGAAATCTTAACATGGTTAAAACGGCGTACCCCGGTCGGTGCCGGGGTACCAGTTCAAAAATAATTTTTTTATAACGTATTACAAGCGTGCTTCAAAAGGTTTAACAAGTTTTTTAACAGGGGCGTTTAGCGCTCGCCTTTAAAAAAACCTTCCTCGGTCAGGATACCGCGCATGATTTCCTGCCGCACGGCGGGGATGTCCAGGTTAGGATCTTCTGTTTCGAAGTTGAGCACAAAAAAGCTGGGGTGCAGGTTTTCTTCGATCCAGCCCACCATCCAGCCGATGCGTTTTTTTCCGGCAATGCCCAGTCCCGTTTTGAAGGCGAGTTTGTACTTCGGCGTCTGTTCCTGGAGCATCATGCCGGCCACAAGCTCCTGCACCCTGCGCTGGAACGGTAACTGGTTGAAGTACAGCTGTTTGGCCATCCCCAATTGCTCGTCAGGAGAAATCTGCAGGGAATTGTCGAGCCAGAAAGTGTCTATCCTGCTGATTTTCCGGTTGCCGAACTGTACGGAGTCGAGCCAGCGCTGCATGGTATCCCGGCCGATGCGGCGGGCAATTTCCTGGAAGTGGGAAACGGAGGAGCGCCGGAATGCCTGGCTCAATGTAAGGTCCTGGTTCCAATCCGGGTTGGAGCGCGTTATACTGTCCCAGCGGATAACCATGGTGGTATCGCTGAGGATGCCGGTTTGCAGGCCCACGAGGGAATGGAAGATTTTAAAGGTGGAGGCCGGGAGGAAACGTTGTTTGGCGCGGTCGATGTTGTATACCCTGAAGGTGCCCTGCCCGTTGTCGAACAGCATAAAGCAGCCTTCCAGCTTGTGTTTGGTGAAATGTTTTTCCCAACTCTTCGCTTCTTTCACATTGTTGGGAGAGCAGGCGCTGAGCCAGATTGTGGCAGTCAGCAGCATCAGGCCGAACGTTTTCATCTGAGTTTTTTAAGATTGATGTGCAAAAGTAAGCAAATAAAAAAGGAGCCTCCGGTTAAGAGCGCTCCTTTTTCAGGTATATTTTTTTCGTTTATGCGGTGGCGGTTGTTTTCAGCACGCCAAGCTCTTTACCCACCTTGGTAAAGGCGGCAATGGCCTTGTCGAGGTGCTCCTGGCTGTGGGCGGCGCTGAGCTGCACCCTGATGCGGGCCTGCCCTTTCGGCACCACGGGGTAAAAGAACCCGATCACGTAAATGCCTTCCTGCAGCAGTTTGTCTGCAAACTGCTGGCTGAGTTTGGCGTCGTATAGCATTACGGGAACGATGGGATGGTCGCCGGGCTTGATGTCGAAGCCGGCTGCGGTCATCTTTTCGCGGAAATAGCGGGTGTTGAACTCAAGTTTGTCGCGCAGTTCGGTGGTTTCACTAAGCATATCGAGCACGGCGATGGACGCGCCTACAATGCTGGGCGCCACGGAGTTGGAGAACAGGTAGGGCCGGCTGCGCTGGCGCAACATGTCGATGGTGGCCTTGCTGCCGCTGGTGAAACCGCCGGAAGCGCCGCCCAGGGCCTTGCCCAGCGTGCCGGTGATGATATCTACCCGGCCCATGACCCCGCGGTATTCGTGGGTGCCGCGGCCGGTTTTACCGAGAAAGCCGGAAGAATGGCTTTCGTCGCTCATTACGATGGCGTCGTATTTATCGGCCAGGTCGCAGATTTTGTCGAGCTGGGCGATGGTACCGTCCATGCTGAAGGACCCGTCCGTCACGATAATCCGGCTGCGGGCGCCGGCCGCTTCTTTCAGTTTGGCTTCCAGGTCGGCCATGTTGTTATGTTCGTAGCGGAAACGCTGGGCTTTGCAGAGGCGCACGCCGTCGATGATGGAGGCGTGGTTGAGGGCGTCGGAAATGATGGCGTCCTGCTCGCCGAAGAGGGGCTCGAACACCCCGCCGTTGGCGTCAAAGGCGGCCACGTACAGGATGGTGTCTTCCGTGCCGAGGAACCTGGAGATTTTCTGCTCCAGCTCCCGGTGAATGTCCTGCGTACCGCAGATGAAGCGAACACTGCTCATCCCGTAACCGTGTGTGTCGATCGCTTCCTTGGCGGCGGCCACCACTTTCGGATGTGACGACAGGCCCAGGTAGTTGTTAGCACAAAGGTTAATAACGGTATTGCCGCCTACCGTAATTTCCGCTCCCTGCTCGGATGTGATGATCCGTTCGTTCTTGTACAAGCCGGCGGCTTCGATTTCATCCAGCTCCTCTTGTAATCTTTTGATGAAATTTTGATTCATGTCAGGATGTATTTAGCTCAGTATAACAAAGTTAGGGTATTAAAAGTATCGAGGAATGTAATTGGCCTGCGGGCCAAATGCCTTAATCGTAAAAAGTTTGACGGATGTGTAACATTTATCTGCCGGTTTGCGTCATACGATTATCATAGACGGTAAGATAATGACGAAAAGTACTGTACGCTCGGCTTTCCGGTGATTTACCGGCGGCCGGTCGGGGGGTTCTCCCTGCTCCACCCAGGTTTCCCCTGCCGGCGGGAGCTGGCCCCGTACCCGGCTTCCTAAGCGTGCTTTGAAGATATTGTCAATGAGCTAATGACAATTCGCTGTGGGATCCCCTGCAATGGCAGGCAGATAATAGCGGTTTCATTAAAAAATGTCGGAAATTAGCACTTCAAAACACCTATCGCCCGGATGACGGAAAAGGAGTACAACAAATGCGTGGATCTGTATAGCGATAACCTCTTCCGGTTTATTGTCAAAAACCTTGAACATACGGAGGATGCGAGGGATGTGGTACAGAATGCGTTTGAAATATTATGGAAACATTGCAATGATGTGCCTTTTGAAAAGGCCAAGAGCTATCTTTTTACCGTAGCTTACCATAATATGATCGACCACGTCAGGAAGGTCAAAAGGGTGTCGCTGGTAGAGGAATTCAAGGAAGAAGCGCGGATTTCGGAACAAAAAATCCATAATGCGCGTAGTATCATAGAAAAGGCCCTCAACCGGCTCAGCGAGGTACAGAAGTCGCTGATACTGCTGAAAGACTACGAAGGCTACAGTTACGAGGAAATCGGGGAAATTATGCAGCTGAACCCCTCCCAGGTAAAGGTTTATCTGCACAGGGCAAGAGCCCACCTCAAGGAGTACCTGGTGAAGATGGAAAACGTGATTTAAACGAAATGGTATTCAAAATCAGTTAATTATGTCAATCGACATTCACATATCAAACTACGAAGCGTTCCTCTACAGCTATGTAGACGGTGAGCTGGATACGGAAACAATGGCAGCGCTCGAAGCTTTCCTGGATGCGCATCCGCCCATCAGGCAAGAGCTCGAGCTGCTGATGGCCACCCGGCTCACGCCAGACGAAGAGGTGCAATTCGATGCAAAAGCCTCCCTTTACCGGGGTTCTACCATCGACCTGCAGAACTTTGAACCGTTCCTGATCAACTATATAGACGGTGAACTGACCGCCGGCGAAGCTGCCGAGGTGGAACGCTTTGCTGCCGCTCATCCGGCCGTGCAGAAAGAGCTGGACATCTGGAAAGCCACCCGGCTGCAGCCGGATATGGCCGTTCGATTCGACAACAAAGCCGCCCTTTACCGCCATTCCGCCCAGGTACGCCGGATGCGCCCCGCCTATTGGTGGGCCGCCGCAGCCGCCGTTGTGGCCGGCGCGCTCTTTTTCATCCTGCCGGCCGACCGGACAGCACCCGATCCGGCCATCGCAAAAGTAGAACCGCAGCAGGCGCCCGTTCAACCGGCTCCCCAACCGCCAGCTTCCGCTGCGGATGAGCAGTCTGTTGCCGCAACCGGAACAGCGGAACAATCCGATGTTCAGGCCAGCCCCGCACCAGCGGCGCCGGCCCCGTCACGGCCTGCCGTTTCCACCCCTGTGCTGGCCAACAATGTCGCTGTGCGCAAGGAATCCCCCGAAGCGGAGAAGGCTAACGTAACGGCGCTGACAAGTATTTCAACGGAATCCACCGCATCGCAGCCTGCTGTAGACGCCGGACTGACCGCGGAAGTGCGCAAAATACCCGAACAAACAAACACAGCGGCCGCAAATCTCCCGCTTTCCGTGGAGGCCCGGCCGGAGCCCGCGCTGGCTACCGCGCCGCCCGCAGCCAACCCGCCGGGTGAGCTCATCATGTCCGTTACCGGCAACGGTATCGAAAGCAAAGTGCTCGATAAAGTAACCAATGTGGCACGGTTGTTTGCCAGAAAAAGAAATAAATAACCGGCCGTAACCGGTGAATCATATAATTGATATGAAGCATAAAATTTTACTCACCTTGTTGTCTGTCACGTTTGCTTTGGGCGCTTTTGCCCAGCAGCAGGCCGCAATAGATACCATACAGATCAAAGGGCTGATTATCCTGAAAGGGAAAAACGCCCAGGGAAAAAACGTATTCAAAGCCTACCAGGATACCGCTTATGCCCGCCAGAAGCTGAAAAAGAACCTGCATACCAAATGGCTGGTGGTAGACCTCGGTTTCAACAACTACCGCGACAAAAGCAATTATTCCGATGCGATGATCATGTCGCTCTACCCCGCCAATAGCTCGTTGACGCAGGGATCGGCCTTTTACAACATGCCCACCATCGAAAAAAGCTACGACTATTCCGGCCAGGCGCTGAACAGGTTTGCTCCCCGCATGGCCAGCGAGCCGCTTACGCAGGCCGAGTTCAAAGTGATTACCGGTAAGTCTGTCAACTTCAATGTTTGGGTGATCATGCAGCGGTTGAACCTGTATAAACACAAACTCAACCTGATATACGCAGCCGGCCTGGAAATGAATAATTACCGCTTCGCCCGTAACATTACATACGTGCCGGGCTATTATCCCTCGGTTGTCCGCGATTCGGTGGAATTCTCCAAAAACAAACTGTTTGTACAATACCTGACGATCCCCGTCATGCTGAATTATACCTCCAACCCCGCCCGC
Organism: uncultured Chitinophaga sp.; assembly: GCA_965653365.1. Lineage (GTDB taxonomy): Bacteria > Bacteroidota > Bacteroidia > Chitinophagales > Chitinophagaceae > Chitinophaga. The sequence goes on along the minus strand of CBFGZV010000017.1, from coordinate 27,428 downwards.
CCCGGCCGCTCCTTCAAAATGAGCATGGGCCTCGCAGGAGGCTACCTGTTAAAGGCCCGTACCAAACAGGTGAGTGAGGAAAGAGGCAAAATCAGGCGTGCGGACGACTTCAACCTGAACAAATGGCGCCTTGCGCTGACGGGCGAAGTGGGCTACGGGCCGGTGAAACTGTACAGCAATTTCGCCCTCACGCCGCTGCACGAATACGGGCTCGAACAATATCCTTTTTCCGTCGGTTTTCGGTTTAATGGATTCTAACCTGTAACTTTGCAGTCCGTTCGAAGGGAAAATAAAACCCGGTAACCCCGGTAACAAAATCATGCAGCTATTTATCCTATATAAAACTGTACACACAAACAATTGAGTATGCGATCCATCTTAACCTTTCTTGTAGTGGTGTGTGGAATTGTGATGATGCATGCAAGTGGAATAAAATTACCCGATAACCCAACCCCATTGGAAGCGAAGAGCGGGGCGGCAGAACTGGCAATCCCCGGGAGCAGCCCCAAATTACCGGCGCCGCAGGCCACCGAGGCGCTCGTTTATATGCCCGACAGCCTTTTCCAGGCCTACCGTGGCGATCATAACCTCTACGTAACCAATCATTATCATGTACTGTACGTTAAAACCGATTCTTCATTCATCACCCCGCAGGGCCCTGTGGTAAGAAGCCGCATAGTGGCCACCAACCTGCTGTATCGCTGATTTTAGCCGTTAATCCTCTCCAGTTGTAAAATATCATGGTTTCCCCCGGAATATCGCCCGGACATATTTATATTTGGAAACAATAATTTTTAAACCAACTGTATGAGAGTTATTAACCTGTTTCTATGCCTTTTGCTTGCAGGTTCGCTGCAGGTGTCTGCCCAAAATAAACATGCATGGAAAGAAGCCACGTCTGGCGGCTATAAATACCGCTATGTATCCGGCGATCCTATGCAGGCCCGTTTCTACACCCTGAAAAACGGCCTCACGGTTATTCTGAGCGTCAACAAGAAAGATCCGCGTATTCAAACCCTGATCGGCGTGCGCGCCGGCAGCAACAGCGACCCGAAAGACCACACAGGGCTGGCCCATTACCTGGAGCACCTGCTGTTCAAAGGCACCCAGAAATTCGGTTCGCTGGACTGGGCAAAAGAAAAGCCTTACCTCGACCAGGTGGAGCAATTATATGATACTTACAACAACAACACCGATACGGAAAAGCGAAAGGCGATTTACAAACAAATCGACAGCGTATCGGGCGTTGCGGCGAAATATGCCATCGCCAATGAATACGATAAAATGATGACAGGTATGGGCGCCCAGGGCACCAATGCGCATACCTGGGTGGAAGAAACGGTGTACGAAGAGGATATCCCCTCCACGGCGGTAGACAAATTCCTGGCTGTGCAGGCGGAGCGCTTCCGCGACCCGGTGTTCCGCATTTTCCATACGGAACTGGAAGCCGTTTATGAAGAAAAGAACCGCGGCCTCGATAACGACGGCCGTAAAATGTACGAAACGATGCTGGCCACGCTGTTTCCCACGCACAATTACGGGCAGCAGTCTACCATCGGTACCGTCGAGCATCTGAAAAATCCTTCGCTCAAGGCGATCCGCAGGTTTTATAACGAGTTCTACGTGCCCAATAATATGTCCATCGTATTTGCAGGCGATTTCGACCCGGATTATGTGATCAAACGCATCGACGATCAGTTCGGCTATATGAAAACCAAACCCGTTGCGGAATATAAAGGGCCTGTGGAAAAACCGATCGCCGGCCCTATCGTGAAAGAAGTATTCGGCCCGGATGCGGAGAACGTCAATATCGCATACCGGATGCCCGGTGCGCTCGACACGAAGAACGCCGTTATTCTCACCGTGGTGTCGCAGGTACTGTCAAACGGCAAGGCCGGCCTGCTCGATCTCAACCTCAACAAACAGCAGAAACTCCTGGGCGCCGGCGTAAGCACCCTCCCCTGGAAAGATTATACCGTGTTCGCCCTGAGCGGCCGCGCCAAGCAGGGCCAGTCGCTCGACGAAGTGAAAGACCTGCTGCTCGCGCAGCTGGAGATTCTCCGGAAAGGGGAATTCGATGCCAGCCTCATCACCGCCATTGTCAACAACTTCAAGCTATACGAAGTACAGGGCCTGGAAAGCAACGGCAACCGCGCCAACACGCTGATGGACGCATTCATCAAGCACAAGGGCGGCAACTGGCAGTATGATGTGGCCTATATCGACGATATGAGCAAAGTGACCAAGAAAGACATCATGGATTTCGCCAACAAATACCTGGTGAACAACTATGTGTTGCTCTATAAAAGAAAAGGAGAAGACAAGAGCATCGTGAAAGTCGACAAGCCGCCGATCACACCGGTAGAAGTAAACCGCGACGCACAATCGCCCTTCCTGAAAAGCGTGGCGGACATGCCCGAAACAGCAGTAAAGCCGCAATGGCTCGATTATAACAAAGACATCACCAAAGGTAAAGTCGGCAACACCGACCTGCTGTACGTGCAGAATAAAGACAACGGTCTGTTTCGCCTCTATTACCGCTTCGACGTGGGCAGCTGGGGCAACAAAAAGCTGCCGCTGGCCGCGCAGTACCTGCAATACCTGGGTACAGACAAATACACTTCGGAAGAAATCAGCAAGCAGTTTTACAACATTGCCTGCAATTTCAATGTGTCGCCCGGTCCCGAAGAAACCACCATTTCCATTTCCGGTCTCCAGGAGAATTTCGATAAAGCGGTGGAGCTGTTCGATCACCTCATCCATAATTGCAAGGCAGACGAGCAGGTGCTGGCCGGTATGAAAAACAGGCTGCAGAAGGCCCGTGCAGACAATAAACTGAACAAAGGGCAGATCATGAGCGGCTTGCGTTCCTACGCAACATACGGCCCCCAAAATCCGTTTAATAACCAGCTGAGCAACGACGAACTGAACGCTCTCACCGCGGGCGAGCTCGTGGAATTGCTGCATGCGTTGCCAACATATAAACACACCGTGATTTACTACGGCCCGGAAACGCTGGACAAGGCTACGGCTGGTATTCAGCGGCTGCACCGCCTCCCCGCGGAGTTCAAAGCAGCAGCGGGCAACAGGCAGTTCGAAAAGGTGCAGCAGACCGCCAGCAAAGTGCTGTTTGCCGACTACGACATGGTGCAGGCGGAAGTGAACTGGGTGCGCAACGGCAACCTGTATGATCCTTCCAGCACCGCGGTGGTGAACCTTTTTAACAATTATTTCGGCGGCGGCATGGGGTCCATCGTGTTCCAGACCATCCGCGAATCCAAGGCGCTGGCGTATTCCACCTATGCATTCTACGCCGCACCCGGCAAGAAAACAGACCGGTATGCCGTGCTCGCCTACGTAGGCAGCCAGGCGGATAAGATGAACGAAGCCATCGCCGGTATGAACGAACTGCTCACGGTGATCCCCGAATCGGAAAAAGCATTCGAAACGGCCCGCAGCAGCATGAAGAAAGACATTGAAACCGAGCGCATCACGCAGGACGGGATTATTTTTGCCTACCTGAACGCACAGAAGCTCGGGCTCGATACCGATATCCGCAAAAACGTGTACGAAAGCATCGACGGGCTCAAATTCACCGACGTGAAAAAGCTCCACGAACAGAACATCTCGGGGAAACCGTATTCCTACTGTATCCTGGCGTCCGAAAAACGCGTGAAGCTCGACGATCTGAAGCAGTACGGAGCGGTGCAGAAAGTATCGCTCGAAGAAATATTCGGCTATTAAAAAAACACAACAGCATAGAAATGAAGGGAGTGCAATTGAATTGCGCTCCTTTCTTTTTTTAACACAATATTCACGTTTCCTTCTCCGTTTATCTAGTCGAAAATCACCTATGTTACAATGTGGCGCTATTGCTGTTTGATCGTCTTATTACCGCTTTTTGCATTCGAGCACAACTACAACGATCTGTACACCGTGAGACTGAACCCGGCCAGAATCGATGCCGATAAAGTATTTCTGCTGATAGATAAAAGCGATTACCGGATGTATCTGTATGAAGATGTGACGCTTATAAAGATATACAAGGTGGTCTTCGGCAACCGCGACGTTTCCGACAAATTCGTGCAAGGCGACCGCCGCACCCCCAACGGCACATTCCGCATTTTATCCAAGCGTTATGATAACCGCTGGAGCCGTTTTCTGCACCTCGACTACCCTAACCAGGAATCTTACCAGCGGTTTCACGAACGCCAGGCCAGCGGCCTCATCCGCAAAGGCGCGGACATTGGCGGCGGCATCGGCATCCACGGCGTGGAATACGCTTCCGGCATCCGGGATAACTATGTAGACCAGCGCATCAACTGGACGCTCGGCTGCGTCAGCCTGAAAAACGGCGACGTGAATGAGCTCTACGAAGTGGTGAAGGTGGGAACCCCCGTGGTGATCCGTCCCTGACCTTCCTGAAAATATGGTAGTTTAGAAAACCGCACACGTGCATAACTCGTAAATCAATTCACACTCAAATTTATTGATGATGAAAACGCAATTTCATTTCACGCGGCGCGTGCAGGGATTCTTTTTGTTCATGGCGCTGGTGACGACGGTGGCCGCCTGCAGTAAAGACGACGATCCGCCCGCCATGCGCAGCAAAACATACACCTATGCGTTTAATACCGGCCAGGTGGGCGCCGGCACGGCGTATAACGGCACGCATGCAAAAACACTTACCGCCACGGTGCGGCTCGACGAACAGGCGAACAACACCACCAAAGTGACGGTCACTCTTACCAACACGGTTAACGGCCAGAAGTACCCGACGCATGTGCACGATGGCAGAACCCCATCCGCAGGGGATCCGCTACCTTATGTGCAAACACCCAATGCCGCCATATTTGCGGCGGAAATTACGGGCAACGGCGGCACAGTAACAGCATCGAACGTATCCGCGATGACGTACGAAAACCTCACTACGGTGTACAGCGGTTTTTTCGTTGTGCACGACATTACCATCATGAGCACTACCGACCTGAAGACTTACCTAGTTGTAGGCGCGTTCGGCAAGTAATCGTTTTCTATCGCTGTCAAATGAAAAAGGCGCCGTTGCGGGCGCCTTTTTATGTATAACAAGGTGGTGACGTTAAATCTTTCCATGCTTGATTTCCTCCACCACGGCCGGGTCGAGGAGGGTGGTGGTATCACCGAGATTGTCCAGCTCGCCCTCGGCGATTTTGCGCAGGATGCGGCGCATGATTTTGCCGGAGCGGGTTTTGGGCAGGCCGCTTACAAACTGGATTTTGTCCGGTTTGGCGATCGGGCCAATGATGCGGGCCACGGTTTGCATGATATCTTTTTTGGTCAGCTCCGCGTCTTTCACATGTTTTTCAGAGATTACGAAGGCGTAGATGCCTTGTCCCTTTATCTCGTGCGGATAGCCTACCACGGCGCTTTCTACCACGCCGGCGTGCATGTTGATAGCGTTTTCCACTTCGGCGGTGCCAATGCGGTGGCCGCTTACGTTCAACACATCGTCTACCCGGCCGGTAATGCGGTAAAAGCCGTCTTCATCGCGCAGGCAGCCATCGCCTGTGAAATACAGGTTTTCGAACGTAGCGAAGTAAGTGGTGCGGCAGCGCTCATGATCGCCGTACGTGGTGCGGATCATGCCGGGCCAGGGGAACTTGATGCAAAGGTTGCCGTTCACGCCGTTACCTTCGATTTCCTTCCCGTTTTCATCCACCAGGATGGGCTGGATGCCGGGCAGCGGCAAGGTGGCATAACCCGGTTTTTCCGGTGTGACGCCGGCGATGGGCGCAATCATGATGCCGCCCGTTTCCGTTTGCCACCAGGTATCGGTAATGGGGCAGCGCCCTTTGCCGATCTGGTCTTTATACCAATGCCAGGCCTCTTCGTTGATGGGCTCGCCTACGGTGCCCAGGGTGGTGAGTGAGCTCAGGTCTTTATGGTTCACCGGCCCCAGGCCAAAGCCCATCAGGCTGCGGATGGCTGTGGGAGCGGTGTACAGCACGTTCACCCTGAACTTGTCCACGATGTCCCAGAACCTTCCGGCGTCCGGGTAAGTGGGCACACCTTCAAACATCAGCGTAGTGGCGCCTGCGCTCAGCGGGCCGTACACGATGTAGCTGTGCCCCGTGATCCAGCCGATGTCTGCCGTGCAGAAATACACCTGGCCGGGTTTATATTGGAATGCGTTAATAAACGTATAGTTGGCATACACCATATACCCGCCACAGGTGTGCACCACGCCTTTGGGCTTGCCGGTAGAGCCGGAGGTGTAGAGAATGAAGAGCATGTCTTCCGCATCCATCTCTTCTGCCGGTACAGGCGGGTTGCCCATGGTTTCCACTTGCTTGATCTCATCTTCCCACCATACGTCGCGGCCTTTGAGCATGCTCACCGGCGTGCGGGTGCGGGTACATACGATCACTTTTTTAACGGAGGGGCAAGCCATCAAAGCATCGTCTATCACGGATTTCAGGGGAATGTCCTTCGCGCCGCGGAACGCGCCGTCGCACGTGATCACCAGTGTTGCCTGCGCATCCTGGATGCGGTCGGCGATAGACTGCGCGCTGAAGCCGCCGAACACCACCGAATGGATGGCGCCGATGCGGGCGCAGGCGAGCACCGCAATCGCCAGCTCGGGTATCATGCCCATGTAGATACATACGCGGTCGCCTTTTTTGACGCCGTTATTTTTCAGCACATTGGCAAACTGGCACACTTTATTGTACAATTCGCGATAGGTCAGAATGCGGTGCCTTTCTTCTGGGTCATTCGGCTCCCAGATGATGGCGGGCTGATTGCCCAGCGTACCCAGGTGGCGGTCAAGACAGTTTTCGGTAATGTTGAGTTTCGCACCGGTAAACCATTTCACATCCGGTTGCTTGAAATCCCATTCCAGCACTTTGTCCCACTTCCTGCGCCAGTAAAAATGATCGGCTACGTTCGCCCAGAACCCCTCCGGGTCGGTCACGCTATGCTGCCAGGCTTGCTGATAATCTTCAAAACTCTTGAGTTGATATGGGTACGACATGATTCCCAGAACGATTTATTAGTTTATAACAGTTTTTGTAAACGGGGCTTAAATTTAGTGAATAAAGATTGAAGATTATCGAATTTACTATCAAGAATGTTGAATTTAATATAATAAAAAAAAGAATGGCGACTCACGTGAGCCGCCATCTGCTTGTATAGTCACCAGTGAATTTTAAAGGTTCTTTATACGCTCTTTCGCGTAATTGTGCACATTGATCGCGTCTTTCCCCTCAGGTTTCGCATTTTTAACGAACTGCTGGTAGAACCGCTTGGCCTTCGCCGGGTCCTGCATATACTGGTCGTAAATACGGGCAATGCCGTACTGGCGCATGGGCTCGTGGAAAAGAAAATAGGCCGTGTCGTAATGCGCGATGGCGGTTTTGTATTGTTTCATCTGCTCGTAGTTATCCGCCAGCGCCGTGTAGTAACTGTCCAGCGACTTCGATTTGGCCATTTCGATGCATTGCTGCAAAAGCGCGTTGCTGCTGTCGTACCGCATTTTGCCGGCATAGGCCAGTGCCGCGTAGTACTTCACTGTTTCCGGCGCCGCGCCGGCCATCACCAGCATTTCATCATGCACGCGGATGCAACTGTCGTATTGCCTGAGCGCATAGTGCGATACGGAAAGAAACATCAGGGCCGTGGGGTGCAGCTCTTTCCGTGTGATGAGGGGCTCGCCGTAAAAGGTAACGTCACGAAACTTTTTCTGCTGGTAAGCCGAGCGTATCAGCAGGTAACTCACCGGCACCTGCGAGCTGTCGAACGCGTAATATGTCTTCAATACACTATCTGCCGCGGCATAGTCTTTCCGGTCAATGAACTCCGAACCGAGGAACGTAACGACATTCACGTCTTTCGGGTTGAGGCGGTGCGCTTGTTTCATGTAATAAAAGGCAGTGTCCGCTTCACCCACCACTTCAGAACAGGCATAAGCCAGCTGTTTATAATAAGCCGCATTGCCGGGCCGCAGGCGCAGCAGTTTCTCGAAATAGGGGATGGCCCGCGCCGAATTTTTCTGGCTCCGCGCCATGACGCCCAGGTTTTGGTTGGCGGCAATATGATTGGAATCGAGCTCCAGAACCCGCCTGTAATTTTTTTCGGCCTGGAGCAACTGTCCGCTCTGGTAATAGGCATTCGCCAGCAATGCCAGGCCGTTGGGGTGCTGCGGCCTGACCGTTTCTTCGAGGTAGCTGATCACTTTATCATATTGCTGCTCCTGGAAATAATCCATCAGGAGGGCTTTGTCGATATTATCCTGTGCCAGCACGGAAACGGCACATAATGACGCCATGGCGGATAGGAGTATTTTCTTCATACGGGAGCGGTTTACTGCCGATAAAACTAATAATTTAGTTTTTAAAAGAAAAATTTAGTTTGAAGGACCGGCGTTGTTGTGCCGTCCGGCAGGTGGCTCAGCACACTGTCGTGCAGGATGTTGTTGATTTTCAAACTCATGTCTGTGATGGTGCGGTTGTAGGCGAAGGGCGGCTTTTGCCAACGGCCGTTCGGTTGCTCCATTTCTGCAATCACCTGCGGGGTGGTGAGGCTGCGGATGTTCATCACATGGCGGTTCTCCAGGATATTGTTATGCAACGGCGGCTATGGTCGCAAACAAGAGAGGAGGGGGCAAAGGTGTCGGGCGAAAAGAGGCGTCATGGAATCAATAACGAAAAAGCAAAAAGGAAGTCGCTCCTTTTTGCTTTTTCGTTGAGGAGAGCCTCGGGTCAGGCGGTGGTGGCTTCGGTGGTGATGATCGTTACCCGGTTGGGCAGCGGCGCGTCTATGGGCATTTCCTGGTAGCTGAGGTGGCTGGCGCCCTTGATCCGGCTAACGGGAATGGCGTTGACTTCGCGCCCGGAAGAAAAGTGTTTCAATTCTCCATGCACGGTAACCGTCACATGCGAAATGGAATCGCCGCCAGTTTCGTGCAGCTGGTGGATAAAACCGGTAATGACCACTCGTAGTTGTTCTTCATGCATATTGGAGGCGTTGGTGTGTTGCATGGGTCCATTTTTGTTTTGGTGATGAAACGGGTTAAAGGCCGTGATGCCGCCCATTGATTTACGCAATTGTGCATCAGCGGGGCCTGTAGGCATTGCTGTGAGCCAGCAGCCTTTTCAGCAGGCTGTCGCCCACCGCCAGGATCTTGTCTTTTTCGGCATTGCTGAATGCCTTTTTGGTTTTTGTTTTACGGTAAAAAGTAGCCTCACTCCAGCCACACTCCTGGCATACGGATTCCCGGAACGATTTCGGCAGCTGGAGCATTTCAGTGTGGATGTCTGAGAGGAGGTTGAAGGATGAAAGTTTTTTTGATTCCATTTGCGGATAATTTTGTCAGTTTGATGAATAAATGCGCAAAATGTCAATAAAAATGTTATATTGATATATGTAAGATCATACATTTAATTGACAGACAGTACAAGTATAACAAAATTTATTTACAGTGGAATCAGTCTCCAAAAATATAATTCATGAGGGCGCACGGCTAAAACAAATCGTGCGCGACAAGCGCATGAAGATCCTTGATTTTGCGGAGCTGGCGGGCTTTTCAAACCAGATTGCGCATTACTATTTCCGCAAGGAGGCGATCAAGCGGGCTACGCTGTTGGAGTTCTGCACATTATTGGGCATCAGCCTCGATGAATTTTACACCTGGTCGAATCCGCGGCGCACGCCATTGCAGCCGGTGTCCGACTTTCATTACGGCCAGCGCCTCAACGAACTGATCGAAGAAAAGGGACTGAACAAAACCAAGCTGGCCGAGCGCATGGGCCTCAGCCGGAGGGCGCTGTACAATCTGCTCGACAAGGCGGCTTTTACCGGCGACCAGCTGAAGAAGATCTGTCAGGTGCTGGATGTGGGCATGAAGGAATTCATGGGCGGCGGCCAGCTGGAAGACGGTGGGGTGGATATGGACGTGGAAAGCTGGAAAGACAAGTATTATAAGCTGCTGGAAGACCATAACCGCGCGCTGGTGGAACTTGCCCGGCTCAAGGAAGAACTGCAGGACAGGAGCGCCTAGTGCAAAAAAAGTGCCGCGGCCTTTGGCGGGCCACAGCACCAGGGGGTTCTCAGTAGTCAAGGATGATTTATCGCAATTCCAAATTGTAATCCCCCGCAATTTACGCCCCACTTCCTTTCTTTACTTCCCGGATCGGGAAAACCATTTATGGATACGGGAATTTTTTCGCTCATATTCCGCTGAACCACTTGGCGCTTTGCGGCAAATTACATATATTAGCATATTATATATTTGTTTCAGGATTATCCCTATTATACCATGAAGAGTTGTTTATTGTCTTTGGCAATGTGCCTTTTGTTGCTGGGCGGTAAAGCGCAGCGTGCCTCTGCTCCGGAGGTGAAGGAATTCGAAATTTTCTGGAAGAAATTGTACACGGCAATCGTCAAGAAAGATTACCAGGTGTTGAGCCAGTGCACGGAATTTCCGCTGGTGGTGAAAAAGAGCCTCACCGATACAGCCGTGCAAACCATCGGCCGCGACGAGTTTCAGGCTTTTTTTAATGCCTATCTCGCATTGCCCGTCAGCGGCGAGCTCGTGAATAAATACGGGCTGCTGCGCGCGCGTAAAACGCTGAACGACGATGATATGTCGCTCGTAACGGAAGAATCCGCCTCCGTGGAGGATTTCGAATTTCAGAAGGTAGACGGGCGGTGGAAGCTCGTGTACGTATATGCGACGGGGGAAGAGGAATAAGCAAAGGATACATTCAAAAAAACACCCGCCTGGCAACGAATCAGGTTGAGAATATTTTTAATATAAAATATATTTATACAGGGCATCTTATTTTCTTCAAATTTTCTGCGCATAAAAACCAATTATTCCCGTAGCTTTGCACGATTTTTTAGTTCGCTGCGGGCTGGGAAATCGCATGGTTTTTCATTATCAATTGCTAATAAAAAAAGATGCCCAAAGACACCTCCATCAAATCTGTTCTCATTATCGGCTCCGGTCCTATTATTATTGGTCAGGCCTGTGAATTTGACTATTCCGGCTCCCAGGCGGCGCGTTCGCTGCGGGAAGAGGGAATCAAAGTGATTTTGATCAATTCCAACCCGGCCACCATCATGACGGACCCTATGATGGCAGACAAGGTTTACCTGCTGCCTTTGACAGTGGAAAGTATTGAACAGATACTGGAAGAAAACCAGATCGATGCAGTACTGCCCACCATGGGAGGCCAAACCGCCCTCAATCTTTGTAAAGAGGTAGATGAGCTGGGAATTTGGGAAAAGAATAATGTAAGGCTCATTGGTGTAGACATCAAGGCGATCGACAAGGCTGAAGACCGTGAGCAGTTCCGCCAGTGGATGATCGAATTGGGCGTGCCCGTTGCGCCCGCCCGTACGGCCAACTCCCTGCTCGAAGGCAAGGAGTTTGCACAGGAAATAGGTTTTCCCCTCGTAATCCGCCCGTCGTTTACCCTGGGTGGCACCGGTGGAGGTTTCGTGCACGGCAAGGAAGATCTGGATGAGGCGCTCGACCGCGGCCTCACCGCTTCGCCCGTTCACGAGGTGCTGGTGGAGAAAGCCGTATTGGGCTGGAAAGAATATGAGCTGGAGCTGCTGCGCGATAAAAACGACAACGTGGTGATCATCTGTACCGTGGAAAACCTCGACCCGATGGGCATCCACACGGGCGATTCCATTACCGTGGCCCCGGCCATGACCCTGAGCGATACTGCTTACCAGGACATGCGGAACAAGGCCATCATGATGATGCGCAAGCTCGGCAACTTCGCCGGCGGCTGTAACGTGCAGTTTGCACTGAACCCGGAAAACGAGGAGCTGATCGCTATCGAAATCAACCCCCGCGTAAGCCGCTCTTCCGCGCTGGCTTCCAAAGCAACCGGGTATCCCATCGCGAAAATCGCCTCCAAGCTCGCCATCGGCTATACGCTCGACGAGCTGGAAAACCAGATCACCAGAACCACTTCGGCATACTTCGAGCCCGCGCTTGATTACGTGATCGTAAAAATGCCGCGTTGGAACTTCGATAAATTCAAAGGCGCCGACGACACGCTGGGCCTTCAGATGAAGTCGGTAGGCGAGGTGATGGCCATCGGCCGCACCTTCCCGGAAGCGCTTCAGAAAGCCTGCCAGAGCCTCGAGAACGACGCTGTCGGTCTCGGCTACTACGGCAAATCGCTGATGAAGAGCGAACAGCTGGTTGAAAAGCTGAAACGCCCCACCTGGGACCGCATCTTCCGTATCAAAGACGCCCTGATGGAAGGCATGTCTGTAAAATCCCTCCACCAGGCCACCCAGATCGATCGCTGGTTCCTGCACCAGATCAACGATGTCGTGACACTGGAAAAGCAACTGGGCGAGCACGACCTCGCGTCTGTACCGGTAGAGATGCTGAAAGCTGCGAAGGAAATGGGATTCTCCGACAAACAGCTGGCCCTCATTTTCGGGAACTGCGAAGAAGACGAGGTGTACGAAAAGCGGAAAGCAGCGGGCATCACACGTACTTACAAAATGGTGGATACCTGCAGCGCGGAGTTTGAAGCCAAAACGCCTTACTTCTACTCGGCGTTCGACACACAGAACGAAAGCATTCCGTCTGATAAAAAGAAAGTGATCGTGCTCGGCTCCGGCCCCAACAGGATTGGCCAGGGCATCGAGTTCGACTACTGCTGTACCCACGGCCTGCAGGCCATCCAGGAGTGCGGTTACGAAGCCATCATGGTGAACTGTAACCCCGAAACCGTGTCTACCGACTTCGACATGGCCGACAAGCTCTATTTTGAACCGGTGTTCTGGGAGCACCTCTGGGATATCATCGAGCTGGAAAAACCGGAAGGGGTGATTGTGCAGCTCGGTGGCCAGACGGCCCTGAAACTTGCCAAGCGCCTCACCGAAAAGGGCATCAAAATAATCGGTACCTCTTTCGACAACATGGACATTGCCGAAGACCGCGGCCGTTTTTCCGACCTGCTTAAAGATCTCGGCATTCCTTACCCGAAATACGGTACCGCTTACAATACAGACGATGCCATCGAAGTGGCGAAAGAAGTGGGCTACCCCGTGCTGGTGCGCCCCTCTTACGTACTCGGCGGCCAGCGGATGCGGATCGTGATCAATGAAGAAGAACTGGAACAGTCTGTGCTGAGCCTGCTCAAGCACCTGCCCGGCAATAAAATCCTCATCGATCACTTCCTCGACCGTTGCCAGGAAGCGGAGATCGACGCCATATTCGACGGCGAAAACTTCCATGTGATGGGCGTGATGGAGCACATCGAACCGGCGGGCATCCACAGCGGCGACAGTAATGCGGTGCTGCCTGCGTTCAACCTGAGCCAAATGATTGTGACCACGATGGAGTACTACGCGGAAAAAATCGCCCGCGCGCTCGACATCCGCGGTCTGATCAACATCCAGTTCGCCATCAAGGACGGGCAGGTATTCGTGATCGAAGCCAACCCCCGCGCATCCCGCACCACACCGTTTATCGCCAAAGCATACCAGGTGCCATACCTGAACATCGCCACCAAAGTGATGCTGGGCGCTAACAAACTCACCGATTTCAAGATCGAGAAAAACCTGAACGGTTTTGCCATCAAGGAACCGGTGTTCTCCTTCAACAAGTTCCCGGGCGTGAACAAGGCGCTGGGCCCCGAAATGAAGTCGACCGGCGAAGCCATCCGCTTCATCAAAGACCTCCGCGACCCGTACTTCCGCACGCTGTATAAAGAAAGAAGCATGCACCTGAGCAAATAAGGTGTTGAACATAACCACGAAAAGGCTGGCCCTGAAGGCCGGCCTTTTTTTATGTTATCCCCCCATGCCGTAACCCCGCCGTTCGCTGTTTTCCCTGCATCACACGCCGGTATCGCTATGTAGCATTGATCTCCCCCGCATGAAGCGCCGGTCAAAAAAAATCCTTAATTTCAGCGGGTACCATTGTTTGTGAACTATGTTTGTTAATCTCTGGAAGGCCGCGCCCTTCCTGCGTTTGCTGGCACCGCTGGTGGCCGGCGTCACTACCGGGTTATACACCGGTATTTTTCCCTGGTGGTTATGGACGATCTGTTGCGCTGGCTGGTGCCTGCCCGCATGGTTACCGCTGGTGTGGCGGTTCAGGCTCCGGTATGCCCGGGGTGCGTGCGTTGCGGGGATGGTGTTTGGGCTCGGCATGGCGCTGATGTACGAGGCGGACGTCCGCCACCGGGCCGGCTGGTTCGGCCACGTGGTGAAAGACACTTCCACACTGATCGTGCGGCTGATGGAAGAGCCGGTCAGAAAAACGAAATCATGGAAAGCGGAGGCGCAGGTGCTGCATATAGACGGCCGGGCCTGCACAGGGAAAATATTGCTGTACTTCCGCGAAGAGCCAAAGCTACCCTACGCCGCCCGCCTCGTATTGCATACGGCCGTTCGCGTTATTCAGGGAAGCGGCAATCCCGGCGCGTTCGACTATGCCCGCTACTGCAGTTACCGTAACCTGTATCACCAGGCGTTTCTAAGCCCTTTGAACTGGCGGCGGCTGCCGGGCAATGACGGGCATACGGCCGGCCATTGGCTGGCAGCCGCGAGAGATTACTGCCTGCGAACGCTCAAAGCGTATATCCCGCACCGCGAAGAATACGGCGTGGCACAGGCACTGCTGATCGGTTACCGCCAGGAGCTGGATCCCGACATCGTGCAGTCCTACACCAATACCGGTGTAGTGCACATTATCGCCATCTCCGGCCTGCATCTCGGCCTTATCTATATTACGCTGCTGCAGCTGCTGCGTTGGTTGCCGGAACACCGCATCGCCAAAGCCGGCAAAGCCTTGCTGCTGATCGCCGTGCTGTGGGCGTTTTCGCTGTTGACCGGCGCCTCGGCATCCGTGTTGCGCTCCGCGGTGATGTTTACCACCATCGCCACCGGCCAGTTCCTGATCAGCCGGCATTCTGATGTATTCAACACACTGGCCGGCGCTGCGTTCCTGTTATTGTGCTATCAGCCGTATTTCCTGCTGGATGCGGGTTTCCAGTTGTCGTTCCTGGCCGTGGCGGGGATTGTGCTTTGCTACAAACCACTGTACGATGCCTGGATGATCCCCAACAAATGGCTCGACAAAATCTGGCAGATGGTAGCGGTATCGCTGGCGGCGCAGGTTTTCACCTGGCCGGTGTGCCTGTTTTACTTCCGGCAGTTCCCGAATTATTTCCTGGCCGCCAACCTGGTGGCCGTTCCGTTGTCGACGCTGTTGCTGTATGGTGAAATATTGCTGGTGGCCATTCCCTGGCTGGGCGGCGTGCTGGGGCCGTTGCTTCAATGGGGCATAGCCGGCATGAACTGGATGATCCGGCGGATAGACGCGGCGCCCGGTGCGGTTACCGCCAATATCTATATGGATTTTGCCCAGATGTTATGCCTTTATGTATTCACCATTGCGTGCTGCGCCTGGTGGCTGCTGCGGCTGAAGACCGCCTGCTGGTGGGCATTGGCGGCGTTGCTGACATTCACCGTTATTGGCGCCCTGCACCGGATTAAAGTATATCGCCACCCCATACTGATCGTTTATCAATCGCCCCGCCGGTCGCTCGTAGAGTGGATTCACCGGGGGCATAGCGTGCTGGTGGCAGATACGGCAACCGAGCTTCCGCTTCGGCACGCCGGCGGCCCGGTGCGTCATGTTAAACAAATTCCGGCAGGGCCGTCTCATACCGGCTCCCTGGTTCGCCCCGGACCAACAACGGCGTCGTTTTCACCCGGGCAGGCGCGATTATCGCCGGAGACGTTAAATGAGGCTCCCGTGCCTGCTTCGCTCGTTAAATACACTGCGCCGACGCACCTTCTTTATTACGTCGGACACACCTCCTTTTTGCCCCGCCGCGCCGGCCTCTTCCACTTCAGCGGAACGCGGGTGCTGTTGTGGGACGGCATGTTGCCGCCCTTCCCGCCGGCCCGCAAAATAAAGGTCGATTACATCATCCTGTCAAAAGGCGCTCCGGAGGAGATCGCCCGGTTTGAAGAATTTTTCATATACAAAAAAATAATTTTTGATGCCTCCTGTCCACCTTTCCTGCTCCGGAAGTGGAAAAGTGCCTGCAACAAACTACCTTTGCGCTGCTTTTCGGTTCCTGACAACGGAGCCTTTGTTATAAATCTCTAATTATTTCCTTGCATGCAAAAGCAAATCAAATCAGCATTGATCTCCGTTTTCTATAAAGACAACCTGGAGAACATCGTTAAAACATTGGGCCAGCAGGGTGTTACCATCTATTCCACCGGCGGTACGCAAAAGTTTATTGAAGAACAGGGCGTAAAATGTGTGGCCGTGGAAGACCTGACCGCTTATCCCTCCATCCTGGGCGGGCGTGTTAAAACCCTCCACCCTAAAGTGTTTGGCGGTATCCTGGCGCGCCGTGAGAACCAGCAGGATCTGGATCAGCTGGCGCAGTATGAAA
This sequence comes from uncultured Chitinophaga sp., assembly GCA_965653365.1. GTDB lineage: Bacteria > Bacteroidota > Bacteroidia > Chitinophagales > Chitinophagaceae > Chitinophaga. Next base: position 10,992 of record CBFGZV010000017.1, on the reverse strand, counting down.
TTCCGGAGATCGACCTGGTGATTGTTGACCTTTATCCGTTCGAGGAAACCGTTAAAAACACGTCCGAAGAGCAGGCTATCATTGAAAAAATCGACATCGGCGGCGTTTCGCTCATCCGCGCGGCCGGTAAGAACTATAAAGACGTGGTGATCGTAGCTTCCAAAAACCAGTACGCAGACCTCGAAAAGGCGCTGGTGGAAGGTAATGGCGCCACCACGCTGGAGCAGCGCCGCCAGTTCGCCGCTAAAGCGTTCGAAGTGTGCGCGCACTACGATACCGCCATTGCCGGGTACTTCCTGCAGAACAGCGAAAAGGATTACTTCCAGCTGTCCGTGCCGCAGGGGCAGGTTTGCCGTTACGGCGAAAACCCTCACCAGAAAGGTGTTTTCTATGGCGACCTGAATGAAATGTTCGACAAACTGCATGGTAAGGAACTGTCTTACAACAACCTGGTAGACGTGGACGCGGCCGTGCAGCTTATCGCCGAATTCACCGACACAACGTTCGCCGTCATCAAGCATACCAACGTATGCGGCATCGCCAGTCGCGCCACGCTGGCGGCAGCCTGGGAAGCAGCCCTGGCGGGCGACAAGGAAAGCGCATTCGGCGGGGTGCTGGTTTGCAATAAAACCGTAGATGCCGCCACCGCGCAATCCATCAACGAAATCTTCTTCGAAATTCTCATAGCGCCCGGCTTCGAGCCCGCCGCGCTGGATATTCTCCAGGCCAAGAAAAACCGCATCCTCCTGTTGCAGAAGCAGCCGCTGAAAACGCCGCAGATGTTCAAGAACGTGCTGAACGGCGTGCTCGTGCAGGATAACGACGAAGGTAGCTTCAAAACCTGGGAAGAATCCGGTGCGCAGCCCGCTACCGCCGGCCAGAAAGCCGACCTGGAGTTTGCCAACATCGTGTGCAAACACCTGAAATCCAACGCCATCGCACTGGTGAAAGACCAGCAGCTGGTGGGTAAAGGTTGCGGCCAGACGTCGCGCATCGACGCCCTCCGCCACGCCATCGAAAAAGCCAAACAGTTCGAGTTCAGCCTCGAAGGCGCAGTAATGGCGTCGGACGCGTTTTTCCCCTTCGACGACTGCGTACGCATCGCCAAAGCAGAAGGCATCGCCGCGGTTATCCAGCCCGGTGGATCCATCCGCGACAACGACTCCATCACCTACGCCAAAGAAAACGGGATGGTGATGGTGATCACCGGCATGCGCCACTTCCGCCACTAATCATAACTTACCACATAAGGAAAGGTATCGCTGTTTATACAGGGATACCTTTTTTTTGTATTATTGCCATCGCAGATGCCATTCTTACAGCAACATATGATGAAGGAAGCCGACGATGCGCAGTTGATCCGGAAATACAAGGAAACGGGGGAACTGCCGTATCTCGCGGCGTTGTATGAGCGTTATATGAACCTGGTATACGGCGTATGCCTCAAGTACTTCGACGAAGAGGCCAGTAAAGATGCCGTGATGCAGATTTTCGAGGAACTGATCGATAAAGTGAAGCAGCACGACATCCAGAGCTTCCGCGGCTGGCTGCATGTGCTGGCCCGCAACCATTGCCTCATGAAGATCAGGGCCGTCAAAGGCCGTGTGGTCTCTATCGACGAGCACGGTTTTATGGAAACCGGGGAAAATAATCATCCTGATAACGGATTCAGCCTGGAAAACAACCTCCAGGCCATGGAAAAATGCCTGGAAACGCTGCCGGAAGAACAGAAACGGAGTGTGGACCTCTTTTACCTGAAGGAAAAGAGCTACCGCGAAGTGGCGGAACTGACGGGCTACGAAATGAACAAAGTAAAAAGCTACATACAGAACGGTAAAAGAAACCTGAAGATCTGTATGGAAAAGAATTAATGGCTGATAATCAAGGACATATTAAACCTACCGCGGAGCTTATCCGGCAATACCTCGAAGGTACGCTGGACGATAAGACGATGCACGCTCTCGAGAAGCAGGCGCTGGACGATCCGTTCCTGGCCGAGGCGCTGGAGGGTTATGCCCTTCACCCGGCCGATCAGCATCCCGCGTTGGGTGAGCTGCAGGCGAGGCTGGAAGAAAGGGTGGCCCCGGCGGGAAAGGTGCGCCGCCTCGATTACAAATGGCTGGCTGCCGCGGCTGTATTGCTGCTGGTGACCACCACCGCCATTTTTATCATGAACCGTCCCGTACGGCCCGCCGGCGAAATCGCCCAGCAGAAAGACGTGCGGGTGAACGACTCCGCCGCCGCTTCGGTAACGGCAGATACGATGGCGCAGGCGGATGCGGCAGCCAGCCAGGCACCGGCCGCAGCAGCCGAGCAAAAGCCGGTGGCTCCAACAAAGCCCGCCGCGCCCCGATCGAAAGAAACCGCCCGGCCGCCGGCATTGGCGAAAGGCAAGGTGCTGGATGAACCGGCCGAAAGAAGGCTGCCGGCTGCGGAAGTGGCAGCCGCACCTGCACCGCCTCCACCGGCCAGCAATATGGCCGTATCAAGAATGTTCGCGGAGAAGGTGGATACCATCCGCATCGGTAAATATGCCGCGGATTCCACCACCTACGCCTTCCAGCGTGCGCCCGGTAAAGTGGAAGGGGTTATCACCGGCGCACCCAACAAATATCCCAACCACCGGGAAGAACGCGATGAGCGCCTGATCAGCGGAGTAGTGGTGGATGCCGAAACGGGCCGCCGGCTGCCGGGCGTGTCGGTAGTTGAAAGCGGCACCAATAAAGGCGCGGTGACCGACACCGCCGGTAATTTTGCGCTCAGGGTAGACCCCGCCAATAAAGTGAAGCTCGATTTCCAGTATATCGGTTACGAAAAAACCAACGTGGAAGTAGCCGCCAACAACAACCAGCTGAACGTGAAGCTGCCGGCCCGCAACCAGGCGCTGGAGGAAGTAGTGTTGGCGGGATACAGCAAGCCGGGCAACAACGAGGTGAACGGCAACCGCGACAGGGTGATGATCCGCGGCACCAGCAGCCCTTCCGCCGGCAAAACGCTGGCTCCGCATCCCACGGTGTCGATGTTCACATACAGCAATTACCTCGAGTCGCGGCGGAAACTGGTCATTCCCGGCCTGCTGGAAAGCAAAAGCGGGCAGGTACGTTTATCCTTCACCGTTATGCCGGACAGTACGCTGAAAAACTTCAATGTGATAGAATCTATGGGTGACGTGGCCAACAAGGCCGCCATCCGCATCATACGCGAAGGCCCGAAATGGGTGCCTGCTTCCAACGGCAAAAAAGCGAAGGCGGAAGTAACCGTGCCGCTGTTATTGCTGAAGCAGGAGTAAAGAAAAAGGCGTTCCGGGTGGAACGCCTTTTTTTATGATTTGTTTTTTTCTTTCCAGAGCTGGTTGAAAGACTTGGGTGCAAATACGGGCATCCCACGGTCTTCGTCTCCCCAGGCCTTCCCGAAGAGTTTGCCGATCACGAGGTTTTTGGTTTTACCGCCTACCAGGTTCATCATGCGCCGGCTGAGGCAGGCCTGCTTCCAGCCGAACCAGCCCAGTTTTTCGCCGCCGGAGGTATGATGTTCCTCCACGGCTTTATGCCGGTTATGCAGCAGCAGTTCGTGCAGGTTGATGCGCACGGGGCACACCTCCGTGCAGTTGCCGCACAGCGATGAGGCGAAGCTGAGGTGCATGTATTTTTCGATACCCTGCAGGTGCGGGGTGATCACGGCGCCGATGGGGCCGCTGTAGGTGGTTTTGTAAGTATGGCCGCCGATGTTTTTATACACGGGACAGGCGTTCAGGCACGAACCGCAGCGGATGCAGTAGAGCGCTTCGCGCGCTTCCACGTCTTTCAGGAGGTTGGTGCGGCCGTTGTCGATAAAGATGACGTACATCTCCTCCGGGCCGTCCGTTTCTCCCTCCTGGCGGGGGCCTGAGAGGATGGTGTTGTACGACGTGATCCGCTGCCCGGTGCCGTATGTGGCCAGCAGCGGCCAGAACAGGGCGAGATCGGTGATCGAAGGCAGTACCTTCTCGATACCTACCAGGGCGATGTGGGTTTTGGGAAACGACGTGCTGAGCCGGGCATTCCCTTCATTCTCCGTTACCGCAATGCCGCCGATGTCTGCAATGATGAAGTTGGCCCCCGTAATGCCTACTTCCGCTTCGAGGTATTTCTGGCGGAGCTTTTCACGCGCCACCAGCGTCAGTTCTTCAGGAGAGAGCTTGGGGTCGGAGCCGAGCTTTTCCGCGAACAATTGCGCCACCTGTTCCTTGCTTTTATGCATGGCAGGCGTCACGATGTGGTAAGGCGGCTCGTCGTCGAGCTGTTGGATATATTCGCCGAGGTCTGTTTCGATGCTTTCGATGCCGTTTTCCTGCAGGAAGTCGTTGAGGTGGATTTCTTCCGTGGCCATGGACTTACTCTTCACCACGGTTTTGCAGTTTTTGGCTTTGCAGATGGCCAGTATCTCTTCCCGCGCCTGTTCGGCGTTTTCGGCCCAGATCACCTTGCCGCCCCGCCTGATGAAGTGCATCTCGAAATCTTCCAGGTGTTTGTCGAGGTGCTCGATGGCCTTCCACTTCACGTTCTTCGCGCGTTCCCTGGCGGTGGCCAGGTCGGCAAACTGCAGCTTGCCGTTCTTCACCGCAGCGTTGTATTTGCTGATGTTGAAGTTGATCGTATTGCGGTGACCGAGATCAGCCGCTTTTATTTCACTTTCGGAAAGAAAGGTGCTTGCCGTCTTGTTCATATACCTGTAAAGATAGTCAAAAAGTGTTCGGGTGTTTTGCTGCGCAAAAGATTGCAGCTATTGTATCAGTAAACAAAAAAATTGTATCAAATATCTTCTTCCTCCAGGTGCTGTTTGGTGGCGATTTTATCCAGCATGGCATAAAATTCGGCCCCGTACTTCCTGGTGATGGCTTCCTCTAAAAATTTGTATACCGGCACCTGCAGCTGGTTGCCCAGTTTGCAGGCAGGTTTGCAGATGCTCCATTTATCGTAATTCACCGCCTCAAAGCTTTCGTATTTGGTGATGCGGATGGGATACAGATGGCAGGAGATGGGTTTTTTATAATCGATGACGCCGTCTTTATACGCCTTTTCGATGCCGCAGCCCACCACGCCCAGCTCGTCGATGGTGGCGTAGGCGCAGATGGCGCCGTTCACGATGGGCGTTACATGCCCATGTTCATCGTCCCAGGTATGAAAGCCCGTTTTCTCTATTTCGGCGATGCCGGCTTCTCGCAGGTACGGCTTCACTTTAGGGAATATTTTTTCCAGGATGGGCAGCTCCGCCTCGTCGAGCGGGGCGCCGCAATCGCCTGCCACGCAGCAGGCGCCTTTGCACGCGGTGAGGTTGCACACAAAGTTTTTTTCCACCACCTCGTCACTGATATATTTATCATCAATCACTATCATCTTGCTCTCAATTAGCTTTCCATTGCAGGGTTTTGACCAGGTGCCACATGTCTTCCTCCAGGAAGCGGTGCAGCGGCGCCAGGGAGTCCGCGTTGGGCGGTGCGTAAAAATACAACGCTCCGCGCAAAAAATGACGCCCGGAGTCTGTGGCGTAAAACTGCTTGGCCGAAGCGGCGTTGCCGCCCACCTCGTAAAACAGGCCGTGTACCCGGTGAGGGGTATGGATGTCCTGTTCTTCGATGGATTCAGCCTTGTACGTATGCTTGTAAGTGAGCTTGAAGGCGTCGTTCACCAGCTTGTCGAGGCTGTTTTGGGCGCCCACCTGCTTGTAGCTCATGTAAATTTTTCCGTTAAAGGCGGGGAAGTCGATGTTGATCCACCAGGGGTTTTCCGCTTTTTCGTCGAAGAACAGGGTGTCTTTGACGATGCTGGCGTACACCGGGTATTCGAACGTGTACGGGTAGCCCGGTTCGTTGAAGGTCTGGTATTTCTTTTCAGGCAAGTCTATCCTGAAGTAGCCCCGGGGCTTGGGCGTGGAGCCCTGGCGGGCGCAGGCGGCCAGCAGGAAGGGCAGCGCTGCGAGAAAATAGATCATTGCTCTCATTCCGTTTCAACACCGGATTTAATGGTCACCTGTACCTTCTGGATGCGCATTTTGGTGACTTCCAGCACGGTAAAATCAAAATTGCCGAACGTGATCACGCTGTTTTCTTCCGGGAATTTGCCGGACAGTTCCAGGATGAGCCCGCCGATGGAGTCGCTTTCTCCTTTCACGCTCTCGAAGGTGTCCGGGGCGATGTTCAGGATGCGGCAAACGTCGTTCAGCATGGTTTTGCCTTCGAAAACGTAGGTATGGTCGTTGACCTTGTTAAAGTTGAATTCCTCTTCGTCGAACTCGTCCTTGATATCGCCGATCACTTCTTCCATGATATCTTCGAGAGTGACGATGCCGGAGGTGCCGCCGAATTCGTCTACCACCACGGCGAAGTGCATATGGCGGGTCTGGAATTCGTTGAGCAGGTCTTCGATGAGTTTATGTTCGTGTACGAAGAAGGGCTGGCGCAGCACTTCATGCCAGTCGAACGAATCTCCCTTGCCCAGGTGCTGCAGCAGGTCTTTGGTGTGCACCACGCCCACGATGGTATCCAGATTGTTTTTATAGACGGGGAGGCGGGAGTAATGGAGGTCGGCCACCTGTTTCACCACTTCGCTGAACGGCGCGTCGTATTCGAGGCCGTTTACGTCGAGGCGGGTGCGCATGATCTGTTTCACGGCGATGTTGCCGAATTTGAGGATGCCGCGCACGATGTTCTTTTCTTCCTGGGAGGCGCCCGGTTCCACGCTCATTTCAATCACCTCGTCTATTTCCTGGTAATTGATGGGGCGGGTGTTGCGGTGAAAAAGGCGGGCTTCGATGCTTTCGCTCAGGTTCACGAAGAAGTTGCTGACGGGCTCCAGGGTGGCGTGAATGATATGCACGAACCAGGCGAAGTAGGTGGCGAAGCGCATATTGTTCTGCGTGGCCCATACCCGCGGGAGTATCTGCCCGAAAAACAGCAGTATCAGGGTAATCACGGCGATGCGCACCACGAATGAAACGAAGGCGAGGTGCTGCAGGCTTTCCACCTGGTAAATCAGGTAGTTGGTGATGAAAATGAAGGCGATGTTGAAGAGGATGTTGGCGATCTGGAGCGATGCCAGCAGCGATTTCGGGTTTTCCAGCAACCGCGTGATCATTTTACCCGCGTTGTTCTGCCGGGTTTTGAGCACGTTCAAATCCTTGTAATTCAGGGAAAAGAAGGCCACTTCCGCTCCGGAAACAATGAAAGTGAGCAGCAATACAATAAAGATAACGCCGAGAAACACCACAATATTCAGCGACGGAGATGCCGGCACTTGTAACAAAACGCTCTTGAACGGTAAAATACCAGCCGATAGGTGAACCAAGATATTTAAGCTTTGGTCAAAAATAATGGGAAAGAAATTCAGTTCGCTTTAGTTGAATCGCTTTCCCGCATGCAAATATAAAGAATGTACCGTTACGGGCGGATATTCTCTGTAAAACCTGGGTAGTCCGGCCGGGTTAAAACGGCAGGTCGTCGGCCGGTTCGCTCATGGGCGGAATTTCTATGCCGGTATAGCCTTCGCCATGGCTCTGGCTGGAAGAGGAGCTGCCGGCGCCGGTGGAATGGTGGTGGGGAAGCGGGTGGTCGCCATTGTTAACATCCATCCGTTTGTCGAGCATCACCAGGTTATCGCCTACAACTTCGGTGGCAAATTTCTTGTTGCCTTCCTTGTCTTCCCAGCTCCGGGTGCGCAGGCGCCCTTCAATATATACCAGGCTGCCTTTATGGAGGTATTTCTGAGCCAGTTCGGCAAGTCCTCTCCAGAGTACAACGGTATGCCATTCTGTTTGTGAAATGAGCTTGCCGGCGCGGTCTTTAAACGTTTCTGTCGTAGCCAGGGAGAATTTAGCTACTGCAATATTACCTTCCAGGAATTGAACATCGGGGTCTCTGCCAAGATTGCCAATCAGGATTACTTTATTAACACCTCTCATAATTGTAGGTTTTAATCTGTCCTATTATAATTTATTCTGCTCACGGTCAACCTTTCTAAAGTTAATATTTTTTTCCATTCAACACATCAAATTTTTACACTCCTGTACAGGGATACAGGGGATGGTACCAAACGCGGCGGTATCCGTCAACGTTGGAGGTAATCCACGATGATTTTCGGGAAAGCGTAATTTTTTAATTGATCCTCAGATACCTGCAGGTATCCTTCCGGCGTTTTGAATGCGGGGGGCACCGCCAGTTGCAGAAACCGGGCATGAATGGTCTGGTGCGTGAGCTGCTGCTTTATTTCTACAGCGGGAGCCGTTATTTTGTAGGGGTATTTACCAATGAGCCGCCTGAAATCGTCCGATTGCAGTACCGTTTCGGCGGCGGCAGGGGCGGAGGTCTCGATCAGCACGAATTCGTGCAGGTTTTCCCAGATGTCTTTCGCCGTGCGTTTGCGGATGAAGAAACGGTCTTGCTGGTGCAGCAGGAGGTAATGGAAGTATCTTTTTTTAATGACGAGCTTTTTCGACTTCACCGGTACCAGGTCTGTGAGCCCTTTCTGGTAGGCCTCGCAGCGGGCGGCCAGCGGGCAGCTTTTGCAGGCCGGCTGCTGGGGTTTGCACACCACGGCGCCGAAGTCCATAATCGCCTGGTTGTATTCACCGGGCTGCTCGCGGTGCAGCACTTCGCCGGCCAGCTGCGTGAACAGTTTTTTGCCGGCCGTGGTGTCCGTTGGTGTGTCGATGCCGAAATAACGGGCCAGTACCCGGTACACGTTGCCGTCGAGCACTGCGTGGGGGAGGTTGAAGGCGAAGGAGGCGATGGCGGCGGCGGTGTAGGCGCCCACGCCTTTGAGAGCGCTAATGCCCTCGTAGGTTTGCGGGAACTGTTCGTTATATGCGCCGGCGACGGTGCGGGCCGCGGCCAGCATGTTTTTGCAGCGGGCGTAATAACCCAGGCCCTGCCAGAGGCGGAACACTTCCTCATCGGGGGCGGCGGCCAGCTTGCCGACCGTGGGGTATGCGGCAATGAAACGTTCATAATACGGCCATCCCTGTTCTACACGGGTTTGCTGGAGAATTATTTCGGAAAGCCAGATGCGGTAGGGATTTTTTTCACCTTTCCAGGGCATGGTCCGGGTGTTTTGACGCCGGTTCCAGGTCATGAGACAGTCAGTAAAAAATCTCTTTGTATCGGTCATTTGCTCAAAATAATTTATATATGTCGATGATTTTCTATATATTCGTGTCCCGGAAGTCTTTATTCGTGCTGAATTGCAGCGATTTAGGCTTTGACGGGAGCACAAATAAACGTATTTTTAGAGTGTTCTATCTATAACAAAAAATATTAAATTTTATTCGCTTGAAAATTCAGCAATTAAAATTTATTTAATAACTTTGAAAACAAGTAATCCTCCGCTTCATTATGAGAAAAGCTGATTTGATTAACAACATTGCTGAAAAAACCGGCATCCCCAAAGTAGATGTGTTAGTAACACTCGAAGCCATGTTCAAGGAAGTAAAGGAGGCGTTAGCAAATGGCGAGCATATCTACATCCGCGGGTTTGGCAGTTTTATCACGAAGAAACGGGCGGCCAAAATAGGCCGTAACATCAAGAAGAATGTTGCCGTGGAAATTCCCGAGCATTACATTCCGGCATTTAAGCCATCTAAAGAGTTTGTTGCCGAAGTAAAGAAGCTCAAAAGTTCTTAGATTTGCATCCTAACATTTTAGGGTGCGATGCAAAGAAATCAACTACTCGTTCTTGGCCTGGCTGTCGTTGTTGCAACGGCATTGTTTGCGTTTGGCCGTATTACGCCAAAGGTGCATGAGCATGAACATGCTGCTGCGCCAGGGGGTGCTATGCCGCAGGGGATGGGCCAGGCGGTGGCTGCCGCTGATTTTTCAGACCTGTTGAAGAAAGCGAAGCAAAAAGTTCCTGCCGACAAGCTGGTGGAAATTACCAGTCTCGAAAATACCGTTGTGCGTGGCGATGTCAAAAGCCAGCAAATTGCTGCTTATCAGCAACTTTACACGATCTGGGACGGCCTCAATGAACTTCCCGTAGCCGCCTATTATGCCGCAGAATCCGCCAAGTTGGAAAATTCCGGAAAAAGCCTCACCTTTGCAGCCAATTTATTTTTAGAGCATCTCTCGCATACGCAAGACGCGGGCGTTAGAATGTGGCAGGCCAATACGGCCATAGAATTGCTGGACAGGGCTATCGCGCTTGAACCAAACAATGACACACTGAAGATAAAGAAGGGATCGGTACTGGTCAGCAATACCGGGGAGCCTATGAAAGGCATCGGTATTCTGAAGGAAGTGGCCGAGCGTAACCCGGATTTCCTGGACGCGCAGCTGACATTGGCCAACTTCAGCATTACCTCCGGCCAGTTCGACAAGGCCATCGAGCGGATGGAAAGCGTACTGGAACGCCACCCGGAAGAGCCTAAAGCGCTGTTTCTGCTGGCGGTGGCTCACCAGAGCAAAGGGGACAAGGCAAAAGCGGTGGAGCTGCTCCGGCAGTGCCGCAAGCTGATCAAAGACCCGGCCCTGGCGGCGGAACTCGACGGTTATATTAAAAGCATTCAGTAATATTATTAAACATTAAAAAAAATACAAGCGTATGCCTTGCGGAAAGAAAAGAAAAAGACATAAAATCGCAACCCACAAAAGGAAAAAAAGACTTAGAAAGAACCGTCATAAGAAAGGCAAGAAATAATTCTCCTGTTTCCCCGCCATTTATACTGCACAGGTATGAGTAGCCGGAGGCGGACTCGATAAATTTTTTATACAATCCTGCATGATTTTAGCATTAATCGTTAAATTGCTAATAATCATGCAGGTTGTTTCGTAGATCGGCCCTTTAAGAATCCGGACTTCACCCTGTATATATCACTAAACCCTTTGCAATCCTCTCTCGTGTGAACCGCCGGCTCCCAGGCCGGTATCATTTGGGCATGCTGTACTTTTGCCTGTAGAAAAGGACGGCATAAAAGTGAAGTATTTATGGATAAAATTTTGACGCTTGAATAAGGAATTGATTATAA
>CBFGZV010000016.1:0-112285 GCA_965653365.1 uncultured Chitinophaga sp. | reverse complement strand
CGATTAGTAATGTCAGCTGTAAACAAAGAGATCAAGCGCATCACCACCCACATCCTGCAAAAAATGAAGGCAGACGGCGAGAAGATTTCCATGCTCACTGCCTACGACTTTTCCATGGCCAGGATACTGGACGATGCGGGCATAGATATACTGCTGGTGGGCGATTCCGCCTCCAATGTGATGGCAGGCCACGAAACCACCCTGCCCATTACCCTCGACCAGATGATTTACCACGCATCGTCCGTGGTACGGGCCATCCGCCGCAGTTTTGTGGTGGTAGACCTCCCCTTCGGGTCGTACCAGGGCAACTCCAAGGAAGCGCTCATCTCCACCATCCGCATCATGAAGGAAACCGGCGCCCACGGCGTAAAAATCGAAGGCGGCGAGGAGATCATCGAATCGGTGAAAAGGATCATCAGCGCCGGCGTGCCCGTGATGGGCCACCTGGGACTTACTCCCCAGAGCATCTACAAATTCGGCACCTATGCCGTACGCGCCACAGACGACGCCGAAGCGCAGAAGCTGCTCAAAGACGCCCTCCTGCTCCAGGAAGCCGGCGCCTTCGCCATCGTGCTCGAAAAAATCCCGGCCCTGCTGGCCAAACAGGTGGCCGAACAGCTCACCATCCCCGTGATCGGCATCGGGGCGGGTAAATATGTAGATGGGCAGGTGCTCGTGATGCACGACATGCTCGGCATCAACAAAGAATTCAAGCCCCGCTTCCTGCGCCGCTACCTCAACTTGTACGACGATATCTTCAACGCTACCCAGCAGTACATCAACGATATCAAAACGAAGAGCTTTCCCAACGACCAGGAACAATATTAAGCCTTACAGGTTACCGCGGCCCGTTCTGCGGCAACCTGTAATTTCTTATATTCGTTCCGTGAACGCATTGTTGAACATACAACTGTCCCTCCTCTCCTTCCTGCGCAGCACCTGCTCGCACGTGCCATGACGGTGATGCCCGCCGCCCCCCTTACATTATTTACAACATCTAAACTCCGCAATGAACATGACAACACTGGAAACAGTATTGGATGGATTGATGAGCCGCTACCAGGAGCGCGTGCCCGACGTGAGCGCCATCATCAACGCCATGATCGCCGAAGGCATCATCCGGCAGGCGTCCGACATCGAAAACGATCACATCGCGTTCCGCACATTGGGTGTGGAGCACCTCGGCATCCAGTCGCTCGAAAAAATATTCCTCCACTACGGCTATACGAAAAAAGACTATTACCACTTCCCTGAAAAGAAACTCGACGCTTACTGGTATGCGCCGCCGGCGGAAAAATACCCGCGTATTTTTATCAGCGAGCTGCGCGTCAAAGACCTGAGCGAACAGGCGCAGACCATCATCAAAAGTTACACGGCAGAAGTAACCGGCGACCCGGTGAACGCGCTGGACCTCGACAACGGCGCGGCGGTAGACCACTTCCTGCACAGCGCGCTCTGGCGCACGCCTACCTTAAGCGATTACCAGGCGCTGGCGGCAGAAAGCGAATACGCGGCCTGGGTGATCTACAACCGGTACTACCTCAATCACTTCACCATCAGCGTACACAACCTGCAACCGGGATATAACACGGTGGCGGATTTTAATGCGTTCCTGGAGAAGAAGGGCTTCCGCCTGAACGACGCCGGCGGCAAGATAAAAACCAGTCCGGATAAAGGTTTGCTGCAAAGCTCCACCGTGGCGCGCATGATCGAAGCCACCTTTGCCGGCGAGGAAAAGCATGCCATTGCAGGGTCTTACGTGGAGTTTGCCGAACGGCGCGTACTGCCGCAATTCGCGCAGCTGCCGCCTTCCGAAATCCGCCGTGAGCACCGGCGCGAAGGGTTTGAAGCCAATAACGCCGACAAGATATTTGAGAGCACTTACGCAGCCCAAACGGGCAAGCAATAAAAAACGGCGGTGAGTATTTCACCGCCGTTTTTAAATGATGGAATGGAAGATTGTCGCCGGTATGCTGAACGGGCGTGGTCATGATTTTCAGCTCTTTATATGACCATGGTATAACCGCGGTCGCCGGTATGCTGAACGGGTGTGGTCACGATTTTCAGCCCTTTATATGGCCATGATATAACCGGGGTCGCCAGTATGCTGAACGGGTATGGTCACGGTTTTCAGCCTTTTATATGGCAATGGTATGACCGGGAAAAAGCCCCCATGTACATGACTAATGCGGCAGTTTTTCCCGCACCAGCCCGTACATCCAGGTGCCGGCGATAGCGCTGAGCAGTGTAACCAGCACCACGGTAAACCCGCTCCCGATCTGCGCGAACAGCGGGCCGGGGCAGGCGCCGGTAATTCCCCAGCCAAGGCCGAAGATGAGCCCGCCGAAGATGTTGCCTTTGGTAAACGGTTTTTTCGGTATCACGATGGCTTCGCCGGAAAGGGTACGGATGCCCAGTTTGCGGATGAGCAACACGCCCAGGATGCCCGTGATCACGGCGCTGCCGATCACGCCGTACATGTGGAACGATTCCAGGCGGAACATTTCCTGGATGCGGAACCAGGAGATCACTTCCGATTTGACGAGGATGATGCCGAAGAGCATGCCGATGAGCAGGTATTTCAGATTTTTCATGTTCGTTGTTGAAGTGGGTGATTAAAGCAGCAACCAGCGCATAAGCGGTGGCAGGATAAGGTTGGTCATGATGAAACCGCCCGCCATAAAACAAATGGTGGCCACCAGCGACGGCCATTGCAGGGTAGACAGGCCCATGATGGAATGCCCGCTGGTACAGCCGTTCGCATAACGGGTGCCGAATCCCACGAGGAAGCCGCCTGCTATGAAAAAGACCCAACCCACCGGGCTGGCGATGTTGCCCCAGTTGAAAATATCGCCCGGCATCAGCTCGTCGAATTCCTGCACGCCCTGTTGTTGCAGTGCGGCGATCGTGTCCGGGTTCAGTTGCACCGGCTCGCCGTTGTGCAGGAAAATGAGGGTGAACAGCGCGCCCAGCGCGATACCGCCCACGAAAAATAAATTCCAGCTTTCTTTTTGCCAGTCATACTGAAAAAAAGGAATTTTGCCGGGAAAGCAGGCGGCGCAGATGTGCCGCAGCGACGATGAAATGCCCAGCGCCTTGTTGCCGGCAATCAGCAGCAAAGGCACCGTTAGCCCAATCAGCGGGCCCGCTACATACCAGGGCCAGGGTTGTTGGAGTACACTCATATATTGAATTTACAAAATGCGAAGCAAACGATAAATTTATGCAAAAGATCTTAACCGGATTCAATATTCAGGCCGTGAACAGCGGCGTATCCACCGGCGCCAACTGGCTGCCCGCCACTGGCGAGCCCATCGTATCCATTTCGCCGGTAGACGGGAAGGAAATCGCCTCCGTTACATCGGCCACCCGGGCCGATTACGACGCCGTGGTGCAAAAGGCTGCCGAAGCATTCCAGGCCTGGCGCCAATGGCCGGCGCCGCGCCGGGGCGAGGTGGTACGGCAGATCGGCGAGGCCCTCCGCACACAGAAGGAAGCCCTCGGCCGCCTGGTCAGCTATGAAATGGGCAAAAGCCTGCAGGAAGGTTATGGCGAAGTACAGGAAATGATCGACATCTGCGACTTTGCCGTGGGCCTCTCCCGCCAGCTGCACGGCCTTACCATGCACTCCGAAAGGCCCGGCCACCGCATGTACGAACAATGGCATCCCCTCGGCATCGCCGGCATCATTTCCGCGTTTAACTTCCCCGTTGCGGTATGGAGCTGGAACTCCATGTTGGCATGGGTTTGCGGCGACGTATGCATCTGGAAGCCGTCCGAAAAAACACCGCTCACCGCCCTCGCCTGCCAGCACATTGCCGCAAAGGTGTTTGCCGCCAACGGCGTGCCGGAAGGCGTTTGCTGCCTGGTAACCGGCGGCCGCGAAGTGGGCGAATGGCTTGCCGCCGACCCCCGCATCCCGCTGGTGTCCGCCACCGGTTCCACCCGCATGGGTAAAGCCGTGGGAGCCGCGGTAGGCGCGCGCCTGGGCAGGGCCCTGCTCGAACTGGGCGGCAACAACGCCATCATCATCTCCAAAGACGCCGATCTCGACATGAGCCTCATCGGTTGCGTGTTCGGCGCAGTGGGCACGGCCGGCCAGCGTTGCACCTCCACCCGCCGCCTCATCATCCACGAAAGCGTGTACGACGCCTTCAAAACCAAGCTGGTGAACGCTTACAAGCAACTCCGCATCGGCGACCCGCTGAACGAACAAAACCACGTAGGCCCCCTCATCGACCGCCAGGCGGTAGACGCATACCTCCAGGCCATCGAAAAATGCAAGGCCGAAGGCGGCACGTTCGTGGTGGAAGGAGGCGTGCTCGAAGGCAAAGGCTACGAGTCCGGCTGCTACGTGAAACCCGCCATAGCAGAGGTGCAGAACGGCTTCAGCATTGTGCAGCACGAAACCTTCGCCCCCGTTTTATACCTCATCAAATACAACACCATCGACGAAGCCATCGCCCTCCAAAACGGCGTACCGCAAGGGCTTTCGTCCGCCATCATGACGCTGAACCTGCGCGAGGCCGAACAGTTCCTTTCCCAGGCCGGCTCAGACTGCGGTATCGCCAACGTCAACATCGGTACGTCCGGCGCAGAAATCGGCGGCGCGTTCGGCGGTGAAAAGGAAACCGGCGGCGGCCGCGAAAGCGGGTCGGACGCCTGGAAAGCTTATATGCGCAGGCAGACCAATACTATCAACTATACCGACAAACTGCCGCTGGCACAGGGCATCAAGTTCGATTTGTAAGGAAAAAAGAAGGAAGGATATTTTGAAAGTAGCGGGGTTGGATAACCCCGCTTTTTCGTTAAACGGAAACCATGCTTATGAGAAAGAATACGTACTGAGAAGTACTGGCTATTCTCTCCAGGTATAAATATTATACTTTTTTTTGAAAATTCATATTCAACTTTTGTGCTACTGCTTCACCCTCGTAAAAAACATTCACGATCAAAAGCTCCTCAAACAAGCCCAGACCGGGTTTCAGCTCTTTTTCCTTAATCCCCAGCAAGTTTGCCATTTTAAAAATACTTTTTGGCGGGGCACAAATGACGATGGTTTTGCCCGTATGTTTCTTCAGCATTTCCGATAAAATGTGTTCCATCACAGCCGGATCGCTCTCGCTGGCATCCCTGAAATACCGCACTTCCGTCTTCTTGGAAGCCGCCAGCGGCTCCACCGTTTGCTTGAGGCAGCCCATGAACGGGGTGTACACCGCCTCCACCGGCTGATCGCGCAGGAATTGCACCAGCTGGCCGGCCTGCTCGTGCCCGTTCCGGGTCAGCACCTTGCCGGCCGTACCGTGCACCGTTTCTGCGCAATTCACAAATACAACCGTAGTGGCTGCGCCACCCGGCGGCTGCATGGAACATACGATGCCCCAGAGCAGCATCAGACATAAAGAAATTCGTAACATGGCGGAAAATTTAATTGGTAAAACAAATGTTAATGTCAATCCGGCATCCGGATTATTGGCAGATATTTGCCCCTTTTATCGGGAAATAGGAAGCACGGTTGACGATTAAAATTAGACCAAAAGGCAGGCTGGATGAGCGCAAATGTGACGAAAGGGCTTGAATCCGAGATAAAACGGCACAACAGGATAACTAAGCCGCCGAATTTTTCAAGTAAAAAAGGGACCAATAGTCAGGCGGGTTCACCACTCACCACATCCCAACCCTTGTTATAACGCATTTATCATATCTTTAACCAATTGTGGTATTTGAATTGTAATCTTTAGGAAAATTGTATAAAATGAGATCTATCTGCAGAGAGCTGGCAATGGTAGCAAGTGTCATTTTGTTGATGTCTGCACAGGGTTTTAGCCAACAAAAAAGACCCGCTGTTCCGAAAAACTGGCAATTACTGGATTATGCGACAGACAGTGTATACGGCATAGGCGCTGAAAAAGCATATAAAGAACTGCTGAAAGACAGAAAAAGCAAAACAGTGATCGTAGCCGTGGTGGATTCAGGGATAGACACCACCCACGAAGACCTCAAGCCCGTTCTCTGGCGCAATCCCAAAGAGATCCCCGGCAATAATATCGACGACGACGGCAACGGGTATGTAGACGATGTGTACGGCTGGAACTTCCTGGGCGCCAAAGACGGCAGCTCCGTGAAGGAAGACTCCGACGAAGCCACCCGCGAATACTACCGTTACCTGAAATTATACCACAACCCCGATTCGGCCCTGAAGCCCGACAGCAAGGAATTCGCTTACTGGAAACGGCTGAAGGATCGCACCCAGCGCCCTTCCACGCAGGCCAAAACGGATTACAAAATGATGCTCAAAGTGCAGGAAAACCTCGTGCGCTGCGAAACCATCCTGTCTGAATATTTCAAAACCACCGATTTCAGCAAACAGCAGCTCGATACGCTGCGCAGCGGGGACCAGGACCTGATGCTGGCCCGCAGTTTCGCCCTCCGCCTGCTCGGCAGCGCCGGCGATGAAACCATGACTTACCAGGCGCTCAAGGAAGACCTGAACGAATACGTGAAGGAGCTGAAAAAGAAAGCCGAAAACACCGGCGGCGAGCCAAAAGATGCGCGTGACACCATCGTGGGCGACAACCTCGCCGATATCAACGATAAGTACTACGGCAACGGCGACGTAATGGGCCAGTTCGCCTTCCACGGCACCCACGTGGCGGGCATTATCGGCGCAATCCGCGGCAACAATACCGGCATGGACGGTGTGGCCGACAACGTGCGCATTATGGCCGTAAAAGTGGTGCCGGAAGGCGACGAGCGCGACAAAGACGTAGCCCTCGGCATCCGCTACGCGGTAGACAATGGCGCCCAGATCATCAACATGAGCTTCGGCAAAGGCTTCTCCCCGCAGAAACAGTGGGTAGACGACGCCATCCGCTACGCGCAGTCCAAAGGCGTACTGCTGATACACGCAGCCGGCAACGACGGCGCCAATAACGACGAAACCGAAAACTACCCGAAAGACACCTACAACGACGGTACGGAAGCCGATAACCTGATCACCGTAGGCGCGCTCGGCAACGGCCGTACCGGCACGAAAGTGGCAGGCTTTTCCAACTTCGGTAAAAAAGAAGTAGACGTGTTCGCGCCCGGCGTACAGATCTATTCCACCGCGCCCGGCGGCAACAAATACCAGAGCGCCAGCGGCACCAGCATGGCATCGCCCGTGGTAGCCGGCGTAGCGGCGATGATACTTTCTTACTATCCGGACCTGAGCGCCCGTCAGCTGAAAGCCATCATCGAAAAAACCGCCACTCCCCTGCCCGATATGGAAGTGAACAAACCCGGTGCGAAAGATGAAACGGTCAACTTCGCCGAACTGTCCAAATCCGGCGGCACCGTCAACGCATATGAAGCCATCAAGCTGGCGGCGAAAACCAAAGGCGAGAACGCTAAGAAGAATAAGGAGAAAATGAAGATGATGCCGCTGACAAAAGACTAATATTTATTTTGAACGATACAGGTTAAAAAGCCGCATCCCATCCGATGCGGCTTTTTTGCGCCGGTACATCTCCCGGCCGGCGGGTGAAGCGGAACCGGCCGTTGTCCAATTCGCCCCGCAGGATTGTCCAGCTAACGCCCCCTCCGTTGCGCGCAATGACGGTACCTTTACAAAAACAAGCCATATGACACAACAGGATTTTACTGCAACCATTCTGGTAGACCAAACGCCGCAACAGGCATTCGACGCTATCAACAACGTTCGCGGGTGGTGGTCTGAAAGCATCGACGGCAGCACGGACCGCCTCCACAGCGCCTTTACCTATAACTATAAGGACGTGCACATCACCCGGTTCAAAATCACCGACCTGGTGCCGGGAAAACGGGTAGCCTGGCACGTGGTGGATAACTACTTCAACTTCACGCAAAACAAACACGAGTGGAAAGACACCAACGTAATTTTCGACATCAGCGAGAAAAACGGAAAAACGGAAGTCCGATTTACACATGAAGGCCTGGTGCCGGGAGAAGAATGCTACAATGTATGTAATGAAGCATGGACGCACTATATCAAAGACAGCCTGTTTAGCTTCATCACCACCGGCAAAGGCGAACCCAACCAACTCGAAACGGAAGGCTTCAATGCCGCCATGGTTGAAAAATGGAGACTGGCAAAATAACGCCATGTAAAAACCACGCAAAGCCTGCACCCACCTGGGATGCAGGCCTTTTTATGCCCGCTGTTCCATATAATACTCTCTATTGCTAATACTTTTTTATCCTAAGGCTAAGATTTCTTTGATCTTTTGAGAATATAACTATTTTAGTTGAAGCATCTTTATTGTATTGAATGTTGTTGAATTCCACGCCTGCCAAGTGTAATATTTGGGCATGGAGCATTATAGCGTCTGTAGCATCACTGTCTGACCAAAATCAAATTTATTTCACCATTAATTCTTTTTGAATTCCGTCGTTAATTAGAGACTACTGAATAAACATTTTGTTTCACTGAATTAATTATTGTTCACCAGTTCAAATCCTTTTCAAACGAAAGGCTGCTGCTGTATTGCCGTAAGGTAATGCGCTCCCCGGCTCATGCATGGCCGGCAAGGCGGAGCTTTATTTAAACCACAATCAACAGTTCAACCAAATCACTTTTGCTGTATGGCCGTGGCACGCTGCGCATCCACGAGCAGTCCCCCGTATGCCCTGCAGTATCGCTCATGTCGTAACAAACCATTTTCTAACTCCTAACACGTTGTAGTATGCTAAAAAAGCTATGCTTCGGCTTTGCATTCTCTTGTATGCTCCTTTCTTTATGCCTCGTCTCGTCGTTGGCCCGCGCACAGAACAAAACACCTGTGATCGGCAACGTGACGGACACTGCCGGCACGCCGTTGCCGGGCGTCAGCGTCATGCTGAGCACCAACAAATCGGTGGGCACCGCTACCGACATCAACGGCAAATTCGTACTGGAAGTAACGCCGGGCGCGGTGTTGATATTCCGCTTCGTAGGTTACAAAGACCAGTCGGTCACCGTTTCCGATCCGAAAAAAGCTATCAGCGTGGTGCTGCTATCGAGCGAAACGCAGCTGAAAGACTTTGTGGTGACGGCTTTCGGTAAAAAGCAGATCAAGGAATCGGTAGTGGGTTCTGTAGCAACCATTACACCCGACGACCTCCGCACCTCTTCCAGCAACCTCACCAATGCGCTGGCCGGCCAGGTGGCGGGCATCATCGGCTTCCAGCAAAGCGGCCAGCCGGGGCTCGACAACTCGAACTTCTTCATCCGCGGCGTAACCACTTTCGGCTACCGGCAAAACCCGCTTATCCTCATCGATAACGTGGAACTGACCGCCAACGGCCAACGACCTGGCCCGCCTGCAGGTGAATGACATCGCGAGCTTTTCCATTCTCAAGGATGCGAGCGCAACGGCCCTGTATGGCGCCAGGGGCGCGAACGGGTACGAAGATCGCCTTCCGTTCGTCGTACATCCCGGTGCGGAGAGCGATAGACACATTTGCCGTTGCCTACAGCGACACATTGACGCTGAAATAAGCACAAAGCGGCAAACGGGCCCCAAAAAGGCCCGGCCACGAACATGGGAAGCAAAGAAGCACATTGGTCAAACAACAGCCCGGAAGGGCGTAAAATCAACGAAGGAGCAATAGAAATGTAAAGATGATAGCGGGGAAGGGTAAAACGCCGGACGGCGACGTGCTGGAACAGCAACGGTAAGGAAGTAACGGTAAAACCACCTGGTACAGCCTGTAAGCCGGATTCTGTGAACGTTTTGCAACGAACCGCTATCATTTATCTGCGGCGCCCATCACTGAACGCCTGTATCTGCCTACCCTCGGTCTCGGGCGGGCAGCCCTCGAACGACCGTTTACATGGCATTTCAGCACGCAAGGTTTACCCGTAATGCCGGTTACCCGGCCCTACCGTGGGCTCTTACCCCACATTTTCACCCTTTCCCCTGCTTGCGCGGAGGTGGTTATTTTCTGTGGCACTGTCTGTTCCCCCGCCTGCGCGGAGGCCCCACCCGTTAGGTGGTGCGTTGCCCTGTGCTGTCCGGACTTTCCTACCGCCCCGTTACCGGAAGCAGTCGATAGCACCGCTGTACCAGGTGGCTTTACCGGACTGCAAAATTACTTAAAATAAATTTCAGTGGCCCCATATCCGTAGAAAGGATGGTACTGATTCACGAAAAACTTCACTTCCGGCGTGGTTTTGAGGATTTCATGCACCTCGTCGCGGAGTTTGCCGGTGCCGATGCCGTGGATGACGATCAGCTTGTCTTGCCGCTGGGTAATGGCCAAATCCAGCTGGTGCTGGAACTCGTTCAGCTGGATGGCCAGCATTTCGAGGTTGCTGAGGCCCTTCCAGTCGCTCGTGAGCTTGTCGATGTGAAGGTCCACCTCCAGCTTGGCCGTTACCGGCGTGGTGTTTTTCACGGACTGCACGGAGGTGAGGGTGCTGAGTTTCTTCTTTTCCACCGGGCTGAAGCCATAGGCGTCGGTTTCGGAACGCAGCGGGTATTTGTCGAACAGGGCGTAGTTGATCGTGGCCTGCTGTTTTTGCTGCAGTTCTCCCAGCTGCTGGAACAGCTGTTTGGCCTTCACTTTCCAGGTTTTCTGGTAGATGGCCGCCAGGGTGAGGTCACCGTCTTTCGGCGTGAACACGAACTCGAACCGGGGATTGTCGTTCAGCTGGTCGAAATCCAGGTCTGCCAGGTAAGTGTGCTGGAAGGGATGGATGTCTTGCTTCAGTTCCAGGAACAGCGAGTTGTTCAGCCATATTTCGAAATGGAAGCCGAATATTTTGTTGGTTTCGTTCAGCAGGTGGAATTTGAGGGTAGACACCACCTCGTCGTACCCATCCGACTCAAAAACGGGCAGCATGGTCAGGAACATGCCTTTTTCGGGCCTTTGCGGGGCCGAAGGCTTTTCGCGGCGTATTTCCTCGCCCGGTGTTCTTTGTTTGGGCAGCGGGGCCTTTTTCTGGGTAAAACGGTGAAAATAAGGGAAGTCGATCTGGTCGAGGTACACGGGAAAGCTGGTGCCGCCTACTTCCACCATCACCATTTTATCGTTGATGATATCCACCACCGTACCTTCTTCCTTGGAATGGAGCATCAGAATCTTATCGCCTACTGTATATTTCATAGCAGGCAAAATTAGTATTAATTGGAGTATGTTATACCGGTGCGCTGCCCGGATTTTTGGAACGGCGGCTTGTTGCGCGGGCCGTCAGTCCCCTTTTTTTTCGGGGTGGCGGCGCATGTACTCGTCTACCGAAATGGGCCCGCTGCCTTCCACCAGGAAGAAACACAGCAGGAATAATACTACCAGCGACAGTATCATTTCGGAATGCACGGCAAAGAGATTGGTGGTGGAATTGAAGAAAAATACCGCCCCGATGAGAATGGGGAGGTTAGCGATCACGCCTACACGGGTGAGCAGCCCCAGCGTGATAAAAAGCCCGCCAACGAAGTGGGCAAAAACAATGATATGAGCCAGCCAGAAAGACATCGCCGTTGCGAAGGGGTATTGATCGATCTGTGCTTTCAGCAGGTCAATGTTGTTGACGAACTGTACACCTTTCCATATAAGAACGAGGCCCAGCAATATTCTCAGGCCATCGATCCATTTAGGATGATGCGTATCACCCCAGCGTTCTATACGATTCACGAGGTTCATAACGGTAGTTTTTAAGTTATCAAAGAGCGGTGTTACTGTAAGTTACGAAGATTTTCCCCCAACAAAAAATCCCGGTTGCCCGGGATTTTCGTGTATCTGTCAGGATTGTTTCGCGAGTTTGCTTTTCCAGTAGCCATACAGGAAGTAGACGACGAGCCCCGCTCCCATCCATCCGAAAAACACCACCCAGCTGCGCACAGGTATTTCGATCATCAGGTACAGGCAGCAGAGCATGCCCAGCACGGGAATGAGAGAATACCGCTTTACGGCGGTAGCCGCCGTGATGGTGGCCGTCAGTATCAGGAAGATGAGGAACAGGATGCGCTCATGCGCGATGGTGCTGATGTTCACAAAAGTGTCGGCGATCTTGTCGCGGAAGAAGAAGCAGAACAGCAGGAACAGCGCGGGTACGATGAAGCGCCCGTCTACATACGGCAGGTTGAATTTTTTGGTGCCGGGCTCCGCTTTCGGCAGCAGCAGCACGCCGCCGCATACCAGCACGAAGGCGAACAGGGTGCCGATGCTCGTGAGGTCGGTCACGATGCCGCTTTCCACGAACAGCGACGGGATGGCCACGATGAAACCGGTGACGATGGTGGAAAAACCGGGCGTATGATATTTGGGATGCACTTTGGCGAACTTCTTCGGCAGCAGCCCGTCGCGGCTCATGCTCATCCAGATGCGGGGCTGCCCGATCTGGAACACGAGAATCACGCTGGTGGCGGCCACCACGGCGCTGATGGAAATCACGTAGCCGATTTTTTCCATCTGCAGCTTGTCGAACACATACGCCAGGGGATCGGAAATGTGGTTGAACTCCGAATAGTTCACCATCCCCGTAATCACCAGCGTTACCACCACGTAAATCACGGTGCAGATGACGAGGGAATAGATCATGGCGCGGGGCATGTCGCGCTGCGGATTGGCGCTTTCTTCCGCGGTGGTGGAAATCGCATCAAACCCGATATACGCGAAAAACACCGACGACACGCCTTTGAGCACGCCTTCGAATTTGTTGGGCAAAAAGGGCGTCCAGTTGTCGGTATTGATATAAAACACGCCGATGAGTATCACCACCAGCAGCACCACGATCTTCAGGCCCACCATACCGTTGGCGCTGCGCTTGCTTTCGCGGATGCCGACGTACGCCACGATGGTGATGAGCACCACGATGAGGAACGCGGGCACATTGAGGATCACCCGCCAGTTGCCCAGCAGGGGCGCCGTGGCATAGGCCGTCTGTTCCACCGCGGTATTGTTTTTCACGGCCAGTTCGTAGGCGGCCTTCGCCGTCTGGTAATCCGTCGTAAGCCAGGCGGGCAGATGCACGTGCATCCCTTCGAGTACGTTGTTGAAATAACTGCTCCAGGAAATGGCGACCACGATGTTGCCGATGGAATATTCCAGGATGAGCGCCCACCCGATGATCCAGGCGGCCAGCTCCCCGAACGTCACGTACGAATATGTGTATGCGCTGCCGGCCACGGGCACCCGCGACGCGAACTCCGCATAGCAGAGCGCGGTGAAGCCACAGGTGACGGCCGTTAAAATAAAGAGGAAAATCACACCGGGGCCGCCGTTGTAAGCCGCCTGCCCGATGGTGGAAAAGATACCGGCGCCGATCACGGCCGCCACCCCCATCAAAGTAAGGTCGCGTACGTTCAGCACCTTTTTCAGCCCGCCGCCGTGCGCGTCGGATGCGCCCTCCCGGGCGTCTTTCATGATAGCATCCAGCGACTTTTTCCTGAAAAGCGAATTAGACATCAGTCGTAGTTATAGGTTGATATTAAACAGGTTGATATTAAGATTAAATATAAGACTTCTATCGCATCAATGCTGCCGGGTCAACAGAAAACCGGCGAGGTCTCTGAGCGGCTCCTTGCGGGCAGACAGTACGGCGATGGCGTCGAGGTGCTCGTAGGCGGCCTGGCTGAAACGCTCCTTTTCCTTTTCGGCCCATTCGTCTACGCGGCAATCGTGGAACACCTGCAGCACTTCCGCCACCTTATTGTCCGGGTTGGTATCCATCAGCTGGTGCAGGTGCGCTTTCTGTGCGGGGGAGCACAGTTCCAGCGCCTTGAGCAGCAGGAAGGTTTTTTTGTTGATGAGGATGTCGCCCCCCTGTTGCTTGCCGAATTTTTCCGGGTCGCCGAATGCGTCGAGGTAATCGTCCTGTATCTGGAAGGCGATGCCTACGTTCTTTCCGAATTCGTACAGGTGATGCTGGTTGCCTTCGCTGCCGCCGCCGATGATGGCGCCGAGCTGGAGGCTGGCGGCCAGCAGCACGGAGGTTTTCAGGGCGATCATGTTCACATAGTCCGCGTAATTCACCTGTTCCGGCAGCATCTGCTCCAGGTCCATGTCCAGCTGCTGGCCCTCGCATACTTCGCGGGCGGCTTTGTTGAACACGTTCACGAGCTTCTGGCGGGTTCTGCTATTGATCTTGTTGAGGTATTCGTAGCAGTGGATCAGCATTACGTCGCCGGCCAGGATGGCGGCGGCATCGTTGTATTTGGTATGCACGGTAGGCATGCCCCTGCGGAGCGGCGCCTTGTCCATGATATCGTCGTGAATCAGGGTAAAATTATGGAACAGCTCGATGGCGTTGGCGGCGTTGTAAGCGTCGGGATGCAGCTCATCAAACAGTTCGTTGCCCAGCAGGCACAATACGGGCCTCACCCTTTTACCGCCGATGCCGAGGATGTATTGCGCCGGATCGTATAAGTTGGCAGGTTTTTCCGGGAATTGTCTTTTTCCAAATTGTTGTTCGAACTTTTCCAGTAACTCTTTAAATGAATGCATGATAGCGGCTTATGGTTTACTTCTTTTTCTTCTTCCCTTTTGATTTGTCTGTTTTCGCTCCTACGCGGCCCCCGGCCGGTTTGCGGCCGCCTTTTTTGGCCGCGCCGCCTTTACGGCCTTCTTCGCGGGCATTCGCTTTCGGCCGGGCGGCAGGCTTGCGGCCGCCGGTGTCGTCGAGGTCTTCGATCAGGTCGTAATCGAGCTGCCGCTTGGCCAGGTTGGCGGCCACCACGCGGATGGTCACCTTGTCGCCGATACGGATCTTGCGGCCGGTCTGCTGGCCTACCAGCGCATAGTCGGTTTCCGAATGCCGGAACTCCTCGTTCATGTTGTGGATGCTCACGAGGCCCTCGCACTTGGTATCCACGGTTTCCACCCAGAACCCGAAATGCGCCACGCCGCTCACCACCCCGTCGAACGTATCGCCGATGAACTGCTGCATGTATTCCACCTGCTTGTACTTGTTGCCTGCCCGTTCAGCCTCCATGGCCTTGCGTTCCATGTCAGACGAATGCTTGCAGCGTTTTTCCAGCAGCTTGTCCGCCTTCACCTCACCGGCAAGGCACTGTGCCAGGATGCGGTGCACCAGCACGTCCGGGTACCGGCGGATGGGCGAGGTAAAGTGGCAATAATACGTAAAACCCAAACCATAGTGCCCGATATTCTCGGTGGTGTACACCGCCTTGGCCATGGTGCGGATGCCCAGCGTTTCCAGCACATGCTGTTCGGGCTTGCCCTGCACCAGCTGCAGCATTTTATTGAAGGAGGTGGCGATGCTTTCGGGCGTATTCACGTCGAACTTGTAACCGAATTTGTTGGCGAACACGGCGAACACGTGCATCTTTTCCTCGTCCGGCGTGTCGTGCACACGGTACGGGAACGGCACGGGCTGTTTATTGACTTTCTGCTTGCTGACATATTCCGCCACCGTGCGGTTGGCCAGCAGCATGAATTCTTCGATGAGCTGGTGCGCTTCTTTGCTTTCCTTTACCACCACGCCAATGGGCTTGCCGTTTTCGTCGAGCCGGAAGCGTACTTCCTGCGACGAAAAGTTAATGGCCCCTTCCTTGAAGCGTTTTTTACGCATGGTCTGCGCCATGCTGTTGAGCAGCAGCACTTCCCCGTCGTACGGGCCCTCGCCGCTCTCGATGATGTCCTGCACTTCTTCGTAGGTGAAGCGGTGCGCGGAATGGATCACCGTGCGGCCGAGCCAGAACTGTTTCACCACGGCTTTTTCATCCATCTGGAACACGGCGGAGAAGGTGAGCTTGTCTTCGTGCGGGCGGAGCGAGCACAGCTCGTTCGATATTTTTTCCGGGAGCATGGGCAGCACCCTGTCCGGCAGGTACACCGAGGTGGCACGGCGGTCCGCTTCCTTGTCGAGCGCGGTGCCGGGCAGCACGTACTGGCTCACATCGGCGATGTGCACCCCTATTTCGTACAAGCCGTTTTTGAGCTTGCGGATAGAGAGGGCATCGTCGAAGTCTTTGGCATCCACGGGGTCGATGGTGAACGTGAGGATGTTGCGGAAATCTTTCCGCTGGCTCACTTCCTTGTCGGTAATTTCTTCTTTGATGGCAGCCAGTTCTTCCATCACGTCGTCGGGGAACTGAAGGGGGAAACCGCTTTCGATGAGGATTTCCTTCATGGCCAGGTCGTTCGTATCGCTGGCGTCGAGAATTTCCACGATCTCGCCTACCGGCTTGCGTGTTTTTTCGCCCCAGGCTACGATGCGGACCACGGCCTTATCGCCGTCTTTCGCGTTTTTGAGGGAGTTTTCGGGAATGTAGATATCGGGCAGGAAGGCCCCTTTTTCAGGCACCAGGAAAGCAAAGGTCTTGCTGAGCTGAATGGTGCCGGTGAATTCCGTTTTCTTGCGTTTCAGCACGTCGGTCACGAATCCTTCCATGCGGCCGAGGCTTCTGCCCTGGCGGATAACATCCACCAGCACCTCGTCGCCGTCGAGCGCCGTGTTGAGATTTTTCTGTTTGACCAGGATGTCGCTGCTAAGCCCTTCAACGGCCACAAACGCCATCCCGGAGCGGGTTACGTCTACAATGCCTTTATATGTTTTCTTCTGGCTGCTGTCTTTCTTCGGTTTTTTCTTCTTTGTCATTGATATGATTTTAGGGTTCTGCACCCGCCGCTATCGCCTTCGCCACATAGTCAAAAATATGACTATTAAACGAACCGGCCGCGTCGAACAGGAAGGCGACCTCCACGGGCAGCACCATCACCGGCAGCTGCATGGCCGTTATCCGCTCCTGCAACAGCTGGAGGCGAACGGCGTCTTTCTCCGTGGTAACGATCACTTTTTGCGCCCCGTCCAGCTGGTCCAGCTCCAGTTTCATTTTATCCAGGTCTTTCTGGGTATAGTAATAATGATCCGGGAAGGCCAGCAGGTGCACGTTTGCGTGGTTTTGCAGCAAATGCTGTACCATCGGCTCGGGCCGGGCAATGCCACAGGCCGCGAGAATGGCTGTATCCCGCGCCGGTTGCGCCGGGCCGCCGGGCAGCATGGGGTATGGCTCGCCGTACTGCAAAGTGGTGAAATAGACCTGCTGGTGCGGCAGCGGGGCTATCTCGCGTTCTATCGCCTCTTTTTCCGCCAGGGCCAGTGTGGCCGGGCACTTCGATACGATGATGATGTCGGCCCGGTGATAGCCTTTCCTCCCCTCGCGCAGGCGCCCGAAAGGCACTACGTGGTCGCGGGTGAACAGGCGGCTGTAGTCGGTGACCATAATATTCAGCCCCGGTTTGATGGAGCGGTGCTGGAAGGCATCGTCGAGCAGTATAACGGCCGTTTCCGGTTCGTCGCCCAGCAGCTGCGGCACGGCCAGCATGCGCTCCTCGCCCACGCACACCTGCACGTCCGGGAACTTCTGGTGGAACTGCATGGGCTCATCGCCGATATCCGCCGCCGTGCTTTGCGGTCCCGCCAGCAGGAAACCTTTCGTTTTACGGTTATAGCCCCGGCTGAGGGTGGCGGTTTTATAATGGTCCTTCAGCAGGCGGATGAGGTACTCCACATGCGGGGTTTTACCGGTGCCGCCCACCGACAGGTTGCCCACGGCGATCACGGGGAGGTCGAATTCCACGGAGGTAAGCACGCCATTATCGTACAGGCGGTTCCGTATCCATAACACCAGGCCGTACAGCAGGGAAAAAGGGTATAAGAGGTAATTGAGATACTGCCACACAGGGTTTGTCTTTTGTTGTTAATCCTGAAAATAATACACCTGCCGCGGGGTCACCACAATGTTCATGGGCACGTCCCCTTCGTAGGCGTCTTCTATGGGTTCCGGCAGCGGCGGGAACAGGCTCAGGCCGATGGCCTTCACGTCTTGCCGGCACTGCCGTAAAAATTCGTCGTACATACCTTTGCCGTAGCCCACGCGGTGGCCGGCCTCATCAAACGCCAGCATCGGCACAAACACCACGTCTATTTCTTTCGGCGCCACAATGCGGCCGCTTTCCGGCTCCGGGATGCCGTACGAGTTATGCACCAGCCGCGTCTGCTCATCCCACAGGTAGTGCTGCATGTTGCCCGTAGCGAGGTACGAGCGGGAGAGCACCAGCTGTACACCGGGATAGGTGGTGCGCAACCATTCGGCCAGCGGGTAGGTGTTCACCTCCTTTTTAGCCGTGATGGGCAGAAAAAGGTGCACATACAACGGACTGCCCAGGTGTAGTTCCCTGCAATGCCGCAGCAGCGCCGCGTTAAGGCGCGCCGCTTCCCCATCCGGCAGCTCGAGCCGGCGCGCAAGGTACGCCTTTCGTATATCCTTTTTGGTGAACGTCATGCGCTGAGGAGTTGTTGCAGGTGCGGCCGCATCAACTCCGCCTGTAGCTGTACAAAATCGCGGTTGAGCTTGCGGGCGCGCGGTATGCGGGTAATACGGGGATAATGGCTCCATTCCACCACATCGTCTTCGTTGGTGTGATGGTCGCCGTTGAAGATCCAGCCGATGACCGGTATTTCCGCCTGTTTGAGCGCCATGGCCGTGAGCAGGCAATGGTTAATGCTACCCAGGTAGTTTTGCGCCACCACAATCACTTTCGCTTCCAGCCTTTTGATCAGGTCGAGCATAAACACTTCGCCGTTCAGCGGCACCATCAGTCCCCCGGCGCCCTCCACCACCAGCGGATGGGCGGTGTCTTGCAGCTTGCGGGCCTGCTCGGTGATCTTGTCTTCAAAAATAGTGATGCCTTCGCGCCGCGCCGCCAGATGCGGAGACGCGGGCATCCGCAACCGGTAAAGTTCATCCCGCACCAGGGAAGGATTGCTCAGCAATGCCCGCACGGTTTGCGTATCGGTAGTGTCCTGCAGGCCCGCCTGTACGGGCTTCCAGTACTGCGCGCCCAGGGCTTCGGCCACACAGGCCGCCGCCACCGTTTTGCCTACGCCGGTACCTATACCGGTGATGAAGATGTTGTTCATAACAGCAAATATAAACCATCATTCAACCAATTACCTTAATTTCGTTCACAAGCATCAAGTTTATGAAGTACTGTGAAAATATACTGGAAACGATCGGACATACGCCCCTCGTGAAATTGCACCGGGTAACGGCAGAGCTGCCCTGTACCGTGTTCGCCAAAGTGGAATTCTTCAACCCCGGCAACTCCATTAAAGACCGCATGGCCCTGAAAATGGTGGAAGAAGCCGAGCAAAAAGGCTACCTCAAACCCGGCGGCACCATCATCGAAGGCACGTCCGGCAACACCGGCATGGGCCTGGCGCTGGCGGCCGTGATCAAAGGGTACAAATGTATTTTCACCACCACCGATAAACAATCGAAAGAAAAAGTGGACATCCTCAAAGCCGTGGGCGCCGAAGTGATCGTGTGCCCCACCAACGTGCTGCCGGACGATCCGAAATCATATTATTCCGTATCGCGGCGGCTGGCCACCGAAGTACCCAATTCGTTTTACGTGAACCAGTACGACAACCTGGCCAACCGCGATGCGCACTACGAACAGACCGGCCCTGAAATCTGGGAACAGACGGACGGGAAGATCACCCACCTGGTGGTAGCCACCGGCACCGGCGGCACCATTACCGGCACGGGCAAGTTCCTCAAAGAAAAGAACCCGGATATACAGGTGTGGGCGATCGACAGCTACGGTTCGCTGCTGAAGAAATTCTTCGATACCGGCGAGCTCGATATGAATGAGGTGCATCCTTACATTACCGAAGGCATCGGCGAAGATTTCGTGCCGCAGAACTACGACATGAGCGTGATCGACCACTTCGAAAAAGTGACCGATAAAGACGGCGCCGTTATGGCCCGCCGCATCGCCAAGGAAGAAGGCATTTTTGTGGGCTACTCCGCCGGCTCCGCCATTGCAGGGCTCGTGCAGCTGAAAAGCCGCCTGAAGCCGCAAGATGTGGTGGTAGTGATTTTCCACGACCACGGCAGCCGGTACGTCGGCAAAGTGTATAACGACCAGTGGATGATGGAACGTGGGTTCCTCGACGTGAAAACGGTGAAAGACATCGTGAACAGCCGCCGCAACCTGCCGCTGGTAACCATTGCGCCCGACGAGAAAGTGACCGGCGCCATCGCCAAAATGAAGAAATTCGACATCGAGCACCTCCCCGTGATCAAAGACGATCAATTCGTGGGCGCCATTTCAGAAGGCGGCCTGTTCAGCAAGCTCATCGACCAGCCTGACCTCAAGGAAGCGGCCGTCGAAACCGTGATGCACAAAGCATTTCCCGTAGTGAGCATGGAAACGCCCATCGAAAAGCTTTCCGTGTACATCAACAAGGAAAACGGCGCAGTGCTCACGCACGACGAAAGCGGCAACTATCACATCGTCACCAAATACGACATCATCCAGGCGCTGGGCAGCTGATATGTTATACAAAGACCAACTGGGCCGGGAAGTGGACATCCCCACTCCTCCCCAACGCATCATTTCCGTAGTGCCTTCGCAAACCGAGCTGCTGCACGACCTGGGCGCGCAGGTGACCGGCATTACCAAATTCTGTGTGCATCCCGAATCCTGGTTCCGCAGCATCACCCGCGTAGGCGGTACCAAGCGGCTCAACATCGGGCTAATCGAATCATTGCAGCCCGATCTGATCATCGCCAACAAGGAAGAAAACGAAAAAGCCCAGATAGAAGCGCTGGCGGCCCGTTTCCCGGTATGGACGAGCGACATCCATCACCTGGCCGACGCATGCGCCATGATCACCGCGCTGGGCGACATATTGCAGCGCCAGCATGCCGCACAACTCATCCGGCAGAAAATCGAAGAAGGCTTCAGCGCATTGACGCCCCTTCCCGTGGCCGTGCCCACGGCGTATTTCATCTGGCGCGAGCCCTGGATGGTGGCCGGCAACGACACATTCATCCATGAAATGATGGCGCGCTGCGGTTTCCGCAACGTGTTCGAAGACCTCCCCCGGTACCCCGCCATTTCCCTGTCGCAACTGGCGGCCAGCGGGTGCAGGCAGGTGTTGCTGTCGAGCGAGCCTTACCCGTTCCGGGAAAAACATATCGCCGAAATACGGGAATATGTTCCCGATGCGGAGGTGAGATTGGTGGACGGGGAGATGTTTTCCTGGTACGGCAGCCGGCTGATGCATGCGCCGGCGTATTTTGAGACGCTGATCCGGTAGCGGGAACAGACTCCGGCAAGCACATCGTTTGATGACGGCATTAACAGCCACTATAACCGGGGAAACCGCATCGTTCCGCGGGGCACACACATGGCATCACAGCTCGATAGACAACCGGACCCGGCCGCCTAATCCAAGCCACACTATTTCGCGCAGGGTAGAAATCCTCACCTCCTTGATATCATTTTCGATTTTAGAGATGTAGGACTTTGTTTTCCCTACTTTATTGGCCAGTTCTTCCTGCGTCAATCCCTTGGCGAGCCTGGCCTCATGTAGCAGGGCGCCGACTTTGAAGATTTCATAACCGGCTTCCAGCTCCTCCCGTTTGGCGGTTCCCCGCTTGCCTGCGTGCTTGTCTATAAACTGGTCAAGTGTAGTGAGATTATTTTTTGCTTTCTTCATACTCCTTCTTAATTTTCAATGCTTTATCGATTTCCTTCAGCGGGGTTTTCTGGGTTTTCTTCTGGAATCCGTTTGATATTACTATCAGTTGCCCTTCGTCGAAGAAACAAAAGATCCGAAAAATATCGCTGCCTTGTTTAACCCGGACTTCGTAAAGACCATCGGTACCTTCAAGGTGCTTGAGATATGTTTCGGGGATCTTTTCCAGTTCCTCGATCAACTTCAGGGTCCAAACTATTTTTTCCTTCGTCTTTTCCCGTTGCTTCACATAAAACGCTTCAAAATAGTGCGTGTAAAATATAACTGTTCTACACTTCTTACGTTCCACTTCAGCGAAGATACGAAAGTTTCCCTAAAGGTCAACTTGTCACTTTACATTTCCCCTCATACATCTTAATTTTTCCCCAAAAAAGCAACCCCGCGGCCTCCTCTCCCGTACCATATTCTGAAAAAACCGGTTTACAGTCTAACAGCGTTTACAAACCAAACCACTCAGTTATGGAAAGGAGAAACTTTTTGTCCAGCATGGGCATCACCCTTGCTATTGCCTGTACGGGCGGGCTGGCGGCCTGCGGGGGAAAAGGAGACGACCCGGCGCCCAATCCCAATCCGAACCCCAACCCGGGCGGGGGTGCAAGGCTTACCGCGAATCTCAGCACGCAGATCCCGAACGTGGGCGATGCCATCATCAGTGGCGGGGTGGTTCTGATCCGCATCGCCGCGGGCAATGTACCGGCTTCGTTTTCGGCCCTTACCAGTACCTGTACCCACATGGGCTGCACGCTTTCCGGCGTGTCAGGCGGGAAGATCGAATGCGCCAGCGCTTGCGGGCACGGCAGCCGGTTCAACTTCGACGGCACGGTCAGCAATGGTCCGGCCACCTCGGCGCTCACCAAATACACCGTAGAAATCAACGGCACAACGTTAACAGTGAAATAAGCGTTTGAATGGACAAAACCGCCGCGGCAGCAATGCCGGGCGGTTTTTTTATGCGCGGCGCACGGGCCGGAACGGGCATTGTTCAACGGCGACGGGGATGGCGACAGGTAAATCCATCGCAAAGCCGGTTGCGCGCGGGGACACGCGCACGCCTCTACATAGATTAAATTATTGAAATATTATAAAAACAACCCGAAATCTTGCAAAAAAGCAAATTTATTAATGCCTATATTTGCTTTCCTTTAAAAATTAAACATTTTAACGTCTATGGGAAAGTACAAAGCCGGCGTATTATTCGGTGAAGAGCTGGAAGCGCTCTATAAAGATGCCAAGGAAAATGAATTTGCCATGCCCGCGGTAAACGTGGTAGGCACGAACTCTGTGAATGCGGTACTGGAAACGGCTGCCAAGGTGAATTCACCGGTAATCATCCAGTTTTCTAACGGCGGCGCCCAATTCTTTGCCGGTAAAGGTATGCCCAACGATAAACTGCAGGCGAACATCGCAGGCGGTATCTCCGGCGCGAAACACGTACACGAGGTGGCTCAATACTACGGCGTGCCCGTAGTGCTGCACACCGACCACGCCGCCAAAAAATGGCTGCCCTGGATCGACGGCCTGCTCACCGCCGGCGAAAAATTCATGAAAGAAAACGGCCAGCCCCTCTACAGCTCACACATGCTCGACCTGTCTGAGGAGCCCATCCACGAAAACATCGAAATCTCCAAAGCTTATTTCCAGCGCATGAATAAACTGGGGATGTCTATCGAAATCGAGCTCGGCGTAACCGGCGGCGAAGAAGACGGCGTAGACAACTCCGGCGTTGAAAACTCCCTGCTGTACACCCAGCCGGAAGATGTGGCGTACGCCTACGAGCAGCTGAGCGAAGTAGGCCCCCGCTTCACCGTAGCAGCCGCTTTCGGCAACGTGCACGGCGTTTACAGCCCGGGCAACGTGGAGCTGCGCCCCGAAATCCTGAAAAACAGCCAGGACTTTATTCAGAAAAAACATAATACCGGCACCAAACCCGTTTACTACGTGTTCCACGGCGGTTCCGGCTCTCCCAAGCACCAGATCAACGAAACCCTCGGCTACGGCGTGATCAAGATGAATATCGATACCGACATGCAGTGGGCTTTCTGGGAAGGCGTGCTCGACTACTACAAAGCCAAGGAAGGCTACCTGCAGGCCCAGCTGGGCAACCCCGACGGGGCGGACAAGCCGAACAAAAAATACTACGATCCGCGCGTATGGCTGCGGAAAGGCGAAGAAACTTTCGTGAAACGCCTCGAAGAAGCCTTTACGGACCTGAATTGCATCAACCGCAACGCCTGATCCTGAAATAATGATTAAAAGCCCCGGCCGTAACGCCGGGGCTTTTGATTTACGGAAAAGTTTAATTTTATCGTATCTTGCACCACTATTCTTTAATCTAATTTTAGTACAAAATCTAGTATGAGCTGGTTTAAGCGAATTAAACAGGGTATTTCCACCACTACCAGTGAGAAGAAAGAGGCGCCGGACGGTTTATGGCACAAATGCCCGAATTGTAAGAAAACGACCACCATGAAAGACCTGAAGGAACATTTGTACGTATGCGACAAATGTAACTTTCATAACCGCATCAATTCACCTGAGTATTTCGAGATCATCTTTGATAATAACCAATTCGAAGAACTGTTTGCCAACATTTATCCGAAGGACCTCCTCGGTTTCAACGACCTGAAACCGTACGATGCCAGGCTGAAGGAAGCGCAGAAAAAATCGGGGCTCACAGACGCGATGCGGGTAGGCTTCGGTGAAGTGAACGGCAACGGCCTCGTGGTGGCCTGTATGGATTTCAATTTCATCGGCGGCTCTATGGGTTCCGTGGTGGGCGAAAAAATAGCCCGCAGCATCGACCATTGCATCGCCAACAAGGTGCCCCTGCTGATCATTTCCAAATCCGGCGGCGCACGTATGATGGAAAGCGCCTTTTCCCTGATGCAAATGGCTAAAACCTCCGCCAAGCTGACTCAGCTGGCCGATGCGGGCCTTCCTTATATTTCGCTGATGACAGACCCCACCACGGGCGGCGTTACCGCGTCGTACGCCATGCTGGGCGACATCAACACCGCCGAACCGGGCGCCCTCATCGGGTTTGCCGGCCCGCGCGTGATCAAGGAAACCATTAAAAAAGACCTCCCCGAAGGTTTCCAGAGCGCTGAGTTCCTGCTCGAACACGGCTTCCTCGATTTCATCCTGGACCGTAAAGAGCTGAAAAACAGACTGAGCACACTGCTGGAACTTTTCAAGAAATAAAGCACCTCTTCCGGGGCTGACTGAAAAGGAGGTACCGGCCGCATCCGCAGGCCCGCCTCCCGGTTTTTGGTCAGCCCCTTATATTTGCGCGAAATGGCAGAATTAAAAAACAGATCGGCTTATTACGAATTTGCGATAGAAGATAAATTTATCGCCGGCATGGTATTGACCGGTACGGAAATCAAATCCATCCGGGGCGGCAAGGTGAGCTTTAACGATAGCTTCTGTTATTTCTCCAAAGGCGAGCTGTACGTGAAAAGCCTGCACATCGCAGAATACTCGCATGGCACCTACGCCAACCACGATCCCCTCCGCGAACGCAAGCTGCTCCTGCAGCGCAAAGAGCTCCGCAAAATGGAAAAAAAGCTGCAGGAAAGAGGGTACACCATTGTGCCGCTGCGTATATTCATCAACGAGAAGGGCCTCGCCAAAATGGAAGTAGGCCTCGGGAAAGGTAAAAAGCTGCACGACAAACGCGACAGCATCAAACAACGCGAAGCCGACCGCGAACTGAGACGGAATTTTAAAATCTAAGCCCTGTGGAGGCGGCCGCCGGCCGCCTTTGTACTTTTTTCCTATTTCTGGCCCTACATTTGCCTATACCATATTACAATCTATGAATATGTTCCGATACCTGCCCCTCCTGCTCATCATTGCGCTCTTTTCCTGCAAATCAGGAGAAAAACTCTACAACAAAGGCCGCTACGGCGAAGCCGTGGAAGCTTTCGTGAAAAAACTGCAACGCCGCCCGTCGGACGCTACGGCGCTGCAACTACTCCCACGCGCATACGAAGCCGCCATGGAGTACCACGAAGGCCGCGCCAAACAGGCCCTCGCCAGCAACAACGACCTGAAATGGGAATCGGTACGCCTCGAATACCGCGCCATGCAGTCGCTTTACAACACCATCCGCAGCTCTCCCGCCGCCATGAGCGTGGTGAAGCCGAAAGACTATTCCGCCGCCATCACCGGCGCCCAGGAAAACGCTTCTGAAGCCCGCTACGCCAGGGGCGTACAACTGCTCGAAGAAGGCTCCAAACAAGCGGCCCGCGCGGCCTTCGACGAATTCGACGCCGCCCTCCGCCTCACGCCGAATTATAAAGACGCGGCCCAGCTCCGCGACCAGGCATACCAGATCGGCCTGATCAACGTGGTGGTCAGCGAAATAGACGTGCGCTCCCCCTACTTCCAGTTTTCGGCAGACCAGTTCCGCGACGCGCTCGTACGAAACCTCGAAAACCGACAGATCAACACCTTCGTGAAATTTTACGACGAACGCCGCGTGCGCGGCGAACGCGACTTTCGCCCGGATCAATACATGGAGCTCCGCTTCATGGATTTCATGGTGGGCCAGACGTATGTGGACCGCTACCAGCGCGACGTGTCGAAAGTGATTTCCGTGCCGGGCAACCAGAAAGATTCCACCGGCAAAGTCATCATGGTCGATATCACCGTGCGCGCCACCCTCTTCATCACCAAAAAAACCGTGGCCTCCAGCGGCCTGCTCGATTACCGCATCACCGACGTGAACGATAGCCGCGTGCTGCGGCAAGACAGGGTGCCCGGTTCATTCACCTGGCAAAACCAGTACGGCACTTTCCGGGGCGATGAACGCGCATTGAGCGACGCAGACAGGGCCCTGCTCGGCGGCCGCGACATTCCCCCGCCCCCGCCGCAGGATCTTTTTATGGAGCTCACCCGCCCCATTTACGACCGGTTTGCCAGCGACCTGAGAAGTTTTTATAGCCAGTATTAACATTCCGGCATTCATCTTGTTATAATGGGACTAAAACAATGCACATGAAAAGATACCTGGCATTTTTTACCGCCCTCGCGTTCGCAGCCGCCTGTAATACACCCAAGCAACAGGCCGCCAGCAGCAATGAAGCCGACCTGTACAAAACCTGGCGGCTGGTGGAAGTGGAAGGCAAAACGGTAGATACCGCCAAATTGCAGCGCCCCGCCGAATTCACCTTCAACAAGGCAGACCAGCGCATCAGCGGCTCCGCCGGCTGTAACAACATCTTCGGCAAGTTCACCGTATCGGCCGACAAGCTGACCTTCTCGCCCCTCGCCGCCACCAAAATGGCCTGCCAGGACATGAGCGTGGAATCGAGCTTCCTGTCGGTTACCGGCAAAGTGAACAACTGGAAAGTGACGGAAGGGTTCCTGGTATTGAGCCAGGACGGTACGGCGCTGGCGAAGTTCATCGCGAAATAGGCATAGTCCGCATATCTTCGAATTAAAAAGGTGTAACAAGTCTGTTACACCTTTTTTCTGCCCGTGTAGTCTGAATAAAAGCTGCATCCCCTGTATCTGATGCAGCACGAAGTTTATAACGGCATCGCCTGGTGGTGTTGCCAGAGTTTGGAATAAACGGCGTTGTTGCCCAGCAGCTCCGGGTGTGTGCCTTCTTCGGCGATCACACCGTCTTGCAGCACCACGATCTTGTCCGCATGCATCACCGTGCTGAGGCGGTGGGCGATGACGATGATGGTTTTACCGTCGTCGCGGAGCTGCTGCATGGTTTCCTGCACGTACTGGTCAGACACGGAGTCGAGCGAGGAAGTGGCCTCGTCGAGGATGAGAATGTCCGGGTTGCGGTATAGCGCCCGGGCGATGGCGATACGCTGGCGCTGGCCACCGGAAAGGTTTACGCCGTGCTCGCCGAGCAGCGTATTGAAGCCTTCCGGTAATTTCTCGATGAAGTGCAGGATGCCGAGCTGTGCGGAAATGCGGAGAATCTTTTGCATGTCCGGTTCGAATTCCCCCACCGCGATATTCTCCAGCACCGTGGCGGCGAACAGGTCTATTTGCTGCGGCACCACGCTTACGCGGCGGCGCAGGCTTTCATGATCGATATACCGGATGTCTACATTCCCGATCTGGATGCTGCCGGCCTGCAGCGGGTATATGTTCTGCAGTAGCGCCATCAGCGTCGTTTTGCCGGAACCGCTCTCTCCTACCACGGCCGTGATGCGGCCCTTGGGTACACGCAGGGTGAAATTCCGGAACACGTCTACCCGCGTGCCGTACCGGAACGATACGTTGGTGAACTGGATATCGCCTACCTGCTCCGGTTCCAGCTTCACTTTATTGCCGGTCTCTTCCTGTTCGAGGTCCATGATTTCAAAGAGCCGGTCGGCCGCGATGAGGGCGTCCTGCATACTTCGGTTGGCCCCAATCAGCGACATGGCCGGGCCGGTGAAATACCCGATCAGCGCGTAAAAGCTCAGCAGCTCGCCGGGGCTCAGCTGGCGGTCCATCACAAAATAAGAACCGGCCCAGAGTAATATCACCACGAACGCGCTGGTAAAAAAGCTGCCGGCGGTGCCGATGGAAAGGTTGCTGATGGAAGCGGAGAATATGGATTTCAGCAGGCGGATGAAGCGGGTTTCGGTTTTCAGGTTGGCGTACTCTTCCAGCCCGAAGCGCTTGATGGTGGCAACCGAGTTCAGCGATTCCACCAGCTGGCTGCCCAGTTCCGCATTGTCTTCCATCAGTTTGCGCTGCATCTTTTTATTCACCTGGTTGCTGATCCAGTAAATCAGCGCGTAGATGGGCAGTATGCTCAGCACGATCAGCGCGAGCTTCCAGTAATAGGTAAACATCAGGCCGAACGAAAACAACACGATAAATACGTTTACCACCAGCCCGATGGCCACATCGTTGATGAACACCCTGATTTTCACCGCGTCGTTGATGCGGGAGGTGATTTCGCCCACGCGCATGGTGTCGAAAAACTGCTGCGGCAGGCGCAGGAGGTGTTTGTAATAGCCGAGTATGAGCTGCGCGTCTATCTGCTGGCCCGTTTTAAGGGCGAACACGCTTTTGAGCTGGCCGATGAACAGCTGCAGTACGAGGATGAGCAGCATGATGATGCCCAGCAGGTTCAGGAGGTTCTTGTTGCCTTCCACCAGTACGTTGTCGACGATTTTCTGCACGTAAATGGAAGTGGAAAGGCCCAGCACGGTATAGATGATGGCGCCGAAAAGCGCCTGGAGCACCACGCTCCGGTGCGGGCGCAGCAGGTACCAGAACCGTTGCAGGTGCGACACTTTTTCGTTGCCGGCCCGGAACTCGTCGCCGGGCATCAGCAGTACCAGCACGTTGGTCCAGATGGATTTGAAGGCCGCATGCGTGAGTTTGTGGTACTGGCCGTCGGCCGGGTCCATCACCACCACATGCGTTTTGGTGACGCGGTAGATCACCACGAAGTGATGGAGCTTTTCCTGGATGATGACGTGGGCGATAGCCGGTTTGGGTATGTTGAAAAGCGCTTCGAACGGGCCTTTCACGCCTTTGGCCTGGAAACCGATTTTACCCGCGGCTTCCACCACGCCCAGCACGTTGGTGCCCTTGCTGTCGGTAGCGGCCAGCTGCCGGATGCGGGCAACGGGGAGCTGCAGGTTGTAATAAGCGGCCACGGAGGCCAGGCAGGCGGCCCCGCAATCGCTGATGTCCCGCTGGCGGATGCGGGCGCTTTTCTTCAATCTGGCGGTGTGAGTGGACATGATTTATTTTTTTCCGGCGGTATTAGGGTTCATCCAATCGTCTGTTTTATCGTAGAGCAGCTGAAAGAGGCTGCGTTTGGTCAGGATAAAGCGGGCCTGCAGGGTCATCCCCTTTTTCAGCGTGCCTTTCACGCCGCCGGCTGTGTGCAATTCCGTCGCATCAAACCGGCACCTCACTTTAAACACCGGCTGGTTCTCCACCAGGGTAAAATCGTTGTCTACGCTTTGCACCACCCCGTCTACCGTGCCCCATTCGTTATAATTGAACGCGTCTACCTGGAACTTAACGGGCATGCCTGCACGCAGGTACCCGATGTCTTTGGGCGACACGAGGCATTCCGCCACGAGGTTGGAATCCGGCGAAATGATCCCGATCATTTCGCCCACCTGGATGTAGCCCCCGGCGTATTTGCCGCTGAACTGCTGCAGGGTGCCGCTGACGGGCGCTTTGATCAGGTTCCATTCCTTCTGTTTTTCCAGCTGGTCGGCATCGGCCTGGAGGCGGTTGCTTTCCAGGCGGTAGCGGCTCAGTTCTTCCGCCCAGGCACTGCGCTGCTGCTGTACGGCGAGGCTGTAAGACGCTTTGGCTTTGTCGTATTCAAACTGTTTGTCGCGCAGTTCCTTTTCGGCGATCACTTTATCCGCGAAGAGTTTCTTGTACATGTCCAGGTCGCTTTCCAGCTTGCGCATGGTGGCCTGCTGCTCATTGAGGGAAGAAACGAAGCGGCTGTACTGCTGCTGGTAAAGGGCCGATTGCAGGCCGCCGCCCCCGCCGCCGGATGCGAGGCGCGCCAGGTCGCTCACATAGGCTTCGCGCTGCCGGAGCTCGAAGGAGGTTTGCATGAGTTTGCTGTTACTGATATCTTCCTGCAGGCGGATGATGAGCTGGCCTTTTTCCACGTGCTGGCCTTCGGTGGCCGTCACTTCCGCAATGGTGCCGGCCACGAGGCTGCGCAGCTCGTTCTTTTCCGTAACCGGGCGAACGATGCCGGCCGACTTCACCGAAACATCCACTTTAATGAAAGGCAGTGCGATGAGGCTGAGCAGCACTGCCACGAGAACCGTTGTGTAGATCACCTGTGTGCGCACCCGCACCCGTGGCAGCCACGTGAATGCAGATTGCTCGATGACCTCTACTGGAAATAGCTGAGGCATGAACAAATTTCAAAAAATGAAAAATGATGCTTAACGGTTCAAACGGTTAACAATCAAAATTGCTTAAAGACGTACAGCAATTTACAACTTATTATTCAATAATACCATATGGAATGGCTAACTATTGGGATTTTGTTCGTAGCCCGCGTCCTGCAACAGGTTGCCGCCGTCGGCCGCCTCGGTGGCCAGTTGGTCGCAACGGTTGTTCTCGGGGTTGGTGGCATGCCCTTTCACCCACTGGAAGCGGATGCGGTGGCGTTTGAAGAGGGGAATGAAACGCTCCCACAGGTCGCGGTTCTTTTTGTCTTTGAACCCGGTTTTCACCCAGTTCCAGAGCCAGCCTTTCTCCACGGAGTTCACCACGTACTGGCTGTCCGTATAAATGGTGATGTTCAGCCCTTCCTTGGTCAGCGCTTCGAGGGCAACGATCACGGCCAGCAGCTCCATGCGGTTGTTGGTGGTCATGCGGTAGCCCTGCGACAGCTCCTTGCGGACGGGCCCCCATATCAATACCACACCGTAACCGCCCCTTCCGGGATTTCCTCTTGCCGAACCGTCCGTGTAAATGATCAATTGCTGATTTGCTGCCAAAGCTGTCGATTTTAAGGCTGCAAAAATAAGGGAATAAAGCAGAAAACTATACCTGTATCACACCGGTGCGGAATACTTCTTCCAGGGGCGCCTGGTTGGCGGCTTTGAGGCATTCGGCTACCACCTGCCGCGTTTGTACGGGGTCGATGATGGCGTCCACCCAAAGGCGCGCGGCGGCGTAATAAGGCGTGGTTTGCGCGTTGTATTTGTCGGTGATGTCTTTCAGGAGTTTGGCTTCGTCTTCCGGCGAAATGGTTTCACCCTTTGCCTTGAGCGACGCCACCTGTATCTGCAGCAATGTT
Organism: uncultured Chitinophaga sp.; assembly: GCA_965653365.1. Classification (GTDB taxonomy): domain Bacteria; phylum Bacteroidota; class Bacteroidia; order Chitinophagales; family Chitinophagaceae; genus Chitinophaga. Next base: position 81,008 of record CBFGZV010000016.1, on the reverse strand, counting down.
TTGGCCGCCTGCTCCCCGCCCATCACGGCGATCTTTGCGTTGGGCCATGCGAAAATGAAACGCGGGTCGTACGCCTTGCCGCACATGGCATAGTTACCGGCCCCGTAAGAGTTGCCGATGATCACGGTGATTTTGGGCACCACCGAATTGGCGACGGCGTTCACCAGCTTGGCGCCGTCTTTGATGATGCCGGCGTGCTCGCTGCGGCTGCCGACCATGAAGCCGGTCACGTCCTGCAAAAAGAGCAGCGGGATTTTTTTCTGGTTGCAGTTCATGATGAACCGGGCGGCCTTATCGGCACTGTCGTTGTAAATCACGCCTCCCATCTGCATTTCACCTTTTTTGCTTTTGACGATCTTGCGCTGGTTGGCGACGATGCCCACGGCCCATCCTTCTATACGGGCGTACCCGCAAAGAATGGTTTTGCCATAGTCGGGTTTGTATTCGTCGAACACGCTGCCGTCCGTCAGGCGGGCGATCACTTCGTGCACGTCGTACGATTTGCTGGCGTCCGCGGGAACGATGCCGTAGATGTCTTCCGCCTGTTTCAGCGGCGCTACGGGTTCGGTATGGTCAAAACCCGCGTCTGCGGGGCGGCCCAGCCGGGCCATGATATCCCTGATCCGGTCGAGGCACGCCTGGTCCGTTTTGAATTTGTAATCGGCGATGCCGGAAATTTCGGTATGGGTAACGGCGCCGCCGAGCGTATCCGCGTCGATGTCTTCCCCGATCGCGGCTTTCACCAGGTAAGGCCCGGCCAGGAAAATGGAGCCGTTGCCTTCCACCATCAGCACTTCATCGCTCATGATGGGGAGGTAAGCGCCGCCGGCCACGCAGCTGCCCATCACGGCGGCAATCTGCGTGATGCCCATCGCGCTCATGCGGGCGTTGTTGCGGAAAATGCGGCCGAAGTGCTCCTTGTCGGGAAAAATCTCGTCCTGCATAGGCAGGTACACCCCTGCGCTGTCTACCAGGTAAATCACCGGCAACCGGTTTTCCATGGCTATTTCCTGCAGGCGCAGGTTCTTTTTCCCCGTGAGCGGGAACCAGGCGCCCGCTTTCACGGTCATGTCGTTGGCCACAATCATGCACTGGCGGCCGCTTACATAACCGATGCCCGCCACGGTGCCGCCCGCGGGGCAGCCGCCGTGCTCGGCGTACATCTCGTAGGCGGCAAAGGCGCCTATTTCGGTAAAAACACTGTTTTTGTCTGTCAGGTAACTGATTCTCTCCCGGGGGCTCAGTTTGCCCCGCTGCTTCAGTTTTTCCATGCTTTTCTTTCCGCCACCCTGCTCTATTACGGCCAGCCGCTGCTTCATAGTACTGATCAGCCTGCGCATCGTATCCTCATTTTTATTAAATTCCAGTTGCTGTTGCTCCATAAATGGTATTTAATTTGACTAAAAATAAGGGAAAATGGGGGAATGGCCTGCTAATTGTGAAATGAACAACAAGCACAAAAACAATAGCCGCATGTCCACACTCGTTGTCTTATCCGAATCACTCCAGCACATTTATCATGGCGATCCCTGGCTGGACGTAACCCTTCTCGAACATCTGCAGGAAACGGACGCAGACCAGGCCACCCGCCGCGTGGGGGCCTCGCATAACATCTGGGAACTGGTGAACCACCTCATTTTCTGGCACCAGAACGTTATCCGGAAACTGAAAGGCGAAAAACCGGAACAGGATGGCGACCTGCCCGACTTCTACATGCCGGAGAACCACGGTGAGAATAACTGGCAGGCAACCCTCCAGCGCCTGGAACATTCCATTACGCAAATGGTCGAAACAATTCGTAACTTTCCCGAAGAGAAGCTGTTTACGCCGGTCCCTGAAACGCAACACAATGCCTATTACTATATACAGGGGATTTTGCAGCACGCAGCCTATCATCTTGGTCAGATCGTGCTGATCAGGAAGCATGTAGTTCAATAATCAACAGTTCCCATATGCCGGCAACCGCCCCATTGGCCCGTGCGCGTGTGTACAGTGTGGATGTGTTAAGAGGCCTCATCATGATCATCATGGCGTTGGATCACGTCCGTGACTTTTTTCACCAGCCCGCCATGACGGAAGATCCCCTCAACCCGGCCACCACCACGCCGGCGCTGTATTTCACCCGCTGGATCACCCACTTCTGCGCCCCGTTGTTCGTGCTGCTGTCCGGCCTCTCCGTAAGGCTGATGCACCAGCGCAAAAGCTCGGCGGACATCAGCCGTTTCCTGCTCACGCGAGGGTTATGGCTGATACTGATGGAAATGACCATCGTGTCGTTCGGGCTGACGTTCAACCCGCACCTGAACCTGATGATCCTACAGGTCATCTGGGCCATCGGCGTCAGCTTCCTCTTTCTCGCATTATTCGTGTTCCTGCCCTGGCAAGCCGTGCTGGCCATCGGCATTCTCATCACCTGCGGGCATAACCTGCTCGACTATACGCAGGCGCAGCCCGGATTCAAACCGGGTGTTTTGTGGGAATTCGCGCACCAGACGCGGTATACCTATTACCCGCTCTTCGGCGGCCACGGCGTGATCGTCTTCTATCCTTTTCTCCCCTGGGTGGGCATCATGCTGATGGGCTACGGGTTGGGCAGGCTGTTCCAGGCCGACGTGACGCCGGCACAGCGGCGGAAAGTACTGGTGGGCGCAGGCACGGGTATGCTGGCGCTGTTTCTCATACTGCGGGGATGGAATATCTACGGCGATCCGCAGCCCTGGGCCGGTTCGTTCTATTCTTTCATGGACGTGGAAAAATACCCCCCGTCTTTGCTGTATTCCTGCGCCACCATTGGCCCGGGATTATTGATGCTGGCCGCGCTGGAGCATGTGCGCAACCGCTTCGCCGACATCGCGAAAGTATACGGCAGCGTGCCGTTCTTTTATTACATCCTTCATTTTTATCTCATCCACCTGCTTTGCGTAGCGGTATTTTTCATCAGCGGGCGCGGCGTGCACGAGATCGTGGATCCCAACGTTCCGTTCTTCTTCCGGCCGCAGAACTTCGGGTACCCGTTATGGGTGGTATACCTGATCTGGATCGCCGTGGTGGCGGTGCTGTACCGGCCCTGCAAATGGTACTCGCAGTACAAACAGACGCACCGGCAGTGGTGGCTCAGCTACCTGTAGCCAGCTTCAGTTCATACCGTTCTTCGTAAAGGTCCTGCCCCCAGAGGTGCACGGGCTCCGAGCCTGTTTTCACGAAACCCGCTTTCAGGTATATGCCGGCGGCTGTTTGCTGCTGGTTGGTGGTGAGCAGGTACACTTCCCTGAACCGCTGTTGCCGGCAGAAGTCCATCGCCTCCTTCATCAGCGCGCGGCCCAGGCCGATGCCTCGGAACTCCGGCCTGATCAGGAACCAGCGCAGTTGCGCCCGGCCCCTGCCCTTGTGGATAATGGCGATCATGCCCGCCAGTTCCCCGAAACACGAGGCCAGCCATACCCGGTCTTTCACGGGGTCGTAGGCGGGCAGGAACTCGTGCAGCGTTTGGGTCACGTACTGCTCGAACCGGAGATCGTAATCGTATTCTTCCGCGTACAGGCGGCCATGGAGGCGGATGATGTCGCCCACATCGCCGGGCCGAAGGCCGTGTCGGATTTGGATATCGCCAAGCGCCGGCGCGCTGCCCGGGGCCTTGAGCAGGTAGCGCACCGTACTCATGGCATGCGCTATTTTACTGCGCTGCGCCGGGGCGAGGTCTTCCAGCATCCGGCTGATCTGCCCGTCTGACAACTCGTTGAACGTGGCCATGATCTTCTTGCCCCGCGCCGTCAGCTGCAGATAGTTCGAGCGGCCGTCTTCCGGCAGGGGATGCTTGATGATAAGCCCCTTCTTCTCGAAGTTCCGCAACAGGCGGCTCAGATATCCCGCATCGATGTTGAGGGCTTCGCGTATACCCGTGGCCGTGGTCTGCTGGTTGAAATTAATCTCGTATAATACCCTTACCTCCGTCAGCGAAAACTCACTGTCGAAAATATGTTGCTGCAACAGCCCCAGCTGCATGGTGTAAAAACGGTTGAACTGGCGGATGTTGGCAATGAGCTGCGATTCGTTGGTCATATACCCGATTTGCCATAAAAATAATAAATAGTTGATTTTGTCAAACAATTTATTTGACTTTGGCAAATAACACCTGCGGCGCCGGCATTCCGGATAGGAAAAACAACATTTCAGCGGGCGGGGCATGCATATCTCGTTCCGCTCCTTAACTTTACGCTCCATGCAACGTATCCCTTTCCTCCTGCTCCTGATTTTCGGCATGACGGCATCTCCGCTCCGCGCGCAAACTTTCCCGCAACAAACATTCCGCATACAGTTAGGACTCCCAATCATTCCTGCACTGAACGTGCAGCTCGAGAACAGGCTGGGCCGGCAGTTTTCGCTCGTCGCCAAGGCCGAGGCCCTTACCATGTTCGGCATCTCCAGCTCATTGGGCACCACCGGCAGCATCGCCTATGTGCCTTCCGTAGAGCTGCGCTGGTATCACAATGTAAACAGGCGGCTGGTGCGCGGCAAGCCGGTCGACCGCTTTTCGGGGAACTACGTTTCCGTGGAGCCTTTCGTGAAAGCCGCGCAGCACAAATACGGAAACTACCGTGAATACTTGCCACCGCTTTATCCCAACGCGGGCCTGTTCATGACATATGGCCTCCAGCGCGGCTTTGGGCAGCACGGGCATTGGGGGCTTTGCGGCGGATTCGCGCCTGTTGCTGTTTTGGATGGCGGCTACACCACGGCTGTTAAGATAAATTTCCAGGTCGGGCTGCAGTGGTGATCACCTTTTTTCGTTACTTTTAGTGCAACGAGAAATCCATACAGTTGTTGCCGCGGTGCACTAAAACCATGTTATGCTTGAACAGTTTCCCATCGATCATCATGCTACTCCGGACGACATCAACCGTTCCATCAAAGCTATCAGGGAATCGCTCACAAGCAACGATCACCACTACCAGCAACTGGTACAGTCATTGCCGGCCGCTATTTATTTCTGCGACGCCGAAGGCCGCATCACCTTTTACAATATCGCCGCCGCGCGTTTGTGGGGCCGGGAGCCGGTGATCGGGAAAGACCGCTGGTGCGGTTCCTGGAAAATCTTCAACACCGACGGCACGCCGATGCCCCTCGAAGAATGCCCGATGGCCGTTACGCTGCGCGACAGAAGGCCCGTTACCGGTGCGGAAATCATCGTGGAGAAACCCGACGGCACCCGCCGTTTCGTGAAGCCGTTTCCGCAGCCTACGTTCGACGCGAAAGGCCACTTCAACGGCGCCACCAACCTGCTGATTGATGTAACGGACCAAAAGAACGGCGAAGAGCAAAGCGCCTACCTGGCGGCCATCGTCAATTCGTCGGACGACGCCATCATCAGCAAAACGCTCGACGGCATCGTGACCAGCTGGAACGCTGGCGCGGAAAGGATTTTCGGGTACACCGCCGCGGAGATGATCGGGCAGCCCATCACCCGGCTTATCCCGCCCGACCGGCAGAACGAGGAGCCCAGGATTCTCTCCCAGCTGAAACAGGGCAACCGCGTGGACCACTTCGAAACGAAACGCGTCACCAAATACGGGGAACTGCGCGATATTTCCGTGACCATCTCCCCCATCTTCAATTCCGCCGGCAACATCATCGGCGCCTCCAAAATCGCGCGCGACGTTACCATCCAGCGCGAAGCGGAGAAAATTATCCGGGAACGGGACGACCAGTTCCGGAACATGCTCGAACAGATTCTCCAGGAACGCACGCACGAACTGGTGCTCCTGAACAAGCGGCTCGAAAAATCCAATCACGACCTCGAACAGTTCGCCTACATCGCCAGCCACGACCTGCAGGAGCCGCTGCGGAAAATCCTCACGTTTACGGAATTGATCCGCGACAATCCCAGCGGCATGTCCGACGAGCAGTTACGCTACCTCCACAAGGTGCGGACCTCGGCCGCGCATATGTCCGGCCTCATCAAAGACGTGTTGCACTATTCCCGCCTTTCTTCCCACCACGAAGAACATGTGCCGGTGGAGCTCAACGGGCTGTTCAGGGAAGTGCTGTCTGAATTCGACTTGCTGGCGGAGCAGAAAAAGGCGAAGTTTTATTACGATGCGCTGCCGACCGTTCACGGCAATCCCGCGCAAATGAAGCAATTGTTCCGTAACCTGCTCAGCAATTCGCTGAAATTCTGCGAGCTACCGCCGGTTATTCACGTGCATGCTTATACGAACAACGGGCAGGCCCTGATCCAGTTCAAAGACAATGGCATCGGGTTCGAGCAGGTGTATGCCGACAAGATCTTTCATATTTTCAACCGCCTCAATAACAGGGGGAAATATAACGGCACCGGCGTGGGGCTGGCCCTGTGCAAGAAGATCGCGGAGAACCACAACGGCAGTATCCGCGCGGAAAGCAAGCCGGGGCTCGGCACCACCTTTTATATCCAGCTGCCGCTACCCGCCTGAGGCACGGGATGTTGCCGGAACCACGCCCGGAACATGCCGGCGTACTGGTGTTTCCCCGCCGTATGGTCTAGCTGCTGCAACCGCAGTATCTGCAATGCTTCTTCCCGCAAAACCCCTTCTTCTTCCGGGAATAGCGCCACTACATCGTACAGGGCCTTTACCACGCTGAGCATCTCCGCGCGGTGCTGGGTCAGCTCCGTCCTGTCTAGCCGCAATCCCTCAATGGTGGCTCTTCCCCGCTCGCTGCCGCCGGCGGGCACAATATTTTCATGATCGAACGTAAGGTGCTGCGCCGGGTCGTCGTGCTCGGGATGGATGAACAGCGGGTCTTCCCCGGCCACATCGTGGAGGTGCGAAAGCGCCCTGCTGGCGGGTGTTTGCAGGGGGAACAGGTTGCCTTTATTCCGTTGGTTGCATTTGGTGCAGGCCAGGAAAAGGTTATCCCAGTGATAGGCCAGCCAGTAATAACCGGGCCGTATGAACGGGGCGCCGGCGGCCTGGCGCCATGCCGCTTTGGGGCGAAAGTGCTCCACGTCGCCGTCGTCGATATGGCCTATTTTGGACTCGCAGAAGCAGCATTTGTAGTGCTGTACGCTGATGAGCGTTTGCTTGACACCGGCGTCTGCGTAGATATTTTTCCGGAAGGTGAAACTGCGGCAGCCTTCGCCGTAGGCGGTTTCCATGGCCCGTTTCTCGGCCTGGCCGGCGGTTTGCAGGGTGTCGGGAACGGGGAACAAAGCTTTCGAAATACGGATCATAGGATCATTTTTTTGCCTGCCTGGCCTGCAGGATGGCGGCGGCTTCCCTCACGATGTTGCGGGCCCTGATATCGAGCTCCGATTCCGCGTACGGCAGGCTTTCCGCGAATGCGTTGAGGTAATCCAGCTCCTCCTGTTCGGGGGCGGTCAGTTTTTTTTGTCCGATCAGCTGCCGCCGGCGCTCCAGTTTGTCTTCCACTTCCTGGTTGCGGGCGGGGAGCTCGAACAATTCGCTGGACAGTATCTGGTCGATGCGCCAGTTGCGCACGTTGTCTGTATTCTGGTCGATCACCACTTCGTTACCTTGCTTTTTCAGCAGCACGAGGTTGGCGTTATGGGGGGCGGATTGTACGATCAGCGGCGAGTGGGCGGTCACGATGAACTGGGTGGCCGGGAACGTGCGGCCGAGGAAGTCGAAAATGCTCCGCTGCCATTTGGGGTGCAGGTGGAGGTCTATTTCGTCGATGAGCACGATGGCCGGTTCTTCCAGGGGGTTGGGCGAATCCGGGTACCGTTCAAACATCCGGTAGGCGAAATCGGCCATCCAGGCCACCATACAGCGGTATCCCAGGCTCAGCTGGTGCAGTGTCACCCAGCCCGTATGGGTCAGAAATTCAACGCCCGGCAGCAGCTTTTCGAGCGTGGGCTCGGTGAAGCGGATGTCCTCCACATCCGGCAGCAGGCTGATGAGGATCTGCCGCACCTTTTCGCGGCGTACGGCGCTGACGGCCTGTATCTCCGACGGGCGGCTGGCCGCGTAGTCGAGCTGCAGCAGCCATTCTTCGGCATTCACCAGTTGCACGTACTCGTTGAACAGCGAGTCGGCGTTGCCGGGAACCGTTTCCGACAGGGCCGCCTGCCCTATCATACGGCTGGCGCCGTAGCCGAAGCATTTGATGGTTTTGTAAAAGGGATCGTCGTGCCAGCTCATGCCCATCTGCACAAAACCTTTCATCAGCATCACGGCATCGTCCTGCACGTACGCGTTATGATTGAACTGGAAGCGGGCGGTCACCAACGTGGCGGATTCCCTTACTTTCGACAGCGCGAAATCTTTCTGCGGCATGCCCACCGGCGAAAAACCGGACTGGTTCTGCAGCTCGTCGGCCGTCATTTCAAAGGCGGCCAGCAATTGCAGCAGCGTGGTCTTGCCGGTGCCGTTGTCGCCCAGGATGACGGTCCATTGTTTCCACTTCCCCTGGCCGTCGTTTAACCGCAGCAGGGAGTTTTTCCCGAAGCAACACACTTTGTCGATGTGCAGGGAATGGAAATAAGCACCGGGCGTCAAATTGAAAAAGGATTATGGGTAAAGAAGGGAAAGCATATCAGGGCCACTTCGTGGTGGCGCGAAGCGACTCAACGGCGGCAGGGTTGAAAATACGATACTTTCTGCCGTTAATCTCCACAGCAACGCCTTTCTTCCGGTTCACCGGTATGAGCGTCCTGTTCTTAACTTTAAAAGTTTTATCAAGTGGCCTGATCGTCATGATAATTCAAAATTAAGGCTTTTCCGTGAAATTTACCAACTCTCCGGGGCCTTGGTAATAAATTAACAACCAGTTAAATATACGCTTTTTCCCGCAAAAGGCGGCAATATCCCGCGCGGGCCGCCGTTCGCAAAAAAAAGGCCGCCTTCCCTGAGGCGGCCCGCGTATAGCGATCTATCCAGGAATATGCTAATCCGCCTTCAGGCTGTTGACCGGGTTTTGCCGGGCGGCCTTCAGCACCTGCCCGCTCACCGTCAGCAGGGCCACCAGCATTACCGCCAGGCCCGGCAGCACATACAGCCACCAGGGCATGCTCACGTGAAAAGCGAACCCGCTCAGCCAGTTCCGCAGCAGGTAACCGCCCAGCGGCAGGCTGATGCAAAAGGCCAGCAGCAGCAAACGCATGTATTCGCCGGAGAGCAGCACGAGGATGTTGGCGACAGATGCGCCGTGCACCTTGCGGATGCCGATCTCCCTGCTTTTCTTTTCGGCCAGGAAAGACACCAGCCCGAACAGTCCCAGGCAGGCGATAAAGAGCGCGAAAGCGGCGAACCAGTTAAAGATGACGCCCATCCTTTTTTCGGACTCGTACAGGTTGGCGTAATCGGCGTTCACGAAATGATAGGCAAACGGGTAACCGGGATTGTATTTATTCCAGGTACGCTCCAGCAGTTTGAGCGAGGCTTCCGTATCACCGCCCTTCAGGCGCACGAAATAATAGCGGTCCCACCACGGCTCGGTGGCGATCCGTATCACCAGCGGTTCTATGCGCTGGTGCAGCGATTTAAAATTAAAATCCTTCACTATCCCGATGATGGTGCCTTTGTTGTCCCAGAGCGTAAACTGTTTGCCCACGGGGTCTTTCAGCCCGGTCAGCTTTACCGCCGCTTCATTGAGCATATAATTGAAACTGTCTGCCGGGTGCTGAACGGAGAAGCTGCGGCCTTCCTTTACAGTGAGGCCAATCGTTTCCACGAAACCGAAACCCGTGGTATAGCAATATAACTGCACGTCGTTGTCTTTAGGCGCACCTTCCCAGCTCATGCCGCCCCAGAGATGCACCGTGTAGGTGGGCACGTCAGACGAGGTGGTGACCCCGGCGATGCCCGGATGCTGCAGCAACTCCTGCCTGAAAGCGTTGTAGTGCTTGCCGATTTCGCCCTGGCGCTGCATGTAGACGAGCTGGTCTTTCGCGTAGCCCAGGTTTTTCTTCATGAAATATTTGAACTGCTGGTACACCACGAGCGTACCGAGGATCAATACCACCGTCACCGCGAATTGCACCACCACCAACGTGCGCCGGAAATAGACGCCGCCTTTGGCGGGACTGAAAGTGCCTTTCAGTACCCTGATGGGCTGAAAGCTGCTCAGCACCAGCGCCGGGTAGCTTCCCGCCAGCAGGCCGATGGCCACGGCGCCGCCCAGAAAGGCCAGCAGCATGGGCCACTGCTGAGGGCCCAGCACCAGCTGCTTTTCCATCAGCGCGCTGAACGAGGGCAATATCAGATTGAGCGCACACAACGCCAGCACATAAGCCAGCAGTGCGAACAGGACGGATTCCATCAACAACTGCCCAACGATGCTGCCGCGGTTGGCCCCGATGGTTTTACGCAACCCAATTTCTTTAGCCCGCTTTTCGGACCGGGCGGTAGACAGGTTCATGAAATTGATACAGGCGATGAAAATGATCAGCATCCCCACTATCCAGAAGATGCGCACGTAAGGCGCCCGCTCCTTGGAACTGCCGTACAGGTCGATGTCGAGGCCCGAATACAGGTGAATGTCTTTCACCGCCTGCAGGAAAAAGATGTCCGCGATCTCGTCGTTCTTCTTCGCATATTCCCCGATGCGGGCGGAAAGTTCCGCCGCATCGGCATTGGGCGCGAGCTTGAAGTACCCGTAATAATAATTGTTGCCCCAGCCGAGCCCCCAGTTCCGCATATAAAGGTTGCGGAAAGGCAGCAGCACGTTGAATCTGAAGTGGGTATTGGAAGGCAGGTCCGCGATAATACCGGTGACTTTATAAGGCTCCCGCTCATCGAAGAGCAGCGTTTTGCCGATGGGATCTTCTTTCCCGAAATATTTTTCCGCCGTGGTTTTGGTCAGCACTACCGAATTGGGCTCGTTCAGCGCCGTGGATGCGTTGCCGGCCAGCATCGGGAACGGGAACACGCTGAAAAAGGTGGAATCCACATAGGTAGGAGTTTCATACAACTTCACCGTTTCGTACGAAAACAGGTGCTTTTCCCCGTCGGGGCGTACGCGGGTGAATTCGTCGATGCCGGAGAAGTTTTCCTTCAGGTAGGGCGGCATGGGGGCTGGCGAGGCGGAAGATTTGAAATACATGCCGTTCTCCAGCTGCTGGTGCTGCACCAGCCGGTACGCCCGGTCGGCCCCCGGCAGGAAAGTATCGTAACTGCGCTCGTCCACGATCCAGAGGAAAATCAGCATGGAACAGATCATGCTCAGCGTGAGCCCTGCAATATTGACAAGGGAAAATATCTTGTTGTTGCGGAGGTTCCTCCAGGCTATTTTCAGGTAGTTGCGTAACATGGTGCCAGGCATTTGGCGGGGTTGATCACAAGAACGCTGCCATTTCCGGGGATCCGCCACAGGTAAGGATCCGGCAAAACCCGGCCGCCTGTTTCCGTCCGGAAACGGACAGTGGCCGTCCGGAATTGGCCGCCATGCGGAAAATGCGAAGCCAATTTTATATTTTTAGGCCCAAATGAACAAACCCATTCTTGTAATCAAGTTCGGCACGGCGTCTATTACGCAGCCGAACGGGGAGCTGGACGAAAATGTGATCTCGGCCATCGCGGCGCAGGTGGCCGCCGTCCACCACGAATATAACGTAGTGCTCGTTTCGAGCGGCGCCGTGGCCGCCGGCAAAAAGCACCTGAAAGCATACAGCGGCACCATCAGCGAGCGTAAAGCCGCCGCCGCCATCGGCAACCCGGTATTGCTCAACCGCTATTCGCACTATTTCGCCCAATACGGCATTCCCATTGCGCAAAGCCTTTGCGAGCGCACGCACTTTTCGAACCGCAACCAGTTCCTCCAGCTGAAAAAAACCTACGAGGAACTGTGGGCTTCCGGGATCATCCCCATCGCCAATGAAAACGACGTGGTGAGCGACCTGGAACTGAAATTTTCCGACAACGACGAGCTGGCCACCCTCATTGCCGTGGGTTTCGGCGCTTCGCTCCTGCTTTTCAGCACGTCTGTGGCCGGGGTGCTCGACAAAGACGGCAAGATTGTGCCGCAGATCGATGTGATCGACGAGGCCGCGCTGGGCCTGGCCGATAAAAAGAAGTCGTCGCTCGGCCTGGGCGGCATGGTATCGAAGCTCACCTTCGCCCGCCTCGCCACCCGCATGGGCATCCGGGTGGTGATATTCGGCATCAGCACACCGGATGGCATTCCGCTGGCCGTGGCCGGTAAAACGGGCACCCTTTGCCTGCCGCAGCCCTGCAGCATGCCCGCCCGCAAAAAATGGCTCGCCAGCGGCAGCCTCGTGACCGGCCGCATCCTCGTCGACGCCGGCGCGCAGCAGGCCCTGCTCAAACGCCATAGCCTGCTGGCTGTAGGCGTTACAGCCGTAAAAGAGAAATTCGAGCGCGGTGAAGTAGTGGAAATTGCGGATGAAAACGGCCAGGTGATTGCGGTGGGGCGCGCCAAGGTATCGTCCGACATGCTCAGCGGCCCCGATCGCGCTAAAAAACTAGAAGTGGCCCACGCCGACGAAATCGTACTGTTATAACCGAACAAACATGGAATCAATCGTACCCTTGCTGGAAGCCGCGCAGCTCGCCAGCCGCTCCATAAAGGCTCTCCCGGACGCTGAAAAGCGGGCCCTGCTGCATACGCTGGCCGCCAGCCTGGAGGCTAACACCGATCTCATCATCCGGGAAAATAAAAAAGACCTGGACCAGATGCCCGACGCCGATCCCAAAAAAGACCGGCTATTGCTCAACGCAGACCGCATAAAGGCCCTGGCCGCAAGCTTGCGCGACATTGCCGCCCTCCCCGACCCCGCCAACCAGGTGCTGTCTGAAAAAACGCTCGACAACGGCCTGCTGGTGCGGAAACTCACCGTGCCGTTGGGCGTGGTGGGCGTTATTTACGAATCGCGACCCAATGTGACGGTAGACGTAGCCGCCCTTTGCCTGCGCTCCGGCAACGCCTGCGTGCTGCGCGGCGGTACAGACGCGTTTTATACCAATACCTGCCTCGTGGCCCTCATCAAACAGGCCCTGCTCGGCGGCGGTGTAGACCCCGCGGCCGTGCAGCTGCTGCCCACCGACCGTGCGCATGTGGCCGAACTGCTGACGGCGGTGAAGTATATCGACATCCTCATCCCGCGCGGCTCGCAGCAGCTGATCGACTACGTGCGCGAACAATCTCGGGTGCCGGTGATCGAAACCGGCGCGGGCGTGTGCCATACGTACGTGGAACAAACCGCCGACCTCGAAAAGGCCGGGCAAATCGTGACCAACGCCAAAGTATCCCGCCCCTCCGTTTGCAACGCGCTCGACACCGTGCTGGTAGACCGTGCTGTGGCCGGCCAATTCCTGCCGCTGCTGGCGCCATCGCTGGCCGCCTACAACGTGGAGATCTTCGCGGATGAAGAGGCTTACCGGATCTTGCAACAGGCGGCCTACCCGCACCTGCAAACAGCCAGCGCCGAAGATTTCGGGCGTGAGTTCCTGGATTTCAAATGTTCCGTGAAAGTAGTAAGCGGCGTGGATGAGGCGCTGGAGCATATCCGCGTGTATTCTTCCAAACATTCCGAAGCCATCGTGTCTAACAACGCCGTGGCCAGCCAGCGTTTCCTCAATGAAGTGGATGCCGCCGCCGTATACGTGAATGCCTCCACCCGCTTTACAGACGGCGGCGTGTTCGGCCTCGGCGCGGAAATCGGCATCTCCACACAGAAACTGCATGCACGGGGGCCCTTCGCCCTGGAAAAACTGGTAACGGAAAAATGGGTGGTGTATGGAAACGGGCAGGTGCGGTAGTATACGGGCGTTTTCATTACCCTTCGATCTGCGCCACGCGGCCGACCTGGCCGTCTTCCAGCCTTACTTTGATGCCGCGTGAGTGGTACGGCGCCGAGGTGAGAATATCTTTCACAACGCCGTGGGTGAGCTTCCCGCTGCGCTGGTCTTTTTTGAGAATGACGGCCACTTCGAGGCCGGGGTAAATATCGCTTCTGGTTCTGCCGTTCATGCTGTACGTTTTCTACGGCCGCAAAATTACGGTATTCCCTCCAGAATCCGCATGCGGTAAGCGTTCATGGCCGTATCGCCCAGCTTCGTGACGAGGCGGTAGTTCACCACCAGCCCTACGGCCGCGCCCACCACGGGCAACAGCTGCCCGATCTTGGCGAGGTCGATATGATCGCGGTATTCGATCTGGAAACTTTGCCAGTCGAACGCATGAATGTCGTCCGGCAGCAGCCGGCTTTTTTCTTTCCAGCCGTCGATTTGCCCGAACACTTTGCGGCGGTGCTGCTGGCTGCTGAAGGCCAGCTGGAAAATGTGGAGGATGTAAATGCGCTCCTTGTAATCTTTTACATCGAAGCCGTAATAGGTAGCGATATCGAACAGGAGCTTCAGTTTCATGCCGAGCAGGATGGGAAAATCCGCCAGGCCGAGGAGAATCCCGCCCGCACCGGTAATGCCGCCTTCCGCGGCCGCCGTTTTGCGGTAGAAGTCGATGCGCCGGTGTACCGCTTCCTCCAGGTCGAACAGCGAAGCGAATTCCGGCTTTTTGGGCACCGTGTATTGCGAGCCGTACAGCACGCCCCGCACCATTTGCTTGATGGTGGCCGTTACGGCGCTATGTACCTTGGCCGGGATGATACGGTTGATGCGGCTTTGCACGGCTTTGGAGAGCCGGTCGGTGATCGACGGCCGCTTCTGCATTTTGTATCGCCATACTTCCAGTTCCGCGCGCATGCGCTGTTCGTGCATCATGATGTGAAAGATACACTAACTAACTGGTATTGTATTTGTGTGAACCTCCGGAAAACGACCATATTATGGCAACGCAAACATCTATTTTCAATTTCACGGGGCGGCTGGGCAACGTTATTGGCTACCGGGTGGGCGACAAGTATCACCTGCGCTCCATGCCGGAGCGGGTGCGGCAGAGCCCCCGCAGTAAAATCAGCGGCCGCCAGTTCGGGAAGGCCAGCAAACTTGGCGCGGCAATACGTCATGCCTTACAAGGCCTGCTGGATTCCGGCCGCGAAATCGCCACGGTGAACCAGCTGAACAAAGCCCTGCTGGCTGTATTGCGGGCAGACGACCTTCACCAGGCCAAGCGCTTCATTCCCCGCCATTTCCAGTTGCTGCAAGGCTTCTGCTTCAACCCGCATGCCGCTCTTGACAAGCTGCTGCCCGCAGCGCCGGGTGTTACCCGCAACACCGACGGCAGCATCCGGGTGGAAGTACCCGCGATGGACATGGTGAAAGGCAATCCCAGAGCCACGCACCTGTGCGTCAAAGCCGTGACGGCAGCCGTAGGTGGCAATTTCACATCGGCCACCGGCGCACAATCGGAGCCGGTATTCCTCCCGGTAAACGGGCCATCGGCCGCTTTCACCCTCAACATCCCCGCACCGCCGGATGCGCTTTGCTGTGTAATGCTGGAAGTGACTTCGCTGGTGATGGAAAACGGCCGCACCCACCTGCTGCAGAACAGGAAATACACTGCTGCCGAAGTGATCGGCGTATTGCCAGCAGTTGCCGTACCGTGGGTGGGGCATTCTCCACGGCAAGCTAAATCTGCGCTGCAGGATGAAGCGGTCTTCCCGTATGTACCCGGACTGATCATCCATCCCCCGCAACGGGAATAAACAACGCAGCCATTATCGCTACCATATGCTGATTATCCCGCTCCGCTCCCCCTGCCGGCAGCCCCGCTATGTCTACCTGTATCGAAAATGCGCCTGATCAAGGTTTATCTGCCCCATCCGCCTCACTTTTCCGCTAAAAATCACCCACAACAACGCCTCATTTTACCGGCAATGCGCCCACAAACCACGCCACCACCAATTGAACGGCAACTCCGGGCCCATTCCACAGCATCTCCGCAGCAAGTCCACCTAACAGGTATTGTGCTCCCGGTATTCCAGCAGTTTTTCCCTGATCATCATTCCACCATCACCAGGCTCTCTTCTTTCTCTGCCGCGGCCGTCTCCGCCGGCGCTTTCCTTTCCAGCGAAATAAAGCTGATCGCCCATGTTGCCGCAAGCAACCCGATGCTCATCCAGACTACATAGTGCACGCCATAGCGGGCTATTACAAAGCCGCCCAGCGTAGCGCCCAACGATATGCCGATGTTATAGCTGGACGTTAGCAGGCTGTTTACAAACTCCAGGGCGCTGTGTGGAACAGACCGGGTGGTGCGGAGATTGGGTACTAAAAACCCGCCGGTGTGAATCAGTCCCCATAGTGAAATGACAATGATCATCGGAACGAAAATGGCCCCGAAGAAGTACGCCAGCAATTGTACACCAATCAGCAATACAAAGAAATACCTCGAGGCCAGCGTTACATTTTTGCCCAGGGCAATACCCGCTATCCAGTTACCCAGAATACCCATGCCACCGAACACTAACAGCATGATGCTGATTTGCGTGCCGTTCATGTGGGTGATGTTTTCAAGATAAGCCGCCAGGTAGCCATAGCTGGAAAACATGGCAGCCAGCGTAAGGATGGTGGAAGCGAGATTGAGCCACAATTGCGGGTTTTTCAGTACGTAGGAATGGTTCTGCGACGCCCCCTCTTTTTCCGCAGGTATGGAGGGCACGAAGAAAAACAATCCCAGGAAGGCAATCAGGCTGATGACACTGGAAAGGAAAAATGAGGCCTGCCAGTTGCCGAAGTATTCCGCCGCGTAGGTAGTAATGGGAACGCCCAATACGGTAGCGATGCTAAGCCCCGTCATGACCGTAGACACCGCCTTTGCGCCACCTTCCTTGAATGCTATCGCCAGCGCGATGTTCCAGAAGAGAGGATGCAGGAATGCCGGCAGCACCCGTGCGATCATCAGCACCGTAAAGTTGGGCGAAAAAGCAGACAGCAGGTTAGACAGTACAAATGCGCCCAACACCAGGCACATCAGCAGTTTACGGTTGACGCGGGCCGTGAAAGCCGTGATGAAGGGCGAAGACACCGCCACCGTTAATGCGAACGCGCTCAGGAGCCATCCTGCCGTGTCGACGGAAACATTAAACTCATTCGCCAGTACCGGCAGAATACCAATTATGCCAAATTCGGTGGTGATTATCCCGAATGTTCCGAAAGCCAATGCGTAAATCCAACTTTTCATCGTTCAATAGATTTGAATATTTAAATGTATCAATTATTTAGAGCCGAAGCCATCCGGCTTTCCGATGTGGGTGCTTAGTCCATCAAAGTTTCGAGGAACCTGAGATAGTCGTTTAACACCTTTTCGTTCAAGGTGTACTTGGTTTCCCGTCCTTCTTTTTCCGAAATCAAAAGATCGGCATCCACCAGTTGTTTCAGGTGATGCGAAACGGAAGGTTGCGTGAGATTATTCAGTATTTCAGTGACCTCCGAGCAGTACAGGCAGTCTTTGCGCTTCTTGAATTTCCGCAGGATGTTAATCCTGTTCGTATCGCTCAGCGCTTTTGATATTTTTTCAATTTTCCTGTTATCCATGTGGTGGCATTAACAATGGAACAAAGGTAAGGGAATATATCGAAACATGTAAATGTTTTTATTTTTCGATTTGTTGTTTCAGCGGTTCTCCCACCGGAGGTTGCCATTTTCGTCATATCGGCCCTTCCTGCGCAGCGTACCGTCCTGGTTGAATTCGTGATAATCGCCAACCGGCCGGGAGCCTAGAAACAACCGGCAAACCGGGGCACACAACGGTCACGTTGGCGCCTCCCGGTTCTCAGGGGCCGTTCTTAAAATGCCGGCAGGCTACCATATGGATATTGCATCACGGTGAACAGTTCTCCGGCTGACCGGCATAGTTGTAACAGATCTTCTTAAGGATCATATTATTCTTGTCCCGTATCAGCACCAATCTGCCATAGCCGTCGTATTCATAGTAGGTGGTGCGGTTATTGGCATCCGTCTGACTCGTCATTCCAACCAACGGAGCATAAGTATAGGTTGTTACACTTACATTCGTGTTGCTGCTGAACCAGGTGCGTATCTTATTTAGCTCATCCCGGATCTGCTGAGCGGTGTACTGGCCGTTTACATTATCCAGCACGCTTTGATCGACAATACCTGACACCGTCGTATAATCACTTCCGACAACTTTAGCAACGGGATAGACGCCATTATACCCCCATAAATATACCTCCTTCGGATGGCTCACTTTCTGCTTTTCAGTAACGTTACCATGTGCATCGTACCTGTTAAACAGTACGCTGGACTGATAACGTGTATCTGCGGCAAATATGGAAGCATTCAGCGATGTCGGCAATTGTCCGGATGGTGCGCTCGAAAACTTAAAGGACGAAAGGGGGATTGCGGCATTGATCTCCAGCAAACTAATCGATTGAAGCAGGCCTCCACCGGTAGGATAATAATTCGCTAAAGTACCTCCTGTTATAGAAACATTTCCCGCCGGCTGTACTTTTAATTTTACTGTTTCAATTGGCACTGAAACGATATTCTTGTTTACCAGATTGTCAATAGCAGCATTCCCTGCGGCATACTCCTTCGGGTAGGTGAATTGTTCCTTTGACAGCGATCCATCGCTTTTTGTAAAGGTCTTACTAACAGGTAAAAGGCTTTTGGCACTATGTTCCATCGTGGTAGTGGTTTTTATAGTGGCGCCCCCATTATAAAGTGTTTCTTCAGTCTGATCCAGGAAAATTGTTCCGGAGTGATGGCTGTAATTTATCACAATAACGTCATGTAAGCCATTGCTGAGATTCCTGGTCTGGACATTCACCTGTATGCCATTACTGGCCGGTGCCAATGTTTTGGTGTAAACATTCACTATTTTTCGAACCGGCGTGTAAGCCTGGTTTTTATACTCATAATCCTGCCGCTGCAATAACAAACCCCGCAACCAGTCTCTGCGATCCGATGGCGGATTAGCTGCATCATAATACGTAAACCCGGAGGCCTCTCCTGTATTCCGGAAAAACAAATCCGGCGATTCGTTGGGCCCCATGAATGAATATTCAGTTTTCCCCAGGGGGGCTCCTGAGGCAGATACAGCCTGTTCTTCAACAAACTGGTATCCGACAAATGAATTGTGTGTAGTACTCAATGAGTTCATAGAATTGAGCGACACACCAATACATCTGCAAAGCGTCCCCAAATTATTGATACCGAATTCATACTTATAAACAGGCGCAGATAACAATCGACCCGAACTGCCGTCAAGCATGTATTTATATGTTTTGTATAGTGCTTGTTGGGATACCGGATCATATTGCTTCTCCTTTTTCACCCTGATCCCCCCCACTTTGGGTGGTTGGCCTTGTGTTCCTTCCCCCGATGTAATTTCGTACAGGCCTGTTATGGTAGCGCTGTGTAGCTTCAGCTGATCGGGATTCTGAGGGCTGTTCAATAAAGCATAAGACGGGCAATGATAGAGCCGGTAGACGCCTGGCGGGAGATTCACATTATGGGTGCCGTCACTATACCCCCTCCATATCACATTATTATTAGCAACATTCTCAATATAGAAATTCAAGCCACTGGCAGGATAATAGGGAATATCCGTTAGCTGCACCTGTGCCGTATTTGCACTATATTCAGAAACCGAAAACTCTACATAGTAGTTCCGTACGGTATTTCCGTTACCATCTGGCCTCATGACGTAATTATACTGCTCATACCAGCCATCCACATTATAATTATAATGACTGATTCCGATTGAATAGATGGCCGGGCTCTTGACAATCTTAGGAGGAATAAAAGGACTCGGTGCGGCTTCATTTGATTCGAATTCATATTCGGCATACCCTCCGGTAGAATGATTGATCTTATAAAGACTTCCTTCTTTCGCATATTGAAAATCGACATTCTTCCCTCCAATATATATATCCGGGTTCGGATTTCCCATCTGGCTAGGGTCGATTACCACATACGGCGCTTCCTCAATAGGATCATCTGCTTTGTTGGCGAATCCCCAATGGTCGGTAAATACAGATGCCCTGTTGGGTAACCCTATAGAAGTATGATAGTCAAAGCTCTGACCATTATTTAAGGCGACCCCATTCGCATCCTGTTCTGTCCATTTCATTAACATCAACCTCCGGCCAAAGGAAGGAGACGGAGTAAGCGTTGAAGAAACGAAAAAATTATTCTCGCCGGCAGGATTAATACTCGTATAATCTATCAGGCTGCTACCAACCAGGTATTTATAGTCCAGCTTGAATTGCTTCTTAATGTGCCCCTGTTTGTCCTCAATTATTATCTTATCAAGCGCATGGTCGCCGACGAAGTCAGCCCGCCCCAATGTTGTTGGAACAAATCTTATTTTCCCTTCCGGGAACTCGATAGATGTCAGCCTCTTTGAATTGATATGTTGTCTTTGAATGGAGGTATTCGTTGGATAATCACAACCACCATTCATTATAATGTTAAATGTTTTTCCCGGCGCAAGATCATAGGACAAGTCGACTGTCGCGTAATTAAACAGTATCTTTTCTCCTGTGGGTGCTTCCATTTCTGTAAGATACCAGCTGTTAATGTTGCGGCTGGAAAAACCACCGGCAGAGCCACCTATATTCCTGGAAGATGCTCCTGTCTTTTCATAATCTTTAAACCGGTAAATGATACCTTTGTCGTCCACGATCTCCCATTCTGAAATGCAATAAGCATTGCCGGATGGTTCCGAAAATTGATAGCCCGCAATATTCCCCTTGGTGATCCTGTAGTTTTTTTTAGGAATTAACTGCGGCGTTCCTGTTTTATCGAATACAAACCGGCCTGAACCGCCAGGCAGGTTGAAGAAAAACAGATCCTGCTGGGTATCAATTCCACCATCCGCCATGGATACATAGGCCGGTTGATTTTCATTTGTCATAGGAGGTACATTATATTCCAGATAGCCAAACGTTGGCGTTTCATCCGGCAATCCCAATACAGACCTTGTTACAACCCCGCCGGTATTGAGATTCCACCCCAATCCACACCAGGATGCCATATCGGCGACCTTTACGCCGCCAGAAGTATAATTGAGTGAGACTGGCAATTGTAATGCCCCGGCATTTACCGTCCAAACGGGTATGGATATTTGAGGAGTACCGGTATACAGGCCCATCGATATTTCGGTATTGTACACCAGATTGACTGCATTAGGAGCGGGAGGAATAATTGGCTTCTCCTGGCCAAACGAGAAATTCGCAGAAATGACCAGTAAACAGGTAAGGGCTTTTCTTAACATAACAAACTATTATCAAGTACTTTTTATAATTAAAACTATAGTTCAGTCTACCATTTTATGCTTGTTCCCTCGGAATTTGCTGCCTCCACAAAAACCGTATCGCAACTGTACCAAGTCACGTCAAATGTGGCACTTTAAAGTCGGTACGCCTGAACAGAGGCTGACCGAACCATTCCTGTATTTGCCTAATGCAGCGTAGGGGGAAGACGGGTTCAAAGTCTCTGTTTGTTGGGCAATTGATTGAATTGCAATCAGAACAAATGGGATAAAACCTAATATCTTTTTCATTTGGTATGGGCTATCACTGTTTGATATACATAAACCTTATCGAGACTGGTTTTATGACACTGAAACCTTTTCAAAATCCAACCCCGTTAACTTTTTCTTACGGATTTCTTTTCTCACAGTATCATTAACATAAAATCCTGCAGGTATTTTCCATAGTTGATAGGCTAATGGCTTGGGAAAAATGCTATATTGACAAATTTTAGACAATGCAAAAACTGGTTTTATAATGTGATCCGTTCCCTGAACAAACGAAGTTCTCTGCATATCCAGAACGTCTAGCAATTCATTAAACCGAAGTATAAAATAAACTCTTTCCTCATTGCCTCCTCTAACCTTGCAGGTTATCCAGTCTATGTGCTCCTTTCCCGTAAGGTTGCTTTCAATTAATGATTTCAGTGGCTCGGACATCAACGGCCATCCACGTTCATTTGGCTGATAATCCAGCCATGTTTCCGTCATTGCTGCTAAGTTATCATCTATGATTAACCCATTTTTACTTTCTTTAACCCTTTTTAATTCAAAATCGAATGGTAAAGTGTTCTTACCATCAAGCTCCGGTATTAATTCATGGTTCAATTTCGCTTCCTGCAAAGGGAAGGCGCTCGCTAACTCGGTACGGTCCTCCCAACTTAATAGATAATAATTTTTCATTCCCAACCTGATTTTCTTAATTTACTAGTCGAACATATCAGGATTTATTTTCCCTCTTACCAAAGAGAGATACTGCAACTGCTTTACGTTAAATGTACTCTTTTTAATCTCTTTGTCGATATGAGTATTGATCTTTCTTTCCATCTCTTTTTCATTATCAGAATCCGATATCTGCATACTAACCGACTCCACCATTACACGCTCTAAAACGCTTTTGCTTTTCTTCTCATGAGCATTATAAATATAGGTAAAAAACTCCCTAAACCGTTTATAAAATACGCTGATACCTATTTCCATAAAATACTCTGACACGTATCCATCACCCACAATCGCTAAAGAATCAAGACAAGAAAAATATTCATCTCCTCCATTCCTGATCACCCTCGCAGTCAAAGTATCCAACAAAGATATCACACATTTATCCCTATTGCTTTGAATGATTTTCTTTGCATTTATACGAACAAAATCTATGTCAAGATTATGAGCCTTGGCTAACTTACAACAATCATAATTATTCACCTGTGCTTCAGCACAAGCACCTTGTGACATTATAATCAAAAACAAAAACACCCTAATTATTAGGCTACTTCCCTCCGGCATCTTTCTTCTTTTTTGAGTTTTCATAAAGTGATTGAATATATTTAAAAGCTTCATTAATATTTTGTTTAAGCTGCTGTAGAATTTCAGCATAATTTTCTGAAGGGATTACATATCTATCATTCTGCTCCACTAAATCAGCGACTACCGTCAATTTCCCTCCATGCTCTTTAGAATCATTCTTCTGGAGTGCATCTGTTATATTCTTCATCTCTTTAATATTTGAATCATAACATCGAATACATCCATGCGTCTTCTTTAACTCCGGCTTGGAGACAGGAGACCAGTTCCCTGTTTCATCATCATAGGTTTCTTGTCTCCCACCATGAATCCTAATATTCGTCCGACCACTTTCGTCTATCTCACCAGATTCCCCATTTAAGGCAAGACGAGGATTCCTTCCATACGATTTTCGGCTTCCACCAGAAATCCACATATCCTTATCGGGAATATCATATACACCCAAAGGTGTATCCGAATTCTTCACCAATCTGTTTCTTCCTCCGACTCCTTCAACTCGAACGTTCATCCTGTAAACTTCCTTACCATGCCTATCTGTCACAATAGCAACCCCATATCCATATTTACTCCTATCGTTAAAAACATGCACAGTAACATCCCACCTACCTGTTGGATCTACTCGCAGAATCGGATTATTTCTAACATAAACATAAGGGGATATACCGAATAAAAGATTAGCATCTGGATCTATAGCATTAAATTTCCCAACCTGTTGATCATACATCCTGGCCCCGTAATCATACCATTCTAAACCGTCCCCATTAGTAAATTCCTTGTTTTGAAGTTCTTTACCATTGTAACCATGCTTATTCTGTTCCTGCTTATTAATGGCCTTGGTACTGATCCCCGCCATGGTCAACCCGTACGGATAATAATGCGTCTCCTCCAGCACTGGCCCCGGACTGTTCAGCACGGTCAAATTATCAAAGAACACATCCTGCGAGGTTTCATTGCTGGTATACACATACAGAAAACCGCCGCTCTTCATCACCATCTTATCCTGCGCCAGCGTCTGCAACTGGTCTGGCTCCGCCTTCACCTGCTTCACCCCGCTGTTGTCTTCCACTAAGTTAAACTTATCGTCAAACAGCGCAAAATTCAGGTAGGCTTTCGGACGATTGGCCTGCGCCGGGTCGTTGGGTTCTTTTTCCTTCATCCGCTGGTATCCGTCGTTGATAAACTGGTCGTTGAACGGGGTGCGGTTGTCGCCGGTTGGCGCGACCTCTTTCTGGCTGCTGCCCGGCTGGCCGCTGCCGAAGGCACGAACAAGCGAGGCGGCCATGTCGGCGGCGGGGACCAGCGATTTATGCTGTTTGGTGCCGGTGGATTTATAAAATGCTTTCGCACCGATGGAGATCGTATCCCCCGCCATTACTTTCAACACCAGCGACGGCCCGATTCGTTTATCCGGGTGCTGGCCGTTGAGTTTGGCTACCTGTTTGTTTTCCGAACCGACAGTAGCATCCTGGGGATACCCGGCCGGTTTGGCGGTGCGGCTCGATTCGATGTTGCTGAACAGGGCATTCTCCGTAGCAGACCGTTCCGGTTCCATGCTCGCCAGGTACAGCTGCTGTTCCGTACCTTCGGTCAGCACCATGCGCACGTTGCCCAGGTGGTCTTTCACGAAGTAGTCCACCGTGTACTGTACCGGCTGGCCATTCTGCCCAACATTCACCCGGAACCGGCCTTCCTCATGCCCGATGAACTGCATGGTGTCGTTCTGGTAAACAGTCCCGCCGATATAGTCGGTTTTGGTGATCCTCACCGTGCTGCCCGTTTGATCAGTCACTGTTTTGCGGTGTTTGGTGCCTGCCGCGTCGTACACGTATCGTATCGTTCCCTTGCCGGGAATAGTAATTTCATTAGGAAGGTTCAGGTGGTTATAGGTAATCCCGGTGATGCCTTTGTTGTCGTCTTTGGTCAGGTTGCCGTTGACGTCGTACAGATAATCGTTGACGCCCCCTACGGTAACTTCCTTGAAGTCCCCCAAGGTCGAACCGGTACTGTTCACGTCATCTTTCACGCCTTTCAGTTTGTTGCCGATGCCCAGGTATTCATACCGCAGATCGTCCATCGGGCCCGTGCCACCGGCCTGCTGCATCCGCAGGATATTACCGTTGGCGTCATAAGCTTCGCTGGCCTGCGTGCCGTTGCCCATCGTCACATCATACAGTGCCTGGGCGTTGGTGGCCCAGTTGTACGGGGTGCCGGAACCTTGCGTGAACTCGGCTTTCAGCAGGCGGTTGGCAGCGTCATAACGGTATCCATAGGCATGTTTGAAGGTGGCATTGTTTGTACCGCGCCAACGGATGCCGGCGATATTACCATTGTATTGCGGGCTGTCGAAGCCATGGTCATAGTTCAGTTCCTGCCCGAAAAAGTTGGCCGCGGATGTGCCGTTGGCATAGGGTTTATTAATCCCCCGCAGCCAGCCGCGGATGTTGTATTCGTAGTCCAGCGTCTCCAGTATTTCCGGTGTCGAGCCCGACGTTCTTTTGAATGCTTTTTGTTTCAACTGGCCCAGCGCATCGTACTCGTTCGTAGCGATGTCTACGTGCGGCCGGTTATTGAGTTTTTTGCGCACCAGTATCACGCGCCCGCCATGATCGTACTGCATCATGGTCTGTATCGTGGTGGACGGCGTTTGGGTGCTGCGGGGATTGCGGTGCACCAGTTTGGTGGACACCACCCGGTTGGTAAAGTCGTACAGCGAAGTGAAGACATCCACACCGTCTGTGGCATTGTCCGACAGTACCTGCCGCGCCCGGCCTTTTGCATCGTAGTAGGTGGTGGTGGTCAGCCATTGATTACTGCCATCCAGCAGCTTCACTTTGCTGCCGGTGACCAACCCCTTCGTCTGCAGGCTGATCGGCAAGGCATCGAGGAAAAGCCCGGCATGGCTGATCGATTCCACCGTCAGGTCTTCCGGGTTTTTCTTTCCTTCAAATTCGTATTTATCGTAGTAGGTATACGTGAGTGGCTCAAGTTGGGATGTATTGAGGTTAGGCAGCGGATTGCTCGCAATCGTGGTTTCGGTGTACAGTGTGCCGTTCGGGTCGATGAACGCTTCCGTATTGCCGCCGCCCGTGTCGAAGCCGTCGGTAAACTCGATCTCCTCTCCTGCCTTATACTCCGCGCGGCCGTCGTGGCTGTTGACCGTCAGCTTCATCGGCGGTTTGATCACATAGCTGACCGGTACGGTGCCCGAAGGCACCTTTAAGGCCTCCTGTAACTGGGAAGGCGTTTCCGAACTCGTGTAGAGGCCGGTCATGATGGGGCGGTTCAGTTCATCGTACAGCGTCACCAGCCATTTACCCTGGTTACGCAGGTTGCCGTCCCGGGTAAACACCAGCCGGTCGCGGGCATCGTACACCATGTCCACCGCTGCCGCGCCCGGCACCTGTTTGAGGACCATCCGTTTGCGCCCATCATATTCGTACCGGAAACAAAGCTCATTGCGCAGTTCGTCGTCCGCCAGCGACCAGCTCCTGCCCGGCAGCAGCTCCACCGCTTTGGGCGGCACCACGAACCGGAGATTGTTCAGGTCGTCGTATATATAATACGTGCAAAGCCAGCCCGTATGATCACTCCCCGGCGTGGCGGCAATCTGTACTTTCTTCAGTACCACCTGCCCTTCTTTATCCTTGTACTCCACCACGCTATAGTTGGTTTCATCGGTGGTCACATTTTTATACAACTGACCGTCCCCGTAAATGGCGGAAGTGACCGGGATGCCGTTAGCGCCCATATCCCAGATGCGAACGGCATCCGCGGAGGTATTCACCAGGTATTGCTGTGCTACCGGCTTGTTACCGCCCCTTTCAACGGTGGAAAGGTCTTCCTTGGCCCAGCTGTTGCCCGGAGCGTACGCACGTAACGGGCGGTTCAGGGGCGAAGCCTCGTAATCCGTCCGGGAATAAGACACCGATTCCCCTACTGTGCCGGGGCTGAGGGTACCGTTTTCGTAAAACCCTTTTTGTGTATTGAATGGATCGGTTTTGAAATTACCCGTCGCGCTGCCCTGATCGGCATAAGGAAGATACTTCAATGCTTCCCGCCCGAAAGCGTCATAGATCACAGGCGCCACCAGATCTTTCTGTCCCGGCGCAATGCCCCGCTGGACCATTTGTATCGGCCGCCCGAGCCCGTCAACGTACTGGGTGGCCTGCCGGATATCGACGGGCGAGCTGCCGGAAGCCGATACGGCGGCCGGGTCGGTCAGAGGTTTGTTGGGTTCCCAGGTACGAACTTAATTGATCACCGGGTTGGTGTACGCACCAGGAACAGCCAGCGGGGTGGCAGTCCGGACACTTTCATCTTTAGGCTTATTTTGCGCGAATGCGCCAACGGAAAAAACCAGAAAGGGCAAAACAAATAACCGGTGCTTCATAATAGCTGAATTCATTGGTATGGGTAATCCTGCTTAAATGTATTGCGGGTATACTATTAGAAAAATCAAAACAGCCCTGCAATTCAGTATAGGTTAACTATGGGCGCCAGCCGGGGACAAATCACTCAAACAACAAATCAATTCAGCTGCCGGTAGTTACAACTCGCTCAAATTTAAAACAAAATAATTAAATGAAAAGAAATTCCAATACCTCGAACCTGCTATCACCGTCGATCGCTTCTGATAGACCCAAACCCAAAAAAAAGCCTCCCGGCATTACACCGGAAGGCTTACGACGCGTCCGCGTCACAGTTTTCTTATATGGAACAGCCCGGTTAGGCGATACTAACCGAAGGCTTCCATGAATATCCTGTAGATTGCATGAATACCTCCTCTTTTTTGATGAAGATTAAATCTACGGCATTTCACCTGAAAGAAAATGTTAAAATTGCCGGCGCAAAACAACCGTAGGAAGGCTATACCGGTTTCAGTAACTTTTGAAGCCACTCCGCTCCGATTAATACTCATTTAAGTATTCTCCCCCCCGCCGTGAGCCAGTAATTTGCACCGTATGTTGAAACACCTGCTCATCACCATATCCATCGCAGGCGCCTGCATGCCCGCTTTTGCCCAGCAAGGCGGCTTCGCGGATTCCCTGCAGCTGCAGGCCGGCACCATGGGTACCATTGCCACCAAAGATTATCTGCCGCTCTGGCTCGTGTCCAAACGGTTCGGCACCATTGCAGACCGGGGCTCCGACCTCTCCACTTACCTGCGCCTGCGCAATACGCACCGCTTCGGGCAGCAGGGGGATTTTTACCTGCGCTACGGCGCCAGCCTTTACAATAACAATCATTTCAAAGACGTGTTCTTCGAAGAAGCCTTCGTAAAAGCGGGCTATAGAAAATGGGAAATCAGGGCGGGGCGGTACGAAGAAATGACGGGCGATATGGACCACGAATTATCCTCCGGCTCCTGGGGCATCAGCGGCAACGCTTTGCCCATCCCCAAAGTCGGAATCGCGCTGACGGACTATGCGGACGTGCCCTTCACCAACGGCTGGTTGCAGGTGAAAGGCCAGTTCAGCCACGGCTGGATGGGCAGCCAACAGTTCATCAAAGACGCGTACCTCCACGAAAAAACATTCTTCCTCCGCATCGGTAAAGAGCGCCTGCGCGTATACGGCGGCATCCAGCACTTCGCCGTGTGGGGCGGCAACCGGCCCGACCTGCCGAAAATCAAAAACTCGTTCTCCGACTACTGGAACATCGTGATCGGCAAGGAAGGCGACGACGGCACCGTAAACAGCGACCAGATAGCGCCCAACCGCCCCGGCGACCACCGCGGCGTGGTGGAAGGCGGCATCAGCTGGGAAAACGACAACCTCCGCCTGCTGCTCTACAACCAGTCGATGTTCGAAACGGGCCAGAACATTTCGCTCAAAAACACCGACCGCCTGCTGGGCGTCGGCTATGCCAATAAAAACCCGGACGGCATTTTGAACAAGCTCACGCTGGAATTCATCAACACCAAAAAGATGAACAGCTGGCACCCGATGAGCGCGCGCGAAAGCTATTACAACAACGGCGTGTACCTCACGGGCTGGGAGTACCACGACCGCATCGTGGGCACCCCCCTGTTCATCAACCGCCAGCGCGGGCAGCATTATTTCGGCGACATGCAGCCGTTCGACTGGAACGTGCACCGCGACTCCACCGTCAACCGCGGCTGGAACATCATCAACAACCGCGTGACGGGCCTGCACATCGGCGGGCTGTATACCATCGCGCAGGCGCTGAAAGCGAAAACGCTCATCACCTACACAAAAAATAACGGGAACTACAACGACAAGAATTTCTCACAGGCGCCTTCCCAATGGTACACGCTCCAGGAAGTGCAATGGATCACGCCCGTGAAGGGCTTTACCGTCAAAGGCGGGCTGGCGTTCGACTGGGGCAACCTGGGCAACAATACCGGCTTCATGCTCGGCGCACAATGGAGCCTCGGGTCAGAGTAAAATTTTCCGGATGGTGGCGTGCAGGTTCTTGAACAAAAACGGTTTGGTCACGTACCCTGCCGCGCCGTTCTTCATGGCGCGGTTCACTTCGTCGATGCCCGTCTTTGCAGTGAGCATCAGCACGGGAATGTTCCGCAACAGCGTGTCTTTCCGGAAAATATCCAGCAGTTCATAGCCATTCATCACCGGCATGTAAATGTCGCTGATCACCAGCTGCGGAAGGTTCTGGCGCGCCTGGCGCACGCCGTCTTCCCCGTTTTCGGCCAGCAGCACGTTGTATTCGTGCAGCTCGAGGAGCGTCTTCAGCGTGTCTGACAAACTGGTTTTATCTTCAATCAGGAGTATGGTACTATTCATGTTTGTATCTGAATGTGATGGTGAATGTTGTTCCTTTGTTTTCTTCGCTGCTCACCGCTATGTCTCCATGGTTCATTTCCACAAACGTTTTGACGATGGCCAGCCCGAGGCCCGTACCTTCAATACTGTCCACGTTGCTGCCGCGGTAGAACGATTTGAACAAATGCGGGATGTCCCTGGCCGGTATGCCAATGCCGTAATCGTATACTTTGATCACGCATTTGTGCTTGTGGTACCGGAGTTTGATAGCGGGGTTTTTCTTAACGGAATATTTAAAGGCATTACCAATCAGGTTGGTCAGAATTTTCGACAACTGGTCTTTGTCCAGCAAAACTTTCTTCGGTTCTCCCGAAATATCCACATCCAGCGTTCTTTCGTCTTTTCGCTCGGAAAAATACTGGTACTTCAGGTACTCGATCACCTTGCGGACATCTACAGGCTTCTTGTTGGCTTCATAATTGTTCGATACGATTTTGCTCAGCGTTAGTATCTCATCCAGCATCGTGTTGAGGTTGAAAACCTCGTGCGAAATTTTACCGATGTTGCGCCTGTAGAACTCATCCATCCTCTCTTCGCGCTGCAGGCGCGCCTCCAGCAGGTCTACTGCGGTGGCGATAGCGGCCAGCGGCGTCCTGAACTCGTGAGAGGTCATGGAAATAAAGTTGGTTTTCATCTCCTGCAAAGACTGTTCCTTTTCCAGGTGCAGGAGCTTCATTTTTAATTTGTGCTCTTTGTCGATGGGCTGCCCGATGGCCAGCAGGTAGGCTTTCCGGTTGATGTGGATCCGGCTCGACTTGAAATCGATGTGGTGCTTACGGCCGTTGGCGGCTGCCGTCAATATGAACGAATCGTTGTGGGGAGTGGCCTGTAACGGGTTGCCGGTGAGATGATCGCCTAATTGCGCAATCGCTGCTTCGTTGGCTCGTTCTACTATCATCGCCGAGGGGTTAATGATCAATACGGGCGACTTGATGCCATTGAGCAAATGGTTCACCTTAATATAGTGCATTGGCTTCATGCTTGTCTTAATGGTTTTCCTCAGGTTAAATTCGAAGCGTTCTCTTACGAAAAAACCGCTAAATCTGATATGGTTCCGGGCTTCACGGTGTATAATGGACAAGTAAGATAGGAATTGTATTCCGCACTTTAACTGGATTATTGTATTTTTATTGCAGATTGTGGATAAAATAAAATATAATTCTGTGACTAATATGAATTAATCCTATTACTTACTCAAATAAGTAATACAGCTGTAAGCCCCGTTTCGTTATTGATCAATTAAATAAAACAGCTGTTAGAGCGTTTGCAAAATTTTGGAATTAAATTTGATGTACTTGCAGCTTTTGACCATATCGCATAGACATCGAGCATTAACGTTACCTGTAATATGATATCGATCGGAATTATTGAGGATAACCATTTCCAGCTAAATAATTACAAGGAATTTCTAGAAGATTTTCAGGAATGCAAAGTCGTTTTTGCATGTCGTTCCATGGAAGAATTCAAAGCGTTGCCTTACAAAGATCCGGATGTGAAAGCCATCCTGCTCGACATCTCGCTGCCCGGTGAATCCGGCATCAACGGCATGGAAGAGCTCAAGCGGATTTACCCGGACGCGAAGATCATCATCCTGTCCGGCCACGACGGCAAACAGTATGTGATTGAATCCATTATGAAAGGCGCCAGCGGTTATATCATCAAAACCAGCCGCCTCATGGAAATTTATCATTCCATCCTCGACGCCATTAACCAGGGCGGTACCCTCTCCCCCCGCGCCGCTCATCTCCTCATCGACCACGTCAGCAAAGACCCGCTCGAAACCGTGAAGGACAAGCTCACTAAACGGGAGTATGAACTGCTGCACCTGCTCAAAGACGGTTACACCTACAAGGAAATGGCTGAAAAGCTGTTCGTGACCGTATTTACCGTAAACCAGCATCTGAAAAAGATCTACCAGAAACTGAACGTCGCTTCCAAGTCGGAGCTTATCTCGAAAATCTGGTCGAACAACCTTTACTGACAACGTTTTTTTGCGCGTTGAACAGCAGGTAAATCTTAATGAAAACCCGGAAGCACCACCTTCGCCACATGCATAAACATCCCGCGGCGATGCATTCGCAACACTTTTTTTTCCGCAAGCACTTCGTCTTTCACATCAGCCATGTGATCCATGTAATAAAAAGCGTGCGATGCAACGGCGCTGCGATGCAAAATGGCTGATCCGGATCATACCGGTCACCGGTCGCATACATCGTATTCGCATGCTGTCGCCGTATCCGATGTAACGCAATACCCGTAGGCCATCCGGGCAATAGCGCGCGCAAAAAAATATTGCCGCGGCAGCGAAAAAACATGCTGCATAACATTGCCTTAACATACCATCACGGTGCACTACTTTAATGAGTAAGTACATTCTACCTTCCGCCGTGATTTATACTCTTGTGAGTAGTTCCATAAAGATGCGCGTAGTTTAATATTGCATTGTAATTCTTATGATTCTTCATAGGGTTTTGTCATTAAACACGATTAGATGTCATTGCACAGAAAACCATTCTTTAGAAGAGAAACCTTTTTACTGGCCATATGCGGCTGCCTGTTCGCCTCATGTGTCAATACCAAGAAAGCCGCCTATTTCAACAACCTGAACGACACTACGCTCGCGGCTGTAAAAGTAGACTTCGAGCCCGTCATCCAAAACAACGACATGTTGCAGATCAATGTGACCGCGGCCAACCCGGCCGAAGCCGCGCAGTTCAACCTGCCCAATACGTACTCCGCGGGCACGGTGCCCACGGGGGGCAATGCCGCGCAGATGGTAACGGCTGGCGCAGCCAACCCGGCGGCGGGCTTCCTGGTTAACCAGCAGGGTTACATTCAGTACCCGGTGTTGGGCCAGCTGAAAGCGGCCGGCCTCACGAAAAAGGCCCTCACAGACACGATCCAGAACCAGCTCACCAACCGTAAGCTGCTGGTGGACCCCGTTGTCAGCGTCCGCTTCCTCAATTACAGGGTAACGGTATTGGGCGAAGTAGCGCACCCCGCGGTCGTGAACGTTAGCAGCGAAAAAATATCCGTGCTCGAAGCATTGGGCATGGCGGGCGATATCACCATCTACGGTAAAAAAGAGAACGTACTGCTCATCAGGGAAGAAAACGGCGTGCGCACCACGCGGCGGCTGAATCTGAACGACAAATCGAGCCTCAGCTCCCCCTACTTCTACCTGAAGCCGAACGATATCGTATACGTGGAGCCCTCCAAATCGAAAGTGGCCACCACCAGTAAAGCCAACACCGTGGTTCCGATTGTGCTGAGCGCACTGAGCCTGGTGGTGATTCTGGTAGACAGGCTGGTTGTGAACAATTAAAGGTTAAGACATGAACAACGTACACATTTCCCGACCCAACGGGCAGCAACCGAACGCACAGAAGCGTGTGCAAACGCAGGACCAGACAGACCTGCTGGCGCTGATCAGGTATCGTTATCTGTCGCACTGGCCTTTATTCGTGCTCATCACCATACTGGCCGTAGCCGGCGCGTTTGTGTACCTGCGGTATGCAACGCCTTCCTACAAAGTGTCCGCCACCCTGCTCGTCAAGGAAGAGTCCAAAAAAATCGGAGAATCCGACCTGCTGTCGACGCTCGACCTCTTTGGCTCCGACAAGAATATCGAAAACGAAATGCAAATCCTCAGTTCCCGCACCCTCGCGGAAACCGTGGCCCAAAACCTTCACCTCTACGGGGAAGTGTACCAGAAAGGCCAGGTAAGGGATTTGCTGGCGTACGACTATGCCCCGCTGGAATTCGTGTTTCTCCAGCCGGAGAAAATAAAGGAAGGCTATCCTGAAAAGGTGCCCATGGTGTACGATTCCCTCAAGCGCAGGGTGTTCCTGTACAACAAGGCCTATCCCCTGTTCGACACCGTGGCCACCCCCTGGGGTAAAATGGTGATCAAACCCAAACCCGGCGTGGCCGTGCCGCACATGCCGTGCTATCTCCAGATCACGGATGCCAAGCAGACCGCGCAGCAGTTGCTGAGCCGCCTGCAGGTGTCGCCCGTGTCGAAGATGGCTACGGTGATTAAGTTGGACTATGCGGACGTGGCGCCCTCCCGTGGCGAGGCCGTCCTCAACGAGCTGATACGGGTGTATAACGACGCCGCCATCGAGGATAAAAACCGCGTGGCAGCCAGCACCATGAGTTTTGTGGAAGAGCGCCTGCGCATCGTGACCAAAGAGCTTAACCAGGTGGAAAAAGAAGTGGAACGCTTCAAAACCGCCGAAGGCATTGTGGATATCAGTGAACAAAGCAAGCTGTTCCTCGAAAGCGTGCAGGAAAACGACACCAAGCTGAGCGAGGCCAACATGCAACTGTCCGTGCTCGAATCCATTGAAAACTACGTGACCCGCAAAAACAGCGGCGAGAACATTGTACCGGCCACCCTGGGCCTCACCGACCCGGTGCTGCTCGAACTGGTGGGCAAGCTGTACGAAGCCGATATGGAACGCGAGAAGCTGGCCAAAACCACGGCTGAAAACAGCCCGGTGCTGCAGGCGCTCGACCGTCAGATCAACAAGCTGCGCCCCAGCATCCTCGAAAACATCAAGAGCCTCCGCAGCAACCTCATGGCCGGTAAAGGCCGCCTGGAAAGCGCCAATGGCCGCTTCATGGGCATGCTCCGCACCGTGCCCGGCAAGGAACGCGCCCTGCTCGAGGTAAGCCGCCAGCAGATCATCAAAAACGAAATTTACACCTTCCTGCTCCAGAAGCGGGAAGAAACGGCGCTGGCCTATGCCGCCGCCATATCAGACAGCCGCATCGTAGACCCGGCCCAGAGCGCCGCCGTGCCCTTCAGCCCGCGCCGCCTCACCGTGATCGCCATCGCCATTGCCATCGGCATTGCGTTCGTGGCAGCCCTGATCACGCTCAAAGACATCATGAACCGCGAAATAGCAGAAAAATCGGACATCGAGAAAGCCACCGATGCGCCGGTTGTGGCAGAGATCATGTTTGATGACAATAAGGAGTCCGTAGTGATCGCCGATGGCAAACGAAGCATGGTGGCAGAACAGTTCCGGTCGCTACGGACCTCCCTTTCGTACATCGGCCTCAACGGCGACAACAAAACGCTGCTGGTCACCTCCTCCATTTCCGGCGAAGGCAAGAGCTTCATCTCCATCAACCTGGCCATCAGCCTGTCGCTGATACGCAAAAAGGTGGTGCTGCTGGAATTCGACCTCCGCAAGCCCATGATCAGCAAAATGCTGCATGTGGCGCGCGAACCGGGCATCACCAATTACCTCGTGGGCGGTACTTCCCTGTCGGACATGCTGCGCCCCATGCCCGGGAACGACCACCTGTTCATTCTGCCGGCCGGCGTGATACCGCCCAACCCGACGGAACTGATCCTCAACGGCCGCCTCGAAGCCATGCTGGCCAAGCTGAAAACGATGTTCGATTACGTGATTATCGATACGGCACCCGTAGGGCTGGTGACAGACGCGCGCTTGCTCGCGCCCATGACGGACGCCTGCCTCTACGTGATACGCCAGGACGTGACGCCCAGGCTGCACCTGAAAATGATCGACGAACTGTACCGCAACCGCGAAGTAGGCAAGCTGAACCTCGTGTTCAACGGCGTGAAGCCCCGCGGCGTGGCGGCGCATACCTATGGCTACGGCTACGGGTACGTGGAAGAAGACAAAAACGGAAAAAGCAAGAGGTTCATCAAGAACATCTTCAACATCTAAAATAACTATTGGAAAACCTGAACCACAGCCTGTGCCAACTCAACTTTATCTGTGACTGAGGAGGCGAAGCTGTGCCGATTTACCCCTTCCTGACTGCCGGTATTTATTCCACATTATGAAAACCCGTTAACCGTAAAATTGAACCGTATGCAACAGGAATCACATGCTTGGTATGCTATTTATACCAAATCCAGATGGGAGAAAAAAGTAGCGGCCACCCTGGAACGCAGGCAGATAGAATGCTACTGCCCGCTCAACCAGGTGAGCCGCCAGTGGAGCGACCGCCGCAAGGTGGTGCACGAACCGCTCTTCACTTCCTACGTATTCGTGCGTGTTCCCGACAGTAAAAAACAATTGGTGCGCGAAGTGGAAGGCGTGGTCAATTTCGTGTACTGGCTGGGCAAGCCCGCCAGGATCCCCGATCACGAGATAGAGCTGATTCAGCGCTTCCTCCGTCATTACAGGGAAGTGTCGCTCGAAAAATTTCCCCTGCGCCACAACGACCTGGTGGAAATCACCGCCGGGCCTTTGATGCACCAGCGCGGCCGCATTATCGAACTGGGCAAGAACAGGGTGAAAGCCGTGCTCAACAGCCTGGGCTACGCCATGCTCGCCACCGTGAATGCCGACGAAGTAATGATGGTCACCGCATCCTGATTTCCAAACATAACTAAACGACCGAATGTACCATATCCTGCTATGCGGCGGGGCGGGCACCCGCTTGTGGCCCCTCTCGAACCGCCAGACGCCCAAACAGCTTTTGCCCCTCTTCGACGGCAAAAGCCTGTTACAAATCACTTACCTGCGCAACACATTTGCCTGCACGGATGTTATGGCCATTGTGAACGAGCAGCAGGCTTCCGTTATACAAACACAGCTACAAGAAGCGGGTGCCGACTCTCCCACCCTGCTGGCGGAACCTGTAGGCCGTAACACCGCTGCAGCCATTGCCCTCGCGGCTTTCGTGAGCGACCCCAACGAGATACTGCTCATCACGCCGGCAGACCACCTGATCGGCACGCCGGATCTCTACGCACAAACCATCGAAACCGCGCACCGGCTCGCGTCCGAGAATTACCTCGTCACCATCGGCCTGCAGCCCACCTATCCCGAAACAGGATACGGCTACATCCAGTACCGCGAACAGCACGACGTGGTGCGCTTCGTGGAAAAACCCGATCACGCCCATGCGGTGAAAATGATGGAAAGCGGCGACTATCTCTGGAACAGCGGCATCTTCTGCTGCCGCGCCGCCGTGGTGCTCGACGAGCTGAAGCAATACGCCCCCTCCATCTATGACGCCGCCGCCCTCGCCGCCAATGAATGGCTGCGCACCGGCGTGCTCGGCATGGACAGCATGGAACGCATCCCGGCAGACAGCATCGACTACGCCGTGATGGAAAAAAGCGACCGCGTGAAAGTGGTGCCCACCCGCATGCAGTGGAGCGACGTAGGCAGCTACGAAGCCCTCACCGAAGCCCTCATGCAGCATTACCAATACCACAACCAGCAGGCCGTGTTCATCAACAGCGACCCGCAGCGCAGCATGGTGCTCGGCAAGGAAAAGCTGGTGGCCCTCGTGGGCGTCGACAACATGGTGGTGGTAGACACCCCCGGCGCCCTGCTCGTGATGCAGAAAGGCAAAGGCCAGGAAATCAAACAACTGCACCAGTGGGTCAAAGAAAACCGTCCCGAACTGCTCTAACCCCGCAAAACACAGCATATGAAACGTCCATATGAATTTTTGACACACAGGGGTATGTTGATTGAGCGTTCCATCTGACCTGATTAAAAAATGAAAAATAAACGGATGAAACTGACCGATAAAATTTACATCGCCGGCCACCGCGGAATGGTGGGCGGCGCCATCAAGCGGAAACTGGTGTCGCTCGGCTACCAGAATCTCCTGCTCCGCACCTCCGCGGAGCTCGACCTCCGCAACCAGCAGGCCGTCAACGATTTTTTCGCGGCGGAGCAACCGGACTACGTGTTCCTCGCCGCCGCCAAAGTAGGCGGCATTCATGCCAATAACACCTACCGGGCGGAATTCCTGTACGATAACCTGGCCATCGCCGCCAATATCATTCACGCGGCCTATGTGAACCGGGCCACCAAACTGATGTTCCTCGGCAGCTCCTGCATTTACCCGCGCCTGGCGCCGCAGCCCATCGCGGAAAGCAGCCTGCTCACCGGACCACTCGAAGCCACCAACGAACCGTACGCCATTGCCAAAATCGCCGGCATCAAGCTCTGCGAAGCGTACCGCCAGCAGTACGGCTGCAACTTCATCAGCGTGATGCCCACCAACCTGTACGGCATCGGCGACAATTACCACCCGGAAAACTCGCACGTGCTGCCGGCGCTCATCCGCCGCTTCCACGAAGCGCGCACCCAGGGGAAACCCTTCGTAACCGTATGGGGTTCCGGCACGCCGAAACGCGAGTTTCTGTTCGCGGACGACCTGGCGGACGCCTGCGTGTACCTCATGCACCACTACGACGGCGAAGAACTTGTGAACATCGGTACCGGCGAAGACCTCAGCATCCGCGAACTGGCGGAAACGGTGAAAGACGTCGTGCATTACGAAGGCGACATCCTCTTCGACAGCAGCAAGCCAGACGGTACGCCCCGCAAGCTGATGGACGTGTCCAAACTGCACAGCCTCGGCTGGAAACACAGCATGGACCTCCGCACGGGCATCCACATGGCATACAGCGATTTTGTAAAAAAGCAGTTCTCGATGATCAACGCGATCTAGTACCTGTCTGTATCTGATAACCTTAAAACCGGGCGGGGCCGCTGGTCCCGCCACTTACTAAAACACAGCAAAAATGAAACGCAGCATGAAATGCGAAGTTCCATTTGACAAATTAAAAATCAAACAACAACAAATGAAAGTAGCTTTAATTACCGGCGTGAACGGACAGGATGGTGCCTACCTGGCAGAGCTCCTGCTGGAGAAAGGATATATGGTTTACGGCGTAAAACGCCGCGCATCCCTCATCAACACGGAAAGGATCGATCACCTCTACCAGGACCCGCATTCCGAAGACGTGCGTTTCCGCCTCCTCTACGGCGATATGACGGACAGCACCAATCTCATCCGCATCATCCAGGAAACACAGCCCGACGAAATCTACAACCTCGCCGCCATGAGCCACGTGCGCGTGAGCTTCGACACGCCGGAATACACCGCCAATGCAGACGGCATCGGCACCCTCCGCATCCTGGAAGCCCTGCGCATCCTGAAGCTGGAGCAGAAAACCCGCGTGTACCAGGCCAGCACCTCCGAGCTGTACGGGCTGGTGCAGGAAGTGCCCCAGCGCGAAACAACGCCATTTTACCCCCGCAGCCCTTATGCGGTGGCCAAGTTATATGCTTACTGGATTACCGTGAACTACCGCGAGGCCTACAACATGTACGCCTGCAACGGCATCCTCTTCAACCACGAAAGCCCCCTGCGCGGCGAAACCTTCGTGACCCGCAAGATCACCCGCGCCGCCGCGGCCATCGTGCTCGGCCTGCAGGACAAGCTGTTCCTCGGCAACCTCGACGCACAGCGCGACTGGGGCCACGCCAAGGACTACGTGGAAGCGATGTGGCGCATCCTGCAACAGGATCAGCCGGACGATTACGTGATCGCCACCGGCATCACCACCCGCGTGCGCGACTTTGTGCGGATGGCCTTTGACGAACTGGGCGTGGAGCTTGAATTCACCGGCGAAGGCGTGAACGAAACCGCCGTGGTAGCCGCCTGCCGTAACAAGGAATACATCCTGCCCGTAGGCAAGGAAGTAGTGGCCGTAGACCCGCGGTATTTCCGCCCCACCGAAGTGGAACTGCTCATCGGCGACCCCACCAAATCGAAAACGAAACTGGGCTGGGAACCGAAATACGACCTGGCGGAGCTCGTGAAGGAAATGGTAACGGCCGACGTGGAACTGTTCCGGAAAAAAGACGTGGCGCAATTAGAACACCTTATCGGATAATATGCAGGCAGCCAATAAAGTAGTGATCAATACAGGCTTTTTATACGGCAAGATGCTGGTGACGATGTTTATCGCATTGTACGCCACAAGGCTGGTATTGAACGGACTGGGCGCTGAGGATTACGGGATATTTAACCTGGTGGCGGGGATTGTGGCCATGCTGTCTTTCCTCAATAGTTCCATGACCTTGTCCACCCAGCGTTATATGTCCTTTTTCCTCGGCTCCGGCGATGTGCTGCAATTGAAAAAAGCTTTTAACTCCGGCATCTGGCTGCACCTCTTCATCAGCGTAATCGTGGTCGGATTGCTGGAGTTATCAGGTATTTACCTGTTCGGCCATGTGCTGAACATTCCCGCGGAGCGCCTGCCCGCGGCAAAGATCATTTTTCACTGTATGACGGTGAGCGCGTTTTTCACCATCGTTTCGGTACCGTACGACGCGCTCATCAACACGCGGGAAAACATGCTGCTGGTGGCCGTCACCGGCATCGTGGAAGCGGTGCTGAAGCTGGCCCTGGCCGTGGGCCTCACTTACATGAGCGGCGACAAGCTGGTGTATTACGGCGCGGGCCTCGCGCTGCTGATGGTGATGATGCTCGTGTTCAAGATGCTCTACTGCGCCGCCCGCTATTCGGAAAGCGGCATCCACGCCCGGTATTACGACGGCAAGCTGCTCCGTGAAATGCTCGCCTATTCCGGCTGGGCCATGGTGGGCGCTTCCGGCGTGATCGCCAAAACGCAGGGCATCGCCGTCATCCTGAACGTATTTTTCGGGGCGGTGATCAATGCCGCCTTTGCCATCGCCAACCAGGTGAGCGCGCAGCTCAGCTACTTCGCCGTTACCATGCTGCAGGCCCTCAACCCGCAGCTGGTGAAAAGCGAAGGCGGCGGCAACCGCGCCAGGATGCAGATGCTCAGCCTCATGGCCTGCAAATTCTCGTTTTTCCTGCTGGCGTTCTTCGCCATACCGGCGATGATAGAAATGCCTTACATCTTACGGCTCTGGCTCAAAAACACGCCGGAGCATACCGTTGCTTTTTGTCGCCTGATTGTTGCCGCCTCGCTGGTGTACCAACTGTCTGCCGGCCTCCAGATGGCTGTGCAGGCAGTTGGCCGCATCGGCACGTTCCAGACGGTGCTCTGCGCCCTGCTGCTGCTCAACATTCCCGGCGCGTGGCTGCTGCTGCAGGCGGGCCTGCCGCCCGCCTCGGTGCTGGTGCTGGGCGTGGCGATCGAATGCATCATTGGCCTGTACCGCCTGCTGGCGGCCCATCAGCTCACCGGCATCGCGGCAGGCAACTTCCTGAAAAACGTGGTATGGCAGTCGCTGCTCCCCGTTACGCTGGCCACCGGCATCTCGCTCATCCCCTATTTCACCATGGAAGAGGGTTTTATCCGTTTACTGGCCACCGGCGCGGTGTCTGTTCTCGCTGTGTCGCTGCTGGTACGCGGAATGGGGCTCACGCCATATGAACACCAAAAACTCGGGGAGATGGCCGG
This sequence comes from uncultured Chitinophaga sp., assembly GCA_965653365.1. GTDB lineage: Bacteria > Bacteroidota > Bacteroidia > Chitinophagales > Chitinophagaceae > Chitinophaga. The sequence continues at coordinate 40,355 of CBFGZV010000016.1, read as the reverse complement.
CAAGGCCCTCGCCAAAATCACCCGTAAACGGCCGGAATGGAAAACCCAGCCATAAAGTACATGCAAACATGAATATTCTATTCTTCACCCATATCTCTCCCTTCCCGCAAAACGGCGGCGAAAAAATCCGGAGCGCTTACCTGCTCAAGGCGCTGGCAAGCCTCGGCCACCGCGTGTTCGCCATTATCGGCAACGAGGAAGGGGAAAACCTGGCCGAACATCTCATTCCCGGCGTGGAATATTACACCCACCACGAGAAACCGCTCAGCCTGGCGGACCGGCTCACGGGCAATTTTTACTTCCGCCAGAACCCGGCCGTACTGCAAATATTCCGCGACATCTGCAGCACTCACCACATCGACGTGGCCGTGCTCGACTATGGTTTCATCGGCCAGTACATCCCCTGGTTCAGCGCCATGCGCATCCCCGTGGTACTGGGTTCCCATAACTCGCAGGCGATGCACACGCTGCAGAAACCGGCCGCAGGGCTGGTACAGAAGCTACGCCGCTCGCAACTCGTGAACCTCGAAAAAACACACGAGCGCCGCTATTTCCCGCAGGCCGCGGCGCTGATGGTGGTGAGCGAGCCCGACCGGCAATACCACGCCGGATTCGTGGCCCCTGAAAAAGTATTCACCGTTCCCAACTTTCTCGATGAACGGGAATATACGCTCCGGGAAGAGCGCGTGCCCAACCTGCTGGTGATGACGGCCAACTTCTCCATGTACATGAACCATGAGGGCCTCAAATGGCTGGTGGATCAGGTGTGGAACGACGAGCTGGCCGCCCGTTACGAGCTGTGGCTCGTAGGCCGCCACTCCCGCGAATCGCTGCAGCAGATCACCGGCGCGGAACACTACCGGAACATTAAAGCCATCGGGAAGGTGCAGCACATCAAGCCGTACATCGCCATGGCCAGCGGTGTGCTGATTCCCCTGCTGCACGGCAGCGGCACCCGGCTCAAATGCCTCGAGGCCATGGCGCTGCGCACCCCGGTAATCGCCACCGCCAAAGGCGTGGAAGGCGTGCGCAGCGATCATTTCATTGTGGCCAACACCCCTGCGGCATTCCGCCACGCCCTGCTCACCTTCAACGGGAAAGGGCAACTGGGGCAGCTGCTGCACGAAGATTTTATGAAAGAATACAGCGCCGGCGTCAACGCGGAGCGGCTGGAGCACATCCTCCGCTATGCGCTGCAGCAGGCGCCGGTGGTCACTCCTCAACTCGTTACGGAATGAATATTAAAAAAGCAGGCGTCGTTTTATATACCATGCTCAGCACCATCAAGGTGAACCTGATCGGGCAACTGTGGCTGAATGAGCTGCTGGTGCTGGCTTCGGCGCCTTTCGCTTTCAAGCCCGACGACCTGAAGGCCTATCCCTACCTGAAAAAGATACTGGCGGCGCTGGTGGTGCTGCTGCTCTTCCAGGTGGTGACCGACCTGTTGATTGTGCACAGCGCGCCGCAAAACTACCTTCGCGGCTGGGCCGGTACCATCATCGCCATGCTCTCGTTCGTGGTGCTGTTCAAGATGCTGAACGAAACACAGGCCATCCTCCTGCTCCTGGTCATGACCATGATCAAGAACATCATTTATACCGATGATATCGTGGATTCCGACATGAGCTTCTTCAAGTTCAAGATCGTGCCCATCATCACCATGGCGCTGTACCTCACGCTGTATTACCTCTACAAGAAAGGGGAAACGAAAATCATGATGGCCGTGCTCATCGGCTGCAGCCTCCTCTGCTTCGCGTTCGACAGCCGCTCCACCGGCGTGATCTTCTTCCTCGGGGCCACCATCATCCACTTCATGAACAACCGCGTGCAGATATCGCGGCAGAAGGTCATCGTGTTCGCCGTGCTGGCGGCCATCATTTTCCAGGTGGGCTACATGTTTTACGTAAAATCCGTACTGAACAATGAAATAGGCGGCGAGCACTCCCGCATGCAGATTTCGCGGCTGGCCAACCCTTACAACCCGCTCGAGCTGCTCATGACGGGCCGCGCGGAAACCTTCGCCGCCGGCACCGCCATCATGGACGCGCCCCTGTTCGGGCACGGCTCCTGGGCGCAGGACAAAACCCTGAAGTATTACATGATCCTGCTCATGTACCACGACGAAGACCTGAACTACCAGGCCGCCCGGGAAACCGAGCACCTGGTACCCAGCCACTCCGTGCTGCTCGGCGCCTGGGTGAACTGGGGCATCGGCGGGTTCATCGCCGTGCTCTACCTCTTCCTTGTATTGATGAAGATGGGCTTCTACATCATCCGCAACGGCCAGGAGCTTGCGCTCTATCCCGTGCTGGTGCTGATGACCATCGGCCTCATCTGGATATTCCTGTTTTCACCCTTTCAGCAGCTGCGCCTGTATATCCCGGGCATCAGCGCCATCATCCTCAACGCCTACTACGGCCTCGTGGCCGAAACAGCGGAAGCGGAGGATGAGCACTATGAACTACAAATGCAATAAAATGGTACCAGAACACCTATTCGAAGAAAAAACGGACACCCGCACCGGCCGCGTGAAAATGTACCGGGACAATCCCCTGTATTTCCTGAAGCGCTCCAACATTTCGCTGTACAAATCATTTTTGCTGTACCTCTACTACAGCGTCGCCAACTGGCTGCCCGACCCGCCGCGGCCCATCGGCGGCCTCGCCATGAGCTTCCGTACCTGGCTGGCCTCCCGGATTTTCCAGAGCGCCGGCAAACATATCAAGATTGGCCGCAACGTGCATTTCGGCAGCGGCAAAAACGTGGTGATCGGCAACTACACCGGCATCAACCACAATTGCTGGATTGGCAACGACACCATCATCGGCGACGATGTGATGTTCGGGCCGGAAGTAACCATCCTTTCCGGCGGACATAATTTCGACCGCACCGACATTCCCATGCGCGAACAGGGCGCCACGCCACGCAAACCCGTGGTGATCGGCAACGACGTGTGGATAGGCACCCGCGTGATAATCCTGCCCGGCGTGCGCATCGGCGCGCATTCCATCCTCGCGGCCGGCGCCGTGGTGACCAAGGATGTGCCCGAATACGCCATCGTGGCCGGCAACCCGGCCGTCATCAAAAAATACAGAACCATCACCAGCAGATAACGATATGTCTAAACTTGTTTCCATCGTCATTCCCGTATACAATGGCCAGGAGTTCATCCGCGAAACGCTGGAGAGCATCTTCGGGCAAACCTACCGGAATTTCGAGATCATCGTGGCCGACGGCGCATCCACAGACCATACCCTGGCCATCGTGAACGAATACCGCGGGCTCATCGACGTGATCTTCTCCGAAAAGGACGAAGGCATGTACGACGCGCTGCGCAAAGGCTTCGACCGGGCTACCGGCGACATCCTCTGTTACATCAACGCAGACGACCGGCTGCTGCCCTACGCACTGGAAAAAGTAGTGGAGCAGTTCGAACGGCAGGGATGCGACCTCGTGTTCGGCGACGTCAACTACATCTCCGAAACGGGCGGCATCATCTTCCAATACAAAGGCGTAAACCTCCCCCACGGCGCCATCCGCAAATTGCGGCGGGTGCCGTTCGCGCAGCAAAGCTCTTTCTGGACGCGTGAAGTGTACGACCGTACCGGCGGATTCGATAAAACGCTCAAGTACGTGGCCGACTCGAAATTCCTCCTGTCCGTTTGCCTCGACCCCGCGGTGCGCAAGGCTTATGTGCCGCTGCCCCTGGGCGAATACCGCCTCCACGGCAGCTCATTCTCCGTGGCGATGACAGAAAAAATGCGGGTGGAGCACTTCCGGATGATCGACGACCTGCAGCTGCAACAACGCTCCGTCAGCACCTTTTTTATCGAACTGTTCACCAAGCTCAAAAACCTGAAAGGGATTTATCAAAAGCTCACGTACAAAGGCCATAAGTTCTGATATGAATATTCTTTTTATAGTGCCCTCTTACAAACCGGCATATGTTTACGGCGGGCCGGTGGTGTGCATCGCGAAGCTGGCCGAAAGGCTGGTGCAGCTGGGGCATGCCGTGACCGTGTACACCACCACCGCGAACGGCAAATCGGAGCTGGACGTGCCGCTGGAACAACCGGTGATGATGAACGGCGTGAAAATCATTTACTTCAAACGCATCACCGGCGACCATACCCATGTATCGCCCCGCCTCTGGAAAGCGGCCTGGCGCACGGTGAAACAATACGACGCCGTGCACATGCACTCCTGGTGGAACCTGCTCATCATGGGCGCTTCCCTGATGTGCACCCTCCGCGGCGTGAAGCCCGTACTCAGCCCACACGGCATGCTCTGCGACTACGTGTTCGACAGCAAAAACCAGCTGAAGAAAAAAATACTGCACAACACGGTGGGCAAATTCCTTTTGAGCAAAACCCACCTGCACGTAAGCTCCCATATGGAATGGGACGAATGCATGCGCGTGAACAGGGACTGGAGCGGGGCCATGATCTATAACCTGGTAGACCTGCCCGGCGAAGGATACGCCAAACAGCCCAACCGCGAGTTCACCATCAGCTTCCTCTCCCGCATCGATCCCAAAAAGGGGCTCGACATTCTGCTGGCCGCGCTGGCGAAGGTCGACTTTCCTTTCCGCCTGCAGGTAGCCGGCTCCGGCGACGAGCAATACGTGGCGCAGATGAAGCAGAGGGCCGGTACACTGGGGCTGGCTGAAAAGGTAGACTGGGTAGGCTGGAAAAACAACGAGGAAAAGTTCGCCTTCCTCGCCGGTTCCGACCTGTTCGCCCTCACCTCCCACAACGAGAATTTCGCCATCGTGGTGATCGAAAGCCTGGCCGTAGGCACGCCAGTGCTGGTCAGCGAGCACGTGGGGCTGTCGCGCTATGTGAACGACAACCGGCTCGGATGGGTCACCGGCATCGGCAGCATCGATGAAGTAAAAAACAAACTCAACGCGGCCTACGCGGATTGGGAGGAAAGAAACCGCATCCACCTTTCCGCCGCCGCCATCATCCGCAACGACTTTAACGAAACCACCCTGGCCAACGGATACCTGGGCATGTACCAGCACCTGCAGGCCAGCCGCGCCCAAAGCAATTAAGCCATGAAAATCTCAGTGGTCATACTGACCTATAACGAATCCAAACACCTCGCCCGCTGCCTCGAAAGCATGCGGCAGGTGGCGGAAGAAATCTACGTCATCGACGCGTTCTCCACAGACGATACGCTGGAGATCGCCGCGCGGTACAACGCCAAAGTGCGCCAGCGGAAATGGGTCAACTACGCCGACCAGTTCCAGTGGGCGCTCGACAACTGCGGCATCAGCACCCCCTGGGTGATGCGCATGGACGCCGACGAATACCTCGAGCCGGCGCTGGTCAAAGAAATCAACAATCTTGAAGTGCCCGCCAAAGTAACCGGCATCTACATCCGTCGCAAAGTGCTGTTCAAGGAAAAGTGGATCCGCTACGGCGGCTTCTACCCCCATACGCTGCTCCGCATCTGGCGCAATGCCGCCGGCAGCATCGAGCAGCGGTGGATGGACGAGCACGTGGTGATTTCAGGCGGCGAAACCATGCAGCTCAAAGAGCACATCGTGGACCACAACCTCAATTCCATCCACTGGTGGGTGAACAAGCACAACAACTACGCCATCCGCGAAATGGTGGACCTGCTCAACATCAAGTACCGCTTCCTGGAAGAAGACAACCGCCTGCTCGGCGCCGAAAGCTCCCAGGCGCGCCGCAAACGGTTCCTCAAGGAAAAGGTGTACTCCGCCCTCTCCCCCGGCGCCCGCGCCTCGCTGTACTTCTGCTTCCGCTATTTCCTGCGGTTCGGGTTCATGGACGGATACCGCGGCTTCGTCTTCCATTTCATGCAGGGGTACTGGTACCGCCTGCTGGTAGACGTGAACCTGAAAGAATTCGAGGAAAAACTCCAGGGCGACACAAGCCGCGAAAGGATGATCGAATTATTACGAAAAGACTATAACATCGCCATCTGACATGCGTACCGATTTATCTGCGTTCAACACCGGCAATTATTCACCCGGCCCGCGCTGGAAGGTGCTGGCCTGGTACTTTGTGAACTATTACATTTTCAACAGCGCCCTGCCCTGGCCGTATGGCGTGAAACGCGGGCTGCTGCGGCTGTTCGGCGCCAAGGTGGGCAAAGGGCTCGTCATCAAAACCAAGGTACGGATCAAGAACCCATGGCGGCTGCAAATCGGGGAGCATTGCTGGATAGGCGAGTCCGTGTGGATCGACAACCTCGAGGAAGTGACCATCGGCAACCACGTATGCGTGTCGCAGGGCGCGCTGCTGCTCACCGGCAACCACGACTACACCCGCCGCGACTTCCCGTACCGCTTCGGCAAAATCACCCTCGACGACGGGGTGTGGATCGGCGCGCAGTCGGTCGTATGCCCCGGCGTTCACTGCGGCACACACGCCATCCTCACCGTCAATTCCGTGGCCTCGCGTAACCTGGAGCCATGGCAGATTTACGCCGGTAATCCGGCGGCAGTTGTAAGAACAAGAACCATTCATGCCCATGCATAATAAAAGAGTATTACTGATTGGCGGCAACTTCGCCCCCGAGCAAACCGGTATCGGCAAATACAACGGCGAAATGATCCAGTGGCTGGTGAATAACGGGTACGAATGCACGGTGATCACCTCCTACCCGTATTACCCGCAATGGCAGGTGCAGGAGCCATACCGCAAAGGCAGCCGGTGGTACGCCACCGAAAAGGCAGCCGGCGGCAGGCTCACCATCTTCCGCTGCCCGCAATACGTGCCCGCCGAGCCCTCCGGAAAAAAAAGGATCCTGCTCGACGCCTCGTTCTGGCTCTCCGCTTTCTTTAAACTCGTGCAGCTGCTGCCCGGGAAAAAATACGACATCGTTATCTCCGTGGTGCCCGCTTTCCACCTGGGCCTGCTGGCGGTGCTTTATAAAAAACTGCGGGGCGCCCGCTTCCTCTACCACATTCAGGACTTGCAGATTGAAGCCGCCCGCGACCTGCAGATGATCAAATCCCCCCGCGTGATCAACATGCTGCTGGGCCTGGAAAAGTACATCCTGAACAGGGCCGATGTGGTGAGCAGTATTTCAGACGGCATGATGAAACGGATACAGGAAAAAACCGGCAGGGAAGTAATGTTCTTCCCCAACTGGGTAGACACCGCCGTGTTCCATCCGCTCGAAGACAAGGCCGCCCTGAAGCAGGAATACGGCTTCGCGCACAGCGATACCATTTTCCTGTACTCCGGCGCCATCGGGGAAAAACAGGGGCTCGAAGCCATCCTGTATGCCGCGCAGGCCAATGCCGGCGTGCGGTTCCTGATCTGCGGCTCAGGCCCGTACAAGGCGAACCTGCAGGCCAAAGCGGACACGATGCAGCTGGCCAACGTGCATTTCATGCCGCTGCAACCGTTCGACACTTTCAACCGCTTCCTGAATATGGCCGATGTGCACCTGGTGATTCAGAAAGCCGGCGCCAGCGACCTGGTGATGCCTTCCAAGCTCACCACCATCCTGGCTGTGGGCGGCCTGGCCCTGATCACGGCCAACCCCGGTTCCGGTTTGTACGAGCTCGTGCACCGGCACCAGATGGGCATCCTCGTGGATGCGGAAAACCAGCAGGCCCTCAACGAAGGCATCCGCCGCGCCGTGAGCGGCAACGTAGCCGCGCTGGTGCGCAACGCCAGGGCCTACGCCGCCGGCAACCTCGCCATCGGCGGCGTAATGGCCCGGTTTGAAGAAACCGTTGTTCAATCCAATCTGACACACTATGCTGAACCGATATCTTAAGATCTGCCTCATCCAGATCATCACGGCGGATTTCATTTTCCTGAACGCCATTTTTTTCGTGGCCGGCTTCCAGGTAAGGCAATACGACCTCCAGGAACATTCCGGCGCCGACGCGTTCCTCCTCGTGTCGAACATCGCGTGGGCCGTATCGCTGTACACCACCGGCATCTTCGCCGTCAGCCAGGGCCTTTCCTACGAAAGGATGGCCCGCAAAACGGTGCAGGCCATCGTGCTGTACCTGCTCGTACTGCTCGGGTTCCTGTTCCTGTACGGCCATCTCTATTCCCGGTTCTTCGTGATGATGTACTGCGCCCTGTTCATCGTCGCCGTCGTCCTCAGCAGGCTCGTCTTTTCCTGGATCACCAACTCGCTCCTCAAAAGCAAAAACATCGAACGGAAAATGGTGATACTCGGCTATAACGATATGTCGAAAAAACTGGCGAATAACCTGCTGGCGGAAAAAAGCAACCTGAAATTCGAAGGGTATTTCGAGGAATACCATAAAGTGCAGGAGCTGTCGTATTACCCCGTGATCGGCAACCTGCGCGATTGCGTGCCGTACGCCAAATCCAACAACATCCGGGAGATCTATTCCACGCTTTCGCCGGAGCAGCACCCGTACCTGTACACGCTCGCCTACGAGGCAGAGCAGCACTTCATCCATTTCCGGTTTGTGCCCGACTTCAAAATGTTCGTGAACCGGCAGATCTATGTGGACTATCATAACGACATCCCCATCATTTCCCTGCGTTCCGAACCGCTCGACGATATCGCCAACCGCATCCGCAAGCGGCTGTTCGACCTGCTGTTCAGCACACTGGTGACGGTGTTCCTGCTGAGCTGGCTCATTCCGCTGCTGGCGCTGCTCATCAGGCTCGAATCACGCGGGCCCGTGTTTTTCGTGCAGCACCGCACCGGGCGCGACAATAAAACATTCCGCTGCCTGAAGCTGCGCAGCATGTATGTAAACAAAGACGCGAACGAAAAACAGGCCACGCGGAACGACAAACGGTTCACCCGCATCGGGCGCATCCTGCGCAAAACGAACCTCGACGAGATCCCCCAGTTCCTCAACGTGCTGGCGGGCGACATGTCGGTAGTAGGCCCGCGCCCCCACATGCTGAAACATACCGAAGAATATTCCCGCATCATCCAGCAATACATGATCCGCCACTACCTGAAACCAGGCATCAGCGGATGGGCGCAGGTAAACGGCTACCGCGGCGAAATCACCGAGGAAAGCCACCTGCGCAAAAGAGTGGAATACGACATCTGGTACATGGAACACTGGTCTGTGTACCTCGACCTTCGCATCATATTTTTAACGGTGGCTAACACCATAAGAGGAGAAAAAAATGCGTTCTGAGAATTTTGACATGTTCCGGCAGGATATGCATTCGCACCTGCTCCCCGGGCTCGACGACGGCGTGAAAACCACGGACGACGCTCTTTCGTTCATCCGGCAGCTGGGCGCCCTCGGCTATACCAAGCTGATCACCACGCCCCACATCATGGCCGGCCTTTACAACAACGGACCAGACACGGTGCTGCCTGCCCTCGACCGCTTGCGCGCCGCCGCGCACGACGCCGGCATCGCCACCGAACTGGATGCCGCGGCCGAATACCTGATGGACGATTATTTCGAATCGCTCGTGACCGGGCGGGAGCAGCTGCTCACCATCAACGGGCAATACATTCTCACGGAGTTTCCTTTCGTAGCGCTGCCGTTCAACTACCGCACCATTTTCTTCAACCTGAAAATGGCGGGCTACGAACCGATACTCGCCCACCCGGAGCGGTACATGTACCTGCACCACGACATCGACTTTTTTCATGAGCTGCACGAAGCCGGCGTACACCTGCAGGTGAACATCCTTTCGCTCTACGGCTATTACGGCAGCCGGGTGCAGAAAATGGCCCTCCAGCTGATCGACGCGGGCCTGGTCGCCTTTACGGGCACCGACCTGCACCACCAGCGCCATATGGACGTGCTCGCCGGGAAGCCGCTCGACGCCGGCCTCCGCGCAAAACTCGCGGGTGGCGTGATAAAAAATGAACTGTTATAATAAAAAAATTGTAATTTTAAAAAACACGTTAACACCGGCAAAAGCCGTGTCCTATTTAAAACTGAATACATAAACAAGGGTTGCATAATGATTTCTTCTTCAACGGGAGCAAGCAGGTTTCCTGAAAATAAGGGGCTTATTGAAGATGTTTTCCATGAAATCAGGTCCATTCTCTCCGGGATTCTATCCAGTGTTGAGCTGATCGAACTATACGGTTCGGGGCAGGCCGGTACGGAAAAAAGCGGTGAAAAGATCAACCGGCAGGCCGGTGCGATCAAGTCGCAGGTGATTGAACTGGAATTTCTTTTACAGAATGTGCGCATCATCCAGCACATCCTCAACAATTCCCTCACATCGAAAAGAGCGCCGACCAGGATTGCGCTGCTGCTGAAAAACGTGGTGGACGACGACCGGTATGCCCCGCTATTCGCGGACTGGGTGAGCTACCACGTGAATGACAACCGCGAGGTGGCTTATGTGGACGAATTTCTGGTCAAGCAGCTGCTGCTGAACATGCTGTTCCGCATGCAGCGCAACAGCGTGCCGCAAACGAAGCCGGAGCTGGCCATTACGTTTCAAAAAGACGCCGCGGAGCTCAAAGGAATTTATACCGCCAATGCGAACGATCACTCCCTTTCTTCTTCCATTAAAACGTTTCATTCAGACAGCCTCCAGGCCTTCCTCGACCAGCGAATCTGCAGCCTCATCGCCTACGTGGCCGAACTGCACGACGGGCGTTTCGACATCACCGCCCTTCCCGATGGGAAGATCGAAATGCTGGTGACCATTCCGTATGATGTGAATTGATGGTTCCGGTAAACTTGCCGCCTTCCATCCTGCCAGGCCAGGGTGGCGGGCTTTCGTGCGTCCGGAACGGCCGTAATGCGCACCTGGCCACGGGCGCGCGCCTTCCGCCCAATTAATTTTGCCCCGTCGCGGAAATCCGGTTATTTTGCAGTGTCCATGTCGTTATTCATCGCATCACTTAATTCCGGCAGCAACGGAAACTGTTATTACGTCGGCAACGCCACCGAGGCGGTATTGATCGACGCCGGCATTTCGTGCCGCGAAACGGAGCGCCGCATGCAGCGCACCGGCCTCGACATGGGGAAGGTAAAAGCCCTCTTTGTTTCGCACGAACACATCGATCACATCCGGGGCGTTCCCATGCTCGCCAAAAAGTACCAACTGCCCGTGTACATCACCAACGCCACCCTGCAGCATAGCGGCATGGCGCTGGCAGGCCTGCCGTTCAAAGCCCTGGAACCGGTAACGGTAGGCGGCCTGGAAGTGATGCCCTTTTCCAAATATCACGACGCGGCCGACCCGCATAGTTTTCTCATCAGTTATGACGGCGTGCGGGTGGGGGTGTTTACAGACATCGGCGCGCCCTGCGACCAGCTGGTGCATCACTTCGGGAAATGCCACGCCGCATTCCTGGAAGCCAATTACGACCCGCATATGCTCGACACCGGCCGATACCCCATTTACCTGAAAAACCGCATCCGCAGCGGGCACGGCCACCTTTCCAACATCCAGGCGCTGGACCTCTTCAACACCTGCCGGCCGGAAACGCTGCAGTTGCTGCTGCTGGCGCACCTCTCGCGCGACAATAACTCCCCCGAACTGGTGCACGAGCTCTTTTCCCGCCATGCCAACGGCGTGGAAATTGTAGTGGCATCGCGATATGAGGAAACGAAAGTGTTTGAAGTAAAAGCCGGTACAGTGCCGGCGCCCGTCAATATCACCCTGCGCAAGGAAGTACTGTCTGTGCTGGCTCCGGCGCGGAAAGTGAAAAAACAACGGATACCCGCTACCATACAGGGTACACTGGGGTTCCCCGAATAAGCAATTCCTTACACACTGTGATTACCGCTTCCACCCTTACTTTATGGCGTACGGCGTTCCGCTTCGCACGTTTCCCATGCGAGGACAATATGTATGCAACAATTCAGCTTGTGAACCGGCAGCGTATCTCCGGTTGTGTACGGCGTTCCGCCCCGCCCGTTTCCTTACGAGGACAATAAGTTTTGCAACAATTCAGCTTGTGAACCGGTAGCAGCCGCCCTGTGCCTACTGCTCCACTACGAGGTTATATTCCCCATCCAGCGCCAGCTTCCCTTCCACTTCCTGCTCCCCTGTTTTAAGGCCCTTGATTTTGCCGGTTTTGCCTTTGGTCACCAGGTCGGCCACCTGCTTCTCGCTGAGTTTTTTGCCGAAGGCCTCAAACGGAATTTTGAATCCGCATGCCGAAAAATTGGCGCAACCGTAAGCGGTTTTCCCTTTTTTGAGCAGCTGCGTTTTGCATTTGGGGCATGGCAATTCCTCCAGGGTCTTTTTCGGCGCTTTTTCCTTTTCTTCCTTTACCGGCGCGGCCGGCTTCTCCGCCGCAATGGAAATGGTTTTGCCGGCGTTGTTCTTCACTTCGTGGGTCAGCTCCACCACCATCTGCACCAGCTCCTGCTTGAAGGTTTCCATCTGGTACTCGCCCTTTTCGATCAGGCGTAGCTTGCGCTCCCAGTTACCCGTCAGCTCGGGGCTTTTCAGCAGTTCGTTGTGAATGGTGTCGATCAGGTCGATGCCCGTTTGGGTAGCGAAAATGTTTTTTTTCTTCTTTTCGATATACTTCCTGCGGAAGAGGGTTTCGATAATATTGGCGCGGGTAGACGGGCGGCCGATGCCGTTGTCTTTCAACAGCTCCCGCATCTCTTCGTCTTCCACCTGCTTGCCAGCGGTTTCCATCGCACGCAGCAGGGTGGCTTCGGTGAAGGGCTTGGGCGGCGTCGTTTTTCCCTTGTGGACGCGCGGCTCGTGCGGGCCGCTTTCTCCCACCTCGAACACGGGCAGGATCTTTTCCTTCTCCTCTTCCTCTTCACCTTCTTTCTGCGCGGGCACGTCGTTCGCATACACTTCCTTCCAGCCCGGTTCCAGTATCTGCTTGCCCGTGGCCTTGAATTCCACCTGGCCCACCTTGCCCAGCACCGTGGTGTTGGCGATTTTACATTCCGGGTAAAAAGCGGCGATGAAACGGCGGGCCACCAGGTCGTACACCCGCTTCTCGTCGAGCGGCAGGTTTTCCGGATACATGCCCGTGGGAATGATGGCGTGGTGGTCCGTCACCTTCTTATCGTCGAACACGGTTTTGAGCTTGGGAATGGGCTGCTGCAGCAGCGGGGCGATGAGCGCCTTGTACGGCGTCATGTCCTGCAGAATGCCGGCTATTTTGGGATGCAGGTCTTCAGACAGGTACGTGGTGTCTACCCTCGGGTAGGTCACCAGTTTTTTCTCGTACAGGTTCTGGATGTGCTTGAGCGTTTCATCCGCCGAAAAGGCGTATTTCTTGTTCGCTTCCACCTGCAGCGCCGTGAGGTCGAACAGGCGGGGGCTGCCTTCTTTTCCTTCCTTGCGCTCGAAGCTGGTGATCTCGAAGGGATGCTCCTTCAGGTAGGCCAGTCCTTTATTGGCGCGGTCGATCTGTTTGATGCGGTCGATAGCGGCCGTGAATTCCGTTTTCCGGTAAATGGTTTTCAGTTCCCAGTATTCTTCCGACACGAAGGCGTTGATTTCCTTCTGCCGCGCCACGATCATGGCGAGCGTGGGCGTTTGCACGCGGCCGATGGACAGCACCGCTTTCCCGTCGCCGAATTTTTTGGTGAACAGGCGCGTGGCGTTCATACCCAGCAGCCAGTCGCCGATGGCCCGGGCGCTGCCGGCGGCGTAAAGATTATCGTATTGCGCGGCTTCTTTCAGCTTGTTGAATCCTTCCCGTATGGCCTCTTCCGTTAGCGACGAAATCCAGAGGCGCTTCACCGGGGCGGGGCATTTTGCTTTCAGCAGCACCCAGCGCTGGATCAGCTCTCCTTCCTGCCCGGCGTCACCACAGTTGATCACCTCTTCGCATTGGTGCACGAGGGTTTCGATCACCTTGAACTGCTTCTGCACCCCGGCGTTTTCGATCAGCTTGATGCCGAAATGATTCGGAATGATGGGCAGGTCCGCCAGGCTCCAGGTTTTCCACCCCGCGACATAATCGTGCGGTTCCTTGAGGGTGCAGAAATGCCCGAAGGTCCAGGTAACCTGGTACCCGTTCCCTTCATAAAACCCGTCTTTCCGTTGCTTCGCGCCCAGAATTTCGGCTATATCCCTTGCCACGCTTGGCTTTTCAGCAATGCATACTTTCATGTCCGATTGATCGCAACGGCAAATGTAACAAAAAGAGAGGCGGTAAAAAATTGCGGGGCGATGAGGAAGCGACCGGATTGTTGGCTGTTCCCGCCAAACCGGAGCCAGGCGCCATATGACGGCGCAGGTAGAACCGGCCTATCGACAAAACGCTTATGGAAAAAAGAAATATTCACATCTTTACAGCATGTACATCAGAGCCCTCATCCTGATATCCCTCGTATGCCTTGCCTGTAACGACCAAAAACCGGGCGCCCGTAAAGGATCCCGTTACGGCCCGCCCGCGGCGACCGTGCCGCCGCCGCTCAACGAAGCGCGGCTGCGCAAAAAAGCGAAAGAGCTTAAACAATTCGCCGCCGGGCGTTATAATACCCGCTATGCCTGCTTCATCGACTTCAGCGTGTTTTCCGGCAGGCGCCGTTTTGTGCTGTACGACCTGCGGCGCGACAGCATCATTTCCCGCTCGCTGGTGGCACATGGGCAGGGGCCCGACTTCCGGGCGGAAACCGTGGCGTTCTCCAACGAACCGGGCAGCCGCTGCTCGTCGCCCGGCAGGTACGCCATCGGCGCCAAATACACCGGGCGTTTCGGCACGGCCTACAAACTGCACGGGCTCGACGCCAGCAATAACCAGGCGTATAAAAGATTCGTGGTGCTGCACGGGCACGCATGCGTACCCTCCGTAGAGGTGAGCCAGGGCATCTGCCGCAGCGACGGCTGCCCCACCCTCAACCCCGCCTATTTTTCCACCATTCAGCCGTACCTCGACAGGAGCGCAAAGCCCATGCTGTTGTGGATTTACAGGTAAGCGCCGGGTACCGGCCGTTTTTCGTATATGCGTCAGGGAACGCGATGCTCCACCAGGCGGCAGGGAATTTGCCGGCGGTAATATTCCGCGGGGCCCTCGTCGTTCTTTTCAGCCATCCGCTCAAAAAGGATGCGCGCCGCTTCTTCCCCGAGCTCGAATGAACTTTCATCTATCGAGGCCAGCGGCTTATGATCGAGATAATGCAGGATCGGCAGGTTGCCGAAGCCGGTGAATTGTATTTTCTCCAGTAATGCCGGGCGCTGCGTTTTCAGGTAATGCAGCGCTTCCAGCGTGATGTAATTCTTGAACGTAAAAATGCCCATGGGCGGCTCGGGCAGGCGCAGCAGCGATTCCATCGCCTGGTAAGTGCCTTCCGGCGTAAGGTCTACCGCCTTCACCAGCTCTTCCCGGAAGGGGATGCCGCTGGCTTCCAGCGCCGCCTTGTACCCTTCGTACCGCGCATGGCTCGTGCGCATGCCCTCCGGGCCCATCAGGTGCGCAATTTGCCGGTGCCCTTTCCTGATAAGAAAATCCGTAGCCGCATAACCGCCCTCATGATTGTCCGACGTCACAAAATCAAACATCCACCCTTTCGGCTCACGGCCTACGCATACCACCGGGATGCCCATCTGGAGCAGCTTGCGGAAAGGCTGCATATCCGTCGTGTTTTTAGTGACCGACACAATCACCCCGTCTACCCGGTGGCGCACCATCACATCCACGATCTTCTGCTCCGTGGCCACGTCTTCGTGCGACTGCGACAGGATTACATGATAGCCCCGCTGCTCCGCCACCGCTTCCACACCGTTGATCGCGAAAGCATAATATTGATCCATAATGTCCGGAATGATGAGCCCCAGCGTAAATGTTTTGCTCAGCTTGAAATGCCGCGCCGCTTCATTGGGCACATAGTTCAGCTCCTGCGCCAGCGCTTTCACCCGCTCGCTCGTCAATGCAC
Organism: uncultured Chitinophaga sp.; assembly: GCA_965653365.1. Taxonomy (GTDB): domain Bacteria; phylum Bacteroidota; class Bacteroidia; order Chitinophagales; family Chitinophagaceae; genus Chitinophaga. The sequence goes on along the minus strand of CBFGZV010000016.1, from coordinate 24,574 downwards.
TGATCGACGGATCGTTGTTCAAAGCCTTCGATACCGTGGAAACCGACATATGCAGTTTCTTCGCTATATCCTTGATCGTTACCCCCTTTTTCATATGGGTATATTACGAAAACTATTTTACTATTGGAACTCCGGGCTCCCTCCCGGCGCTCCACACCGCGCAGACCATTCCTCCCACCGTGTTCGTACCCGCCGCAACATGAAAACTATTTCAAACGTTGTAAATGGATTTTCCTCTTGTAAATCGATTGCAATTCCTATCTTGCTTTCGATAAATTTCACGTCATTTTTTAACCGTAACCAGTCTTTGATAAAACCGGCACTGTGAACCCGGAAAACTGTGAAACGTAGACAGCGTAAGTGTTTCACCATTTCTAAATCGAAAAAATTCACCGCATGACCACGTTCATCCGGAACGCATGAAACGCATGCTTTCCGTCGTATAACACTATTCACCCATAGCAATCTATTTTCAAACCGTAAAACTGTTCTGCTAATGACTACTATTTCCGGTTGCGGGCATCGTATGCCCGGCCCGGGTTAACACGCGCTCATTTTATTGTTGCATTCCATGTATGAATCGTAAAAACTGTTTCGCCAACGGCTTTTTTTCCGGTAATGACCGGGCTATGCGCTTTAATTCCATTTATCAATCGTAAAACTGATCAACAATGACTATTCTCATCAGGAACAGGCTGCTGCTCATGTATTCCGCCTGTTTCACTCTGATCTTCATGCTCCTGGCGGGTGCCACGGCCCTGGCACAGAACCGGAAAGTCAGCGGCACCGTCGTTGACCTCGGCGGCAAGCCGGTACCCGGTGTTACCGTGGTGATCGAAGGCACCAACAAAGGCACCGCCACCGGCGCGGACGGCACGTTCACGCTGAACGACGTAGCACCGGGGGCCACGTTATCTTTCTCTTTCATCGGTTACCAGACGCAGAAAGTCAAAGCCGGTACAGGCCCGATGACCATCACCATCAAAGAGAACGCTACCGAACTGGATCAGCTGGTGGTAGTGGGCTACGGCACGCGCAAGAAAAGCGATGTGACGGGCGCCGTATCGCAGGTGCAGGTAAGCAAGCTCGAAAACGAAAACCCGGCCAGCGTGCAGGATGCACTGCGCGGCAATATTTCCGGCCTCAGCGTCAGCACCAGCAATTCCGCCAAGGGCGGCGGCGACCTGGTGGTGCGCGGCCGTTCGTCCATTCACGCCAACCCCTCGCCCCTCATCGTGCTCGACGGGGTGATCTATCCCGGGGCGTTGAGCGACATTAACCCCAACGACATTCAGACCATCGACGTATTGAAAGACGCGAGCTCTGCCGCCGTATACGGCGCCAAATCGGCGAAGGGCGTAGTGCTCATCACCACCAAAAAAGGCAGCAAGAGCAAGCCCACCATCACGCTGAACGCCAACACGGGTATTTCCACCCTGGCCATGGATCAGCCGCTGTACGACGGGCCCGGCTTCGTGCGCTGGCGCACCGATGTGATGAAGAGCATCAACGCCAACGCACAGCCCTACCGCTTCGACGACCCGCGCACACTGCCCTCCAACATCACTGTTGACCAATGGAAAGCGTACGACAATTCCCAGGGCGACCCCATCGACATCTGGATGACGCGCCTGAAAATATTCCCGGTGGAAGTGCGCAATTACAAAGCCGGCAAACAAACCGACTGGTACAGCCAGATGTGGCAGAGCGGGTTGCGGCAGGACTATACGGTGAGTATCTCCGGCCGCAAGGAAGACATCTCCTATTACATCAGCGCCGGCTATGTCAACAACGAAGGCTTCATCGTGGGCGACAAGTTCAAAACCTTCAGAACCCGCATCAACGTGGAAGCCAAGGCCGCCAAATGGGCCGTAGTAGGCGTGAATATGCAGTTTGCGGACAGGGATGAAAGCCAGGTGCCGGTAGACTGGGGACAGATGGTGAACGCTTCTCCCTGGGGAGAAAAATATAAGGACGACGGCGTGACGCTGCGCGACAGCCCGAACGACGATGTGGGCAACAACACCAACCCCTTCCTCAACAACGCCTACACCAACCGGCTGCAGAAATACAACACCCTTTTCGGCTCGCTGTACCTGAAGGGCGACCTGCCGGCAGGTTTTTCCTACCAGGTGAACTTTACGCCCAACTTCGAGTTTGAGCGGTACTTCAACGCCAACTCCGCGAAAGACTTCCGGTACGCGGCCCGCAAGGGATATGCCGTGAGACGGGAAATGAACACGTACAACTGGCAGATCGACAACCTGCTGCGGTGGAACAAAACCTTCGGCGATCACGACTTCGACGTAACGCTGCTCATGAATGCGGAGAAGTTCCAGTCGTGGCGCAACCAGATGGAAAACGAAGGCTTCGATCCGAACGACAACCTGAGCTGGCACAACATCGGCTCCGGCATCAAACCCGTGATCTCCAGCTTCGATTCCATCAGCACCGGCGACGCACTGATGGCCCGCCTCAACTATGGTTTCCGGCAGAAATACCTGCTCACCGCCTCCATCCGCCGCGACGGTTATTCCGCATTCGGGCAGCGCAACCCGCGCGCGAGCTTTCCGGCCATCGGCCTGGGCTGGGTGTTTACCAAGGAAAGCTTCGTGAACCTGCCCTGGCTGAACTTCGGCAAGCTGCGTGCTTCCTACGGCGTGAACGGCAACCGCGACATCGGCCGCTACCTCGCCCTCTCCGACCTCAGCACGGGCAAATACCAGTACGTAATGCCCAATGGCACCGTTATTCTGGTTTCGCAACTGTATGTGAACAGGATGGCGAACCCCAACCTGAAATGGGAAAAAGCCAATTCATATAACCTCGGCCTCGACTTCTCCGCGCTGCGCGACCGGTTGAACGGCTCCATCGAGGTATACAACAAAATCACCAAAGACCTCCTGATCCTCCGCACCATCCCCGATGTGACCGGTTTCACGAACGTGATGGACAACCTCGGCGAAATACAGAACAAAGGTGTGGAGATCACCCTCAACAGCATCAACGTGGAAAGCAAAAGCGGTTTCCAGTGGCGCACCGGCTTCAACTTCACCCTCAACCGCAACAAGATCAACCACCTCTACGGGCCGGTAGATATCAAGGATGCGGACGGCAAGGTGATCGGCCGCGAGGAGCGCGACGATGTGGCCAACCGCCTCTTTATCGGGCATGACATGGATGAGATCTGGGACATGAAAATCCTCGGCGTATGGCAGCAAAGCGAGGCCGCCGACGCCGCCAAATTCGGCGTGAAGCCGGGCGACTTCAAGCTCCAGGACACCGATGGCGACGGCAAGTTTTCCGACAAGGACAAAGTGTTCCAGGGCTACCGCTCTCCCCGCTTCCGCTGGACGCTGCGCAACGACTTCTCGTACCGCAACTTCGAGCTCTCCTTCATGCTCTACTCCGCATGGGGGCAGAAAGAGATTTACAATGTCGCCAAGAACAACTCCGGCTTTATCGACCGCCAGAACTCTTACATCACGCCTTACTGGACGCCCGAGAACCCGATCAACGACCATGCCCGGCTGTTTTCCAACAACGGCAGCATCGGCTTCAACGTGTACCGCAAAGCCTCCTTCGTTCGCCTGAGCACCGTGGCGCTGGCTTATACCGTACCCAGGAAACTGCTGGAACGCTTCGGCATCGAGTCGTTCAAATTGTACGGCAACGTGAGCAATGTGGCCATGTACCAGCCCGACTGGCATTTCTGGGACGCCGAGTACGCCTACACGGCCAATAACCCGCCGGCGAGGAATTATTCCCTGGGCTTAAATGTTACGTTCTAATCGTCAAAACTGATGCTGTTATGAAAATGATATTCAAATCTGCCCTGCTGGCAGTGACCATATGCGGAGCGGCCGCCTGCAACAAAGACTGGCTCAAGCCCGAACCGTTGTCTTTTTATGTGCCCGACCTGACTTACACAGACGCCGCCTCCATGCGCGCGGCACTCGTAGCCTGCGCCCGCAACGCGCGGTTGGAGTATTACGGCGACAATCCGCCCATACTCACCGAGATGCTGTTTTCCGAGGTGATCGTAGACGGAGTGACCGATAAATCGGGCCCCCCGCAGGACCTGAACCTGCTCATCACGCCCGACGGCGCGAACGAAAACAGCGCCGACCGTGCGCGCCTTTACTACTACTGGAGCGAAGGCTACAAAGGCATTAAATACGCCAACACGGTGATCCAGCGTATCGACAACGCCGCCTATGCTTCCCCGGCAGAGCGCAACGCCATCCTGGGCTCCGCCTACTTCCACCGCGCGCTGCGCTACTACCGCCTTACCCACCAGTTCGGCGACGTGCCGGCCATCATGAAAGAAGTGAACGAGCCGCAGCTGGAATTCTACAGCACCAAGCGCGACGTGATACTGGAACACATCAAAAAGGACCTCGATTCGGCCAAAGACTGGCTGACAGACAATGTGAGCCGGGGCGAAGTGACCAAAGGGGCCGTGCTGCACCTGCTCACGAAAGTGAACCTGGCGCTGGGCAAGTTCGACGAGGCCATCGCCTCTTCTTCCGCGCTGATCAACGGCGGCGCCTACGCCCTGATGAAACAGCCGTTCGGCGCCACTAAAAAGAATGTGATCTGGGATTTGCACCGCCCCGAAAACAAATCGCTCGGCGAAAACAAGGAAGGTGTGTTCATGATCATCGACCGGTTCGGCGACGGCGGTTACGAAACCGGCATGCGCATCATGCGCCAGGCAGTGCCGTACTGGGGTTCCAACATCAATACCCCTTCCGGCGTGAAAGGCACTAACGATAACGTGAACCCCGAGTTCGTGCAATCGAACCTCTACGGGCGCGGTATTGGCCGGTGCAGGCCCAGCAATTACAGCCAGTACGAAATATGGACCGACCCGAACGATCTCCGGCATGCCAAAGGCAACTGGATGACCATGGAGGAACTGCTGTATAACGAGCCGAACCTGAAAAAGAATAACGACCCGTATTACCTCAAGCCCCTCCAGCTGAAAAACAGCAGCGGCGGGCTGTTATGCACCGATACCATTCGCTGCTGGTATGGCTGGCCGCATTACAAGATCTATGTGCCCGATACTGAAAACTCGCCGATGCAGGGTGGCCACTCCGACTGGTATATGTTCCGCCTCGCGGAAACCTACCTGCTCCGCGCTGAAGCGTATTACTGGAAAGGCGAGCTGGGCCTCGCCGCGGCAGACATCAACCAGGTGCGGCAGCGTGCGCAATGCGCGCCCATCGCGGCGGCCGGCGTAACCATCGGCGCCATCCTGGACGAGCGCGCCCGCGAGCTCTTCTATGAAGAGCCCCGCAAAACCGAGCTCACCCGCATGGCCTACATTTTCGCCAAAACAGGCAAACCCGCCTACAACGGCAAAGTGTACAGCCTCGACAACTTTTCGGACAACAACTTCTTTTACGACCGCGTGAAGGAGAAAAACAACTTTTACCGCGAAGGCATCGTGACCAATCACGGCGACAAATACACGATGAGCCCCTACCACGTGCTGTGGCCGGTGCCCACCAAAGCTATACAGGCCAATTCATACGGCGTCATCAACCAGAACAAGGGTTATGTCGGGTATGAAGCCAACAGGCCCCCGCTGGATAAAATACCTGAATGATTGATACATGAGCGCTAACGTCACCGCCCCCAGTCTTTTCCAGACATCGGGGGCGGTCTTTTTTTCAGGTGAAACATTCCGTTTTGATTTGTATTTTAGGACACCAATTCCATGTCATGACACAGTTCTACATCAACCGCCGCCACTTCCTCAAAGGCGCCACCGCTTCCCTTGTTTTGTCTGCTTTAGGCGCCCATGCGCTCGACTTCGTTCATCCCGCCAAACCTTACCGCGTAGGGCTCATCGGCGCGGGCTGGTACGGCAAAAGCGACCTTTTCAGGCTCATACAGGTAGCCCCCGTGGAAGTGATCGCCCTATGCGATGTAGACAAAAACATGCTGACCGAAGCCGGCAACCTCGTGAGCCAGCGCCAGCCGTCGCGCAAAACGCCGAAGCTGTATGGCGACTACCGCAAGATGCTGGCCGAGAACCAGCTCGACATTGTGCTGATCGGCAGCCCGGACCACTGGCATGCCCTGCAGGCCATCGAAGCCATGAAAGCAGGCGCGCACGTATACGTACAGAAACCGATCAGCGTGGACGTGCTGGAAGGCGAAGCGATGGTGGCCGCCGCCCGGAAATACAAACGGGTAGTGCAGGTAGGCACCCAGCGCAAAAGCACACCCCACCTCATCGACGCGAAAAAGAACGTGGTGGATGCCGGCCTGCTCGGCAAAGTATCGCACGTGGAAATGTGCTGTTACTATCACATGCGCGCCAACGGCAACCCGCCCGTACAGGCCGTGCCCGATTTCCTGGATTATGAGATGTGGACGGGCCCCGCTCCATTGCGCCCTTACGACGGATTGCCCCACACCCGCTGGTGGCGCACGTTTTCCGAATACGGCAACGGCATCATGGGCGACATGTGCATCCATATGCTCGATACCGTACGCTGGATGCTGCAGCTGGGCTGGCCCAAACGCATCAGTTCCACCGGCGGCATCTACGTGCAGAAAGAAGGCAAATCCAATATTGCAGACACGCAAACCGCCATTTTCGAATACGACGGGCTCAATTGCGTTTGGCAGCACCGCACCTGGGGCACACCGGTAGACCCGGATTATCCATGGGCCTTCAAGATCTTCGGCGACAAAGGCACGCTCATGGCCAGCACCATGCGCTACGACTTTGTGCCGCAGGGCAAGGGAGAAAAAATCCATAAAGAGGTGGTGTACGAAAAAGAAAAGTACCCGGAAGACGTGAACGAGCCCCGCATCGAGCTCAACGCCGCGCCGGCCACCCGCCTGCACATGCTCGACTTCCTGGCGGCCATCGGCGCCAACACGCGGCCGGTAGCGGATATTGAAGAAGGGCATATTTCCACCGCCAGCTGCATCATCGCCAACCTGGCCATGCAAACCGGGCGCCCGCTGGTGTATGATCCACAGCAGAAAATCATCACAGGAGACCGTGAAGCCACCGCGTTATTGAAGCGGCCTTACCGCCAGCCGTGGAAACACCCGTCGCTGATGGTATGATGGAAGTTAATGCAGATCTCACGAATGAGGAATTCATGGCGGGCACAACGTCTCACGTTTTTTGTATGACACATGTTTCAAATGGAAAATCCGTGGCGGGCACCAAGCCTCCCGGTTTTTCGTATGACACAAGTTTCAAATGAAAAATTCATGGCGGGCACCAAGCCTCCCGGTTTTTCGTATGACACAAGTTTCAGCGGAAGCGGCGGTTGAGCTGCTCACCTTTCATAAAGCTCCAGCGGCAGCCCGTCCGGGTCGCTGAAGAACGTGAATTTTTTCCCGGTGAATTCATCGACGCGTACCGGTTCGGCGACCACGTTCTGCCGTTGCAGCGCAGCTGCTGCGGCTTCCACATCATCTACCTCAAACGCCAGGTGGCGCAGGCCACAGGCTTCCGGGCGGCTCGGGCGCGGCGGCGGTTCGGGAAAGGAGAACAGTTCAATGATGTAATCATCCTGCAATGCGAGGTCGAGCTTGTAGGAATCCCGCTCCCGGCGGTATACTTCCCTCACGATTTGCAGCCCCAGCACTTCCGTGTAGAACCGTTTTGAAACTTCGTAATTGCTGCAGATAATGGCGATATGGTGGACCTTCCGGAGTGTAAGCATCTTCAAATGTAGCACATTGGGATTATTTTCAGCCACCCGTGGCGGAGCATGCACGATGCTGGTAGCTTCCGGCAGCACCGTCATCCGGCGTGAAACGGACATTCATCGTAACAGGGTTACCGTTCCCTTCCGGGAAAAGCGGCGGCCTGTATAATCCACGCCCTGCACCATCCACACATAGGTGCCTGCATCGGCGGGCCGGCCCTGCAACGTGCCGTCCCAATACTGTTCCAGCGAACGGGCGCTGAATATCTCACGGCCCCACCGGTCCCATATCCTGAAAAATTCCAGTTGCGGCACGCCGGGGGCGTTCACCCTGAAGCGGTCGTTCACCCCATCGTTATTGGGCGTAAAGGCGTTGGGCACGTAAAACTCAGGGCCTTCATAGACTTTAACGGCCAGGTCGTCTTCATCGCGGCATCCTTCCGGTGAAGTCACCAGCAGATGGTATTGCTGATCTTTCTGTAGCACGGCTTGCGGGTTGGGGATGTGCGTATCGTTCAGGCCGGTGGAAGGCGTCCAGGTATAGTGCAAGCCCTCGCCGGTGGCCGTGGCGTTCAGCTGCAGGGGCTGATTACGGGCAATCACCGTGTCGCGGCCGGCAAACAATTGAAGGTCCACCACGGCGGCCGTTACCGGTACTTTGGCCGCCGCGCAGCCGTCGTTGCTGACAGCATGCAACGTGGCCGTATGTTTGCCGCCGGCGGCATAGGTGTACGACACATGCTGGCTGCGCAACGTGTCTTTCGCCTCGAACGCCCAGTACCATTGCGCGATGCCCACCGTGGGCGTTTCGTTCTTCCCCTCGAATTCAACGGCCTCGCCGATGCATACGTTTTTAGCCGTACCGCTGACCACCGGCGTGGCATATACGTTAACGGGCTTGCTCACCTTATCGCCGCAGCCTTCCTTGCTCACCACTTCCAGTTCCACCTGGTACGTTCCGGCGGCCGTGTACGGCGCCGCGGGCTGCGAACCGGCGCCGGTTTGGCCGTTGCCCCAGTTCCACGTCCATTTTTCCAGCGTGCCCACCGCCAGTTTCGAGGCGTCTTTCATTTGCATAGGCTCGCCCAGGCATAGTTTGTCCGGGCTGAAGTCCGCCTCCGGATAAGAGCCGATGGTGACACTATTTTTGAGCGTATCCGAAATACAGCCGCTGTTATCTTCTATCACCAGTTTGATATCGTATATCCCCGGCGCGGCATACAGGTGCGGGGGCGGTTGAACGCCAGTGTAAATGGTGCCGTCGCCCAAATCCCAGCGGCGGCGGGTGATGGTGCCGAAGGAGCTTGAATTGTCCAGGAACTTCACCGGCGTGCCGTCGCACAGCACCTGCCCGCCTTCGAACGCATACTCGGCGCGCAGCGCGGCGCAGAACTGCTGCACATTCGACGAGCCGCCCGTAGAACCGGCAAAACCCCAGTACACCATCGGGTCGCCGCCGAAAATATCGGCCACCAGGTCTTTCGTGACGGATAGCCGCAACACCCCGTCTACAGTCACTTCCAGCGTTTTGGTCGGAGCATCCCATTTGATGCGCAGCAGGTGCCAGGCGCAGTCTTCAATGTTTTCGCTGTTGGCGGAAACGGTGACCGGCCCGGCAAGATTTTCGGGTTTGAGGTGGTCGGAAATGCCGTTCATCTGGATGGACAGATGGTCCCACGGCGGATCGTTCTCACTGCCGTTCTGGTAGGTATCGATGAGAACGCCCAGCGAAGGCGAGATACCGGCAAAGCCCAGCCCCTGGCCGGTAGCGCCGAGGTTGGTGCCCTTCGTTTGCAGGATGAAGCCGATGCCATCCGCCCCGCTGCCGTCTTTACAGCCGAGGTTCACATCGAACACATAATTGAAAGACTGGGAAAGGTCGATCATGTTTTTGTTCCAGACGGTGCCGCTGGCATTCTGCACGTCTTGCGTCAGCACATAACAGTTACACGTCCGCTGGGAGGCAGTGCCATTGAGGATGTATGGCTGCTGCTGGGCGGTCGCGGTTCCGGAAAGGATCAGGAGGCAAATGAACGCGCATATAACTGTTTTCATGATCTGTCGTGCAGGTCGTACGGACAAGATAAAACATCTTTCCCTGAATTCTGGGTTATCCTCCTAAAAAGTCTACTTTCGCGATGGAAGGCGTTCCGGCTGTTTTTTCGGGCCCCGGAAAATAATACTTGAATGAGTATTCCACCGGCCGGTCAACCAAACAAATGATACTCAAATGAATATCGGGTATATCATGAGCAACGCCTGCAATCGTAAAAAAAAATATATACCAGCGAAATAGAATTTATGGAGTGGACGAACGCATCTACCTATCAGGCAGCACAAAAAGTATCCGGCGATATCGAGGCGCATTTTTTACGGCACCTGGAAGCGGGCCGTGAAAGTGGTGAGGAAGAGCTGGCCACGGCGCCCGGCCGGGTGCATATCGAATTGATGATCGATGTGGCCTTCTGGGCCAGCCTGCGCCGTGAAGAAGGGCTGCCCACCCGTATTTCCATGGCCTTTTTACACCCATCGCAGGCCGGCAAACCGCTGCTGTTCGAATACCGCATCCCCCTTTCACCGAAAGCCCTTACCAAACTGGCGCCCGGCGTAGAGCGTGCAGGCGTGCACGTGGGGGTATGGTACGACGAGGACGGGCTTTACATCTGGGGCACCACCATCAAGCTGCCCAATTTCTGTTTTGTGCTGGATGTGTCCGAACCGGGACTGCTGGTGGTCAAACACCGCCGTGCGGCGGGCCTGGGCAAATTCACCAACGTGGCGGTGCTGCGGGGCGACCAGGTGAAGGTGGTAGACGAAACCCTGGGCGTGAACATGGATTGCCCCGGCATACTCACTTCGCTGCTCGGCATCAACGCCTCGCCGTTATGGAACCACCCCGTGAATGTGCTGATACAAATTGCCGTATCGATGCGGGCGCACCGGCGGGGCGGCATTTTACTGGTAGTGCCGGCCGGGGGCGACGGCTGGAAGGAATCCATCATCCACCCGATGCAATACCCCGTTTCACCCGCGTTTTCCGGCGTGGCCGACCTCATCCGAAAAGACAGCAACATCGTCAGCGAAATATACTGGCAAAACGCCCTCCGCCGCGAAGTCGACAACATCACCGGCCTCACTGCGGTAGACGGCGCCACCATCATCAACAACCAGCACGAACTGCTGGCCTTCGGCGCCAAAATCACCCGGTCGTTCAACTCCACGGCCGTGGAAGAAGTGCTGCTAACAGAACCCGTGATCGGCGGCAGCCCTGCCCTGCTCCACCCGTCGCGCATCGGCGGCACCCGGCACCTGTCCGCCGCCCAGTTCGTGCACGACCAGAAAGACGCGCTGGCGCTGGTAGCGTCGCAAGACGGGTACTTCACCGTCTTTTCCTGGTCCAGGACACGCCAGCTGATCATGGCGCACCGGATCGACATCCTGCTGATCTGAGTGACCGTTAATAGATCATCCCCGTTTCAAAATCAACGCGGCACTCTCTAACCAGGCATCAATTTATTCTCTATCTTGAGACAGGATTGTAATACCGGGCCGCCCGTTTACATCCGGAAACCACAGGGAGATTAAAACGATGACTGCATGCACCTTCCTACTGTTCACCTGGCAGGGCGCAGCTGGCGGATCCCTCATCATCGAACAACTTAACCGTTAAGCAATGAGCGACAACAAACCGATATCTTTCCAGGAACTGCCGGCGAGGCAAACGGTGCCAGGCATGACCGGCCGCTTCATCCATGGCGAACAGCATACGCTCGCATACTGGGAAGCGAAAGCAGGCACCGTGCTGCCCGTACACCAGCATCCGCACGAACAGATGACCTATGTACTGTCCGGCACACTGGAAATGACGCTGAACGGCGTCAAACATACGCTGCAGGCGCACGACGTGGTGGTGATACCACCGCACACGCCCCATGGCGGTTTTGCCGTTACGGAATGCCGCCTGATCGATTCATTCGCACCCGTCAGGGAAGATTATAAATAAACTATGCGCACTTTATCCTGTTACCTTCTTTTCTGCTGCCTGCCGGTACTGGCCGCGGCGCAAGACACCCTGTTCCGCTTCGCCCTCGTCACCGATACGCACATCGGCGTGCAGACCGGCCAGGAAGACCTCGAACGGACGGTGGCCGACATCAACACGCAGCCGCAGGTCGACTTCGTGATTTTCTCCGGCGATGTGACCGAGTTCGGCACCGACCAGGAGCTGAAGCTCGCCAAAAGCATCATCAGCAGGCTGCAGAAGCCCTGGTACATCATTCCCGGCAACCACGACACCAAATGGTCCGAAAGCGGCTGTAATTCGTTCCGTACCGTGTTCGGCGACGAAACGTTCAGCTTCGTGCACAAGGGCTACTGGTTCGTTGGCACCAACTGCGGCCCCAACATGCGGATGGGCCCCGGCCAGGTGCCGCGCGAAAACCTCGTATGGCTCGATGAACAGCTCAAAAAACCGCAATACAAACAACTGCCGGTGATTTATGTCAACCATTACCCGCAAGACGAAGGCCTGAACAACTGGTTCGATGTGCTCGACCGCCTGCGCGGCCGCGACGTAAAAGTGATGCTCTGCGGCCACGGTCATGCCAACAAGGCTTACAACTGGGAAGGCAGGCCCGGCGTGATGTGCCGCTCCAACCTCCGCGCGAAGGCGGATACCGGCGGGTACAACATCGTGTCGCTCACAAAAGATGCCATCTACTTCAACGAACGCCGGCCCGGCGCCCGCACCTTGCCTGCGTGGCATCGGGTGGCGCAACAAGGGCACACCTGGATGAAAAATCCGCCGCGCCCCTCCTACGCCGTAAACGATACGTTCCCGCAGGTACAAGTAAAATGGATGGTGCAGGAAGCCGGCGACATGGGCAGCGCCGTGGCCGTGAACGGCAACCAGGTGATTTACACCAGCACCAACGGCGCCATCAGCGCGGTACAACTGAGCACCGGCAAAAAACAATGGACGTTCGCCACCGGGGGTAAAATATATGCCACCCCGTTAGTACACGGGCCCTACGTGATAGTGCCTTGCACCGACGGCTACGTGTATTGCCTGCAAACGCGCAATGGGCGCCTGGCCTGGAAGCAGGCCACCGGTAAGGCCATGGTATCGTCTGCCGCGCTGTACAACGGAAGCGCTATCGTAGCCGGCTCCGACGGGCATTGCCGCGCCTGGGACATCCCCACCGGCCGCCTGCGCTGGGATTTTGACAGCGTGAAAGGTTTCGTGGAAACGCGGCCGTTGGTGTACGGCGACAAAGTCTACTTCGGTTCCTGGGGCAACTATTTTTATGCGCTCGACGCTAACACCGGCGCCCTCGCCTGGCGCTGGACCAACGGCGCGTCCAACCGCATGTTCTCGCCGGCGGCTTGCTGGCCGGTAGCGGCAAACGGCAAAGCCTTCCTCGTGAGCCCCGACCGGTATATGACCGTGCTCGACGCCCACAGCGGCCGCGAGACCTGGCGTGTGCAGGACAGTGCGAACAACGTCCGGGAGTCGATGGGCCTTTCGGCCGACAGCAGCCGCATCTACGCCAAAACCATGCAGGGGCGCGTCATTGCGCTGAACGCCCGGAGCGGGCAACGCGAGCTGCTGTGGAAATCGCCGCTGGAGCTGGGATACGAAATCTGCCCCACTCCCATCAACGAACGTAACGGCATCGTTTACGTAGCCGGGCAATCCGGGGTGGTGACCGCCCTTTCCGCCAAAGACGGCAGCCGGGTGTGGCAGCATAAATTCTCCAATTGCCTCGTCAATACGGTGCAGCCCGTGAGCGATAACACGGTGCTTGCTTCGTCGATGGACGGGCGGCTGATTTGTCTGGAAATAAAAAAGAAATAGGCGTAGGCCATTCCATAAAAAAAGGGCTGTACAAAAATGGTACAGCCCTTTTTTTTATGGTTTTTTCTTTTTACAGGTTCGCTATCACCTTGTCCTTCGGATACTTCACCGAATAACTCAACCGCACCTTTTTCGTTTCGCCGGGCGCGATGCTCAGCTTCCAGGTGAGCACGCCGTTTTCCGTGTTTACCGCGGCATCGGACGATTCCAGCAGTTCCACTTCCATATTTTTATCGGTGGAGATCGGGTACTGGTCTTTCAGCAGCATGTTGATGGCCTCTTTCTTCGCGTTCCGCACCCTGATTTCGTACGTGAACACCTGGCGCTTCTGGTTGCCGAGGAACTTCACACCGGCCACGTCGGTGATTTTTTCGCGTTTCACGATCACCTTTTTATCGCGGCCCACGCTCAGGTTGAGGGTGTCGCCGGTGGCGTTCGGGTCGATGTACGATTTGCCGGCGTACATATTCTCGAAGATGATGTTCGCCTCGCCCGGCAGCAGGTTCAACCGTTCATACTCCGTGATTTCCGCCATGAGGAACGCATCGGGGTCCAGCTTGGGCACCGCGTAATATTTGTATTTCGCGGGTTGGGTGAATTCCTTCAGCGTAACGCTGTGCTGTTTATTGTTGGAAGCAATGTCGTACGGGATATCGATGTCGAACGTGGCGCTCAGCTGGTTCTCGTTCTGGGTGGTGAACGCATCCACGCCACCGGCCTCATCGGCGACCGCCGGCGGCGGCGCAGGGGCCATCATCGGCGCGCGGCTTTCGAGGCTTTGGATCCTGTTCTGGTAAGCGCCCCGCACAGCCAGCGTTTTCTGTTGCATGGGCAGCGCGTAGCGCAGGAACCAGGCAGACATCACAGGCGCCGTGCCGTTCTGTGAAGGGTTGCCGGTAGAGAGCGTCAGTTTCACCTTCTTCCAGTCGATGCCCGTGCCCTGCATCACGTTAGCCTTGTACACGATCTTCAGCGGGTCGGCGGCATTGTCTGCGCGGAGGTCGTAATACACCGTCCAGTGTGCATTCGGGGTGAGGTAATTGATGGAAAAGTCGGTAGTAACGGGGTTGTTCGCCAGCACCTGCAGGAGCAGCTGCCCGCCGGACGCATCCGGGTTGTCCGCCAGTTCCCTCAGTTGCTTGGCCAGCCGGTCTACCTGCTTCTGCTGCACGGCTTCTTTTTCCAGCAGCAGCGCCACACTGTTCTTCAGCTCCACCTGTTTGCTTTTATAATATTCCGCCAGCTTCATCAGCTCCGCTACCGAGGTGCCGGCCGTTCCGCTTTTCAGTTCCTGGTTTTTGTCGAGCAGCGCCATCGTCCCTTCTTCGGAGGTGCGTTGGTTCCGGGTGCGGGTCAGTTCCCGCTGCGCGCCTTTCAGGCTGTCTTCCAGCCGCAGGTACGCCGGGGTTTTGACTTCGCTGCTCAGGAAGTTGCGGGCAAAGGTGGCCGACATGACGGTGATGCCAGGGCCGGTGGCGATCTGAATGCTGTTTTCGTCCATCGCGTTCGCCACGTTGTTGATCACCACCTGGCTCGTGCCTTTGGACAGGGTTACGCGGGCTTTGTGGGTCAATTCCGCGCCTACCCTGAAAACAGTGGCGGATTCGAGGCCGGCGTTGAACACCGCAGGGGCCTGTGCGGCTGCGCCAGAAGCGCACAAAACGGCAGCAGATAACAGTAAGTATTTCATAAAAACGCTGTTTTTAGGGTATGGATGCAATATTAGTTAAAATTGCATATGCACCTCCCCGTCATGCCTGCCTAAAGAATTGTTAAAGTTAACCAGCCGGCGGCCGTTCATGATAAATATCAGTTCCGGCCATACGGGATGCCGTAAATTTGCATTACACCAAAACGAAAAGCGATGAAAAGATTAATCCTCTCACTATCCGTAGTTGGTATGGCCCTGTTCAGCACCGCTGCTTCCGCCCAAAATGGCGTCTATCGCACCGCAGCGGATTTTGCCGGTAAAAAATTAAGCTACAGCAACGTGAACGCCCATCTTCCTTTCCGTTACGGCAAAGTGAAGGTGCAGGACGGCAACAAAACGCTGCTGCTTGACAAAAAAGACGTGTACGGCTACCGCCAGGGGAACCAGGATTACCGCATCATCGGTAACCATTCCTACAAGGTGATGGACGCCGCTCATTTTCCCATTTACAGCCGCGTAGTGGAAACTTCCAAAGGAAAAGGCCGCATTACCGAAACGCAGTATTTTTTCAGCGCCGCGCCCGGCAGCGAATTACAACCGCTCACCATCGCGAATCTGAAAAGAGCGTTCCCGGACAACGACCGCTTCCACCAGCTGCTCGACCTCCAGTTCCGCCACGATCAGGAACTGGTGTGGTACGACGACTTTTCAAAGGTTTACAAAGTGAAATCCATATACACACAAGCGATCTAGTTGTTTTTAAGGTTATCAGTTGATGCGGGCGCCTGTACAGGCGCCCGTTTTTTATTGCACGGGCGGCCTTTTTTTTATATTTTGTACGCTTCACCCGGAAACTAACGACTGTGCGATTCATTCCATGTTTACTCATCTGCCTGTGCTGCCTCCAGCTGCAGGCTCAGAAAAAAAACGGCGCCTACCAGCTGCACATCCGCAAGGCCAGCTCTCCCATCAAGATCGACGGCATCCCCGACGAGCCGGCCTGGCGGGAAGCCGAAGCGGCCACCGACTTTTTCATGATCCTGCCGATGGACACCAGCTTCGCCAAGGTCCGTACAGATGTGCGCATGGCATACGACCAGCAGAACATCTACCTGCTGGTGGAAAACTTCAACGGCGTGCCGGGCCCGTACATGGTGGAATCGCTGCGCCGCGATTTCGCCTTCCTCAAAAACGACAACTTCCTCCTCTTCATGGATCCGTTCGACGACCAGACGAACGGTTTCTCTTTCGGCGCCAACGCCGCGGGAGCGCAGTGGGACGGGCTGATGTACGACGGCGGGAAAGTGGATCTCAGCTGGGACAACAAATGGCATTCCGTGGTGAAGAACTATCCCGACAAATGGGTGTTTGAAGCCGTCATTCCGTTTAAATCCATCCGGTATAAAAAAGGCATCACGCAGTGGGGTATCAACTTCGGGCGGAACGATCTCAAAACCACCGAAAAGAGCAGCTGGGCGCCGGTGCCGCGGCAGTTCCCCTCCGCCTCGCTGGCCTATACCGGGGTGCTGGTGTGGGATGTGCCGCCGCCGGATCCAGGCGCCAACATTTCACTCATCCCTTACCTGCTGGGCGGCATCAATAAAGACTACCAAACCGGGAAACCTGAAAAGTGGCGCGGCGATGCCGGGCTCGATGCCAAAATCGCCGTCACCTCTTCTCTCAACCTGGACCTGACGGTGAACCCCGACTTTTCGCAGGTGGACGTAGACAAGCAGGTGACCAATCTCGATCGCTTCGAGTTGTTTTTCCCCGAGCGGCGGCAGTTTTTCCTCGAAAACGGCGACCAGTTCACCAATTTCGGTTACAGCGGCATCCGCCCGTTCTTTTCGCGGCGTATAGGCCTGGGCGTGCCCATTCATTTCGGCGCCAGGTTGAGCGGTAAACTGAATAAAGACTGGCGGTTGGGGGTGATGAACATGCAAACCGGCACGCAGTCCAACACCTCGCTGCCGGCCCAGAACTTCACCGTTGCGGCGTTGCAGCGGAGGGTGTTCGCGCGTTCCAACATAGGCTTCCTGGCCATCAACAAAGAATCGATCAATTACAACCCCGATAAAGCCGCGCCCGGCGAAACGGTGTATTCCCGCTATAACCGCAACTTCGGGCTGGAATACAACCTCGCCTCCGCCAATAACTTCTGGACCGGCAAGGTCATGGCGCTGAAGTCTTTCAGTCCGGGTAAATCCGGCGCCGACTGGGCGCACGCCGCCAACCTGCAATACACCAGCCGCCAGTGGAACATCAGCTGGCAGCATGAATACGTCGGGAAAAATTATACGGCCGAAGTAGGCTATGTGCCGCGCACCGGTTATATCAAACTGGTGCCGCAGGTAACCCGCCTCTTTTTCCCGAAAAACGGCCCGGTGTTGAGCCATGGGCCCCAGCTCACTTCCACCAGCTTTTTCGACGAAAAAATGCGGCGGACAGACAACGAGATCCTCACCTCCTACGGCCTCGTGTTCAGGAACCGGAATACGCTGACGCTGTGGGGCTCCAACACCTACATCAAGCTGCTGCAGCCATTCGACCCGGTGAATATCCGGAAAGACAGCCTCGCCGCCGGCACACAGCACAACTGGAACACCGTGGGCGCCGACTATGTTTCCAAACCGCAAAGTCTTTTCACCTATTCGCTCAGTGCCCGGTACGGCGGTTATTATGCAGACGGGAAGCGGCTGATGTTCACCGGCGAATTCGGCTACCGCTTCCAGCCTTTCGTGAGCATCGCCCTCAGCGCTAACTACAACAAACTCGACCTGCCGCAGCCCTGGGGCCGCAACGACTTCTGGCTGGTAGGCCCCCGGCTCGACGTGACCATGACCAACACGTTATTCTTTACCGGCTTCATGCAATACAACGAACAGATGAAAAACATGAACCTGAACACCCGGTTCCAATGGCGCTACAGGCCCGCATCCGATCTGTTCATCGTATATACGGATAACTACCTGCCGGAGCCTTTTTATGTAAAGAACCGCGCGCTGGTGGTGAAACTGGTATACTGGCTGAATATTTAAATAGGCGACGGGCGGGCGAAATGCCGTAAAAATCCTATATTATAGTAAATTCCCCGCCATGAAAAGCTTCTTCCGGATAAAGACCAAGTTCAAGGTGTGTTGTCTGTTTATCGTGATTATTGTGCTGGTGCTGCTGAATAACCTGCGGGAGCGGAAAAGCATCAACCGGCTCGACCATTCTATTTCTGCCATTTACCAGGACCGGCTGCTGCCGGCCACCTATTTGTACGGCATCGCCAACCACCTCTACGAACAGCGCCTGATGGGCAGCGACGGGCACCCGGCGGCCATCGACAGCCTGGTGACGGTGTATGAGAGAACCTATCTTACTCCAGATGAAAAGAAACAGTGGGTGTCGTTCAAGGAGCACCTTGCCCGCTACCGCGCCCTGGCCGCCGGCAGTGATACACTGGCGATGGTGCGGGAGTTCCAGCTCACCATCAACAACCTGAACGCCCTCAGCAGCATCCAGATCGGCGAAGGAAAGCTGCTGCAAACAGACTCCAAAAGCATCGTAAGCGGATCGACGCTGAGCTCCCGGCTCGAACTGACCCTGCTCATCATCCTGGGTGTGCTCGCCATTGTGCTGCTCGGGCTTACCGAGAAGGCGTTCAACCCGGAGGAGCACCAGAGCCTGAACTAAAATCCCTTACTTTTATACCTCATTTTTTTAAAGAGGAAAAGTGTAGCGGATGACAAACATTCAACTGAGTTATGCTGCGCACCATCTCCGAAAACGCGGAGCGCCGCTTCCAATCTTTCCGGCTACCGGCAAGGGAATTCGGACTTTAACATTTCGATAAGGTTACCTTTCCCCGCCGCTGCGTATAAACAGGAAATCCTCCTTTATGCGCAGACCTTCTATCTATTGGGTAGCAATACCCCTTGTGACCCTCTTTGCCTGCGGGCAACAGTACAACAGGGAAGCCTCCACGGTGCAGGAAGTAACGCCCCTCCAATCCGAAGCCAGAAAGAGAATTAAAACCGCCGACGTCCGGTGCCGCGTTGCCGATGTATTCAAAGCCACCGCCGCCCTGGAGAAAATGGTGTACGGCGTTGAAGGCGTGGTATCGGAAAGCACGCTGGAAAACGAAGTGCTGGCGCAGCACACCCTTCCCTATTCCGCCGACTCCGTTAAACAGGTGAAGCGCTTCACGCCCGTGGCCAGCCTTACCTTGCGCGTTCCATCGGCCCATCTCGATTCGGTGGTGACCACCCTTACCTCAATGGCCGCGTTCATCGAGCACCGGCGGCTGAAAGACCAGGACGTTTCACTCGAGTACGAGCGGAACACGATGAAAAATGAAGTGATCGCCGCACGGCAGGCGGCGCGCGAAACCACCCACACCAAAATGAACAAGGAACTGGAAGTAACGCAGTACCAGCAGCAGCAAACCAATGAGTACGTAGACCGTACGATCAACAATCTCAGCATTCTCGAAAACACCGCCTTCAGCACCATCACCGTTCAATTGTTTCAGCCCGAAGTAGCGGACGTGCAGGTGGTAGCCAACCCGGAACATTTATCCAGGGCGGGTTTCGGCATAGCATCCGTAAATGCGCTGCGCACCGGTGTAGACGTGTTCCGGGGATTGGCGCTCTTCGTGCTGCAGCTCTGGCCGTTGTGGATCATCGCGATCGTTGGCTGGGTATTGTACAGGAAGTACGGCAGAAAACTGATGCCGAAGAAAACAACGCAGGCCCTGTAGGCAATGCAAGGCGGGGCACGATGCATGGCCCTGCTTTGCCATTATCCCCTTACCAGCTTCAGTTGCTCGCCAGGTTTCGTTTTGATTGTAAACACATTCCCGCTAACCGTTTCCGCCATCCTTCCATTCCGTTCAACTTTGACGGGGCTTCCTTTCCAGGGGTTTTCCATGTTAAGGTTCCGCCCTTTTTCACTGACGATGTCCACCTGTTGCACCGTTCCGCCAGACAAAGCGCTGCTCACCACAAATGCGCCATATGCCCGCAACCGGTGAAAGGCCGCATTGCGACGGCGGTTCCAGTTCGGAAACACCCGAACGCGACCTTCGTAACTTTGCAGCAGCATTTCGTTGATCGTTAGAGGAACGGCGGCCAGGGTTTCGGTGCCACCGCCGGATTGCGTGATCCAGCCATTGGGTAATGAAGAAGCCCTGATGCGGTCTTTGAGCTGTTGCAGGATGTCGTCCGCATCATACCCTACACGCACGGCCCCTGGGAAACAGGTTTCTATGCCATTGCCGAGCGTGTTGCCCCATGCGCCCGGCTGCTCCATCCGGTCTTTCCAGTGGCGCACATCGCTCAGTAAAATGGCGTTAAATGCCGAGTCCGTCACGGGCCCGCATACCGCTCCAGGCAAAACGAGCCCGTGCATGGATACGCGCGCCAGGCCCATGGCGCGGCTGTGCCATTCGGCAGGACTTTTCTCCACACTCTTCAGCCGCACCCGGCCGTCTACCGCCTGCGTAGGGAAAGCCGCGAGATGCGCAACGATGTGCCGCCATTTTTCACGGCGCGCCGCATCCGTTTGTAAAACCGTGCTTACTTCCAGCATGCCCTTGAATAACATCTTCACAAGGCCGAGCGACAGCGTGGAATTGTAATCTCCCAGCAGGTGCCGCCATTGCCCTTTGTTGCGCAGGTTGGGCATCACCTCCCCATAATGATCGTTCCCGATCACGTACCGGCCGTTTTCCCACTTGAGATAATCTTCCCAGAAACCGGCGCAGGCCAGCAGGTACGGATAAACACGGCGGGCGTACGTTTCATCGTATGTGCTGTAGAAGCGCATCAGCATGTTGGCTGCGCCAAACACCGCATTGATTTTCTGGCCAAGGAATTTATACCCGCTGTCGATCGTGTTTTCGCGGGTGGCGTAGCGCTTTTCCATTTCATCGGGCGTGAGCGGCCAGCGCGTGGTGCAGAGGCCCATCGGGCCGATGCCTACCGGGTAATAGATTCCGCGCATGTTGAGCAATGTGCGGGCATGCACCCTTCCCCGGTCCATATAATCGAGCAACGGCTGGTCGTAGTTGTCGGTAAGATCGATGTAGTTGGAAGAGAAGGCGGCCCAGTATGGGGCCTGGTAATTGTAATTGAGGTGGTAGTCGCCGCCCCAGGCCGTAGAGTCTTTCGTGATGAACGGCCCCCAGATGCCCGGCGCGAATTTGCCCGGGCGCGAGGAGGATGCGAAAAGATATTGGGAGGTGCTATAATACTTTTCCAGCAGGGTGTCGCCGATGTGGACGGACGAACGCTCCCAGAAGCTTTTCCACCATTGGTCATGCGCCTGCCGCATCCGTTGCAGCACCACATCGTTCATGCCGGCCGCCTCGCCGACGGCCGCTTCTTTCCAATCGGGCCGGTCGTGGTTCGTATAGAGTGTAACCGTTACCGTTATTGGCTTTCCTGCTTCGAGGCGAACGTCGCCCTGCGGCGTGTTCATGGCCAGGGCCACATGAGTGGGCCACTCCAGCAGCGGTGTGTTTTCAAAAGAGCGCGTCACCCAGCTGACGTTGCCGGATGCCCCCTGCTTCACCACGCCGGTATTGCCTTGCGGCGCCCAGAGCCGTAGTTGCGCGGTGCAGTTTTTCGTGGCAGTGATGGTCAGCACAACAGTATTATGCATGGCCGCCACCCAGGCTTCCGTGGATACCCGGATGCCCGGTTTCGAAAAAGCGCCCCGGATCAATGCTTCCGACGGTAATTGCGTTACATGGTAGTCCGCCCCGTCGAGCTCGCTGATAGTCACATCCAGCCCGCCCGGTAAAGCGACGCCGCCACCGGGATAAACGGGATAGGCCCGCCAGCAATCGTTCTTGCCGAAGTAAAGGGTAAACCGGCCGGGCGTGCCCCCGAACGTGAGCCCGATATCGCCGTTACCGGCCAGCGCGGCATCCGGCACTTTGGCGGTGGGTGTTTGCGAGGGAGGTGCGGTTAATACAAACGGTTCCCGTTGTACGGGGAAAGTGCGGGCCACCTGTTGTGCCGCAGCTGTGCTTGCGCATAACAAGGCCGTTAACCAGAACGGTAGTTTCATAATCAGTGGAATTTCGTGGCCCGAAATATACGAAAACGCATAGCAATCCCACCCGGTTTTTGTTGAGCGGAAAAACGAAAAGGGCTCGCCATTACAGGCTGCAGCCGGGAATACGCTTCCCCGACTAAACACTCCGGGCATAAAAAAAAGCCGCTCCCGCGAACGGCAGGAGCGGCTTTCTGAACCGGTAGAATATTACTTGAGGGAATTGATCCACCCCGCAATCTTCAAAGCATCGCTTTTCGGAACCTGGGGCATGGGCGGCATTTCGGTAGCGTAGCCCGGCCAGTTTTCCGGATTGGGATTGTAAATCAGTTTCACCATCATCTCGTTGGTGTAGTTCTTTTTTGCGATGTCTTTGAACGCGGGGCCAACCTGTTTCTTGTCTGCATTGTGGCAGGCGTTGCAGGTATATTTGGCCAGCAGTGGTTTCACTTCCTCGTACGTTGCCACTTTGGGTGCAGCCGGCTTGGTTGCGGGAGTAGCGGCGGTTTTGGCGGCATCCGTTTTCTTCCCTTCGGTTGCTTTGGCGGCCGCTTTTTCTTCGGCAGCCTTTGCAGCGGCGGCGGCTTTGGCAGAGTTCGTAGTGCTTACTTCGCTCATGGCCAGTTTCGTTCCTTCGGGGATGTTGTTGAGCGTGTAATAACCAGTGGGATGCACCAGCGAATAAAAATGATCGCGGGAACGCACGCCCTCCAGGGTGATATTGTGAATGTAATACTGACGAAGGTTATCTACGATGACACGCACCTTGAGACCGTCGTCGGATACTTTCACGCCTTTCACCTCGCATTTGCCGTTGTTCACGGTAGGGCTGCCGTACACCGGGTGATATTTGTAGATGAAATTCTCCACGGAATAGGAGGCGATATCTTCCGCCGATTTTTTATCCACCGGCAGGGTGAACTCGATCTCGAAACCATCCGGCATGGCTTTCACCGTCTGCATTTCGAAGGGGATGCGGTTGTTCCACACGAGGCGCTGCAGGCCTTCGTTGGCGTCGCCGGCCGAGCCCCAGCCGCGGTTGGTTTCCCCAACGAAGAGGGAACCGTCTTTCCCCCAGGCGAGGCGCAGTACGCCACTCTGGAAACCGCCGCGGAAATCGAACGCTACGCCCTGGTATTCGCCTTTCACTTTTTCCATCACCACCCGCATGATTTTGCTCTGGCCCTGGTCGCCGATCAGCACCTGGCCCGCAAACGGCCCGAAGGTACCTTCCGGGATGGGCACAATTTCGGAGTTGGAAATACCCAGCACCCCGTGCGGCAGCCAAACGGCCGGCGTGCGCAGCGACGGGAGCGCCTGTTTCATTTCATACATGGCTTTGAACTGTTCGTTCACCACGTTCTCCGGTTTGATGAAGCGGCCGTTCGCGTTTTTCACGCGGCGCTCGTCCATGTTGGCCACGAACTGCGCGTTGGTGAGCTTCACCGGGGAATTCGGTTCCTGCGCCCAGCGCAGCCCTGCAGGGTGGCCAACGAAGTCGCCTTTTTTCACCTGCCAGATACCGCCGGAGCCCATCCAGTCGCCCTGGTTCTCGGAATAAAACAGTTCGCCGTTGATCATGCCCAGGCCGCAGGGAGAGCGCATGCCGGTTGCCCAGGGCTCGAGCGTGGAGCCGTCCGCGGAGATGTGCATCATCCATCCGCGCCAGGGAACGCGGCTTTCACCGCGCCACCATTCTTCGTCGCCGAACGCCACGTTGCCGGATACGAAAAACGAACCATCTGGCGCCAGTTTGGGGCCGAAGGAATATTCATGGTAATGCCCGCTGATCGGCCAGGCATATACCGTTTCGAATACATCCGCCTTGCCGTCCATGTTCGTATCGGTCAGTTTGGTCAGCTCCCCGCGCTGCGCGCAGTACAGCGAACCGTCTTTATACGCGAGGCCGAGAATTTCGTGCAGGCCGCTTGCGAACTTGCGGAAGAAGGGCCTTCTGCCGGAAGGGTTCTCCACAATAAACACATCGCCGCGGCGGGTGGCCACACCCAGGTCGCCGTTGGGCAATACGGCCAAACCGCCTACTTCGAGCAGCGTACCTTCCGGCGCGCTCATTTTCATGATGCGGAAGTAATCTTCTTCCTTGGGCGTTTCCTGCGCGGCGGCAGGCAGTTGCGCCACCAGCGGCAACAGGTAAAGCGCCGCCTTCTTTAATATATTTTTCATCAGTATTGTCATTGGTCGTTTAGAAAAGGATCGAATAAGTCAGCTTGCCGCGCACGGGCACTACCAGCTCTTTGCCTTTGGCGCCGTTACGCACCACCGGTTTGGCGCCGCCGGCATCCTGCAGCTGCAGGTACCAGGCCTTGC
>CBFGZV010000015.1:0-118796 GCA_965653365.1 uncultured Chitinophaga sp. | reverse complement strand
GGCCTTTTTTCATAAGCATAATTTAGCGGGCCGTCTTCTCCAGGACGGCCCTTCTGTTTCCAGGCTATAAAAAGTAAAGCAGGAAATGGAAAGGCACCCTTCCTCATTCCTGCTTTACCTGCGGTATATGCTCCTTTTTACAGGCTCATCATTTCTTTGAACTTCACCGCCTGCCGGCGGCTCACTTCGATTTTTTCACCACCGCGCATTTCCAGCAGCAGCCCGCCGTTGAAGTAAGTATCTATCCGCTCTATCATCCGCAGGTTTACGATGTGCTTGCGGTTGGCGCGGAAAAACACCCGCTCGTCGAGGCGCTCTTCGAGTGCATTTAACGACTTGAGAATCAGTGGTTTATTTGTTTCAAAATACACCCTCGCATAGTTGCCCACGCTTTCGAAGAGGCGGATTTCCTGCAGTTTCACAAACCAGCAGCGGTCGCCGTCTTTTACAAACACCTGGTCGTTTTCACCGAGTATGTTACGGATGCCGGAGGCTGCCGCCAGGCGTTCCTTTTCGTCGGCCTGGTGAAGCTTGTGGATAGCGTCTGCCAGCCTTTTGGGCTCGATGGGCTTCAACAGGTAATCCAGCGCATTGTATTCGAACGCCTTCAGGGCATATTCGTCGTAGGCAGTGGTAAAGATCACCTGGGGCGACCGATCCAGCTCCGCCAGCAGGTCGAACCCGGTTTTATCCGGCATTTGAATATCGAGAAACAGCAGGTCGGGCCGCAACGTTTCTATCTTTTCGATACCGTCTTTTGCATTCACCGCTTCTCCTACCACCACTATCTCCGGGTGGTCCGCCAGCAGCTTTTTCAGTTCGCTCCTGGCCAGTCGTTCATCGTCAATGATCAATGCTTTTTTCATACTGAGACTTTGCGTTATTGGTTGATGACACATTTAAATTACAGCAGCGGCATCTGCACCCTGGCTTCCACCGTTGCTTTGTCAAAATTATATATCTCAAAAAAGGCGCGGTTTCCGAACAGCAGGCTCAGCCGCTGCCTTGTGCTGGCCAGCCCCAGGCCCAGGCCGTTCATATCCTCCACAATCTGGCCGGTGTTGCGGATGGTGATTTCGTGCTGCATATCGTGCACATGGGAGCTGATCAGTATCAGCCCTCCCCGCACTTCCCGCGAAATACCATGCTTGATGGCGTTTTCCACGAGGGTTTGCAGCATCATGGGCGGAATGGGTAACTCCAGTGTTTCCGGATCTATGTCGTACTGCACTTTCAACCGCTCCTCAAACCGGATATTTTCCAGTGCAAGATAATCTTTTACGATGCTCAGTTCGTTTTCCAGGCTGACGGTCTCCGCCTTGTCTGCCTGCATGGAATTGCGTAGGATGTTGCTCAGCTCCGTAATGGCGGTGCGGGCCCTGCGGGGATTTTCGTCTACCAGCGCCCGAATGCTGTTCAGCGCATTGAAAATGAAATGCGGGTTCAGCTGCGACTTGATTGTTTTGAGCTCCAGCGTACGGACCGTTGCCTCCAGCTTCAGCTGCCGTACCTG
The DNA here is from genome assembly GCA_965653365.1 of uncultured Chitinophaga sp. Classification (GTDB taxonomy): domain Bacteria; phylum Bacteroidota; class Bacteroidia; order Chitinophagales; family Chitinophagaceae; genus Chitinophaga. Next base: position 117,283 of record CBFGZV010000015.1, on the reverse strand, counting down.
CGAATTCCGGCTTTCCTCCACGTAATGCCAGAGGAAGTAAATCACCGCCCACAAAGCCAGAAACACCGTTTGATGGATGAAAGACCGCAGCCAGGCATCCTTGAAGTTCAGCTCGTGATCTTCCGGCGTAATGAGCAGGCTTATCCACGTCAGCAGAAAAGAGTTCACCGTTGCGCACACCAGGATACCGAAAAAAAAGTAGATGGCCACATTTTCGAACGGCTTCTCAATCCACCTGTATTTGACGATAACTGCGCGGAAAGCATGCGTGATGAGCACGCCCAGCACTACCACGCAGGGCACATACTGCACTACAAACGTTACGTCCACAATGTTGAAGAAGAAGGCGAAAATGAAGTAAAGAAAAGCATAGGATCCCCACCCCAGTATTTGGCACCACCAATATTTCGATATGCGTCTAAACATTCCCAAAAGTTAGCAAAGTCCGGCGACTAAATAAAAAACCCTGCGATTCTTCCAAAAATACCACCTGCGCGGGTTGGCGGCCAGCCAATTTTTATCAATGGCGGAATAGGCGGTTAAATGGGGGGCTCCAAATAGCGTAAAAACATGTATTTTTGGGCATTAAACCCTAATGTTGATATGGAAATTACGGCCGGTCAATTACTGAGCCAGATCGAATACCCTTCGGATCTGCGAAAACTGAGCAGGGAACAGCTGCACCAGGTGTGCGACGAGCTGCGCCAGTTCATTATTGACGTGGTGAGCGTGCACGGCGGCCATTTCGGGGCCAGCCTGGGTGTGGTGGAGCTTACCGTGGCGCTGCATTATGCCTATAATACGCCGTACGACCAGCTGGTTTGGGACGTGGGGCACCAGGCTTACGGTCATAAAATCCTCACCGGCCGCAAAAACGTGTTCCATACCAACCGTAAATACAAGGGAATCAGCGGTTTCCCCAACCGTGGCGAAAGCGAATACGATACTTTCGGTGTCGGGCACTCCAGCACCTCCATCGGCGCGGCCCTCGGCATGGCCATCGCCTCCAAAAACAAGGGCGAGCACGACCGGCAGCACATTGCCGTGATCGGCGACGGTGCCATGACGGCCGGGATGGCCTTCGAAGCCCTCAACCATGCCGGTGTCGCCAATGCCAACCTGCTGGTGATCCTGAACGACAACTGCATGTCGATCGACCCCAACGTAGGCGCATTGAAAGAATACCTGACGGACATTACCACTTCCCATACTTACAATAAATTCAGGGACGACGTGTGGAACCTGCTCGGCAAACTGCCGGTGGGCAAGAAGTTCACGCGCGACATGGCTTCCAAGCTCGAAGCCAGCGTAAAAGGCATGGTATCCAAATCCAGCAACCTGTTTGAAAGCCTCAACCTGCGCTATTTCGGCGCTATCGACGGGCACAACATCACCAAACTGGTAGACACCCTGCAGGACCTCCGGAACATCCCCGGGCCCAAACTTCTCCACATCGTGACCACCAAAGGCAAGGGATACGCCCTCGCTGAAAAAGACCAGACCAAATGGCACGCGCCCGGCCTGTTCGACAAAATCACCGGGGAAATCTTCAAGAAAAACATTGAGGCTCCGCAGCCTCCCAAATACCAGGACGTTTTTGGCCATACCATCATCGAACTGGCCGAACAGAATAAAACCATCATGGGCATTACGCCCGCTATGCCCTCCGGGTCCTCTCTCAAATTCATGATGGAGAAAATGCCGGACCGCGCCATCGATGTAGGCATCTGCGAACAGCATGCCGTTACCCTGTCCGCCGGCCTGGCTACCCAGGGTATGACGGTGTTCTGCAACATCTACTCTTCCTTTATGCAACGGGCCTATGACCAGGTGGTGCACGACGTGGCCATCCAGCACCTTCCGGTTATTTTCTGCCTCGACCGGGCCGGCCTGGTTGGGGAAGACGGGGCCACGCACCACGGCGCTTACGACATATCGTACATGCGTAGCATTCCCAACATGATCGTGAGTTCGCCCATGAACGAGGAAGAATTACGCAACCTCATGTACACCGCCCAGCTGCCCTCCAATAAATCGCCCTTTGTTATCCGCTACCCGCGGGGAGAAGGGGTGATGCCCGACTGGCGCAGGCCGTTCAGTCCCATCCGTGTAGGCACCGGCCGGAAAATCCAGGACGGGCGCGACCTCGCCATTCTGTCCCTCGGCCACCCCGGCAACTTCGTTACGGAAGCCATGAAAGAACTCATGACTGACGGGTTGCAGCCTGCTCACTACGACATGCGCTTCGTGAAGCCGCTCGACACCGAGATGCTGCACGATATTTTCCAGCGTTTCGACCGGGTGATCACCGTGGAAGACGGCGCCCTGCAAGGCGGTTTCGGCAGCGCCATTCTTGAGTTCATGGCGGACAATGATTATAAAGCCGATGTAAAGCGCCTGGGCATTCCCGACCGTCTCATCGAGCATGGCAAACCCGCCGAGCTGCAGCGCGAATGCGGGTACGACGCCGCAGGTATTGCCGCTGCCGTGCGGGAAATGCTCCGCACCAAAATTACCGTTACAGCCAGCTGATAAACACACTATACCGCTGCCCTGGCCGGCAATTCGCCATGGCAGCGGCCTTACACCATGCGCGATCTCTACATACAGTTACGCATCACCAACATCATCCAGGAAACGCCCGATACGTTTACCTACCGGCTGGAGGCCGCCAGCGGTCAACCCGTTAAGTACCAGGCCGGCCAGTTTCTCACTTTCCTCGTCAACCTTCACGGCACCGAATACCGGCGCTCCTATTCATTCAGCTCCACACCCGGCGTAGACCCGTTTATGTCGGTGACCATCAAACGAATCGCCAACGGTGAAATATCCCGCCACATCCACCGTACCTGGCGGGTGGGCGACGAAGTCACTTCCCTGCTGCCTTCCGGCCGCTTTACGCTGACCGGGCTGCCGGGCGTAGAAAGGGATATTTTTTTCCTCGGCGCCGGCAGCGGCATCACACCCCTGTTTTCCCTGCTGCAGCATGCCCTCCATTTTGAGCGGGCCGCGCAGATCACCCTTATTTACAGCAGCCGCAACCCGCAGCATACCATATTTCACCAGCGCATCCTCGACCTGCAGCGGCAGTTTCCGGAAAGGCTGACCATTCTCTGGCTCTTCAGCGACCCGGGCGACGAACCGGTGGCCTTCCGGCGCATGAGCAACAGCCTGCTGGAAATGCTGGCGCCCAAACATCTCAAACATGCCCGCGAGCAGGCGCAGTTTTTCATTTGCGGCCCTACGGAATACATGCGCATGGCGCAGTTTACCCTCACTTTTATGGGTTTCCGGGCCGATCAGCTGCATAAAGAAAACTTTGTCGTGAACACCGCGGTGAAAATTTCGAAGGTGCAGGTACCGGACGATACCTCCGTCAAACAGGTGCTGCTCCGGCACGAAGACAAATCCCAGCTGCTGCCCGTGCCCGGCAACGAAACCATCCTCCATGCCGCCCTCCGTCAGAACGTGCACCTGCCCTACAGCTGCAAAGGCGGCGTATGCGGCTCCTGCATCGCCCGGTGCACGGAAGGAAAGGTTTGGATGTCGGTCAACGAAGTGCTGACCGACAAAGAGCTTTCCCATGGCCTCGTACTCACCTGTACCGGGTACGCCCAAAGCGATTCCGTGACACTGGAGTGGTAGCGGAGTTGGCCGTTTTCAGGAATTTACATACATTCAATTCAAATTAGGGCTATGGGCGCTACTGCACTGAAAGTAGCCGGTCTCTACCTTGTAATCGGCTGGGTATGGGCCAGCACCGACAGCTGGTTGTGGCATTCTCTCGCAGCACAATTTCCCCAGGTTAATCCCGCGTTGCTACAGTACATCATGCATGCGGCTTTTGTGACGGCGTCGGCCGTGCTAATTTTCGTGCTCGTCAGAAACAACAACAGCAAGCAAAACAATTTCCGGATGTTATTTTACGAACATCCTCTCCCCATGTGGATTTACCAGTGGGACACCCTTCGTTTCCTCGCCGTGAACGACGCCGCAGTAAAGAAATACGGCTACAGCCGGGAAGAGTTCATGCGGATGACCATCCTGGAGATCCGCCACCCGTCCACGATCAACCATGTACTGGAAGACGTTCGCAAAACCAATAAGGAATTTGTTTATCGCGGCGTTTGGCAGCATCAGAAAAAAGACAAATCCATCTTTCCTGTAGAAATATACTCGCATACCACCCAATTCAGAGGACTGGAAGCCAGGCTGGTGATGGCGGTGGATATCGATTCGGAAATCAGGTCTACCGTGATGGCCAAAGACATCGGCACACGATATGAACTGCTGGCGCAGGTTACGCAGGACTGTATCTACTATTGGGATATGGTGGCCGACCATGTAACCCGCAACCACGGACCGTCAACCCTCTTCGGGTACGACGAGGCCGATATCCCCGACAAGCGCAGCTGGTGGGACGACCGGGTGCATCCGGACGATGTGGTGCCCATGCTTCAGCAATTCGAAGCTGTCATCCGCAACAACGAGGTGCAATGGGATGCCGAATACCGTTTCCGCTGCGCCAACGGTGAATACAAACATGTGCACGACAGGGGGCACGTCATTTACAATGAAAAAAGGCAGGCGGTCAGGATGATTGGCGCGGTACAGGATGTGACCGAAAAACAACAATACGTACAGCGGCTCCGGCAGCAGAATGAAGTGCTGCAAGACATTGCCCATATCAATTCACACGAGATACGCCGGCCCGTATCATCCATTCTCGGCATCATGTCGATGTTCGACCTGGATAAAAACGAGCCGGCCCTTAACAATCGCCTGCTGGGGCTGTTAAGGCAAAGCACGGCTGAGCTGGACGGGTTGCTGCACCAGATTCAGCACAAACTGAAGAAATTAAGCAAATAATGTGTTACCGGTAGGATTGAAACCGAGTAAATTCTCCCTTTAGTTCGTTGTGTAGTTTGTGAAATACCTGCATACGGTCGTGCAGGGTATCGAAATCGTCCACCGGCCTGTCAAGATGTACTACAACCGGTTTGTTGTTGGCGAAGCTTTTTGCGGACTGCTTTAAATCGTGGAACATTTCGTCCGCCACCTCCAGCTGCCTGATAAACTGGTTCTGAAAGTGTTCTACTTCGACCATTTGTTCATGGTTGGGATGCCGCCCGGCGGCCATTTCTTCTAACCTGCTGCGCATCTGCCGCAAATCTCCGCGTACCTCATCAACTTCACTTTTCCATGTGCTGAGCTGTGCCTGCAGGTCAGTAGACTGTGTTGGTACTTCCATGATATATTGATTTAAGTTAAATGATGACGTTAGCTGTAGGGGAGCTGTATCCATCATGCATCCATGCTTATTGGTCAATATTCCCGTCCCTTCACTTCTAATTTACGACTCTTTTTTGTTCGGGCCTCAAACAGGCGGCAGAAATTATCCACCTGCCGCCCGGCTGAATTGTTAATGGGAAGGTACGGAACCGCCAATCCGCTGCTGCTTTCCGGTTGGCGGGTTGCTTCGGGCAGGAAAAGCGGATTGGGACCGTTGGACATACGGTGTAAAAAAAAGCCGCTGCTCCGGAGAGCAACGGCTGTAAAAACGGTTCTAACGTTAATGAATATACGCTTATTTTTTCCTCCTTCCTGTCAGAAAAGTACTCCTGAGGTAGTAATATTCCGAAGTAGCAACTCCAACGGGATTTCCCGGGAAGCAGTTGTCATTTTTAAGCTACTGCAACATGGGCACATCCATCAGCAGGAATTCCGTGTCTTCTTCAACGGCGATCCGCAACTGGTCATAATCAGTAATACCCATTGCATCGCGGCTTTCGAGCACGTCGTCCCCAATTTTCACTTTTCCGTTCAGCACAAAAAGGTAAGCGCCGTTCTGCCGCCGCCTGGCGCTGTATGTAACAGCCTGCCCCTTGTCGAATTTGCCAAGAGAAAACCACGCGTCCTGGTTAATCCACAGGCTATCGTCGCTCTCATCCGGCGCCACCACGGTTTGCAGCCGGTTGGCACGGCCGGCGGGATCGAATGTTTTCTGGTCGTAGCGCGGCGCAATGTCTTTCTCTTTCGGGAACAGCCATATCTGCAGAAATTTCACCGGGTCTTTCTTCGATGCGTTGAACTCAGAGTGCTGGATGCCGGTGCCTGCGCTCATGATTTGCACATCGTGCTGGTTAATGATTTTATGGCGGCCCGTGTTGTCTTTATGTTCCAATGCGCCCGACAATGGAATGCTGACAATCTCCATATTGTCGTGCGGGTGCGCGCCAAAGCCCATTCCGCCTTTCACCGTATCGTCGTTCAGTACGCGCAGCGCGCCGAAGTGGATGCGTTCGGGGTTGTAGTACCCGGCAAAGCTAAAGGTGTGATAAGACTGTAACCATCCATGGTCTGCAAATCCGCGGGTATTACCGCGATGGATAATCGTTTTCATATGATGTTCCTCCTGTTATTTTTCTGATGCAAAGATCCGATGTTGGGAGGCGGGTATCAATGGACAAACCGGCTAAAAGCATGGACAAATATTTGCCCTTTAAAACACAGGCCGGACGCAGGTTTCAGCTGATCGTCCGGCCCGTTGGGAATATTCTTCACCGGTATTTGTTACACCAGTTTGGCATCCATGGTAATGCTCGTGTTCAACAGTTTGGAGATGGGGCAGTTGGCGCGCGCGTCTTCCGCCATTTCCGCGAATTTCGCGGCATCCAGGTCAGGTACGCTGGCAGTCACTTCCAGGTGAATATTGGGAATGGCGCCCGCTTCAAAAGTCACGATCGACTTGGTGTCGATGCTGGTGGGTGTGAGGCCCGCGCCGGAAATGATGAAGCTCAGTTTCATGCTGAAGCAGCCTGCATGCGCCGCTGCGATCAGCTCTTCGGGATTAGTGCCGGTACCGCTCTCGAAACGGCTGCTGAATGAATACGCAGTATCTTTCAGTACGCCGGTTTCGGTAGAAACGGTTCCTTTTCCTTCTTTGCCGGTGCCTTTCCAGTTGGCAGTTGCGGATCTTTTCATGATTAAACTTTTTACGGGTGAGATGATGATTAGAGGGCTTAAAAATAACGAAATAAGATTAAAAAACCGGGCGAAAAACTCGCCCGGTTTACCTAAAACCTCTGACTTCCTGTTACACTAATTCCACAAAATCTTCCAAAGGCTTTCTCACTTTCTTGGCATGCTGCATCCTGTCTTCATCCGCGCGAAATCCAATCGCCGCCAGTACTACCGTGCGCAGGTTCTTCTCTTTCAGTCCTAAAATCTCATCGTATGCAGCCGCGTCGAATCCTTCCAAAGGGCAGGCATCAATGCCATCCGCCGCACAGGCCGTCAACAAAGTTCCCAGTGCCAGATACGCCTGTTTCCCCGTCCACACTGCCGCCGCCTTATTGTTCAATGCACTCACCTTTCCTTTCACGACCTCTTCAAATCCATTCAGTTGCTCTCTTCCCATTTGACGGGTGCTGGCTATGTTGCTGATGTACTGCTCCACATGCTGTTCCTGCAGGTTATCGTAGCGGGCAAATACAACCAGGTGCGAAGCATCGGTGATTTGCGGCTGATTCCACGAAACCGCTTTAAGTTGTTCCCTTACAACCGGGTCGGTGACCACGATTACCTTGTATGGTTGCAATCCATAGGAAGAAGCTGACAGGCTGGTTGCTTTTAAAATCCTTTCCAACTGCACTGTTGCTAACTTCTTCTCAGGATTGAACTTTTTGGTGGCATACCGCCACGTCAGTTTTTCCAGGATATCCATTGTTGTCTTTTTATGCTTGTTTGATCATTTGTACGGCCAGGATCAGGCGTACTTCATCGCTCACAACCAGGCCGCCGGCTTCGGTGGTGGCAGACCAGGTGAGGCCGAAATCTTTCCGGTTGATTTTGCCGCTGAGCTCGAAACCCGCTTTGGTCTGGCCCCAGGGGTCAACCGTGATACCGGCGTACTCCACATTCAGATCTACCGGCCGGGTAGTACCGCGGATAGTGAGATCACCTTTCAGGATGAAGCTGTCCGCATCCTTCTTCTTTACTTCCGTTGACTGGAAAGCAATTTTTGGATGGTTCGCCGCATCAAAGAAATCAGGGCTCTTCAGATGCTCGTCGCGCTGGCCGTTTTTGGTGCTTACGCTGTTCACATTCGCTTCGAAAGAGATGTTCGCATCGGTGAAATCTTCTTTTGAAGTGGTGAGCGTAGCGTCATATTCCCCGAAGTGACCGGTTACATTGGTGATCATCAGGTGCTTTACTTTAAATTCAATTTCGCTGTGGGCAGCGTCAATTTTCCAGGTAGTCATTGTGTTATAGTTTTAAGTTTGATGATAGTCTTGAGAATCTGTCTTTCCGACTGACAACACAAAATTACATGTTACAACATCTATTATGAATGGATAGATCGACGGAAAGCGTGCACTTTTTTAGTGCGCGTTGTTTACATTTTGATAATCAATTAGTTGTAATTAAAGTCAAGCTCCCTTTACTGCCTGAACTGGGAAAACGGCCGGTAACTGGCGGGAGTTATTGAGAAATACCGTAAAACCAGCGGTCTGCCGTCTGAAGCAGGTATGCTGCATCCGGTACGGGCATGCGCATCCGCCCCTCGCCCGGTGGTTGAATACTGCGGCTGGGAGGTACCTGTTTATACCCTTGCCAGTTCCTTGAACTCGGAGGGCGACTGGTTCGTGTATTTCTTAAAAAAGCGGGAAAAATAATGCGGGTCTTCAAACCCGAGTTTATAGGCGATTTCTTTCGCGGTAAGGTCCGTATTATACAGGTACCGCTGCGCCTCCAGTATAACCCGGTTGCGGATATGTTCACCGGCGGTAATGCCGGACAATTGTTTGCTGATTTCGTTGAGCAGCACCGGTTTGATGTGTAAGAGACTCGCGTAGTCCGACACGTTTTTCAGTTCCCGGTATTTTTCTTCGATGAGGGTTTTGAAATTCATGAACAACGCGCTGTTGTGCCTGCTCTGGTACTCGGGCATCACGGTAACAGGGCGTACGGCATTGCGGGAGGCGATAATCAGGAAGTACTGCAGGAGGTTCTGGAACGCTACTTCATAACTGGGCGGCTTACTGTCCACCTCCTGGATCATCCGTTTCACCATCCAATCCAGCTCCTTTTCGTCGTCTTCATTATTGATCTGGATAACGGAGCTGAAGCGGTCGTTCACAAACAGGCCGTTGCGCACGCTTGCCATATCCGACTGGTCGCTGGGGCACATCAGGGAATCGTGGAAAGCGATCATATACCCATCTACCTTTTCCGAAAATTTCATCTGGTGTACCTGGCCGGGAGCGAGGAAAAACAGGGTGTTTTTTTTCACCACGTGGGTTTCCGTGTCGATAGTGTGGGTGAGCTGGCCTTTTTTGATCCAGTAGATCGTATAGAAATCATGGCGGTGCGGGGCGTTCTGGTGCTCGAAAAAGCCCACGCCCAGGTTGCAGAGGGTGGATACACTGAATTCCGCCTTTTCGTGGGCGTTCTGCGCGTATGCCGGCAGCGATACGAGCTCTATCTGATCTTTTTTTTCCGCCATGGCTTTATTCTTCAAACACTACGGGTTCCCCTTCCGGTCGCTCGGAGGGGTCTACATATTCAATAATAAAATTATTCCGCCCCTCGCCCACCATGATGCTCAGGTATTTGGCCTGCACCAGCTCCAGCATGCCCAGGAAGAGAAAAATGGCGTGCACGCGGTCTTTACAATGATCGAATATCTTTTCGAAGGCAATGGTCTTTTCCGCGCGGGCAAGGTCGATCATATATTCGCGGGAGCCCTCCATGGTATAATCGTATTTGTACACCACGTGCTGGGGCTTGTTGGTGCGCTCCTTTACCCGCTGCATCACCTTTTCGAAGGTTTTCGTGAGCTTGAAGAGCGTCAGCGTCTGCACTTCCGTGCCTTCACTGGTCACTTCCCCGATTTCCGCCAGTTCTTTGGCGATATTACCGCGTTTGATTTGCAGCATGCGGTTGGCTTCCTGCTCGGCCAGCTCGGCGGCCGCCTGCTTGTACCGCTTGTATTCCAGGATTTTATCCACCAGTTCCTGCCGGGGGTCTATTTCGTTCCCCGCTTCGTCCAGTTCCTTCCGCGGCAACAGCATTTTGGCTTTGATACGCATCAGGGTGGAGATGAACAGGATGAATTCGCTGGCCAGTTCAATGTTCAGCGCTTCCATATGGTGAATGTAGTCCAGAAAGTCGTTGGTCAGGCCGGTGATGGGGATATTGTAGATATCCAGCTCATCCCTTTCAATAAAGAACAGCAACAAATCAAACGGGCCCTCAAACTGGGGTAATTTGATTTTGTAAATTTCTTGCTCGTTGCTCATAGTTAAATTTAAAAAACCTGCCGGGTGTACCCCGACAGGTTTATCAAAAATAAGAAAATTCCGGCACTTAGAACTTCGCGGTGAGGCCGATGCCCAATACCTGCTTCACCTGCAGCCGCGGGCCCATTACCCCCGTTTTCGTGTTTTCGAACTCCTTCACATCGTCGTCGTAGATCATATCCACGCTGACGTTGGCGCTCAGCCACTTATTGACCTTCATCGTGATCATGTTCGTCCAGAAAACGTCTATGTTCTGCGGGTTCTTTTTATAGTTGGAAAAGAGCTCCAGCTTGGTTTTATAGGTTACGTTCTTGATGATTTCCTTGTTCCATACGGCGGTCACATAGGCGCCGAACTCGCTTTTCACATGTTTACCGGTATCCACGCCATAAGCGGCCCTGGCGGCCAGGGTATCGTCCATGACCACTACCCAGCGGGCGGTGATGGGCGACATGAACAGTGAAAATTCCTTATTCGGCATGAAATCGATACCGGGCGACAGTACAATGTACGCGGGCGAGAAAAACCGCGATATCAGTTCGGGCGTGGTGTCGGCCGGGTACAGGTAACCGTCGCTGAACTGGGTGCGGAGGTTGAACAGGCCGCTGAGGTACCAGTTTTTGCCGATCTCGTAACCGTATTTAGACGTAAGGTCGATGCGGTCTTCATTTTTACGGGTACCGAGGCTGGTCGTGTTAACATAGCCGTACGCCAGGTCGACGTTATTGTCCCAGGAATGCCTGCCTTTTTTGTAGTTCGCGAAACCATTGAGCGTGCCCAGCAGGGAAAGGGATAGCTTGTCGCCGCCCGCCGCCCAATTCGTCAGCGAGCCCTGGTTAAACATCAGGCCGAAGGCGACGCCCTTTTTCCAGAATCTCCCGGTGGTGTCTTTTTCGCCGTTTTTGATTTTTTTGGCGGTTTCATCCCGCAGTTTCCGCATGGAATCGTCCTGTGCGTACAAGGCCGTAGTGGTAAATAGCAGCATGGTGACGGCCAGGTAAATTTTTTTCATTATGGGTCAGGTTGAACGGTTAATAGTAACGGTTGGCCGCAGGTGCGGCCAACCGTTCAGATTTTTGCGCAGATTATTTTTGTTTAAGCTCGTCGCGGATTTCCATCAGCAGTTGTTCCGTTGCTGTGGGCCCGGCAGGTGCTGCCGGGGCTTCCTCTTTTTTGTTGAACCGGTTGATGGTTCTTACCACGAGGAAAATGGCGAATGCAATGATGATAAATTCCACCAGTGATTGGATGAATAAGCCGTACTTCACTTCAGCGTCTCCCACTTTGATCATTTGTGCCTTGAAATCGACCCCTTGCAGCAGAATACCGACCAGGGGCATAATGATAGCGTCCACCAGGGAGTTCACGATTTTCCCGAAAGCGGCGCCGATTACAACGCCCACCGCCAGGTCGATCACATTCCCCTTCATGGCAAAAGCTTTAAATTCACCGAAAAAAGACATACGCTTAGGTTTTTAGTGTTAAAGAAAGGTGGTGTAACAGGTGCGATATTAATAATTTACGGCTTTTTCTCCGCATTATTTTTTCCGCCGTTCAGTTTCGGGAACTTCATTTTCAACGATTTCAGTGTATCCAGCACCGTTTTGGCGATCACATATTCCTTGTACCAGTTATGGTCTGCCGGTACAATGACCCATGGCACGTCGTTACAGTATTTGAACACATCTTCATACGCCTTCTGGTATTCCTTGTGCAGATTGGCCTCGGCGAAATCCTTTTCATTGTACTTCCACATTTTGCGCGGATCTTTGGTACGCTCTTCCAGTCGTGCCCACTGGGCTTCGGGCGACACGTGCAGATAAAATTTCAGGACGTGCGTATTGTTATGCTGCACCAGCAGTTTTTCGAAATCGTTGATGGCGTTGAACCGTTTGTAGACCGTTTTTACGTCCACCCATTTGTGTACGCGCTGCACCAGCACATCTTCGTAATGGGAGCGGTTGAATACCTGAATCATGCCTTTGGCCGGGGCGTGCTGGTGAATCCTCCAGAGAAAATCATGATCCGCTTCTTCCGGCGTGGGCGCCTTAAAAGGCTGCACCCGCACACCCATGGGATTCATAGTGCCGAATACGTCCCTGATTACGCCATCTTTCCCGCTGGCGTCCATGCCCTGTAATACAACCAGTAAGCTGTGTTTATGTTCAGCGTACAATAGATTTTGCAGCTCGTCGAGTTCCGTCAGCATGGCTTTGAGGCGTTCTTTCGTTTCTTCTTTCCCGATTTTTTTCGGCGCCGTGGTAGGGGTGGCCGAGAGTTTAACACTAGGCATATGCGTGAGTTGTTTCTTAAATGTAAGGAAAATGTGCCATAACGGGTTGGGATGTGGGGAATCGGTATCTTTGCGTTTCTATGGACCAACGCTTGCTTAACTGGGGGATCTTCCTGCTGCTTTGCCTGACCTGGGGCAGTTCATTCATACTCATGAAACTCGGGCTGGTATCTTTCAGTCCCTACCAGGTGGCCAGCCTCCGGCTGATTTCCGCAGGCGCCGTGTTACTTCCTTTTTTCTTCAAGTTCATCCGGCAAACGCCGACTGGCAAAATACCCGTCATTATACTGTCGGGCCTCCTCGGCAACGGTATCCCCGCGTTTTTGTTCTGCATCGCGGAAACGAAAATAGACAGTTCCCTCGCCGGCATGCTCAACTCCTTTACGCCTGTGTTCGCACTCATTTTCAGCCTCCTGCTTTTCCGCACGCCCGTGCTGAAACGCCAGCTGGCGGGCCTCGCCATCGGTTTCGTAGGCGTCATCTGCCTTTTCCTTGTGAAGGGGGTGGATGCCAATGAGTACTGGTATTACGGTTTGCTGATCATTGCGGCCACGGCCTGTTACGGCCTCAATATCGCCCTGGTGCACAACTATCTCAAAGGATACACTACCCTGCAGCTGGTGTCCATCTCCTTATTTTTCATGGCGCTGTTTTCCTCTCCTGTACTGATTTTCAGTGATTTCGCGGCGGCATTCCGCGAGCAGGACGGTGCGTGGATGAGCCTCGGCGCCGCCATGGTGCTGGGGATTATGGGAACGGGCGTGGCCTCGCTCCTGTTTTACCAGCTTATCCGTTCCGCCGGCGCCATGTTCGCCTCCATGGTAACGTACGGTTTACCCGTGGTAGCCATCTGCTGGGGGCTGGTGGCGGGCGAGCACGTCAACGGCTGGCAGGTGCTTTGCCTGGCGGGCATCATGAGCGGGGTGTACCTGGTTAACCGGAAATAAAAAAAGACGGGGGCTTCCCGTCTTTTCTCCATATGATAAGGCCATATCAGATAGCCATGATTTCTTTGTCTTTCGCGGCGCAGTGTTTATCCACCATCTGAATGAATTTGTCGGTCAGCTCCTGCACGTCGGACTCCGCGTCTTTGGCGGTGTCTTCACTCAGGCCGTCTTTCTGCAGTTTCTTGATACCTTCGATGGCATCGCGGCGGATGTTACGGATGGCTACCTTCGCGTGCTCCCCTTCGCCGTTCACTCTTTTTACCAGTTCTTTACGGCGTTCTTCGGTGAGGGGGGGCAGGAACAGGCGGATGATGATACCGTCGTTCTGCGGGTTCAGCCCGATATTGGAAGCGATGATCGCCCTTTCGATGGGCTGCAGCATGTTCTTCTCCCAGGGCTGGATGGTGAGGGTACGGGCATCGGCCACGCTGATGTTGGCGACCTGGTTGAGCGCTGTAGGCGCACCGTAGTAGTCTACCATAATGCCGTCCACGATCTGCGGATTGGCTTTGCCGGCCCTTATCTTTGTTAATTCCGCCTCCAGATGCGAAATGGCCTTTTGCATAGAATCCTTCGCGTCATCCAGAATTAAATTAAGTTCGTCTTGCATAAGAAATAATACTTAGAGTGCCTGCAAACCTACATGAAATCTTTTAATCATCAAAGGATGAACAGGACAAGGAAAGTGTATGGAGGGATGCGCGTTATTTATCCTGCAGAATGCTTTCAGTGTTTACCCGGAGAATTTTGGGCTTGGTGATGCTTTCGCTGACAATTTCCTGCGGCTCTGGTGCCAGCACCACCGCACGGGCGACTTCATTTTCTTTTCTTCTCTTCAGTAAAAACAGCACCGTGGTGGCACCCAGGGCGAGGCCTCCCATAAGGAAGAGCAAGGCAGTGGTTCCCAGATCCTGCAGGCCGAACGCCAGCACGATAAACCCGATATTGGACAAAACGGCTACCAGGGTGGCCTGGCTGTGCGTAAGCCCCAACGCGAGCATGTAATGGTGAATATGGTGTCTGTCTGCCGTAAAAGGAGAACGCCCGCGCGACATGCGGATGGCAAATACCCGCAGGGTATCGAACAGGGGAATGATCAGTATCGCGAAGGCGATTGCCGGTACGGAATGAATCGGCATTTTGCCGGCAGGGTTGCCGGCCACTTCGATGAATTTTACGATGAGCGCCGCATTGACCAGGCCCACCAGCAAGGAGCCGGTGTCGCCCATAAAGATGCGTGCCGGCGTAATGTTATAGATAAGGAAGGCTGCCAGGCCGGCTGCCAGGGAGAAACCCATCACCGCGTACAGCAACTCGTTGGTATACAGGAAATAAGCTCCCAGTACGGCAGACACGAGCAGCCCAACGCTGCCGGCCAAACCGTCTATCCCGTCTATCAGGTTGAAGGCGTTGATTACAACGATAAAAGTAAAATACGTCAGCAGCAGGCTGAAGTGGTACGGCAACTCCCCTATCCCGAAAAAGCCATACATATTCCTGATCTGCAGGTTGCCAAGGTAGATCACGGCAAACGCCGCCACCAGCTGGCCGATCAGTTTTTTCATCGGAGAAAGGCCAACGATGTCATCTTTCATGCCCACGATAAAGATCACGAAAAATGCCGCCAATAAATATTGCAGGGGAAATGTCTGCTGGGATGGTACGCAAACCGCAGATGCCAGCATGAAGCCGGCAAAGAAGCCCAGGCCACCCAAGGTGGGGATGCGGGATTTATGAGATTTACGCTCATCCGGTTCGTCATAAAGATGCTTCAACTCAGCCACCTGTATCAAAACAGGAATGGCAAAGTAGGTTATAACGAAACTCAGGACAGTCGCGATAATTACATTCTCCATACGGGGGGTTGTGGTGCAAAGATATTAATTTCAGCGATATGCGTATCAGTTTTTTTTAAAACCCATGGATTTTATCCATTCTTCTAAAAAATTGACTAATACACTGAAAATCTGGTCAATTTCTTATTACTTTTGCGGCTCATAAAACGCCAATTATCATGCCAGAGCTGAAAGATATAGCCACACAGATCAGGCGGGACATCGTTAGAATGGTGCATGCCGTACAGAGCGGCCACCCCGGCGGGTCCCTGGGTTGTACAGACTACTTTACCGCCCTGTTTTTCAAGGTAATGAAACACCAGCCGGTTCCTTTTGAAATGGACGGCAAGGGGCAGGACCTGTTTTTCCTTTCCAACGGCCATATTTCCCCGGTGTATTACAGTGCGCTGGCCCGTTCAGGGTATTTCCCGACGGAAGAACTGGCAACTTTCCGTAAAATCAACTCCCGCCTCCAGGGCCACCCCACCACGCATGAGCACCTTCCCGGCGTTCGCATCGCCAGCGGGTCGCTCGGCCAGGGTATGAGCGTAGCACTGGGCGCGGCACTCAGCAAAAAACTCAATAAAGACCCCCAGATCGTGTTTTCCCTCCATGGCGACGGAGAACTGCAGGAAGGGCAGAACTGGGAAGCGATCATGTTCGCCGCCCATCATAAAGCCGATAACCTCATCGCTACGATCGACTATAACGGCCAGCAGATCGACGGGCCTACCGATAAAGTGATGAGCCTGGGCGACCTCGGCGCCAAATTCACCGCTTTCGGCTGGAAAGTATTGCACATGAACGGCAACGATATGGACGAAGTAGTGGCTACCCTCGAGTCTGCCAAAAGCCAGACTGGCCAGGGCCAACCTATCGTGATACTCATGAAAACCGCCATGGGAAAGGGTGTCGACTTTATGGAAGGCTCCCACGAATGGCACGGCATCGCTCCTAACGACGAGCAGCTGGCCAAAGCGCTGGCACAATTGCCGGAAACAATCGGAGATTACTGATCCTCACCGGATATACAGAAAGGGCCGACTACGATGGTAGTCGGCCCTTTCCCGTTATATATAATATTTTATCCGCTCTCAGGTCGCTTTCAGGGTAATATCCTGCCGTGCCGCACGGGAAGCCGGGTACCAGCTGGCGAGCACGCCGATAACGAGGATGGTTACACTCACCAGCACAAAATCCTGCAGGTGCATCTCCACCGGGAAGGCATCGATGAGAAACGAGCCGCCCCCGAGCTTGATGAGGCCGAAATGCTGCTGCAGCAGGCAGATCGTTACCGCCAGCGAAAACCCGATGATGCTTCCCGCCCCGGCTATAATCAGGCCCTCGCTGAGGAATATACGCTGGATGAGGCTGTTGCGGCCGCCCATCGCTTTCAGGATGGTGATGTCTTTCTGTTTTTCGATCACGAGCATCGACAGGGAGCCGATCATGTTAAAGGCGGCAATCACCAGAATAAAACTCAGGAAAACATAGGTGACCCACTTCTCCGTTTGCATGACATTATAGACCGTCACGTTTTGCTCCATGCGCGTTTGCACTTTCACCCCTTCCCCCAGCAGCTCCTGCAGCCTGCGTTTCACTTTTCCCTCGGAGGCGCCGGGTTGCACCTCCAGCTCCAGTGCCGATATTTCTCCGGGCGCCAACTCCAGCAATGTGCGCATGAAATGGATGTCTACCAGTACGTACCGCGCGTCGAATTCCTGTTGGATAGCAAAGGTGCCGGCCGGGTAAATAACGCCGTTGTTGATGGACTGTTCGGGCATGCCGGGATTGAACGAAGCGTCGCGGCGGGGAATATATACGTTAACGGGCACAAGACTATGCTCCACATCTACGCCCAGCGCCGACTCAATGCCAAGGCCCATCACGGCCTGGTAACCCAGATCACGGCCAAGGTCGAACTTGCCGCGCACCATTTTGTCCTGCACACCGGCCACTTTGGTGAAGCCGCTGTCGACTCCCTTGAGCACGGCTATCGTTTGTTCGTTGCCGTTACGCAACACCGCTTTTTCTTCGATGGAACGGGAGATTTGGGCCACGCCGGGCGTAGCCGCAATGGCTTTCAGCTGCGAATCGGTGAGGAGCAGGGTTTTGCCCGTGGCGGGCACCACTTTCAGCGTGGGGTAAAAGGAAGAGTAGAGCGATTTAACCAGCCCGGTAAACCCGTTGAACACGCTCAATACGATAATCAGCGCGGCTGTGCCCACGGCAATGGCGCCCACGCTCACCCATGCGATGATGTTGATGGCGCTGGTGGATTTACGGGCCCGGAAGTAACGAAGCGCGAATTGCCAGATCATGAATTATTTCTTCTCCTTTTCGTCGTTGATCTTTTTGAACAGTTCTTCCATCCGGAACACATGGTCAAGCGTATCATCGAGGAAAAAGATCAGCTCTGGCACCCGGCGCAGTTGCTTGGCCACGCGATTTCCCAGCTCACGGCGTATCTCGCCCGTCTTTTCCTTGATCCGGCCCATCATCTCCTCTGGCTGGGCAATCTGGAACATGCTCAGGTATACCCTTGCTTCCAGCAAATCCGGTGTCATCTTCACAGACGAAATGGAGATCATCCCTCCTTCCGTTACATTGAATCCCATCCGCATGAAAATATTGCTGAGCTCTTCCTGCACCAGCTGTCCCACCTGTTTTTGCCTTTTAGTTTCTGACATGTTTCTCAATTTAAGCTTATCAATCTGCCCGCTTCCCGTCAAAACAGGAACCGGCCCAAAATTAACCAATTTAACCGGTTATCAGCATTACGTCCGCCCATACCTGTTTCCCGGGCAATATTCCCTCTTTTTACCGTACTTTTGCGGATTATCAACACAAAAGGATGAAGACTTTCAAACGCCTGCTCAGGTTTGTACAGCCGCTGCGTCATTACCTGCCCGAATATATCATCTATACCATTATAGGCGTACTGTTCGGCGTTATCAATTTCACCATGCTGATACCGATGCTGCAGATCATGTTCGACCAGAAAGATACCGTGGAGCCCGTTGTTGCATTGCCGGCGTTTTCGTTCAGTATCGACTATTTCACCGATGTATTCAAATATTACTTCCTCCGCTTCATCAGCGAGAAAGGCGAAATGTACGCGCTCGGCTTTGTGTGCGTGGTGATCTGCATCGCGTCTGTTATGGCCAACTTCGGCCGGTACATGAGCGCCCGCGTCATGGTCCGCATGCGGATGAACGTGCTCGAAAGGATACGTAACCTGCTCTATAAACAGGCTACCGAACAATCGCTGTCTTTTTACAACAGGCGGCGCAAAGGCGACATGCTGTCGACAATGACGAACGACGTGATGGAGGTGGAATCCACGCTTGTCAATGCCATCCAGGTGCTGCTGCGCGATCCGCTGATCATCGTCGTTACCTTCATCGTGCTGTTCTATATTTCTGCGAAGCTCACCCTGTTCACACTGATATTTTTCCCCATCTCGGGCTTCCTCGTTTCTTACATCTCCAAGCAGCTGCGCAAAAAAGGCTTCTACAGCCAGGAAATGCTCGGCAAGCTGCTGAACGTATCGGAAGAATCACTGAGCGGCGTGCGGGTTATCCAGGGCTTCACCGCCGAAAAATACGTGCAGCAGAAATTCGGCGGCCTTACCCGACAGTTCACGCGGCTGAGCAAGGCCATTTACAACCAGCGGGAGCTCGCCTCGCCCATATCGGAAGCATTGGGCGTATCGCTGGTAGTGGTGCTGGTGATGGTTGGCGGCTATATGATCAACGGAGGTGAAATGACGGGCTCCGTTTTCATCACCTATCTCGGCCTGTACTTCACCATCCTGCAACCTGCCAAGAATATTTCCAACGCATTTACGCTGATGCAGAAAGGCATTGTGGCGGGAGAGCGCATCTTTGGCATTCTCGACGAGCCGATAGAGATTAAGGACAAGCCGGGCGCGCAGCCGCTGACGGGCTTTGAGCGCGGTATTTCGTACGACGGGTTGTCGTTCCGCTATGCAGACCAGTATGTACTGAAAAACATCAACCTGGAAATTGGAAAGGGAACGATGGTGGCGCTGGTGGGCCGCAGCGGCGCGGGCAAGTCGACCATGGCCGATCTGCTGCCCCGCTTTTACGATGCCACCGAAGGCCGCGTGGCCATCGACGGCAAAGACGTGCGCGACCTGCAACTGCACGACGTACGGCAGCTGATGGGCATCGTATCGCAGGAGGCCATTCTTTTCAACGACACGGTTACCAGCAACATTGCATTCGGTCATGTCAACCCCGACATGGAAAAGGTGAAAGAGGCCGCCCGCATCGCCAACGCCCACGAATTCATCGAACAACTCGAAAACGGGTACGACACGCATATCGGCGACCGCGGCAGCAAGCTCAGCGGCGGCCAGCGGCAGCGCCTCACCATCGCGCGCGCCATTTTCAAAAACCCGCCCATCCTCATTTTAGACGAAGCCACTTCCGCGCTCGATACGGAGTCGGAGAAACTGGTGCAGGACGCGCTGGACAAACTGATGCAAAACCGCACCACTATTGTGATCGCCCACCGCCTTTCCACCATCCAGCACGCGCATGAAATAATTGTGATGGATAAAGGGGAGATCATCGAAAGAGGCCGCCACGACGAACTGCTCGCGCAGCAGGGCGTTTACCGGAAACTCGTGGAGATGCAGGAGTTTAAATAGTGCAAAAATATACACAGCGTGATTTCGCTGGATGTGCAGGCCGGGAAACCCCGGCCTGTTTTTGTCTGCAGCCGATTTAATGGTACCATTTTTGGTGTCTAGGAGGCGCCAGAAGGTACCTTATTTGTTTACTAAACTATTGACACCTATGATTTCGGTAATTATACCAGTGCTCAACGAAGGCGCCACCATACGCCAGGTTATTAAGACAATCAGGAAAACTTCCCGTCCCATTGAGATTATTGTTGTAGATGATAATTCGACAGACAATACAGTGGAAGAGGCGATGAAGGAGAAAGTAAGAGTCATCACCAGCAGCCAGCGCGGAAAGGGGATTTCCATGCGCGAAGGCATGATGGCGGCGAAACATGATATCATTCTGTATGTGGATGGCGATATACTCACCTATCCGGACAATCTTGTAGACCTGCTGGCCGACCCGATCGTGAACAACGAAGCCGACTTTACAAAATCATTCTTCGAACGGCAGGCTGGCCGCGTTACACAGCTTGTGGCCAAGCCGTTGCTGAGCATTCTTTTCCCGGACCTTGCCCGTTTCAACCAGCCGCTGAGCGGCATGATCGCCGCGCGGAAACCTTTCCTGCAGCGCGTACATTTCGAGAACGATTACGGGGTAGACATCGGCCTGCTGATAGACATGCTCCTGATGCAGGCGCGTATCACCGAAGTCAACATAGGCCGCCTCGAGAATGCCATGCAAACCTGGGAGCAGCTGAGCAAGATGAGCCGCGAAGTATCGCGTACCATCCTGCGCAAGGCGGAGAGCATTCCGCAACAGAACCTCGAAACACTGGGCAACATCAATATCATCCGTGAGCAAATGGAGTTTTCGATCCTCGAGTCGATCGACAAGCTGCAGAAGATGGTCATCTTCAATCTCGACGAAACCGTGTTTACCCAAAACTACACCTACCTCGCCGCAGTGGCCTTTGAGCAGGAAGCGGCGCTGTGCCAGGTGCTGGAACATTATGCAGACCCCATATCAATATTGAACCGATCCGCCGCACTCTTCCAGGGCCGCAACCTGGCGGAGCTGCTGGAAGTGGCCGACAGTATTCCCGTAACGCCCGACATCCGGCATGTGATCCGCGAGTTGAAGCGGCGGGGATACGTCTGCGGCTTTATCACCGATGGCTTCGAATGTGTGGCCAATCATATGAAAAACAAGCTGGGCGCCGATTTCGCGTTCGCCAACCGGTTGCACCTGATACACAGCGTGGCCACCGGCGAAATCACCATTCCCGAATATTTCCTCCCGTCCGCCAACGGTACGCCGGTATACGACAAGAGCCACATCCTGCATTACATCGCGGAGAAATATCACATCGCGCCGCAGAACGTGATTTATGTGGGCAACGGGGAAAGTGACCAGGTACTGTTGCAACAGGCGGGCATCGGTGTGGCATACCATCCACAATTTGTGGACGCAGAAACCGTGGCGGATAAAATTATTGAGGACATCTGCATGGCGCCGCTGCTGGATATTGCGCAAGCCAGCCCGCAACGGCAAAACGGCAAGTGGCCGTCGAAGAAGCAGGTTCGCAACATCGGGCTGGGTAGCCTGGCCGTGGTGGCTACCGCCGGCCTGCTGTACCTCGCCGCGCGCCAGATCAGGAAGGCCGTGCGCCCGGATTGCAACGATGCTCCGGCGCTCAAACCCGCATAACAGAAAACCCTGTTTTATATCACAAATGCTTTCCCGGTTAAAAAGGGAAAGCATTTTTTTTGGAAAAAACCCGGCGGAATCCAACATATTCACCGGCCATCCTGAGAAAGTACCGGCTCAAAAATGATGGTTTGTAAAGGCTTACAGCGAAATTAGCAGCATGGGAATGTTGATGAAAAACGGCTGCGGCAAATTGACAAACCAACCATTTCCGGCTATTTCATGATGGGCTGAATCAGTATAAACACCAGGGCCGGGATCGCCCGGCCTTATATTTCACCACCAGTGCGTTGTGGAAGGCGTGGAATAAACGGGAAGGGCCTGGCCAAAAAATTTACGGCGCTTTGCCGTTACCAATGGGTGAAGAGTTGTCTACATAGATCGGCTAAAAAATTTACGGCGCTTTACCGTTACCAACGGGTGAAGAGCTGTCTACGTAAGTCCGGCTAAAAAATTTACGGCGCTTTGTCGCCACCAAGGCGTGAAGAGCTGTCTACGTAAGTCCGGCTATACCAGCCGTGCTATATCCAATCCAGATGCAAAAAAGGGCCGTTCTTCCGAACAGCCCTTCTGTTATTTTATCGCTGGTAGCGTAATCTGCTATTTGCTTTTCGCCAGTTTGGCCTCGATGCTGAGGGTGGCGTGGGGCACGGCTTTCAGGCGGGCCTTGTCGATCAGTTTGCCGGTTACGCGGCAAATGCCGTATGTTTTGTTTTCGATGCGCACGAGTGCTTTCTCGAGGTGATCGATGAACTGGATTTGGCGGCTGGCCATCTGGTTTAGCTGTTCGCGCTCCTGCGAGCCGCTGCCGTCTTCCATGCTCATGTATTTGTTTTCTGTATCGTCCGTACCGGCTTCATCTTTCCGTGTAATGAGGCCCTGGAGGTATACCAGTTCCTTTTTGGCCGCTTCCAGTTTTTTCAGGATGATTTCCTTGAACTCCTGTAATTCAGGATCGCTGTAGCGGTATATCGGACCGGAGGGAGTTTCCGGCTGGTCAAGTACAGATTTGGTGAATTCCGGCGTGTACGTAACGGTTTTCATCGCCGGACGGCTGCTGTTGGCAGCTTTAGAAGCAGTTTTGGTAGTAGGCCGTTCAGATACCCGCTTAACAGGCTCCTCTATCTTGGTCTTCTTAACTGGTTCCTTTTCTGGTTTTTCCTGTTTATTCTTTGATGCCATCGGATCTACTTTTTCAACGGTTTTAGAAATCACCGGTCCTGCTGGTTTCGCTACTGGTTTAGTGGCAGGTACCGGGACCGGTTTTGCCTTGGGTGCCGGGGCCGCTGCTTTTTTCACAGGGGCTTTGGCTGCAGGAGCCGCCTTCTTCGGCGGCGCTGCCGCTTTCTTAGCGGGAGCTTTAGCGGGTTTGGCAGGCGCTGGTTTAGCCGCCTTTTTTACCGCAGCTTTCTTAGGAGCGGGTTTAACAGAAGATTTGGCCACCTTCGGGGCTGCCTTTTTTGCTGCTGCTTTCTTAGGAGCCGGGGCCGCTTTTTTTGCAGGTGCAGGTTTAGCCGCCGCCTTTTTGGCCGCAGGCGCCTTCTTTACCGGAGCTTTCTTAGCTACAGCTTTCTTGGCAGGAACCGCCTTTTTGGTAGTCTTGTTAGCAACCTTCTTCTTTGTTGCCATGGGATTAGCTTTTTTTGTTAACTAATACGTTGAATTTAAGATCGTTAACTTCTACTTCGATGCCCTCCTGTAACTGCGGCACAACATCCAAACTATCTGCCAAAATTTCCGTGCAAATATAGTCATTAAAGTTAATTATCGCCGTTTTCAAGCTGTCTACCTCCGCCACTTTTACAGCTATGCGGTCGGTTAACTCAAAACCACTGTCTTTCCGTATCTTCTGAATCCGGTTTACCAGTTCACGGGCATTGCCCTCGTCCAGTAATTCAGGTGTAATTGTAATATCCAGGGCCACGGTCAGCGCACCTTTATTGGCAACCGTCCATCCCGGGATATCTTCAGATATGATCTCAACATCCGCTAATTGAATCGGAACACGTTCATTATCAATTATTAAGCCAAATTCACCGTCCTTTTCAAGCGTGGTGATGTCGTGCTGGCTGAATGCTGCGATGGCGCCGGCTACCGCCTTCATCTTCGCACCCATTCTGCTACCGAGGGTTTTATAGTTTGGCTTAATCTTTTTCTTGATGAAACCTTCTGTTTCCGTAAGGTACTCAATTGTTTTTACATTCACTTCGCTTTTTACCAAATGTTCCACAAGCACCAGTTGTTCCCGCATGTGCGGGTTCAAAACGGGGATCAGTATCTTGTGTAACGGCTGGCGAACCTTGATATTCGTTTTCTTGCGAAGCGACAGTACCAGCGAGGAAATATCCTGCGCCAGCTGCATCCTTTCCTCCAGGTCCGGGTCGATGGCGGCTTCGTCTGCCACCGGGAAATCGGACAGGTGCACGGAAGCTGCCGGCAGGCGGCCGCTCACGCTGTTCAGGTTGCGGTACAGCCAATCTGTGAAGAAGGGCGACACAGGCGCTATCAGGTGGGCGATTTTCTCGAGGCATTCGTACAGCGTCTGGTAAGCGCTGATCTTGTCCTGCCCGTACTCCCCTTTCCAGAAGCGGCGCCGGCAAAGGCGCACGTACCAGTTGCTCAGGTGCTCGTCTACAAACTCCTGCACCGCACGCCCCGCCTGGGTAGGCTCGTAATCTTCCAGGCTGCCGGTGACCTGTTTTACCAGGGTGTTGAGCAGCGATATGATCCAACGGTCGATTTCGGGGCGGTCTTTCAGCGGAATGTATGCTTCCCTGAACCCGAAATTATCGAGGTTGGCATACATGGCGAAGAAGTTGTACGTATTATATATGGTGCCGAACAGTTTGCGCTGCACCTCCTTGATGCCGTCCACGTCGAATTTCATGTTGTCCCACGGGGAGGCGTTGGTGATCATGTACCAGCGGGTGGCGTCGGCGCCGTATTGCTGTATGGTATCGAACGGATCCACCACGTTCCCCCAGCGCTTGCTCATTTTGCTGCCGTTCTTGTCGAGCACCAGGCCGTTGGACACCACGGTTTTATACGCCACGCTATCGAACAGCATCACGCTCAGGGCATGGAGGGTGTAAAACCATCCGCGGGTCTGGTCTACGCCTTCGGCGATGAAGTCGGCAGGAAAGGCCTTACCCTGCTCCAGCATTTCCTTGTTTTCGAAGGGGTAATGCCATTGGGCCACGGGCATCGCGCCGCTATCGAACCAAACGTCCACCAGGTCCGGCTCCCGACGCATGGGCTTGCCGGTGGAGCTGACGAGGATGATGTCGTCTACATACGGTTTATGCAGGTCGAGGATGCCCTCGTGCAGGTAATTTTTATTCACGTCGCCGCCGAGTACTTCGTTGGCGAGGCGGATGCCGGCGTTCAGTTCGGCGATGCTGCCGATGCAGATTTCTTCCGACCCGTCTTCCGTGCGCCAGATCGGCAGCGGGGTGCCCCAGTAGCGGCTGCGGCTGAGGTTCCAGTCCACCATGTTCTCCAGCCAGGTGCCGAATCGGCCCGTACCGGTGGAAGCGGGCTTCCAGTTGATGGTTTTATTCAGTTCCACCATCCGGTCTTTCAACGCCGTGGTTTTGATGAACCAGGCATCGAGCGGATAATAGAGTACGGGCTTGTCCGTTCTCCAGCAGTGGGGGTAGGTGTGCTCGTATTTCTCTACCTTGAAGGCGCGGTTTTCCTTTTTCAGCTTGATGGCGATGTCTACGTCCACATCTTTATAGTCGGGATCATTTTTATAATCCTTCACATAGCGGCCGCCGAATTCACCTACCTCGTCGAGGAACTTGCCCTGGCGGTCTACCAGGGTAAGGATGCCGATGCCGTATTTTTTACCGACGCGGCTGTCGTCTGCGCCAAACGCCGGAGCGGTGTGCACGATGCCGGTACCGTCTTCGGT
Organism: uncultured Chitinophaga sp.; assembly: GCA_965653365.1. Taxonomy (GTDB): domain Bacteria; phylum Bacteroidota; class Bacteroidia; order Chitinophagales; family Chitinophagaceae; genus Chitinophaga. The sequence goes on along the minus strand of CBFGZV010000015.1, from coordinate 91,623 downwards.
GGTCACGAAGTCACCGAGCAGTACGCGGAAGGGGTCGCCTTCTTCGGGCTGCACATAGGGCAGCAGCTGTTCGTAGCGGATGTTTTCGAGCTGGCTGCCTTTGAAATGGGCCAATACGCGCCAGGGCAGTATTTTATCTTCGGGTTTGTAGGCGTCGAAATCGCCGTTTTCCCCTTCCGGCTTGAAGTATTTACCGGCCAGGTCTTTGGCCAGCACCACGTTCACCGGCAGGTGGGTATACGGGGAAAAGGTTTTTACGAGGACGTAGTCTATATTCGGGCCTACGGTCAGCCCCAGGTTGGACGGCAGGGTCCAGGGGGTGGTGGTCCAGGCCAGGAAAAACACCTGGTCGCTACCGGCCGCGTCGAACAGGAACCTGGAGAGGTCCGATTCCAGGGCCCGGAACATGGCGACGATGGTGGTGTCTTTTACGTCTTTATAAGTACCGGGCATGTTGAGCTCGTGGGAGCTGAGGCCGGTACCGGCGGCGGGAGAATACGGCTGTATGCTCACGCTTTTATAGAGAAGGCCTTTTTTATAGAGTTGCTGGAGGCACCACCAGAGGCTTTCGATGTAATCGTTTTCGAAGGTGATGTAAGGGCGTTGTAAATCAACCCAGTATCCCATTTTGCGGGTGAGCTCTTCCCAGCGGTCTTTATATTTTAATACTTCTTTCCGGCAGGTGTCGTTGTATTCGGCGATGGAAATTTTTTTGCCGATATCTTCCTTGGTGATGCCCAGGGCTTTTTCCACGCCCAGCTCAACCGGCAGGCCGTGGGTGTCCCATCCGCTCTTGCGTTTTACCTGGAAGCCCTGCATGGTTTTGTAACGGCAAACCAGGTCTTTCAGTGCGCGGGAAATCACATGGTGAATGCCTGGCAGGCCGTTGGCGCTCGGAGGGCCTTCGTAAAACACGAAGGGCGTTGCCCCGTCGCGGTTCGACACGCTCTTCTCAAAAATCTGGTGCTGTTCCCACGCTTGCAGTATATCCTGTTCTATTTGCGGTAAATTCAGTTGACTATATTCCTGATATTTGCTGGACATAAACAAAATCACCCTCCGGGCTCATTAAAAGTTTGGTATTTGAAATAAAATTCTGCGAAGTTACTAAAATACAGGCAGGTTTTGGAGTCCCCTTACCATTCATAAAAAATAAGAGATTTATGCGCAAAATGAGGCAAAAATTAGCTATTTTACAATAAACTATGCTTACTTTGCGTTTTTGGCATTGTTTTGGCTAAGAAGTTAGAAGAGTATCACGCAGAAAAACCATATCTTTTATGAAAAAAGTAACGTTATTCATATGCGCTGCTGTCTTCACTTCCGGCATCGCGTTTTCACAACAGAAATCAACGAAAAAAAGCAAAGCTGTAGCCAAAAAAGTAGAGGCCCCCGCCGCTGTGAAAGAGGCATTTGGCCAAAAGGCCGAATTTTCGGGCACTACCGACGCTGTTTGGACCAAAACGGCCGGCGGCAACTGGGTGGCAGCATTTAACAAAGAGAACGTAAAAACCAGCGCCGAGTATAATGCTGAAGGCGCATGGATCGCCACACGCAGTGAGTATCAGGCAGGAGCGTTGCCCGAACCGGTTTTGGGAACTTTAAAGAACAAATATCCCTCCGCAGTTGTTAAAGAAGGGTGGAAAATTGAAAGGGCGGACGTGGCTGCATATTATAAAGTAAATATTGACGACAATGGGACTGCCAAAACGGTACTTTTAAACGATGCTGGCACTATTGTTGATTAAAGATATTTCAGATAAAGATTTTAATTAAGTATTTCATAGGTATAGGGATAAATAGGACAGACCCTGCTCTTTTGGGCGGGGTTTTTCTTTTCTCCTAAGTGGTGCAGCCACTTCATCTGGTCTTGCCAACCTTATCTACCTTTTCCTTTCCCAGTGTGGCGGCTGGTGCTGAATATACCGCAGCGACGTTGGCATTCCTTCCCCACAGTGTCCATCCGTTTTGTTACGCCCGCCCCTTCTTCCCGGCATCGACCTTTCCGTGACGCCCATACAATCTTTCGACGCCGCACCGGTGTGTTTCGCATGCGTGCCCCGGTTTCCATTTTCTTTTCTGCTCCCGAATACGCCTATGGGCACGCTTCTCCATTTCTTTTCTTCCAGAGCGATGTCCGTTTTCCCACATCCTCTTCCCTCGTGTTTCGCATGCGTGCCCCGGCTTTCATTTTCTTTTCTGCTTCCGAAAGCGCCTATGGACGCGCTTCTCCATTTCTTTTCTTCCAGAGCGATGTCCGTTTTCCCACATCCTCTTCCCTCGTGCTTTGCATGCGTGCCCCGGCTTTCATTTTCTTTTCTGCTTCCGAAAGCGCCTATGGGCACGCTTCTCCATTTCCTTTCTTCCAGGAGCAATGTCCGTTTCCCACATCCATTTCCCTCGTTCGCCACCCTCTCCGCCCTGCGGCCGTTTACATAAAAAAAGCCGCTACTTGAATAGTAACGGCTTTATGCAAATTACGGGGGAAAAACTTACTGACTGGCAATACAATACCTTAGGTCATGGTGTTTGATATGCGTATTGCGTTTAATAATGGCTTTACTATCGTCTGCAAGCCTTCCCAGGTCAAATCTGATAAGGAAGCTTATGAAGAACCCGGATAGATATCCGGTGATCGTGATACAAAGAAAGCACAAACCCCGTAAACGGATTTGTCAATTCGGGAAAACTAATGATCGTAAAAGGAAAAACGAGGTGGTGACAACGGTCACCCTGAAGAACGTCAGCGCTGCAGAACGGGCAAACGCAGGCTGGGTGAGGATTTCAAACAATGTCAGCCGCCTGCCGAAACTTTGTCGCGACGCCCACTGCGCACGATGAGCAAGCAAAGGCTGAGTAAGGATTTCAAACAATGTCAGCCGCCTGCCGAAACATTGTCGCGACGCCCACTGCGCACGATGAGCAAGCAAAGGCCGGGTAAGGATTTCAAACAATGTCAGCCGCCTGCCCAAACATTGTCGCGACGCCCACTGCGCACGATGAGCAAGCAAAGGCCGGGTAAGGGCTTCGGTGATCGCCGCCGCATATCCATGTAATCACCGGCACGGCAGCCGCACGGCGGTGCAAAACTTTGCAGCTTCCATCATTTAAACCCTTAAAGACAATGAAAATCTAGTGTTAGCGCAGCAGCAGCTCACAGGGCTTCAGGCCCGTGTGTTTTTTAAATGCGGTGGAGAAATGGGAGATGCAGGAATATCCCATCATAATGGCAACTTCGGAAACGGACAGCCCTTTTTCGTACAGCAGCCCTTTGGCTTTTTCCATTCTTTCCTTTTGGAAATAATCATAAATAGTGGTGCCGAACATGGCTTTGAAGCCTTTTTTCAGGTAACATTCGTTCATGGCCACACGCCTCGCCAGATCGCGGATCGTAATGGGCGCATCGAGCTGCTCCAGCAGGATGCTGCGGGCATTTTCGATCTTTTCCCGGTCTTCCATCTGCGTAAGGAAGCGGCAACCGTACCGCTCGTCCGTATCGTTCTGGATGAACTGGTCGGAACTGAAAAGCAGCAGCTCCAGCGCCTTGCTTTGCAGGAAAATATTCTTGAGAATGCCTTCGTAATTGTGATGCACCATCTGCTCCAATACGGTCTTCGACTTGGTGCAGGGCTGGATGGTTTTTACGAAAGGCTTGCGGGATTGCAGTTCGAACAGGGAAAATGAAGTGTTCCCTTTCTGGAGAGTCTGTATAAAGGCGGGCTGGAAGCGGACGGTGATCATGTCTACAGAAGGTAGCGTGTCGTTGCACGCTTCTTTCTTCCTTTTTTCCGCGCACACCTGGTCGGTACAACCGGGGTTTTTACAGTATTTGCTGCCGGCCACACAGTACCGCAGCTCGATGGCCGCGCTCTGCCCCCTTTTCGCGGGTTGGTACACCACCATGGCCACATCTTCCACCGGCAACGGGTGCTCGTACACGTAGCGCTGCAGGGTATAATCCAGACAGTCGGGAACGGTCACCTGGTCCGCTTCCGCGAGTTGCAACTGGTCGCTCATGGCGGGTTGCGGGATGGCCAAGTTGAGTATTTCCTGTACTTCTTTCATATTGTGCGCCACAAAATTAACGAATCATTGTTATAATGTTATTAGTTTGACACAACGGTTACAATTGGCCCCGATTGGTATAATATTGGCAATTCAATCATCCATATGAAAAGGACCTGGAAGATCGTTCTAACGGCGGGGGCTATACTGGTACTGCTGGTGCTGGGCACGGCCTGGTACCTGAACGTACATTGGAAAGGCTTGCTGGACAAGGAGCTGCGCCGGTATGTGGCGGAAAGTTCCGACAGCCTTTATACCCTGGCTTACGGCAAAATCAATCTCAACCTCCTCACGGGCAACCTCGCCATCCACAATGTGGCGCTCATCCCCGACAGCAGCGTGTACGCCCGCATGGTACAGGAAAAGCGCGCCCCCCAAGTGCTCTGCCACGCCAGCGCGGGGCGCCTGCAGATTACCCGCATGAAACTATGGCGCTACTTTATCGGCAAACAGGTGGATGCGGGCGCTTTCATCCTTTCAGACCCGGAAATCTTCATCACGGAAGACCGCCGTAGCATCGATACCGGCCGCCAGCGCAGCTTCTACGAAGCCATCCATAAAAATATCGCCAGCTTCGACGTAGCCCGCATCTCTCTGCGGCAAACCCGCCTCCACTACACCCGGATCGGGGAAGACAGCAGCCGCCAGATCACCCGGCTCGATAACCTCGACGTGGAAGTGCGGGGCCTGGAAATTGATTCCCTCTCCCAGCACGACCCCACCCGCTTTTTATACGCCCGCAATTTTGACATCAACCTCGACAAATGGGACTATCGCCTGCCAGACAGCCTGTACTGGCTGCATGTGAGCAAAATCAGCTACCATGCCATCGAGCGGTCGCTCGACATCGGGGAGGTTCGCCTCGAGCCGCGATACGACCGGGCCGCATTCGATAAACGGATCAAATTCCAGCAGGACCGGTACGACCTGGCATTCCGGAACATCCGCCTGGAAGGCCTGCCCCGCATGGATTTGCTCCGGAAAAAGATACTGGCCGACAAAATGTCTATCAACGGCGGGTACTTCCATGCCTACCGCAACCGCGGCATCGCCATGGCGCCGGGCGACAAGTACGGGCAGTTCCCCCACCAGCTGCTGGCCAATTTCGACATCCCCCTGCGCATCGACACCCTCCAGGTGGCCGGCATTGCCATCAGCTATGCAGAAAGGAATCCGCAAAACGGGGAAACGGGACAGGTGGATTTTCCACGGGCCGGCGGCACCTTCTGGAACATCACCAATATCGACTCGCTGGTACAGCGCAACGGGCATTGCATCGCCGACCTGCATGCCATTCTTATGCAAAGCGGTAAGCTCAAGGCCCGCTTCGATTTCAAGCTGGGCGCCAAAGACGGCGCATTTGCCGTCAGCGGCCAGCTCAGCGATATGGACGGGCGGGAATTCAACAAAGCCACCAAGGCGCTCGGCCTCGTCGAAATCCGATCCGCCCGCATCAAACAACTCGACTTCAACCTCCAGGGCAACGAGCGCAGCGCGGCCGGCATCGTCAAAATGCAGTATTCCAATCTCCGGATTGCTATGCTGAAAGAGGAAAAAGACGGGAAAGGCTCCGAAAGGAAAGGCCTGGTGAGCCTGCTGGCCAACCTGATGGCTATCCACAACGAAAATCCCTCGCCGGGGCAGCCCCTGCGCGTAGCCAAACCGCGTTACACCCGGCACCCCCAGAAATCTTTCTTCAATCTCCTGTGGAAAACCGTCTTCACAGGGGTTAAACAGTCGGTCGGCACCGATGCGCTGGAGAACTTCGGAAACCAGCCCTAAGCAATATTCACATACTATCCACCACCCCCAAAAAAGCCTTGTTTTCCATGGAAATTAGGCTGATTTTGCTTATTTTTGCTGGATTGTCTACTGATTTGTTAAAAACGAATTTTCTGCTAAAATATGAGTGAAGAATTAGTCCAAGCAACTGCTCCCAGTAATGGTTACGACGCGGGCAGTATTCAGGTATTGGAAGGACTGGAAGCTGTGCGTAAACGCCCGGCGATGTATATCGGGGACATTGGGGTGAAAGGTTTACACCACCTCGTATACGAAGTAGTCGATAACTCTATCGATGAAGCGCTGGCCGGTTTTTGTAAAAATATCGACGTTACGATTTGTGAAGACAACTCCATCCGTGTGAAAGACGACGGGCGTGGTATTCCTACCGGCATGCACGCCAAGGAAAAGCGCTCCGCGCTGGAAGTGGTGATGACGGTGCTGCACGCGGGCGGTAAATTCGATAAAAACACCTACAAGGTATCCGGCGGTTTGCACGGTGTGGGCGTGAGCTGCGTGAACGCCCTGAGCGATCCCCTGCACGTGACGGTTCACCGCGAAGGCAAGATATTCGAGCAGGAGTACAAAATGGGCATTCCCCAGTATTCCGTGCGTGAGATCGGCAACAGCGACATTACCGGCACGATTGTGCACTTCAAGCCGGACGCCAGCATCTTCACCGACACCACTTATAACCGCGAAACCCTGGCGGGCCGCCTGCGCGAGCTGGCGTTCCTGAACAGGCGCATCCGCATCACCCTCACCGACGAGCGCGAGAAAGATGAAAACGGCAACGCTTTCAGCGAAACCTTTTACAGCGAAGGCGGTATCGTGGAGTTTGTGGAGCTGATGGATAAAAACGGCCGCCGCAACGCGCTCGTACAGCAACCCATATTTATCGAGGCACATGACGCCGCTACCAACGTGGCGGTGGAAGTGGCCATGCTCTATAACGATTCTTTCAACGAACACATCTTCTCTTACGTTAACAACATCAACACCATCGAGGGCGGCACTCACGTGGCCGGCTTCCGCAGGGCCATCACCCGCGTGTTCAAGGCGTATGCAGACAAAAACAAGATGTTCGAGAAATCGAAAGTGGAAGTGGTGGGCGACGACTTCCGCGAGGGCCTCAGCTGCATCGTGAGCGTGAAAGTGCCCGAGCCGCAGTTCGAAGGCCAGACCAAGACCAAACTGGGCAACTCCGACGTAATGGGCGTGGTAGACAGTGCGGTAGCCAATGTGCTCGACGCCTACCTCGAAGAGCACCCGAAAGAAGCCAGAACGATCATCAACAAGGTGGTGCTGGCCGCGCAGGCCCGTGAGGCGGCGCGCAAAGCACGCCAGATGGTGCAGCGCAAGAGCGTAATGACGGGCAGCGGCCTGCCGGGCAAACTGGCGGACTGCTCCGATAACGATCCCACCAAATGCGAGCTGTACCTCGTCGAAGGTGACTCGGCAGGTGGCACGGCCAAACAGGGCCGTAACCGGAATTTCCAGGCCATCCTGCCCCTCCGCGGTAAAATCCTCAACGTGGAAAAAGCCCTGGAGCATAAAATCTACGAAAACGAAGAGATCAAAAATATCTTCACCGCCCTGGGCGTCACCATCGGCACCCCCGACGACGAAAAGGCCCTCAACCTTAGCAAGCTCCGTTATCACAAGCTGATCATCATGACGGATGCCGACGTGGACGGTAGCCACATCGCCACGCTCATCCTCACTTTCGTGTTCCGTTACATGAAGGAAATGGTGGAACAGGGATATGTTTACCTCGCACAGCCCCCGCTGTATCAGGTGAAAAAAGGCAAGGACTTCATCTACGCCTGGAACGAAGAACAACGCAAAGCAGCAGTTGCCAAACTGGCCGGCGGCGGCAAGGAAGACAGCGTGAACATCCAGCGATACAAAGGTTTGGGTGAAATGAACGCGGAACAACTCTGGGACACCACCATGAACCCCGATGCCCGCACGCTCAAACAGGTAACGATCGACAGCGCTTTTGAAGCCGACCGCATCTTTACCATGCTGATGGGCGACGAAGTACCGCCCCGCCGTGAATTCATTGAATCTCACGCCAAATACGCAAAAATCGACGCGTAACCCGCGGCAAAACATACCTGAAAAGGGCTGCCCCTCACCGGAGCAGCCCTTTTTTATTCCCTTTACTACAGATAATAAATATTATTAATTAAATAATTTTTTAATCTGTATAAGTTTGCTATATTGCGTCTAATTAGACGTACCTATGAAAACCAAATCCCTTATCCCGGGGCTGGCCCTGCTGGCTATTGCCCTGTTTTCCGCCTGCGACAAAAAAGACATCTTCAACGATAATCACGTGAAGGGACACTTTTCCATGAAAGTGAACGATTCCCTTATTACGGTCACCAAGCAGCTCACCGCCAGCCTGTACGATTCAACGGGTAATTATGTACTGGTGATTTCGGGGCTGACCGCCAGCAACCAGGGGCTTACCGTGAACGTGGTATTCCCCGGCAAACAGCTGAAGGTGGGGGAATATAAATTAAGCGCCACCGACATGAATTACATCGCGTGGATGAAAAAGCTGGGCACTTCGGATAATTACTCGGCAGACGACATTAATCTGAATGCCGCTGCTACCATCAACATTGAAAGCATCTCGGAATCTAAAGCCAAAGGCACCTTCACGGGCATCCTGGTGCACGATGTGGTGGCGGAGGATAAGAAAACCGTTACCGCCGGCACATTCGAAGTGAGCCCGATCATCAAAATGAATTAAGCTTCTTTTAATCATATCGAGTCCTATTTATCCCAACTTACCTGATTATGGCCCGCCCGCCGGGCGCGCGGCGCCATAGTAGCAAAATAGAATTACAGACAGTTTAATTGACAGTAGAACAACCTCCGTCACGCGACTTCCGCCGCATTGTGACCAGCAGAACAGACTAAGAAAAAGGGCTACCGGTGACGACCGGCAGCCCTTTTTCTTTTGATGACTGTTTCTACCTTTCCTGATTATTTAATCCCGAATACGGCCCTGATTTCAGCGCGTATCTTGATGGTTTTAAAGTCGATGTTGGAATCCGGCACACCGGCGCCCATCGCATCGGCGGCTTTGTACATCCGTACGTTGGCCGCTTCAGGGCGCACGTCGCTGTACTGGTCGGTATTGAACTCCTGCACTTCGATCACGCCGGCGATTTTTTCGTCGATGGCGCCCAGCAGGTATTCAGCTTTGTTCTTAGCCGCTTTCAGTGCGTTCATTTTTACCTGTTTGCGGTATTCGTCCATTTTGCTGTGGGTGTAAGAAGCGATGTTCACGCTTTCGATGCCTTCATCGTCTACCGCAGCAAGGATGGCGTTCACTTTGTCGAGGCGGTTCAGCTTCAGGCTGTACTGCTTGCGCGCCATGAAGTCCACGTCGTTTTTCTTTTTTCTCCACCACTGGTCGTAGTTGTGACCAAATACATTGGCGATGGTAAAGTTTTCTTTCGGGATGCCGGCATCGGCCACCGCTTTCTGCAGCTGCGCTTCCAGGGTGGTGATGGCCACCTTGCTGGTTTTATTTTTCATGTACTCGCGCAGGGTGATGTTGAGCGTAATTTCGTCGGGGGTAATTTCCATTTCAGCAGTGCCCGTCACTTCAATTTTTTTCACCGGCGGTTTGCTCTCGGTTGTTTGTGCGAATGATGTTGCTGTCATAAAGAGTCCCATTAATAATACGGTTAATTTTTTCATTGCTTTCAGTTTTAAATTCAAGATCAGGATGCAGGGTCACTATTCAATTCCATATGCCCGTGCAGGCTTTAACTTTTCTTTATGTTTTGAGTGAAGTAATGAGGGTGTAACGTACGAAGCAAATATATGTTACAATCATCAACCGCGCGCGTCGGTCATTTTTTTGAGGAAGTCGTAGATGGCGTTCATGTCTTTCATGCGATCAATAATGAGCATGAAGTTTTTGCCCAGTTGTTTCAGCCTGGCGTTGTTGGTGCGCGTCTGGATATAATGCAGGATGTGCTGGAAAGTGGGCGATTCGAAATAGGGGCTGTCCGGGTTGTTGATGAAATAACAGCGAAGGGTTTCTTCTTTCAGGATCATTTTCTCGAAGCCCAGTTCGATAGCCATCCAGCGGGTGCGGATGGTGGTAAACAGGTCTTTGACGGGTTCGGGCACAGGGCCGAAGCGGTCTTCCATGCCCTGTTCGAATTCCACGAGTTTGGCTTCCTGCGTGATATTGTCCAGTTCCTGGTAAAGGTTCAGCCTTTCCTGGATGCTTTCCACGTACGAATCGGGGATGAGTATTTCGAGGTCGGTATCGATGGTACAGTCGCTGATGTAATCTTTCTTCTCTTCCAGCTGGTCTTTGAACAGGTCTTTGAAATCGGTTTGTTTCAGTTCGCGGATGGCCTCGTCGAGGATCTTCTGGTACATGTCGAACCCGATTTCGGCGATGAAGCCGCTTTGTTCGCCGCCCAGCAGGTTGCCGGCGCCGCGGATGTCGAGGTCGCGCATCGCTATCTGGAAGCCGCTTCCCAGCTCACTGTGCTGCTCCAGCGTTTGGAGGCGCTTGCGGCTGTCTGCCGGCAGCGTGCTCATGGGCGGGGCCAGCAGGTAGCAGAATGCCTTCTTGTTGCTGCGCCCAACGCGGCCGCGCAGCTGGTGCAGGTCACTGAGCCCGAAGTGGTGCGCGTTGTTGATGATGATGGTATTGGCGTTGGAAATATCCACACCGCTTTCCACGATGTTGGTGCAAACCAGCACATCATACTTGCGGTCGATGAAATCCATGATCACTTCTTCGAGCTTGTGGCCTTCCAGCTGGCCGTGAGCCGTGGCGATGGAAAGGTCTGGGCACAGCTCCTGCAGCAGGCCCGCCATTTCGCGCAGGCCATTGATGCGGTTGTGGATGAAATACACCTGGCCGCCGCGCTCCGTTTCGTAATAGATGGCGTCGCGTATCTGGTCTTTGTCGAACACCAGCACCTCCGTTTCAATCGGCTGCCGGTTGGGGGGCGGGGTGTTGATCACAGACAGGTCGCGGGCGCCCATCAGGGAAAACTGCAGCGTTCTCGGGATAGGTGTGGCCGTTAGGGTAAGCGTATCCACGTTCACCTTCATCGTTTTCAGCTTTTCCTTGGCGGTTACGCCGAATTTCTGCTCTTCGTCTATCACCATCACGCCCAGGTCCTTGAACTTCACGTCTTTCCCCAGCAGCGCATGCGTACCGATGATGATATCCACCTTGCCTTCTTCGAGGCGCTTGAGCGTTTCCTTTTTTTCCTTGGCCGATTTGAAACGGTTGATGTAGTCAACCGTGCAGGGGAAATCCTTCAGCCTTTCGGAAAAGGTTTTGTAGTGCTGGAACGCCAGGATGGTGGTGGGCACCAGTACAGCGGCCTGCTTGCCGTCTACCACGGTTTTGAAGGCGGCGCGCACGGCCACTTCCGTTTTGCCGAAGCCTACGTCGCCGCACACGAGACGGTCCATCGGCGCGGGCGATTCCATATCGCGTTTCACATCGGCCGTGGACTTACTCTGGTCTGGCGTGTCTTCATAAATGAAAGACGCTTCCAGCTCCGTTTGCAGGTAAGTATCCGGCGTGTGCGCGAAGCCCTGCTGGGCTTTACGGGCGGCGTAGAGCTTGATGAGATCTTTGGCGATATCCTTCACCTCCGTTTTCGCTTTCTCCTTCAGCTTTTCCCAGGCATCGCTGCCCAGCTTGTTCACTTTCGGGGCTACGCCTTCCTTGCCGGTGTATTTGCTGATCTTGTGCAGTGAGTTGATGTTCACATACAGCAGATCGTTGTTTTTGTAGATGATGCGGATGGCTTCCTGCATTTTGCCGCCCACTTCTATTTTCTGCAGGCCGCTGTATACGCCCACACCATGGTCGATGTGGGTCACGAAGTCGCCCGCCTGCAGCTCCTTCAGCGTTTTGAGGGTGATGGCCTTGTTCTTGTTGTAGGCCTGCTTCACCTTGTATTTGTGGTAGCGCTGGAAAATCTGGTGGTCCGTATAGCACACCAGTTTCATGTCGTTATCGATAAACCCGGTGCTGATGGCCACGGGAATGGGATAGAAAAGGAAATCCGCTTTCAGGTCTTCGAAGATGCTCCGGAGCCTTTCGAGCTGGCGGGGGTTTTCGGCGAAAATGAAGAGGGATGATTTTTCCGCGTTGTGCCGTGCCAGGTCTTTGATGAGCAGGTCGAACTGCCGGTTGAAGACAGGTTGTTCGGCGGTATTGAACACGACCGACTGCACCGCGCCTGGCACCTGTTCGAAACTGAAATGCGGGCCGAACACTACGCAGGAACGCTGTAGCAGCTGTTGCATGAGCACGCCGCCTTTCACGAAATCGTCTTCCGTGAGTTCGATTTCCTCTTCCTCGTTTACCCGGGCCCGCTGGCCGGTCTGCAGCCAGTCTTCGAGCCGTTCTTCCATTTGCCCGATCACGCCCTGCACATAGGCGGGGTCTTTGACCCACACCACGGTATTGGGCGGCAGAAAGTCGGGCAGGCTCATTTTCGAATGCGTGGTGGCCCTCGTGTCCATGTTGGCGATGAGCGTCACCTGCATCAGCTTCCGTTCGCTGAGCTGGGTTTCCGGGTCGAACAGGCGGATGGAATCTACTTCTTCGCCGAACAGCTCCAGGCGGTACGGTTTTTCGTTGCCGAACGAGTAAATATCGAGAATGCCCCCGCGCACGGCAAACTGGCCGGGGCCGTATACAAAATCGGAATGTTCGAATCCCCAGCCCGTCAGTTTCTCCAGCAGTTCGTCCACTTTCAGGGTTTCGCCCACTTTGATGTTCACCATGTTGGCGTTGTAGGCGGTGTTGCCGGCTACTTTTTCGTAGAGGGCTTCCGGGTAGGTGACCAGCACTTTGCGGTGCACCTGGGCGCCGGTGAACTTCATGAGGGCCTCGGTACGGAGCATACTGTGGCTGCTGTTCAGCTCCTGGAACTGGCCCGTTTTCTTGAATGAATCCGGGAAATAGAAGATGTCGAGCGCCTGGGTCAGCTGTTCCAGGTCGTTGTGAAAATAGGCGGCTTCTTCCCGGTCGTTCAGGATGAAGAGGTGGTTGAGGTCTTTGGCGCTCCAGGCGGAAGCGGCCACAAAGGCCGCGGCGCTGCCGGAGAGGCCGGTAAGGTGGAAATAGGCAGGATGAGGCGTAGCTATCCCGTCCGTCAGCAATTTCAGACGGCTGTCGCGCTCAAATAATTGTAAAACTCCCTGCAAATTCATGAAGGATGCAAAGATAAGGCATTTTTGGTTGGGGCGGGTTTTCGTAGCGCGGAATTTGACGGCGGGTGGCGAATAGCGGCACAGGCGACGGCAGATGCCTGCTGCGGGGGCGCGACCGCCCCCTGAGGAAATGTTTCCCCGGCCGGTGCTACCTTCAGGAATTTTGTGTAATTTAAAAGCAGGGAAGCATCTTTTTACATTAATACTTCATAACATGCTCGAGCAATGGTACACTGGCGTGGTAACGAAGATTGTGGATGAAACGTATAACACCAAAAGGTTCTGGATACAGATACCCGAAAAAGCCAGCTTTGACTTCAAACCTGGCCAGTTTGTAACCCTCGACCTCCCGATTCACGAAAAGAAAAACAAACGATGGCGCAGTTACTCCATCGCTTCTCACCCGAACGGCAGCAATGAAATTGAACTGGTGATCGTATTGCTGGAAGGCGGCCTGGGCTCTACCTACCTGTTCACGCAGGTAACGGAAGGCAGTGAACTGACGCTCCGCGGGCCGCTGGGCGTGTTCACGCTCCCGGAAGTCATGGAGCGCGACCTCTTCCTGGTTTGCACCGGTACCGGCATCGCACCATTCCGGTCGATGGCCCATCACCTCCACCTGCACGGCATCCCGCATCCCAATATTTATCTCATTTCCGGCTCGCGTTATGAAAAGGATCTGCTGTATAAGAACGAAATGATGCAGCTGTCGGCCGACATGCCGGGTTTCCAGTACATCCCCACCCTTTCGCGCGAAGACGCGCCTTCCTGGACCGGCCGCAAAGGCTATGTGCACGCCGTGTACGAGGAGCTGCTGGCAGACAAACGGCCGGCGCATTTCTTTCTCTGCGGCTGGAAGGCGATGATCGATGAGGCGAAACAGAAGATCGTGGCGATGGGTTATGACCGGCACGACATTCACCTGGAATTGTACGGGTGATGATTATTTTTGCTGAAAACCCTTACTTATGAAAAAATACATTTTATCCATCTGGATCCTGTTGGCCTGTGTTTCCTCTTCCTTCGGGCAATACCCGATCAACACCTTCATCCTGCAAACCACCACTACAGACCCGGCCAATACGTATACGCATATGTTTACCCAATGGCGGTACAACACACAGAATGTCGGGTTTCTCGGCTATGGCTCCAACAACGGCACGCTCTATATGGCTAACAGTATCGGGAATGTGCTGATACAGACAACTACCGCAACGAACGGGATTGGCTTTCATACGAATGGCTCGGAAAGACTGTTCATTTCTCCGGAAGGCCGCATTGGCATCGGTAAAAACAATCCCGCGCATATGCTGGATATAGAAGGATCCGTGCGGGCAAAGAATTTGCTATGGCTGCGGAGCAACGTGACGAACTCTACCGAACTGGTGATGGAAAAACCCAACGGTACGTACTACAGCATGAGTATCAACAACAGTGGACTTTCTTTTTACAATCATGGCACGCAGAAAGTTTTTCTTTATGCGGATGTTGCCGATAATATTGGACTGGGCACGACAGACACGAAGGGGCATAAATTAGCTGTATCGGGCAGCATGATCGCCACCAAGGTGAAAGTACAGCAAACACCCTGGCCCGACTACGTTTTCGAACCGGGCTATGCGCTTCCATCACCCGCCGCACTGGAAACCTATATAAAAGCACATAAACACCTTCCCGGCATCCCATCCGCGAAGGAAGTCACTGAAAACGGCCTGGATGTGGGGAGTACGCAAGCCGCGCTACTGGAGAAAATCGAAGAGCTGACGCTGATTATCATCGAGCAGCATAAGAAAATCGAAGCGCAGGAAAAAAGGCTGAAAGCGATAGAGAAGAAACTCCAATAGCAGCAGCACACATGCGGGGAAAATCAGCCTCAGCGCCGCGCAACGGGAAGAGCACCTTATGATACAAAACACAAACGGCTAAGTGCGCCATGCACTTAGCCGTTTGTCATATCTGAAAAGTCTGTTTACTCCATGATTTTCCTCATCACCATTTCTTTCACCTGCGCCAGGGGGATGCGCTCCTGTTCCATGGAATCGCGGTGGCGAACGGTCACCGTGCCGTCTTCCTTGGTCTGGTGGTCGATAGTCACGCAGAATGGCGTACCGATCGCGTCCTGGCGGCGGTAACGTTTACCGATGCTATCTTTTTCTTCGTAATAGCAGTAAAAGTTCTGCTTGCAGTCTGCCATCAGTTCTTTCGCTATTTCCGGCAGTCCGTCTTTTTTCGTCAAGGGCAGGATGGCCAGTTTGATCGGCGCCAGTTTCGCGGGGAATTTCAGCACCACGCGGCTGTCTTGCTTCTCCGCCGTGCTGAGGTCTTGCTCTTCATAAGCTTCGCTCAGGATCATCAGGCAGCAGCGGTCCAGGCCGATAGACGTTTCAATCACATATGGGATGTAATTCTGGTTGATTTCCGGGTCGAAGTACTGCATCTTTTTGCCGGAGAACTGCTGATGCTGGCTCAGGTCGAAATCGGTGCGGGAGTGGATGCCTTCCACTTCCTTGAACCCGATGGGGAAATTATATTCGATGTCTACCGCCGCATCTGCATAGTGCGCCAGTTTCACGTGGTCGTGGTACTGCAGGTTGGCCGGGTTGAGGCCCAGGCTTTGGTGCCATTTCATCCTTTCTTCTTTCCAGTACGCGTACCACTCTTTCTGGGTGCCGGGGCGGATGAAGAACTGCATTTCCATCTGCTCGAACTCCCGCATGCGGAACACGAACTGGCGCGCCACGATCTCATTACGGAAAGCCTTGCCCACCTGCGCGATACCGAACGGTATTTTCATACGCCCGGTCTTCTGCACGTTGAGGAAGTTCACGAAAATCCCCTGTGCGGTTTCGGGGCGGAGGTATATTTCACTGGCATCTTCAGACACGCTGCCCAGCTGGGTGGAAAACATTAGGTTGAACTGGCGTACGTCCGTCCAGTTCACCGTGCCGCTTACCGCGCATTTGATCTGGTTATCTTCGATCAGTTTCTTCAGGCCGGCGAAATCGCTCTCCTTCAGCAACGCCTCCATATCTGCGATCAGCGCCGCAGCAGCATCGGTAGCCAGCGTTTCGGCGAAGCCTTCTATGAGGTGGTCTACCCGGTAACGTTTGTTGCTGTCTTTATTATCGATCATCGGGTCGCTGAAATTGTCCACGTGCCCGGATGCCTTCCAGATGGTAGGGTGCATAAAAATGGCGGAATCGATACCCACGATGTTCTCGTGCATCTGCGTCATGCTCTTCCACCAGTAATCACGGATGTTTTTCTTCAGCTCGGCGCCATACTGGCCATAATCGTATACCGCGCTCAGCCCGTCGTAAATTTCGCTCGACTGGAAAATAAAACCGTATTCTTTACAATGCGATATGATCGCCTGGAACTTGTTCTGATCTGTTGCCATAGGGCGCAAAGATAAATTTGAATTTTGAAACAACGTATTATAATAATATTATATTCATCTTAGTTTTTCATTGTCCTGGTGCCGGGTAGCGTCCCGGACATTCTTTTTATCGAAGTTCTTTTCCAGAGCCACCGTGAGGTCGATGCCCGTCTGGTTGGCCAGGCAGAGCAGTACCCACAGCACGTCTGCCAGTTCGTCGGCCAGCTCCTTTTTTTTGTCGGACTCCTTAAACGACTGGTCGCCGTACTGGCGGGAGATGATGCGGGCCACCTCTCCCACTTCCTCGGTGAGAATGGCCATGTTCGTCAGTTCGGAGAAGTAGCGCACCCCGGTGGTTTGTATCCACCGGTCCACTTTTTCCTGTGCTTCCTGGATTGTCATGCTCATTATTCGCGGTTTTTTGTGTCGATGATGATGGTAACGGGGCCGTCGTTCAGCAGGCTTACTTTCATGTCCGCGCCAAATTCCCCTGTTCCGATGGCTTTGCCCAGGTCCTGTTCCAGCTGCGCTTTCATTTTTTCGTAGAGCGGAATGGCTGTTTCAGGCTTGCTGGCTTTGAGGTACGAGGGGCGGTTGCCTTTTTTCGTGGCGGCGTGCAGGGTGAACTGGCTGATGAGCAGGATGCCGCCGCCCGTGTCGAGCACGCTGCGGTTCATGACGCCCGCGTCGTCGTTGAATATCCGCAGGTTTACGATTTTATTGCTGAGCCAGGCGATGTCTTCGTCGCCGTCTGCGTCTTCTATGCCGATCAGTACCAGCAGGCCGCCTTCGATGGCGGATTTCACCGTGCCGTTGATGGTGACGGATGCGCTGGTAACGCGTTGTATGACTGTTTTCACCGGATTCCCTTTACTTTTGCGTTTAAAGATAAGAAATGCTTTATGCCTGACGTATCATCGGAAATAAAATTCAAAACTGCGCGCAGCGGCGGCAAGGGCGGCCAGAACGTGAACAAGGTGGAAACCATGGTGGAAGGCTATTTCGACATTGCGGCGTCTGCCATCCTCAGTGAGGCGCAAAAGGCCCGGCTGCTGGAAAAGCTGATGGCAAAACTCAATGCGGACGGGCTGCTACAGGTAAAGTCGCAAACGGAGCGCAGCCAGCTGGGGAATAAGGGAGAAGTGATCCGGAAAATGAACCAGCTCATCGCACAGGCGCTGGTGGTGCCCAAGAAGCGCATCAAGGTAAAACCCACGAAAGCCATGATAGAAAAGCGCATCCAGTTCAAGAAGCGGCTCAGCGAAAAAAAGAGCAACCGCCGCAATAACTTTGGAAACGAATAAGCCAACTCCTATTTTTGGAACAAAATCAGCGCATTGGGAAATATTAAAAAACTGGCCGGGCAAACGATCTGGTATGGCGTGCCCACCATCGTTCACCGGTTTCTGGGATTCATATTGCAGCTGTTCCTTACAGCACTTTTGCCAGCCGATGAATACGGGATCGTTGGACAATTATATGCCTTTATCCCTTTCCTGAACATCATTTTTACCTACGGGCTGGAAACCAGCTTTTTCCGTTTTGCGCAAAACACCGATCGATCAAAGCTGTACAACACGCTTTGTGTGTCTATGCTGGTGAGTACAACCGTCTTCACCATCATTTTGCTGGCAGGCGCCGGCCAGATCGCTTCCGTTCTGGGTTTTCAGAAGCATGAAAACCTGATACTGCTGACGGCGGGAATTGTTTTTTTTGATACCCTCGCCACGCTCCCATTCGCCAAACTGCGCCTTGAAGGAAGGCCCCGTAAATATGCACTGGTGAAGGTTCTCACAATTATTTCGCAGATTCTGCTGAGCGCCTTCTTCCTGGTAATTTGCCCGAAACTGGCCAAAAACGGATGGGCGGATTGGTATAACCCTTCCTTCAATGTCGGGTATTTTGTGATCTCGAACCTGATTGCCAGCGCATTGGCCCTTGTATTCCTGTACAAAGAGATTTCCGTATTCCGTTGGCTGTTCGATAAGGTACTGTGGAAAGAAGTGATGTTGTACAGCCTTCCCCTGGTGATCGTGGGCTTCGGCGGCATGATCAATGAAATGCTCAGCAGGCTGGTATTTAACAGGGTGTACCCTTACCCGGAAGAAGAGACCCTCACTCAGTTGGGTATTTTTAATGCCGGCTACAAGCTTACAGTGCTGGTCAACATTTTCATCCAGGCGTTCAGGATGGGGGCAGAGCCCTTCTTTTTCAACCAAAGCCGGCATGAAAATGCACAGACGACTTATGCCCGGGTCATGAAGTTCTTTGTCATGGTACTGGGCGCCGTGTTCCTGGCAGTATCCCTCTTCCTCGACTTGTGGGGCCTCATCATCACGCTGGGGCCTGAAAAACGCTATACGGAAGCCCTCGGCATTGTGCCTATACTGACCATGGCCGCGGTTTTCCTGGGCATCTATTACAATCTCACCATCTGGTACAAACTGACTAACCGGAACATGACCGGGGCTTACATCACCCTGGCCGGAGCGGTGATCACCATCGCGCTGAACATCTGGTGGATCCCGGCGTACGGCTACGTGGGCTCTTCCTGGGCCACCTTCATCTGCTACGCCTTCATGATGACGGTATCGTACCTGCTGGGCCAAAAATATTACCCGGTGCCCTATAACATCGGGCGCATCCTTTTTTATCTGTTGCTGGCGGCCCTGATTTATGCCGGCCATGCCTGGCTGCGGGCCCAGCACCCCGGCACGCTCCTGCTCCATGGGGCCGGCGTGGTTGGCCTGGGTATATACATGGCCGTTATCCTCTTTATGGAGCGGGGCGAAGTGCGGGCACTCCTCTCACGCAAACCGCGTTGAGGGGTCTTCCGGCACAAACGGATTATGCTGCTTCTCGAACCCGATGGTGGTGGAAGGGCCGTGGCCGGGGTACACCACCGTATCGTCCGGCAGGCGGTACAACTGCTCCCGGATACTGCGGGCCAGTGTTTCAAAATTACCCCCGGGGAAGTCGGACCGGCCTATGCTCTGTTTAAATAACACATCTCCGGCAATCACAAACCCCTGGCGGGCGCAGTAAAACGACACGCTGCCCGGCGAATGGCCCGGCGTGAACAGGATGTCCAGCTCGTCTTCGCCCAGCACCACCTTCTCCCCCTCTTTCAGGTAGCTCACGGGCATCGGCGAAGGCTCGAATGGGATGTTGTATACCTGGCCCGACTGGGGCGACCGGTCCAGCACCACCTGGTCTTTTTCATGTATTTCCAGCCCCGTACCGAACGTTCTGGCCACCAGGGCGTTACTGAATATATGGTCGAGGTGGCAGTGGGTATTGAGCAAACGGACCACTTTCAGGCCGTTGTCCGCTATAAAGCGCAGAAATTCCGTCCGTTCATTTTCATAATAAAATCCCGGATCTATAATGATACACTCCTTTTTTTCGTTTATAAGAACGTATGTGTTTTCCTGAAAGGGATTCACCGTGAAATATTTGATTTCAAGCATTGTTGAACGATTTTTGCTAATTTTAATTCACAACACAATATTATCAATACTTTCCGTATGAACCGATTTATTACCAGGTCATTCATCCTTTCCTTTATCCTATTGATTGGCACGTTTCACGTTCAGGCGCAGACGAATACGGTTGAGTTTGGTCAGAACCGGGTTCAGCATAAAAACTTCAAATGGCGCTTCTATACCACCCGCCACTTCAATACCTATTTCGCGCAGAACGGCCTGGAACTCGGAAAGTATGTGGCACAGACCGCCGAAAAGGAGCTCCCTTCCCTGGAGGAATTCATGGAGTACACCTTCCGGCAGAAGGTAAATATTGTGGTGTATAACAGCTTCGGGGAATTAAAACAATCTAATATCGGCATCGGGATAGACTGGCAGAACACCGGCGGGGTGACCAGACTGGTAGGGAACAAGCTGCTGGTGTACTTCGACGGCGACCACGCCAACCTGCGCCGCCAGATCCGCCAGGGCATTGCCCGTGTCATGCTCGAAACGCTTCTTTTCGGGGAAGACATCGGGGAATTTGCCGGTAACGCCGTACTGATCGACTTCCCCAACTGGTTCACGGACGGGTTCATCGCCTACGCCGCCGAAAACTGGACGGCCAAGCTCGACGACGAACTGAAATCGACCCTGCTGTCCGGCAAATACGCCAGCTTCAACCAGCTTGCTTTCGATAAGCCCCTCCTGGCCGGCCAGGCTTTTTGGTATTACGTGGAAAGCAAATTCGGTAAAGACGCCGTGCCTTACCTGATGTACATCACCCGCATCAACCGCGGCCTCAAAAAAGGCTTTGAACAGGTGCTGCACATGACGCCCAAAAACGCCATGAAAGACTTCATGACCTATAACCTCCGGCGCTACCAGCAAGACAACCGCCGGCGGCGCCAGGTGACCCGCGGCACGGGCGTGATCTCCAACGAGATCGGGAAAAAGGACTATTTCCGCTACCAGGCGAATCCCAAAAACAGCATGTATGCCGTGGTGGAATACACCAAAGGCCTCTATAAAGTAAAGATCAACCTGGGCTGGAGCACCACCAAAGTGCTGCTGAAAAGCGGCGTGCGCCAGCTCACCTCCAAACTCGACCCCAACTATCCCCTGCTGGCCTGGAACCAGAAAGGGAACCGCCTCGCCATCATCTACGAGCATGAAGGCAAGACCAAGCTCATGGTGTACGACCTCATTACGAAAATTACCATCCGGCAAGATCTCCCGCAGTTCGACCGGGTGATCGATATGAAGTACTTCTTCGAGTTTGATAATTCCCTGCTGCTGTCTGCCGTGAAAAACGGGCATACGGACATTTTCACCTACAGCATCAGCAACGGCAAAACCGAACAGATCACCAACGATGTGTACGACGACCTCGACCCTTCCTTCGTGGCCTTCCCCGGCAAGAGCGGCATCATCTATTCGTCTAACCGGCCGGGGCCCAAAGCCCGCAGTGCAGACACCGTGCTGCCGCACAACCGCTACAACATATTCCTGATCGACAACTGGAACAAGTCGTCCGAAAAACAGGTGTCGCAGCTCACCAACCTGCCCTACGGCAACGCGCGCCTGCCGGTGCAATACAATACCACCCACTTCACTTTCGTGAGCGACGCCAACGGTATCAATAATCGTTATGCCGGCTTCTTCAAGGCCGAAAGAGCCGGTGTGGACTCGCTGTATTTCGTGGGCGCGGAAATCCTGCACAACCCCGACAAGGAAGAGCTCGATTCCGCCCTTGCAGAATACGGTAGCACGGCGCCCGACTCCGTGCAGGCCATCACCATCACCAACGATTCCACCTACGTGTTCCCCGTTACCAACTACCAATACGGCATCAAGGAATCGAGGATAGCGGGCGACCAGGGACTGGTGTCAGAAGTGGTGCAGATCGGCGATTACAAACGCCTGTATAAACTGAAGGTAGACACCAATACCCTCCGCAGAAGGAACGTAACGGCCCGGCCTACCACCTTCATGGCGCGGAAAATGCATGAAGACAGCCTGAAGCTGGGCCTGCCCAGCTATTACCAGCAGAAAGACACCGCCTCCAAGCAAAACGACTTTTTCCTGAATGAGTTCGGCAACGAACCGGCAGACACCAGCGCCAAAGCGGCCGAACAATTGATACCCGGCCGCGAGGAGCCACCCATTCTGAAACAGGCCCGCCTGAGCAACTACAAGCTCAAGTTCTCGTCCGATTACCTGGTGGCCCAGCTCGACAACTCGGTGATGATGAACCGTTACCAGCCCTACTACGGCCAGCCCTCGAGCCCCATCCGCCTCACAGACCCTGTGAACGGCCTGGTGCGCATCGGCGTGAGCGACCTGATGGAAGACTATAAGTTTTCCGGCGCGTTCCGCATCCCGCTGGCGCTGGACGGCACGGAATATATGTTCTCCATGTCGTACCTGAAAAGAAGGTTCGACTATAAATTCACTTACTACCGGAAGGTAGACAAGGCTACGCTGGGCGTATCCACCGACTCTACGGAGATCGGCTACCCCATCAAGAACAAAACCAACATCTTCCAGCTGGAAGTGAAGTATCCCTTCGATGTGGTCCGCAGCCTCCGCATGACGGGCGGCATCCGTACAGACGAAATGGTGGTGCTGGCGAACGACCAGCCTTCGCTGAAAAAGCAGAACTTCAAGGAAACCAACGTGATCGCCCGCCTGGAGTATGTGCACGACAATGTGCTCAACCCGGCCATCAATATTTACAAAGGCACCCGCTACAAACTGTACGGCGACCTGCTGGCGCAGATCAAAAGCAACCGCAACACCCTGTTCAACAAGGTGACACCCAAGGGCAAGCTGACCTACAACATGGGTGGTGAAATCCGCCACTACGTTGAGATTCACCGTAACTTCATCTGGGCCACCCGTTTCGCCGCAGACGTGAGCTGGGGCAGCCGCAAGCTGATCTATTTCCTCGGTGGTGTAGACAACTGGCTGATCAAACCGGACATTTACCGCAACAACCTCGTAGGCAACGACAATTACGCCTTCCAGACGCTGGCGGTGAATATGCGCGGCTACAAGCAGAACGCCAAGAACGGCAACAACGTGGTGTTGATGAACACCGAGTTGCGCCTGCCTGTGCTCACCACTTTCCTCGACAAACCGATCAACTCCGCCTTTTTACGCAACTTCCAGCTGATGACGTTTATTGACATCGGCACCGCCTGGAACCAGAAGCTGTCGTTCAAAGACGCCAATTATACCACCTATTCCACGCCCGACGGCATCGTGGTGCGCATCAAGGAAGGTTTCCTCGGGCCGTTTGTGGGAGGTTACGGGTTTGGCGCCAGAACCACGCTGCTGGGCTACTTCATGCGGGTAGACGCGGGCTGGCCGATGACCGGCTTCTTCCGCGGAAAACCGCTGGTAACGCTGGCGATGGGCGTCGATTTCTAAAGAAAGTAAACCGCATAAAAAAAGGCTGCACTCGGTGCAGCCTTTTTTTATGCTATAGCGTGATGTTTTCAGATCAGCTTCGGAATAAAGATCAGTCCCCCTACTACCGCGGCCGCCACAGCAGCCACCAGCACCGCGCCCGCCGCCACATCTTTGATCCATTTAACAGCTTGATGGCGGTCGGGATGTAGAAGGTCCATCGTCTTTTCGATAGTCGTGTTGATCATTTCCGCCACCCAAACGAGCGCCATGGCGAAAGTGAGGAGCGCCCACTCCATGACGGTGCAGCCGAGCCAGGAGGCCATCGCTACCACGGCAACGGTGGCGGCCAGGTGGATGCGGCCGTTGGGCTCGCTACGCAGGAACGCCAGTATGCCGTTAAAGGCGAAACGGAAGCTGCGCAGCCTGTTACGGAGTGTTTGCATGGAGAGGATTTACTGGCTGAATTTGATCATCGCCTCAAGGGCGGCGAGATGCCCTTTGAATGCCTTTTCCCCGGTTTTGGTAATGGAATAGGTGGTATTGGTTTTCCGGCCGATGAACCCTTTGTGTACCTTGATGTACGCATTTTCTTCCAGCGTGCTCAGGTGCGAGGCCAGGTTACCGTCCGTCACTTCCAGCACCTCCTTCAGATCGTTGAAGCTCACTTCCTCGTTCACCATGAGCACGCTCATTACACCCAGGCGGATGCGGCTTTCAAATATTTTATTCAGATTACCGATCGGGTTCATACCTTGCTGATTTGTTAGGCGGCTTTTCGTTCATATTTCCACCACATGATGGCGCCGTACAGGATGTGCATTACGCCGAATCCGAGTGCCCAGAACAAGAGGCCGTTGTACAGGTTGAACAGGGCGATGATACCCAGCACTATTTCCACATAGCCCAGGTAACGTATATCCGTGATCGTGTACTTGCTGGCATTTACCAGGGCGAGCCCGTAAAACACCAGGCACGAGGGCGCTACAAGCCCAACATAACCATGGTCCAGCAGGCCGAGGATGAAAATGCCGCCGGCTATCAGCGGGATGGCGAGGTTAACGAACACCTTCCGCGCGGAAGCGTCCCAGATGGGAAGGCCCTGTTGCCGGGCCTTACGCCAGGTAAAATAGAAACCGGCGCTTAATGCTGCTACCAGCACGGCACAGGCTATCAGCAGCAGGCGGAAAACCAGCACGGTTTCGCTGGTACGCTCGTAGCCGTATCCGCCTGCGTCCCTTGCTTCGCTGAGCAGGGTCCAGGCAAAGTAAGCGCCTACCAGCGCGCTCACCCCGGCGCCAATACCGCCCAGGCCGCTCAGCGACATAAAGCGGGTGCTCCGCTCCATCAGGCGTTTGATATCACTCAGGGTGTCGAGGTGTTCTTGCTCATTCATAGAAAAGCACTTTGTGCATCAAAGCTATGAAATATTTGGCACGTTATTCATAGTATATGCAGGGCGTGGCAGGTTACCGGGGTTGTCGCCGGACAGACCGGCGACGGCGATCGCAGACTTTGATGGGGCATTCCATGGTATTATGTATGCCGCCGCAATGTTTACCAGGTTGCCGCCGGTCATCCAACCCAGCCCGGAAAGATAAAAATTTGTTATAAATATGTCGTTTTACCCATCCTTGAACGTTGTATCTGTGAAAATATCTAATTTGCCTCGTGTATGACCGGCTGGAAACGAACCATAGCTTTGATTATTTGTACCGTCAGCTTCTTCTCCCTTAGCGCTCAATATAAGATCAGTGGAATTGTAAAGGATGCGCATACGCAGGAACTGATCCCCTTTGCCACTTTGCAGTTTGTTGGCACCAATACCGGCATGGTCACCGATGCAAACGGCGCATTTCTCTTCGAGCTGCCTTCCATTCCGGCAGACTCCCTGCTGGTCAGGGTTATGGGGTACGGCAGGATGGTGCTGCCCGTAAACCGGCAGCTGAAGGAACAAACGCTCAACTTCGAGATCACCCGTGGCGACGTGTCGCTCAAGCAATACGAGGTAAAGGCCAACGTCAACTTCGCCCTCATCCTGCTGCGGCAGATCATCCGCCGCAAGCCGTACAATAACTACGACCGGCTCGACAGTTACACCTACGAGGTGTACAACAAGCTAGAGCTCGACATCAAGAACCTCAATACGGTGAAACTGTCCAAAAACCGCTTCACCAAACCTTTTTCTTTCATCCTGAAAAATATTGACAGCACCACGGAAAACCAGCCCTTCCTGCCGGTATTCCTGACCGAAAGCATTTCCGATTATTATTTCCAGAAAGACCCGAAAAAGACCAAGGAAGTTATCAAGGCCAGCCGCACTTCGGGGCTCGATAACGAAAGCGTGACCAAGTTCCTCGGGGGGATGTACCAGAACATCAACGTGTACGACAACTTCATCCCGGTTTTCGACAAGAGCTTCGTCAGCCCCGTGAACAACAGCGGCGCCCTCTACTACCACTACCGCATTACCGATACGCAGTACGTCAACAACTTCCGCTTTATCAAGCTCAACTTCGAGCCCCGCCGCAAAGGGGAAAACGTTTTTGTGGGCGAGGTATGGGTGCAGGATTCCACCTACGCCATCCAGAAAATGAGCCTGTCCGTTCCCGGCGACGCCAACATCAACTTCGTGCGCAAAATAAGCCTGGTGCAGGAATTCAAGCCAATGACCGACAGCAGCGGCTGGTTCCTGGCCAAGGATAAGTTTATCGTCGACTTCTGGACGCCCAGCCCGAAACCGACCAAAACCATCGAGTTCATCGGCCGTAAAACCACTTCGTACAACAACATCCGCGTAAACGATACCGCCGCCACCAACATCTTCACCGAAAAGCGGTACCCGCAGAACATTGTGGTGGCAGACAGCGCGCGCAGCCGCCCTGACGAATTCTGGATGGCCCACCGGCACGATTCGCTGAGTAAAAATGAAGTGGCCATCTACAAAATGGTGGATACCCTGCAGAAAATCCCCCTGTTCCAGAAATACTCCAACACCATCCGCTTCCTCGCCACCGGGTACAAACCGGTAGGCCCCATCGAATTCGGCCCCTACTGGTACCTGTTCTCGCAAAACAGGCTCGAAGGTTTCCGCGTGCGGTTCGACCTCGGCACCACCCCCGAATTCAATAAAAACATCTACCTCAACGGCTACCTGGCGTATGGCTTCGGCGACGACCGCTTCAAAGGCAAATTATCGGCCCTCTGGCTGCTCAAACGCCACCCGCGGATGTATGTGTACGGCTCGTTCATACGCGACCTCGACAATGGCGCCAACTATTACGACGAGGTGGGCACTGACAACATCTTTTCCTTGGCCATCCGCAAGCCGAACGTTGCGCAGAAGTTCATGCTGATCGACGAAAAGCGGGCGGAATTCTATAAAGAATACTACTCCGGCTTCTCGCATCACTTCTCCCTGTCGCACAAACAATTCCTGCCGTTCGCGCCCCTGCCCGCCGGCAACTTTTTCCCGCATAACGGCGAAGGGCTCGACCCGCTGACCAACATGGAAGTAGCCGTGAAACTGCGGTACGCCTTCCGCGAAGAATTCCTCGAAGGCAACTATTACCGCTTCAGCCTGGGCAGCAAATACCCCATCGTTGAATTCAAATACGCCCTCGGTGTTAAGGGCTTTATGAAGAGCAATTACAACTATCATAAAACCGCCCTCACCGTATCGGACTACATCAAACTGGCGCCCTTCGGGCAACTGTACTACAACTTCTTCGGCGGCAAAATTTTCGGCTCCCCACTGCCTTACACACAGCTGGAGATACATCCCGGCAACGAAATCTACTACTACAATAAATACGCGTTCAACATGATGAACCGCTACGAGTTCATCAGCGATGAGTATGCCGGCTTCAACCTGGAACATACCATCGGCAGCGGCATTTTCAATTACATCCCGCTGATACGCAAGCTGAAATTCCGCCAGTTCTGGACGGCCAAGGGCGTAATTGGCCGGCTGTCAGAAGCTAACAGAAACATGAACCTCACGGCCGGCTATCCCTTCAAAACGCTGCAGGGCAACCCATACATCGAAGTGGGCACGGGTGTGGAAAACATCCTGAAGTTCATCCGGATTGACTTCGTATGGCGCCTCGCCCCCAAACCGCTGCCCGACGAGCCGTACGAAAAACGTTTCGGCATCTTCGGCAGTTTCCGCCTGCAGTTTTAAGGTGTTAACAAACAATGGATGTGCCCGCCACGGCGGAACAATTACCCGGACAAACATTCATTCGTCCGGTAAACCGGGAAAGATAGACATCTTCCACCCGTTCAGTTGAGGTGTAACAAACAATGGATGGGATGCCGCGGCTACTGCAAACGCCGCAAGTGCTTTTCCATGCCATCCATTTTTTCCAGCAAATGCTGCATACCATCCAGCAATGCGCGCATACCGGACGCTTCCATGCGCTCATCGTCCCCCAGCAAAGCCGTATAGTGCACATGCAGCAGCTCTGCAATAGCCATCAGCATCGGCAGCGGTACCCGTTTGATCATATTCCGTTCAATATTGCCGTACGATGTTTTGCTGATCTGTAAGCGGGTGGCCATATACTCCTGCGTCAGATTGCTGCGTTCGCGAATCTTCCTGATCTGTAAACCAATATCCATGATAAACACTGCTATGACGGCAATATTAAAGGCATAAAAAACACGCGCCAAATCAAATTGGTGAAAGCTGATATAGTACCGGGTACGTCATATAAAAAGTCGGCTGGAGCGAAAAAATTCACAAAAAAAATGCACCCGTTTTGAGTGCATGCATGTCATTTTGAGAGCAGGAAAAGTTATTTGAGAAAGCGTCTGCCAATCAGCCCGAAAATCAGCGCGCCGGCCAGTGCGCCTGCGCCGTCGGCCACCACATCCCAGATCTCGAAGCTGCGGTTGGCGGTAAAATATCGCTGGATGAACTCGATGGCCAGGCCGTAGAGTGTTACAAATATAGCGAGGTAAAAAAGAGCGGAAGTACTCACGCGGCCACGCTGCCGGTGGTAACCATACGCCAGTAAAATAACGGTGCCGCCGAACAGAAAGAAATGCACGACTTTATCGGCATGGATCAAGTCCAACCACGAAGCGGTTTTCACCGCCGGCACCGGCATCGTGCATAAAAAAAGAATGAGGATGATCCATCCTAACGCGGGTAAGTAGTAACGGATCATCCTCGTTTTATTTGAATTCGCCTGATTCATTATTATTCGCCGATCAGCGCTTTATAAGCATCTGCAGTCAGCAAAGCGTCCACATCAGCCGGGTTTTCCACCTGAATGGTCACCATCCAGCCTTCGCCATACGGGTCAGTATTCACGAGCTCCGGGGTGCCTTCCAGACGGGGATTGATTTCGCCCACGGTGCCGGATACCGGTAAAAACAGGTCGGATACGGTTTTCACAGCTTCCACGGTGCCAAAAATCTCTTCTGCCTTCAGGGCTTTGCCTACGGTGTTGATGTCTACAAATACAATGTCACCCAGCTCGCGCTGTGCGAAATCGGTGATACCCACTTTGGCAGTATTCCCTTCGAGCAATACCCACTCATGGTCTTTTGTGTAACGCAGTTCTGACGGAAAATTCATGTCAATTTTGATTTTGAGCCGTAAAAATAAAGATTTACGGGCAGAATAATAAAAAACTTCTTCGTTAACAATGGCTTAGAAAAACAGGAACTTCCTGACCAGCCTGATTTTCCGGATACGCACGTCGTGCAGGGGCCGGTTGTTTTTGTCGGTTTTCACCGCGGCGATGCTGTCGATCACCGCCAATCCGCTGATCACTTCGCCGAACACGGTATAACTCTGGTCGAGGTGCGGCGATCCGCCGATCTTTTTATACGTTTCCCGCTGGTCTACCGGTATTTTGCGCCCGCCCAGGCGGGTTTGCTCCAGCGTATCGAGCTGGCCGTCCGTGAACTTTTTGCCCTGTACGATATAAAACTGGCATCCGTCCGAGGCCTTGGCGGGATTATTGTCGCGCGCCGCCGCCAGCACGCCTTTTTTGTGGAAGAGGTCGAGCTGGAACTCCGCGGGAATCGTGTACCCCACGCTGCCTTCGCCCAGCAAAGCGCCGGCCGCGGCCCTCTTGGAAGAAGGGTCGCCGCCCTGCACCATAAACTGCCTGATCACCCGGTGAAACAACAGGCTGTCGTAAAAATGGCGTTTGGCCAGTTTGATGAAATTGTCGCGGTGCTTCGGCGTCTGGTCATATAACCTGATCACCATGGTGCCGTAATCGGTGATCACTTTCACTTTCCGGTTGCGTTGGGCGCTGGCCGCCAATCCGGCCAGTAACAATAGAGCAATGAGCAGTGTTTTATGCATGAGGTTAGTTTGTTGTGGTGGACGGGCGGCGGGATCCGGGCCCGGCATCCGTTGCGTCGCACTCTTCAGCGGCAGTAGGGCTTCGGGGCAGCTATCTATACGGTTTTACTCCTCCTCGAAATAAGCGATTACATGTTCTTTTAAAAACCGCTCCTGCTCTTCCAGCCCCATCTTCGGCACGGGCTGCAGCTCTTTGAAATGCGGCCAGCCGTCGCGGTCGCGGCCCTCCGGCTCGTAATACCCGCTCTGGGTCAGCAGCGTGCACACGGCAATATGCATCAGGTCCTGTTTCTGTTCCTTGGTGAATTTGGTTTTAGGGCTGTTCAGCTCCTGTATCCCGATCAGTAAAAGAATGGCCTCCATGTTCGGCGTTTTGCCGAAACGCTCGCGCAGCATTTCCTCCACTTTCTTCCATCTGATTGCAAAATCTTCCTGTTCCATTCCTTGATTTTTAGCGTTAAGTATTCATGGCGTACCGGTTGCAGCTGTGCAAACGGACGACAAATGTACGGTTTACCGCTGTACCACCGCCATTTACCCCGCTCCGCAAATCAAATACATTTCCAGGATAATATGAAAACCCACCGGCCAAATTTGTACATTTAAGCACATAACGAAACCCTATTGAACAACAGGCTGTTTTCCATATCGGGCTTATGGCTGCTTGTATTGAGCACATCCGCTGCCATGGCGCAGCTGCCCGACTATCACGTCCGCCTTTTTGACGACAACTCCGGCATCCGCACGGTTGGCCTGCGGCGCATCACCCGGGACCAAAACGGGTTTGTATGGCTGCTGTACCACAACCAGGTAAAACGGTTCGACGGCAAGCGAATCACGGTTTTCTTTCCGGGTGAACGGCTCAATTCCATCCTCTGCGACAGGCAAAACCGCATCTGGGCGGCCGGTATCAACGGGCTTTACCTATTTGCCAACGACCAAACCGGATTCCGGCAGATGGCCATCGATACGGCGGGCCGCCCATCTCCCGGAAACATTTTTCAACTGCCCGGCCAACCGGTGCAATTGCTCACCACCCGCGGTATATATGCGTACGATAGCCTTGCCCGCGCATTCCGGCTGCAAAAGGGGGCCTTCACAGGCACACCGCCCTTTCATAACCGCCAATATTCGCTGAGCGCTTTGGACAACACCGTTTTTTACAGCGCCGGCGGCTATCTTTACCGGAAAAACAGACATCGCTGCGACTCGCTCCCCGTCAATGACCTCTATTCTGTGAACGCGCTCGATGGCCAAACCGCCCTGGTTTCCGACTGGAAAAACCAGTCGTTCCTGTATGATTTTTCCCTGCAGAAAATATCGCCCGTCCACATCCGGCAACATCTTCCCGGCACGGTGGACAATTTTCTGCTGATCAACGATGTACTGCCGCTAAACGACACCACGTATTTGCTGGCCACGTCCAAAGGGATGCTGGCATACAACGGCGTCACCGGCAAGTTCCGCGCCTGCCGGTTATTTCACAACGGCCGGCCGCTGCTCAACCAGGAAGGGCTGGTAGATCTTTACCTCGACGGGCAGGGCCAGGTATGGGCTGGCAACGATTTCAGCCTGCTCGCCTTCCGGCCCGGCCAGCAGGAAATCGGCCTTATCCGCAACCGGGAATCCGATCCCGCCAGGTATTTCAGCAATCATGTGCGGGGTTTCGCGGCAGACGAAAAGGAAAATCTCTGGCTGGCCACCATCAACGGCATCGCGTATTTCGACTTGCAGCAGGGCACTATTCAACCTGTATTCCCTACATCCGGCGCGTCTGACAAGATGAACCACCCCTCCGTACGCGGAATTGCCTACGACGGCCGCTATGTGATCATCGGGCAAACGAACCGGGGCGTGTGGCTGTACCAACCCTCTACGGGCAGGTACAAAAGGCCGCGGTTCCCGAAAGGGGCGGCGGGGGAAGCCCTGCGCGCCAAATTGGAAAATGATTTTATTGATCAGATCACCACCCTGCGCAACGGGCATCATATCATTGCCGCACGCGACGGATGTTACCTGATGAACGGCCGCGATTACACCATCTCCGCCATCCGCTTTCCCGGCGAAAAAGAAAACCTCAACTTCTGTTATGAAGACGATCGCCGGCAGATATGGATTGGCACGGAAAAAAACGTGTACTGCCTCGATTCCGGCCTGCAGTTCCGCGCGTCTCTTCCAGCGGCAACGCCGGGGCCGGCGCGCTGCCTGTACCAGATTGGCGGGCGCGAATATATCCTGGGCACCAAAGGCCTGTACCTGCTCACGCAAACCAGCCGGCAGCTCTCGATAAAAAAACTCAGCCCGCACTTCGACCGGGTGTCTGTCCATTCTGTATGGAAAGACAGTACGGACCGGCTGTGGCTGGCCACCGACGATGGTTTGTTCCGGTACAACCGCCGGTCTGGCAAAACGGATTTTTTCGACCAGTACGATAACATCCAGGGCAATCACTTTTATCAGAACAGCCTGTACTACAGCCGCCGGGGCCTGCTATTCCTCGGCGGTTTCAACGGCATCAATTATTTCAGGCCGGAGGCGGTAAGGGCATCAGACGACTCCCTGCAGGTAACCATCACCAGTGTGCGCGTCAACAATGAAAACATCACCAACCCCGGCGGCAGCGGTACCATCCGGCTTCCCCACAATCAGAATTCCATCGACATCGATTTTGTGGCGCCCTATTTTTCCAATACCGGCCGGGTGCAATACCGGTACAGGCTCACGGGCCTCGACAACCAGTGGGTGGCGCATGGCAATAACAACAGCGTCAGGTTCAGTTCACTCCCGGCGGGCAAATACACCTTTACAGTCGCGGCAAGCACCGGCGGCGAAAAATGGTTTGAAGGAGCCCGGCCGTTTTCCTTTGTCATCCACCCGCCCTTCTGGCGTACGTGGTGGTTCTTCACACTGGCCGCCGCCGCGTGCATTTATTTATTGTTCCGGCTGGTGAAGCGCTTACAGGAAAAAATCAGGGCGGAAAAAGTACTGAACTACTTCGCTACCTCACTGTATGGGCAAAATACGGCCGACGATATTCTCTGGGATATCGCCGGTAACTGCATTGCCCAGCTGCAGCTGGAAGATTGCGTCATCTATGAATATGATGAACAACGCGGGCTGCTGGTGCAGAGAGCCGCATACGGGCCCAAAAACCCGGTAAAGCGCGAAATAATCAATCCGCTGGAGATTCCGTTGGGCCAGGGAATTGTCGGCGCTGTCGCAAAAAACAGGAAGGCGGAGATCGTCAACAATACGGCGAAAGACAAACGGTATATTCTCGACGACCGGCAGCGCCTTTCGGAAATCGCCGTGCCCATCCTCGTAGACGGAAAACTGTTTGGCGTTATTGATTCCGAGCACCCTGAGAAACGTTTCTACACCAAAAGGCATCTGCAGCTGCTCACCAAAATTGCCGGCATCTGCGCCGTCAAAATTTCCAAATATTTGGTGGAAGAAAAATTGCGGAGCAGCATCGCGCGCGACCTGCATGATGAAATCGGATCCACGCTCACCAGCATCGATATTATCAGCAAGATGGCCCTGCAACAGATACCGGCAGACGCCGCCACCCAGGCTCACCTGCTGCGGATCCGGGAACATTCCTCGCGCATGCTGGAAAGCATGAGCGACATCGTATGGGCCATCAACCCCGCCAACGATACGTTCGAAAGGATCATCGTACGCCTGAAAGAATGCGCCGCGGAAATGCTGGAGCCGGCGGGGATACAGTATGTTTTCAGTGAAGACGGTCACCTGGACAATATCAGGTTCAACCCCGGGCAACGGAAAGAAATCTATCTGTTATTCAAGGAAGCGGTCAACAATATCGTCAAATACAGCGAAGCCGCCACGGTGCATATCACGCTGCGGCGCGAGCGGAACATGATGCATATGGTGATAGCCGACGACGGGAAGGGATTCGATAAATCAAAAGCCGGCTCTGGCAACGGTATTACGAATATGCACAACCGTGCCGCCGCATTGAACGGAGCGTTGGTGATACACTCGGTTCAGGGCGGCGGCACTACCATTGCGCTGCAATGGCCGGTATGAGAACAAATCGTTATTCGGGTTTGATTTTTCGGATGCGATGATTATGGGTGTCTGCAACATAGATATTGCCCTGCTTATCCACCGCCACGCCGCCGGAGAGCGTAAACTTCGCAGTTGTTCCATTGCCGTCCGCATATCCCGGAGGATAGCTGCCGGCAACAGTCAGCACCTGTCCCGCCGGAGTTACCATCCGGATCTTTTGCGCGCCGCCGTCTGCCAGGTATAGATTTCCCGCTGCATCCGAACCCAGGTTATACACAAGCCCGATTTTCGCCGAAGCGAGGTCTCCGTCCGCATCACCGGTGTCCCCATGCAGCAATGTGCTGACGATCACCTTGGTGGTAGGGAAAGTCGTTGCTGTATCTTCATCCACCAGCACGCCCGTGGCAATGCTCTTGAACACCAGTTTCCGGACACCGTTGCTATAACCGTCGGCAATGTATACCGCACCGCCGGCGCCTACGGCAATGCCAAACGGGAATGCGAACCTGGCGTCGGGCCCTTCGCCGTCCGCTTCTCCTTCTAACTTGCCCGCCAGTGTCGTTACCCGCCCGTTCCTGATCCTGCGGATGCGGTGATTCGCTTGGTCCACTACAAATATTGACCCGTATTTGCTGACGGCCACATCGTGCGGATGATAAAACCTCGCCTCCGGCGCAGTGGTATCTTTAAACCCGGCCAGCCCGCTGCCGGCAACGGTGGTAACCCAACCGTCGAGGGCTACTTTGCGGATGCGGTGATTCGTTTCGTCCGCCACATAAATACCGCCGTTCCCCATGCCGATGCCGCGGGGCATACTGAATTTCGCATTGGCGCCATGGCCGTCCGCATGCCCCAGGGCGCCACCCGCCAGGGTAGTCACCACCCCCGCGGGCGTGATTTTTCGGATACGCTGGTTTAACCTGTCTGCCACGTACACATTGCCGTCTTCGTCCATGCATACATCAGAGGGAGAATCGAATCTGGCGGCCTCCCCTGTTCCGTCCGCATACCCTTTGGCGCCGCCTGCAAACGTGGTGACGGTATAGCCGTAGCGATAGGTGAAGACGGGACCGGTCGCCGTTTTTCCATTAACCGTCACCGTTACAGGACCGGTACCGGCGCCTTTGGGCACCGTCACTACGAGTTTGCCGGTTTCCGCCTGGGTAATGGTGGCCGGCACGTTGTTGAATGCTACGGTATTGCCGCCGGGGCTGGCGGAAAAGTGAAGCCCCTGGATGGTCACAGCCGTGCCGTGAGGGCCATTGACGGGACTGATGGAATTGATGACGGGAGGTTCTTCCGTGTTGTTCTGGCCGCCGTCTTCCTTTTTGCAGGCTGCGGCCAGCATCAGCAGGCTCCATGCTAATAACTTTCGGGGTACAATGTTTTTCATCGCGCTGTGATTTACTGAATGCAAAGTTGGCCACGCGACAAAAACAAAACAATACCGCAAAGATGTGGCGCGCTACACCAGTTTTTCGTTGATCGCCTTGCTCACCGCTTCAATTTGCGACCGTACATGAAGCTTGTCGTAAATACGTTTGATGTGGGTACGCACGGTATCGAGGCTGATGCCCAGGTCTGCGGCTATCAGCTTGAAACTGTTCCCCCTGGAGAGGGACTGGAGTATTTCTTTTTCGCGGTTGGTGAGCTGGTAATCGTTACCCGCATCCCGCTGCTGCATACTGGTAATTACCATCCGCGCAATGGAGGGGCTCATCGGCGCCCCGCCGTTCAGGACTTCCTGGATAGATGGCACCAGCCTGTCTGATATGTATTTTTTCAGCAGGTAGCCGTTGGCTCCTGCGCAGAGGGCTTCGAACACATGGTTGTTGTCGTCAAACACGGTGAGCATAATGATCTGCACGGCCCCGTTAAAACTGCGGATTTGTTTTACGGCGTTGATGCCATTGATACCCGGCATGTCAATATCCATCAATATGACATCCGGTTGCCACTGTGCCACCCGCTCTTTCACGCCGGAGCAATCCGCGTAAGCGCCGGCTACCTGGTATATTTCAGTGAGCGAGAGCAGGTTGGCCAGGCTTTCACGCAGGCTGGCATTGTCTTCATAAACGAGTATCTGAACCGGCATATGTAACAATCATTTAGCGGAAAGAACACCTGCAACTTACACCCTTTTTCCCTGTTAAGGGTACCGCAATCATGTGATGCCGTATACCGGGTCCGCAGGTGGTTCTTAACCTGAACAGCCACAACGGTTTAACAACGCGGAGCAACCGGTACCAACAAATATTGTTTTAAATATTTTTATAATGCTTTTTATTTGAATACATTCGGGAATTGGGTACGGCTTTTGTTTGGATCTGTGCGATTGTCGGAGCAATACCCGTTTAGCGGCTTTGTCAGGGGCCAGCGGCAGACTATTTTTCAGGACATTTTATTTTTCCGCTTGTAAAATATCAATCCGCTTTCTTAAATTGGAATTTTTTTTAAACCATATCTGTTTACCGGGGAGGCTGTTGGGCAGGCGTTTTTAACAGCAATTTAACGGCGCATACCCGCCATGGCAGTAGGTTTAAAAAGCAGAATCACTATTTTAGCAACCTCGAAATGTAAATACATGGAAAATACATCGTACGATATCCGCCAGTTGAACGACCGGATTCACCAGGCCAGCTCATTTGTAGACATCCTGAACCTGGAAATCAACAAAGTGATCGTGGGCCAGAAGTACATGGTGGAACGCCTGATGATCGGCCTCCTGGCCCAGGGCCACGTGCTGCTCGAAGGCGTGCCGGGGCTGGCTAAAACGCTCTCCATCAAATCACTGGCTTCGGCCATCAATGCCCGCTTTTCCCGGATCCAGTTTACGCCGGACCTGCTGCCTGCCGACGTGGTAGGTACCATGATCTATAACCAGCAACGCAACGAGTTCATGGTGAGAAAAGGACCCATCTTCGCCAATTTCATTCTGGCGGACGAGATCAACCGCGCCCCGGCGAAAGTGCAGAGCGCCCTGCTCGAAGCCATGCAGGAACGGCAGATCACCATCGGCGACACCACGTTCAAACTGGAAGAGCCCTTCCTCGTACTGGCCACACAAAACCCGATTGAACAGGAAGGTACTTATACGCTGCCCGAGGCGCAGGTAGACCGTTTTATGCTGAAAGTAGTCATCGGTTACCCCACCAAGGAAGAAGAGCGCCACATCATCCGCCAGAACCTGCAGCCCGAAGGCCAGGCCAAAGTGAACCCCGTCATCGACCCGGCGGAGATCCTGGAAGCCCGCAAGCTGGTGCGCGAAGTGTACATGGACGAAAAAATCGAACAATATATCATCGACGTGGTGTTTGCCACCCGCAACCCCGAAGAATATAAACTGGCTAAACTTAAGCCGCTCATCGCTTACGGCGGTTCTCCCCGCGCCAGCATCAACCTGGCGCTGGCCTCCAAAGCCTACGCCTTCATGAAGCGCAGGGGATACGTGATTCCGGAAGACGTGCGCAGCGTGTGCTTCGACGTTATGCGCCACCGCGTTGGCCTCACCTACGAAGCGGAAGCCGAAAACGTAACGAGCGAAAACATTCTCAGCGAAATTCTCAACGCGGTGGAAGTGCCATAAACCCTCAGCCATGGAAACTTCAGAAATACTCAAGAAGGTCCGCCAGCTGGAAATCAAAACCAAAGGGCTTACCAATCACATATTCGCCGGCGAATACCACAGCGCCTTCAAAGGCAGGGGCATGTCGTTCAGCGAAGTGCGCGACTACCATTTCGGCGACGACGTACGGTCGATCGACTGGAACGTGACCGCCCGCTTCAACCACCCGTTCGTGAAAGTGTTCGAAGAAGAAAGGGAGCTTACCGTGATGCTGCTGGTAGACGTGAGCGAGAGCGAATCCTTCGGCACCGCCACCCATACCAAGCGCAGCCTCGTTACAGAGCTATGCGCCGTACTGGCGTTTTCGGCCATCAAGAATAACGACAAGGTGGGCGTCATCTTTTTCAGCGACGGCATGGAGAAATACATTCCGCCCAAAAAAGGAAAATCGCACATCCTTTTCATCATCCGCGAACTGCTGTCGTTCAAGCCTAAACGAAAAGGCACCAACATATCCGAAACGCTCCGCTTCTTCAACAATGCCGCCAAAAAGCGCAGCATCGTTTTCCTGCTGAGCGACTTTTTCTCCGGCAACTACCAGGACGCACTCAACATCGCCGCCAAACGGCACGACGTGGTGGGTGTGCAGGTGTACGACCCGCGCGATAAAGAACTGCCAGCGGTGGGAATGATCCGGATGACGGACGGCGAAACCGGCGCCTCGCAATGGGTGGATACCGGCGATAAAAAAATACGCCAGTATTATACCCACCAGTTCCAGCAGCACGCGCAATACTGTAAAAGCGCGTTCCTGAAAAGCGGGGCCGAACTGATCAGCATCCGTACGGACGAAGATTACGTGAAAGCATTACAAACATTTTTCCTGAACAGGGTTTAAGATAAAACTGATCACTGCCACACCGGATGAAAGTCAGAAAGAACATATTCATTTTTACCATGCTGATTTGCCTGCTGGCCGGCCGGCCGTTGCTGGCGCAGCAGTATGAAGATTATTTCCAGGTGAAGGCCGTGCCCGACACCACCAAAATACGTATCGGCGAGCCGGTGAACATTTCCGTGACCGCCAAGGTGATGATCTACGCGCTGAAAGGAGCCAACCTGAAAGTGGTGTTCCCGAACCTGCCCGACTCGCTGAATCACCTCGAAATCGTTGCCCGCACACCGCTCGATACGACAGGCTCCAACGAGCAGCAAAAGCTCTGGAAACAGACCATCACCGTTACCAGCTTCGACTCCGGCCGCTGGGAGATGCCGCCCATGAAATTTGAAGTGTTTTCTGTGACCGACGGGTCGTACGACTCCGTGTTCACAGCGCCGATCATGATCGATGTCAACACCGTTGCCGTAGATACCAGCAAAGCGTTCAAGCCCATCAAGCCCCTGCGCCGCGTATCGTGGAACCTGCTCGACTACTGGCCCTGGCTGCTGGGCATCCTGCTGTTAGTTACCGCGGTGGTGCTGTATTTCGTATACTGGCGCAAACGCAAACCAGCACCCAAGCCGCAGCCAGCGAAACCGGCCAAAACGCCGTACGAAACGGCCATCGAACAGCTGGCGCAACTTGGAAAAGACAAGCCCTGGAACACCGATGTGAAGCTGTATTATACTGAGCTCACCGACGTGCTCCGCCAATATTTTGAACAGCAGTTCCACATTGCCGCACTGGAACAGACCAGCGCCGAACTGCTGCAGAACATTAAACCGGTTACCGTGCTCAACCAGCAGCGCGACAAATTGCAGAGCATCCTGACGCTGGCCGACCTGGCCAAGTTCGCCAAACTGCAACCGTCGCCGCAGGAGCATGAAGACTGCCTGCAAAAGGCCATTGCCGTGGTGGAATGGACGAAGCCCGCCGCCACCGCCGTTGCTGAGCCCGAAGGCACAAACCATCAGACGAAATAACATGAATCTCGATAGCTGGAAACATATCACATTCGCATACCCGGCCTTTTTCTGGCTGCTGCTGCTCGTACCCGTCATGATATGGTGGGCCTACCAGGGCGGCCGCCGCTTCCAGGGGGCCGTACAGGTCTCTTCTTTGCAGGGGCTTAAAGGATTGCCCGTTTCGTGGAAGGTGCGTTTCCGTCCGCTGCTGCTCGTGCTGCGCATCATCGCTTTCGCTGCGCTGGTGACCGCCCTCGCCCGCCCGCAAACATCCAACACCTCCGAAAGCATCGATAGCGAAGGCATCGACATCGTGCTGAGCATCGACATCTCCGGCAGCATGCTGGCGGAAGATCTGCGCCCCAACCGCATGGAAGCCGCAAAAAAAACGGCGATGGAGTTCGTAGACAGCCGCATCAGCGACCGCATCGGCCTGGTGATCTTCTCCGGTGAAAGTTTTACACAATGCCCCATCACCATGGATCATGGCGTGCTCAAACAACAGCTCATGCAAATCAGGAGCGGCCTGCTGCAAGACGGCACCGCCATCGGGATGGGCCTCGCCACCGCGGTAGACCGGCTGCAGGGCAGCAAAGCCAAAAGCAAGGTGATCGTATTGCTGACAGATGGTGTGAACAATACCGGGCTCGTAGACCCGCTCACCGCGCTCGAAATCGCCAAAGCGTATAAAATCAAAGTATACACCGTGGGCGTGGGCACCATCGGCAAAGCCCCCTCTCCCGCCACGATGCCCGACGGCAGCATCCAGATGCAGATGGTAGACGTGCAGATCGACGAGCCGCTAATGAAAAAAATCGCCTCCGAAACCGGCGGCCGCTATTTCCGCGCCACCGACAATACCTCCCTTAAAAACATCTACCACGAAATCGACAAGCTCGAACGCTCGAAAGTGGAAATCACCTCGTACAAACGCTTTACCGAACACTTCTTCCCGTTGGCCATGATCGCCCTGGCCTGCCTGCTGCTCGAAGTATTGCTGCGCTATACGCTCTTCAGGAGATTGCCGTGATTTGATTTACCTTTACGCCGTGCAAGCAACCATTTACAAATCCACCGGCAGCTGGTACGTGGTCAAACCGGCCAACGGCGACTTTCTGCAGGCCCGGCTCCCGGGTATTTTCAAGAAAGACGGGGATATCACGTCCACCAACCCCATCGCCGTAGGCGATGAAGTCACCATCAGCATGGAAGACGGCGGGCTGGATACGGCCGTTATAACGGACATCGGCGAACGAAAAAACTACATCGTCCGCAGCTCGCCCCAGAGCAAATACAAGAAACATATCGTGGCCGCCAACCTCGACCAGGCCGTACTGGTCTGCACCGTTAAAGAGCCCCGCACCTCACAGGGCTTCATCGACCGCTTTCTGATTACCGCCGCGGCGTACCACATTCCGGCCGTGCTTGTTTTCAATAAAAAAGACGTGTACAAAGCGAAAGACATGGATCAGTATGAACACTGGAAAGAGGTATACGAATCCATGGGCTATACGGTGCTGCTCACAGCCGCCGCAGCCGGCGAGGGCATGGAGGCGCTCCGCGCGGTGCTGCACGATAAAACGAGCCTGATTTCCGGCCATTCCGGCGTGGGCAAATCCACCATCATCAATAACATGCTGCCGGAGCTGCAGCTGAAAACCAAGAGCGTCAGCGGATGGAGCGGCAAAGGCATGCACACCACCACCTTCGCCGAAATGTTCGACCTGCCGGGCGGCGGCCGCCTCATCGATACCCCGGGCCTGCGGGAATTCGGGATCGTAGACATCCCCAAAGCCGAACTGTCGCATTATTTCCTGGAAATGCAGCCTTTCCTGGCCAATTGCCAGTTCAATAACTGCCAGCACCTCGACGAGCCGGGCTGCGCCGTAAAAGAAGCGGTGGAAGCGGGAGAAATCGATATGGACCGCTACCTCAGCTATGTGTCCATCTGGCACACGATTGATGAGAAAGGGTATTAGTACCCCGCTGCGGGATCATCCGATCGGCAATTGACGGGAAAGCAACGCAACACGCCCCGCAGCTGTCGAAAAAGACCGGTAAGCTATTGATTATTGAATGGACGAGAAGAAGGATATTATTCGTTGCTGCCGGCACGTGGCGACCAGTACATTCAATTCCCGTCATCGCAAGCGCAATGCCGGATAATGACCTGGAATAGCGAGCCCGCCGGCAACGACAGTACAATACGACCTGCTTGAATATCATCCCCTTCTTCTGAACAAGCCTTTCTTCGGCGGCTTATTCATTTCGTCAAACACTTTTTCGGCACCCATATTGCGCGGCGGCGTTTTGCAGCCGGTTTTTTGCGTGCGGCACCCGATGAACAGCATGCCGGTGGCCAAAGCCAGTAAAAATGTCCATTTCCGCATAGGCGCCCGTTTAAAACAGTTTCATTTGTTTTCCCGCCCTGCCGTTTTGTTTGGCATTGCTTGCGTTATAAAATGTACTGCCCGGGCAACCCGACTTCTGTGTGGCGCAGCCGGCCACTAAAAATGCCAGCCAGCAGCCTAACAACCATTTTCTTTTCATAGGAGGGATATTTCAGTCTATGCAATATAACACTTTTTCATAAAGTGTGCTCAGACCTGGTCGCGGAACCAGTCCGCGTACATGATATAGTTATTGGCAATGCGGTCGATTTCGCCGTGAATCAGCTCCTGGCTTACGTTTTTCACTTTTTTGGCGGGCACGCCGGCATAAATGCTCCCGGCCTCCACCTGCGTGCCTTCCAGCACCACCGCCCCGGCGGCGATGATGGTATTGCTGCCGATGTGTGCGTTATCCATCACGATGGCGCCCATACCGATGAGCACATTGTCTTCCACGGTGCAGCCGTGAACGATGGCATTATGGCCGATGGACACGTTGTTGCCGATATGCGTTTTTGTTTTCTGATAGGTGGCGTGTATCACCGCGCCGTCCTGGATGTTGACCTTATCTCCCATGCGGATGCTGTTCACGTCGCCGCGAACCACGGCATTGAACCACACGCTGCAATCCTTTCCCATGATCACATCTCCCACGATAGTGGCGTTGGGTGCGATGAA
The DNA here is from genome assembly GCA_965653365.1 of uncultured Chitinophaga sp. Taxonomy (GTDB): domain Bacteria; phylum Bacteroidota; class Bacteroidia; order Chitinophagales; family Chitinophagaceae; genus Chitinophaga. The sequence goes on along the minus strand of CBFGZV010000015.1, from coordinate 49,385 downwards.
ACAATTGTCTCCCATTTGCGGGAGCACTCCTTTTACGGGTAATATTACTGGCATAGTACAAATATAGAACTTCACTAACTTCGCCCCAATGAATAACAGGCAGCTTTTTTTACAACATAACGCGCAAACCTCCGATGCGCCGCTGGCGTTGGAGATGGTGAAAGCGCAGGGCATGTACATGTGGGACGCGGACGGCAAGAAGTACCTCGACCTGATTGCCGGCATCAGCGTTTGCAATGTGGGGCACTGCCACCCGGCCGTGGTAAAGGCTATCCAGGAACAGGCCGCCACTTATATGCACCTGCTCGTGTATGGAGAGTTCGTACAATCGCCGCAGGTGGCCTATGCCAAATACCTGGCGGACCATTTGCCCGCCTCGCTGAACAGCGTGTATTTCACCAATTCCGGCAGCGAAGCCACAGAAGGCGCCATGAAACTCGCCAAGCGCCACACCGGCCGTACCGAGATCATCGCTTTCAAAAATAGCTATCATGGCTCCACCCAGGGCTCGCTGAGCATCATCGGGGATGAATACTGGCGCAACGCATACCGCCCGCTGCTGCCCGACGTGCAGCACCTGCAGCATGGCTCCATGGAGATGATCGGCCGGATTACGGAGCGCACCGCCTGCGTGATTGCCGAAACCATCCAGGCCGAAGCGGGGGTACTGGCCCCTTCACGGGAATGGATGCAGGCGCTCCGCGAGCGCTGCACCGAAACCGGTACGCTGCTGGTGCTGGATGAAATCCAGTGCGGGCTGGGCCGCAACGGTACGCTGTGGGCATTCGAACAATTCGGCGTTGTGCCCGATGTGCTGCTGCTAGGCAAGGCCCTGGGCGGCGGCATGCCATTGGGCGCCTTCATTGCCGACCGGCATATCATGTGGAGCCTCACCAGCCAGCCGGTGCTGGGGCACATCACTACCTTCGGCGGCCATCCCGTTGCCTGCGCCGCCGGCCTCGCCGGTATGAAAATGCTTGTGGAAGAAAACCTCACTGCAGGCATTCCGGAGAAGGAAAAATTATTCCTCCAGTTGCTGCAGCATCCGCGGATCAAGGCGGTGCGGGCAAAGGGCCTGATGCTCGCCATTGAGCTGGAGGATTTTGCATCCAATAAAAAGGTGATCGACTACTGCATCGCCAACGGGCTGATTACCGACTGGTTCCTGTTTGCCCCGCAATGCCTGCGGATTGTGCCGCCACTGATCATCTCTGCAGCGGAAATCCGGGAAGCCTGCCGCATTATACTGGAAGGGTTGGACACGCTGGGATAAATTATTCCCGCGTATGAAAAGGCAAGGAAACGGAAAGGCTGGCTATTGTCCCGGAAGGGTTGGAAGCGCCGGGATAGATTATCTCCGCCTGAAAAAGCAAAGAAGCGGGAAGCCTGCCGCATTATACTGGAAGGGTTGAAAACGTTGGGATAATTATCCCTCGCCTATTAAAGCAAGGAAACGGAAAGCCTGCCGCATCATCCCGGAAGGGTTGGAAACTCCGGGGTAAATTATCCCCGCGCCTGAAAAAGCAAAGAAACGGAAAGGCTGCCTTATCATCCCGGAAGGATTGGATATGCTCATGATAAATCATCCGGAAGGACTGGAAACACCAGGCCAGATAACATAATACAAGCATCCCGGAAAAAAGAAACCTCCCGGAAAGCCGGGAGGTTCGTTTCAAACTGCTTATGAGAAAATTCAACTAAAAACTTATTGCTGGCCAGCTTCTTTCTTCGCCTCGGACTTCATTTTGTCGTTTGCGAAAATGGAAAACTCAACACGGCGGTTCTGCGCGCGGTTCGCTTCGCTGTCGTTCGGGTATTTAGGCTGTGTTTCGCCATACCAGAACGTCTGGATACGTCCGCTGGAAACGCCCTGGGATGCCAGGTATGCGGCTACGGATTTGGCGCGGCGTTCAGACAGGCTGTAGTTGTAAGCGTCTGCACCGGTATCGTCCGTGTGGCCTTCCACGCGCACATGGGTGTCAGGATATTTGTTCAATACCTGGGCCAGTTCGCGGATATTGCTTTGTGCGGTAGCGGTCAGGTCGGATTTGTCGAACCCGAACAGTACGCCCGAGTTGAAGGTAACATTGATACCTTCGCCCACACGCTCTACGGTTGCGTTCGGCACTTCATTCTTGATCTCTTCCGCCTGTTTGTCCATTTTTTTACCGATCAGTACACCGGCCGTGCCGCCTACGGCTGCGCCGATAATAGCACCGAGGGCCGTATTGCCCGCTGCCCTGCCGATTACTGCGCCGGCTGCTGCGCCGCCGCCAGTTCCGATCACAGCTCCTTTCTTGGTATTATCCATACCCTGCCAGGTGCTGCAGCTGGCAAAGATCATAATTCCCGCCAATGCCATCGCCGCCAATGCATTCATTCGTTTCATGCTAGTAAGTTTAAACATAAAAGTTTATTTGTGATGATTGCCTGAACAAATATTTTGCCAGGATCAGTTTTAACGACTAAATAACTGGTAATCAGGAAAAGAAAAATTAAGAATAACGGGCAGGTGAGGAAGCCCCGCCTGTCCGTTATTCTTTTTTAACGGCCGAAAAGACCGCCTAACAGGCCGCCCAGGCCACCATTGGCTTGCTGCTGTTTGGCGCCGTTGCTGATCATGCCCATGAGGTCCTGCATATCTACATCGCCGTCGCCGTCTTTATCGAGGCCGCCGGCAAATTTGCCCAGCAGGCCGCCGAGGTCCGCCCCGCTGGTAGATCCGCCCGTGAGGGAGCTGAAAATACTGTCGAGTGAGAATCCGTTGTCGGCCGGGTCGTTGGTTTTCTTAACCAGTGAGCCCAATACGGCAGGAATGAGGGAACCCGCGATGGAAGCGGCGGTACCGCTGTTCAGGTTAAACTTCTCGGTGAGGCTGCTGATGAGGTTGCCCGAAATGTTGTTCACAACGGGGTTGCTGTTGTCCACCTGGCCGTTGGAATTGAACAGGCCCATCACTTCCTTTACATTTCCGCTGGCGAGCGCATCTTGCAGGCCGGCCGCAATGGAGTGGGAAGCTTCGCCGATGATGGCGTCATTTTGTTCATTAGGCACCGCAGGGTTGGCAACGACAGTTTGCTGGGCATTCTCGCGCACCAGTTGTACTAATTGATCTAGCATGTCTGACATGGTTTTGGAAGGTGGATAATATGATTATGGTAAAAATTGGCCACCATGATAACAATTCCGCCTGAAAAATTGTTGCAGGCGGAAGAGGGTTCATTCAATATTAACATACCAGTTAACGGGCTTACTGCTGGTCTCCTTTCATTTTCTCCGCGTTCTCCGCAAACTGGAGGGCTTCCACCATATCGCCGATCTCCCCGTTCATGAAAGCATCCATATTGTACACCGTCATACCAATCCGGTGGTCGGTGATACGGCCCTGGGGGTAGTTATAAGTGCGTATTTTGGCGGAACGGTCACCGGTAGACACGAGGCTTTTACGCTGGGAGGCGATGGCGTCTTCATGCTTCCGCACGGCGGCTTCGTAAATGCGGGTGCGCAGCATGCGCATGGCGATGTCGCGGTTGGAGTGCTGGCTGCGGCCCTCCTGGCATTCCACCACCACACCGGTGGGGATGTGTGTAAGGCGCACGGCAGACTCGGTTTTGTTTACGTGCTGGCCACCTGCGCCGGACGAGCGGAAAGTGTCCATTTTGATATCGGCTTCGCGAACGTCCACGTCCACATCTTCCGCTTCGGGCAGCACTGCCACGGTGGCTGCGGAGGTATGCACGCGGCCGGACGCTTCCGTGGCGGGCACTCTTTGCACGCGGTGTACGCCGGATTCGAATTTCAACGTACCGTACACATCATCGCCCGTCACTTCCACCACTACTTCCTTGTATCCGCCTACGGAACCGGGGTTTTCATTCATGATGGCCGTTTTCCAGCCCCTGTTCTCACAATAGCGCAGGTACATCCGCAGCAGGTCGCCGGCAAACAGCGCCGCCTCATCGCCGCCCGTACCGCCACGGATTTCCAGGATGGCGTTTTTCTCGTCCTGCGGGTCTTTCGGAATCAGGAGGTTCCGGATATCGGCCTCCGCTTTTTCTTTCTGCTCCGCCAGGCTTTCCGTTTCCTCTTTCGCCAGTTCGCGCATCTCATCGTCACCGCTTTCCAGCACCTCCCTGTTAAAGGCGATGGCATCCAGCAAATTGCGGTATGCATCATATGCTTTGACGATTTTTTCCAGCTGGCGGTACTCTTTACTCAGCTTGCTGAACTGCTTGTTATCTTTCACCACCTCAGGGTTGGTAAGGGCCAGGGCTACCTGTTCGTACCGGCCTTTGATGGCATCTAGTTTATCTATCATGATTTATTTAAGATTGTTCATTACAAATTACCAGCGAAAAATGCGTAATTCGTAATTGCTTTGGGTTGCAAAATTACATTTTTAGGAACAATAAAAAGGGGAATGCATGATTAAGCTGACGGCAGACGACATTTTTGACGGCAAACGCTTCCTGGGCCAGGACCGGGTGCTGGTGCTCGACGGGAACGGAACCGTGTCCGCCGTGGTGCCCCTTTCCTGGGCGGGAGACGACGTCCGTCGTGTAGAAGGCGTGCTTTGCCCGGGCTTTATCAATACCCACTGCCATCTCGAATTGTCGCACATGAAAGGTGTGATTCCCGAAGGCACCGGCCTCCCCCGCTTTCTCACCGCGGTGATGGAACAGCGGCAGCCCTCGGGGCAGGAAGCGCTGCAACAGGCCATGACCGGAGCGGCGCTCGCGATGCAGCAGGAAGGCATCGCGGCGGTGGGCGATATCTGCAACACCACCGCCACCATCCCGCTGAAATTAAATTCTTCCCTTTATTGGCACAGCTTCGTGGAATGCATGGGCTTTGTGGATGCGGCAGCCCCGCAACGGCTCGAGCACTCGCTGATTGTGATGTCGCAGTTCAGAGGCTACCAGCTCCCCGGCTCCCTCGTACCGCATGCCCCGTACTCGGTGTCCGCCACGCTTTTCCGGCTTATCGCGGCCATTGACAACAATGCCCCCATCAGCATCCACAACCAGGAAACGCCGGGGGAAAACGAGTTGTATGCCGGTAAAACGGGGCCCTTCCTTGAATTTTTCAGGCACTTCAGCATACCTGCCACGGAATTCAGGGCCACCGGCGTCAGCAGCCTGCAGAGTTACCTGCCTTATTTCGACACCGCGCAGCGCATGCTGCTGGTGCACAATACCTATACAACGGAAGCGGATATACGTTTTGCAGAAGCAGCCGCACCAAACGTTTCGTGGTGCCTTTGCCCAAACGCCAACCTGTACATCGAGGGCACGCTACCGGACGTGACGGCGCTGCACCGCGCCGGCGCCCACATTACGCTGGGAACAGACAGCCTGGCCTCCAATCACCAATTGTCTATCTGGTCCGAAATACAAACCCTCCGCACCCGTTTCCCGGCCATTTCCTTCGAAACGCTGCTGCAGTGGGCCACGCTCAATGGCGCGGAGGCGCTCGGTATCGCCGGACAATTCGGGAGTTTTGAAAAAGGGAAAAAACCGGGTGTCGTACAAATTGCCGGCGATACCGCCAAAGTTTTCAATATCTGAATTTAGCGATATAAACTATGAACGACTTTTTAAACCATGTGATCCTCGACAACACCATCCGCAATTACTGCATCGTGCTGGGTATTGTCCTGTTCGTTTTTTTCATCCGCCGCTTCCTGTCCAAATCATTGGCAGCAGGCCTTTTCAGGCTGCTCAAGCACTGGTCGCCGCGGATAAAACAACACGAGTTCGTGGAGCTGCTGCTGCGTCCCATCGAATACTTCCTGCTGCTCACCGCTTTTATCATGGCCAGCAACCACCTGGTATTCCCTGCGGAAGTCAACATCACGCTTTATAACCGGCCCGCCGGCCCATACCAGCTCAAAGACCTGACGCAGCTGCTGGTGAAAGTGACGTTCAGCATCACCGTCATCTGGATCATGCTGCGCCTGATCGATTTCGTGGCCCTCATCCTCGAAAAAAAGGCAGACCTCACGGAAGATAAAACCGACAACCAGTTCATCGTATTTTTCCGGGACTTTTTCAAAGCCATCATGGTCATCCTGGGGGCGATGGTGCTGATCAATATCCTGTTCGGGAAAGAGCTGGTGGAAAAGCTCGTGGCGGGCCTCGGCATTGGTGCGGCGGCCCTCGCCCTCGCCGCCAAGGAAAGCATCGAAAACCTCATCGGATCTTTCATCATATTTTCAGACAAACCGTTCCGCGTCGGCGATTTCGTGAAAGTGGACTCTTTCCAGGGTACCGTGGAAAAAATAGGGCTGCGCAGCACGCGCATCCGCACGCTGGAAAAAACATTCGTGACGGTGCCGAATAAAAAGATGGTCGATTCGGTGCTCGACAACCTTTCCCTGCGCACGCAGCAACGGGTGGCCATCAAGATGGAACTGGCGGCCGACACGCCTTCCGCAGCCGTTACACAGGTGGTAAAAAGCGTTCACGCCTATCTTGAAAACCACCGCGACGTGGAGCCCGGCTATTCGGTGAACCTGTTCGATTTCAGCAAAGATTCGTTTGTGCTGCAGATCATTTACATGACCAATATTCTTGACGGCAACCGCTACTTGGAACTGCGGGAGGATGTGAACCTTGCCGCCATTGGCATCCTGGAGCAGAACGGTGTGCGCCTCGCCATGAAAACGGACGCGGGGCCGGCAGCGCCGTGAGCCGCTATAAACGCTACAAAATAAAAAGAGGGCGCATCGTTACGATACGCCCTCTTTTTTTGTGCTTATAGCAACCGCTATTCGGATTTTTTCTTGGCATTCATTTTCATCAGGATCTGTGCAATGTCCTGCTCCACGGATTCTTTTGCGCCGCCACTGATGCGGCCTTCCTCCTTACCGTCCTGCAGTACCAGGATGGTGGGGTATTTCTTCACTTTGTAGCCGTCTACCGCCGGGTTGCCGGTATCGCCGGAACCATCCACGCCATACATCTGGATATTTTCTTCGGGCACGCTGGCCAGGATCATCACTTTATAAAAAGCGGGCAGCAGCTTGCGGCTGGCTTCGTCGGCCGTATTCACCAGCGCCACCAGTTTGATTTTGTCTTTATTCGTTTTGATGTAATTCACCATGTTGGCGTTCACATCATATTTATTCACGCCCGTGTAAAACCAGGCAAAGGCAGAATCGTTGCTTAATTGTTTCAGTTCCAGCTTGCCCTTCACCACTTTGGGACCGTTCTGGCCCATGGCTACGGTGGACAATAACAAACCGCATCCTAATAAAACTCTGTGTAAACGCATAATATCTGGTTTATAATTGATCTTTTAACTCTGTTAAAAATGCTCTTACTTTCTGCAGCGATTTTACCATTTCGAAATTCCGGGAGGCCGACCGCTTGTCTTCGCGCAGCTTTTGTTTGGCCCCTTCTATCGTGTATTTGCGCTCGCGCAGCAAATGGTAAATCAGTTTCAGGTTATGGATGTCTTCCTGGCGGAACAGGCGGTCACCCTTCCGGTTCTTTTTGGGCTGGAGAATATCGAACTCATTCTCCCAGTACCGCACCAGTGAGGTGTTGACGCGGAACATGCCGGCCACTTCGCTGATGGAATAATACTGTTTGTCGAGCGTGAGTTTTTCCAGTTCCTGGATAACGGTAGGGTCGCCGGCCAGCTCTTTCAGGCTTTTGCGGCCACGTTTTTTGCCCTTGCCGGGAAACTCCACAACACCTGCCGCGCCGGGCGCCTGGCCGTCTGCCGCTCCCTGTGCATCCTTCTCTTTATCCGTTACTGGCGGCTGGCCCGCTTTGGGCGGTACGGGCGTTTGCGGTTCTGTCGCAAATAAATCCAGTTGCTGCATCATAACCGAAATCAATTGTAATTGAAAGAATACAGATACAATATTACGGAATCGCTCACGCATCCTGCCCCGCCAAACCGCCTATTTTTTGCACAACCGGGCATTTCCTTCAATAATCATTCCATTAATCGAATGACTGGTTGCCGGAGCGGGCAATTTTCAGCATGCGGTCGAACTGTTCGGGTGTGAGATCGTTATAAAAGAAATACACGGGGTCGACTTTTACCCCGTTTTTCGACACTTCGTAATGGCAATGCGGCCCGGTGCTTTTACCCGTACTGCCTACCCAGCCCAGCACGTCGCCGCGCTTCACCCCCTGCCCCCTTTTCACTTTCATGCGCACCATGTGCCCGTAAAGCGACTTGTACCCGTACCCGTGGTTTACCACCACATGGTTGCCATAGCCCACGTCGCTCAGGCTGGCTTCCTCGATGGTGCCGTCGCCGGTAGCGTAAATGGGCGTGCCCGACGGCGCGGTGAAATCGAGACCGCTGTGAAACTTCATCGTTTTGTAAATCGGGTCTATCCGGTAACCGAAGCCCGAGGCGATGCGGTCCAGGTCTTTATTCGACACCGGCTGGATGGCCGGGATGGAGGCCAGCATTTTCTGTTTGTTCTTAATCAGGTCTTCTATCTGCAAATACGATTTCTCCTGCGCCTGCACCCGGTTCGTCAGTTCCCTGAGCATTCTTTCCGCGCCGGCGATGATTTCCCTGTTGTCTTTCCGCTGCAGCTCATCGTCTTTTTCCGGCTTGCCGGCACGCACACTGTCAGGGATGGGGGCCGCTTCGAAAATCACGCGGTAAATGGCGTTATCCCGGTGCTGCAATTCGTCGATCTGGGTTTTCAATTCCGCCATGCGCCCCTTCAGGCCGTCGTATTCTTCCTTCATGTTGTCGATGTCGCGGCGGAGCAGCTTTTCCTTGGGAGAGTCGAGAAAACGGTAGGCTACCGACAGGAACAGGATGCCCGTAACGATAGCGGCTGATAAAAACCCAAGTATCCGGAGAATCTTCACCCGCAGGGATACTACGAGCTTTTCGTACTTGAGCGTTTGTGTATTATAGAAATATTTGACTTTCTTCATGAACCCGTTGGCTTGATATGGCGTGTGCGCATTCCCGGTTTTTTCACAGGAAAACGGCGGTTATAGCTTGTTTTTGATTATTTCGATATTTTTGCACCGCGTTCAACCAGCCCTTGAAAATTGTGCGGTTAAATCGGAGGTGTACAAACCTAAGTGAATTAGGCTAAAACGGCAACCTTTTGAACGCCAATTTTCCCGGCGTGCCACTTTGCATAAAATACAAATAAACGCCAAATTTAGGAGCGACGCAATTATAAAGTTAAAATTAGATATTAATACGTAGTAATATTTTATGACCGCAGCCGAGATCAGACAACAATTCCTGGATTTTTTTGCTTCCAAAGGCCACCACATCGTGCCTTCGGCCCCCATCGTGGTGAAAAACGACCCTACCCTGCTGTTTACCAACGCGGGCATGAACCAGTTTAAAGACATTTTTCTCGGCAACAAACCGGCGCCCTACAAAAGAGTGGCAGACACGCAGAAATGCCTGCGCGTAAGCGGAAAACACAACGACCTGGAAGAAGTAGGCATCGACACCTACCACCATACCATGTTCGAAATGCTGGGCAACTGGAGCTTCGGCGACTACTTCAAGGAAGAAGCCATCGCCTGGAGCTGGGAACTGCTGACCGACGTGTACAAACTGCCGAAAGACCGGCTGTATGTCACGGTGTTTGAGGGAGATAAAGCGGAAGGCCTGGCGCCGGACAGCGAAGCAATGGCTTTCTGGAAAAAACACATTGCGGAAGACCGGATCCTGCTCGGCAACAAAAAAGACAATTTCTGGGAAATGGGCGATACCGGCCCTTGCGGCCCCTGCTCGGAAATCCACGTGGATTGCCGCAGTGAGGAAGAGCGTGCTAAAGTGCCGGGGAAAGACCTCGTGAACAACGACCATCCCCAGGTGATCGAAATATGGAATAACGTATTCATGCAGTTCAACCGCCTGAAAGACGGTTCCCTCGAATCCCTGCCCGCCAAACATGTGGATACCGGGATGGGCTTCGAGCGCCTCGTACGCGTACTCCAGGGCAAACAGAGCAACTACGATACAGACGTGTTCACCCCCGTAATACGCGCTACGGAAAAGCTCTGCGGCAAACAGTACGCGAATTCGGATACGGGCAAAGCCGACATCGCCTTCCGCGTGATCGCCGATCATATCCGCGCCATCTGCTTCACGATCGCCGACGGGCAGCTGCCCGCCAACAACGGCGCCGGGTACGTGATTCGCCGCATCCTGCGCAGGGCCGTGCGGTATTACTTCTCTTTCCTGGACGTGAAAAAGCCGCTGCTGCACGAACTGGTGCCCGTGCTGGCCGCACAGTTCGGCAACGTATTCCCGGAACTGCAGCAGCAGGTGGATTTTGTGAAGAAAGTGGTCTTCGAAGAAGAAAACAGCTTCCTGCGCACGCTCGATAGCGGCCTGGGCCGGATTGAAGCAATAACAAGCACAACCAGCTCTACCACCACAACTTCGACTACTCAAGCTGCAAAACCGGTTATCGACGGCAAGACGGCTTTTGAGCTGTTCGACACCTACGGCTTCCCCATCGACCTGACCAACCTCATCGCCACTGAAAAAGGCTATGCTGTTGACATGGAAGGCTTTGAGGCCGAAATGAAGAAACAGAAAGACCGTTCCCGCGCCGCCACCGAACTGGATATGGGCGACTGGACTCTCCTCAGTGAGCAGCCTTCCGGCGTCTTCACCGGCTACACCGACTTGTCGGCCGACGCGAAAGTGCTCAAATACCGCAAGATCAAAGCCAAAGGAAAAGAACAATACCAGCTCGTGCTCGATAAAACGCCCTTCTACGCCGAAAGCGGCGGCCAGGTGGGTGATACCGGCACATTGACATTCAACGGCGAGGCTATTGCCGTAACCGATACCAAAAAGGAAAACGACCTGATCGTTCACTTCACCGATACCCTGCCGGCGCACATCAACGGCGCGGTGAAAGCGGAAGTGGACGCCGCCAAAAGGCAGGGCACCGCCCGCCACCACTCGGCCACGCACCTGCTGCATGCCGCGCTGCGCAACATTCTGGGCACACACGTGGCGCAAAAGGGCTCGCTGGTGAACGCGGATTACCTGCGCTTCGACTTCTCGCATTTCGCCAAGGTGACGGACGAAGAGCTGGCCGCCATTGAAGCGATGGTCAACGAGAAAATCAGGGAAAACATTCCCGTGGTGATCAAGGAACTGCCCCGTGAAGAAGCGTTGAAACTGGGCGCCATGGCGCTGTTCGGCGAAAAATACGGGGAAACCGTGCGGGTGGTTACCATCGATCCGGGTTACTCCGTTGAGCTGTGCGGCGGCACCCATGTGGGCAGCACCGGCGAACTGGGCCTGTTCAAATTCCAGTCGGAAGGCGCCGTGGCCGCAGGTGTACGCAGGGTGGAAGCCGTAACCGGCGCCAAAGCGGAAGCTTTTGTGAACGAACAGCTGCAGCAGCTGAAGGCCGTTAAGGCACAGCTGAAGAACCCGAAAGACGCCGGTGCGGCGGTAGAAAACCTCGTCAGCGAGAAAGCCGCGCTGGAAAAACAGCTGGCCGCCCTCGAACTGAAACAGGTGCAGCTGCTCGCCGCTTCACTGCCTGCCCAGGCGGTGACCGTCAACGGCACGCAGTTCATCGGCGCGCAGGTAGACGCTTCCAGCCCGGATATGCTGAAACAGTTCGCCCTCGCCATCAAAGACCAGCTGGCAGCGCCTTACCTCGTGGTACTGTGCGCCAATGCAGGCGGCAAAGCGCAAGTAGCCATCATGGTGTCTGACGACCTCGTGAAAGACAAAGGCCTCAACGCCCAGAAAATCGTCAAGGAACAGGTGGCGCCGCTTATCAAAGGCGGCGGCGGCGGGCAACCCGTGCTGGCAACCGCCGGCGGGCAGGATGCCGGCAACCTCCCGGCCGTGATCGAAAAAGTAAAAGGGCTGCTGTAAAGGCACGCTCCTTCGCGATAAAATCTGCGGAAGGCCGTTCGGGGATGCCCGGACGGCCTTCTTTCATTCCTGCCCCGCCCGTTTATTTTTAACATTTTCTTACCCCTCCCCCTCCTTACATTTGCGAAAACCAATACCCGTTTTTTTATGAGAAAGCTATTGTACATCCTCAGCATGGGCGCCCTGGCTACCACCCTGGCGCTACCCGCAGCCGCACAGGAAAAACGCGCCGGCAAACTGGGAGAGTATGATGAAATCATTATTAAAAGAAAAGGCGGCGATGGCGATGCAAAAGTCACCATTGAAATCAAAGACGGCGAAGTGCTTGCCGACGGCAAGCAGCTCAGCGAGTACAAAAACGGCGATGTGATCATCCAGCGCCGCCGCATCGTGCCGCGCAACGGCAACATGGGCGATATGCCTTTCATGTTCGAGGAGGGCGACAGCGATGAAGAACGCACCATCACCCTCGGCGGCAACAAAGCCGTGCTGGGCATTATCACCGAAAAGAAAGAAGCCGCAGGCGCCACGATTGTGGAAGTGTCCGGCGGCAGCGCCGCTGAAAAAGCCGGCCTGAAGGAAGGTGACGTCGTAACCGCCATCAACGGTAAAAAAATCAGCGAGCCGCAGGATTTATATGAAACGATCGGCGCCATGGAGCCCGGCGACAAAGTAACGGTGACGTACAAACGTAACGGGAAAGAAGCCAAAGCGAACGCCACCCTCAACAGGCGCGAAGATACCGCCCCGCGCGCGTTCAGCTTCCCGCAACGGCCCGGCCGGCAGTTCCGTTTCAGGGAAGACATGCCTTTGTTCCGCGGATTTTCTCCCGAAGGCAACAGCGGCCCCCGCCTGGGCCTGTCCGTACAGGATACCGAGGAAAGTAACGGCGCCAAAGTGCTCCGCGTTGCGAAAGGTTCTCCCGCCGAGAAAGCGGGCTTCCTGGAAAACGACCTCATCACCGAACTGGGTGGCAAAGCCGTGAAAAACGCCGCGGAAGTAGCCGACGCGTACCGCGCCCACAAAGTCGGCAGCACCATCAATGCGAAGGTGCTCCGCAACGGCCAATCAACTGCCCTCACCATCAAGGTGCCTAAAAAACTGAATACCGAAAATTTGTAAGTATAGTTTAAGTGTAAGCCAAAAGAAGCGGCCCGTGTAGTGCGGGCCGTTTTTTTATTTCATCATCATTTTGGCGAGTTTGATCTTGTTGCCGAACGGCGGGTATTTCACCGGTACATCCAGCCAGGTGGCCGTTTTCATCACCCCTTTCATGTGCGTGAATTCCTCGAAGCTGGAGCGGCCGTGATAGCGGCCCATCCCGCTGTAGCTGATGCCGCCGAAGGGCAGCTCCGCGTTGGTGAAATGCACCAGCGTATTGTTGATGCACCCGCCCCCAAACGCTACCTGCTCGATAAACGTTTTTTCCGTTTTGCTGCTGCCGGAAAACAGGTAGAGCGACAGCGGGTAGGGGTTTTTCGCGATCATCGCCACGGCCTCTGCTGTTTCCCCGTAGGGAATGAGGGGCAGCACCGGCCCGAAAATCTCTTCTTTCATCACCGGCGCATCGAATGAAACATTGGTGAGCACCGTGGGCGCGATGTATTTATTGGCCCGGTCGGTGGTTCCGCCGGTTTCGATGGTGCCCTGCCCAAGGTAGGCAGACAGCTGGTCGAACCGCTTTTCGTTGATGATGCGGGCGTAATCGGGGCTTTCGGCGGGATTGTCGCCGAAAAACTGCGTGATGGCCGTTTTCATGTGTTCCAGCAGCGGAGTTACGATGCTTTGATGCGCCAGCACGTAATCCGGCGCAATGCAGGTCTGCCCCGCGTTCCAGCACTTGCCCCAGATAATGCGGCGGGCGGCCGTTTTCAGGTCGGCCGACTTGTCCACGATGCAGGGGCTTTTTCCGCCCAGCTCCAGGGTGACGGGGGTGAGGTGAGGCGCCGCCATTTCCAGTATTTTCCGGCCCACCGGGATGCTCCCGGTAAAAAAGATGTGGTCGAACCGGTGCTGCATGATGGCGGGAATGACCAGGTGCCCTTCGCCGGTGATTACCGTTACGAAAGCAGGGTCGAACGCCTCGGCAATCACCTTTTGGATGATGGCCTCGGTGTGTAGCGCCATTTCTGAAGGCTTGAGAATGGCGCAGTTACCGGCGGCGATGGCCCCGATAAGGGGGTTGATCAACAGCTGGAACGGGTAATTCCACGGCCCGATCAGCAGGGTCAACCCTTTCGGTTCCGGGTAAATTTTACTGCCGGACGGGTAGTGCAGCAGCGGCGAGCTGACCGGCTGGGGGCGCATCCATTGCCGCAGGTTGGTGAGGGTATGGTCTATTTCATCGTACAAAAGCCCCACTTCGCTCCCGAAAGCCTCCATTGGATGTTTGTGCAGGTCCGCATACAGCGCCTCCAGGATGGCCGTTTCATGGCGTTTAATCACTTTTTTCAGCTGCCTGAGCTGGGCCTTGCGGAAGGCATAGGGCCGGGTTGCCCCGGAGTCGAAAAAACGCCGCTGGGCATGATAGATATCGGTGACTGCTTGCATGGGAATCGGGTATGTTCCCCGTAATTTCGTGAAAATTCCCTGCTTTTTTGCAGTTTGAATATCTTTGTGGGAATCAGTCCGGAGAAAATAGTATGAGCGCAAGCATCGATTATAACAAGTATGAAGCCGTGATAGGCCTGGAAGTTCACGCCCAGCTCTTAACGCAAAGCAAGCTTTTCAGCAGCGACAGTGCTGCTTTCGGTGGTTTGCCGAACACCCACATCAGCCCGGTTACGCTGGGGCACCCCGGCACCCTGCCTTTCCTGAACCGGAAAGCAGTGGAGCTCGCCATCAGGCTAGGATTTGCCTGCCATTGCGAAATCGAGCGCGAAAACTTCTTCGCCCGTAAAAATTACTTTTATCCCGATCTTCCCAAAGGCTACCAGATCAGCCAGCATACGGCCCCCATCTGTGTGGGCGGCTATGTGCCCATTTTTGCCGACGGGAAAGCCCGGCACGTGAAGCTCAACCGCATCCACCTCGAGGAAGACGCCGGCAAATCGATGCACGACCAGGACCCGGATAATACGATGGTGGACTACAACCGCGCCGGCGTGCCGCTGGTGGAAATCGTGACCGAGCCCGACCTGCATCATGCGGACGAAGCCTACGCCTATCTCACGGAGCTTCGTCGCCTGGTACGCTGGCTGGAGGTGTGCGACGGCAACATGGAAGAAGGCTCCATGCGCTGCGACGCCAATATTTCCATCCGCCTCAAAGGCGATACCAGCCTGGGCACCAAGGTGGAAGTAAAAAACATGAACTCCATCCGCAACGTCAAACGTGCGATCGAAAATGAAATAAAACGGCAGATAGAACTGGTGGAAGCCGGCGAAAGGATCGTACAGGAAACCCGCAGCTTCGACGCGTCCAACGGCAGCTCCTTCCCCCTTCGCTCCAAAGAAGAGGCGAACGACTACCGCTACTTCCCCGAGCCGGATCTGGCGCCGTTCCGTATTACCGAAACCTTCCTGACCGACATCCGCGGCCAGTTACCCGAACTGCCCGAGGAAATGGTGCAGCGCTACATGCGCGAGCTGCAGCTGCCGGAATATGATGCCCGCGTAATCTGCGACGACAAGCCCACCGCCCTATATTTCGAAAGCCTGATCAACGCCACGCCGCACCACAAGGCAGCCGCCAACTGGATGCTGGGGCCCGTCAAATCGTGGCTGAACGAACAGAACAGCTCCATTGAGCAGTTCCCCCTGCAGCCCGCTGCGCTGGCGGATCTCATTGCACTGATCGCGGACGGGAAAGTGAACTTTTCCATCGCATCTTCCCGCATTCTCCCCGCTATGATGGATGCACCGGGCAAATCGCCGATGGACATTGCCACCGATCTCAACCTCATCCAGGACACAGATGAAAACAGCATATTACCCGTCATCGAAGCCGTACTGGCCAAATACCCGGGCAAGGTGGCAGAGTTCAGGGCCGGCAAAAAAGGCCTTATCGGCCTGTTTGTGGGAGAGGTGATGAAAATGAGCGCCGGGAAAGCAGATCCGAAGCTCACGAACGAGTTACTGCTCAAACAGTTGAACAGCTAGGCCGGCCGCTCATCCCAAATTGCGGGAACAGCCGGGTAAACTGCCTTGCCGCCGCAGCATGATCATATAAGTTACACTGTTCGCGCCCGTAACATGCCCGCACGCCGGTTACATAATTTAACAAAACTGCGGGGGTGCATCCGGGTATTTAACCCTATTTTTGAATTTGTCATACGAAAACAGAAAAGTCATGAGAAAATTAGCCATATGGATTTCCGGCGCGGCCCTGCTGGCCGGATGTGCGAGCCACCAGGAGAAAGGAGCCTTTAAAATCGACGTCAAGCTGGCCAATGCACCGCTTGAAAAAGTGTACCTGGAAGAAATTTCCGGCCAGGCACCCAAAGTAGTGGACACTACCGCCGTAAAAGACGCCTCCGGCAAAGTGGAGCTCGATGGCATGGTAACGGAGCAGGGCCTGTACCGCATCCGCTTTGAAAGCGGCAAATACATCCTCCTGGCCCTCGATGCGGGCGACATGAGCATCAGCGGCGATTACAACGAACTGGAAAAAATCAGCGTCAAAGGCTCCGAAGCCACTACCGAAATACAGCAACTGCTCAATCAATACAGCGAAAAAACACAGGCGCTCAGCAAGGAAATGCAGGCTATGGACAGCCTGCGCATCGCTAAAACGCCGGATAGCCTGATGGCCGCCCGTATGGACGCTTTTGATAAAAAGGAATCTCAATACAAACAATATTTCCTCGACGCCGCGCAAAAAACCAAACACGCCGTTCCGGCCGTGTTTGCCATCAACCTCGTTGGTTTCAAAGATGCGGAAGATATGCTCTCGCATAAGAAAGAACTGGAAGATATCATTAAACGCTTCCCCAACAACGCCATGGTAAAGGATATGCAAACATTCCTGACCGATGTGCAGAAGGAAAAGACCACCGCTTCCGCGGAAGGGCCGGAGTCTTTCATCGGCAAAGACGCGCCCGATTTCTCCCTCCCCGACCCGAACGGCAAAAACATCAGCCTCAGTTCCTTCAAAGGGAAGTACGTGCTGGTCGACTTCTGGGCCAGCTGGTGCGGCCCCTGCCGTCAGGAAAACCCCAACGTGGTGAATGCTTTCATGAAATACAAAGACAAGAACTTCACCATACTGGGCGTTTCGCTCGACAAAACCAAAGACGCCTGGCTGAAAGCAATTGCAGACGACGGGCTGAACTGGAACCATGTGAGCGACCTGAAATTCTGGGAATCCGCCGTTGTACCGCTATACGGCATCACCGGCATCCCTACCAATATCCTCATCGACCCGCAGGGTAAAGTAGTAGCCGCCAACCTGCGCGGCCGCGGCCTCGACGCCAAACTCGCCGAAGTGCTCAAGTAAAAAATATTTCCGATCAGCAAGAAGGGCCGGCTTTGCAGCGCGGCCCTTTTGTTTTTCATCAGTATCCGGGATTTTGTATCAGTTGAGGGTTTTGTTGCGTGTCCACAAAAGGAATGGGGAATATCACCAGCTGCGCATTCCAGGCTATTTCCGCCTGGGTAGGCGGCCTCGCGGGGATGTTCCTTTTGGTCCGCAGAAAGTCAATCATGCCGTGCCCTTCGAACGCCAGTTCGATTCTTCTTTCCGTCAATATCAGGTCTATCAGCGCTGCCTGTGTGGCAGGCGGCACCAGCGCGCCGGCATTGGAGCGCGCGCGTATTTCGAGCAGCGTAGTGTATGCCACCGGGTCCGCAACGGCGGGGCTCAACCGCGCGAGTGCTTCGGCTTTGATCAGCTTTACTTCGCCGAGGCGCAATACGGGCACCCACGAATCAAACGTGGTGGTGTAGTATTTCCCCGTCCAGTATGTGAGCGTGGTGGTACCAGTGGTCCGCAACAGTTGCGTACGGCGCTCGTCGGTGGCGGAGAAATTGGGCAGGTTGCGGTATGCGGCGCTCACCGAAATGTCTCCACGGCCCAGCGGGCTGTAGTGCTGGCCGATGGCGTTGTTCGTGTTCGGGTTGTCGGAAGAGTTGGTGGCCACCGAAAAAATGCCCTCGCGGTTGGTGGCATAATTGTCTTTGTTGAAATAGTCCCGCAGGTCGGCCGTGAGCGCGAAACCGCGGGGTGAGCTGATCACCGCGTCGGCTTTCGCGTTAGCATTCGCCCACTGCCCCATCACGAGGTAAATCCTCGCCATGAGTGCGTCCGCGGCGGCTTTGGTCGCCCTTGCATGATTGAAGTAATCATCGTTCCAGGTCACCGGCAAGGCATTGGAAGCATCCGTCAGGTCGGCCAGCATCTGGTCGTATACCTGTTTCACAGTGTTGCGCGGGATTTTGTTCGTGGCAGACAGCGCTTCGGCGCCATTGGTAACGGCATCCAGCACCAGCGGTACGCCGGCATGGCTCGCATCCGCGGTGAACACGTACGTTTGCGCGTATAAATTCACCAGGTAGTAGTAACACAACGCGCGGATGAATTTCGCTTCGCCGTAGTACACATTGGCCGCATCGGCTCCAATCACGGATTCGTTTTCCTTGAGCTTCTTCATAAAGTAATTGGTCTCGAAAATGGTGCGGTAACCACCTGTCCACGCGTTCTGCGCAATGGCGTTGTTCGAGATCATATTGAAAGTGGGTACGTTGCCGAAGAAACTCGACACGTTCACGTCATTGCCGCGCTGGTCTACATAGATCAATACGCGGCCGCCGAGAAATTCGGCATTCTGGAGGGCGTTGTACATCCCGATGGCGGCGCTTTCGATCCGCTGCGGCGAATTAAAGATCTGCGAGGGATCGATATTCACGAACGGCTCCTGCTCGTCTACCTTGGAGCAGGCCGTCATCAGCAACAGGCTTGCCGCCAGGCAGCTGATATATCGGAGAATGGTATGTTTGATCGTCGTCATAGTAGTAAGTTTTTAGCGTAACATCAAAACCGTTTAGAAACTGGCATTCAGGCCGATGGAGAAGGTGCGCGGCAATGGCACGCCCCGGCTGTCTACACCGAAAGCGATGTTGGCCGTGCGGTTGGTATTGATCTCCGGATCCTGCCCGGAGTAGCCGGTAAGCAGCGCAAGGTTGTCGCCGGCCACATACAGCCGCAGATTGGTCATGCCCAGTTTTTGTTTGATGTTCGGGAAAGTGTAGCCCAGCATCACGGTTTTCAGGCGGAGGTAATCCGCCTTTTCCAGCCAGCGCGTGGATGTTTGCGTGGTGATATTGTCCGTCAGGAAAATTTTCGGTACGCTGGTATTGGTGTTCGTGGGCGTCCAGCGCTTTTCGATTTCCGTGATGTTGTTCTGCAGGAAGTTGGTCATCAGCCCCTGGCGGGTGGTGTTCAGCACGGAGTTGCCGCCGCTGAACTGCACCTGGATGTTCAGCTCGAAACCTTTGTAAGAAAGCGTATTATCCCATCCGCCAAACCAGGTGGGATAACCGGTCACTCCTTCGAGATACACGGCATCGCTGGCGGTAATAGCCGTCACCTTGGTACTGCCGTCCGGCGTCGTCCACCGGTCTGCCGTCGCCACCCCGGGAGAAGGGTTGTACATCTTCACCGCGCCGGTTTTGTCCATGAACATACCATAACCCGTTTGCGGGTTCACGCCGGCCCAGCGTATCATGTAGAACACGCCTAACGGCCGGCCCACGCTGGCGCGGCTGGAAGCGCTGATGATGTCGGTGCCGTCCACAAGTTTTTTGATCTTGTTCTTGATGGAAGTGAAGTTGGCCGAAGTGCTCCATGTAAAATCTTTACCTTCTACCGGGCGCGCGTTCACCGTGATTTCAAATCCGGTGTTGCGCATGGCGCCGATGTTGGTGGTAACGGAGGAAGCGGGTACACCAACGGTTCGCAGCACCGGCGCGTCGAGCACCAATTTGTCCACGTCGTTGTTAAAATAATCGACTACCAGGCCAATGCGATTGCGGAGGAAAGACGCGTCCAGCCCAACGTCCAGCTTGCGGGACGATTCCCATTGCAGGTTGGGATCGCCGATCTGCGCCATCGACAAACCGTTCACGTCTGCATACTGCCCGCCGCCGTAAAGCGTGCGAGCGGCATACGGGCCGATTTCGGAATTACCTACCACACCGTAACTGGCGCGGAGTTTCAGGTCGCTCACAAAGTCGACGTTATCCTTGAAGAAGCTTTCTTCATAAATACGCCAGCCAACGGAACCGCTGGGGAAGTACCCCCGCCGGTTGTTGATGCCGAAGCCGGAGTAGGCGTCTGCGCGGAAAGCGAACTCTGCATAGTATTTACCGCCATAGTTGTAAGCCAGGCGTCCGAAATAAGAATCGAACGCGCGCGCACTCGCGGTACCACCGGTAAACGAATTGTCCGTACCGGCAAACAACCCGTCGTAGATATATTTGAAGTAATCATCGGCCAGGTTGCCCTGCCCTGTAAACAGTTCTGTACGTTTACTGTATTGATATTCCACGCCGGCGGTGAGGGTCATGTTGTGGCGCTGTGCAAAGGTGCGGTTGTAAGATGCGAAGTTCGACCAGTTCCACTGGTTGAGCCGCAGGAGATTTTCCTGTACAAGCCCGTTGAAGCCGAAACCAAGCCCTGCCTGATCCGGGCCACTGTATTGATCTTCAAAGTTCTGAATGTAGTCGATGCCGAAGCGGGAGGTGATTTTCAAACCTGCCACCGGCGTCAGTTCCCCATAGATGCTGGCCAGGGTACGGTTGCTCTGGTTATCGTTACGCCCCATGTATACGGTGGTCAGCGGGTGGAAGAAACGGTTGAGGCGATAAACGACGTTATTGTTGCCGTTGCCGAGGTCGCGGTTGGCGGGGTTGAGATAATAGCCGCCATACTCGCCGGTGTTGTTGTAAACAGGCACGTTCGGCGGCGCGTTGTAACCGGCTACGGTAGAACCTGCCAGCAACCCGTCAGACAATACGCCTTTGTTCAGCGCGCGCGATGCGTACAGGCTGATACCGGCCTTCAGCCAGGGTTTCGGCGTGAGGTCGAGGTTAATCCTGCCGGATCCCCTGCGCAGGCGGTTGGTGACCACGAACCCTTTCATGTCCGCATATTCCGCGGAACCATAAAACTGTGCTTTATCGCCG
This sequence comes from uncultured Chitinophaga sp., assembly GCA_965653365.1. Taxonomy (GTDB): domain Bacteria; phylum Bacteroidota; class Bacteroidia; order Chitinophagales; family Chitinophagaceae; genus Chitinophaga. The sequence continues at coordinate 28,398 of CBFGZV010000015.1, read as the reverse complement.
CCGCCGGAAAAGTTCAGCTGGTGGGTTTGCGAAAACCCGGTTTTGAACACCTGATCTATCCAGTTGGTGCGGTCGGGTTGCCCGTCCTGGTTCACGTCGATGTCTGCAGCAATAGCGGCGATATTGGCGTTCGCGGCCTTTTCATTCTGGATGGCGATAAAGCGGTCGCCGTCGAGCACCTTGGGAATGCGCGCGCCTTTCGCCCAGCCGAGGGTGGTGTTGTAACCCACGTTCACGGCGCCTTTTGTACCGCGTTTGGTGGTGATCACGATCACGCCGTTGGCCGCGCGCGAACCGTACAATGCGGCGGCGGCGGCATCTTTCAGCACGTCAACGGATGCAATGTCGTTCGGGTTGATGTCGGCCAGCGGGTTGAAGCGCGTGCCGTTGCCGCTGTTGAACACATTCAGGTTGGTGGCGGTGTTCAGCGGCACCCCGTCTACCACAATCAGCGGCTGGGCGCTGTTGCTGATGGAATTGACGCCGCGGATGCGGATGGCTACGGCATCACCCACCATACCGGATTGTACGTTCACATTCACGCCGGCGGCGAGCCCATCGAGCGCCTGGTCAAAACTCTGGATGGGTTTGTTGTTGATCTTACTGCCGTCGATGTTGGCGGTGGCGGCTGTCACATCTTTTTTCTTGATGTCGACATACCCGGTTACCACCACTTCCTGGAGGGTCTGGTCGTCGAGCTCCAGCGCAACATTGCGCGAAGCGCCCTCCGGCGCCGGGAACTCCTTGCTGCCGTAACCAATAAACGAATACACCAGCACATCAGATGGCCCTGATATTTCAATCCGGTATTCTCCGCTTGCATTGGTAATGGTGCCTTTGGCAGTTCCTTTAATTGAGACGGTTACGCCTGGCAGCGGGGCTCCGTCTTTTGCATCGGTTACTTTCCCGGTAATAACGCGCGACTGGGCCAGGAGTTGCCCGCACATCAAAACCGAAAAGAACATGAGGAGTAACATTCTTTTCATCTCGAATGGATTTTGGTGATGAGATCTTAACTGTTCAAATCAGGGATTCAACAGGACGGATTTTGATTGCTGAAGGGTTATAGCCTATCCAAAGGATCGGGACAATAGTGCTATTGCAAAGACAGGTTAAAAGATGGTTGCTGCTTTCGGGTTACACAGAATTACAACGGTAATTTACTAAGAATTTGTGAATAAACCACCAATAAAAGTTAAAATAACATCATTAATACATATATTATTTAAGATATAACAGCGTGGGTATATGCAAGACCAGCCATTGGAAAATGGCTTGTATTCTAATGAGAAAAGCCGCTTCCGGGGAGAAGCGGCCTTATCAACTTATCTTGAAAATTACTGGTATTTGGGATGCTGGATCATATTTTCATTTGCCTGTAATTCCCTTAACGGAACGGGCATATAGTATGCCCGCATATCCGGCGTGAGCGTGAGAGCGGAAGGCGCCTGCACCACGTCCTGCGCAATCCGGCTGATGACGGCTTTTTTCCGCCGCAGGTCGAAGTAACGGTGGCCTTCAAATGCGAGCTCTTTATATCGCTCTTCCATCACGGCTTCGGCAAGCGCCGCGGTGGTGGCGAATGCGGACGGTGCGTAGTTGCTGATCCTTTTTGCACGCAGGGCATTCAGATCCGCGCTGCCGGGTATAAGGCCGGCCGCGCCGCTGTTTGCATAGGCTTCGGCGCGGATCAGGTACATTTCGGCGACGCGGAACAACTTCACGTCTGCCAGGTTAGCCAGTGCGGGCTGCCCGCCGATGTACTTGTTGACCGTCCACCGGCCGGCGCCCAGGTCTTTGCACCATGCCCCGAAACGTATATCGGTAGCGGCATTCATGCTATTCATGAGTTTGTGCGACGGCGCATACATCACCCTCGTTCCCTCGCGGTAAAAGTCGCCCAGTTTCGCGTCCTGTGCATCGCGTTTGAGCTTCCAGATCACTTCCGCATTGCTTTTATCGAGCCAGATGTCGGGGAACTGCGCGGCGGTGGCCAGGGGCATGGCGTCGATCACGGTGCCGGCGTGCGTGATGGCGAGGCTCCAGCGTTGCTGCCAGAGCGCGGAGCGGGCCTGCATGGCCACTACGGCCAGTGCGGTAACATGGGTATTGAGGCCGTAACTAACGGGAATGAGCGTACGTGCGGCGGCGAGGTCGGCGTCGATCTGTTCGAATACTTTGCTCACGGTCACCCTGGCGGGCTTACCCACTTCAGCCACCGTCATCACCGGCACCCCGGGCGACGCGGGATCATAGTCCACCGCGTAATGGCGCAGCAGCTCAAAATGGCAATAAGCGCGGATGGCCAGCAATTCTCCTTTCAGCTGATCTTTCCGGGATGCTTCCTGCGCCGTTGCCGCCACCCCGTCGATGGCGGCGAGAATGCGGTTGGCCCGGTCTATTACCATGTAAAAGTTCTGCCAGGCCTGGCCGATGTCTGCGATAACCGGTTCCTGCTTCCAGCTGAACACCTGTACGCCCTTGTTGGTGCTGTTTTCAACAGGCAGCATGTTTTCGTCGGCCATCAGCGAACTGATGGTGATGCTCGACGTGCCGAGGCCTGCATATACACCGAGCACGCCTGCGTTCAGGTCGTCTACGGTCTGGAACGCTACCGACTGATCCACGCTTTCGGTGGGCTTCACATCCAGCTCTCCGAGGCAGGAAGTGGTAAGGCAGTAAAGCAGTATGGCAAAATAGGAATGAATTGCTTTCATGGTCTAAAATTGTATGCGTGCACCGGCCGTGATGGTGCGTGCGGCCGGGTATTCAAATAATGCGGTATTGTTGGTGTCTTCGGGATCAAAACCCGTCCAGCTGGTGAACGTCAGCAGGTTTTGCCCCTGCAGATAAATCATGGCGCCTTGCAGGATGCGCGTGCCTTTCAGCAGCTTTTCCGGGAAGGTGTAGGCCACCTGCAGGTTCCGCAGCCGGACGAACGAGGAATTCTGCAGTTCGCGCGAACTGAACCCGAAGGGCTCCCCGAACTTGGGCTGATTGGTAACGTCACCGGGCTTGCGCCAGCGGGTCAGCCATTTGCGGCTCTGATTGCTCGCCGCATTTCCATTACTGTTCAGCGTGTAAAACTCTTCCGAATCATAGCGGTAATAATCCTGCGCGTAGGTGAACAATACATCGGCGGAAAACCCTTTCCATTTCGCGCCGGTAGTGAAGCCGCCGAAGTACGGAGGATCGGACGTGCCGAATTCTGCCACGCTCTGAGCGGGGTTGTTCACGTTCGTGATCGAACCATCGCGGTTGTAATATTGCGGCTTGCCGGTTTGCGGGTCTACGCCGGCCCATTTCACCACATAATGCGTATTCACGGGCAGGCCGGTCCGGAACAGGTTGGTGCCCTGCGTGAATTCTTTGGTTTTGCCGAGGCTGATTATTTTGTTTTTGTTGTATGTGAAGCTGATGCCGGCATACCAGGAAAAATCACTGTTCCGGACGATATCGCCGCTGAGGCCGATCTCGATACCGCGGTTGCGGATTACGCCGGCATTGTTCAGGCGCGAAGAAAAGCCGCTGGTTTGCGAAAGCAGTTCCTCCACAAATACTCCTTCGGTGCGCCGGTTGTACCAGTCGGCTACCAGCCGCAGCCTTTCACCGAAAACGGCTACGTCGATACCCGCATTGAAAATTTTCGTGTATTCCCAATCGTATTGCGTATTGCCCGGCGATGTGGGGATGATGGCCGGCGAGCCATCGTACCGCGATGCGCCGTAACCGGCGGCGTAGGCAAAGTTACCGGGGAAGGGGGACGCGGCCGTCCCATAGCTGGCCCGCAGGCGCAGGGTATTCAGCCAGGTTTGCGGCTCCAGGAAAGTTTCTTTGCTCATGTCGTACCCCGCACCGATGGAATAAAAACTTTTCCACCGGTTCTGCTCGGGAACGGTGGAAGAGCCGTCGCGGCGGTAGGTGAGGTTCAGCAGGTATTTGTCTGCGTAGCTGTAGCGCGCCAGGGCAATCCACGAGGCCATGGCGAGGCCGGTTTTACCGCCGCCCACCTGCGGAATGAACCCGTTGAGCGCAGTGCCCTGGGTGACGCCTGACAGTGTGCCGGAGAGGCCCGGCGTAATCCCGTAGCCCGTTACCCGCATGCCCGATGTTTTCATGCGGTTGAATTCGTAGAAGCCGCTGACGGTCAGGTTATGCAGCTGGTGGAATGACTTCGTGTAGGTGAGGCCGGTAGTGGCTGTAAACTGGTAATACCGCGTCATCTCTTCGCGGTGCAGCCCCTGCCCGGCGGGGGTGGTGACGGCGCTGAGCGACCCGGGCTTCACCGTACGGGTGTCTACGTTTTCGCGGTAATCGATCCCGAAGTTGGCGCTGGCATACAGCGAGCTGAGGATATTGTAGCGCATGGCCGTGTTGATGAGGCCTTTCAGCTGGTTCACGCGATAGGTGGTATTTTGCATCCGTTCCAGCGCATCGGAGCCTTCGCGCGTATCGTAGGCGCCGCCGAGGCGGTCTTTATTCCCGCTGTGCATCAGCTGCCCGTTCACGTAGGGATGCTCATAAGGAAGACCATAGTACACTGCGGCGAAAGGATTACCGACGTTGGTGAGGTTTTCGTTGTCGATATAATCGTTGTTCGTATAGCCGATGGCGGTGTTAATCGCCGCGGAAAACCGGTCTGCGGTAAAGTCGAGGTTGGTGCGCAGGCTGTACCGCTCGATACCGGATCGGTAGGCTATGCCGGCCTGTTTCATATAATTCCCGGAAGAATAGAACCGGACATTGTCCGAGCCGCCGGAAGCGCTGAGCTCATATTCATGAAAGGGCGCCCTGGACCGGAAAAAATAATCGCGCCAGTCCGTCTGAATACCCCGCAGGCTGTCGAGGATGGCCGCATAACGTTCTTTCACGGCTGGAGAAAGGTTAGCGTTGGCAGGGTTCTTTGCAGAAAACCGCCAGCCGGGGCCCAGTGTGCGCCCACCTGTTTCGAGGCCCACCTCTTCTTCAAACCGCAGCCGCTCGCTGGTATTCATCATATCGAAGCGGTTGCGGGTGGGCATTGAAACGCCGTGCCGTGTGTTGAAACTCAGCCGGGCCGGGCCTGCCTTACCTCTCCTGGTGGTAATCAGGATAACGCCGTTGGCGCCCCGGGCGCCGTAAAGGGCGGTAGCGTTGGCGTCTTTCAGAATGCTGACGGAGGCGAAATCGGAAGGGTTCATGCTCATAAAAACACCGCTCTCCACCGCAATCCCATCCACGACGTATAGTGGCGACACCACACCGCCCAGATTGGCCTGCCCCCTGATGATCACTCTGCCGGCGGCGCCCGGCTGACCGGACGAAGCCGCCACATACAGGCCGGGCGCCAGGCCCTGCAGCGCCTGATCGAACGAGGCAACGGGCATCCGGCTCAGCTGCACGCCGGGAATGGTGGTAACGGCGCCGGTATATTGCTTCCGGGTAGCAGCGTTGTAGCCGGTAATAACGACTTCATCGAGCAGCCTGGCGGCCTGTGCGGCGCTGTCTGCAACTGGAAGGGACTGTTGTGCTAAAGCGGGAATACTTATGGTGCCTGACAGCCATAAGATCAGCGCATTTTTCATAGTAAATGCTTTCATGCCTCGTATACAGAAATGTGATGTGACGGGATCAAGTCCACAAGATACTGATTGTCAATTGGTAAAGATACTACACAAACATGTGATATAAAACGTAGGCGGGAATAAAACAGAAAAATAACAGAGAAAATACCGAAATTCAGCTGGCTTTTAAACCCTTGTTATTCCCGTATTCCCAAAAAATCCTTAAAAATTTCACCATGAACACCCAATGGAAACTGCATGCATGGCTATTGCCCATCCTTATCCTTTTGTTTGCCGCCTGTAAAAAGGACGTCAAGCCTGCGAATGAATCCACTCCGCGTTCTGAGAACGAAAAACAAACCTGTACAACCTGCCTGCAAGGCCCCGCGGGTACGCTGATAATGCTGGAAAATAAAAAAACAGGCAAAAAAACACCTGTTATCGAATACAACGGAGAATATTACCTGCAGGGAGACATTGTGCTCAGCAAAGAACAGATTGCCACGCTCAAAGGCGAAACGGATGAAAATGCCCGCACCGGCGTTTCATCATTTGCCAGAATGTGGCCCAACAGAACAGTATACTATACCATTCATCCCAATCTGCCGCAGGCAGACCGGTATGATGTGGAAGATGCGATTTTCCACTGGCAGCAGCAAACCAATCTCCAGTTTGTGCTGCGCACCAGCCAGCCGGACTATGTTGAGTTCGTACCCAGTAATGTATGCGCCGCCACTTACGGGAAAATAGGAGGCCGGCAGGAAATTAAACTCGCGCCCGCTTGTGATGTAACTGCGGTTATTCACGAGATCGGGCACGCCATTGGTTTTTTCCACGAACAATCCAGGAAAGACCGCTGGTTGAGCATCAACATCCATCCCGAAAATATTCCAGATGATAAGGAGTACAATTTCCAGACGTATGTTGAAATTGGTGTGCCCGGTTTTCAGATCGGAACGCTCGACTTCGCCTCCGTGATGTTGTATGATTCCTACGCGTTTTCGATGAACGGCTATCCTACCATCACCCGCCTCGACGGCTCCACGTTTGGCCGGAATAACTGGCTTTCAGCGGGCGATATAGACACCTATAACAACATGTACAACCGGCCTTACTTCGAGATGGTCAAATCGAACGAGCAGATCATCAACGATGGCACGGAAATCGGCAGCACCTGGCAATGCGATTTGTGGGCCTATACAGACGCCAGCAAGACCCAGCTGGTCAATCTGCCATGGACAGTGGAACTGTTAGTCAGCGTTACCTGGGAAGACCAGGATGCCCCAGGTGGTAATGCGCCCCCACAGAAGTGGCTGCTGACGCCCGGCAGCAACCACATTGCACTTGGGGAAGGTTACAGCATCAGAAACCGCCGCACCGGGGCCCGGCGAAAGCTCGACTTCAACATCGATAACCAGGGATTGTGGAGTTACTAAAACCGTAATTCCGGCAAGGGTTTAAAACAAAATAGCGAAGCCGCCTCATAATGAGGCGGCTTCGCTCGCAATATAGTTGACCAGGATATGCTTATTTATCCCACCACACTTTCTCGTCAATTTTCTTGTTGCCGGGGAAGTTGCGGTTACGGGTCTGCTCTGTCTGCGGGTAGAGGAAACGCGCGGGTTTCACACCGGCAGGCAGTACGGATGCGTAGGAATCCAGCAGGAAGTCGGGGTACCCGGTACGGCGGTATTCAGACCATGCTTCGAAGTTCTGGTTGCCGCACATGGCGAAATACTTCTGCGTGATGATCGCTTTCACCTGGGCAGGAATGCCACCACCGGGCCATTTGCCGGCGCCGGCGATGTAGGTGTTGGCGTTGGCGGTAGTGAGGCCATATGCCAGGAAGCTGGCACGGATGCCCGCTTCATAGAGCGCCTGTGCGTTGCCGGTGCCCCAGGTTCTTGCAGCTGCTTCCGCTTGCAGGAAATAGCTTTCCGCTTCGGAAATCAGTTTTACAGGAGCGGAGGCGGAGGCGTCGGTACGCGCGTCGCCACCCAGCAGCGGGGAAGGACGGGACAGTGCTCTCAGCGTGTTAGTCGTATCGAAGCTGCCCTGGCGTGTGCTCTGCACCACACCGCTCACCAGCGTGTAGAACTTCGTGAGGCGCGGGTCTGCGTTTGCTTTGAACTTGTCTACGGCTGTAGAGCTGGCGCGGATGTTCTGCACCCTGCTCAGGCCCACCATTTCGGCGTACAGCGGGTTTTGGTTACCGCCGGCGGTGTTGTACTCAACACGTGCATCTCCGGACAGGAACTCGGCGCCTGCGGCATACATCGCCGCAATACCGGCCTGTGCACGGGGTGCGTCCACTTCAGAGAGGCGCATGTAAGCGCGCAGTTTCAGCGTGTTGGCAAACTGGATCCAGAACTCCATGTCTCCTCCGCCCATCAGGTCGTCGGTGCCAGGTGTAAAGTCAGAATCGGGATCGGCCAGGCTGATGCTGCGATCGAGCCATACGAAAATACTGTCATACACTTCTTTCTGTGTATCGTAAGTAGGGCTCAGGTTTTTGTCGCCTTTCAGCGCTTCTTTCAGCGGAATATCGCCGAACGCGTCTGTCAGCAGCTGGAAGATGTAAGCGCGCATCGCATAACCGATGGCGGCATAGTTAGCCGTTTTCTTCACGAACCTTTTGGAGATCAGCGAATCCGTATCGGAAAGGCCTCCTGCGTACATCAGCGACCACATGGTGTTGAAATCGCTGGCGGTAGAAGCATAAGAATCGATGGTTTTATACTGGTTGGACGTTTGTGACTGCGTCCAGTACTGGGCCCACATACCGCCGAAAACCTGGTAATACTGACCGGTTACATAAGCGGCATTCGCCTGCACCGCCGGAAGAATCTGCGCTTCACCAGCTTTTTCGGTGGCGTTCGGATTTTCGTTGACGTCCAGGAACTTTTTACATCCAGGCAGTATCAGCGCGGCAATGGCCAATCCTGCGAGATAATACTTTATGGTTCTTTTCATGGTTTGTACTTTTTTACTGCTCAATGTTAAAAGGACACTTTCAGGTTAACGCCAAAGTTCCTCAGTGAAGGCTGTGCGGTAAAGTCAAAGCCCTGCTCGTTTCCAGCACCGCCGGAGTTGATTTCCGGATCAGCGAAGGAGTTCTGTTTCGGTGTCCACAAGAACAGGTTGTTACCAAATACGCCAACGGTGGCATCGCCCAGGGCGGTGCGTGACAGCAGCGATTTCGGCAGGCGGTAGCTGAGGCTGATCTCACGCAGTTTCACGTAAGAAGCGTCGATTACTTTCGTACCGGAAGGATCGAGCTGGTTGGTGTACCAGGATTCCATGTCGGTTTTCACGCTGGTGTTGGGCACGTATTTACCATTCTCCAGATACACGCTGTTGGGCAGTACATAAGGATCGCGGCCGAACTCGGAAGTTTCGGGAGTGGCGCCCACAAAACCAAGGATGTCTTTGGTGCGGGAGAAGAATTTACCACCCTGCTTGGTGTCGAACAGCACGCTGAAGCTGATGCCTTTGTAAGAGAGGTTGGTGCCCCATGATGCCTGGTACTTGGGATTGTAAGAGCCCAGGTACTGCGCCTGATCTGTCAGCAGCGGCAGGTTGGTACCGCCGTCGTTGTTGATCACGATGCGGCCCTGCTCGTCTCTGAGCACATCTTCAGCATAGAATGTACCGTAAGGTTTGCCCACCGCAGCTACGATGCTCATGCCGCCGAAGCCGCCGATCACGATCTGCTCAACGCCGTTATCCAGGGATACCACGGTGTTTTTGTTGCGGGTGTAAGTACCGAACAGTTCCCAGGTAAAGCCGGTCGATGTTCTGATGGGCGTTACACGGGCGGCCAGTTCAATACCCTTGTTTTCCACCACGCCGGTATTGGTCACTTTGGAAGTGAAACCGATGGAAGCGGGCGTGGGAATAGCGAGGATCTGGTCTTTAGACTTGTTCTGGTAATAAGAGAAGTCGATAGAAGCCCTGTTGTCCCAGAAGGCGAGCTCGGTACCTACCTCGAACGCGGTGGTGATCTCCGGTTTCAGGTTGGGGTTGCCGATCACATTGTCCAGGCTCAGGCCGGGAATGCCGTTCAGCGGGAAAATGGTGGAGCTGAAGCCACCGGCTACTACTGCTTTGGAATAGTAGGATTTCAGCAGGTAAGGATCTGCGTCGTTACCTACAGATGCCCAGCTGGCGCGGATTTTACCGTAGTTCAGGAATTCGGATATTCTGGAATCCTTCATCAGTTCGGTAAATACGAATGCACCGTTCACACTGGGATAGAAGAAGGAATTACCTCCTTTCGGCAGTGTGGAAGACCAGTCGTTACGGGCCGTAGCGCCCAGGAACAGCATGTTTTTATAAGCGAGGCTCAGTTCTCCATACAGACCCACCAGGCGGCGTTTGCTGTAGAAGTTCAGGCTTTCAACGGGGCCGTTGCTGTTACCAAGGTTGTACCAATTGGGAACAATCAGGCCGCCGGCAGAGTTGGTCACTGCTTCCAGCTGGTTGAATACGCGCTGGCGGATGTTGTTGCCGATCAACAGGCTTGCCGTGAAGTCTTTGCTGAAATCTTTCTTCATGTTCACCATGAAGTCGTGCGTTACATCGCTCACGTTGAACTGGCTTTCACCATATGCACCACCGTTGGTCTGGTCGTAGTCGCGGTAGCCGTTGTTGGTGCCGAATGAAATGTAGTTGTATTTCGGCACTTTGGTTTTACGCTGATCTGAATAGATGTCGCCGCCCAGTCTTTCGGTAAAGGTCAGCCAGTCGAGCGGTTTATAGCTGATGGTGAAGTTACCGGTCACACGGTCAACGGTATTTTCGTTCCTGAAGTTTTTCAGGATGTAGTACGGGTTGGTGGTGTAAGCGCCGTAGAAACCGTACAGCTCGTTCCCTTCTGCGTCGAAGAAACCGCCGTAGCTGTAGTACGGGTTGCTCAGGTCGCCCATTTTATCCAGCGGAATGTCACGTGCCGTCTGCAGTACGTTGTCGTACACAGAACCGTCGCCCTGGCCGCCCTGGATCATGCTGCTGTTGATGCGGCTATAGTTCACGCCGATGCTGGTCGTGATTTTGTTGGTCAGTTCGGTGCTGCCGTTGAAACGCAGGCCGTACTTGTTATACCGGTCTGTGCTGCCGGGCATCACTCCATCGGAGTTGAGCGCGTTCAGCGAGAGGTAGTAGGTGGTTTTGTCGGTGGCGCCGGACAAAGAGAGGTTGTTGTTGGTAGCCACGCCGAGGTCGAAGAATTTCTTCACGTTGTCTGGCTGTGCTGAATACGGTTTTTTCAGGCGCACGCCGTTCACGGCCTGGCCCCATTCCTGCATGGAACCGTCGAATTTCGGGCCCCAGCTGAAGTTTTCGCGGGGGTCGGGCTCGCCATGGCCGCCCTGTCCGTAGTCATTCTGGAAGGTAGGCAGTTTCAGTACGTTAGACATGGTAACGGAACTGTTGAAGGTTACCTCGTTCCGTTTGTTGTCGCTCTTCTTGCCGGATTTGGTAGTGATGATCACGGCGCCGTTGGATGCGCGGGAACCGTACAGCGCAGCTGCAGCGGGGCCTTTCAGGACCGTCATGGACTCAATATCGTCAGGGTTGATATCGTTGCCGCGGTTACCGAAGTCGATGGAAGAACGGCTGTCTCCACCGCCGATGATGCTGGAGTTGTCGATAGGCACACCATCCACAACGATCAGGGCCTGGTTGTTACCGGTGATGGAAGAACCGCCGCGCAGTACGATACGGGAAGAACTACCCGGAGCGGATGCGGTACTGGTGATGTTCACACCGGCCACTTTACCGGCCAGCGCATTCAGTGCGCTGGGGCTCTGGCCTTTGGTCAGCTCATCGTTCTTAACGGTGGGGGAAGCGTAACCCAGCGAACGCTTGTCTCTGCGGATAGCGTTGGCGGTTACAACTGTTTCTGTAAGGGTGGTTACGTCAGCGCCCAAAACAACGTTCACCGTAGCGCCGTTGATTTTGGCTTCCGTATCTTTCATACCGATGAATTTCACAACGAGCACATCTACGCCGTTAGGAACATTCAGAGAATAAACACCTTCTGCATTGGTAACGGTACCGACATTGGTACCTTTTGCGATAACGGTGGCGCCGATAATAGGCGTTCCGTCTTCAGCCGCCGTAACCTTTCCTTTAACGGTTCGACTTTGCGCCATTACCTGTCCTGAGAGGCAAATCAGGAGCAGGAAAAGCGCGGTTAGACCTTTCCTCATAAGCATGATTTAGTAGTTTAACGAAATTTTAACAGTCAAATATAGTTCACTTAATGATTTCTTAACGCAATGCGTGTAAAAATTTTTTGGAGGTGCCATAGATTTTTTTTTATGTAATGAATAAATGAAGACTTGCTAACGTATATGGATATGCGCCTGCAATTTGCCACCACAGCGGATTGGAAGGGGTACAAAAAGAAAAAGCAGGCGACAAGATTATCACCCGCTTATCATCAACCAAAATCTAAATCGAGATTCTTTAGAATATCTTGGTCGTTGAAGTTGCCTTCAACTGAATATGTTTTATGTGCTGAAACGCCGTCAGGCAATGGATTTAAGTGCTGTATCGTTTCATTTGGCGACATGGCGTATGCATACCATGTCCTAGTATTTGTCAATGTCTTTTTCATAAGCAACAGATTTTGGTAACCCAATCTACCTTAACGGCGTCGAATCACAACTGTTACTTATTGCTGTCAGAAGCCGGTCAAGATAAGTTCAATGGGAATGTTTTCAAGAGATTGATCAACGTGGCATACAGGTCTTCATTCCTGTAATTATAGCGGAACTCGCACTCCTTCAAGTGCAGGTAAGCGGTGTTCCTGTTCAGTCCCTTGAATTTGGCGAGCCGGTGCTTGGTAAGGCCCCAGAAGCCGTCCACATCATCGAGCATCGCCTTGCCGGCATCGGCATCGTGATGACCGTTGCCGATGTGATACAGGCGGTACTGCCCGAGATCCACCACCCCGTTGAAACGGCGGATGCGCTCGGCATTGCCGACGGTTTCCAGTACGGAACGCCCTCTGGCAATTGCCTGGATCATCGAACGGCTGACGTCGGGAAGGATTTCTGTGAAAACTTTCTGGTCCAGCTTGTAGATGCCGAAAATAACAGGCCGCACAATACGGTCAACATCTGTTTTGACCGCAACGGCCGTGTCACCGTCGTGATGCCCGTGGTCGTAACTACGGCTCACCCAGGATGCAGCATTCGCTGTAGATTCAGGCTGCAGGGACTCGCAGTACCTGACAATCTGCATCCTTATCTTTTTGAGGTAACTGTTGATGGTTACCCTGCTGACACCGCTAATATTCGCTATCTGCGTGGCTGTCAGATCTTCGGAGAACAGCTTTAGTATCTCCTTAAACTTGCGCTCGGACAAATGAGCGCCTTTTAGGAACTTATTTTTCATGGACTAAGAGGTTAGAATGGCATGTTAAACCTCTTACTTTTTCTCGGCTATATATAATGCTTTATTATAAGCGGCAGTATGCATATGATGAACGTGCCCCACTAGATTATTTTAAGGTGGCATTTAAAAAAAATCCGTGGCAAAACGCCACGGATTAAGGTTTTTAGCGGCCTCACAGGGAAAAATCTTATCATGCTCCTGTGATATTAAATTGTTTAAGCGGTAAATTTCCGGGATGAGCGACTCAGCCTTCTTTTTCATCCAGCCCTATCTGATCCATTTTCAGGTCGGGTTCTTCGTCGAGCGCTTTCCACAGTTCTTTCTTCCTGGCTTTCTTCTGCAGGGCCTTTTCCATCCACAGCAGCATGGCGGGCAAAATGGTAAGGTTGGTGACCATCGCCATTACCAGGGTAAGCGACGTGAGCCAGCCCAGCGCTTTGGTACCCTGGAATTCAGAGAAGGCGAAAATCATAAACCCGGCAAACAGGATGAGCGAGGTGTAAATGATGCTGAGCCCGGTTTCGTTGATCGTTTGCCGCACCGTGGCGGAGATGTCGTAATTGTTGAGCGGCAGCTCCTGCTTGAAGTTCACCAGGAACCGTATTGTCACGTCTATCGCAATGCCCAGTGCAATGCTGAAAACGAGTACGGTAGACGGCTTGATGGCGATATCGAGCCAGCCCATCACCCCGGCCGTTACCAGCAGCGGAATGATGTTGGGCACCAGTGAAATGATCAGCATGCGCCACGACCGGAAAAGGTACAGCATACAGAAAACGATCAGCACGAACGCAAGCAGGATGCTTTCCAGCAGGCCGTTGATGATGAAGCGGCTGCCTTCCAGGAAAATAATGCTGGTGCCGGTAAAGGTGACTTTATACTGGGCGGTGTCGAATATTTCATTGACGTGCGGGCGCAGGGAGTCGATCAGCCTTGGCAGCTCCACAGACCCCACGTCTGCCATGTTCACGCTCATACGGGCGATCTGCCGCGTGCTGTCCATAAACGACGACACGAGCTTGGTGAAGGTGGATGCATTGTCGCCGGTAGCGCCTTTCATGCGCAGGTAGGGCGCCAGGAAGCCGATGTCGAACTGGTTGGGCACGGCATAGTTGGCGCTGTCGCCGCCGTAATAGGCCTGTTTGGCGAACTTGATGCCCTCGGCCACGGAAAGCGGCCGCGCGAAAGCGGGGCGGCTGGTAATGATACCGCTCAGCTCATCCAGCTTGTTGAGCGTTTGCAGGTTCACCACCCCGTTCTTCTTTTTGGTGTCGATGGCGATCTCCAGCGGCATCACGCCTTTGAAATGGCGCTCGAAAAACTTCAGGTCGGTGTATAATTTGTCCTTTTTAGGAATGTCGTCTACGATATACCCAACCGGTTTCAGCCGCAGCATACCGATGATGGCGGCGGCCACCATCAGCACGGTGAACAGGTACACCATGGGGCGGTATTTGAATACAAGGTTGTTCAGCATGTCCAGGATGGATCGGAACATCTTATTGTCGAGATAGCTGGTGTGCTTCGTTTTCGGCGGCGGCAGGTAGCTGAGCACGGAGGGCAGGAAAATGAACGAGATCAGGAAGATGAGCATGATGTTCACCCCAGCCACTACCCCGAAGTGCTTCAGGATTTCGCTCTCCGTGAAATAAAACACCCCGAACCCGATGGCCGCCGTCAGGTTGGTGAACAGCGTTACGATGCCCATGCGCTGTACCATGCGCACCAGCGCTTCCATTTTTTTGCCATGGATGGCATATTCCGTGTGGTATTTATTGAGGAAATACACGCAGTTAGGGATCCCGATTACAACGATCAGCGGCGGAATGAGGCCGGTGAGCAGCGTGATTTTGTACCCGCAGAGCACGATGGTGCCTACGGACCAGATCACGCCGATGGCTACCACAATCATGCTCATCAGCACGGCGCCAAACGAACGGAAAAACACCAGCAGGATGAGGGCCGTCAGCACAAATGAGATCCCCAGGAACATCTTCAGCTCGTCGGCCACTTTGGTGGCCATGATGGTCCGTATCATGGGCAAGCCGCTCAGCTTTACATCCAGATTGTGCTTCTTGCCGAAGGCCTCCGCAGTCCGGGAAATCGCCTGCACCACCTTTATCCTTCCCTTGGAGTTGAGCACGCCTTTGTTGATGTGCACGGCCATCAGGAAAGAAGAACTGCTGGTGCTGTAAAGCAGCCCGCGGTAAAAAGGAAGGGAATAGAATATCCGGGAAAGGCTGTCGAGCTCGGCCTGGGTTTGCGGAACGGGGCTGAAAAGCTGCACGGCTTTCAGTTTGCGGGTGCTGTCGTCTTTTACCAGATTAATGGCCACGGGCACGCTGAGGGTGTTTTCAACAGCCGGGATTTTCCGCAGGTCGTCGTTCAGCTTCACATAATCCCTGAAAAACGCAAGATTGAAAATGCTGTCGGTTTCAATCCCGATCACCATCATATTACCGTCTTCGCCGAACTTCTGCTTGAATTGCTGATATTCCTGCCATTTGGGATTGTCCCGGGGAATGGCTCCCGTAAATTCATAAGACAGTTCCACCTTGCTGGCGTACCAGGCCATGATGCCGGTGCCGATCAACAACAAAGCCAGAAGCCATAAACGGAATTTCAGAACAAAACCTGCCAGGCGTTGCCACATATGTATTACATGATTTGGTAAAGGCCATAAAGGTAACCATTCATTATGATTTATGCATATTAGATAATCGTAATTATTACATTTGGGGAAGTATGTTCACGCGCCTGTTCGTTTGTTTTTTACTGCTGTTGCCATGGAAGGCCCGCTGCCAGCCCATCCCCATCGGGCATTGGCGCGAGCACCTGCCCTGGCGGCAGACAACGGGCATCGCGGCGGCGCCGGACAAGGTGTACTGCGCCGCCTCACAGGGTGTGTTTGCGGTCAATTTTCCAGATAACGGTATTGTCCGTTACACCAAAGTCAACGGCCTCCACGATGGCGACATTGTAGCCATCGGGCTGCACGAAGCGGGCGGGGCGCTGGTTATCGCCTATGCCAACGGGAACCTCGACATTCTCCGGAACGAAACCGTTATCAACATACCGGAATTCAAACTGTCGCCGGTAACGGGCAGCAAACGCACCCGGCAGATCATCTTCACCGGCAACAATGCCTGCCTGGCCACCGGCGCAGGCATTGTGGTAATCAACCTGAGCCGGCTGGAGATCGCGGACAGCTACCGCATCGGCGCCGTTACGGCCCTGGCGCAGGACGCCCAGTATCTATACGCCGCCACCACATCCGGCATCCTGCGGGCGCCCCAACAGGGCCGCAATTTGGCCGATCCCGCCAGTTGGGAAGCGATGACGGCCTGGGGAAGCGCCTCAGGTCTCGCCGTCGCCGGCAACCAGCTGCTGGCCCTCGACCGCGACAGCATTTTCGTTTTACAAGGCAGCGGCCGTCGGCTATGGTTCACCAATGGCGAGCCCATTACGCACTTCGGCGTTGCAGGTGGGGCGGTATTCGTGGCCCAGCCCGGCCGTATGCTGCAGCTTTCCGCCGCCGGCGCGCCAACAGCGACCTTTCCCACAGCAGCGCCCGTAGCTGCCGCCATTGCCGGCCAGGCCACCTGGATTGCCGATGCCGAAAGCGGGTTGATACGCTTCAGTAACGGCAGTTCCACCAACTTCACACCGAATGCCCCTTACAGTATCATAACCGGCGAGATGCTGGTGCACGACGGGGCGCTCTGGGCGGCGCCCGGCACGGTAACGCCCAACTGGCAGGGCACCCGCAATACCGCCGGGCTGTTTAAGTTCGACCAGGAGGAATGGCAGCATCTCCCCTACCCGAACACGCTCCGCGACCTGATCACCCTCAGCCCTGCCGGCAACGAAATGTTCGCCGGTTCGTTCGGCGGAGGACTGCTGGCCGTTGCCGCCAACACTACGATCAAGCCCGGCGGCGACTCCCTGGTCAGCGGCCTTGCCACCGACCGGGAAGGGCGGCTGTGGGTCAGCACATTCGGGGCGGCTTACAACCTGCATATGCGCCGGCCCGACAATACCTGGCTCGATTTCTCCATCCCCATTTTTCATACAGGCAACGCCGTTAGCCAGGTGCTGGTAGACGATGCGGATCAGAAATGGATAGTGTCGCCGCGCGGAAACGGGGTATTCGTTTTCAATCACGGGGCAAGCCCGGAGAATGTTGCCGACGACCGATGGAAGCTCTACAAGCCCGGTGCGGGGCAGGGCAACCTGCCATCGGCCGACGTGCGTTGCATCGCAAAAGATAAAGACGGGTACATATGGATAGGCTCCGCCAGGGGAGTAGCGGTGGTGCAATGTCCGGCCACCATGTGCGAGGCGTACTGGCCGGTGCTGCGGGAGGATAATTTCGCCGGTTACCTCTTCCAGAATGAACAGGTCAACACCATTGCTGTAGACGGCGCCAACCGCAAATGGGTGGGCACGCAAAACGGCGTTTGGCTGGTATCGGCGAACGGGGAAAAGATCATTGAACATTTTGACGCCGCCAACAGCCCCTTGCCTTCCAACGTCATTCACCGCATCGCCATCCACCCCGCCACCGGTGAGGTGTTTTTTGCGACGGCCGCCGGCCTTTTGTCGTGGCGGGGCACTGCCACCGAAGGGGAAAACGTGCAGGGAAGCGAAGTGCTGGTATTCCCCAATCCCGTACCAGCGGGCTATAACGGCACCATCGCCATCCGCGGGCTGGTGCAGAATGCGGTTGTGAAAATTACCGACGCCGCCGGTCGTCTTGTGCATCAAACCCGCGCCCATGGCGGCCAAGCTGTATGGGATGGTAGGGATTACACGGGGCGCCGCCCACAGAGCGGGGTATACCTCGTATTCGCCTCAGACGATGCCGGCAAGGAAAAAATCGTCACAAAGCTGGTATTTATTCACTGATAACCGACTTTTGCAGCATGCTGCATAAAACACCCGGAATAGTGCTGCGCACCGTCAAATACGGCGACACCAGCCTTATCCTGAGCATATTCACAGAACTGTTCGGTATCCAGTCGTATATCGTGAACGGGGTGCGCTCCTCCAAACCGAAAGCCGCCAAAGGCAACCTCCTGCAGCCCGGCAATATTCTCGACCTGGTGGTGTACCACCACGAACAGAAAAACCTTCAACGCATTTCGGAATTCAAACTGGGCCATGTGTATACGTCCATGCACGTGAACATCGTGAAAAACACGGTGGCGCTCTATCTCATCGAACTCCTGCAGAAAACGCTCAAACAGCCGGAAGCGCAACCGGAACTGTACAACTTTGCGGCGGACAGTTTTAAAGCGCTCGATGCAGCCACTTCCGGTGCGGCTGCTAACATCCCGCTGTACTTTACGCTGAAACTGGCCGCCCACCTGGGCTTCCATTTTGCCGGGCATTACTCGCCCTATACCCCTTACCTGGACTTGCAACAGGGCATTTTTACCGACCTGCCGCCGCACCATACCCAGTACCTCGACGAGGTGTCGAGCCAGATCACCGACCGGCTGCAGCAAGTCCGGCATCCATCGGATCTCGGCACCATTGAATTGAGTAAAGACAGGAGAAGGAACCTGTTGTACGCCTACCTCGATTTCTATCAGCTCCACATCCCGGATTTCAAGGAGCTGCATTCACCGCCGATTCTGAATGAAATTTTGAGTTAAGCAGCCGTTTCCACAGCACCCGTTTTACCCCGGCCGGCACATTGCGGCCATGAAACGGCTTATCCGCGGTCCGAACGTGGTTTGACCATTCGTACCGCCTGTAGCAAAAGCTGTCGTCAACCGGCCGCGCGCCGCTTATTTTCCGTAATACTTCAGTGTAGCCGTCTGCCCGTCGAAGTCGGCATAGGAGTGGTAGTTCAGCCAGTCGCCGAGGTTGATATAGCGGCTGTTGGCGCCCACCTTCAGGTCTAACGGCAGGTGGCGATGCCCGAAAATAAAATAATCGAAATGTTCTTTCTGCAGGATTTCCTTGCTGTAGATGGCCAGCCATTCCTCCTCTTCGCCTAAAAACTCTTCGAGCTGCGAACCGGTAGAGGCGCGGCTTTTGCGGCTCCAGTAGTTGGCCATGGCAATGCCCCAGCTGGGATGGATGAGGGAAAAAAGCGAACGGCACAGGGGGTTGCGGAACACCTTTTTCAGGAATTTATAGCCGTGGTCGCCGGGACCAAGGCCGTCGCCGTGCCCGATGTAGAAGCGTTTGCCGGCAATGGTATAGGTCTGTGGCTCGTAATACACGGGAATGTCGAGCTCCTCTTCAAAGTAGCCGTTCATCCACATGTCGTGGTTGCCGATGAAAACCGAAATACCGATGCCTTTGTCGCGCAGTTCGGCGAGTTTGCCGAGGAGGCGGGTGTAGCCTTTTGGGATGGTGTGTTTGTATTCGAACCAGAAATCGAACAGGTCGCCTACCAGGAAGATGTGTTGCGCATCGCGGGCGGCCTCATCGAGCCAGCGCACCACCAGCCTTTCCCGCTCGCGGCTCTTCTCCATATCGGGAGCGCCGAGGTGAAAGTCGGATGCGAAGTAGATGCGTTTGCCTTCCGGTAATAACAGTTCCATGGTACGTACTTAAATGTAAAATGCAAAAGTGATGATTTCCTTTTGCATTTTACATGTATTGTATTCAATAATCATTTACTATTCATCGAGCAGGAAAACATATACTTCCTTCGGCCCATGCACCCCTACCACCAGTGTTTTCTCGATGTCCGCCGTGCGGCTCGGGCCGGTGGCGAAAGAGATCATGGAAGGCAGCTGGCCCTGGTATTTGTCCTTCACCTTGGCGATGCCATCTTTCAGGTCAAATACCAGCTGATGGGTGTAGGCGATCACGATGTGCACCGGTGCGAATACCGGCAGGGCGCGCCCGGAGGGCTGTGCCGCCGATAATACGAGGGTGCCGGTGCGGGCGATGAGGCATTCACAATCCGTGATGGCTGCATCGAGCGTGTACATGTCGCCGATGTTCAGGTATGCCGGCTTGTAAGGTTCCAGTATTTTCTCGAGCGAGGGCGTTTTGCAGTGCACGTGCGTCCACTCTTTGTTTTCCACGAGCGCCTGGAGGTTTTCCGCCAGTTCGTCGCGGCTGGAGCAGAAGATGAATTTACCCTGGAGCTTTGAAAACTCTTCGGCGAATTTCATTTCCAGTCCGTCGTGTTTGGTCTCGAACACCGGGTTGTTGCCTTCCGCGTTGGGGAACGGCAGTTGCACAGGCTGGCTGAGCGCATTCCTGACTCTCTTCAGGATATTTTCTTTGGCAGGAGAGACTTTCATCCTTATTCTGAAATTACGTTGGCCGGTGAAGGGTTGATGATATCGGAAGGATGCACACCGTCGGTCGTCATGCCTTCTTTATTCAGATGGTGCTCTTTGTGCGAATCGTACGGGCGTTTGCCGATGAGGCGTTCCAGGTCGTCTTTATAGAGCACTTCTTTCTTCAGCAATTCCTGCGCGAGCAGTTTCACGTTTTCCATTTTATCGGCCAGGAGTGCTTTGGTGCGCTCGTAGGCTTTTTCGATCAGCAGGCGTACTTCCTGGTCGATCATTTTGGACGTTTCTTCAGAATACGGCTTGGTGAACGCCTGGTCGCTGTTCGGGTCGTAGAAAGACACGTTGCCGATTTTGTCGTTCATACCGTATACGGTTACCATTGCGTAAGCCATGCGGGTGATCACCTGGAGGTCGTTCTGCGCGCCGGTGGATACTTTGCCGAACACGAGGTCTTCCACCGCACGGCCGCCGAGGGTCATGCAGATGTCGTCCATCAGCTGCTCGGTGTTGTACAGGTACTGCTCTTTGGGCAGGTACTGCGCATATCCGAGGGCCGCTACGCCACGCGGTACGATGGTTACTTTCACCAGCGGGTTGGCGTGTTCGAGGTACCAGCCGCAGATGGCGTGGCCTGCTTCGTGGTAGGCGATCACTTCTTTTTCTTCGGGAGAAATGATTTTGTTCTTTTTCTCCAGCCCGCCGATCACACGGTCGATCGCGTCGTTGAAGTCTTCCATTTCCACTTCCGTTTTGCCTTTACGGGCGGCAATGAGGGCCGCTTCGTTGCAGACGTTGGCGATGTCTGCGCCGGCGAAACCGGGCGTCATGGAGGCCAGTTTTTTGATATCGAGGTTGGGTGAAGTTTTGATGGGTTTCAGGTGCACGTCGAAGATGTGCTCGCGGCCCGCCAGGTCCGGTTTGTCGATGGAAATCTGACGGTCGAAGCGGCCGGGGCGCAGCAGTGCGCTGTCCAGCACATCCGGGCGGTTGGTGGCAGCCAGGATGATGATACCGCTGTCGGTACCGAAACCGTCCATTTCTACCAGCAGCTGGTTGAGGGTGTTTTCGCGCTCGTCGTTGCTCATCATCACGTTTTTACCGCGTGCGCGGCCGATCGCGTCGATCTCGTCGATGAAGATGATACACGGCGCTTTTTCACGGGCCTGCTTGAACAGGTCGCGCACCCGGCTGGCGCCTACGCCCACGAAGAGCTCCACGAAGTCGGAGCCGCTCATGGAGAAGAAGGGCACCTGTGCTTCGCCGGCCATGGCTTTGGCCAGCAGGGTTTTACCGGTGCCCGGAGGGCCTACCAGCAATGCGCCTTTGGGTATCTTGCCACCGAGTGCGGTGTATTTTTTCGGGTTTTTGAGGAAATCCACGATTTCCATTACTTCCACCTTTGCTTCGTCGAGGCCGGCCACATCGTTGAAGGTGATGTTTACACGGGTGCCTTTGTCGAACAGGGTGGCTTTGGATTTGCCGATGTTGAAGATACCGCCGGGACCGCCGCTTCCGCCGGAAGGGCCGCCCATTTTACGCATCAGCAATATCCACATACCGATCAACAGCAGGATGGGCAGTAAAATCTGCATCAGCGGATCAAACCAGTTCTGACGGTCTTGGTAAGACACGTTCATCTGGTCTGCCAGCGGCATGTCTGCCTGTGCTTTTTCCAGCTCTTTCTGGAAGCTTTCCACGCTGCCGATGGTGAACTGGTAATGCGGACCGGGGTTCGGCTGTCCGAAACGGCTTTTCGAAACGGTTTCGTACTTGGGATCGTTCAACCGGTCTTTCTTGATGTAAACCTCCACCAGTCTTTTATTCACCACCACCAGCTTGTCAACGTCGCCGGTGCGCAGGTATTCCTGCTGGAATTGTTTAAAACCGGTCAGTTCCTTGGGTTTGGTGCCCAGCTCAACAAAGTTCATTGCCAGCAAGGCAATGCCGATGAAGGCATAAACCCAGTATATATTAAACTTTGGCCCTTTTTTCGGAGATTTTTCTGATCCCTTACTATAGTTGTTGCCTCCTTTTTCCATGATCGTTCGCTCCTTTACGTGAGTGTTGTTGTCTGTTTATACAAATAATTAATACAAAACCGGGGGTTTTGTTCAGTTTTCAAGGTGTTCCACCTGTTCCGCATCACTCCACATCTCCTCCAGTTTGTAAAACTTACGGGTTTCAGGGATAAAAATATGAACCACAATGTTCACATAGTCAACCAGAATCCATTGTTGCGCAGTAAATCCCTCATGCTTATAGGGTGTTTCCCCTGTATGCATTTTCACTTCTTCTTCCACAAAGTCCGCTATGGCTTTTACCTGCGTGTTGGAATTGGCCTCACAAATGATAAAGAAGTCCGCAACCGCTTCAGGGATCTTGCGCAGATCAAGGGAAACGATATTCTCCCCTTTTTTGTCCTGTATGGCCTTTATGATGGTAGTAAATATCTTGCTATTCCGGGTGATGCGTGCCGCCGCTTTTTTCCTGCTATTAAGAATGGTCAAGGGTGCCAATAAATGCTGTTTTTGTTAAAAATAATCTTTAATCTCCAAAATTACTAAACCAGCGCCAAAATATCATATACGCTTATATATGAGAGGACGAATGAAGCGGTAAAAAATTGTTAAAATGCTTTACTTTGTTCCTCAACGATAAAACTGGCGGAGTGATCGGTAACCCATTTCACGTGCTGGACAGTGTAGACAGCACCAATAACTATGCCATGGCCCGGGTGAATGAGGGCATGGTGGCAGACGGCGCCACCTGGTTCGCGATGGAGCAGACGGCCGGGAAAGGCCAGCGGGGAAAGCAATGGCATTCGGCCCCCGGCGAGAATATTATGTTAACAACCGTGCTGCAGCCCGCCCTGGCCCTGTCTGAGCAATTCATGCTAAGCGTGGCCGTGGCCCTGGGTGCGTATGATTTCTTTTCCGCATATGCCGGCGACGAAGCCCGGATCAAGTGGAGCAACGACATTTACTGGCGTGACAGAAAGGCAGGGGGCATCCTGATAGAGAACGTGCTGCGGGGCAATATCTGGCAATATGCCATAGCCGGCATCGGCCTGAACATCAACACGCCGCGGTTCCCGGAAAGCCTCGCCAACCCGGTATCGCTCCGGCAGATCACGGGGAAAACCTGGAACAGCATTGACCTGGCGCACGAGCTTTGCGCCTGCCTCGACCGCCGCCGGAACCAGCTCGAGCCCGGCCGGTTCGACACCCTGCTCGGGGAATACAAAGCCGCGCTTATCCGCTTCAACGAGCCGGCGCTTTACAAAAAAAACGGGGAGATTTTCCAGGGCGTCATCCGCGATGTACTGCCGGACGGCCGCCTCTGCCTTGAAAAGGGACGCGACATGCTGCAGCTCGGCTTCGGAGAGGTGGAGTTCGTTTTCGCAAGGTAGATTTTTGCCAAACCGGGCGCCAGCCCGAGTTTCGATGGTACAAAAAACATAAGAGCGCCCTGTTTGCGGATACTTCAGCGGCTTGCCACCGTTCAACGAACCTCCAGCTTTTCATTGTTCTCCCTGTGCAGGTTTCGCTCATCCTCCGTTGAAAACGGCTTTTCCCGATTACGGCCCCGGCGCTTTCAAAGGGATGGTGAAATTAATCCCCGGCGCACGATAAAATACCGGACCTTTGTTTCCGCACGGGAAACACGGACACAGCACCTCCCGCTCGATTCAGGCGCATGCGGGAACAATCATATCAGCAGGAAGAAAAAATGGAAAAACAAAAAGCCAGTTCATTAGCAACTGGCTTTTGGAGAAGTGGAACTTGTAAAGACAACCGGCTTCTCCAAAAACGCCAGTCATAGGAAACGAGTCCCTGATTTTGGTCAATAAATGGAGGTGTACAAGATGGATATTCTTTTCAAACTAACCAAATTAAAAAGTGCAACAATCGTTGCATTTTCCCGCAAACCCGCGCGTACATTGATTCGTTGATTTTTGCAATTTCTTGTTTGAATCGCGCAACACCGGACATTCCGGCGCCGCGTACATTTGTAACCATAAAATCCTGTTTTATTATGCAATACAGAACACTTGGAAAATCCGGAGAAAAAGTATCCGCCATCGGTTTGGGATGCATGGGTATGGCGTTCGCCTACGGCCAGCGCGACGACGCGGAATCGCAGGCTACGCTGCAGATGGCGCTTGACCTCGGCATCAATTTCTGGGACACGGCAGACATGTACGGCAAAGGCCTCAACGAAGAACAACTATCCAAAGTACTGGCCACCCGGCGCAAAGACGTATTTCTCGCCACCAAATTCGGGTTCCGTTACCGCGACGATAACAGCACCTATTTCGACGGCTCGCCTGAATATTTGAAGAAAGCCTGTGAAGCAAGCCTGAAGCGGCTTGGCACAGACGTGATAGATCTTTATTACGCTCACCGCGTAGATGCGGAAGTGCCCATCGAAGAAACCGTTGGCGCCATGGCGGAGCTGGTGAAAGAAGGCAAAGTGCGCTACCTCGGCCTCTCCGAAGCTTCCGCCGCCTCTATCCGGAAAGCCAACGCAGTGCACCCGATCGCCGCATTGCAAAGCGAATATTCCCTGTTTGTGCGCGACATTGAAAAAGAAATTCTCGGTACCTGCCGCGAGCTCAACATCGCCGTGGTGCCTTACAGCCCGCTGGGGCGCGGCGCGCTGACCAGCGCCATGAAAGACGTGAAGGCGCTCGACCAGGACGATTTCCGCCGGAATCTGCCCCGCTTCCAGGAAGAAGCGTTTGCCCATAACCTGAAAATCGTGGAAGCGCTCGAAGCCGTTGCGGCAGGCAAAAACTGTACAACTTCACAGCTGGCCCTTGCCTGGCTGCTGGCGCAGGGAAGCGACATCATCCCCATTCCCGGCACCAAACGCCGTAAATACCTGCAGGAAAACGCGGCCGCCGTGGACGTGCAGCTCTCCGAAAAAGATGTGAAAGAGATCAACGGGCTGATGAGCGGATATTCCATCAGCGGGGAACGTTACTCGGAAGGTGCGCTGAAACTGGTAAACCGGTAATGCGCGAGGCCGGCGGCGAAAACGCGACGGCTTCAATTAAGCGCTGTTGCAAATAACCGCGCCAAGCCTGCCGGCAACCAGGTTGCTTTGCGAAAGCGCCAGCGCCGGTGAGCAGATAATGCCCGAAGCGGCGGCGAATCAAACCGGCGCGCCGCAGCAGGCGAACAACAGACCGCGAATGGCCGGGCAACCCGCCGTTCGCGGTTTTTTATTTTGCTTTATAGCCCCAGTCCTGCAGCCACTTCACCACCTTTTCGCGGTAGTCGCCCTGGATAAGGATTAAGCCATCTTTCGCGCTGCCGCCGGTGCCACATTTTGTTTTCAGGTCTTTGCCGAGTTTTTCGAGGTCGTCGGCAGTACCGATAAAACCATCCACTACGGTAACGGTTTTACCTGCGCGCTGTTTGGTGTCGAGCTTCACTTTCAGCTGCTGTTGCGCGGGCGGCAAGGTATTTTGTTCTTCGGGTGTATCGTTCTGGTAGGAGAAATTCGGGTCGGTGGAGTACACGATGCCGCCGCCTGTTTTTTTCTTGCTCATAATGCTGGTTTTACTGCGCGGGCACCATCACCTGGAGGGCGCCCTGCGCAATGCGAAAATACACTGTTTTCCCGTTGGTGAGCGGCACGGCGTCGCCATCTACCTGCAGGCAGTTGAGATCGTTACTGCTCACTTCAATTTCTTTCCCGGTATAATGTTCCATGTAGCGGCTCTGGTGAATGCTGCCGCGCAGCGAGCGGATGCTCAGGGGCAGCAGATCCCAGAACTTCAGCGGCGGCACCAGGCAAACGTCGAGCAAGCCGTCGAACACACTGGCCTGTGGGGCCAGTTTGAACTCGTAACCGAACTGGTTGCCGTTGGCCACCGTCATCAGGAAGGCCTTGCGACCCTGCTCCTGCCCATCTACCCGGATGTTGTAAGCGGCAGGGCGGTAGCTGTAAAACCCGCCGATAACGAGGCGCGCATAGTTGATGAGGCCGCGCTTCTTGCTGTGGCGGAAGCGGTCGGCAATGAGTGCGTCGAAGCCCACGCCGGCATTGCTCAGGAAAAGATGCTCATTGGCGAAACCGGCATCCATGGGCCGCTTCTCTCCCCTGGCTACCACTTCGAGCGCCAGACCCGCATCCAGCGGTATTTTGAGGGCCCTCGCCAGGCCGTTGCCGCTGCCCAGCGGCACAATGGCCAGGGCCGTGCGGGAACCCAGCAGGCCCTGCGCAATTTCATTGATCGACCCGTCGCCGCCCACGGCCACCACCGTATCTACGCCGCGCCGCACGGCATCGCGCGCGAGGTCGGCGCCGTGACCGAGGTACTGCAGGTAGGTAGTTTCCACTGCGAACTCCCCGGTCGGCAAATGCCGGCGGATGGCCTCTCCCAGCCGTTTCTCCCGGTCGGTGCCCGCCTTGCGGTTTATGATGATGAGTATCTTCCTCAAAACAGTTATTTGTGGGGGTTGATAACGGCCTTCAGGCTCAGGTCGAGGCTCACGGCATGGTGGATAATGGCGCCCACAGACACGAAGTCGACGCCCGTTTTCGCATAGTCTTCCACGTTAGCCAGCGTAATGCCGCCGGAGGCTTCGGTTTCGTAACGGCCGTTGATGAGTGCCAATGCGGCGGGTATCTGTTCCGGCGTGAAATTGTCGAGCATGATGCGGTGCACCTGGCCCACCGCGAGAATTTCCCGCACATCGTCCAGGCTGCGGGCTTCCACTTCGATTTGCAGCGAAAGGTTCTTCTGCCGGAGGTAGGCCACCACATTGGTGACCGCCGGAGTGATGCCGCCGCAGAAATCGATGTGGTTGTCTTTCAGCATGATCATGTCGTACAGCCCCATCCGGTGGTTCACCCCGCCGCCGATGCGCACGGCTTCTTTTTCGAGCAGGCGGAAGTTGGGGGTGGTTTTACGGGTGTCGAGCACCCGGGTATGGTAGCCTTTCAGTTTTTCGGTGTATTGGCGGGTAAGGGTGGCGATGCCGCTCATCCGCTGCATGCAGTTGAGCACCAGGCGCTCGGCCATCAGCAGCGTGTGCACAGCCGCATCCACCTCAAAAGCCAGTTCGCCCGCTTTCATCTCGTCGCCGTCCAGCTTGAAGGGTTTGAATTCGGTGAACATGTCCAGGTACCGGAACACCGCTTCAGCCACTTCCATACCGGCCAGCACGCCGTTTTCCTTGATCTTCAGCCGGGCGGTGCCGCGGGTGGTGGGAGGAATGGAGGCAAGGGTGCTATGATCGCCGTTTCCGATGTCTTCCGCCAGTGCCTTGCTGATAAAATCCGTCAGTATTGCTTTCTCTAACATGTAATTCTGAAAAGTTGAATGGCAAGTTACAAACAAAAAAGGCTTCCGCCATTGCGAAAGCCTTTTACAATTTCCTCGTTCTTAAGCTGAATTTCCGTTATTTATTCTCGAATCGTAGTTCGTTCAGTACAAAGGTGCTTCCTTTTTTCTGCAGGAAGAAGGATGTACGGTAATTGCCGCCGGAGGTAACCAGGTTCCCCACACCAAACTGGGAGCCGCCTTCGGGCCCGCCTTTATGGATCAGTTCGAAAGATTTTACATTGTTTTTGCCGAAAAAATCCTTCAGAATGATTTCAGCCTGTGCCTTGCTGTAGGAATTGGATTTGCCCATCATATTGATCTCCACCGTATTGTCGAGGTGTTTTCCCAGATTACCGGCATCCCCCTGCTTTATGGCGCTGATCACGTCTTCAAACGGTCCCGCCATCAGGGTAAAAGCTGTGAACATACCACAGGCCGCCAGTACCCCCAGCAAAAAGATTAGTTTTTTCATTATCCGTTTTTTAAGTCGTATTATACTTTTATCAACAATAAAAGGTGCTAAAACTGTGCCAATTTGCCGGTGATCAGTTAATATCCCATCATTGTGCTATCCAGCAGCGGCAAATCTATTACAAATGAATAACATGTTAAAATAAGCGCCGGATCGCCGTAAAATGAAAATTTTAAATGCGGAAAGGGATGTTATTATTAATTTCACGACCCGATTCACTCAAAAACGCACAACGGATTATTGTATGGAAAATAAAAGAGCGATCCTGATCATCATGGATGGCTGGGGCCAGGGCAAAGTGCCCGCCGCCGACGCCATAGAGCACGCCAACACCCCTTTTGTAGATAGTTTATACGAGCAATATCCTCA
>CBFGZV010000014.1:0-123544 GCA_965653365.1 uncultured Chitinophaga sp. | reverse complement strand
TGTTGAAGTCGATGGTGCCGGTAAAGTCCATATCGAGGTTGGGATCGTTCACGGCGAGCGAACCGTTGAAGAAGCGTTTGCTCATTTCTCCTTCCACGGCCAGGTTGCGGTAGTCGTAGCCGTACAGGCCGATCTGTTTCACGTCGGCTTCCAGCGAGGCTTTGAGGGTCTGGAAATTGAAGCCCTCGCCTTTGACTTTGGCCTGGAAGCTGGCGGTGGACACGATGTTATTGTCGAGCAGGGTGCCCAGCTGGAAATTGTCGGCCGTGAGGCGGCCGGAATACACGGGCACGTCTTTGCTGGTTTTAAAGTTGAGGTCGGAATCGAGGTTGCCGAGGTTGGTCTGGAATTTCCCGTAGGCCACGAAGTCCGTCACGAAACCGGTAAAGGTGCCCTGGAAGGCGAGGCGGGTAATGAGGTCGGTGCGTACGGCGGTAATGTCTTTGAGCATGGGAAAAAACTGCCGGATGTCTTGCCCGCTGGTTTGCAGGTCGTGCGCTGTGAAGTCGATGAAGGTTTCTTCAATGTAGGGCAGGCCGCGCATGGTGATGTCGCCCTTCAGGCGAGTATGGTTGCCGCCCTTGAGGTCGAGGCTGTCGCCGGAAAGGTTGCTCACCGGGCCGTGCACCCGGCCGTTGACGGACAATTCCGTTTTCCAGCTGCTGAGCGGCGGGGCGAAATACGCGATGTCGTCGGACGAGAGGCGGGTGTTTTTGAAGTTGGCCCGCATGGTCACCGCGTCCACGAAGTCGTTCATGTCGCTGAGGTCCTCGTACTGCATGGTGTAATAATCGCGGATGTGGCTGTTATTGGTCACCAGGTCGAGGTTATTGAATTCCATTTCTACGGGCGACATTTTAAACCGGCTGCGGAGGTCTTTCACCTCAAAGCCGCTGCGCTCGCGGGTGGTGAGCCGCAGGTCGGCGAAAATGCTGTCTTTGACGAGGCTGCTGTTGGAAATGGACAGGTTGATGTTGCCGAAGCGGATGTGCGAAGGGTCGAACTGGCCCTCGGTAGACGGAACGGAGTCCTGGAGGTTATCGACGCCGACGAGGCCGTCCCTGATGCGCATTGACTTCACCACGAGCTTCCAGTTATCCGCGTTCCAGCGGAGGGGAACCGGCTGGAGGCTGTCGAGCGGACGGGGCGTAACAGTGGGCAATGGCGGCACCGGCTTGCGCTTGGGCCGGGTGGCGGCATAGCTGGAGATGATGAACTCGGGGCGGTCGAGGGTAAATTCGTTGATGAGCACGTCGTGGGCCCGGAGGTCGAGGCGCTCGGCGTCGAGGTAGATGCGGTTGGCGGCCACGCGCATGTCTTCGCCCACCCATCCGTCGATGATATTGAACTTCACCCGTTTGAGGTCTACCTTTTTCAGGTCGAGCGAAACGCCGGTCTTTTTTTCGGTTTTAGGCTGAGGGGAGGGGGAGCCGCCGAATTCATCGATAATGAACTGGTAATTCCATACCGAGTCGAATTTCGGGCGAACGAGGTTCACCTGGGCGTCTTCGAGCCCTACGAACTTGAGCACGGGCTTTTCCTGGATGAAGAACCAGTCGGTAATCCGCACCTGGAGAACGCCGGCGTAGAGCAGCGTATCGTGCTTATGATCCTCTATCAACGTGCCTTCCAGCCGCATGCTGTTAAACAGCCTGAAGTTCACGCGGCTTACTTCCACGCGCGTAGCCAGCTGCTTGCTCAGGCGTTTGGTCACCTGGCCTACCAGCACGTTTTGCACGGCGGGAATATTAATCAGGATGCTGACCAGCAGAATGAGGCCCAGCACGCTCAGCAGGGCGATGGTCAATATTTTGCGAACTTTCTTCAGGGGAAGGCCAATTTATCAGGCAAAAATAGGGATTCGCAAAATGTCTGCCAATTGAATCTGCGACGGGGAAAGGCGCGGCCGGCGGCAATTTTAGTATAACCCACACCGTTAGGAAACGCAGCAACGGGCAACCGGCGGACCGGGGTAACGGCGGCATGCCCGCTTTGCGCTACCTCCTGCCGGAAAGCCTGCGGCGTATGCCGGGGAGATGGTCTCGCTTGTGTCCTGGTTAAAATGCAGTTTGTCATAATTTTGTCAATCAAGCCCTGTTTCGTTGATGGTATATGAATGGAAAACTGTTCTTTTTTGCCATTTTGCTAACGGTTGCAAAATATATATGCCCCTATTAAATGGCATAATGAATTGATTTAGTGTCTCTTGTATGAATGTTTTCAATCCCTTGCTAAATGGCTGCAAACTTCTTTGTCGATTGTAACCGGATTATCAGGATTGTCGCTGGTTTTTTTAACAAAATTTTAAAGATTCTATCTTTCAACTGTACTTCCGAACCATCCACCACCACTTTAGATGACATTTATATCCAGGAGGAGCCCGCGCTCTTCGATATCACACCGGTAGGTGCTACTCTTTTATTGTTCTTGAAAAACCGGGCTGGGCGTATGGCCGGCCTGGTTTATTTTTTATTGGTCATGATCTTCCCCTTCATCTGGTTCATAAAAGCCTCGCGGTAGGTATCGCCTACGGGCACGGTTTCGGAGGTATGCTCCAGGTGCACCTGGTTGCCTTCGATCATCCGGATGAAGCCGGTGGCGAGGAGGTACGATTTATGGGTCCGGGCAAATTCGGCGGCGGGCAGCCGTTCTTCCAGGTCTTTCATATTCAGCAGGGCAATGATGCCTTCTCCCTGGCGGGTATGGATTTTAACGTAATTCTTGAGCCCTTCGATGAACAGGATGTCTTTGATGTTGATTTTAATGAGCTTCCCTTTCTGTTCGGTTTTAACGAAGATGAAATCGTCTTCGTCGCGGGCGGCGGGTGCGGCGGGCTGAATCATGCTGAGGGCGCGTTGCGCGCCCTTGATGAAACGGGCGAAGGAAATGGGCTTCAGCAGGTAATCGAGCACTTCGTTCTCGAAGCCTTCCATGGCGTATTCGCTGTAGGCGGTGGTCAGTATCACCTTGCTTTTGCCGTTGATGGCCTTGATGAAGTCGATGCCGGTCATGGAAGGCATCTGCACGTCGAGGAAAATCAGGTCTATCCGGTGCTGATGCAGCAGCTGCAGGCCTTCCAGCGGGTCGGTGGTGGTGTACAGCAGGTTCAGGAAGGGCGTTTGCCGGATATGGTGCGTCAGCAGATCAATGGCGTGCTGTTCGTCGTCTATCACTATGCAGTTAATCATGGCTTATATATTGATCGTGAGTTCGGAGGTATAGAAATGTTCGCCGTCGGTAATGTGAAACTGGTATTTGTCGCCGTACATCAGCTGCAGGCGCTGCTTCACGTTGTTGAGGCCGATGTTGGTGGAAAGTTCCTTCGGGCCGGTTTTCTTTTTGTTCCGGATATAGAACCGGATTTGCTGTTCGTCGGACTCGGTCCTGACCACCAGCGGGTTGGCAGGGTCGAGCAGGTCGCCGTGCTTGAAGGCGTTTTCCACCAGGGTGATGAGCACCAGGGGGGTGATGCGGGCGTTGGGGTTCCGCAGGTCTTCCACGTACTGGATGCTCAGTTTATTGTTGAAGCGCATCTGGTTGATCTCGATCACGTTTTTCAGATGGGTGATCTCCTTTTCCAGCGCCACTTTCCCCTCGGCGTCTTCTTCCTTGCCCAGCGCGTATCGCATGATGTCGCTCAGCAGCAGCACGGCATTGCTCACTTCTTCGCTCAGCGGCACCGTTTTGCTGTAGATGAAACTGAGGGAGTTGAAGAGGAAATGGGGATTGATCTGGTATTTGATGGCGGACAGTTCGGCGTCGAGCTTTTCTTTTTCGAGCGCTTTATGCCGTTTGTTGCGGTGGTTGAAGTCGATGATCACGGCCACCACCAGGCTGGCCAGCAGGGTGAACAGGTAGACCACGCCCATGGAGATCACATAAAACAGGAACTTGTGGTCGCGGATGAATTCGGCCAGGCCTTTCTGGTTCTGGTCTATCTTGAAGTTGACGTTATTGAATTCGAAAAGCACGGAGTATCCGGCCTTCAATACAAACAGCCCCACTATCAGCAGGAAAAACCGCAGGATTTTCCGCTTTTGCAGCAGCGGGAGCCAGGCCAGCCAGATGAGTACGTAAAAGGTGAAGGTGAATTCAACGACGCTTTTGGCGGAATGCCTGAAGAAGCCGCCCAGGCGGTCGTAGGAATCTTTGGCCAGCTCGGGGTCCATCGTGTACAGGAAGAAAAACGAAAACAGCTGATAGGCGATGGCCACTATCAGCAGGATCAGTATCTTTTTCCACTCGCGGCCTATGAATTCCTGGATTGTTCTCAACATGGTGTGTATAGTTATCGCTAAAATAAAGAAAGTTCCCCGGTATGGCCGGGGAACTTTTATGCTACATGGATGGTGTGGCGGTTCTGCCGGCTTCGGCCTCTATGGTGCTTTTGCGGGCTTTGTTCTGTTTCACGTTCTTGTTCCCGAATTTGTAGTTGAACGTCAGGTTCACCACGCGGGTGTCCATTTCGTGTTTGCTCTGGTTGTTCACGCTGCCGTACACCACGTCGAAGCGGAACTGGCGGGAATTGAACACGTCGTTTACGCCGAGCTTCAGGGAGCCGTTGCCCTTCATGATGGTTTTACGCAGGCCAAGGTCCACATACCCCATGCTTTTCAGGCTGGCGTACCCCATGGTGATCGGGCTCTGGAAGGCGCCGCTCACTTCGGCGGTGAAGCCTTTGGGCAGGGTAATGGCGTTCTGGGTGTTGAGCATCAGCGTGATGTTGTCTTTCCTGTATTGCACGCCATCGAGCAGGGTGTTGATGTTCAGGTACAGGCCCATGGCCGTGATGGTGGTGCGGAACCAGGGCGCTACGGGCTTTGTCCATACCACGGTGGCGGATCCCACGTTCATGTTCGATTGGTTCTCGAAGCTCTGCACCATGATTTTGGTGGCAGGGTCCTGGCGCACTACGATGCTCAGGTTGTCTTTGATGCGGGTGTACCCCAGGGTGGTGAAGAGCTGGTACTTGTGGCTCCAGCTGGCTTCCACGCTCTGCATCAGCATGGGCCTGATGTCAGGGTTGCCCTGGCGGTAGGAGTAAGCGCTGTTGTACGTAATGAAAGGGTTCACGATGTCGAAACCAAAACGGTTGATGCTACGGCGGTAGGAGAGGCTGAACTGGTTCTGCATGTCTTTCATGTAGCTGACGCTGGCGCTGGGGAACAGCTGCACGTAATCGCGGGTGAAGCGCTGGTTCATGGTGAGGCTGTTGCCTTTCGCATGGGTATGTTCCGCCCGCAGTACGGCGTTGAACGTGTACTTTTTCACGGTTTTATTCAGGCCTACATACGCGGCGTTGATGTTTTCCCGGTAAATGAAGTGGTTGCTTTTGCCGGGGTCGTTTTCCCATTTGCCGCCGTTCAGGTTTTGCCAGTCCAGCTTGTTGTCGGTTTCGGTAAACGTCGTTTTCAAACCGGCTTCGAGTTTGGCGAATTTGAGCGTTTGCGTGTAATCGGCGCTCAGTGAATATAATTGAATGGATGAATTGGACTGGTTGCGGAGAAAGCCGGCGTCGCCCACGGGCTGGTTCGATTTGGAAAAATACTGGCTGGTGAAGGCGTCGTTCCAGTCTTTGTCGTACGAAAAGTAGTCGGCGTTCACCATCAGCTCATTTTTCCTTTTTTCGCTGCCGGTTTTGAAATAGGCGTTCACGCTGGGGTTGACAGTGGAGAGGGCGCCGTTCGCGGTTTGTACGAAGTTGGAATCGGCCAGCGCGGTATGGTTGTCTCCGTTGCGGCCGCGGCTGGAAAAGAGGCCTTTTACGAGCACGCCGGCGGAGGTGGTTTTGCTGATGTCGAAATCGGCGCCGGCCTTCACGTTGTGACTGTTGCGGTTTTCACGGTTGTAATCATTGTCCTGCATCCGGTAGGCGCCTGGGAACAGGCGGTCTGTCACCGTGTTGGTATACTGTTTACTGTGCATATAGTCGTACCCGCCGTACAGGTTCACGCCCTTGTTGCGGTGGTTAAGGGTAAAGCCTTCTGTGGTGCGGGGGTAGCGCCCGAAGCCGCCGCTCATGGTGACGGTGCCGTTGGTGCCGAAGTCTTTCGGTTTAAGCATTTTGATATTGATGATGGCCGCGCCCTGCGCATCGTATTTGGTGGAGGGATTGCTCATCAGTTCAATCTTATCGATGTTGCCGCCGGGAGTGGACGCCAGCAGGTTCTTCAGGTCGTCGCCGCTAACGCGGGAAGGGCGGCCGTCGATGTACACGGTCACAGACTTGCCGTTGAGCTGTACGTTATTGGTATTGTCTACCACTACGCCCGGCGCTTTCTGGAGCACTTCCCAGGCGTTGGAACCTGCGGCGGTGGCGGTTTTACCGACATTCATCACCATAGTGCCGCCCTGCATGGTAATAGGGGGCGCCGATGCGGTGATGTCTACCGTTTTGAGCTGTTTGACGGTGTCTTTTTTTTCCTGCGCACCGGCGGCGAAGGCGGAGAGGGTTACCAGGGCTGTGAAAAGGGATGTGCGAAGCGTTTGCATATAGGTCAATTTTGATACTGCAAACTTATACCGCCGCCAGGCGCAGGTAAAATCCGTTACACCAACCAGTACTTTAAAAGGATGAACCGGTTTGAAAAGAAGGGAAGGATGACGAAACGGGGTTTTTCGCGGTACGAATGCCGGAATGCAACGGTTTCAAAAAGAGGAGGGCGACCACAGGAGCTGCTTTGGAGGCCGCCGGGTTTGCGATGGCGGCCTTATTCCATTACCGGCGTAACCTCGTATCCGCGGGCTTTCAGCAGCGCCAGCAGGCCTTGCTCGCCGCCCAGGTGCATCGCTCCGCAGGCGATCACGACGGGGCCCTCCTGCATGGCTTTTTCAATGACGGGCACCCAGTTCCGGTTGCGGTTATACACGAGGGCGTTCTCATACCCGGCCCATTCGGCGGATTCGGCAAACAGCCTGTGCAGGGCTGCGGCATCGCGCATTTTGTATGCGGCCGTCATTTGCGCGAAAGTATTGCGCTGTTTGGGAAAGTCGTTAACATACTCCATGATCATCCGGCATTCCACACTGTCGGGGATGCTGTCGAACACCGCCAGCTGGTCGCTGATCTTTTCCAGTCCCAGCACTGGCTTTTTGGCCGCCATGGCTATTTTGAGCAGCTCCACCTCGTAAGAGACGGGGGCGCTGCAAGGCACCGCGCGTTGCAGCATCTTCATCTGCAATACCATGGGCTTGGTGCGCGCGAAATGACGGATGTCGAGCTGCATACTGTCTTTCAGCCAGGCCGTGAGGCGCGCAAACTCTTCGGGCGTGAAATGCTGCTCCAGCGAATAGCCTGCGGGCGCCGTCATGCTTTTGACCATTTCCGAGATAGTGGACGGGTCGTCGAGGTCAATTTCCAGGTAGAGTGCCGAACCGGCCGTCACCGCGTTCTTCAGCGCAGAAGGCATGACAAAATCGCCGGGGCAAATCAGGTGGATCGTTCCATACACGTAGGCCGGCTGCCGCAGGTTCTTACCGGAAATCCTGTACAGCAGCGACTGTTGCGCCATGGCGGGTATCAGTGTAACGGCCAGCAGAAAGGTGAGGAAGGTGGCTTTGCGCATGGGTCAGGAATAATATTGGGTCAATTGGCCGGCGAGTATGTCGAGATCGTTACCCGTGTGGAGGGCAGACAGGATAACGCGGTTGATCTTGGCGCCCTGCGGGTCCGGGTAGGCGAAGGAAGAAATAAACGTATCGCGCGATAACAGGTAGGAATACACGCTTTCCGTTCCCTCTTCCAGGATGAACACCGGCAGTTCGTGCGGGTGCTGCAGGTGGTCGATGCCCGCCGTGAGCCTTTTGAACGTGTTGATATTGCCCGCCAGTTTCCTCCGCGCGTTGTGGAACGCATTGCCGGCGTGGAGGAACGCGTAGGCGTTGGCGGGTATCATGGGCGTACTGGCTGTAAACAGGGGATGGCGGCGGATGGCGGCTACATCGGCGGCATGCCCGGCAACCATGCCGCCTTCCAGGCTGTAGGCCTTGGCCAGGGAAGCGGTAATGAGGTAATGCGCGGCCGGGTTGGGCGGCAGGCGGTGGTAAACCCCTTCGCCCTGCGGGCCCAGTAGCCCGATGCCATGTGAATCGTCGATCAGCACGAGCGCCTTTCTCCGCAAGGCGGCGAGCGGGCCGAAATCATTGATGGCAGCCGTCAGCGGGTTGACCGCATCGCTCACCAGCACGTACTCGTAATCGGCGCCAAGGTTCACCATATCCACCACCGTGGCCAACCAGTTGTTCCAGTCGCCAGTGGGCACCTCGGCGCCGGGGTACCGCAAAGCGGGATGGGCGGCGGGCGCAAACAGCACCTGCCCGCGGGTGGCGGCATAGGTAATGGCGGCTTGTGCGGCCAGGTAGCCGGACGAAAAGCAGACGGCGGATTGCTGATGCAACAGCGTGGCCAGCGCATGCTCCAGTTCTTCGTACAGCCGCAGCTGGAGGTTGGAAATGCGCGACGACGGGTACACGCTCCCGAATCTGCCCAGGCCCACGGCCAGCAGGTCGCGGAAGGTATGGGAGGCATGCATGCCGAGATAGGAGAAGCCGGAAAAATACAGGCAGGTTCTGCCTTCTACCTGGGCCGTTCTGCCGGGAGCGGTATCTGTGATCTTGATCATGTTATTGTTTGCGCGTGTGCAATATGAAATGATAATCGCCCGATTTCACTTTCATGTCGAACTCCTGCTCGTTCAGCGTGGTTACCTCGATGAGGTGCTCCGACGTACGGGAGCCGTTGGCGGCTGTAATGGAAATAATGCGGCCGTTGCTCAGCAGTTTGTAACGCCCGCTGTCCGGCTGCCCGGCAATGGTGGCGATGAACAGGCCGTCGTTGAAAAACTGGTAGTGCACGTCGCTGTAGTACCCGTTCTTCAGGTCTTTCGCCTGCGTCACCTGTACATTGTTATACGGGTCGGAGGCGGGCACGGTAACGTCGTATACCTTCCATTTTTTGTTTTGGAGCAGTTCGTTCGTTTTACCGGAACCGCAGGCGGCGAGGAGCAGCGTGAGCGCCGCCATGGAATAAAGTCTGATCATCTGCCGGCAGCTTTTTCGTTATTGAATTGCTGAGAGTCGCCTTTGGGAATGGAAAGGCTTTGCCAGCCGTCTGCCTTCATCACTTTCCCGAGGTACACGATCTGGCCCACGTGGTAGGGGTAATGGCTGAGCTGGCGGTTGAGTGCGTCGATCACGATCAGCGGCTCGGTTCTGATGTGCACGGTTTTGCCGAGGTCTTCGTCTGTGAGGCTTTCCAGCGTGCTCATCAGGCAGTTCCATCCTTTTTCCCAGATCCCGAGCATTTGTGCCTTGGTGGCGCCGGGGTCGTCGACAAACTCCGCGTCGCGTTCGCGCCAGGGCTTTTCGCCGTCGGTGGTGAGAAAGTCGGTGAAGCGAGAGAGCATATTGCCGCTCATATGTTTGACGATGATGTAAATATTGTTGGGCTCTCCGGCGGGCTGCCAGTGGATCTGCTCTTCGTCCAGCTGCGCAAAGGTTTTGTCGGCCAGCGCTTTGTAGGAGAGGAGGCGTTTCTTCAAACTGTCCAGGTACATACTCATGGTCTGCTGATTTTGTTGCTGTGCTAAAATTACGGATTCGATGGAATTCGGAGCGGTTTCTCAAGCCGCTGCGCCGCCTTTTTTAACGCCGTTGCGCCATGAGCTCCTGTAACGGCGCCAGATGGCCGCCGCCGGTTTTGTGCGGGACCGTTCGCGCAATTCATTCATCAATACCCGGCCGCACTGTCGTCGCCCCGTTTATCGCCCACCGCTTCGATTTTTCCATCCGGGTGAATTTTGATCAGCTCCGTTCTGCTCCAGGGGATGCCCACCAGGATTTTATATCCCATCTTTTCCAGCGCCGCGCGGGTGCTGTCCGGAAAATCCTTTTCTATCCGCACTTCGTCCGGCAGCCATTGGTGATGGAATTTCGGCGCAAATACCGTCGTTTTCGCATCGAGGTTGAACACCAGGGC
Source organism: uncultured Chitinophaga sp. (assembly GCA_965653365.1). GTDB lineage: Bacteria > Bacteroidota > Bacteroidia > Chitinophagales > Chitinophagaceae > Chitinophaga. Next base: position 113,568 of record CBFGZV010000014.1, on the reverse strand, counting down.
GTTCAGGATGGTCTGGAAAACGGAGGTGATGATGGTGGAGCCGCCGGGCGTGCCGGTGATGAGCACGGTTTTGTTGTTTTGTACGACAATGGTCGGCGTCATGGAGCTCAGCATGCGCTTGCCGGGCCGGATGGCGTTGGCTTCCGCGCCAATGAGGCCGTACATGTTGGGCGAGCCGGGTTTTACGGAGAAGTCGTCCATTTCATTATTGAGCAAAAAGCCCGCGCCGCCCACGACCACCCTGCTGCCGTAGCCGCCGTTGAGGGTAGTGGTTACCGCTACCGCATTGCCTTCCGCATCGAGCACGCTGAGGTGTGTGGTCTGCATTTTTTCCGGAAACTGGCCGGCTTTTACGGCTTCACTGCGCGTAGGCTGGCCCGGCGTGAACGTTTCCATTCTTTTTTTCAGATAGGCGGGGCTGGTGAGCGGGGCGATGGGCACCTTCACAAAGTCCGCATCGCCGAGGTGCTGCGCACGGTCGGCGTACGCCCGCCGCTCCGCCTCGATCATCACCTGTACGCTACGGGCACTGTGAAAGCCCCATTGTTCCAGCGGGTAGGGCTCTACCATGCCGAGCATCTGCTGTATGCCAATGCCGCCGCTGCTGGGCAGGGGCATGGAAATTACATCGTAGCCACGGAATTTGAACTGCAGGGGCGTACGCACTTTCGCGCGATAGTTTTTGAGGTCTGCCGCAGCAATGATGCCGCCGCCACGTTGCATTTCCGCCACTATTTTCGCCGCCGTTTCGCCCTGGTAGAAACCGGCCGCGCCTTTCTGCGCAATCAGCTCCAGCGTGCGGGCGAGGTCTTTTTGTACCAGGGTGTCGCCCGCCTTCCAGGGCGTTTCTTTGACGAATGCGTTGGGCATGGTGTTCAGGTGAACGAAGTCATCTTTCCGCCGGTTGAGGCCGGCCGCCTCCGCGGCGGTGATCACGTACCCTTTGGCCGCGAGCCGGATGGCGGGGGCGATTAACTTCGGGAAAGGCAATTTCCCATGGCGGTGCGAGGCGAAGAGACCCGCCACCGTTCCCGGCACGCCGGCGGCAAGGTGGCCGGCAAGACTTTTCTCCGTTTGTACGGCGCCGTTAGCATCGAGGTACATGTCGCGGCCCGCTTTCTGCGGGGCCGTTTCCCGGTAGTCGATGGCGATGGCTTTACCGCCCCGCATCCGCGCTACGAGAAATCCGCCCCCACCGAGGTTGCCCGCTTCGGGATATACCACCGCCAGCGCAAGCTGGGTGGCGATGGCCGCGTCTATCGCGTTGCCGCCCTGGCGCAGCACTTCCACGCCCGCCTCGCTGGCCAGCGGATGCGCAGACACAACCGCGCATTTGGACGGGGTAAGGTACTTCGTGATTTCGTACTGGTAGGGGCTGGACTGGGCCAGCGCTGCGCCGGCGCATAACAACAGGGCGAATGAGCAAGTGAAACGCATGAAGGGGAATATTTAGGTTAAAAATAACATTTCCCGGAAGGAATGAGGCATATTTAATGGCATTCCTGTATGTCGCGGAACCTGAAAAATGCCGGTATGCTGGAGGCCGTTTGCATTGACCCCGTGCGCCCGCGGCGGCAAAAGTGCAAGGCCCATGCATCCGCCTGCCGGACCGCCGTATACGGCAACCCCTATTGAAGTACGTTATACCCCCCTGATTCCCTATCTTAGAGGAATACAACCGACGCTATGAGGTATCTGTTTTCCACTATCCTGTTGTTTTCACTGGCGCTAACCCGTACCGCCGCCCAAACGTCTCCTTCCGCGTTCCTGCAATATGAGCTGGGCACCCGTTTTACGCCGCATTACAAGGTGGTGGACTACTTCCGGCATATAGCCTCTACCGTTAATACGGTGAAGCTGGAAACGTACGGCAATTCTTACGAAGGCAGGCCGTTACTGCTGGCCGTTGTGGCATCGCCGGAAAACATGGCGCGGCTGGAAAACATCCGGCAGCAGCACCTCGAAGTGGTGACCGGCAAAGCGGCCGCTTCGCAGCCGGTGATTATCTGGCTGAGTTACAATGTGCACGGAAACGAGGCGGTGTCTACCGAAGCCGCGATGAAAACCCTCTACACGCTAGTCTCCAGCCGTACGGAGCTGCTACAGCATGCGGTGGTGATCATCGACCCCTGCCTGAACCCGGACGGGCGCGAGCGTTACGTCAACTTCTATAATTCCATCCATAGTAAAGTGCCCGACGCCACACCGTTTGCGCGCGAACATGAAGAGCCGTGGCCGGGCGGGCGCAGCAATCACTATTATTTCGACCTCAACCGCGACTGGGCCTGGCAAACGCAGCAGGAAAGCCGGCAACGGCTGTTGCAATACAACCGCTGGATGCCGCACGTGCACGTGGATTTTCATGAACAGGGCGTAGACGCGCCGTATTATTTCGCGCCGGCGGCGGAACCGCTGCACGATGCCGTAACGGCCTGGCAGCGCGAGTTCCAGACACAGATCGGCAAGTATAACGCCACCTATTTCGACGAAAAGGGATGGCTGTATTTCACGCGCGAACAGTTCGACCTTTTTTATCCCAGCTACGGCGATACCTATCCCACCTACAACGGATCCATCGGGATGACGTACGAGCAGGGCGGCAGCGGCCGCGCCGGCCTGGCTATCCAGACGCGGCAGGGCGATACGCTCACGCTGCGCGACCGCATCGACCATCATTACACCACCGGCCTCGCCACCATAGAAGTATCCGCCGCCAACGCCGGTAAGCTCGCGTCGGAATTTTCGGCCTACTTCCAGGATGCGCGCCAGCGGCCGGCGGGTGACTATAAAACGTATGTGGTTAAAGCAGCGGGGAACCCCGAGAAGCTCCAGGCGCTCGCAGAGCTGTTGCGGAAAAATGAGATCGTGGCGGGCTTTGCCAACGGCAGCACCGCCGCCAGCGGATTCAACTATTTCACGGGCAAAACGGAATCATTCCATGTGGAGAAGGAAGATCTTGTGATCAGCGCCTTCCAGCCCCGCTCCAACCTGCTGCGGGTGCTATTCGAGCCTGTGGCGCGGCTGACGGATTCCGTTACCTACGATATCACCGCCTGGGCGCTGCCATACGCCTACGGCTTGCCGGCATATGCGCTCAAACAAAAACTGAACGCCCCTGTGCACGACGTGCAGGAGAAACCCGTGCCGGCCCCACCGCCCGCAGGCAATACGTACGCGTACCTTGCGCCGTGGAACAGCGTCAAAGACCTGAAGTTCCTGGCCTACCTGCTCAACCGCAACATCAAAGTACGGTTCGCGGAAGCGGGCTTCACCATCAACAACATCACTTACCCGGCAGGTACCCTCGTGATCACCAAGGCCGGCAACGGGTCGCTCGACGCGCTGCCCGCCCTGGCGCAGAAAATGGAAATATCACTGGTGAAAGTGCCGACCGGCTTCGTGGACAAAGGAGCTGATTTCGGTTCCGATAAAATGCGTTTCATCCGCAAACCGAAAGTGGCCGTGCTGGCGGGCGAAGGCGCATCGTCGCTCAGCATGGGCGAAATCTGGCACTTCTTCGAACAGCAGATCGACTACCCGCTGACCGTGCTCAAAACATCATCCCTCTACGGGATGAACTGGAGGGAGCTCGACGTACTCATTTTACCGGCCGGCCGTTATGCGGCGCTCAACGACAAAGCGGTGCTGGAGCGGCTGAAAGACTGGGTGAGCAACGGCGGAAAACTCATCGCGATGGAAGATGCGATTGAACAGCTCGCGAAAGCCGAATGGGGGTTCAAGTTGAAAAAAGAAAATGAGGAAAAAGACAAGGACAAGGAAGACGAAGCGCCCAAAGATCCCTATATCGCATTGAAGCCCTACGGCAACCGCGAACGGGAAAGCGTGATGCAGTTCATTCCCGGCGCCATTTATAAAGTACATCTCGATAAAAGCCATCCGCTGGCGTTCGGCTATCCCGCCTATTATTACACCCTCAAGCAAAGCGACCAGCTCGTCGAATTCATGGAAACTGACGGCTGGAATGTAGGCGCGCTGAAAAAAGACGATTACCTCACCGGCTTCGTGGGCGCGCAAACGAAGGAGCGGCTGAAAGACGGCCTCGTGTTCGGCGTGAAAGAACTGGGCAGCGGCGCAGTGGTGTTGCTGGCCGATAATCCCCTGTTCCGCAGCTTCTGGGAAAACGGGAAACTGCTATTCGGGAATGCCGTGTTCCTGGTAGGGCAGTAGTTTACATCTTACGTTTAATGCCGCAGCCAACGGAAGCAGTGGAGGTTACTTCCACGGCTCTGCCCGCCGTCATGGCATCGATGGCCTGCTGCAGGTATTTAGCCTGTACGCCGGCGGCATTACCGGGATTGTCGTCGATGGCGCCTTTGTATACCAGCGTGGCGTCTTTGTTGAAGAGGTAGCATTCCGGTGTACGGTCGGCGGCGAAGGCGTCTGCCAGTTCGTTGTTTTTGTCAACGGCATAATACCAGTTGTAATTCAGTTTCTTGGCGTAGGCTTTCATCGCCTCATAAGAATCGCCGCCGGCACGTTCTGCTTCGTTGGAATTGACGAGAATGACCCCGATGTTGTTTTTCAGCGCATAGGTGCAGATGTTGCGGGTGCGCTCCTGGTTACGCTGCACATACGGGCAGGTATTGCAACTGAACATCACCAGCAGCCCATTGGCTTTTTTAACGTCGTTCAGCGACACTTCCTTGCCGGTCACATCTTTCATCTTCACGTCCGGTTTCGGGATTTTGGCGCCGATCTCCAGCGCATCCGATGTGCGGAATGCGGTGAGCCATACGGTAGCAAGAAGTAATAAAACAAATTGCTTTTTCATAGGGCATTTTTGTTTAAAGGTTGACTATGAAATTAAGGTATTTCGGAGGCATTTAAAAGCGGTTGCGGCTGTTTTCAGATTTCTTTAACTAAAATCTGATACGATTTTAACTGCAATTCAGGAAAGTCCCTGTATTTCGGGCTCTTCGCCCGCTTCCCGCTGCCGGGCGATTTCGCGGATGGTGCTAATGCTGGTGTTGAGCTCGAAACCGATGAGCAGGATGAAGGAGTTGAAGTATACCACCAGCATGAGGATGAGCACGGTGCCGATGGAGCCGTAAATCTGGTTGTACTGCGCAAAATTGGTGACCCAGAATGAAAACCCGAGCGTTACCACGATCATGGAAACCGTGGCGAAGGTGGAGCCGGCGGAAATGAATTTCCATTTCTTTTTCGTGGCGGGGCCGAAACGGTAGATGACGGAAATGATCGAGAAAAACAGGAGGATGATCAGCAGCCATCGCGCAGCCAGCAGCGCCAGCTGCGAAAATGAGTCGCGGATATTGAGCGATTCGAACACCCATTTCATAATGGTGCCCTGCATGATGATGAGGGCCACGGTAGCCAGTAGCAGCACCACGAGAAACACCGTGAGCTTCAGCGCCGTAAGCCTCGTTTGCCACCAAAGGCGCTGGTTGAAGCCGGGCAGCAGTTTGTCGAACGACCGCAGCATGCCCATCACGCCGTTGGAAGAATAATAGAAGCTGAGGATGAAGGCGAACGACAGCAGGGTATTGCGATGGGTGTACAGGAAGTCATGGATCATTTCCCGTACGATCTGGTACGTGTTTTCGTTCGGGGTAACGGCCTTTGCGAGATCGTACAGCGTGGGCTCGATATTCTGCAGGGGAATAAAGGGCACGAGCGTGAACAGGAAAATGAAAAAAGGAGGGATGGCCAGCAGAAAGTTGAATGAAATGGCGGCCGCCCGTTCCACCAGGCTTTCACGCGCGGTTTCCTTCAGGAAAAAAACGATCACGTCGTACAGGGGAATCCCCTCAAAGCCGGGCAGCACGAGGCTTTTGCTTTTATGCACGAGCCATTGCACGGGTTTTGATTCGAGAACGAGTTTTTCTACATCAACCATCAGGGGATTATTGGACTGCCGTAAAAATACAAAGAATATTATTTCACCCCTCTGGCATTCAGGGCCTGCTGGTATTCCTTCGCATTTTCGAGGTGTTCCTTGTATGTGGCCGCAAACGCGTGGTATCCGCTGAAATCGGCGCGTGCGCAGAAATAGAGGTACTCCGTATCGGCCGGCGTCAGCACCGCATCGATGGATTTGGCGGACGGGGTGCAGATGGGGCCGGGAGGCAGGCCGCTATAACGGTAAGTGTTATACGGAGAATCGTATTCGAGGTAGCTGCCCCAGATCCTTTTGAGCGCAAAATTCTTCATGGCGAATTTAACGGTAGGGTCGGCGCCGAGCTTCATGCCCTGCCGCAGGCGGTTAAGGTATACGCTGGCGATGGCGGGCTTTTCGTCGTGTTTGTTGGTTTCTTCTTCCACGATGGAGGCAAGCACGGTCACTTCCGTAGGGCGAAGGCCCAGCTTGGCCGCTTTGGCCATGCGTTCCTCGGTCCAGAAGTTTTCATACGCGCTTTCGATCTTATCGAACACTTTGCCGGCCGTGGTATTCCAGTAAAACTCGTAGGTGTTGGGCACAATGGCGCACATCACGGTATTGGTGTCGAGGCCGAACTGGCGGAGATACACGCCATCGTCGAGTATCGCTTTCATGGCTACGGAATCCGCTTCGAGGTTGGTGGATACAAGGCGGATGAAGTCTTCTTTCAGGCGGAGCTTGTTGATCACCAGTTTTACGGGCGACTGGCGGCCGGAGCGCAGGATACGCACGATTTCAAGGTTGCCCATGCCTTTTTTGATCTCGTAGCGGCCGGCTTTCACCCTGGCGGGGTAGTCGAGGCGGCGGGCCACTACGTTGAAGGTAGAGACGGAGCGCACGATACCTTGTTCTTCGAGTCCTTTCAGCACATCGTTGTAACTGCTGCCGGTGGGCACATAAAAGTATTTTTTGTCGCCGAACGACTTGGTGTTGGGGCCCATCAGCAGGTAGGCGGCCAGCACCATGCCGCCGGCCAGCAGGCAGGCCAGTATCACGGCGATGCGGCGAATCCAGGGAGAGTTCGAGTTTTGCGCTTTAGTCCTTTTCATGCGTATGCGGAGGTAATTCAATAAAAAACCCCGCTTTTAACGGCGAGGTATTTATAAATATTATAATGGAATAATATTAATTAAGGTTTGGCAGGCGTTTGCTGGCTGTCGGCCGGGAGCTGTTGTTGCTGTTGTTGTGCGCCGCCGGCAGCAGGCTGCTGGTTCAGCGGGATGGTGTTGCCTGCGGGGGCTGCAGAACCTGCAGACTGTTCGATGGTGCTGCCGCCTTTCTGGAAGGAGCCGCCGCCTTTGCCGACGAACATGGCGGAGGTGAGGCAAAGCACGGCGATTACGGCCGCGAGAATCCAGGTACCTTTTTCCATGATATCGTTTGTCTGGCGAACGCCCATAACCTGGTTACCGAAACCACCGAAAGAACCGGAAAGACCGCCGCCTTTAGGATTTTGCACCAGCACGAAAAAGCCGAGTAAAACACAGGCTAAAACGATCAATATTCCAAAGAAAATCAACATGTTCGTTGTTATTTTTATTTATTGTTGTCTGTTAGTAATTGCAGATCTTTGATCTTCTGCGCAAAATAAGCGTTTTTGTCGGGATTAAGCAAACTTAATTTTTGGTATACGGCGATCGCTTTCCCGTGCTGGTGCTGGCGTACCCAGATCTCGGCCAGGGTTTCCGACACGATGTCGTCGTTGAGGGTGATGGACTCGATGGCCATTTTTTCCACTCTTTCCGATACTTCCGGCTCATCGTCTTCGTACAGCTTGTTGAGTTGCTGGTGGTACCAGTCTTTGGTGGCCTTTCCGGCAAAAGTGTCTTTCAGCTCCCGTAGCCAGTCCGTGAAGCTTCTCATTTCAGCTGCGGCTTTATCATTCATCATTTCTGCAGAGTTCGGGTCTTTCAGCTTTTTATAAGCAAAATAATCTTCGGTGTAGAGCGGCTGGAAGGTGAGGGTGGTTTCCTCTTCCGGCGTGTCCATCGGGTGGATTTTGATGGGGCCTTCTTCCGCGGGCGCCACGGCTTCGTGGGCGGCGCCATTGACGGCTGCGGGAATCGCAATGCCCGGGCCGGCCTGGGCGGCGGTTTCCACCACAATATCTTCGTCTTCCAATTCGGGTTCGTACTGCGCCGCCTGCTCCGCTTCGCGCAACTCGCCGTAATCCACGGCGATAATGTCGTCGGGTGCTGCCAGGGTACGGGCGGCTTCAAATTCGGCCTGTTCTTTTTCAGCCTCGTAATCGATGGCCACGATCTCGTCCGGCTCGCTGAGGTTGCGGGCCGCTTCGAACTCGGCGGCCGCTTTCTCGGCTTCGTAATCGATGGCTATTATTTCGTCGGGGCCGCTGAGGTTGCGGGCTGCTTCGAACTCGGCGGTTGCCTTTTCGGCCTCGTAGTCGATGGCTACTACCTCGTCCGGCTCGCTGAGGTTGCGGGCTGCTTCGAACCCGGCGGTTGCCTTTTCAGCTTCGTAATCGACGGCTACAATTTCGCCGGGCGCTTCGGCGGCAGGTGCTTCAGCTGCGGCAACGGTCGTTGGCGACATTGCCGGAGCCGGTTTCTCTTCATAGAGGAACTCGTCGTATTTGGCGGCAATCGCGGCGTCCTCATCATCAGGAACGGGCCGGGCCGGCGTTGCTTCTTTGGTTGTTGCCGCGGCATTGCGGGCGTCTTCCGCCGCCAGTTCATCCAAAATGGCCTGGTCTTCAGCAGAAAGGGCGGGTGCTGGTGCGGCTTCGATGGGGGAGGCAGCGGTTGCTGCCACTGCTTCTTCCTGAACCAATTCCACCCGCTGATCGCCGGTTCCGGCTTCCACCGGCACAACGGCTTCTTCTGCCGCCAGTGCAGCCGCTTCAACAGGAGCAGGAATTTCTTCCGGCATTACCGCCATATTATTATCCAGGGGGCCGGGCAGCAGGGAAGCGGTTACGAACTGGTGCACCTGGTGCGGTGTGCCGCTGTACAGCTGCGCCCTTTTCAGGGTGAGGGCCGTCAGGTCTTGCTTGTCCGTAAATTCTTTCCGGGCCAGGAACATCCGGGCCGCCGCAAAGTACGGGTACTTTTCCACCAGCTGTTCCAGGCTTGCCTGGTCCACCTGCCGGAGGTCCGGTTGGTTAAAAATATGGTGAATGATCCTGTTGGCGGTCATGGGTGCTAAAATATGAAAATAATATATAAATCAAATAGCCCGCTGTTACCAGTTGGCAAAGGCCCGGTTAAAGATGTCGTCTACCAGGTTGGGCACTATTTCTTCCAGCAGGCGCGGCTCGGCTTCGCTGATCGTTTGCGACGCGTTGAAGTCGGCGGAACGGGAGAACGACTGGTTGGTAAACCCTTTCTTGTCGCCGATGCGTTTGATGAAGGTGATATTCACGGTAATCGTCAAACGGGCCGTGGCGGATTTATCTACGTTGGTCACCGCAGCATTGGAGATGGAATACCCGGTGATGGTGCCTTTAAATTCGTAGTCAGCGCCCTGGTCGTTGGTTTGGGTAAGGCGGGTCTGCGCCAGGATCTTGGTGCGCAGTTTTTCCGTTACCTGCTGGCTGAGCTGCGGGTTGTTTTGCGGGGCCCGGTTTTCGATAAAACGTACGAGCACAGTTTTGGCTTCCGGATCGATGCTGGCGCCGCTGGCTGAATATTTTATGGAGCAGGCTGACGAAAACAGCCACAGGCTTACACTTGCTAAGAGAAATATGTATTTTGACATAGGGTGATTACTCGTTGATATTGTATTCTTTCAGTTTCCTGTACAAAGTCCGTTCCGAAATCCCGAGATCGAGGGCGGCGTCTTTTCTTTTGCCCTTGTGTTTCTTCAATGCTTTCTCGATCAGTTCCTTCTCCTTATCCGCAATCGACAGCGTTTCTTCCACTTCCTCGTGATGATCGATCTTGCTGCTGTCCTGGATGATATATGGCTGCGCCGGCGCAATGATGCTGGGCGTGGCGGGCGTTTCAGCGGGCGCAAAGTTATGCATCACGCCGCCGTCCTGGAAAGCGGGCGTATTGGCCATCGACGGGTTTTGCAGGATGTCGAAGAACATTTTTTTCAGTTCGGTCACATCCTTTTTCATGTCGAAGAATAATTTGTAGAGGATGTCGCGCTCGCTGGCAAAGTCGCCGTTACCGCCGGAAGATTGCGCGGGCGCCAGCATGGGCAGGCGGTTTACGACAGGCTGCTCCGGCAAAAAGCGGCGCAGTTCGGTGGCGTTGACGTGCTTGTCCGTTGCCAGCACGGAAATCTGTTCGGCGATGTTTTTCAGTTCGCGCACGTTACCGGGCCACGAATAATTTACGAGCATTTCGCGCGCTTCATCGTCGAGCTGGATAGAGGTGGTTTTATATCGCTCTGCAAAGTCCACGCAAAACTTGCGGAACAGCATAGGGATGTCTTCTTTCCGGTCGCGAAGGGCGGGCACGCGGATGGGCACGGTATTGAGCCGGTAGTAGAGGTCTTCCCGGAACTTGCCCGACTGGGTATTCTCCAGCAGGTCGCGGTTGGTGGCGGCGATGACGCGCACATCCGTTTTCTGCACTTTCGAAGAGCCCACACGGATGTATTCGCCGGCTTCGAGCACGCGCAGCAGGCGAGCCTGTGTACCGAGGGGCATTTCCCCGATCTCGTCGAGGAAGATGGTGCCGCCGTTCACGGTTTCGAAATACCCCTTCCGGCTGTCTACCGCGCCGGTGAAAGAGCCCTTTTCGTGCCCGAACAGTTCGGAGTCGATGGTGCCTTCCGGGATGGCGCCGCAGTTCACGGCGATGAAGGGGTTATGTTTACGGGCGCTGAGCGCATGAATGATCTGTGAAAATACTTCCTTGCCCACACCGCTTTCGCCGGTGATCAGCACAGTCAGGTCTGTGTTGGACACCTGGGCGGCCACCTGCAGGGCGTAATTCAGGGCCTGCGAGTTGCCGATTATGCCGAAGCGGTTCTTGATACTTTGAATATTGTCCATAATTCCTTCCTTTGTTTTTATTACCGGCCTTCTACTACCTTGCCCAACAGGGTGCCCGCGGTACAATCTTCTACCTGCACCCACACGTATTCGCCTTTCTGATGATTGCCGCGGGGGAACACTACCACCTTGTTCTGGTCGTTGCGGCCGAACAGGTCGTTTTCCGAGCGTTTGGAAGTGCCTTCTATCAATACTTTAAATGTTTTGCCCACATCCTGCTGCATACTTTCGAGGGTATGCCGGCGATGGAGGGCCACCACTTCGGCCAGCCGCTCTTTTTTCACCGCTTCGGGCACATCGTCCTGGTAACGGCGGGCCGCCAGTGTGCCAGGGCGCTCGGAGTAGGCAAACATATAAGCGAGGTCGTAGTGGGCGTATTCCATGATCTCCAGGGTATCCCGGTGGTCGTCGTCGGTTTCGGTGCAGAAGCCGGTGATGACATCGGTGGAGAGGCCGCAGCCGGGGAGGATTTCCCTGATGCGGTCGATTTTTTTCATGTACCATTCGCGGGTGTAGGTGCGGTTCATGAGCTGCAGGATACGGTTGCTGCCGCTTTGCACGGGCAGGTGAATGTAATTGCAGATGTTTTCATGGCGCGCCATGGCGAACAGTACTTCGTCTGTAATGTCTTTCGGGTGGGAGGTGCTGAACCGCACGCGCAGCAGCGGGCTGATGGCGGCCACCTTTTCGAGCAGCATGGCGAAGGTGATGGTTTCGCCCGCGGTTTCGTCTACAAAGTAATAAGAGTCCACATTCTGACCGAGGAGGGTTACCTCACGGTAGCCTCGTTCAAACAGATCGGTTGCCTCTTCGAGGATCGACTTCGGGTCGCGGCTGCGCTCGCGGCCACGGGTGAAGGGCACCACGCAGAATGCGCACATGTTGTTGCAGCCCCGCATGATGGAAACAAACGCGGTAACGCCATTGCTGTTGAGGCGCACGGGACTGATGTCGCCATACGTTTCTTCCCGGCTGAGCAATACGTTAATGGCTTTCTGGCCGGTTTCCGCTTCCTCGATGAGCGCCGGAAGGCTGCGGTAGGCGTCGGGGCCCACCACGAGGTCTACCAGTTTTTCTTCTTCGAGGAATTTGGCTTTCAGCCTTTCTGCCATGCACCCCAGCACGCCCACTAGGAACCCCGGGCGGGCCTTTTTGGTTTTTTTGAACTCGGTGAGGCGCTTGCGAACGGTTTGCTCGGCCTTTTCACGGATGGAGCAGGTGTTGAGCAGCACCAGGTCTGCTTCTTCGGCATTCCGGGTGGCCCCGAAGCCTTCTTTATTAAGAATGGAAGCCACGATCTCACTGTCGTTGAAATTCATCTGGCAACCATAGCTTTCTATATAGAACTTTTTTGAATAAGTATGGGAATCGCCTTCCAGCGGGGCAATCGCTTCGCCCTGACGGCTTTCATCATGTACTTTGTCAACAGTTTCCAACATTCCAGGCACAATTTAAGGACTGCAAAAATACAAAAAAATGCCAGAATGACAGGGGAAATATGGCTTAACGGAAACTTAACCGCCAGGGCATGCCGGGGGAAGGCAAACATGTACGGCAACCGGTTCTGCCAGGCCGCCGGATGGTATCCGGGATTACCGCCGGTTGCACAAAAAGGGATTTTTCTTTAAGTTGTGAAAAATAACCGAATCAGATGCTGAAATTGTATACAACGATCGACGGGCAATTGTACTATTGGGAAACATGGGAGCAGGATGAGAAAACGGCCATCATTCACTGGGGCGCGGTGGGGGATAAGGGGGATTACCGGGAAATAAGGTCGCGCATGATAGGCGGGTTCAACAATGTTGTGCAAACGGAAATAGGCCGGCGGCTGGAAGAAGGGTACGAGGAATGGGACGACGACGGGCATATATGGCTTGAAATCGAGTACAAAACGGACGGCCCCGGCAACGGAGCGGAGCTCGACAAGCGGCACCGGCTGGAAGAGAAGATGGACGAGGTGTTGGGCTGGACCGGCCTCGGTCATTGCGACGGCGGCAGCATTGGCAGCGGTACCATGGAAGTGGCGTGCAGGGTGGTGGATTTCGACATCGCCCGTCAGGTGATTGAAGAGAACCTGAAGGATACGGAGTTTGCAGATTATACCAGAATTTTCAGCCGGGAGGAGGAATAATTTTATAGTTATTATTCCGACTGTTTGTATATTTGCCATCCATCAAAAGCGGAAATAGCTCATTTGGTAGAGCATCAGCTTCCCAAGCTGAGGGTGGCCGGTTCGAGCCCGGTTTTCCGCTCCTCATCAAAGGTGTGTTTCAACAGAAGCGCACCTTTTTTTATGTCCCTCCGGCCGATAAAAAAGGCTTACCGGATATGGCAAGCCTCTTCGATAGTAAGTTTGTTATGTAATCAGGCAGTTTGCCCGAGTTTCTGCATCAGCCAGCTTTCCTTCAACGGCACCAGCCAGTGGCTTTCCAGCTCGCTTTTGGTTTGCACGGTGTTGTTGAGATACAGCGTGTCCTTAGCAATGTAGCCTTTTTCCAGCGCATACCCTACCTGCGCCATGGGCAGCAGCTGCAGCTTCTCCTTCACGAGGAAACCCAGCAGCAGCCGGTCGAACAGGTTGACATTATACTGCCGTTCGATGCTTTTGACGATGCGTACGGAACTGTCCGTGCTGCAGCCGCTCACTTCGGATTCGGTTTCGTCGGCCATCAGTACAATCACCTGGTCGAACAGCAGGCGGCCCCATCCTTTAACGGGCACGCCGTGGGAGTTCCACTGCGTGGTGAACTGGTGCAGCTGTTCTTCAATTTCTTCTGCTTCCCTTTCCCCGAAAGGACGGTTGCTCTGGTATATCCACACCCTGGAGGAGGGTGAAAAATCTGCGGGTAATATATGGGTGATATCGGTATTCATACTGCAAAGTTACAGGAATTCCCAAATACGGTCGTTGCCGTCTGTCATACTTCAGGAGGAAGCTGACTGGATAAGATGGCTATTGCATGCTGGTGGCGATGATCTCGGCAATGTCGAGCACTTTTACCTCTTCTTCCTTGCCGGCTTCCTTCACACCGTCTGTCAGCATGGTCATGCAGAAGGGGCAATTGGCGGCGATCACGGAAGCGCCGGTGGCCACAGCTTCGTGGCCCCGTTCGAAATTGACGCGGGTGGTGCCTTTTTCTTCCTCTTTAAACATCTGTGCGCCGCCTGCACCGCAGCAGAGGCCTTTGCTCCTGCAGCGTTTCATTTCCACGAGTTCGGCGTCGAGCGTTTCGAGCACGGCGCGGGGCGCTTCGTAAATATTGTTGGCGCGGCCGAGATAGCAGGAGTCGTGGTACGTGATTTTTTTGCCTTTGAAGCTACCGCCTTCTTTGATTTTAATCCGGCCTTCGTCGATCAGCTGCTGCAGGAAAGTAGTATGATGAATGACTTCATACTGGCCGCCGAGCTCGGGATATTCGTTGCGGATGGTGTTAAAACAGTGCGGGCAGGCGGTGACGATTTTCTTTACACCGTAGTTATTGAGCACCTGGATGTTGTTGTACGCCATCATCTGGAAAAGGAACTCATTGCCTGCGCGCCTCGCCGGGTCGCCGGTACAGGCTTCTTCCTTGCCGAGGATGGCGAATCGGATGCCCGTTTTGTCGAGTATTTCTGCAAATGCACGGGTGATTTTCTGTGCGCGCTGATCAAAGCTGCCGGCGCATCCTACCCAAAAGAGCACTTCCGGTGTTTCGCCATTGGCAAAATATTCGGCCATCGTTTTTATCTGCATACAATTCTTTTTTCGGTTAGTGGATCCAGGCGTCGCGGTCATCCGGGCTGAACTTCCAGGGGGCCATGTTATTTTCGATATTGGAGAACATCATGTTCCATTCCTGTGGTGCACTGGACTCTTCCATCACGAGGTGGCGGCGCATCTGCAGGATGATGTGCAGCGGGTTGATGCTCACGGGGCATTCTTCCACGCAGGCGTTGCAGCTGGTGCATGCGCGCAGTTCTTCTTCGGTGATGTAGTCGCGCAACAGGGTTTTATTATCCGCTTCCTTGTTACGGCCAACTTCTTCCGCGCGGTCGCGCGTTTTCATCATGATGAGGCGCGGCGATAGCGCCTTACCGGTTTGTGTGGCCGGGCAGGCGGCGGAGCAACGGCCGCATTCGGTGCAGGCATATGCATCGAGCAGGTTTTTCCAGGTAAGATCCTGTATGTCTTTGGCGCCGAATTTAGGCACGGTGTCCGAAGCCGGCGCGCTGGCGGCCAGTTCGGGCTGCATCGCGTACAGCACTTCCTGCTGGATGGCGGGCATGTTTTCCATTTTCCCTTTCGGCCGCAGGTCTGCATAATACGCATTCGGGAAAGCCAGTATGATGTGGAGGTGCTTCGAGAAGGGAAGGTAATTGAGGAACGCCAGCACACCGAGGATGTGCAGCCACCAGGCGCCGCGCTCGACGGCGATGAGCGTACCGTCTGAGAGGCCGGACAGCAGCGGGGTGAAATGACGGGTGATCCAGAACGGGTCGGTTTGTACGTAATGCGCGGCGCCGCGGCTTTGCAGCACCTGGTCGGCCGTGTTCATGGTGAGGAACAGCAGCATCAGCGCAATTTCCGTGATCAGGATGTAATTGGCGTCGGAGCGGGGCCAGCCGTCCAGGTCGTTGCTGAGAAAGCGCCTGATCTTCATCGCATTCCTGCGCAGCAGGAAGATGAGGCAACCGCCGGCCACCAGTACGGCCAATACCTCAAAGCAGCCGATCAGCACCCCGTAAACCGCGGCCATGTAAGGGGCGAATATCCGGTGCGTACCGGCAATGCCGTCGATAATGATTTCGAGGATTTCAAGGTTGATGATAACGAAGCCCGCATATACGAAAAAGTGCAGCACCGCCACCAGTGGATTGCGGAACATCTTTTTCTGCCCGAAGGCGAGCAGCAGCAGGTTTTTCCAGCGCAATGCCGGCTGGTCGTTCAACGCCACATCCCGGCCCAGCAGAATGTTGCGCCGGATGCCCGCTGCCCTGCGCGAAAAAAAATAAATGGCGGCGGCCAGGGCAACGACGAAAAGTAACTGACTGACAATTTGCATATCCTTGATTTGACCCGTTGTTATCGCAATTTATGTATTTTTGGCTGCACAAAACCGCAATATGAAAAATAAGAACGTTATCCTGACGCAAGAGGCAATAGAAAAGAAGATAGAACGGATTGCGTATGAAATATACGAGCATAATTACGACGAGCCTTCCATTATATTGGTGGGTATCTGGGACCGCGGCTCCATCCTGACAGAGAAAATTGCGGAACACCTGCGGCGCATCGCTTCGTTCCAACTCGAAGTGATGGAAATCAAACTCGACAAACAGGCGCCCAAAGAAGTGACGCTGTCTCACGAAGCCGACTTCAACGGCAAAGTGATCGTGCTGATCGACGATGTGGCCAACTCAGGCCGCACCATGCTGTATGCATTGAAACCCTTCCTGCAATTCCTTCCTAAAAAAATACAGACGGCCGTGCTGGTAGACCGCCGGCATAAGTCGTTCCCGCTATCGGTGGACTTTGTGGGCTACAGCCTCTCCACTACGCTGCAAGACATGGTGATGGTGGACGTGGAAGGCAGCAGCATCAAATCAGCGTACCTCGTTTAAACGCGTTTATGATTAGCGGCGCCTGCGGCATTGCCGGGTTCAGCTTCAGAATTTCAGGGCATGCAATTTCAGCTGGCCCGCCCCGTTCACTTCGAGCGCCGGCGCGGGTATCTTGATCACATTCAGCGCCTTGAGGAGAATTTTCACGCCTTTGTGCCGGGTGGGTATTTTCGAGAAATCCACGTCGGGCGAGAGGAATACGCGGCGGGTGCGGCGGATGTGCCCGTAATACATCGCCGCCCCCTCATTATTGATCCAGCTGTTGCCGCGCGCACTGTACAATCCTTCCACACCGTATCCCACGGCCACATTCAGCCATTTGGGCAGGTGCTGGTCTTTCATCACACTGGAGAGGTTCAGTGAGAGCCAGTACGTTTGTGCGTTATAGTCTTTGAGCGTCCGCTCCACGAACCGGGTGCCGAACTGATCGACTGCGCGGGCCTTGAGGTGGGGGTCGGTATTGGAATAGTGAATGGGAGTGGAGGAAAACTTCAGCTGGAACCGCTGTTCATTCCACAACAATTCCTGCCCGATCATCACGCCGGAGCCGAGGGCGTTGGCGCCTACGTCGCCCCACGACCAGCCCCACTGCGCGGAATGCGCGTCGAGCAGTTCGATGACGGACTGGAAGGCGAAGCCGCTCATGCCGCCTATCCAGATCTGCTGCTTGCGCGAAAGGCCTGTCCATCGCCATATTTCCCGGCTATAAAGCGAGAAGGCATAGGCAGTGTATACATGCCCGAACTTATCCATCTGCAGCCATTCCCCGAAATCGTTGATGGTATGTGGGCTGCGTTTGGGATAGTCTTTATACCAGTATTTGTTGAGCACCATCAGGGAGCCGCTGTAGGCTGCCACAGAGCCCGCGGCCAGCGTCCATATCCGGGCGGGCACGGTAGAGTCAGGCACGTCAAAGAAACCGGTTTTTCCTGTTTTTTGTGCGTGTAAAGATATGGTTGAAAATAAAAATGCACACAGGCAAAGGATATAGAGGGGCCCGCCTGTGTGCATTTTTTTGACCGGTGGTTGGATCATCCAAGTTTCATGTCGTGAATAATATTGCTCACTTTGGTATCGAGCAACTGTTCCACTCTCTCAACATCGGCTACACTGTCCAGCGGCTCGTGCACGCTGAAGTAAAATTTTATTTTCGGTTCCGTGCCGGAAGGGCGCGCGGAAATGCGGCTGCCGTCGGCCAGCAGGAATTGCAGTACGTTTGATTTCGGCAGGTCGATCGGTTCTTTTTCACCGGTGGCCAGCGTGGTCACGTGCTGTAACTGGTAATCGTAGATTTTCACCACGGGAGAGCCGTTGATGGTGGCGGGAGGTTGCTCGCGGTAGGCGCTCATCATGGCGGCGATTTCTTCCGCGCCTTTCATGCCTTTTTTGGTGATGGAGATGAGCGATTCCTTGTAGAACCCGTACTGCAGGTAAATGCCGATCAGTTGCTCGAACAGTGACTTGCCCTGGTTTTTGGCGTAGGCGGCCATTTCGCAGATCATGGCCACGGAGGCGATCGCGTCTTTGTCGCGCACATTATCGCCGATCATATATCCGTAAGATTCTTCACCGCCACAGATGAAGTTTTCGGCTGCTTCCTTACGGCGGATGAGGTCCGCAATCCACTTGAACCCGGTGAGGGTGTTATAGCAGGTGATATGATTGCTGGCGGCGAACACGTCGATAAGATCGGAGGTAACCACCGTTTTGCAGATGTAGTCGTTGGGCTTGCTGAGGCCTTTCTTTTTGCGTCCTTCCACGATGTAGTTGAAGAGCAACACGGCCGTCTGGTTCCCGTTGAGCAAGATCCATTTGCCGGTGTGGTCTTTCACGGCAATGCCTACACGGTCGGAGTCGGGATCCGTGCCCAGGAGGATGTCGGCATCCAGGGCGGCGGCCTTTTTCAGGCCGATGCTCATGGCTTCGGATTCTTCCGGGTTGGGATATACCACCGTCGGGAAGTTGCCGTCGGGCTGGGCCTGTTCTTCCACCACATGTACGTTGGTGAAGCCGAAGCGCTGCAGTATTTCGGGCACGAGCGTGATGCCGGTGCCGTGGATGGGCGTGTACACGATTTTCAGGTTGTGCTGCGCGGCCACGGCTTCGGGATATACGCTGAGGCCCTTGAGCATCTGGAGGTAAGCCTCGTCGATTTCTTTGCCGATGAGGGTGATGTTCTGTTCCCAGCCGGTCCATTTCACTTCGCCGATGCCGCTGATTTTATCTACTTCGAGAATGACATTTTTATCGTGGGGCGGCACCAGCTGCGCGCCGTCGTTCCAGTAAGCTTTGTAACCGTTGTATTCACGCGGGTTGTGGGAAGCGGTGATCACCACGCCGGCCTGGCATTGCAGGTGACGGATGGCGAAAGACAGCTCGGGCGTGGGCCGGAGGCTTTCGAACAAAAACACCTTGATCCCGTTGGCGGCCATCACATTGGCCGTCACTTCCGCGAAAAAGCGGCTGTTGTTGCGGCTGTCGTGCGCAATGGCGATTTTGATGTCGCCGGTAAAAGATTTCCTGAGGTAGTTGGCGAAGCCCTGTGTGGCCATTCCCACCGTGTATTTGTTCATCCGGTTGGTGCCCGGGCCCATTACGCCGCGGAGGCCGCCCGTCCCGAATTCGAGATTGCGGTAAAATGCGTCGGTCAGTTCTTCAGGGTTTTCCTGCCGGAGTTTGCGGATGGCGGCTACGGTTTCTGCGTCGAACCCGCCGTCAAGCCATTGTTCTGCTTTGCTGAGGATGTTTGCGTCCATGTTTCAATATACTGTTTACAGGGCTTTAATGAAAATCTGCGGTGAAAATAGTGAGAAAACCAATATCATGCCGGATTCCCTTCAAAATGATTTCGTTATATATGCTTCGGCTTCCTCCCGGGTTTTCACCGCGAAGTCTTTATAACGTTCGTGCACGTCGATTATTTCAACCAGCGCGTCCTTTACGAGGGCCTGGTTTTCCCAGGTTTTCAGGGCGGCCACAACCGTTTCGAGGCAGCCTTTTTTATAGGCGATCTGTCCCAGCACATGCACCAGGGTATTGCGCACGCGGGTGGTGGAGTCGTGCTGGAGGCTTTCCAGCAGGGGAAGGATGTCCTGCGGATGCGTTCTGCCCCGGAGCTCAATCCCATGGCATATTTCGCGGCGAATCTCCTTGTCGGGGTGCCGGAGGTATCCCTTTGCCCAGGCCAGTACCGGCTTCGGGTTTTTCTCGCCCATTTTTTTTACCGAACCGATGACGGCATTGCGCACCATGTGGTGCTGGTCGAACAGGCCGGTATCCATCATGGGCCGGACGGCCTTGAAATCTTTGCGACCGATTTCTCCGGCCGCGTTGATAGCGGTTTGCCGTACCCTGGGGTCGGCGTCGTCCAGTAAAACACGAATGGCTGACAGCACTTCCTCCGGGTGGATGGGGTAGAGGCGGCCGAGGGCCTGGTAAGTGGTTTTACGGATGTAAGTGTCTTCATCCGCCGCATGTTTTTTTACGGGCGCCAGCCGGCCGGACGATACCGCTTTTGCAATGGCGGCTTCCATTTGCTGTACCAATGCCGCGCGCGCTTCTTTGGGGAGGTCGTAAAATGCCATGTTTACAATTGTAAGGACTGTGAAAAAATCGCCTGTAATAGTTACTTTTGCGCCATGAGGCGGTACGAAGATAATTATAAGCAAAAAGGATTACGCAAACAATTGGTAGACAACATCAGGCAGAAAGGTATCACAGATGAAAATGTACTGGCAGCCATCAACAACATCCCCCGGCACTACTTTCTCGACACGGCATTTGAAGGGATAGCTTATGAAGACCGGGCATTTCCCATCGGTGAGGGGCAAACCATTTCGCAGCCCTACACGGTAGCTTATCAAACGCAGTTGTTGGAAGTCAAGCCCTTTGAAAAAATCCTTGAAATCGGCACGGGCAGCGCTTACCAGGCGTGCGTGCTGGGAGAGTTGAAAGCCAATGTGTACACCATCGAGCGGCAGAAAAAACTGTTCGACCTGGTGAAGCAATTTCCCTTTAAGGCAAAGTATCCCACTTTGCGTTTTTTCTACGGAGACGGGTACGAAGGCCTGCCCACTTTTGCGCCGTTCGACAAGGTGCTGGTAACGGCGGCGGCGCCGCATGTGCCCGAAAAGCTGCTGCAGCAGCTGAAAATCGGCGGTAAAATGGTGATACCCGTAGGCGGGCAGGATGTGCAGCGCATGCTTCGCATCACCAAAGTTGGCGAAGATGAATACCAACGCGAATTCTTCGACGATTTTTCCTTTGTGCCCATGCTCACGGGCAAGAAAGGGTAACGTAATGTACGGGCGCGCTTTCCCGGCGGCATTAAAACTTATGTAGACGGCAGTTACGAAATAGGCGCCACCATCCACCTCTTCCGGTAAACGCCGTTCAAAAAACAGAAAAGGCCAGCGGGATTATTCCTGCCGGCCTTTGTGCTATATAACTGATAACTAAAACTTCGATTAGAATCCCCCGCCCGTGTCCATCTGCATGTTGTCGCCGCCGCTGCGGTTGTTGCGGCGTTTGAAGAGCTGGGCGTCGAACTTGCCGAAACGGTAGCTCACGTTGAGGCGCAAAACTCTTGATTCGCGTTTGCGCACCATGTCCTGCATGAAGTAAGCTGATTCCTGCTCCATGCCGAATTCCCTGGTGTTGAACACGTCGCTGAGAGACAGCGTGGCGGTGAGCGCTTTGCTTTTCAGGAAATCTTTGCGCAGCGCGATATCTACGGCGCTCAGGCCCCGGATCATGCCTTGTGCGGAAGTGGGGATCATCATAAATCCGCCACCGCCGCCACCTCCGCCGCCACGGCCACCACCGCCGCCGCCGGAAGGCAGGGTAATAGTCGGCGCCTGGTAATTGGCGGTTACCTGGAAGGTGAAGTTGGCCGGGAGCTTGGTTTCGGAGTTGATCTTCGCCATCCAGCTGAAACCGCTGTTGGTGTAATTCTCCTTGGCATTGCGCACCTGCAGTTCCGTCTGGTACAGGTTCACGTTGGTGGTGATGTCCCAGCCCGGAATGATCTGATTTTTCATCGTCAGCTCCGCGCCGTATGAAAAGTTCTTGTTGGCGTTCACGAAAGTGGTCAGCAGCGTGTCGGTGCCGGGGTGAATGGGCTCGTTGACGGTGCTGATGAGGTTGTTCGTATTACGGTAGTACAATGAACCGAGGAAGTTATGTTTCTTCCAGGTTTTCATGTACGAAAACTCGAGGCTGTTGGTATACTCCGGCTTCAGGTTCGGATTGCCCTGGCGGTGGTTCAGCGGGTCGGAAAAGTCGCGGTACGGAATGAGCTGGAAAAAGTTCGGACGGTTCACCCGGCGCGAATAGTTCAGCTGCAGTTCCTGTTCTTTCTCCAGCTTGTACGACAGGTACACGCTGGGAAACAGTCCCGGCACGGCTTTCGTGGGTTTGAACTTCATGTTTTCGCTGGGAATTTCACCCGCGTACACATATTGTTCCGCCCGCAGGCCTAGCTGGTAACCGAAGTTTTTGATGGCGTTGGAATAGTTTGCATACACGGCGTAAATCTGCTCGTTGTATTTATAATCGTTGGAAAGGCTGTCGATTTTTTCCTTCACGCCGTTGTTGCCGTTGAACACGTCATAAAAACTGCTGTAGTTGCGGAACGTGCCTTTGACGCCGGTTTCGAACTTGCCGGTTTTACCGACGGGGTCAACGTAGTCGGCCTGAAAAGTATAAAAGTCGGTGTTGCCTTTGCTTTGGTTCGACTGTATAAAACGGTTGCCCACCGGGTTGCCGGAAAGGTCTTCGTTTTGGGTATTGAAACCGCCGTCGCGGTTGTTGCTGCTTTTGTTCACGGAAATATCCGCCGTCAGTTCCTTGTTGGCTTCTGCGAAGAGGTGTTTGAAACCGAGGGTGGTGGTGTAGTTGTTGAACCCGAATTTGTTGTCGGAGAAGCGGGTGTTGCGGCGGGTGATGTCTTTGTTCTCATCGCTGTACACGCTCCCGAGGGTTTCCCTGTTTTTGAAGGTGCCTTTCACGATGTTCTGCGACAGCGAGAGGGTGTTCCGGTTGTCGAGGTAATAATCCACGCCGAAACGGCCGAACTGGAACTGGCCGCTGCTGCGGCTGTCGCTGTTCTGGTTGATATAGTTCAGTTCCGACGCGCCGGGTACCGCAAAGTTGGTACGGTCGGTGGTGCCCTTGCCCCAGTTGCGCTGTGCGTTGAAATTGTAGTTGGCGGAAAAGTTGAGCTTGCCCTGGCGGATGTTGATGTTGCCGCCGGCGTTGTATTTGTCGCCCGTACCGATGCCGCCCATGATCATGCCATTGTAGCCTGCTTTCTTGTTCTTTTTCAGCACGATGTTCAGGATGCCGCTCATTCCTTCCGCGTCGTATTTGGCGGAGGGGTTGGTGATCAGCTCCACGCTTTCGATCGCATCTGCGGGAATTTGCTCGATGGTGAGGGTGCTGGGTTTGCCATCTACAAAGATGGTCGGAGTGGCGTTCCGCACTTTTACGTTGCCGTCGATGTCTACATTCACGGAGGGCACGCTTTTGAGCACATCCGCCGCGGTGCCGCCCGCGCTGGTCAGGTTGCGGTCTACGTTGAACACTTTTTTATCGATGTTCATCTGGAATGCGCTCCGCTGGCCGGTTACTTCCACTTCAGACAACGCCTTGGCATTGGCTTCCATGCGGATGTTGCCCAGGTCTTGCGACATGGTTTGCGGCGTTACCGTCACCTTTTTATAGATGGTGTTGTAACCCATAAAGTTGATGCGGACCAGGAAGGGACCGAAGGGGAGGTTCTCCAGGTTGAAGTCTCCGTTGGGTTTGCTGAGCATGCCGGTTACCACACTGGAGTCTTTCACGCGCAACAGCGCAACGGAAGCATATTCCACACCTTTCTTGGTTTGAGCGTCTACCAGTTTACCGTATATCTGTCCAATCTGTGGCATATTGGCACCTCCGGGGCGCTGGCCGGCTCCTGCGCCCGCGCCGGCGGGCCTGCCACCCTGTGGCGCCTGCGCGGCAGCATGCAGCTGCAAGACCATCAGTCCCAGGAATAATGCGTACAATTTTTTCATCATAATAGCTTTGAAGAGTTGACTCAGAATTTAGACGTTGTTTTTAAACGAGACCTTTACAGGAACCAATAATTTGCGCCACAAAAGTAGATGCAATTCGGCTCGCCCCGGAGAAATCTTGATAAAGGGATAATATCCGCCGACGAAAGCAGGTAAAACGGGGCAGGTGGTATTAACATTGGTTAACAGATCAGATCAGGGCGAGGGCCAGTTGTAACAGGCCCACGAGGAATCCGATGGCGGCGCAGGCCCAGCCCAGTTTGGAGAGGCCGCTGCCCATGCGCTGGTATACGGCTTGCTGGAGCTGTTCGGATGAAAGCGCGGCCACTTTGGCCGTTACGATCGCTTCCAGGTCGAAATCTTTCTGCGCGTTGTCGAGATACTGGCCGATGAGTTTCGGGAACAGGAGGTCGAGCTCGTTGGCCAGGGTGGTTTTGATCTGGCTGATGGTGCTGTCGCCGATGAACATGGAAATCATGGGCATCGTTTCGGGCAGTTTTTTGCGGAGAAAGTGTTCGAGGTGTTCTTCTACAACAGGCTTGATAGCACTGATTTTTTGCGGGTCGGTGAGTTTCTGCCGGATATTGTCGAACGAAAAAAACTGCGTGGCGACCATTTTACCCAGCGCTTCGGCCAGCTGCTGCTGTTGCCGTGGGAATGCGCCCTGCAGGGTGAACAGGCCAAGGTTCAGGGGCTGAACGGGGCGGAACAACAGCCAGAAGGCGGCGCGGTTCACAAACCAGCCGGTAAAAGCGCCTAATATGGGAATCAGATAGACCATTTTGCAGCTTGAATTTGGATAAAATAGAAAAGGCCCATATTGCTAAAGGCCTTTTCAGTTTTTTTGGGTGACCAAGGGGTCTCGAACCCCCGACCCTCAGAACCACAATCTGATGCTCTAACCAACTGAGCTATGGTCACCGTGTGTTGTTTTGCGGAGTGCAAAGGTAATGGAAAACCTTTTCATTTTCCAAATACTGCCAGGGAAAAATTTTCAGGAGATAGCAATTTTTTTTCGCGAGGGTAAGTGGCTGATGGTAAATAGTCTAACATATGAAAGCCAGAAATGTATCTGATACCCCGGTTATGCACATGATTTCCACAAAAAATGCCTTATCTTTGCCTCTCGCAATACCCAAGAAACTTACTAGCCCAGCATGCGAAGTGCTGGGCTTTTTGTTTTTATATACCAACAAAAAATTATATAGAATACTGACACACAAGTAATTATGCATATGGATCAACTGAAACTGAAATTACAGGAGTATTACCAACAGTATCAGAAACTGGAAAAACAGCCGTCGGGGAAGGCAGCAGAAGGGGAGGACGATACGGTGCAGGAGCTCGAAAACGACATCCTCACCCAGTTCGGCTTGCCGGTATCCAAACGGTTCGTACAGATTCTGCACGATTTTGTGAATCACAGTGTGGTAAATGACCAACTGCTCGATTATGTGAGCAAGAAACTGCGCACCGCCGCGCGGAAATATTTATTGTCACCCGTTATGAGCGACCAGGAACTGCTGACGCAGGCACGCGATCAGAAGCGGAGCCCGTACGACGTACTGCCGGAGCTGGGTTATCCTGCCCACGAGTACGCCATCTTCCTGGTAGGGGAGCTGCTGTACCGCCGCAACATGGGGCCGCAGGATATCCTGGACGAGCTGAAGAACGTGCAGAAACACCAAAGCTGGGACGATCTGGCGGTGCTCAGCAAGGTGCACAACTATTCCACCCACGAGCTGTACGGCAAGCTGAAAAAGCTCCAGGTGCGCTTTGTGGACGATTTCGTACAGCACCTGCGCCGCCAGGAAGTGGCCAAGCCCCAGAACAAACGGTTGACGCCCGCCGAGGAAGGATACAAACCGAACTACAAAACGATTTCGAAAATACAGGTGGAAGACATCGTGTTCGACGACAACACGACGCCCAGCCTGTTCGGTAAGATCAGGAACGGCAGAAGCTATTCCCGCATCACCATCGGCCTCGAATTTTCCGAACTGAACCAGCTGTTGATGAGCGGCGGCGAACTGGGCTTGGAAATCAGCAACGCCATCAAAAAACGCCTCGCCAACCGCGCCGCCGAAAAACCCCTGGTGATCGACATCAAGGCGGAGTTCGGAGAAGCGCTCAAGCTGGATAACTGCTACCTGGAGGTGTATAAACCCCAGCACAAAGAAGGCGGTAAGTGGATGGAAGACAAGGACGCGTTTTATTTCGTAGACAAAATCCTGTCTAAAAAAGAGTTCGAGAAAAAGGCGAAGGAAGAAGAGGTGAAAACGAAAATCCAGGAATGCCTGGAGCTGATCGGCGGCTCGTACGTGTACTACCAGCGCCTGCGCCGCCTCGGTATCACGGAAGAGGAAGCCAAGCTGCGCGCCGGCCTGCAGGATGAACTGCTGTTCAAGCTGAGCTCTTACCTGAATAAGCTGAAAGATTAATCATACGGCATATCGACAAAAAGCCTGTTTCGATGGAAACAGGCTTTTTTTATGCCAGGCGGTTGACATACATGCAGGCTGTGTGGAGCAATTTCCACCGGGTGCATCACGCAGCAGCATGGCCGCGGTTTTAGAACGTTTTCTCCATCCTTCCCACACGCCCATACTGGTCCATCGCTTCCACTACTACGCGGTAGTTTTTGGTGAAGTCGTTGTTGTAGAACGTAAAGCGCGTGGTGTTGTTGGTGGTGTCGATTCTCAGGCTGGCGTTCCAGTAGAGCGTCAGGCGTTTATCGGGCAGGCTGTGCACGGCTTTTTTAACGGCGTAATCAGGGCTGTAAAATTCCTTGATGATCTTGTACCCGCCTTTTTTCACCAGTTCCATGCCTTTGGCATTCGGGTCGCCTTTGTAATCACCGCCGCGGCGCGTCCAGATAGCGATGGCGCCATTGCCGCCGCCCATGCCGCCCATGAAAGGCGGACGGAACACTTTGATCAGCGCTACGTCAGACATGGGAATCGTCGATACCATGCTCACATCCACGGGCATCTGATCGAGGTAAATGCCGGGTGCGCCGCCACGCCAGCTCAGGGTGGGGTTGCTGATGTCGCCGCCTATCTGCAGGCCGGGCACGCGTGATTGCAGGTACTGGAATACGTTGAATGAAGTTGGGTTTTCTTCGGTGAGATCGAAGGTGTAACCGTCGCCGCCGCTGAACATGCCGCTGGCGTACCGTTTTTCGGTCGTTTCCGCCGGCGCGGGCTTGCGTGCGTTGATGTTGACTTCCTTCAGGTATATCGTGCGGTTATTGATCATTTTGTTCACGCCAATGCCTTCATTCACCGTGGCGAGGTAGTTTTTCAGCACCCGGTTGTCCATCGGCGGTGGCGGCAACAGGGGAACGGGCGTTTTTACGGTGTTGTAAAGGTCGAAGAAATGGCGGTCGAACTTCACGTCCACGTCTTTCCACTTTTTGTTCGTCATGTTACCCTGGAAATATACGTTGGCGGTGTCGCTGAACAGCATGTTGTTGAGCGCGAACCTGCCTTGCGGGTCTACCGGGGCGGCGGCGAAGGCGGATGAGCTATCTACCGGAATGCGGATGAGGAAGCTCACGGAGCCGTCGGTCACCAGCTGTCCGCCCGCGGTGCGCGCGATACCGGTGATGTTGATGCCTTGCTCATAGGGATAGGTCAGCTTCGGGAATTTGTCGTGCAGGATTTCTTTCCACGAAAAGCGGCGCCAGCCGTTGGTGAGCATCACCAGGTCGAGCGCGGCGTTGGTACTGTCGCTCTTGTCGCGGAAGTACCAGTATGGGTTGTGCACGTATCCATGGATGTCTGACGTGAGGAACGTATTGGAAATGATGTTATTGGCATACGGGTCCTGCGCTACCTGGTCCGCATCCGTAACGGATACGCTGATGCGGCCGCGCATGCTGTCGGGCACCTGCAGTACCAGTTCCGTTCTGCCGCGGGGCGTTTTGTTCAGCTCGTTCGGGTCGAGCATGAAATCGAGCAGTTCGGTTTTTTGCCGCACGTACACGATGCGCTCGCTGAGCGGGTTGCCGTTGGGGTCGAAGAGGGTGAGCTGCAGGATGCCGGCGGGCAGTTCCGCCACCGGGATGAGGCCGCTTACCTGGCCTTCCGCGACATTGAGGTTGGCTTTATACACCACCTGGTTTTGCATTTGCGCCACCAGCATCAGTTTGTTGAGGCTGGTATCGATGCCGCTGAAACCGGCGAGGAAGAACACCCTCGCACCGCGGTTGTACACTTTCAGCACAACGCCTTTGGGCCTGGCCGCGGGGAGTTCGAACGTTTTCTGCTGGCCGGTGGCGGATTGCACCACCACTTTGTAGCTTTCGCCGGCTGCGGGTTTCAGCTCAAAGCTGCCCATCCCGTCGTGTACGGTTTCGATTACGCCCACCTGTTTGTCTTTGCTGTCGCGCACGGCGCCGGCTACCTTGATGGGGTACCCGTTGGCGTCGATGGCTTTAAAGGCCACGAGGCTGCTCACGTCGTTGATGAGGTCGCCGCCCTCCGGGAAAAACTGTACCGAAAAATCACGGGTGGCGGCGGTTTCACCGCTTTTGCCCGTTTTCGGGTCCATGATCTGGATGTTTTTATAAAAGAGGAAAGAGCTGTCGAAGTTGAGCATCCAAGCGGTGTAAGCGCGTACCTGGTAAAGGCCGGGCTTCATATTTTCAGGCAGGGTGAATTCCCCGGCGGCGCCGCCCTGGTAGGCTACCACCAATTGTTTCTGCACGATGGCGCCTTTGGCGTCGCGCAGCTCCGCATAGAGGTTGCGTGCGCCCAGTGCCGGCTGTTCGTTGAGGGTGATGTAGGCCGAGTACCAGATAGTTTCACCGGCTGCGTAATAATCCCTGTCGAAGTGCAGGTACACTTTCTCTTGCGGATAATCGTTGGTGAATTTTTCCAGGGCTTTCAGTATCCGTTCCGTCCAGTCGTCGGGTCTGGTAAAACCCAACGCCCCGGCTATGCCGGTGGCTAACAGGCCGGCAATCAGGAGGGCACGGAACTTCCTCAGGGATGTACGTTGCATGGATTGTCGAAGGTTTATAATCTTCCAAGATAGTGAATTACGAATAATTAGTAGATAAAGCTGACGATATTTTAACATTTCATATGTACGGCATATTTGCGAAATTCGCGGCCATGGAACAAAGGCAACAGGGATCAAACAGGCTGGTGGTGATCGGTGGCGGGGCGGCCGGATTTTTTTGTGCGGTGAACGCCGCGCGGTTGCATCCCGGGCTGGAGGTGGTGCTGCTGGAAAAAACGGGCAAGCTGCTCTCGAAGGTGAAAGTATCTGGCGGGGGGCGTTGCAATGTGACGCATGCGCTGGACAGTATTCCGGAGATGGTGAAACGCTATCCGCGTGGCGGCCGGTTCCTGCAAAAGTCGTTCAGCCGCTTTTTTACGGGCGATACGGTGCGTTGGTATGCCGATCGTGGCGTGCGGCTGAAAACGGAAAGCGACGGCCGGATGTTCCCTGAAACGGACGATTCACAGACGATCATCGATTGCCTGCTGCGGGAAGCCGGTAAATACGGGGTGGAAGTGATGATGCATGCGGATGTGGTGCGGCTGGAACGGACCAGCGAATGGACCGTGCACCTGCAGGGCGGGCGTACGATCCGCGCGAAGCACGTTTGCATCGCCGCCGGCGGTTACGCCCAGGCGGGCAAGTACAACTGGCTGGAGGAACTGGGGCATGCCATCGAAACGCCGGCGCCATCGCTCTTTACCTTCAACATGCCGCAAAACCCGGTGACGGCGCTGATGGGTGTTTCCGTTCCGAGGGCGCAGGTGAAGATCGCCGGCAGTAAATTACAGGAAACGGGGCCCGTGCTGATCACGCACTGGGGCATGAGCGGCCCTGCCGTGTTGCGGCTTTCGGCATGGGGCGCGCGGTACCTCCAGGCCGAACAATATACTTTTACGCTGACCGTCAACTGGCTGCCGGATTATAACGAAAACTCCCTGCGCGAAGCCTGGCCGGGGTTACGGCTTGAAATGGGCGGGCATGCCATCCACCACCGAAACCCTTTCGGACTGCCGCAACGCCTCTGGCAGTTTTTGCTGCAACAGGCAGGCATACACGAAAATGCGAGATGGGCCGAATTACCGGCCAAAGAGCAGAACAAGCTGATCCGCCTTTTAACGGCGATGGAGTTCCCCGTGAAAGGGAAAACCACCTTCAAGGAAGAGTTTGTGACCTGCGGCGGCGTGCGGCTGCAGGAGATCGACCCGGTGACGATGCGCAGCAGGGTGGCGGAAGACCTCTATTTCGCCGGGGAGATCATGGATGTGGACGGCATCACGGGCGGGTTCAACTTCCAGCATGCGTGGACCAGCGGGTGGATTGCCGCGCAATTGGGCGCCTGACCGGATGTTGAGCCGGTTGGCGCATTGCTCAGGAGGCAATCGCCGGTGGCAACGTTTTGCAAATCCAGCAATGGCCGCACGCGTAAACAGGCGCCGCTTCTTAGAATAATGTTATCCCTGCCTGCCAGCCCAGCCAGCTGTTGAAATCTCCGTTATCAAAGAAAGAAGGGTACCCCTTGCCCGGAACCGGGTGCAACTCGCTGTACTCGCCGAAGGAAAATGCCGGCCCGGCGTGAACAGACAGCCATGGCGCGATGCGGAGGTTGACCAGGGGCGTTAACCGGCCAATGGTGGCGCTCACGTCCCAGTTGCCGTCAAACAGCGTTTGCTGCGTTAGCTCCACCGCCATTTCCAGCCTTTTATACAGGGTAAACTCCGACCCGATCCCGAACCCGAAACCATATTGCGCATCGCCCTTCCCCGCCATCACAATAGAATGAAACCGCCGTCTTCCCGTTTTTACCGCCGCCTGTACGGACAGCAGGTCAGACGAGGAAACGGACAGTTTGTAGTACCCGTTTTTCCGGACGATGTTCACCAGGCCGATGCTGGTGCCCGTAGAAGAATCCGCAATGTTGATGAGGCCGAACTGCAGGCCTTTTACCATATGTGCATAATTGAACACGCCGATCTGCGCGCCGTGGTTGATACCGTTCGTGCGATTAGCAATGCCCACCAGTTGCAGCCCTTTCAGGCTGTCGCCTGTGGAATTGTAAATGCCGGCGATCTGGATGCCGTTCACCGTTCCGGTGGCATGGTTGAGTCCGCCGGTAATCTGGGCGCCCGTAGCCGGGCCTTCACTGTAATTGCTCAGTCCCGCTACCTGCGCGCCCGTTACTTCACCCCGCACGATGTTGAGCCCGCCGGTAGCCTGGAAGCCCATGAAGGGGCCGAACCCTACGTTGGCGAGGCCGGCGGCCTGCGCGCCGGTGGAAAAGCCGCCTGTTTTATTGATACCTCCCGTGGCCTGCGCACCGGTCATACTGCTGTCGATGATATTGGCGATACCGGCAGCCTGTGCGCCTTTTGCGGATTTCATCACCCTGTTCATGCCGCCGGTGGCCTGCGCGCCCTTCATGTGGCCGCCCACCATGTTGAACAGGCCGGCCACCTGGGTGTATTGCGCGTCTTTCTTGTTGATGTTGAAACCGCCTGCCACTTCCACACCGTCCAGACCGGCGGAGTAACCGCCCACAATGTTGAGCGAAAACTTGTTGACTACCTGCCCGGCCATCTTGCCGTGTGTGCCGAGCGAGGGCACAATGGAGGTCTGCACCGGTTTTTCAGCGAAGAACCGGGAGATGTTCTGCGTTTGCCGCCGCAGCGTGTTGGAGAGCAGCTTCTTCCCGAGCCAGGTTTTTTCCACGCCATCGGTAACGGTGAATTCCCGTAATTGTACCGGCGGCGCGGGCGCAATGGCGATGGAGATTTCCCGGTCGAAGCCGGGCATAATGTATAGCGCGGTGTCGAGATAAAATTCCTTGCTCACCGTGAGCTGTACGGAGGGCATGCGCCCGCGGTCGCGCAGCCGCAGATGAAAGCGGCCTTCGCTGTCGGTGAACGTGGAGGCCAGGTTGCTGTGCTCGAAAATGCTGGCCGCCTCAATGGCCAGCCCGCTTTGCCGGTCGCGCACGATGCCGCTGACCATGTAGTGCCGCTCCCGCTGGCCGTCCGCCCGCTGCAATACAATGTTGTCGCCGCTTTCCACGTATTGCATGCGGCCCTGGAACAACTGGTCGAGCACCTGGCGAAGGGGCTTGTTCACCACCCGGAGGGTGACCAGGGAGTCTTTTCTGAAAGGGCTGCCTATAAACGAGAAAGAGCCCTTGCTCTGCAAACTGAGCCGGGCCAGTACCGTATCCATGGGTTGGCGAACCACGTTGATCGAAACGTTTTTTTGCAGGGGGTGCTGGGCATACAATGCAGGCGCACTGCAGATGCCGGCGAGGCATGTCAGGAGTATGAAACAGAAGCGTGGCAATGTGTTACAGGGTTTATGCATGGCGAACGCCGGGACTGCAACAGCAGTTCCCGGCGGGCCAAAATTAGGTTAAATCGTATAAAAGGGGCTAGCGGTTTCTGTATGGGCGGTTAAAAGATGCCGGCTTTCACGCCCAGGTGGAAGGAGGGGCCGCTCAGCTTGTCGTTGCTGAGACCGATGCCGCTGGTGCCCAGTACCTGCCGGTAAGTGCCTCCGGCGATCAGGCGGATGTAGGGGGTGATGTTCATTTCCGCATTGATGAACGGTTCGGCCACAAAAGCGGCGCTGGAAGCATGGATGCGGTCGCGGTCACGGTCGTGCCGGTCGTCGCGGAACTCTTCTCTTTCCGTTGCCCTGCCGCCACCAACGAGGACGCCGGCGGACCAATGGAACAGTTTATCGGAGTTGTGTACGTATTCGAATACGCCGCCGGCATACCAAAGGCCCCATTCATGGCTGTTATTGGCGTCTACCCGCAGCCGGTTGGCCAGGGAATAGGAGCCTGCGCCGAGCAGGAATTTTTTATGCAGGAAAACACCGCCATACCCGCCGGGCAAAACGGCCAGCCGGCCGTCCATGATGGATAGTTTGCCCTGGAGTGCGCCATAAGCGCCGATTTTCGCGCTGCTGCCCGATTTGCGCATGCTGGAAAGAGATTCGATTTGCTGTGCCTGGGTGGTATGCACAAACAAGATGGTGACGATAGCCAGTAAGAATGTTTTCATAATATGCTGTTTTTGTGGTTTCTGTTAATAAGACTGAAGAAGGAAAGGCGCCCCCTATACGGGGGTGAATTATTTTTAACAGGCCGAATGAACAGGCTGAACAAGCAATTCTCAAAATGAACAAAATGGCAAATTGCGCCGGGCGGGCTTTTGGTTATATTTATATTCAATCAAAATCATATTCTATGGAGCACAAACAATTCGGCTGCGAAGAGTTGGATCTCGCGGCAATGACAAACATCCAGGGTGGTGGTTATGTGAATAACCTGCTCACGCTGGCCAAAGGTGCTTACGTACTCACCAAAGGATTTGCCATGACGCTTCCATTGGCGGGCCCCCTGGCAGTTTCACTGCTGACCTCTTTTGTAGATCCGGTGATAGAAGCCGCGTAATTACTGCGAGTTATTCCATTGAAAATGGCCGGGCTTGCCCGGCTTTTTTTGTTAGCAGCGGTTTCGTGCGGTATCATCAGCGCTGAAGTGCGGCTGCTAGTAGCATTTGCCCTGCAAAATGTATGGATTATTCTTTCCTGGGAGAATGCCCGTTGGTCATCAAAGGTATGTCACGCCGGGCGGGAGCTCGGTATCGAGTGCTGCCAGCAATGCATTGTAGTCATTTTCGCTGCGCACGAAATCCATTTTCGTGGTGTCGATCATCAGGGTGCGCACGGCGTGCTGGCGGAGGTATTGCGCGTACATATCATGCACCTTGAGCAGGTAGCTGTCTGGGATTTGCTGTTCGTAGCTACGGTTGCGTTTTCGGATATTCTTTTGCAGCAGGTCTACCGGCGCATTGAGGTATATCAGCAGGTCTGGTTGCGCCAGCTGCGGGTTAATGATGTCGAAAAGTTTCTGGAACAACGAGAATTCATCTTCCTGCAGGTTCATTTTAGCAAACAGCAGGCTCTTCACAAAGAGGTAATCGCTCACGGTATACCTTGTAAACAAATCCTGTGCGGCCAGCATTTCCTTCAGCTGCTTATAGCGTTCCGCCATGAAAAATAATTCCAGCGGAAAAGCGTACTGGTCCGGCTGCTGGTAGAATTTGGGCAGGAAGGGGTTGTCTGCGAATTCTTCCAGGATGAGCCGCGCCTGCAATTGTTCCGCAAGTTTCAGGGCGAGGGTGGTTTTGCCCGCGCCGATGTTGCCTTCTATGGTAATGAAGTGGTAACGCATATTCAGGGCGTGGCGGCAGCCAGCTTTTGAGCGGGCAGGGGGTCTGCACAGGCGTCGAGCAACTGGGCCACAGTGAGTTGTAAAATAGGGTGCACCCAATCCGGGATAATTTCGCCCAGGGGGGC
Organism: uncultured Chitinophaga sp.; assembly: GCA_965653365.1. GTDB lineage: Bacteria > Bacteroidota > Bacteroidia > Chitinophagales > Chitinophagaceae > Chitinophaga. The sequence goes on along the minus strand of CBFGZV010000014.1, from coordinate 79,661 downwards.
CAGTACAAACCGGCGGTTCTGCATCTGCGGATGTGGAACCTTCAGTTGGGGCAGGGTAATGACTTCGTTGTTAAAAAAGATCAGGTCGATATCGATCACCCGGGCGCCCCATTTCATGCGCCTCACACGGCCGATCTCTTTTTCCACCTGTAAAAGGGCGTCCAGCAGCTCCGGGGCGGCCATCTCCGTTTCGATCTGCAGCCCCTGGTTCAGGTAGTCGGGTTGCTGCACGTCGCCCCAGGGCGCCGTTTCGTAAAGAGCGGATTCGCGGGTGATACGCCCGGCGCGGGCCGCAATGAGCGTAGCCGCCATTTGCAGGTTCCTGGGCCGGTCCCCGATATTGCCACCTATAAGTAATATTGCAGTATTCATGTATTTTGACGGCCCAAAAGTAGCCATATTCCGTATTTTTGAAAAAATTAATGAAGATTTTGCATTTTGGGGAGCGGTTTCATCCGCCGTTACCCGCATCTAAACTAACAAAACAAACATGCGTAGTTTCCTGAAATTTTTCCTTGCTTCCTTTGTGGCCCTCATCGTTTTCTCCGTCGTCGCTTTCCTCTTCATACTGATGCTCATTGCCCGGGTGGCCTCCTCCGGCGATAAAGTAGTGGTAGGTTCCAACGCGGTGCTGGTGGTAGACCTCAGCGAACCGCTGAACGAACAGCGCCGGGAAGACGACGCCGTTACGGCGCTCGTATCCGGCAGGCCCGTGCGCCAGCCCGGCCTTTTCGACGTTGTGCGGCTGCTCGACAAAGCTGCGGCAGACGATAATGTAAAAGGCATTTACATCAAAGCGGAAAGCAACGGCAACGGCTTTGCCGCCAGCGAAGAACTGCGCCGCGCCCTGGCGAAGTTCCGCCTGAGCAAGAAATTCGTACTGGCCTATGGCGAAACCATCTCACAGAACGCTTACTATGTGGCTTCCGCCGCTGATAAGGTATACCTCCATCCCAAAGGCATGCTCGATTATACAGGCTTTTCCATGACCATGATGTACCTGAAGGGTACCCTGGAGAAACTGGAAATCGAACCGCAGATCTTTTATAACGGCAAGTTCAAAAGCGCTACGGAACCGCTGCGCGAAACGAAAATGACGGAAGCGAACCGCATCCAGACCACCGCTTTCCTCAATGAGCTGTACGGCGAATTCCTTCAGAAAGTAGGCGCATCGCGCAAGCTGGATACCGCCACCCTGCACGGTTATGCCAACCAGGGCCTCATCCAGGCGCCGGCCGATGCGGAAAAATATAAACTGGTAGACGCCCTGCGGTACAACGACCAGGTAATGGACGAAATCAAACGCCTGCTGAACCTGAAAGGCGAGGATAAAGTGAACTTCGTATCGCTCAACAGCTACGATAAGGCCACCAGCCTCTACGAAATCAATGCCAACGTAGCGGTGATCTACGCCGAAGGGGATATCACCAGCGGTCATAACGACGACGCCATGGGCATCGCCAGCGAAGACTATATCAAGGTGATCCGCGAAGTGCGCCAGGACAAAGACATCAAAGCCATCGTGTTCCGGGTGAATTCACCCGGCGGCAGCGCCCTCGCCTCCGAAAGCATCTGGCGGGAACTGACACTGGCCCGCAAAAGCAAACCGCTTGTAGTGAGCATGGGCGATTATGCGGCTTCGGGCGGATATTATATTTCCTGCATGGCCGATTCGATTTTCGCGGAACCTAACACCCTCACGGGCTCCATCGGCGTTTTCGCCGTACTGCCTAACATGAAAGGGTTTTTCAATAATAAACTGGGCGTTACTTTCGACGGGGTGAAGACAGCGGATTATGCCGACCTCGGCGACGTGAGCCGTCCGCTGTCGGACAAGGAAAAAGCGATCATCCAGCGCAGCGTGGACACCATTTACGCCAACTTCAAACAACGGGTTACCGAAGGCCGAAAGCTGGAGGCCGCTGTGGTGGACAGTATCGCGCAGGGCCGTGTGTGGACCGGGATACAGGCGCAAAAAATGGGGCTGGTAGACCGTTTGGGCGGTATCAAGGATGCCATTGCCTGTGCGGCGCGCCTCGCCAACCTGCCGGAAACTAAAATCACGACGTACCCCAAAATGAAAGACCCGTACGAAAAGCTGATGAAAACACTGGGTGGGGAAGTGCGCAGCAGCTTCGTGAAAAGCGAGCTGGGTGAACATTACGAACTGTACAAGACCATCCGCCAGCTCAAACAGCTGACAGGCGAGGTACAGGCTAAACTGCCCTACAATATGGTTATCGAATAAAGTATTCAACCACATAGAACAGCCGGGGCCGGTGGAAATGCAGATAATGCCTTTCCCCCGGCCCCAAGTGTTTTACGGCCGGTTTTTTCCGCATGCGCGCCTTGTTTCATGCTGTCACCCAACAATGCATGATGTTTACGGCAAGATGACGGCGCCGGACGGAAAAGTGCACCGTTCGCAACGGTACTTTTCTTATTTTTACCGGCCAAAACCAAACAATAGCAGATACCTATGAAGCAGATGCTCCCGGTTTTTCTCGTTTTAACGTTCGCGGCCTGCCAGCAACAACCTGGAACAACCACGCAAGCCGTCAGGGATTCCACGCTCAGTGTTAGCGCCGCGCCGGTGGCCGCTATAACGGCTGCGGAATCAGACACGGTGACCATCGGTGGCAGGCTATTCCGGTTTGTGGACATCGATCAGGGCGAATTTGAAACGGTACCCGGCCTGGAGCCCGATACAAGCGAGGCGGCCAACATCGCGCGCGCTCCTTCGAGAGTGCAGCGCATCGGCGATTCGCTGATCTTTTCGCTGGAAAACGGGGGACAGAAAATCCTGGTCAACAACCACAGTGATAATGATGACTATGCGCAGTTCCTTTTCCAGGCATACCTGCCGGAAACGCAGCATTGGCTGGTGTTGCATAACGGGTACGAATGGTTTTCGTATGAAATGGTAAGTGCGCGCAACGGGGAGCTGATCAGCACCATCGGGGTGCCGCAGTTTTCGCCCGACAAGAAATATTTCATCACCGCCAACGCCGACCTGGTGGCGCAGTTTACCGATAACGGGTTTGAATTGTTCGAAGTGCGGAAAGACGGGCCTGTGGAAATTTACAGCGGGATGCCGGAAAAATGGGGACCCGTGACGATCAAATGGAAAGCTGCCGATACCCTGGTGGGTGAAATAAAAACTGTAAACGAGCAGATGGAAGAAACCACCCGCTTTGTGAAGTTTTTTCTCTCTGGAAAATAAAAATTAGCACATAAATAGAAACCGTTAACCTTCGTCGGTATATACCGGGTCTTTATCTTCGGGCGACAGCCTGATGACCGAATTACGGGTATCGTCCACCACTTTCTGCGCCTGCAGCCGGAGGCGGCGTAAGCCATCGGCCAGGGCCTCCATGCTTTTTTCCGCAGACTCCGCTATTTCATTATGATGTTTGATCACGCTGCTCAGGCGTTTGATATGTTCGTTGATGACGTTGCAGATGATCTGTGACGCGCTGAACGGGTCGAAGTCCTGCAGTTCGTTCAGGATGCCATCATAGCAGTCGCACATCTTTTCTACATTGGCCGGTTGCGAAACAGAAGCCGGTTGAATTTGCTGATTTGCCATTTGGTTGAGTTTTTGCCGGTGCCGGTATCCCATCCGGCCCGTTCGGTTTGGATATCGCAGCTGCGGCTGCGGCCCTCACATTTAACGCAACTTAATAAAATGCGCCATTGCCCGCCGGGGTAAAATTGTTAACTACCAGTTATTGAAGATATGGGTGAAGTGACGGGCACTTTTTTTTAAAAAAAATATTTCCGGGAAGGGGGTAACAAAATTCCCCGGCCGCTGATCTCCTTGTAAACACGCACATGGCGGACGCCGAAAAGCCCAAAAAGAGTAGGCATCACCTAAACTATAATCTCATGAAAACGCAACGTTTAACCGCATGGATCATCGCCGCTGCCGCAATACTGACCGCCTGTAAAAAGAATAACGAGCCGGCCCCGGCCGACCAGGTACGCAATACCCGCGACTTCCTCGAAAAAGCCGGTCCGCAACAGCAGTCCTTTACTTTCGACGCCGCTGCACTGCCTAAATCCATTACCCTGGAAGGCGGTATCAAAATAACTTTCCCCGCCGGTTCCCTCACCAAAAACGGCGTGCCCGTGTCTGGCACCGTAACCGTTAACGCCGTAGAATTATTGAAACGCAGCCAGCTGGTGCTCTTTGGCGCCAATACCAATCATATTTCCGGCGCGCCGCTGCAGTCCGACGGTTCTTTCTTCATCGACGTGAAAGCGAACGGACAGGCGGTCGATAAACAGCTGGCCGTTCCCATTCAGGTGGAGGTGCCCACCAAGCGCGACGGCGCCACGCAGCTGTGGATAGGCGCCGATACCGTGCAGGGCAACCAGTTCGCCTGGCAGGCGCCGCCCCAGGGCGTACAACGCGAAGTGAAAGGGCAGGATTTCAAATTCATCTTCAACTTCGGCAGCCTCGGCTGGGTGAACTGCGACATTTTCTGGCAGTGGACCAATCCCAAAACCACGATGAAAATCACCGTTGCCAACAACCCCGGTACGATGGCCAGCTTCCGGGCCATGCAGGGTGAAACCTTCGTTTTCTTCATTGCCAAAGGCGGCAACGTGGTGTCCCAGGTCTATACGCCGGACGGCCTCAACAAAGTGAAGAGCTACGACAACACGATGCCCGTTGGTGCAGAAGGCAGGCTGCTGGCATTTTCCATCAAAGACGGTAAATACTATTCCGTGAAAAAAGATATCACCATTGCGGTAAACCACGCAGAAACGCTGACCCTGGCCGAAACCACGCAAAGCGCCCTGCAGGCGGAAATTACCGCGCTCGATGGTTTGTGAGGCCCCATGGATTCCGAGTACGATAAAGCCCCGGCAAGCGGGGCTTTATTTATTGGAGGCGGTTTTCCTTATTCGGAACGGAATATTACCTTTACTGCCTTTAAAGGGAACGTATGGCAGGAAAATATAATCAGTGGAAAGCAATGTGGGCGATTACCCGGGCCAGTATCCGGGGCATGTTCAGAAGCCCGTCGGCAGTAGTGTTCAGCCTGGCATTCCCGTTGGTTTTCATACTCGTATTCGGCTTCATCGGGGGCAGGGGCGTATCCCTGAAAGTGGGCATCGACCCGGCTTCTGATACCGGCTGCGCAATTTTCCAGGGCCTCCGGAAAAGCGGCGGGCTGCGGCTCGTCACCACGGCCACCGTGCCCCAGGAGCAGATGGAAGACGACCTCCGCAAGGGCCGCCTCACGGCCATCCTCCGCATCCGCAATAACGGGAAGGAAGCGCCTGTTCCGCATTACGATATACATGTCAAAACATCCACCGCCAGCGGCGACGGGGCCGGGCTGCTGCTCAATATCCTGCACACCCGCCTGAACGAGGTGAACGACGTGGTGTACCCCCGCCAGTCCGTTGCCAGCATCACGCCGGAAATAGTGCCCGGCAGGGCGTATAAGTCCATCGACTTCATCCTGCCCGGCCAGCTGGGCTTTTCGCTGCTCAGCGCGGCGGTATTCGGCACCGCGTTCCTCTTTTTCAGCCTGCGGCAAACGCTGGTGCTGAAACGTTTTTTTGCCACCCCGATTAACCGGATGTATATCATTTTAGGGGAAGCCCTCAGCCGCCTGCTGTTCCAGTCGTTCGGCTCGGTTATCATCATCGGCATCGGGTATTTTTTCTTCGGTTTCACGCTCATCAACGGTTTTGCCACTTTTCTCGAAATGCTGGTATTGTGCCTGTTCGGGCTGATCATATTCATGGGGTTCGGGTTTATTGTTAGCGGCATCGCCAAAACGGAAAGCACCATTCCGCCGCTGGCCAATATTGTCACGCTCCCGCAATTTCTGCTGGCCGGCACTTTCTTTTCGGTAGACGTATTTCCCGCCTGGTTGCAGCCCGTCTGCAAAATACTGCCGTTAACATATCTCAACGACGCCTTGCGCAAGGTGGCTTTCGAGGGCCTGCACCTCTGGCACCTGGGGCCGCAGCTGCTGGTGCTCGTGATCTGGGGCGTGGTGGCTTATGCCGTGGCCATAAAAGTTTTCCGCTGGGAATAGCGGGTTTATTGCCGGAATAAACGTAACTTAAATGTCCTCCTCTAACTAAAAACACTCCTTATGCAACAAGCCTTGTTCATTTTGTTGGGAGCTTTGGCTGTGCTCGTGCTGGGGTTTTTTATTTTCTCCCTTTATTTGCCGTCCCGCGTGAGGGTGCAGCGCTCTCTGGTAACGGAAGCACCGGCTTCCATCATTTTTCCGTATGTAAATGCGCTTCGGAAGTGGCCGGACTGGTCGCCCTGGCACGCGTACGACCCGGCCATGGAAATGCAATACACGGCAAACGATACCGGCGCGGGGGCGGGTTATGCCTGGCGCAGCCGGCACCGGAACGTGGGGAAGGGCAGCCTTTTCATCACGGAATCGCGCCCGAATGAGTATCTTGCCACAGAAATGAATTTCATGCGGCAGGGCACCGCGAAAAGCTGGTTCCGGCTGGAAGCCGTCGCCCACGGCACCCGCATCACCTGGGGCATGGAAGCGGATATGGGCCAGAACCCGATGCGCAGGCTCATGGGCCGGATGATGGACAAATGGGTGGGGCCCGATTTCGAAAAAGGGCTCGTCAATCTCAAACGGGTGAGCGAAGCGGCCATGAAAAAAGAAAGGATCAATCACTAAAACAATGGGAAAAAGGAAGGGACTGCTTCCTTTTCGATAATTCGATATGCGATTCGTTAAAATGTTACTGGCCGCAGTGGCCATACTGAGCTTACTGGTGTTCCTCTTATCCCTGATGTTCCCCTCTACCGCGCGGCTGGAGCGTTCGGGCTCCATCAACGCCCCCCTGGCCGAAGTGTATGCCGAGGTCAGCAACCTCGAAACATGGCCGTCGTGGAATCCATGGGACCCCTCGTACCGGGGCAGCGGCAACATGCTGCAGCAATATTCCAAGCCCGCGGCGGGCTTCGGCGCCTGGTATACGTGGAGCAACACCACGGGCAGCAACGCGTCCGGCAGGGTGGAGATCGTCGCGGCCGACAGCCTGAAAGGCATTACCTATAACATGACCCATCCCGCCATGAAACCCGTGACGGGCTACATAGAAATGAAACCCACCACCGACGGCAAAGGAACCGCCATCCTCTGGCGCTTCGAAACGAAAGTGGGCATGACGCCCTGGTGGAAACTGCGGGGATTCCTGATGGACCGCATGTACGGCGCTTCGATGGAAGAAGGGCTGAACAAACTCCGCAACATTTGCGAGAAAAACTGATTTTTATGTGAGCGGTATGATAATTGTGAAGGGAAGAGCGTATTTTTCCAATATCAATAAAATCAAATCCTATTTTTTATGAAAAGCATGTTATTGGGCCTGGCCTTCTTATTCACTGCAAGTGCCGTAGTGGCGCAAAATCCGCCTAAAAGCCCGCGCGTGACCGCGACCGGCGAAAACGTGGAAATCGCCTACGGCCAGCCTTCCAAAAATGGCCGCAACATCTTCCCCGGCCTGGAAGCGTACGGCAAAGTATGGCGCACCGGCGCCAACAAATCCACCGACATTACTTTTAAGAAAGACGCCACCTTCGGCGGCAAGAAAGTAAAAGCCGGTACCTATTCTCTTTTCACCATTCCCGGCGAAAAGGAATTCACCGTTATCCTCAACAGCGTGCCTGCCCAGCCCGGCGCATTTGAGTACGACAAAAACAAAGAAAAAAACGTTGCGGAAGTAAAGGTTCCCCGCCAGAAAACCGCAGCCACCGTGGAAAAACTGACATTCTCATTCCCGAAAGGCGCAATGGTAATGGAGTGGGACGATACGAAAATCAGCGTACCGTTGACATTCTAAATTATTCCCGTAAAACGAAAAAAGGGCTGTATCCATCACGATACGGCCCTTTTTTGTACCCGGCCGCCCCTCAGGCGCCATGCAATGTTCGCGTGCCGGTGCTCCGGAGATACGCGGAAGGCATTTGCTTCAATTGCCGCGGGCTGCAAGCGCACCGCCCATTTCCCGGGTAAACCATTTCAAGTGCCTGTGAGTCAGCAGATTGAACGGTATTTTAAGCATCAATCCCACTTTCCCGCATATGCCGCCAGCATGTCCATGATACTGGCGTACACTTCGTCGAGCTGGGCATCGGTGATGCAATAGGGAGGGAGTATGTACAGCGTGTTCCCCAGCGGCCGCAGCATCACCCGCTTTTCGGCGAAAAAGGAACGGAGGAAGCCCGAAAGGTCGTTCACATAACTGTCCGCTTCGCCCGTCACTACTTCAAAAGCGACGATGGTGCCGAGCGTTCGTACGTTCTTGACATCGTCCTGGTAAGCCAGTTCAATGGCGAATTGCCGGTGTTTGGCCGCGATACGCTCCCGGTTTTCGCGGCATTCGGGCCGGAGGAACAATTCCAGGCTGGCCAGGGCGATAGCGCAGGTGAGCGGATTGGCCGTGAAGGAATGGCCGTGAAAGAGGGTTTTCAGCTTGTCTGACGACAAAAAAGCATTGTAGATTTCGTTGGTGCAGGTGGTGATGCCCATGGCGACGGTGCCGCCCGTAAGGCCTTTGGACAGGGTGATCATGTCGGGCGGGGTGGCAACCTGCTCCATGGCGAAGTGGGTGCCCGTTCTGCCGAAGCCGGTCATGATTTCGTCGGCGATCAGGAGGATGTTCCGGGAGCGGCAATGCTGCAGCAACCGGTCGAGAAGCGCCGCATCGTACATCACCATGCCGCCGGCGCCCTGGATGAGTGGTTCGAATATAAACGCGGCGGTATCGCCCGCAACGGCGTCGATTTCAGCCAGCAGGCGGTCGATGTTCCCGGCCTCCGGCACGTCGAGGAAGCTCACCGTAAAGAGGTAATCATCGAATGCCCGCGTGAACACACTGCGCGCGCTCACGCTCATCGCGCCGAACGTATCGCCGTGGTACGCATTGCGGAAGGCAAGCAGCCGGTTGCGCTTTTCTCCTTTATTATGCCAGTACTGGATGCTCATTTTCATGGCTACCTCCACGGCAGTGGATCCATTGTCTGAATAAAACAGTTTTTGCTGCTGCCCGGGGAGGATGGGCAGCAGTTTTTCCGCCAGTTGCACGGCCGGTTCGTGGGTATAGCCGGCAAAAATGCAGTGATGCAGTTGCGCGGCCTGCTGCGCCAGTTTTTCGGTGATGTAGGGATGCGAATGCCCGTGAATGTTCACCCACCAGCTGGAAGTGGCGTCGAGATGGCTGTTCCCCGCTTCGTCGTACAACAGGGCGCCTTCGCCCCGCACAATACCTACCGGCGCCGGGGCCGTCTGCATCTGGGTATAAGGGTGCCAGATGACGGCCTGGTCGCGTTCACTCAGTGATTTTTGCATGCAGCAAATGTACATGACTAAAACAAAACATACATCATAACCCTAATGATTCGGGAGCAGAACCAATTCCGTAACTTTGTGTTTTATTGAATACCGGCATAGGATTTGGTCCTACAGGAAAAACCGTAACAGCCGGAGTACGTTCGTGTATTCTTTACTGTTAAAACCCAGATTTTTTATGGAAGCGAAGCTGTTGGAAATAACCGACAACGTGAATGCCCGGCAATATGAAGCGAAGGTGGGCGGCCAGGTAGCGAAGCTCGAATATATGTTCGGCGGGAAGAAGATTTTCCTGACGCATATGGAAGTGCCGCAGGCCCTGTTGGAAGAAGGCGTAGGGGATGCGCTCATTGAACGGGTATTGCATATACTGGACGAACAGCGACTGAAGATGGTGCCCCTCAGCCCGCATGTGGCCACTTACTTGCGCAAGCACCCCGAATGGAAAAGAATCCTCGCCCATGGCATTAATCTCTGAAAATTATACCGTCTTATGCCCATAGAAAATTTCGACAAACTGCACCAGCTCCACCAGGAGTGGAAAAAAGACCTGCTGCTGAGCGAAAAGGAAATCAAGTCGCTGCGCGACGAGCTCACGGAGCTGACGCGGCAACCGCTCAATGCGGACCAGCAGGTGAAAATCGAGCACTTTCAGAACGCCCTCATCCGCCAGAAAGAAGTGGTGAACGACCAGTTGCAATGGGTGATCAAGGGCGATAAAATGATGTCCGAAAACGACGGCATCGATGCACAGCTACACATGCTGCATAACAAACTCCAGGAAGACATGGATACCTTCGACCGCCTGTTCGTGGAGCTGCGCGAAGAGTTCAAAGCCTTCAAGCGCAGCCTCGCCGGGGAATAATATTTCATTTCATGAACCGATACCGCAGTGTAAAACAGGTGCTGTTTGCAGACCTGAAGGAGATGGGCGATGTGCCCGTGCGCCAGCCCTTTCCGTCGGTGCAGGCAGACCGGGTGGATCCCTTCCTGCTGCTGCATCACCTGCAATGGCAAGTGCCGGACGACCGCCCCTTGCGCCACACCGGTGTTGACCCGCACCCGCACCGCGGTTTTTCGCCCGTTACCTTTATCATCAAAGGGGGCGTGCACCACCGCGATTCCAGGGGCAACAACAGCGTGGTATGGGCGGGTGGCACGCAATGGATGCATGCCGGCCGCGGCATCATCCACAGCGAAAGGCCGCCGGAAGGCATCCTGGAAAAAGGCGCAGAACAGGAAATGCTGCAGCTGTGGGTGAACTCGCCCGCCAGCCGCAAAATGGACCAGCCCACTTATTTCGCGCTCCACGCGGCCGACACGCCAGTGGTGAAAGATGCGGCGGGGCTGGTGAATATCCGCGTGGTGGCCGGTGAACTGAACGGCGTTAAAGGCCCGGTTCCCTCACTTACGCCCGTAAACACCTTCATGGCCGAATTCAAAGCGGGTGGCGCGTTTGAGTTCCCCCTTCCCGCCGGCCACCATGCGTTCATCTACGTCGTCAACGGCGTAGTGGAGGTTACGGGCGGAAGCGTTTACACCACTTATCACGCGGTGGTGTTCAACAACGACGGCGACGGTATCGGCCTGAAAGCGGATGCCGACAGCCTGGTGTTCGTCGCCTCCGGCGAGCCGCTCAACGAAAAGATCGCGGCCAACGGCCCCTTTGTGATGAATACCGAAACGGAAGTGCTCGAAGCGATGCGCGATTACCGGATGGGCAAAATGGGCATCCTGATCGAGGATTAACCGTACATTTATCCCGTAAACTCCTTTGCCATGACGTTACAACAAGTGCTGGACGCCATCAAGGCCGCCAGCAGCGAACAAACCCGCAACACGCTCATGAAACACGGCGCCGTCAACATTTACGGCGCAAAAGTGGCCGACCTCAAAATCATCCAGAAAAAAATAAAGAACGACCAGGCGCTGGCCCTGCAGCTGTACGACACCGGCATTTACGACGCCCAATACCTGGCGGGCCTGGTGGCCGATGGCGCGAAAATGACGGAGCAGCAACTGGCGCATTGGGTGAACACGTCCGACTCGCATGGCATTGCGGAATACACCGTGCCTTGGGTTACAGCCGAGCACCCGGCAGCGTGGAAGCTGGCGCTGCAATGGATTGAATCGGATAACGAGAAAATTGCGGCCAGCGGGTGGAACACCCTCGGCGGCCTCGTGGCGCTGAAGGACGATGCGGCGCTCGACCTGCCCGCGCTGGAAAAATTGCTGAAGCGGGTGGAAAAGGACATCCACCAAGCGCCCAACCGCGTGCGTTATACGATGAACGGCTTTGTGATCGGTGTGGGGGCGTACGTCAACGCGCTCGAACAAAAAGCGTTGGGAACTGCCCGCAGGATCGGCATTGTGAACGTGGATATGAACGGCACGGCCTGCAAGGTACCGGGCGCGGAAGAATACATCAAAGCCTCCCGGAACAGGCCGGGAGGGGTAAAGAAAAAGAAAACGCTGAAGTGCTGATTTAAAAGAATACGGCCGACCATTGTTTCTGGAACAGCCCATCCGGCGCCAATTCCAGGATGCCTTCCTTCTCCGTGAGTTCCCCGCTGGCGTTTACGGCATCCGCAATCCCGCACCACGGCTCAATACAAACAAAGTCCGCATCCTTCGCGCTCCAGATGCCCATATAAGGAAAACCGGGGAAGGATACTTCCACGCCATGCGCGGTTTGATCGCTCCGGATGGCGATAGCCGTGGAGGCCAGGTGCTTGAACACGAGGGCGTCTTTATAAAACAATGATTTTTTTAACGGCAGCTGTTTGGTTTGCTCTAGGTAGGGCAGGGGGGCAGTCTCGATTTGCCCGCCCGCTGAAAGCGGCCACACGCCTGCTGTTTCAGCTTCGGAAAAATGGAGCGCATAATCCGAAAATGTGGTGCCTTGCTCCAGCGGTACCCTGAAAGCCGGGTGGGCGCCGATGGAAAAATACATCGCATCATCTCCCATATTCTGTACTTCGTAATTCACCAGCAGCGTAGCGTCCTGTACCGTGTACCGGATGTTCAGGTTGAACGGGAACGGGTACACGCGCAGGGTTTCCGCGCTGTCTCTCAACGAAAAATTAATACTGGTGGCGGTGTGCAACGTGACGGTGAACGGCATGTCGCGGGCGAAGCCATGCCGCCCCAGCTGGTATTCCCGCCCTTTATAGCGGTAAGTATTGTTTTTCAGGCCGCCTACGATGGGAAACAGCACCGGGCTCTTTTTGCCCCAGAAAGCCGGGTCGCCGCTCCAGAGGTATTCCAGCTGGTTGTCTTTCCTGATAATGCTCTGCAGCTCCGCGCCTTGTGCGCTGAAACGTACTTGTAAATAGTCGTTCGAAATTTCTAACATGGATGTAACAGGGTTTGTACTGCGACAAAGTTACAGTTTCAAACGGATTCCTGCGCTGGTAAGGCCGCGGGCGATCTGTATAACAACAATGGCGAACAGCAGCGATTTGAGTAGCCCCGCCGCGCCGCCCAGCTGTATTGCGCCCAACAGCCCGGTGGCTCCCATGAGCGCATATACGAAATACGGCACGAGGTAGCACAACAGGGTATCGGAGCCGGCGGGACGGATGATGCCGAACCACGATGCTTTGTTTTTCAGGTCGCAGAGCCAGTAGATGGCGATGAACAGCAGGGTGGTGATGCCGCTGCAGATCAGTACCCAGCTGGGAGTGGCGAGGATTTTGGAGATGCCCCAGGCGGGACGGGTGATGAAGCCGGCGGCCAGCCATATTACGGCGATAGCGGCCAATATGCCGGAGACAGCCTGCCACCTCCCGGCGGCGGAATATTGCCTGAACAACTGCGAAACGATCACGCCCGCCAGTACCAGTGCGGGCATGGCGCCGTCTTCCAGCGGATCGAGCAGCGTGCGGAGGATGCTGCCTTCTCCTGTGATGTTGCCATGCGCAGCCATGCTGCAGCCCATGAAAATCGCCCAGGCCGCCACGTTGACGGCAAGGCTGCCGCGCCCCAGCACGTAAATCAGCGCCGCCACCAGGTATGCCCAGCCGATCAGGCCCAGGATGCCCCACCAGTGCGTGGTGAACGTTGTGCCGGCCTCGCCGCCGCGGTAGAGGTACGCCAGCAGCGCCAGCGATACGATGCCCACGCCTTTGAGGATGTTGACGGCCAGCCGCGGAAACCGTTGCGGGTATTGATTCCAGATCAGGATGAAGCAGGTACAGCACAACACATTCCAGCCTGCCCGCGCCACGCCGGTGAGCGGCCCGTTGATGTACTCGCCGTTTACGAGAAACAGGCCCATCACCAGCAACGCCACCGACCGCTCCAGCACATGCCGCACGAGCCGCAGCTGGTTGTCGCCCTTTTTAATGCGGCTGGCAATGGCGTAAGGAATGCTCATGCCCACGATGAACAGAAAGGCGGGGAATACGGTATCCGCCAGGCCCATACCGTCGTCTTTCGCGGCGGTATGTTCCAGCCAGGCCGGGATATTTTGCAGCGTCCACAGGTCGTTCACGAAAATCATCATCAGCATCGTGATGGCACGGGTAATGTCGATGGAAGCGATGCGGTGGGAGACGGTCATATGTGGAATTTAATATCGTCAAGATAAGGAATGGAAGCGGGATTTAATAATGAATGAGGCCGGTAAACGACCGGCCTCCAGACATATGAATAACACGTTGGTTTATTTGTTCAGTAAAAGCCTGAACTGCTTCTCGCGGTTGCCCGCTTTTAGTTTCACGATGTATACGCCGTTGGCTTTGCCGCCTGCGTTCCAGGTGCGGCTGTATTCGCCCGGCTGCTGGAATGCGTCGGCGAGCACTTCAGCCTGACCGGCCATATTATACACCACCAGCTGCACGGGCGCGGCTTCGGTGAGCGTATACCGTATCACCGGGTTCGGCGACACTACCGGGTTCGGGTATACGCCCAGCTGCAGGTCTTTTACCGGTTCGGCTGAAGATTTTGTGTACGCGAGACTGAGCGGCGCAACGGGTGTGGCGCTGCCGAATACCCTGAACTCGATGATGCTGGCCCAGGTGCCGGTGTAACCGCTGGCGCCGGTAACGTTAATGCGTATGTACCGCGCATTCACCGGCCCAAAGGTGTTGGTGATGGGCGCGGCCACCGAGCCGGGCGTTGTATTCGCACTGCGGTCCACTACCTGGGTGTAAGTGCCGGTGCTGGTGGTTTTTACCTGCACGTTGAACTGGTAGGCCCTGTCTTCGAAACACACCACCTCTGTTTTGCTGATGTCGTACACGGCGCCGAGGTCGACCTCTATCCATTGCGGATATACGCTGGCCGACCAGCGGGTGGTGGTATTGCCGTCTACAGCGGCGGCGGCGGGATTCTCCGCCTGCGGCTGGCTGCTGTAGGTAACGGGTTTGTTGAGGGCCAGGTTGACGATGGGAGCGGGGCCGTCCGGATCAGGAGGGCCGCCCAGGAATGCCGGGCCCACATCGGAAGGATGGAGGGGCCGGTTAATCACGGTACCGGTTACACGCTCATCGCAGCCTACGTCTTTTAAGGACGTGCGTGTTTCCCCGTCGATGTCTTTGGTCACGTTCACGTCCACATCCAGGCCGGAAAGAGCGATGATGCCGCCCCAGCCTCCCACGCCGGCATCGATAGCGGGACTGGCGGCGCCAATCCGCCAGCTGCCGATGGTTTCAAACTGCGGGTTCGCCATGGTGATGCCGCCCGGATTGGAAATGCCGAGCGTGCCATTGGCGATATTGCCCATCCAGGTTTCGGAACCGGTGAGGTTGTTTGCGATGAGGGTCTGTTCCGCATCGGCAAAAATATTATTGGCCACTTTCACGCCGGTGGGCGAAAGCGGGCGGCTGCCGTTGTTAACGTCGAGTGCGCGGCCACTGATAAAATCGGCCACTGTATTGTAAGCAATCACACAGCCCACTATCTGCGGGTTATAGCGCACTTCACCGGCGGGATAACTTTCTCCCTTCTGGAGGATGATCACCGCATCGCCGGTGCTGTTGGTGGCGTCGAGGCCCTGGAAGTAGTTGTTGACGATATAGTTCTGCGAGCCGATCACACGCACGCCGCCGGTTTGCGTCACGCCTTCGCCGAGGAAGAAGTTGGCGTACAGAATGTTGCGGTCGCCGTGCCGGAAACAGAACTGTCCCTTGGAGCGGCGGAAGGTATTATAACGGTAAAGGTTTTCACTGCTTTTGTTGGAAATGATCTCGTTTTCGCCGTTGCACTCCTGCAACAGGTTGTACTGGAACAGCGTACGCGAAATGTTGTCCATTTGCCCGCTGTAGCCGTTCCGCACGGTTTCGCCGCCATTGGCGCCGAGCGGGTCGCGCCGGGCAAAATGATTGTACTCCACCACGTGATAATCGGGCGTCTGGTCGCGCACCTCGATCTGCATGGTGGGGTCGGCCGTATTCTTGCCTTCGAAGTGGCAATGGTCTACCCGCCCCCGTAAACCATCCAGCACAATCCATTTGGCGCCGGAATTGAAATTGATGATGGCGCATTGCGTGATGCGGTTGTTGCCGCCGCGGATGGTCACCACGTTGCCGGTCACGGTGCCGTTCGTCCACCGGAACCCCTTTACCACCAGGTAGGTGCCGGTTACGTTCAGGGTGGAATTGCCGGTGAAAGTTACGCTACCCGCCGTTTCGGCCCGCATCGTGATGAGGCCCGAGGCGGTGCCGGAAGAACTGAAAGTGATGGCTGCATTATTCCAGGTGCCGTTCTGGAGAATAATGTTGTCGCCCGGCGCAGAAGCGCTGATGGCAGCATTCAGCTGCGTCATGTTAGTCACGAAGCGATCCGTGGCCCATACTGTGTTGGATAAAAGCAAAAATAGAAGTGTAAGTTTTCTCATAGTGTGAAATTTTAAAAAAACCAGCAGGGCACATTGCCCTGCTGGTGCTAAACGATTTATTCCTTCATCAGTTTTTTCGTGATGACCTTGTTGTTATGCGTGAGCTTCAACACATATAAACCGGAAGAAAGCTGCCCTGCCTTGTAGTTGGCGCTGTGCCGCCCGGCGGATTGCACGGCATCCGCCAGTATGGCTACCTGCCGGCCGCCCAGGTCGAACAGTGCCAGCTGCACGCGCCCTTCGCGTTTCAGTGTATACGATACTGTTATATTGTCCCTGAATGGGTTGGGGAAAGCTTGTAACCCTGCGGAAGCTTCGTTCATGTCCACATCCGCTCCCTTCGCCGCGATAGCCTGCGGCGCCAGTCCGCTGCTGTGGGTAATGATCAGCTGCGGTGCATTGCTGCCGGTTTCTTTCGAATGGAAGGAAAGAATGGGGTTGGTAGCCAATGCGCTGATGATGGCGAAAGACACGGTATGCCGGCCCGCCGCTTTTTCTGCGGCCACGTAACTGGTTACATCCCAGGTGTAGAACCGTTTGATCGAATCCGTAATGGTGGTGGTAACAAGGGCCGTGCCACCCGGCGCGGGTTTGTTGTTCCAGGTGAGGGTGCTTTCCGTCCAGCTGGTAGTAGCCACGGAATGTGCGCCCAGGGGTACGTTGCTGTTCCGGTTGTCGGTCAGCGCGCCGTACAGGCGGATTTTCACATTGGTGACCGTGCCGGTTATGCTGCTGGTGTTGAAGGTGAGATAGGTATGCCGGTCGTTACCCGCATCCGGGTTGCTGTTCATTTTTACGATCAGCTGATTCGGGTCTGTGGTGCCGTGTGTAATAGCGGCGGACGTGCCATTGCGCACATATGCATCGTGCACGGCCGGCAGCGCCGTTTCGGTGGAACCGCCGCCGGTCACGAATTTTACCTCGGTGTAGCTGTTCCACAGGTTCACAGAGTTGCCGTGCCCGAGTATGCGGATGTATTGCGTGCTGGTTGCCGGTATGCTGAACGTTTCGAGGTTCAGCGAATTGCCGCTGCTGCTCAGGCCGGTGGCCACGTTGGTCCAGGTGCTGCCGTTGCTGCTGGTCTGGATGTCGAAGTTTGAGGAGCGCACGTTGCCGTTGTAGAATGCGATCTGTACGCCGGTAATGGTTTGTTCCGTGCCGAGGCAGAAAGCTATCCATTGGCCATCGCCTTGCGCGGACCAACGTGTGGCGAGGTTGTCATCGAGCACATTGGCGGCTACGTTGCCGTCGTCCGCACTGGCGGTTACCGGTTCACAACCCGGAGCGCCGGTTATGGTGATGTTCACCGCCGCCGAAGTGCCGGAGGCATTGTCGTCGTCGATAGCTTTGGCGGTGAGACTATAATTGCCCGCGGGTACATTGTTCCAGGCAAAGGTGTAAGGTGCGGCAGTGGCCTCGCCGAGCTTGCTGGCGCCGTTGAAAAATTCCACTTTCGACACGGTGCCGTCCGCATCCGAAGCCGTGGCCGTGATGGTAATGTTGGCCGGTGCGGTGAAACCGGCCCCGTTTGCCGGCGATGTGATACTTGCCGTGGGTGGCAGGTTGCCGCCCGCATCGGTGATGACCGACAGCAGCGGCGGGTTGGCTGTGGCTTCGCTGGAGTTCCAGAATATCCGCGGGTCGTGGGCCACCTGGCTCTTCAGGGCAAAGGCCACCCGGTTCCTGCCGGCTGCTTTTTCAGCCTGCACATAAGCCGTTACATCAAAATCATAATACGCGTAGGCGGCGTTGGACACGGTGACCGTTGACAGCGGATTGGCGCTGGTAGCCGGTTTGTTGTTCCAGGTGAGGGTGTTTTCCGTCCACGTGGTATTGGCTACGGAATAAGCCCCAACGCCAACGGATGGCACCGTGGTGAGGTCTACCTTGCCATATACCCTGAGTACCACCGCGGCCACCGGGCTCGTTACGGACGTGAGGTCGAACATTAGGTACGATTCGCGCGCGTTGTTGAGCTGCCCTGTGGGCGATACCTTGGTGATCAGCACGCTGGAATCGGTTACGCCATGAGTGATACCGGCATTGGTGCCGTCCCGGACATACGCGTCGTGTAGGGGTGTGAAGTTCACGGGTGCGGAGGCCACTTTGAAGTGCGCGGTGTAAGTGGCGTCGTTATCGGTTACCGTGATGTTCTGCTCACGCGCGCCGCCGTGCGCCCAGAAGTCGAACAGGTACGTGGTGCCGTTGAGCGTTTGCGGACTGGGAGCTTTCATGGGCCGTACCATGCCGGACAAGGATTCCTGGGTAGACGGAGTGGTGAAAGGAATGTCGTTCAGCGTCAGCTGCAAACCGGCCGGAACGGTTTGTAGGGTGAGGTTGGATGTCACCGGGAATATTTCCACATAAGTGGTGTCTTTCCCGCCTTGAGAATCCGTTACTTCGAGGTAGAGCCGGTACCAGATATCCGTTTCCGTATGGCCTTCCACCGATATCGGGAAAGAACCGGACGTTACACCGTCGTTGATTTCAGGGCCGGGATGCGTATGGTTGGCGTGATGGAAATCTACCCACCAGGTATACGCGCTGGCCGGCAGCGTGCCGTCTTCCGTGTCGGTGGCGGCGCCGGTGAAGCCGATGTTATCGCCCGCCCGAAAGCTGCTGCCGTTGGCGGGACTGGTGATGGAGGCCACCGGCAGGGTATTGGGCGCGGTAACCGTTAGCGTGGCGTTGTTGCTCGTAACGCTGCCCGCGCTGTTCGTTACTACTACATTGTAGCTGCCCGCGTGTGAGGCCTGTACGTTGGTGATGGTATAGCTGGCAGCCGTAGCGCCAGAGATATTGGTGGTGCCTTTGCGCCACTGGTAGGTGGGCGCCGGCGTGCCGGAAGCCGTTACGCTGAATGTGGCGTTTTGCCCCTGCGGCACGGTAACGTTTTGCGGATGCGCCGTGATCACCGGAGCAGAGTTGCCGTTGTACACGATTTTATAGAGTGAGTTGTTGCCCCTCCTCAAAAAATACAGGTCACCGTCGATGCCCTGTTTCATGGTGGTAAGGCCGTCGCTGAGGCCGGTAGCGAAACCGTTGCGGGTGGGCGAGGCCGATGCCGGGTTGATGTAGTCTATCCATGCGCCGCAATAGTCGAGGAAAAAGTATTTGCCGTGATACGTGGCCGGCCAGTTGCTGATGGCGCCGTGAAGAAACGCACCACCGTTGATGGCACATCCCTGGCCGGTTGCCGGCGGATCGTTACGGTTGGTCTGGTATACATACACGGGGTTGGTGAGGCCGGTGCAGCCGCTGGTGCACATGCCTTCTTTAGAGGGCCAGCCGAAGTTACGGCCCCCCACCGAGGCATCGTTGATTTCTTCCCAGGTGGCTTCACCCACGTCGTTCACATAAATTTTACCGGTGCCGGGGTCTACGTTCAGGGTGAAGGGATTGCGCAGCCCGTACGCCCACACCCGGCTCCGCTGCGCGCCGCCGGAAAACGGGTTGCCGGTGGGTACCGAGCCGTCGGTATTGATGCGCAGCACTTTCCCGTGGTAATGATCGAGGTTGGAGGCGTTGCTGCCAACTTTGTTGTCGCCGGTTGATACCAGCAGCTTGCCGGTATTGTCGAAAGCCAGCCCGCCGCCGTTATGGTAAATGGCGCTGAGGGTCGGCATGTCGAGGATGGCGAGTTCCGACTGCGCCAGGTCGCCGTTCATCGTGAACCGGCTCACCCGGTTGTGCGGGCCTGACGAGGACGTGTAGTAGAGATAGATATATTTATTCGTGGCGAAAGCGGGGTCTACCGCAATGCCGATGAGGCCGCGCTCGCCGCTGGTGCTGACCGAGAGCGACACGGCCGGCGTGGCGAGCAGCGAGCCGTTTTTAAACACGCGTAGCTGGCCGTTTTGCTGGCAGATCAATATCCTGCCGTCCGGCAGCTGGGCAAACGATGTAGGACCCGTGAGCCCGCCGGTTACCAACACGCGCTGGAAATTGGCCGGCAGGGTTTGTGCATACGATTGCATGAGCGGAAGGAGCAAAGTAACCAGGAGCAATAGGGTTAGCTGCCTGATTTTGTTGTGTACAACAGTTTTCATCATAACGGGGAGGGTTTTATGTGCGTTAACAAATAGTCCGGATAGTTTGATTTCAGCGCACAAGCCGTCTTTGCAGCCATGGGGTGCTTCACCATGAATGCTTCATTGGTCGATTCTGGCAGATGTCAGGTAAAATATTACTGTGGAAATTGTATCAGTTGCTACGGGATCGAGGTTCTTCTTTTTTTACAGCGATATAACTAAGTTATGCAATCGTTTGCACATTATTGCATAGTATTTTACCGAGTTCCTGTATGATATTATCTTGATAGGGGGGCTTCGCCTGGAACATCTGCGCGATGCGAAACAGGCGGCCGATCTGATAACCTGGTGGAGGTATGGCTATTCCCAGATCCCGTTTGCTTTGGTGAGTATCACGGGGAGGCCGTCGGTCACTACAATGGTATGTTCATGTTGCGCCACAAAGCTGCCGTCGCGGGAGGCCAGCGTCCAGCCGTCGCCGTTTTCATAAGCCCAGTCGGTTCTCGTGGAAATGAACGTTTCGATGGCCACCACCAGGTTTTTGCGGAATTTGGCGCGGTTGTGCTTATCGTAGTAATTGGCGATGGAGTGGGGCGCCTCGTGCAGGCCCCTGCCGATGCCGTGGCCGTTGAGGTTTTTGATGACACGGTAGCCGCGTTTCCGGGCTTCGGCTTCGATGAGCCCGCCGATCACATTGATCTTCACCCCGTCGCGGATGTGCATGATCGCCGTTTGCAGGATGTTCCGGGAAGCGTCTACCAGCCGCTGGTGCTGGTGGCGGTCTTCGCCCAGCACGAACGAGCCCCCGTTGTCGGCCCAGAAGCCGTCGAGCTCGGCAGACACGTCTACATTCACCAGGTCGCCTTCCTGTAAAATGGTTTTACGGCTGGGGATGCCATGGGCAATTTCGTTATTCACACTGATGCACGTGTAGCCGGGGAAGTCATACGTGAGCTTTGGGGCAGACTTTGCGCCGAATGCTTCCAGCAGGGCATAGCCGTACTCGTCGAGTTCCGCGGTGGACATACCCGGGCGGGCATATTCCCGCATTTTGCGCAGTGTAAGGGCCACCGCTTCGCTTGCTTTCTGCATACCGAGCAGTTCGGCCTGGCTTGAAATTGACATGGTTTTACCTGTTAATGAATGCAATATAATCAATCTCCGCCCAAACGAACATGTCGTGAGCAATATTGCACTACCGCCATGTCGCCAAAAAGAATATTTTTGCGGTCTGAAACCACGCATCCTACTGTACTAAATTCAACTCCCGTGATCAGAGTAGTCATAATTGACGACGAGCCGGCCATCCGGAAAGACCTTCAGGCCCTCATGCAGCAGCAACCCGGTTTCGTGGTGGTGGGCGTTTGCGGCAGCATACAGGAAGCCAGGGTATTGATACCGGCCACGCAGCCCGACCTGCTGTTGCTCGACATCTCCCTTGGAGACGGCACCGGCTTCGATATTCTGCACGAGATGGCCCCAGCCTGCAAAGTCATTTTCATCACCGCCCACCAGGATTTCGCCATCAAAGCTATCAAGTACGGCGCGCTCGATTACCTGCTCAAGCCGGTGGACGAGGAAGAGCTGCAGCTGGCGCTGGCCCGGGTGGCCCGCATGCAGCAGGCGGCGCCGGAGCAACTGGCCGTTGCGCGCGACCAGCTGAAACAGGGCGGCCTTCAGCACCGCATCGTACTGCGGTCGCAACAGTACCTCCAGATCGTCGCGTTCGAAGAAATCATCTACTGCCAGAGCGATGCGGGGTACACCACTTTCTTCCTGGCCGACGGCCGCAAAATCGTCGTGTCCAAATCTATCAAGGAGTATGAAGAGCTGCTGCCCGATACCTGGTTCCTGCGGCCTCACCAGTCGTACCTGGTGAACCACCGCTTCATTGACCGCTATCATAAAGACGGCTACCTGATCCTCCGAAACCATGTAGAAATTCCCGTTTCCACCCGCCGGAAGGATTTTGTGGTGGAATACCTCACCGGTAACCGATAACTTTTTGGCATGCAACGTATCCCCGTTATCCTGCTCTTGCTGCTCCTGACCGCCGCGTGCACGCAGCAAAGCACCCCTGTTCAGAAAATGCAGGCCGATTCTGTCATAGCTTACATGAAGGCAGGCATCAATCCCTTTTTCCACGACCGTCGCCCGCGCGAGGCAGGCGCCAGACTAGACAGCCTCTGGCCCCTGGTGCAGCAACTCGACGACTACCGGCTCACCTGCAGCTGGTACCGCTTTAAAGGCGTGCAGCTGGGAATGCAGGAGCAGCCGGACAGTGCGCGATATTATATCGACCTGTCGATGGCCCTTGCCCTGCAGAAAGACACCACGCAGAAGCAGGTGCTCGGCGCGAAGGTGCAGCTGGCCGACCTGCTGAAAGAACAGCAGCAATACGACAGCGCGCTGCGCTACGCCCGCGACGCCTATTACCTGGCGCATAAAATCGATACGCCCGGCCTGCCCATCATCTGTTTCCGCCTCAGCGAGATCTATACGGAGATCGGCGACGCGCCTGCCATCCGCCGTTACCTCTTCGAAGGGTATGAGCGCTGCACCCAGCCGAAGCTCAAAACGGTACTGGCGAACAGTATTTCGAAATATTATGCGGACGCCGGCCATAACGATTCCGCCATTCTCTTTTTCAAGGAAATGGAACGCGATACCAGCTTTTCCAATCCCTACTTCGATGCCGTGCGCGCCGAAAACCTCGGCCTGCTGCTGGTCGACGACGGGAAGCAGGAAGAAGGGCTGCAGTACCAGCTGAAAGGCATGGCCATCAGCCGGGAGATCGGTGAGCTCAACGGGGAGTCGTATCTCAATCTCGCCGTTACCTACAGCAAAATGAAACGGTACGCCGACGCCGGTGTGTACATCGACAGCGCGCTGGCGACAGCCGCAGGGGAGCGCGACCAGAACGTCATTACCCGCGCGTGGAACCGCCGTTCCTCCAACTTCGAGGCGCAGGGAAACTATAAGGCCGCATATGCCTCGCTCGACAGCGCCTATAAAAGTTTCGGCGCCGAACTCGACTCTTCGCTGGCGCTGCAGGCGCGCGAGCTGGAAACCCAATATGCCGTAAAGGCGAAAGACGACGAGATTTCCGCGCTGGCGTTCGAAAACCGGGTGAACCGGCAAATCCGCCGGCAGCAGCAGATCATTATCGTAGTGATCGTGGTGGCGGCCGTATTGCTGGCCATGCTGGGTGTGCTGCTGTGGCGCAGGCGGGCGATGCAGTTGCAGCTTCGCGAAGAAGCATTGCGGCAGCGCCTGTTGCGCAGCCAGATGGAGCCGCATTTCATATTCAACACGCTGAGCGTGCTGCAAAGCTTTATCCGCGGCGACGAAAAAGAGAAATCGATCAGGTACCTCAATAAATTCGCGCGCCTCGTGCGCATCAGCCTCGAAAATGCCCGTGAAAGCATTGTGCCGCTGAAAGACGAGCTGGTGGCGCTGGAAAGTTATCTCAGCCTCCAGGCCATGCGGTTTGAGGGCACGTTTGAATTTAAAATCGACGCATACGAACATTACGAAGACGATGGCCTGCTGATACCACCCATGCTGCTGCAGCCTTTCGTGGAAAATGCCATCCTGCACGGCTTGCGCAGGGTAGAGCAGGGCGGCCTTATCACGGTGCGCATCGCCCGGCGGCAACACACGCTGCACTGCGTGATCGAAGACAATGGCAGCGGTTTGCAACCCGTGGTAGCCGGGGTGGAAAAGCAATCGCTCAGCACCCTCATCACCCAGGAACGCCTTTCGATGCTCAGCAAGCAAACGGGTCACCCCGCCACCCTGCAGATCACCGATAAAAAAACGGAGAACAGCCACGGGCTGCGGGTGGAAATGGATATTCCTTTCCGGAAGAAGTGACGGGCAGTTTGAATGGTGAATCCTTTTTCCCATCGCAATATTTCCCCGCTTTACACCTGCAGGCGATGGCCGTTTCAAATCACCCTTCATAAAAGCCTTCCTTTCGCACATATGCGCAGAAAGCGCACGGATTTCAGAAATATCCGTGCGCTTTTGCATTGTAGCCCCGGCTGGTTGTTTGCCCGCTGTATGTTTGTGCCAGCATTAAACCAAATCATCTCCTCATGAAAAAATTGCTCTGTATGGCCTTGATGGCCGTCTCGTTGGCCTCGTGCCAGTATTTCGGAGCCGGCGGCCGCGAATTTGAAAACAGCAAAGACGTGGCTTCCATTGCCAGCGAACTGAAAGGCAAGTTCGGCGAAAATGCCGGGTACACCAGCATCCTGCTTAGTTATGCAGACGGTGTGGGCACCAGCGTCATCGCTTCCGGCGGCGACGCCAACTCCAACAAACTGATGGAAAAAATGAAGCTCAAGGGCATCTGGGAAGACAAATCCGAGATCACCCTCGAAATCGAAGGCGACGCCAAGCCGAAAGACTTCATGTTCACCCTGCAGCAGGTGCAGGACATGCAGAAGGTTCCCGAGCTGGTAAAGGCCTCCATCGCCAAAGTGGAGAAGGAAAAACAGATGAAAGACCTCGTGGTGAATTCCGTACGCTATGCCATGCCCAGCCGCATCAACGGCCCGGACGACGCACTGCGCCTCACCGTCACGGTAGCGCCCAAAAACGGGGGCACCGACTTTCAGCTGATCTACGACGCTCAGGGAAATTTTAAAACCATGGTATATTAAAACCGTTGTATCATGACTATCAAATATAACAGTAACGTACCTACGTTGATCGAACTGCACAACGCCATCAAGGAGGCGCTGGGTAACAAATACGAATGCTCTATCGTTCACGACCGCTGGACGCTCAATTTCAAAGGCGCGCAATGCGTACTGGTCAAAAAAACGGGCATGCTCGGCATCTGCGTGGCGCCGAACGAAAAGAAGCAGATTGTGGACGTGGACGGCATTGTGCCCAACCAGGTGCTCGACAAAGTGGTGTTCGGCAATTTCGTGACCCGCCTGCTGCTCGTAGCGCCGTGGAACAAGCTGGAGCAGGAAGTGGCATCGGCTATCAGGGCCAAGCTATCGTAAGCCCGTTCATATAAATACATCGTATGCTGTTCTTCCGCCTTTTCCGTAACCGAAATAAATACACCCGGCCTTCCATTGCATTAGCGACCCTGGTAGAGCGGCGGGCGGAGGAATTCATCGCCTTTTACAAAGAGCGGTTCGGCTACCGGCTGAATTATCACCCTGGCAGTTTGGGCGTACTGGATGTCATCCTGGCTGAAGCCCGGTACAGCTCATTGTCCGGAGAATGGAAACAATGGCTGGCCGTTCATGCGGGCGCCTACTTTTTTAAAGTTGCGTCGCAACGGTTTTACGAGTGGCCGCAGCAATACCTATGGTACCATCCGCTGGAGCAGCCGGTACTGGTGATGGGAGCACCCGTGTTCCGCGTCAGCCTGCTGGCGCAGCAGGCCGTGCTGCAAAGGCTGGAGGGGAAAGACGACGGCGCCCTGCCGCAGCTTTTTGCGAAGTTCGAAAGGGCGGTGCTGCCGGCGGTAAAGGGAGACGATCTTTTGTTCATGTAAGTGTTGCTATCATTATAACATCTAACTCCGCGGAAATCATGCTTTTTCTTCCCTAACCGCCATTTCAGCCTGATTGGAAGCCCCGATACGTAAACTCCTCCTTATTGGGGGAGTTTGCTATTTTTGGGTATGAGAAAGATCGTTTTAGCCAGCACCTCCACCTTGTTCGGGCAGGAATACCTCGCTTACCTGAAACCCGTCATGCAACAGCTGTTTGCCGGTATTAAAGAAGTCGTGTTCATCCCGTACGCCCGCCCCGGCGGTATTTCGCACGATGAATACACGGGCCGCGCGGCGGAAGTTTTTGCTTCCATCGGCATCGGGATGAAAGGGTTGCATACTTTTGAAGACCCGGCCCAGGCACTGCTCCACGCCGAAGGCTTCTTCACCGGCGGCGGCAACACCTTCCTGCTGGTGAAGCAACTGCATGAGCGGGGACTGATGGAGGCGCTCAACGCGGAAGTGGAAAAAGGAAAACCCTACCTCGGCACCAGCGCGGGCAGTAACATCGGCGGCGTCAACATGCAAACCACCAACGATATGCCCATCGTGTATCCGCCCAGCTTTCAGACCATGGGGCTGGTGCCGTTCAACCTCAACCCGCATTACCTCGACCCCGTGCCCGGTACCCAGCATATGGGCGAAACCCGCGAAACGCGCATCCGCGAATTCCACACACAGAGCACCATACCGGTGGTGGGATTGCGCGAAGGCGGCTGGATTGCAGTAAACGGCACGGAAATCACCCTGCAGGGCGGCCTCAGCGCACGTATCTTCAAAGCCGGCCATGCACCGTACGAACTGGAAAGCGGCGGTAACCTGGCGCTCCTGTAAATACAGGGAAATGATATCCGTTTCACCCGTTCGTCGGCCCACACGACCGTTCGCTGAAAAAAAAGCGGATAAATGGAAATCTTTACTATTTTTAGCAGCTCTTTATTGTATCTACAGCTCAACTACAAAAGCATATGAGTTCAAATAGAAGAAATTTCCTACGCCAGCTGGCCGTAGGCTCAGGCGCCCTTGCTGTGGGCCTGCCCTCTTTTGCTTCCACGCCCGCGGTTCCCTCCGATGAAGAACTGAAAGTGGCCCTGGAACAATCGCAGAAATCGCAACGCTTCAACATGAGCGGTTACGCCGCCCCGAAAATCGACAAAGTCCGCATCGGCTTTATCGGTCAGGGTATGCGCGGCCCCGGCGCCGTACAGCGTATGTCGTTTATCGACGGTGTGGAGATCGTAGCCCTGTGCGACCTGTTGCCCGAGCGCGCCACTAAATCCAACAAGATTGTGGCGAAAGCTGGACGGCCCGCTGCCAAAGAGTATTCCGGCGAAAACGGCTGGAAGCAGATGATCGACAACGAAAAGCTCGACCTGGTTTATATTACCACCCCCTGGCACCTGCATACGCCGATGGCGCTCTACGCCATGGAGCACGGCTGCCACGCCGCCTCCGAAGTGCCGGTGGCCCTCACGCTGGAAGACTGCTGGAAGCTGGTGGAAACTTCCGAAAGAACGAAGAAGCACTGCATGATGCTGGAAAACTGCTGCTACGACTTCTTTGAAATGCTCACCCTCAACATGGCGCGCCAGGGCCTGTTCGGTGAACTGGTGCACGCGGAAGGCGCGTACATCCACGATCTGCGCGACCTCAATTTCTCCAAAACCGGTTACCAGAACATGTGGCGCCTGCGCGAAAACGCCAAGCACAACGCGAACCTGTACCCGACCCATGGCCTGGGGCCCATCGCACAATGCATGAACATCAACCGCGGCGATAAAATGGATTACCTCGTTACCATGGCCAGCAACGACTTCATGATGGGCGCCATGGCGAAGGAAAAAGCGGCCGCGGATCCTTTCTACAACGAATTCGTGGGCAAGCCTTTCCGTGGCAACATGAGCACCACCACCATCAAAACCAGCAAAGGTAAAACCCTCATGGTACAGCACGACGTAACCACGCCGCGCCCGTATTCCCGCATCCACCTCGTGAGCGGCACCAAAGGCGTGGCCTCCAAATGGCCCAGCCCCGAGCGTATCGCCTTCGGCCACTCGTGGATCAAGGAAGAAGAACTGAAAAAACTCTACGAACAATACACGCCTGAAATCATTAAACATATCGGCGAACTGGCCAAACAGGTGGGCGGCCACGGCGGTATGGACTTTATGATGGACTGGCGCCTGATCGACTGCCTCCGCAACGGCTTGCCGCTCGACCAGGATGTGTACGACGCGGCCGCCTGGAGCTGCATCGTGCCGCTGAGCGAAAAATCTATCCAGAAGCGCTCCAACAGCATCGATATTCCGGACTTCACCCGTGGCGCCTGGAAAACCAACGCCCCGGTTGAACTGACGCTGAAAGGCGGCGGCAACACCGGTGTGATCGGCGTGGAGAAAAAAGGAGAGTCCAAA
The DNA here is from genome assembly GCA_965653365.1 of uncultured Chitinophaga sp. Lineage (GTDB taxonomy): Bacteria > Bacteroidota > Bacteroidia > Chitinophagales > Chitinophagaceae > Chitinophaga. The sequence goes on along the minus strand of CBFGZV010000014.1, from coordinate 51,492 downwards.
CAGCTCAACGTTCACTAAAAAGATCTTCCCGCAGCAAAGGTGTATCCGTAACGGGTACACCTTTTTTTATTACATTGGGAACGCTTAACCACCATATATGACCAGAATCTTCCGCGGCATCACCGCCCTGCTGCTGCTCTCCGTTACCGCCAGCGCGCAATCGACGGACCTTTACCTGCAAACCAGCGAAGTCAATAACCTCATGGTGCACTACAGCGCCGACCTGGGCACGCTCAGCCGCTTTTACGCCATCCGCAACACGCCCGAGCGCCGCGAACGGATGGAACGGTTGCAGCAGGCATATCTGCAAAAGCTCGCCGCCCTCGATTTCGGTAAACTGCCCATTGGCGCAAAGGTGGATTACGTGCTCTTCAAACGCAACCTCGATGCGGAGCTGTACCGGTTGCAGGAAGAAAAGGATGAATACGGGCAGGTGGAGAAATGGTTTCCTTTCGCCGCCGACATCTACGCCATCGAAAAGCTCCGCCGCCGGGGAACCGCGCCCGACGCGGAGAAAACCGCCGCCACGCTCAACGGCGTCGCCAAAGCGTTGCAACAGCAGCTTGCCGCTTTGCAAAAAGAAAACGGCCTCCCGCTGCCGCTCAGCCGCAGGGCGGCCGGAGTAGCCAAAGGGCTGCAGGCCGCGCTCAAAAGCGCGTACGATTTTTATACGGGATACGATCCGCTCTTTAACTGGTGGGTGCCCGCGCCGTACAAACAGGCAGACAGCCTGCTGAACGAATACGCGGCCCGGTTTACGGCCAAAGGGAAAAGCGCCGTGTCGCAACAGGACGACGGCAGCGGCATCATCGGCAATCCCATCGGCCGTGAGGAAATCATCCGGCAATTGCAGCAGGAGATGATCCCCTATACACCGGAAGAACTGATCGACATCGCGAACAGGGAATTCGCGTGGTGCGACGCGGAAATGCTCAAAGCCTCACGCGAAATGGGGTTCGGGGATAACTGGAAGGCAGCGCAGGAAAAGGTGAAAAATACCTACGTGCCCCCCGCACAGCAGCCGCAGGCCATGATGAAGCTGTACAACGAATCGGTGGCCTTTCTCAAACAGCACAACCTGATTACGCTGCCGGAACTGGCGGAAGAAACCTGGCGCATGAGCATGATGTCGCCCGAACGCCAAAGGGTGGCGCCCTTCTTTCTGGGCGGGGAGGAGTTCATCATCGCCTATCCCACCAACACCATGAGCCACGACGATAAAATGATGAGCATGCGCGGCAATAACCCGCATTTTTCCCGCGCCACCGTGCATCACGAACTGCTGGCCGGCCACGCGCTGCAGCAATTCATGAACGACCGCCACAGGGCCTACCGCAACTTCGGTACACCATTCTGGACGGAGGGATGGGCCCTCTACTGGGAGCGCCTGCTATGGGACCTGAAGTTTCCCAAATCGCCGGAAGACCGCATCGGCATGCTCTTCTGGCGCATGCACCGTTGCGCCCGCATCATCTTTTCGCTCAGCTATCACACCGGCAAATGGACGCCGAAGCAATGCATCGATTTCCTGGTAGATCGGGTGAACCACGAACGCGCGAATGCGGAAGGGGAAGTGCGCCGCTCCTTCACAGGCGGTTACGGGCCGCTGTACCAGGTGGCCTACATGATCGGCGGCCTGCAGTTCGAAGCACTCAAAAAAGAACTGGTAGACGGCGGAAAGATGAGCTATCGCCAGTTTCACGACGCCGTCCTCCGCGAAAACGCGATGCCCGTGGAAATGCTGCGCGCCATCCTGCTGAACCAGGCGCCGGGAAAGGACTTCAATACAAAATGGCGGTTCTACAAACTGTAGCGCCGCTTAATTCACATTGGTCGGATTGGGAATGAAATTGAGGAAGGCGTTGAACTTCGTTTGGTACTTCCGCTTGTCGAGTTTGTAATAATAGGCGCCGCGCTTGGAACTGAGCTTTTCTTTGTCTTTCTGCTTGATGAGCAAGCCGGTAGACAGTACTTTCCGCGAAAAATTCCTTTTATCGAGCAGCGATCCGTAGATGCCCTCGTACAGGCTTTGCAGTTGCGGGAGGGTGAATTTTTCCGGCAGCATTTCGAACACGATGGGGTGGAAGGCGGCTTTGTAGCGCAGCTTCTGTTTGGCCAGCTCCACCATTTCGCGGTGGTCGAAAATGAGGGAAGGTATTTTTTCCAGCGGGAACCATTCGGGGTGGTAGTCGTTATCGTTCAGCTGCTTTTCATACCGGTTGATGTCGATCAGGCTGGAATACGCTACAGATACGGTTCTTTCCACCGGGTCGCGGTGCACTTCGCCGAACGCATGCAATTGTTCCATATACACGTTTTCCAGGCCCGTCAATTCCTTCAGGATCCTGGCCGCCGCGTTTTCAAGGTTCTCGGACGGCTGTACAATGCCGCCCATCAGGCTCCATCGGCCCTTCTCCGGTTCAAACCCTCTCTTGATGAGCAATAACTTCAGCTCCATGCCGTCGAATCCGAATATGATGCAGTCTACCGCGAGCAACATCCTGTTTTTGCCGGAGTAGTGATTGATTTTCAAATTGATCAGTTTTCTCGTGAAACAGGGTACTAATATCGGAAAAGTATAATTGTCATTTTGACTTTTTTGCTGGAAAATCCGGGATTAATTCCAGATATTTAAACGACAATCCACGTGAAAAATAAAACTTGCTTCCTCATGTTCAAAAAAACCGCTACTGTTATGACAATCGTTACAGGCAGCCTGATGGCAGGCGCCGGCTGCAACAACCCGGGCCCTCAGAAAGACGCATCGGCCGATTCCGTGAAAACCACGCCCGTGCTGGTGCAGCCCTATGGAGAGGTGGACGGGAAACCTGTTTCGCAGTACACACTGGCCAACCAGCACGGCATGGTTGTTAAGCTGATCAATTACGGGGGGATTATCACCGACATCATCACGCCGGATAAAGACGGCAAACCGGGCAATGTGGTGCTCAGCTACGATTCGCTGGCAGGCTACCGGCAGAAAGGGAATCCCTACTTCGGGACCCTTGTGGGGCGGTACGCCAACCGCATCGCCAAAGCGACGTTTAAAATCGATTCCGCGGAGTACAAACTGGCGGCCAATAACAACGGGAATTCCCTGCACGGTGGCCTCAAAGGATTCGACAAAGCCCTCTGGCAGGTAACGCCCCTGCCCGGCGACAGCAGCTTGCTGCTGGAATATACCAGCCCGGACGGAGAAGAAGGCTATCCCGGCACCCTGCAGGCAAAAGTGATTTATACCCTCACAGCCGACAACGCCCTGAAAATCGAATACATCGCCACTACAGACAAGCCCACGCCCATCAACCTCACCCAGCATACGTACTTCAACCTCTCTGCCGGTAAGGAACCGACCATCCTTAACCACCAGCTTCAACTGGATGCGCCGAGCTTCACACCGGTAGACGCCCAGCTGATCCCCACCGGGAAAATAGATGCGGTGAAAGGCACGCCGATGGACTTTACCACGGCCAAACCCATCGGGCAGGACATTGCGAAAGTTGAAGGCGGATACGACCATAACTATGTGTTCGACAAAGCGGAAATGAAAGTGCGGGGCTCGCTCTACGACCCGTCCAGCGGCCGCGTGATGACTTTTTCCACCTCCGAGCCCGGTGTGCAGTTTTACACCGGTAACTTCCTCGATGGCACGCTGCAGCACACGAGGAACGGCGCAGTGTACGGCAAAAACGCGGGCCTTTGCCTCGAGGCGCAGCATTTCCCCGATTCGCCCAACCAGCCCGCATTCCCGAACGTCATCCTGAAACCGGGCGAGAAGTACACGCAAACCACGGTTTATCAATTTGGTGTAAAATAATTACGATGCGAAAAGTTTGGGCGCTGCTGGTGCTGGCGCCATTTGCGGCGGCGGCCCAGCAAACGCCCTTTTGGCCGGACAAAGACGAGGTGCTCAAACGCTTCGGCAGTTCCCGCGCGCTGGAGCAAAACTCACAGAACAAGATTTTTAAAACCGGCGTGAACGCGCACTGGATGGCCGGTGGCCGCACTTTCTGGTATTGCAATGAATTGAAAGGCGGCATAAAGGAATACATACTGGCAGATGCTTCCGTGGGCACCAAACGGCCTGCTTTCGACGCACAGCAGCTGGCGGCGGCACTCGGAAAGGCCACCGGTGATACGTACGACGGCCGGCGGTTGGTGATTCCCGCTATGACGTTCAGTGCGGACGGGAAGGAAGTGCATTTTGAAACGGACGGCCAATACTGGCGTTGTAACCTGCACGACTATACGCTGCAGCGGGCCGACAGCCTGCCGAAGCCATCCCCGCCGCGGCGCAATTACCGGCCGGGCCGGTGGGAAAGTTTTGAAACGCGCCGCCGGTCGCCAAACGGCGAGTGGGTGGCGCTGACCAGCCAGGGCAATGTATACCTGCGGCACTCCGGCCGCGGAGATACCATACAATACACGACGGATGGTACGCCCGGAAAGCCCTATGGCTCGCTGGCCTGGTCGCCGGACAGTAAATACCTGGTTTGTTACCGCATCACGCCGGTGGAAGACTCTTCCGTCTATTACATCCTTACCAGTATGGGCGGCACGCGCGGGCAGCTGCGGTCGCAGCTCTACAAGCAGCCCGGCGATCCGTTCACGACGTATGAAATGCACCTGCTGACCGTTGGAAAGCCTGGCGCAGTGAAGGTGCAAACGGAGCTCGTCGACTTCTTCGACGCGCCGCGCCTGCACTGGCGGAAGGACGCCCGTTACTTCCTGTACGAAAAAGTGGACCGCGGCCATCAGCGTTTCCGCATCATCGAAGTGGATGCCCAAACGGCCAACACACGTACCGTTGTGGACGAACGGACCAATACCTTCATCCAGGAAGCGCGCATCTTTACGAAGTACCTTCCGGAAACAGATGAAATCCTGTGGACGTCCGAAAAGGACGGCTGGCGGCATCTCTACCTGGTAGACGGGTTGACCGGTCGCATTAAAAACCCGGTGACCACGGGAGAATGGGTAGTGCGTGAAATCGACAGCGTAGACGTACAGCAGCGGGAAGTCTGGTTCCGTGCGAACGGGATGCATGCCGGGGAAGATCCGTATCACATCCATCATTACCGCATCGGTTTCAACGGCAGGAAACTCGTACAGCTCACACCGGAAAAAGGGCACCATTTCGTGACCTACAGCCCGGATAAAAAATATTATATCGATACTTACTCGCAGATCGGTGTGCCGCACGTCACGGAGTTGCGCAGCACGGCTACGGGGAAAAAGATCATGGAGCTGGAAAGAGCCGACGCAACGGAGTATTTCGCTACCGGCATCGCACCGGTGGAAAGCTTTTCCGCCAAAGGGCGTGATGGTAAAACGGATATCTGGGGCATCGTATGCCGCCCTTCCAATTTCGATACCGCCCAAAAATATCCCATCATCGAAAACATTTACGCCGGCCCGCACGATGCCTTCGTACCCAAATCGTTTACCGGCAATTTCAGGGACATGCAATACCTGGCGGAACTGGGGTTCATTGTGGTGCAGATAGACGGCATGGGCACCGCCAACCGCTCCAAGGCCTTCCACGACGTTTGCTGGAAAAACATTGCGGATGCAGGTTTCCCCGACCGCATTCTCTGGATGAAAGCGCTGGCCAAAAAATATCCCTATGCGGACACCGGCAGGGTGGGACTGTACGGCACATCGGCCGGCGGGCAGAATGCGCTGGGCGCCCTGCTGTTTCACCCGGAATTTTACAAAGTGGCCGTTTCGGCCTGCGGCTGCCACGATAACCGCATCGACAAACAATGGTGGAACGAACAGTGGATGGGCTACCCCGTAGGCCCGCACTACGACGCGCAATCCAACATCACACACGCGCACAAACTGCAGGGCAAACTGCTGCTGATCGTGGGTGAGGCCGATACCAACGTGCCGCCGGAATCCACGTACCGGGTGGTGGATGCGCTGATACGTGCCAGGAAAGACTTCGATTTTCTTGCCATTCCCGGCATGGGCCATAGCGACGGCGGGCCGTACGGGCGGATGAAACGTTACCAGTTTTTTGTGAAGCATTTGCTGGGAGTGGACGCTCCCCTGGGCGGACAATAAAGGGGATGAGCGAGCATTTTCTTTGAGCGGAGAATAAACTGATGGAGCGGGAACAGCTGTATGCTTTCCCGTCGCGCCGCCACGGATGTACGGTTGTTGAACATGTTCCGTGTTTGCGGGGTATACGGCAGCGCCGGTGCGCCTTTAAAATTTATGGGCATTAACAGCCCGGTTAACCCAAAGTTTAAATAATATTTTCTACCTTACCCCCACGTATTCAGCTACTTTAGCATGCCTCAGAATGATTCGTCCACCGCAGCTGAGCTGTCAGCCTGGGAGGACTTTATAAAGGGCGACCGGCAGGCCTTTGCCGGGTTGTACCGGGAGCATATACATCAGCTGATTGCCTATGGGATGCGTATCAGCGGTGAACAACATGTGGTGAAAGACGCCATCCAGGATCTGTTCGTAGAACTCTGGAAGGGCCGCTCGAACCTCGCTCCCGTACGTTCCGTAAAAGGTTACCTGCTGAAGGCGCTCCGCTACAAACTGCTTCGCAACCACAAAGTGCGTACCCGTTATTATTCCGATGTGCCGGACCAGGCGGATCCGCAGAATGTCGAAACGAACATTCTGGAGCGGGAAACGGCCACCAGCCGGCACGAACAGGTGCGCCTGGCCATCGACCGCCTACCCCCGCGCCAGCAGGAGGTCATCAATCTCCGTTTTTTTCACGCCTGCACAACCGAAGAGGCCGCCGAAATCATGTCGGTCAACTACCAGTCGGCCACCAATCTCCTGCACAGGGCCATCGTACACCTCCGTCAGCACCTCGATACAGGGCTGCTTTCCGTTATTTTTTTCTTTTTTTAAAAAAAAGTTGCCGCCGGGTGAGTATCCCGGCGCGTAGCGGTACACTTATCTAAAAGCGCTTAATTTTTTACCGTATGTCTTATTCGCACGAGGAACTGGAAGCATTGTTGCAGAACGAAGAATTCATCCGCTGGGCAACTTCGCAGGAAACCGGGGAGAATGCCTATTGGGAGAGCTGGGTGCAACAGGAGCCCGACAGGCAGGCGCTGGTGGAATTCATCCGCAACCTGCACGCCGCGGAGCAGGTGGGGCATAGCAACCGTGAACTGGCGGATGAAGTGTGGCATGCGGTGCAGTTGCAGATGGAAACGCCCGTAAGGCGCATCGGCTGGCGCAAATATGCCGCCGCGGCCGGGGTGGCCATCGTGCTGGGCGCCGCAGGCCTCTGGTACGGGCTATCCGGTAACAAGACGGGCGAAGGGGGCCTGGTGGTGCAAAAGGTCAATTCGGTTAATATTACGGCCAGAAACAACGGAAAGGCCCCGAAAATCGTATATCTAACAGACGGCACCCGCATCACCCTCGGCCGGAACAGCTCGCTGGCTTACAGCAACCTGTTGCACGGCGACAAAAGGGAGGTGCACCTCGAAGGCGAAGCCTTTTTTGAAGTGACCAAAGACGCCCAACGCCCGTTTCTCGTGTACAGCGGCGGCATCGTCACCAAAGTGCTGGGCACCAGCTTCCGGGTAACGGGGCATGAAAAGATCACGGTAGCGGTTAAATCCGGAAAAGTGGCCGTGTCGCGGCAACAACGGGATGTGAACGAAGAATTCATCCTGCTGCCCAATGAACAGGTGGTGTTTAACAGGAAAGCAAACACGCTCAATAAAACCGCGGTGGTGGACGCCATGCTGCTCCAGAACCCGGTTGCAAGCCATGTAACGCTGAATTTCGACGAAGCTCCGGTAACGCAGGTGCTCGATTCGCTGGCGGCCATGTATACAGTAGACATTCAATACGACCGCAACCTGCTCGCCAAATGTATGGTGACCGTATCGCTGGAGCAGGAATCTTTATACGACAAACTGCAGATCGTCTGCAAAGTGCTGGGGGCAACGTTCGAGACGCACGGGAATGTAATTTATGTAAAAGCGCAGGGCTGCAACTGATGCCCTGGATATTATAATAGTGAACAATTCTACAGTCAACCAAAAGAAACGCGTATGAATACCTTCCTTTTTACAATGCGGGTAGCGCTGTTAAAGTCATGCCTGTTACTGTGCCTGGCGGGCGCTGTATTCGCAGCCGGTACGGGAGCACAGGGAGTGCTCGATAAGAAGATCTCCCTGGCCATGAATAACAAAGTGCTCAAAAACGTACTGGGCAAAATTGAGCAGACGGCTGCCGTTAAATTTGCATACGCCTCTCAGACCATCCCGCTGAACAACAAAGTGAGCATCGAGGTGACGGACACCCGCCTGGGCGACGTGCTCGAAGTATTGCTCGCCCCCTACAAAGTATCCTACGAAGTAGTGGGCAACCAGATTATTCTCAAAAAAGACGGGATGAAAATGGTGATCAACAGCGAATTGCTGGAGAGCGCCGTTTTCAAGAAAGTAACCGGCCAGGTGAAAACCGCCGCCGGCGCTACCGTGCCCGGTGTAACGGTGGCGGTGAAAGGCACGGCCAAAGGCACCATCACCAACGCGGACGGCCGTTATGAAATTGAGGCGGACGAAGGCGCGGTGCTCGTGTTTACCGCCATCGGCTTCGAAACACAGGAAGTGACCGTGGGTAGTAACGCCGCGTACGACGTGGTGCTGCAGGAATCCAAAAAAGAACTGAAAGAAGTGGTGGTGACAGCCCTCGGTGTGCGCAAGGAAAAACGCGCGCTGGGCTATTCCGTTACGGAAGTAAAAGGCGCCGATATGGCGGCCACCAATGAAGTGAACCCCATCAACGCCCTGCAGGGCAAAGCGGCGGGGATTAATATCGACCAGGGCTCCGGCGGGCTGTTCGGGAACTCCCGCATCCTCATCCGCGGTAACTCCACGCTGAGCACGAACAACCAACCCATTTTCGTGATAGACGGGGTGATCCTCGATAACGACGCCTTCAACGGGCAGGGCCGCGATTTCGGGAACGACCTGAAGAACCTGAACATGGAAGAGTTTGAAAGCGTATCCGTACTGAAAGGCTCCGCGGCCGCCGCACTGTATGGCGCCCGCGCTATCAACGGCGTGGTGCTCATTACCACCAAGAAAGGCCGCGCCAAAAAAGGATGGGGCGTGAGCGTGTCGCAATCCGTCAACATTCAGGACCCCTACCGTGGGCCCGACTTCCAGAACGAATACGGCGGCGGTACGGTAGGCGCATTTTTTACAGATACGCGCGACCCGGGATACAAGCCGAACCAGAACTGGCAAACGAAAGTATTTCCCACCAACGCCAACGGCGACCCTTACATCGACCCGCAGAAGAACCGCGAGCTCGAAAACTGGGGCCCCCGGTTCGCCAACCAGCGCGTGCTGAACTACGACGGTACATGGACGGAGTATAAAGCGGCGCCCAACAATTACCTCGACGCCTTCCAGACGGGCGTGGGCTATATCACCAATGTGGCGCTCGACGGAGCGACGGAAAAATCCTCCTTCCGTTTATCCTATTCCCGTAACCAGGCGGAAGGGTTCAACCTGCGCAACAAGATGAACAAAAACGCCTTCTCCCTGCGCGCCACCCATAACCTCACCAGCTTCATCGCGCTGGATGCGGGAGCGGACTATACCAGCCTCAAAGGCGAAAATCCACCGGCCCTGGGCCTGAACAATTTCATCTGGATTTTCCCCCGCAACTACGACACCAAATACTGGATGCAGCGCTCGAAATATACCAGCACGCTGGGCGGCGTACCCAAGCCGTACGACGCAGCGGAAACGAATTTCGTACCCGGCGCCGACTATTGGTTCCGCATCTATGAAAATAATTACCTGCAGGACGAACAGATGTTCCGGGGCCGCCTCACCGTTACGGCCACCCTCAACAGCTGGTTGAAACTGCAGCTGGAAGGGAACTTCAGTAACCTCGCCATCAAGAAGGAAACCAAAGAGCTGGGCCAGGGCTATAACTTCACCGGCGCGGACAATACCAGCGGCGGCAAATACGGCCTGGGCCACTCGGTTAAAAACAGCTACTTCTTCAAATGGATGGGCCTTGTAACGAAGCAGCTCAGTAAAGACCTTTCGCTCAACGGCTACATCGGCGGCGAAACGCAACGCTTCAACGTTTCGCACAACTACTCCGAAACCGCCGGCGGCCTCATCTTCCCGGGTAACTACTTCCTCGGCAACTCACAAAAGCCGCAATCTTCCGAAGGCGGCGTGAAAACGAGGAAAACCATCAATTCCATCTATGCCAGCGCCGACCTCGCGTATAAAGACCAGCTCTACATGCAGGCCACCTGGCGCGGCGACTGGTCTTCCGCGCTCACCTACGCCAACGGGGAAGGCAATAACTTCTATAATTACCCGGCCGTGAGCCTGTCGTGGATATTCACGGAAACGTTCAAAATGCCGGCGTTCATCTCCTTCGGTAAATTGCGCACCAACGTGGCCTGGCTGGGCGGCGACCTGGATCCGTTCCTCATCAACCCGGGCTTCAAGCTGCAGGGCTACAGCGAGGCCAACGGCGGAAATATCCCCATGCTGACCTACTTCATGGACCCCAGCGGGCAATCGTTCGTAGTGGATAAAAACATCAAGCCGCTGAATAAAAGAGCCGTGGAAGCCGGACTGGACTTGCGATTCCTGCAAGACAGGCTGGGCATCGACGTAACCCTGTACCGCGACAATACTTTCAACCAGGCCATCCGGATTCCCGCCGCCGCGGAGTCCGGCGTGAACAGCCTGATGATCAATGCCGGCAACATCCAGAACTCCGGTGTCGAAATTTCCCTCAATGCCACGCCCGTGAAAACGAAGAGCTTCGACTGGAACAGCGTGCTGACGTATACCCGTAACCGCAACAAGATTGTGGAGCTGTATGGCGACCGTGAATATTACGCGCTCGACGATGAAGGGCTGGGCGGCAACGATCAGATACCTTACGCGAAAGTGGGTGGCGCATACGGCGTTATCCGCACCCGCATTCACTCCAAGTCGTATCAGGCAGTGGATGCCTCCGGTAATCCGAAAGACCATCCCAACAACGGCAAAGTGGTGCTCGACTGGCGTTCCGACGCAAGGGCGGCCTTCCCTAAGCGCAGCAACGAATGGAAAGACGTGGGCGACATCAACCCCGATTTCCGCGGCAGCTGGGACAATACTTTCCGCTACAAAAACTTCTCGCTCAACTTCCTCATCGATGCCAAGATCGGCGGTGATATGGTGATGCATACCCTGCGGTACGGCACCCATACCGGCATCTTCAAGTCGTCTTTGCAGGGAAGGGATAAAGAGCACGGCGGCATTGAATGGACCAGCAAGTACGATAACCAGACGTACGACGACGGCATTATTCCGGACGGTGTGTTCGACAACGGCCAGAAGATCACCCAGCCGAACGGTACGCAGGTAGACGTGAGCGGCATGACTTACCGCGAAGCGTACGAGAAAGGGTATGTGGAACCGACGCACCTGCCGCAGTTCAGCTACCGGTACGGATCGTTTTCCACCGCCGTGGGCGATTACTGGGTAGTGGAAAATTCCTGGGTATCGCTGCGCCAGCTGGCGCTGAATTATACGCTGCCGCAAAACATCGCCGCCAAACTGCACCTCACCAACCTTGGTGTGAGCCTCATCGGCCGCGACCTGTTGTATTTCTATAATTCTTTACCCAATAATATCAACCCTGCCTCCAACAATTCCAACAGAACGAGTGTGAATAAAGAGGAAGGTTTTGTTCCGCCCATGGTGCGCTCATTCGGGTTTACCATCCGGGCAGGGTTTTAATCAATTTTAAATGATATTGTTATGAAGAAATCAAGCCTGTATATAGTCATCGCCGCGGTTGTATGCGCTTCGTGCAAGAAAGATTTTGCGGAGATCAATACCGATCCCAGCGTGGTGACCACACCCGACATCAACGCGCTGTTTACCTATTCCGCGGAAAATATAGAAAGCTACCAGGGCGCGGAATGGATATGGGAAAACCTGGAGCAACTGCTCCGTTTTTCGCAGCACCTCACCACGGATCCCTACGAGCTGTCTACCAACATCAACAGCCGGTACGGCGTACTGTACAATAGAGTGCTGCCCAACCTGTTCGAGATCAGGAAGCAGATCGATGCCAGAACCGATAAAGACCGGTACCGCAACATCAGGGCAGTGACCTACGTATTGCAAATCGTGCATGCGCTGAAAGTGACCGACATGAATGGTTCCATGCCTTACACGCAGGCCATCCAGGGCAGAACGGAGTCGCAGTTCAGACCCGTGTACGACGATCAGAAAACACTCTATGATACCTGGCTGAAGGAACTTACCGAGGCGGCGGACGCGCTCAGCGCCGACGCCACCGGCCAGGTGAATTTCGGCGCAGCCGACATCTATTACGGCAACGCCTGGCAGAACTGGGCCAAACTGGCCAATACCCTCAAACTGCGCATTGCCGCGCGGTACGAAGGGCAGGACGTGAATGCCACGAAACGCATTTTCAAAGAGGTGATGCAAAGCCCTGCCGGTTTCATCGACAGCGACGTTGCCCAACTTGTGTATAATAAGCCACAACACAATCCCGTCGGCAATGATATCGATTACCGCAGCCCCCGTTTCGGCACTTCCTCGATCATCAATTTCCTCAAGGCCACCAACGACCCGCGGCTGAAAATCTATTTCAGTCCGAACGACCTCGTGGGCGCTTTTAAAGATACGCTGGCCAAATACGGGAAAACGCTGCCCGCGTTCATCAATATCAATGATCCGCTGGTGATGTTCCAGGGCGGACCGGCCGACTGGACCACCGACCCGGCCACGGCTACCTGGTATAAAACCACCTTCGACGCCGGCGGCGCTAACAAGTACCGCCTTATCGGGAACATCAACAAGCGCTTCTTCGCGCCGCGATACGGTACTTTCGCCAACAGCAACGGCCGTATGCTCGATTATATGGTCACCTGGGCCGAAACCTGCTTCTACATCGCGGAGTTCATACAGAAGGGCCACGGTACAGGCTTTGATACGAAAGGCACGGCGGCGGACTGGTACAACAAAGGCATCGCAGCGTCGCTGCAGACCATGAACAAGATCGCCATCGCCGCGGAATCCACGACTGGTTTTACCGGCAATGGTGATGCGGAAATCGCCGCCTATCAAAACCACCCGAACGTAAAATTCAACGGGGTGAATAACCTGGAGCGCATCTACATCCAGGAGTACCTGAATTTTTACCGCCTGGCTACCGAGGCGTTCACGTTCGTAAGAAGAACCGGTTATCCGAAAAATACATCCACCTATTACCCGCGAAACGCGTGGAACGAGCCCATCCCGCGCCGCTACCCGCTGGAAGAGCCGCCCCTGGGCACCAACAACGAAAACTGGCAGAAAGCCCAGCAGGATCAGGGCTTTACGCCCGGTGACAGGGGAGTGCCCGCGCTCAGCACGCAGCGTTTGTGGTTCGATAAAAACAGTCCCGATTTCGGGAAAGGGAACTAGTTTCTGTGAAACAACAAGTTAACCCTGGAATTTGGTTGTTATTACAATGAGCAGATAGAGGCGCCTGATTACAGGCGCCTTCTTCTGTTGTAGATACGTCGCGGGCGATGTTACACCACGCTTATACGGCTGTTCCCGCATGGCCGGGTTTTTGTGTAACGGCAGTTATGATGCAACCCATAAAACATTGGTGGGGCCTTTTCAAATGCGCGGTGAGTGATTTTATGGACGACAAGGTACTGAAGCTGAGCGCCTCCCTCGCATATTCCACGGTGTTTTCCATTGCCCCCATGCTGATCATCGTGCTGTATTTCAGCGACATTTTTCTCGGCAGGGAAGCGCTGGAAGGCGACCTGTACGGGCAGCTCCGCGGGCTGATGGGGCCGGCGGCCGCGCAGCAGGTGCAGGAGATCGTCAGGAATTCCACCCTTTCCCGCGACTTCGGCTGGTCTACCATCATCGGTTTTGTAACCCTTATCATCGGCGCCACGGGCGTGTTTTCAGAAATACAGGATTCCATCAACCTCATCTGGCGGCTGAAAGCCAAGCCGAAGAAAGGCACCGGCATTGTCAAAATACTGCTGACCCGGTTGCTGTCTTTTTCGATGGTGATCAGCCTGGGTTTTGTGATGGTGGTGTCGTTGGTGATACATGGGATAATCGAGGTGCTGATCGGCCGGCTCACCGAAGCGTTTCCCGACGTGGCCGTGGTGGTGGTGTACATCATTAACCTGGTGGTCACCTTCGCTACCATCACCGCTTTGTTCGCCGTCATATTCAAGGTGCTGCCCGATGCGCGGGTGAAGTGGGGCCATGTGTGGGTAGGGGCCATTACCACGGCTGTGCTGTTCATGCTCGGCAAGGCGGCCATCGGCGTTTACCTGGGCAACAGCAACATCAGCAGCACCTACGGCGCGGCCGGTTCCATCGTGATATTGCTCGTGTGGGTGTATTATTCCGCGGCCATTCTTTATTTCGGGGCGGAGTTCACCCGCCAGTACGTGCAGCACCGGGGCGCCCGCATTTACCCGAACGATTACGCGGTGTGGGTGGAACAGGTGGAAATGGAATCGAAGGGCGGCAATCTGCCTGAAAAATCGAACGATATCGGTTAGATCACCTGGATGCCCAGGTCGATGTAAGGCTGCAGGGCTGCGTCGCCGGGCTTGTCGGTAATGATGGTGTCGATGTCCGTCATTTCGCAGACCTTGAACGGCTCGGCGGTGCCCATTTTATCGCTGGTGCCGATGGCCACCACACGGTTGGCGGATTCTACCATGGCCGTTTTTACTTCTGTTTCTTCCAGGTCGAGGCCGGTTACGCCCACCACGGGGTGAAGGCTGCATACGCCGAGAAAACAGAGGTCGGCCCGGATGCGGCGAATCATCCGGATGGTGTCGAGGCCGCTGGCCACACGGGAGTCCTTGAAAATCCTGCCGCCCGTAAAAATCACTTCCACACCGGGGTGCTCTATCAGTTGCGCAACGATCGGCACGCTGTTGGTGACCACGGTGAGTGCAAGATTGGCGGGGAACAGTTTCGCCAGCACGAGGGTAGACGTACCGCCGTCGAGCACGATGGTTTGCCCGTCTTTGAGCAGCGACAATGCTTTCTGCGCCATCAGCTGCTTGTCCTGCTCATGCAGCAGGATGCGTTCGGTAAACGAATACGGGTTGGGGGAGTGGGGAATAGCGCCGCCCCGCACCTTGATGAGCAGCCCGTCCTGCGCCAGCGACTCCAGGTCGCGGCGGACCGTATCCTCCGACACCTGAAGGTCAGAGCTCAGCTCCGCCTGCAGCACTTTCTGGTCGGTTTTCAGCTTTTTCAGGATGTAATCCAGGCGCTCTTCTCTTAACATGACTTGCGGTTTTATGCAATATTAAGTAAAATTTTGCCATTTTAATAATGGTGTTTCGAAAAATATTGCATAACTTTGCAACAAATAGCAGAATATGGCAAAAAAGAGAATCGCAATTGACATGGATGGGGTGATGGCAGACCTGAACCAGCATTATATCGACTGGTATTACGAGCGTACGGGCGAGAAGGTGGAAAAGGAGCGGTTGATGGGTTTGCCTGAAACCACCGGTTTTCCGCAGGAAGGCATTGTGCACCACTTTTTGCACACGCCGGGGTTTTTCCGGACGGCGCCTGTGATGCCCGGCAGCCAGGAGGTGATTCGCCGGCTCATGGAAAATTATGAAGTGTTTATCGTTTCCGCCGCTGTGGAGTTTCCGCAGTCGCTCACCGAGAAGATCGACTGGTTGGGAGAGCATTTCCCTTTCATCAGTTGGAAAAATATCGTGTTCTGCGGCCTCAAGACCATTGTGCAGGCCGATTATATGATCGACGACTATGACAAGAACCTGCGGTATTTCAACGGCGAGCGCCTGTTGTTCACCGCTCCCCACAATATCAACTACCAGGATTATAACCGCTACGACACCTGGGACGACGTGGCGAAATTCTTCGGCGTACATGAAGCAGTGACGGTCACCGGATAAAACGTCGCGCCAGTCAATCCCCGCTGGTACGGTTACGTTTTGTCAAAGTGTAACGGATAAACTATGATGGACAAAAGCCGGTTGCTTTTTCCTGGATGGTTTATCCGTTTTTATTAATTAATTCCCCCCATCCGTTAAGTCACCCATCCGCACGGTTGTTTCTTCCTTCACCTTTGTGCAAAGCAGAGTAATGGTTAGAATATTCGGGTGGATTGCGGGAACGATAGCCTCGGCCGGAACTTTCAGGGGGATGTGCGCGGTTGCGAACGAGGGGAAGGCGGGACCGGCAAAGGCAGTGTGGCCGGATATTCAACCATTCAACCCTGCGGGGAAGCCGGCCGGCTGGAGCGTTTTGCTGCTGGCGCCCGCGCAAACCTGGTGGATGGCCGCAGCCATCGTGCTGTTATTGGCCGGGGTGGTGTTGTTGTACGTGTCCCGGAAAAACCTCCGCCTGCGGGTGCAGGAGCAGGCAGCGCAGCTCAACCGGCAACGCGACCAGCTGGAACAGCTGAACCTGATGCTGAAGCTCAAAATCCTGCAGGCCCGGATGAACCCGCATTTCCTGTTTAATTCCCTGAACGCGGTGCAGTATTTTATCAATGCGGACGATAAACGGACGGCCCTCCAGTATGTGAGCCGGTTCGCCTCGTTTCTCCGCAAGATGATCCAGCATGGAGACGATATCAGCATCACGCTCCGCGATGAAGCGGACCTTATCAACGACTACCTGATCCTGGAGCAATCGCGCTTCCCGGACAGGTTCACTTACGAAATTGACCTGCCGGAAGCGCTCTGGCTGGAAGATATACCGCCTTTTTTGACACATAGCCTACTGGAAGACGCGCTGTACAAGGGTGTGCTGAATCTCGGACAACAGGAGCAGGGAAGAATTACGGTGGCGCTCAAAGCCCACGAAAACGGATTGATGGTAGAGGTTACAGATAACGGGATCAGCTTCGCCCGTGCGCAGGAGCCGGACGACAAAAGGGATATGCTCAACAAGCGCATCCAGCTCTACAACCAGCAGAACGTACGCCAGATCAGCCTGGCCTACCGCCGCAGCGTAAAAAGCGAAAACGGGTGGGTGAACAAAGCGGTGCTGACCATCACATAAATATTCCTTATATTGTTCTCACCTCAATTCCCATGTAATGAAATACAAGGCTTTAATCGTCGAGGATGAAGTACTGAGCCGCGATTTTTTGTCCAACCTCGTCCGTGAGTTTTGCCCGCAGCTCGAACTGGCTGGTACGGCCTCCAATGTGGACGAAGCAGTGGCTTTCATCAACGCCAAATATCCCCGCCTTGTGTTCATGGATATAGAAATGCAAACGGGCACGGGCTTCGACGTACTACAGAAGGTCAATCACCACAATTTTCACGTCATTTTCACCACCGCATTCGACCATTACGCTATCAAAGCCATCAAATTCAGCGCGGTGGATTACCTCCTCAAACCGATCAACCTCCAGGAACTGGAACTGGCCGTGGCCAAAGCGGTGAAACATATGGAGTCGCGGGCCGACGACGGCCGCCTCGAAATGCTGTTGCGGAACTTCCGCAAACCAGCGGGGGAAGACTTTTCCATCAGCCTCTCCACATCCGAAGGCGTCGACTTCATCCCCCTGTCGCACATCATCCGCCTCGAGGCCAAAGGCCCTTATACGATCTTTTACCTGCGCGACGGCCGGCAGATCATGGTGAGCAAGAATCTCAAGGAATACGAGCTCTGCCTGACCGAACACGGCTTTTTCCGCATCCACAACTCTTACATGATCAACCTGAAGGACGTGAAACGCTGGGTGAAAACTGACGGCGGCTACGCCGTTATGAGCGACGACGCACTGGTGGCTATTTCCCCGAAAAAGAAAGATGAGTTCATGATGCTGATGACAAAGCGGATGGTGTAAGCTGCCGCAATTCCTGCATCGCTTCTTCGCAGATGTTCCTGATATGCTGCATGCGGCTCTCCTCCGCCGTTTTTTGCTGCTCTATGAACAACAGGTCGTTCCCGATATACTGCTGCAATCCGAAATACCCCACCGATGTGCGGAGGGTATGGGCTATTTTGTAGACGGTGGCCCCGTCGCCTTTGGCGAGCGCTTTCTGCAGCGCGTTGAGGTCTTTGGGCGTTTGCCGGAGGAACGTGCGCACCATGTCGCGGATGAACGCGGCGTTGTTGTGCGTTTGTTCTTTGAGGAAGGTGAGGTCTACCAGCTTTTGCTGGCGCACGCCGGCGATGGCCTGTAGCAGCTCGTGCTCGCGGAAGGGTTTGGGCAGGTAATCGTTCATGCCCGCGGCCAGGCATTTTTCCCGCTCGCCGCTGAAGGCGTGCGCGGTAATGGCGATAACGGGCATCTGCAGTGCCAGCTGCTTGCGGATCTTTTCGGTGGTGAGATAGCCGTCCATGCCGGGAATCTGGAGGTCCATCAGAATGAGGTCTACCTTGTTCTTTTTCAGGAAGGCCACCGCCTTGGGGCCATTGCCGGCCACGCTTACGCGGAAGCCGTTATGCTGCAGCATGATGCGCGTCATTTTCTGGTTCAGCACATTGTCTTCCACCACCAGCACGTGCATCCCCTTCCCGTCGATCAGCCCGGTGGGCTGTTGCCGGCCTTCCACGGGCGCTTCGGCTTTCAGGAAGGGCAGGCGCACCGTGAATTCGGTGCCCTTCTTTTCTTCGCTTTTCAGGGTGATGGAGCCGCCCTGCAGCTCCACGAGTTCCCGCGTGATGGCCAGGCCCAGCCCGGTGCCGCCGTACTTGCGGGTGATGGCCGTATCGGCCTGTGTGAAACGTTCAAATACGAGATGCTGCTTGTCCGCGGCAATGCCGATGCCCGTATCCGTAATGCGGAACAGCACCTGCACACCCTGCGCATTCTCCTGCTCGGCTTCGCAGCGGATGGTGATTTTCCCTTTCTCGGTGAACTTGATGGCGTTGCCGATGATGTTGAGCAGTATCTGCGTCAGTCGCACGCTGTCGCCCAGCAGCGGCCGGTGCAGCGCTTTGTCGACGCTGGAAATGTACCGGAGTTTCTTATGCCCGATGCGCGAAGCCAGCATCAGCTCGATGCTCTGCAACAGATCGGGCAGGTGGATGGGCACGGATTCAAAACTGATCTTCCGGGCGTCGAGCTTGCTGAGGTCCATGATGTCGTTGATGGTTGACAGCAGGCTGCTTCCCGACGCGTAAATAGCCTCGAGGTAATCGTGCTGCATGGTGTCGAGCTTCGTTTTTTTCAGCAGGTCCGTATAACCGAGAATGGCGCTCAGCGGCGTTCTCAGCTCATGGCTCATGTTGGCCACGAAATCGGACTTCGCCCGCGACGATTCCTCGGCCAGCACGCGGGCTTTTTCCATCTGCTCTTCCATCGTTTTACGGAGGAAGAAGGTGGGGATTTCGGGCGGCGATTTTTTAATGTTGTACTGGCGGTGCTTTTTGGCGTACTGCTGGATGTGTTGCTCTATTTTATGGGGCGGCGACATGATGAACGTGCATTGCTCGTGCCCCTGTGCTCGGCAGGCAACCTCCACGGCGGTAAGCGGTACGCCGAAGCTTTCCTCGCACCAGCCGGAAGAATACCCGCCGTTCATGATACACACGGGATTTTTTGATTTTTTGCCGGCCCGTATCCAGGCATCGGCTTCAAAGGAAAAAGGATGATGATAGAATAAATAAAAATTGTCGTCGGGCGTGGCGTTGCTCTCCGGGAGAATGTCTACATACGCCCAGCCCGTATAGGCAAAATGCACCGGCCCGGCGCTCAGCCTGGCCAGCGGGTTGCTGAGGTTCATCTTGGCGTGGAACGCCTTCGCGTCGTTGAGGCCGAGGGCATGCGAAATATCGAACAGGAAGTTCCGGCCGATGCTGAAAGCTTCCTGTTCGCCACGGTCTGCATATAATTTCAGGATGCTGTCGAGAAAGTCTTTCGATAGCGCCGAAGCCCGCACCAACACATACCGTTCGTCGCTGATCTCGATCACGGCCCTGGACGGGGCCCATTTGAAATCGGAAAAGTATTGCCGTACGTTTTCTTCCGCCGTGCGGAACAACGGGGCCATTTCATCGGGGACTTTCACGGAGGGCCCGCCGGTGTGCATCATGCCTTCGCTCTCGTGGGCATGTGCGTTTCGTTTCAGGGCAGCGTTTTCCGCTTCCAGGTTTTTCACTTTTTCCTCCAGTGCTGCTATGGTTGCTGAGGTTTTCATGCTTGTTATCGGATGATATCGGCCGTCCGGTGCACAGGTTTCGGGGGCACAGGGGCTTTTTTGGTTGCTCTTTGCAGCAAAATACGATAATCTTTCGGGTTAATGGGTTTGAAAAATTCGTACGGCATCCACCTGGTGGCGGTCACGGGCAAGCCCATGTCGCGCATCAGCTGGTCGAGGTGCATGAAGTTGAACGGCGCCACGCAGGTGCCGCTGAACTCGGCTGCGATGGGCCGGCCGGAATAGCGCCAGTCCTGCATATACGTGATGTCGCGCTGGATCTCCGCCGCTGCCGGCAGCTGCAGGGAGCCTTCCACATAACGCACAAACCAGTTGGCGGCAATTTCGGAGGTGAGGGTGGTGAACAGGCTGGAGTTGAACCCGATGAAGGCCAGCTGCGGCACCTGCGGGTGAAGGATGTTGCGGAACAGCCGGTACCCGCCGCCTGGCCCAAGCAGTACATCGCGATATTTCGCTTCGAGGAAGGGCAAGCTCTGGCTGAAGCCCGTACCGCATACGATCACGTCCGGGTGCAGCACCTGGCCGTTCATGAGGTGCACGGCCGGGCCGTCGATTCGCGCAATTTCCGTTTGTTGCGCCCGGATGCGGCCGCTTCTGACTTTTTCATAAAACCCATCCGGCGCAACGCCCAGGCTGCAGCTGATCTGGTCTTCTATGCGGTGTTGCGGCACCATGCCGCAGGCTTTCAGCTTGAACTGTTTTTTGAGGAGCAGCTCCAGCCCGCGCCATTGCGCCCACACCATGGGTTTCCCGGCGCTGTGCAGGAATTTCTGGAAAGCTGTTTTGTACGGCGCGTTGAAGAACGCCTCCGAAAACCGGGAAAACAGCAGGTACCGCATGTTGATGAGGTTACCGAAGAAACGCGGCACTTTCCATTGCGCTTTCCGGTAAAGGAGATGGCACTCGCGGCCGAGGTCGGCGGCCAGCGTGGCGATGTCTGTGGCGGATTTGGCGAAGCCCACCACGGCTACGGATTGCTGCGCCAGCATGGCCGGATCGTTAACCTGGCTGGAATGCAGGATGCGCCCGGTAAAGGTTTCCATGCCCTTGAACGCGGGCAGGTGCGGTTTATGAAAGGTGCCGGTGCAAACGGCCACGTAATCGAACACGAGCGTGCCGGTTTCATCGTTCACGGCATCGTAGATGTCCATCTGCCAGCTGCCATCCTGGAACTCCAGGTTGGTAACGGTGGTCTGGAAACGGATGTGCGGCGTGACGCCGAAGTGTTCCGCATAGTCTTCGAGATACCGCTGTACCTGTGCGCCGCTGGGCCATTGGGGATAAGACGGAGGCATGGGAAAATCGGAAAAGGCATACTCGTCGCGGGTGGTTTGCGTGGCTACGCCGAGGTACGAACGGCTGAGCTCCCAAACTCCGCCGATGGCTTTGGCTTTTTCGATGACAGTAACGCGGTAGCCTTGCTGAAGGAACGCTTTTGCAGTGGCGAGGCCGCTGAGGCCGGCGCCGATAATACCGATGTGTTTCATGGCGATGGGGTTGTTTAACGGCTACGAAAATAAAGCGGCCGGAAGCGCCCGCCACGGGGAGTTAATGTATGCGCTGTTTGAGTTAACCGAATGTGCGGCGCGGCATCCGTTAACCGGAATCCGGTTCCCGTTAATCCGCGTAGTTTCCTTTTCGCAGGACGCCGGAATTTTACCCCGTTAACACGAAACACTCACGTAAAAAACTGAACCCCAAATGCAACTGAACAAAGAGCCCATGGCTTTCCTGCAACAGATTATCGAGAACGGCGGACCCGAAGCGCCACAGTACGAAACGCTCAACCGCGTATTCGAAACCATTACCACCGAATTCAAAGCGGGCAACATTCCCGCAGCAACGCTCGACGCCCTGCAAAGCGGCTTCGGCGGAGACAGTATGGACAAAACTATTCTCGGCCACGTCAGGTCGAAGCCCTTCGGCTACGCGGGCGATTTTCTCATCATCGACAAAATATACCGCGAACAGGTTTCTGCGGATGCGCGGTACGAGAAATGGGACAATTTCTGGCACGAACAGCCGGCCTGCAAAGCCGTGCGCAACCGCAAGGATTATTTTATCCGCACTATCACGCAGGCGCTCCGGCAGAAGCCTTCGCTTCAACTGCTCAATGTGGCCAGCGGACCGGCGCGCGACCTCGCGGAAGTGTACGGGAAGATCGATGCGCAGCGCCTGCATACCGTATGCGTGGAGGCGGACATCAACGCCATCGGCTATGCCAGAGAGCTGAACGAAGCGCACGCCGCGCAGATACAGTTCGAGCACCAGAATATATTCCGTTATACGGCAGACCGGCAGCACGACATCGTGTGGAGCGCCGGGCTGTTCGATTATTTTGAAGACGCGATCTTCATTAAGCTGCTGCGCAAATTCATGCGGTGGACCAAACCCGGCGGCGAAGTGATCATCGGCAACTTCAGCGACCAGAATCCCACGCAGAATTTTATGGAGCTGATCGGTGACTGGTATCTCCACCACCGGTCTGCAGAGGCGTTAACCGAGATGGCCGTTGCCGCCGGCGCCCGCCGGAGCGCGGTGCGTGTAGGCAGCGAGGCGGAAGGAGTGAACCTGTTTTTGCATGTGAAGATGTAAGGCATTATTTCATCACCTGCAGCAATATCCATAATGCCGCCACCAGCACGGTACGGATGATGAAGGTCATGTTGAGAAGGTTATCGGCGCGCATCAGCGCGGTAATACCGGGGTCTTCGTCGTCCATGAAACCGGCCGGCCAACGGAAAGTGAACGTTGAATGATCATAGGTAAAAGGGAGGCGTTTTGCGCCTCCCTTCCCCGAAAATATCCATTCATTCAGACGGTTTCAAAAAACGCATTCAATTCTCCCACCCAGAGGTCGGGTTGTTCCAGCGCGCCGAAGTGCCCGCCTTTGGTCATTTTGGTAAAGCGTTTCACGTTCACCCAGCGCTCGGCCCATTCAATGGGGATGGGCGCTTCGCCGGGGAAGTTGGCCACGCCCGTGGGCGTTTCCACGCGTTTCAGCGATTGCAGGCCGCCGGGTGTGGTGTACATGGCGCGCGCGTTTTCGAGGTAGGTGCGCATACTGCTGTTGATCGTTTGGGTCACCCAGTAAATCATGATGTTGGTGAGCAGTTCGTCCTTGGTCACGGCGTTTTCCACGTTGCCACCGTTATCTGTCCAGGCGTTGAATTTCTCCAGTATCCACGATGCAAGGCCCACGGGCGAATCGTTCAGGGCGAACGCCAGCGTTTGCGGCTTGGTGGAATGCAGCATGTTGTAAGCGCCCTCCGTATACCACCAGTGTTGCAGGATGCGCCCGAATTCCTGTTCCGGCCCGGACATCTGCGACCAGTCTTCCTGACCCGTTCCGTACCCTACATCGGTGAGATGAATGCCCTTCACGGCTTCCGGGAACATGTTGGCCATGGCTTTGACGATGCCGGTGCCCAGGTCGCCGCCGGCGGCGTAGTAGGAGGAATATCCCAGCACATCGTGCATCAGCGTGTGAAATACGCCGGCGGTCTGGTCCCCGTTCAGCGCCACATGGTCGGAAAAGCCGAAACCGGGAACGGAGGGTATCACCAGGTCGTACGAAGGCTCGCCTTGCGTAAGCATGGGAATCACTTTGTAGAAACGGTAAAAACTGTCGGGCCAGCCGTGGGCCAGTAGCAGCGGCTTCGGGTTTTTCCCTTTGCCCTTTACATGGATAAAGTGAATGTTGACGCCGTCGATTTCCGTGGTGAAATGGGGGAACTGGTTCAGGGCCGCTTCGTGTTTGCGCCAGTCGTAAGCGGTGGTCCAGTGCAGCACCAGGTCTTTCAGCGTGTCAGGATTGGTGCCGTAGTTCCAGCCGGGGTTTTCCGGCGCATCAGGCCAGCGGGTGCGCTGCAGGCGCTGTTGCAGGTCGTCGAGAACGGTTTGCGGAACATTGATCGAAAAGGGTTTAACAGTGTACATACAGCTATATTTTAGGTTTAATGATAAAACAAAACTAAACAGGGGAAATGACAGCGGTATGTCAGCAGGGTTTGGCGCTATGAAATTTTTTTTTGACCGGTTGTTATGGCTTCAGTTCCCTGATCATGATATTACGGAAATCGATCGGTTGCCCTTCGCTTTGCAGGGCAATGAAGCCGGACGAGAGCAACTTGCCGTCGGATTTCTGCTTCGGGTCGAAATTGTTAACGACGGGTCCGCCGATTTGTGGTTTGGAATATTGGAGCACGGTATCGCCATTGATGATGTGGGTGATGAGGGAGTCGCCGTACACGATGAGCTCCGCCTTAACCCACTCGTCCTTATCGTATGTTTTTGAACTGGAATTGATGCAATGCCGCGTGTCGAGCTTGCCTTTATACACGATGTGCGTGCCCGGGGAGCACATGTTGCCCGTAGGGCGCGGCTGACCGTCGCCAAGCCCGGCGAGGAACTGCATTTCCACGGAAATGGGCCAGTCCTGTTCTACCGGCATGGTGCGCGGATCCTGCGAGTGGTACATCACGCCGCTGTTGAGCACGGTGTAGGAGGGGGCGCTTTTCATCCATTCGCCGGTAAAGCGGTATTCGAGTTTGAGGTGATAGTTGGAAAAAGGTTGCTTGTAATAAAGATGGCCGTACTGGTTGTTGAATTCGCCATACTGGTCGTACCGCACTTTCACGATGCCGTCTTCCGCCCGGAACGTATTCCCGAAGTTGTCGCCCGTAGGGTGGTGGTGGATTTTCACGTACCAGTCGTTCAGGTCTTTGCCGTTGAACAACGGTTTCCATTCCTGGGCCCGGGCGGAAAGGCCCGATAAAGCGAATATTGCGGCCGCAGCGGCCTTGCGTAAAAAAAGACAGTTCATAAAAGGCAATCGTGGTGTTGCCTAAAAATACCTAAAAACTTTATTTCTTTTTCTTTTTTCGTTTAGCCGCCTGCATGGCTGCCTCGTGCTGGGCGATGAGCAACTGTACGTTTTCATTGGGCACTTCTTCGGAGAAGCTGATGGTTTCCCGGTAGTCATCCTTGTTGATCTTCATCTGTTGGATGTCCTTGCCGAGGTATTGCTGAATCTGATCGAGGATGGGTTTTTCTTCCGGGCTGCAGAACGACACCGCCTGCCCTTTCTGCACGCCGCGGCCGGTACGGCCTACGCGGTGCACATAGTTTTCCGGATCGTCCGGCAGGTCGTAGTTCACCACGTATTCCACGTTGGGGATGTCGATGCCGCGGGCGTTCACGTCGGTCGTGATGAGCACTTTCACCTCGCCTTTCCGGAATTCCTCCATCACGGCCAGGCGATCCTGCTGTTCCTTGCCCCCGTGCATGATGAGGGTTTTGATATTGACCCTGTCCATGGCGGCTGCTACGCGCTCCGCTCTCACCTTGGTGCGCACGAATACGAGTATTTTATTTTCGGGGAATTCCCGCGCGAGCCGCTCGAGGAAAAACCGTTTGTCGTCCATTTCCACGAATGCCACGGAGTGGCTTACGTTTTTAGACACGGGGTCTTCCGGCGATATCTGGATTCGGATGGGATTGCGTACGATGGAATACGCCAGGTCCTTGATCTCTTCGTCGATGGTGGCGGAAAAAAACAGGGTCTGGTGATGACGGGGGAGGCGTTTGATCACGTCCCGGATGTCGCGGATGAAACCGAGGTCGAGCATATGGTCCGCTTCGTCGAGGATGAGCGTCTGCACGTGGCTGAGGTCGAGGTGCCCCTGGCTGATGAGGTCGAACATGCGGCCGGGAGTGGCTATCAGCACGTCCACGCCCTGTTCGAGCTTTTTGATCTGTTTGTCCTGTTCCACCCCGCCGAAAAGCCCCATAATATCCACCCGCGTGTGTTTGCCCAGCTGTTTGAAAACATCCGAAATCTGGATGGCCAGTTCGCGGGTGGGTACCATTACAAGGCATTTCACCGCCCCCTTGGAGCGGGAACGGCTTTGCTGGTGCATGAGTTGCAGCACGGGAATGGCGAAGGCGGCCGTTTTGCCGGTGCCGGTTTGTGCAATGGCCAGTACGTCGTCTCCCTTCAGGATGGAGGGAATGGCTTTGTACTGGATATCTGTAGGGCGTTTGAATCCAAGGTCTTCGAGGCTTCTCTTGATTTCTTCGGCGATGCGGTATTGTTCGAATTTCATGCGCTGCAACTTGTACTAAAGGGTACAAAGGTAGAGAAATGAACGCTCATGCCGGTAAAAACATGCAGGATTGGGCATCATTGGGCGCCCGGCTGTGAAATGACGCACACGCAGGGGCTGGGCGCGAGCTTTTTCAGCAGCACGTCTTTCACCTTGAAGTTGTTCTTTTTCAGCTGTGCGGCAATAGCGTCTGCAAAGCCCTGGGCCACCTGCAAGCTGTCTGTCGGCGGCGGCTGATGGAAAACGTACAGGGCACCGTTCGGGGCAAGGCAGCGGCGGATGAACTGCAGTTCCTCCCCGGGGTTTTTATGGAAGAGGTTGACGTTGAAGGCAAACACCTTGTCGAACTGCCGTTCGGGCAGATCTGCGTTGGCGAGCGTGCCGGTGATAAAGGCGGCCTCGTTGTTTTCGTTGCGCTTCACGGCCTTGTCGATCATGGTAGGGGAAACATCGATGGCGGTAATGGAGCCCGATTTCAGCTCAGGGGCAATGAGCGAAACGGCAATGCCGTGCCCGCAGCCGATTTCAAGAATATGGTCGTCCGGGTGAACATGCAGCATCTCCACTGCCCAGTTAAATCGCTCATTCACTTTCATACTAAAATGACATATTAGTATAATGAATATATTATATATTTCTGAAAATTCCAAATCGGCTGTGATGAGTGGGTTGGGGCGGGGCAGGGTAACGGGCGTGTGCTTATTTTGCCTGGGGCAGCGCGGGATTTTTACGGGGAAGCGGCGTTCAAGCTGCCCCGTATCATGCCAGCAATGGCATGTTGCCGGCATCGGGTTACGGCGGTGGGCTCCCGGTGATGGCTAACAAACCGGGTATTGACGAACCAGCATAAAAAAGGCGCACCGTCACCGGCGCGCCTTCCTTTATCATGAAAGTCGTCAGTACCATCTGTCGGCATGCGCCATTTCGAAATCCTGCTTGTACCGCTCGGGGATTTTATTGACCAGCATGCAGCTGGGCTCCAGGCTGGGGAAAATATCTTCCAGCGTGCGCACTTCGTTCATGAACACGCGGCGGTAAATATGCGAGCGGGTGAGCTTTTTATAATCGTCGATGCCTGCGGCGCCCATCAGCTCCACGAAGGTTTTCACGGTATCTTCGTGGTAATTGGCGACGCGCTGTTTTTTATCGGCCACCACCAGGCCAATGGCCAGCGCTGGGTCTTGGGTGGCCACGCCGGTTGGGCACTTGTTGGAATTGCATTGCAGCGCCTGGATGCAGCCGAGGGCCATCATCATGGCGCGCGCGCTGTTGCAGGCATCTGCGCCAAGCGCTACTGCCCGCAGCAGGTGGAAGCCGGACAGGATTTTGCCGGAGGCGATGATTTTGATATGGTGGCGGATGTTGAAGCCCATGAGCATATTGTGCACGAAGGCGAGGCCGTCGAGCAGGGGAGCGCCCACGTGGTTGGAGAACTCCTGCGGCGCCGCGCCGGTGCCGCCCTCGCCGCCGTCTACGGTAATGAAGTCGGGGTAAATGTCCAGCTCGATCATCGCTTTGCAAATCCCGATAAACTCACTTTTCCGCCCGATGCACAATTTCATGCCTACCGGTTTGCCGCCTGAAAGCGCCCGCATCTGGTGCAGGAACAGCACCAGCTCCCGCGGTGTGCCGAACGCGCTGTGGTATGGCGGGGAATAGATGGTGGTATGGGGCTTCACGTGCCGGATGGCTGCAATTTCCGGCGTATTCTTCTTGGCGGGCAGAATGCCGCCATGGCCGGGTTTGGCGCCCTGCGACAGCTTCAGTTCGATCATCTTGATCTGTGGCGCAGCCGCCGTTTGGGTGAACAGCTCGGGTGAGAATTTTCCTTCCTCGTCGCGGCAGCCGAAATAGCCGGTGCCTACCTGCCAGATGATGTCGCCGTTATGTTTTAGGTGATAGGGGCTGATGCCGCCTTCGCCGGTATTGTGCGCGAAGTTGCCGATGCTGGCGCCGGCGTTCAGCGCCTCGATAGCATTGCTGCTCAGCGAGCCGAAACTCATGGCCGACACGTTGAAGATGCTGGCGGAATAAGGCTGTTTGCAATCTTTATTGCCGATCGTCACCCGCGGGTTATGGTCGAGCTTGTGAAAGTCTTTCGGGGAAATGGAATGGCTCATCCATTCGTATCCTTCCTCATACACATCCAGCTGCGTACCGAACGGCATGGTGTCCATTTCCTGCTTGGCGCGCTGGTAAATGGTAGACCGGTCTATCCGGTTGATGGGGCGCCCGTCGATGTCGGACTCCACGAAATACTGGTACATCTTGGGCCGGAGCGCTTCCATCCAGTACCGCATCCGGCCGAATACCGGGTACGTGCGCATGATGGAATGCCGTGTTTGCCGCATGTCGTTAATGCCCATGATAAAAAGCGCCACAACCATGGCCAGCAACACATACCACCAGGGGCTGGCATAATAGCCCAGTAAAAAACTGCCGATAATGCCGATGATTGCACTGATAATAAATCCTTTCCGCATGTTGGTCTCGTTTAAATCAACGGCAAATGTAGGGAATAAACTATTACGGCTGAAATGGCTGAAAAGCCCGCCCAAACCCGCTATCAGCCATGTTTGATTGAACGTAATTATGGTTATCGCCGGGTTTTATGAATAAAAGACACGGAAACCCTGTTATTTATTGGAAACGTCTAATGTTCGCGGCATCAAATCAAATAAAATACTTATACCTTTGTGCTGTTACCACCTAAACGACCCATATCCAATGCCCAAAGTAAAGATCAGCATATCCATGATGGACGGCGACGGATTTTATGTCATCCTGCGCATCGCCGGCCAGACCCACAGAATAGAACGTTCCTCCACCCTCCAGGTCGACCTCGAGCCCCGTATCTATTACATGGGGGTGGCGGGTATACAGGATCCGTCAGACACGGACTCCACCATTGTGGTGCGCGCCGTGTCCGAATCCGGCGGCGAGCTGGCCCGGCATGTGATCGCCGAGCGCCAGTTCATTAAAAACTTCAGACTCACCGTTGCATGAAACATATTTACCTGACGGCCTGCCTGCTGGCGGCTTTTCATTGCGCGCAGGCGCAGCTGCAGCAGGAGGCGCTGCAAAAGAAGGTACTGGAAGTGGCGGACCCGTCGAGCCACGTGAAATCGATCCGCACCAACATCTTCGTAGACAAGTACCAGGCCCTGCTGAAAAGCGGCATCCTGTCGCAAAACGATGCGGGGTTGAAAGTTTCCACCACCGTGTACGGCCTCTTCAAGCTGTTCGATTCCACCGTCGCCATCGATACCAATTACAGCCGCTACAAATGGGGCCGTAACCTGGCCATCGGTGCGGGCATCACGATGGGTGACGATAACCGCATCACCGCCGTTACCCCGTCGGTCACCTGGGCGGTGGTCAACGGCCGCGAGCTCAGCGTGAAAAAGCACGCGCAGCAATGGGCGGTCATTAAACGGTATGTGGACGGGTTTGAAGGTTTGCTGGTGGCCATGGAAACCGCCATGAACGCCAATACGCTCACGCAGGAACAGCTCAACCGGATAGACAGTTTCAACGTCAAACAAAACCTCCGGCTGCTGCAGGGTATTGTCCCGGATGCGGTGCTCGACGGCGCCATAGAGAACCAGCGGGCGCTCGACAGCAGCTACCGCAAGCTGGAGCACGACATTAAAGCCGGCCCGCTTTTCACTGTCGGCCTCGACGGTAACTACGCCGATAAATCGTGGAGCACGCTCGATGCCAAAGCGGAGTTCCTGGTGGGCGCCGGTTTCAGGAAAGACAAGGAAAAGAACTGGGACTTTTACGGCGGCGCGTTCTTTAACGCTGCGCGGGATACCCTGGCGCTGAAAAACCTGCACCGGCAGTCGTTCAGTGTGAAGGCGGGGCTCAACAAGGTGCTGCTCAAGACCCGCGACCGGAAAAATTCCATCGTGGAAGTGCTGGGCGCATTGGAGTACAGCAATATTTTTCAGGGCGCCTATGCCGGCGAAAGTACCGGCAACCTGTTGGCCAATTTCACGTTCAGTGTAAGGCTGGCCAACGACCTCTACCTGCCGGTGGAGATAAAATATGACCCCAGGAACGGGAAGTTCCTGGGATTCATAGATCTGAAGTTCGATATCAGAAAAGTGTTTTTGCGGGCTGCCCCGTAACATACACCACCTCCTGCGCTTCCCAGCGGGCGGGCACTTCGAGCTTGTTCACCAGTTTGTCGAGCGCCGCCGCGGGCACCGCCGCTTCGCGGTTTTTATTCTGTGAGATCAGCTGCGCGTACGGCACTTCGAGGTACACGAGCGTAACATGCGCTTTGTAATCCCGGAACAGGCTGATGAGCTGGGCGCGCATCTGCCGCGTGATATTGGTGGCATTCCATACGAAAGGCTGTTTTTTGCGCAGATATTGCCTGGCCAGGTCCTTTGCGGCCTGGATGGCTTGCCCGTTGCCGGTTTTGTCGCCGTGCACGATATGCCGTTGCTCGCGGATGCCGTCGAGCGACACCACGGGCCAGTCCGGGTAATGTTTTTTGATGAACGTGTCTTTTCCCGCACCGGGCAGGCCGCTCATCAGCACCACTTTCGGCTGCTGCTGTTCAAAGGGCACGTAATCTGCGTGCGCGTCTTCCTTTTCGAGGTATTGCAGCAAGGCTTCGCCGGAAGCAAAAGGGCGGGTAGCGCCCCAACAGGCGTGCTCTTTACAGAATTCTTCAAAGCAGTCCACCCGGTACAGCAAATCGGGCAAGTCCGCGGCAATGCGGCCGCGCACGTCGGCCCGCGCCAGCATGGCGAGCCATTCGGTGTTCACGTCGAGGCTGGCCTGCACCAGCGTTTTCAACGGATCGCGTTTTTCGAGCAGCCACAGCGGCAGGCTGTGATGCCGCACCAAACCGCATACCGCCTCACGGATGGCGAAAGGCGCCGGGATGTCGCGGTAGAGGATGCGGGCGGCCGTTTGCGCGCCCTTGCGTGCATGCCCCTTCGAAGTGATGCGGCCGTCCGGTTCGGTTACCGTTGTGCTCGCTTTTTCCACGTCGTGCAGCAGGGCGGAAGCCCAGAGGGTTTCGCGGTCCTGGGCAGACAGCATTTGCCAGGCTTCGTCTTCCTCCAGGGCGCGCAGCACCATCTGCGTATGTACGGCTACGTTGCCTTCTGCGTGATGGATGCGGTCCTGCGGAACGTCCTGCATCACCTGCACCCAGGGGAAGCGTTGTTCGAGGTATGTCCAGGTTTTATTTTCACTGATGGTCCACATAATGACCTCCTTCATGGTTTAACGGGGCGCGTTGCCAGTTCCGGGTCCAGTGCCGGTCTGTCTGAACGTGCCCCTTTCTTACATATTTGAATACGTTGCGGGAAAAATCTTCCACGGCGTATCCGTTTACATTGCGGGTAACGATGCCTTCCATGGTGGCCGGCGTTCCGCTGTGGGCGTTACAGGGATCGAAGGCGCCGTTCCCTTGCACGATGGCCAGTACCTCCTGCTCGAATACCTGCTGCGAAGCGGGCGGGGCAAATACTCCCAATTCCGGTACCGTGGGCAGGCCGAGCATGGCGGCGTAAAACTTCGTTTCTTCCCAGCTGAGCCAGCGGCCCAGTTCCCGTACCCCGAACACGAAGAAGTGGGCGGGGAGTTGCCGGTACCGCAGGGAGTGTACCGCATAGAGGTTCTCCCCGAATATTTCGAGGTGGCCGAGGTCGTGCTTCACCAGCTGCCAGAAACGGCGGATGCTTTCCGTCCACGGCGACGTGGCGGGCGCCGCATGCGAACGCGCGAACACCCCGTGCCGCGAGAGGCAATTGTTTTCCCCGTCGAGCTTTTCGGTATGCACCAGCAGGGGGATCTTCGAAAGATGCGCCCAATAATCATGCTGAACCCTGTCGTCGCTCGTGGTCCCGGGAGAAAAAGGATAATGATAGGTACGGCCGTATTTTTCAGAGATAGCCATATAACATTGGTTGAGGTGATACAATAAATTCCCGTACCGGGCGGATGGGAATGCCCGGTGAACCGATGGTTTAATATGTCGTACCTGTTACATGGCGCAAGGCGTTGTAATTTTGCGTAATGAGGGGTCAAAGATAGTGATTATATTTTTGCTTCGCCACAACAATTCATCCTCACCCCGCGTTATCACAGTACCAACCCCGGCATCACCGGCCGATCACTAAAGCAGCAGCCCTTAACACAGCAACAGCACCTCTCTCCGGTAGTGTATCACTCACTGCGTGTATACGCATAAATCTTGATGTTATGAGACATTTTCAATTGTTATGTCTGTTGGGAGCTTTCGTTACCTGCATGCCCGTTTTTGCGCAGGACAGTACCCGTACCGTCGCGTCGCCGAACCCCGAAAGCGACATCGTGCACAGGCTCTTCGGACGCAGCCGCGAAGACCTGTTCTGCAATTATCTCAAAGTATCCCGGAGCGAACGGGGGGTGTTCCTCGAAGCGCTGACCCAGTACGAAGCCGAAAAGGATCCGTATATCCAGGAGCGCATCGCGCTGCTGAAGGTGTACAATGAAAAGTATACCTCGCTGGACGAGCCCATGATGAATTCGCTGACCAAAAACATCATCCGCAACGACAAGGAATTCGTGGCCCTGCAAACCCGCTTCTACCGCCGGATGATCAACCTGCTGGGAGGCACCCGCGCGGCGATGTTCTTTCAGCTCGACAATTACCTGGAACTGAGCACACGCCTGTATATCCAGGACGACCTGCCTTTTATCAAGGAACTGGAATCCGACCGGAAACTGGCCGTGGCCAGGCTGAAGGCGAATATTCACTGACCGCTTCCGAAAATGATCTATCTTTATTGCCGGTGGCGGTGATTTCCGCCGCTGTGTTATTCCCGCGCGGAACAGAAAGACAGAACTATGCACCGGAAGAATTTTAATTTTATTTGTACCCTTTTAATCGGATTTTTTCTCATCGCTTCCTGCTCCAAGGAAGAAAGGCAAAGTAAAATGGCAGGCGTCCTGGAATTCAATATTCCATCGCTGGCCAGAACGTTTGTGATTAACCAGTTTAACCGCTCGGTGTATAATCCGGACAGCGTTCATTTCACGACGGACCTGACAGCGCTGAAAGCGACCTTCTCGTTGCCGCCCGGCGCCACCCTGAAAGTAGGGGAAGTGGTGCAGGAATCCGGCGTAACGGCGAATGATTTCACCAAACCAGTGATATACACCGTAGTGGCGCAAGACGGAAAAACCGTGCAGCAATATACCGTTACCATCATCCTCACCCTGGACCCGAAGGCGGTAGCCTGGCGGCGGCTCAGCGCGGAAGGTTTCGGCGCCTTCCAGGATGCGAGCACCGCGGTATTCCTCGGCCGCGTCTATACGGCGGCATTCACCCTCAACAGCGGTACGCCCAATACCTGGGGCATTTATTTTACCGGCGACGGTAACGCTTGGACGCGCGTGAAGGCCGCGGATGATAAAAGGGACTCCATTCCCCTGGCGGCACACGGCCGCCTCGTTACTTTCAGGGATAAACTCTGGTTGCTGGGAGGGCTGCGGAAAGACGCGGTACTGAATACCATCTGGAGCACCACCGACGGCCAGGCCTGGACGCGTTCCGATGCCGCTGCCTCGCGCTGGAGCCCCCGCGAACGCCTCAACGCAGTAGTGGCCGGCGACGCGCTTTGGGTGATCGGTGGGAACGAATATCCCGCCAACGGCAATCCCGCCGTGAGCGGCAAAGCGCTGAACGATGTGTGGAGCAGCGCGGATGGGCTCGTGTGGGCGCGGCGGACCGAAGCGGCCGCATTCCCGGCACGCTCCAACCCCGCCGTGTTCCTGTACAAAAACCGGATATATATCGCCGGCGGCACAGACAACAATAAACAATACCTCAACGATATCTGGTACACGGAAAACGGCGTGGAATGGAAACAGGTGGCAACGGTGACCCCTCCGCCCGCGCGCGAAGGGTATAAGATACTGGTGAACAAAAGCCAGCTGCTGCTCATCGGCGGCACCAACGGCGCCAATACATACGGCGACCTCTGGGTGTCTGAAGACGACGGGGTGAACTGGAAACAGATCACCGACCCGAAAGACTCCCGTTCGCTGCCGGCAGACTTTCCCAAACGCGCTTATTACGACGCCTTCACCAGCGGCAGAACGATCTGGGTGCTGGGCGGCCTCGACAATACCACACCCGTGAAAGAGATCTGGCTCGGCAGTATGAACTGAGAGCGGCATGTCCAAAGCAAATAAGACAATCATGCAGGAACAACTCAGACAGGCATTGCAGGCGGAATTGAACGCGATTCTCGACTTCTGGCTGCAACATAGCATGGATGAAAAATTCGGCGGTTTTTACGGCAAGCTGTTCAACGACAACCGGCCAGACCCCTTCGCCATCAAAGGCGCAGTGCTCAATGCCGGTATCCTGCGCGCGTTCTCCGCCGCCTACGCGGCCACGCAGCATGCGCCCTACCTCCAGGCCGCACACCGGGCTTTTTCGTATATCGCGGAGTATTTTTTAGATAAGGAATACGGCGGCGTGGTGTGGAGCGTGGATTACACCGGCAACCCCGTTGAAACCAAAAAGCAGGTATACGCCATTGCCCGCGTGATAGACGCATTCAGCGAGTATTACAAAGTGTCCGGGCACCAGGTGGCGAAAGACAGGGCCACGGGCCTCTACAGCCTGCTACAGCTTTACGGCTACGATTGCGTGGGCGGTGGATATCTGCAAGCCTTCAGCCGCGACTGGAAAGAGATTCCCGACCAGCGCATGTTCACCCGCGACGCCAATGAGAAAAAATCGGCCAATACCCACCTCCAGATACTCGACGCCTATGTGAACCTCTATTCCATCTGGCCGGACGAGGGACTGAAAACACACGTCCGCGACCTCCTGGTGGTATTCCACGATAAAATCGTCGACAAGAAAACGGGGCACCTGCAGCTTTTTTTTGACGATGGCTGGTCCGTCAAAAGCAATATGATCTCCTATGGGTACGATATGCAGGCCAGTTGGCTGCTGCCCGCGGCGGCAAAAGCGATCGGCGACGAAACGATGCAGGAGAAATCCGCCGCCCTGGCGATCAGTATGGTGGAGGCCGCCAAAACAGGCCAGGACGCCGATGGCGGATTCTGGAACGAGTTCGTGCCCGACCGGGAGCACCTCGTTGCGGAAAAGCTCTGGTGGCCGCAGGCGGAGGCCATCACCGGCTTCATCAATGCCTGGCAGCTGAGCGCGGACGAAGAATACCTCGCATCCGCCAACCAGGTGTGGCAGTTTGTGTGCGATCACCTCCGCGACCGCAAAAACGGAGAATGGTTCTGGGGAGTGCGCAAAGACAGCACGGTGATGGACGAAGAAAAAGTAGGGATGTGGAAAACGCCTTTTCACAACAGCCGCGTTTGCGTGGAAGCGCTGAAGCGGCTCTGACGGTTACAGTATCCCGTGCTGCTTGGCGAAGTTGAGCAGGCCGGTGGTGTTTTTCAAATCCAGCTTCCGCAGAATGTTTTTCCGGTGCGTGTTCACCGTCAGCTCCGAAATGCATAACTGATCCCCGATCTCTTTACTCGTCAGTTCACTTCCTACCATTTTGATGATCTCCACTTCTCTTTTGGTGAGATGGTATTTTTTCATGAACTCATCCAGGAAATACGGCGGTAGCGGCGCCTGCGCGGGCAGCAGCTCCTCGAAATAAGGGCGCCCTTCCAGCATATCCGTGATGGCGCTTTTCAACATGGCGGCCGTGGCGTTTTTCAGCATATACCCGTCTGCTCCCAGTTTCTTTACTTCCGCGAGCAGCTGCGGCTGGTTGTAATTCGTCAGCACCAGTATTTTCAGGTGGCGGTATTCTTTCCGGATCAATTCCAGCGCACGGATGCCGTCTATCTGCGGCATATTCAGGTCGAGCAGTAAAAAATCGACCCGTGTTTCCGCCAGCCTGCTGAGCAATGCACGGCCATTGTTCACGGGCTCCAGTATTTCCCAATCGGGATTTTCCTGCAGTACGGCCATCAGGCCGTCGATGAGCAACTGGTGATCGTCCGCGATCAATAAACGGGTAGGCATATTCAGCAATTCAATTTTTCAGGTAAGGGTAAAGTAATGTCGATGATGGTGCCTTTGCCGGGCGTACTGTCTATGTTCATGTCTCCTTCGAGGTAGCCCACCTTGGCGTGCACGCTGCGCAAAAGCCCCGGCGCGGCCCGTTCCGGCGGTATGCCGCGTCCGTTGTCTTCCACCATCAGTGAGCAGCTGTCGTCGTGCTCTATCAGCTGAATGAGCACGTTGGCGGCGCCCGCATGTTTGAGGATGTTTTGCAGCAGCTCCTGTACGAGCCGGTAGAGCGTATGCAGGAAATTGGGCGGCCGTTGCCGGTCTTCCGCAAACCCGACAATCACCAGCTCGATATGGATTTGACCCGACGCGTTCGCCTGCTGCACAAGGTCTTCCACGGCGTGGCGCAGCCCGTATTTTTCCATGGCTACAGGCGTAAGCTGGTGGCTGATAGTACGCACGGTGTGGCTGATTTCCTGCAACAGGCTGGCTGCCTGCCCGGTTTTGCCCGCGTTCACCTGTAGCGACGCCAGCGCCAGCAGGGCGCCCAGCTCATCGTGCAGGCGGTCGGCAAGGGCTTTCCGTTCTTTTTCCTCCACCGTTACGATGGTATCCGTCAACGCTTTCTGTTGCCGGTTCAGGGCCAGCAGCGCCGCTTCTTTCTCTTTGCGGTAGCTCGAAAACCGCGCGGCCAGGCCGAATGTAATAATGATCATTTCCAGCACCACACCTGTGAAAATACCGTAGTGCGCTACAAAAGCGGGGAGCTGTAATTTCCCGAGGTGGTACAGGTTTTCGAGCGTTACAAATAACAGCAGCAACCCGTTGGCCGCGAGATAAATAATCGCCGCCGTGTTTTTTTGCAGGGCTTTCCGGACGAGGATAAAGGTGATGAACAGCACGGCCGCCATGGTAAACCAGGGCAGCGCCTGCTGGATGCGCATGCTGGCTTCGAGGAAGCGGGTGTACGGAACGGGCCAGAGCACCAACACAACAAAAAACAGCCACACGCCCTGGAACAGCCGGATGGGCCAGCTCCGCGGGATGCCGGTGTAAGCGGTGATGAATTGCAGGGCCAATATCAGGTTCAGGAATACGAACAAGGGCCGGGCGCGGCTGGGGAAGAAACTGGAATCCGGCCAGATGTAATGAAAGCCCAGCCCCTTGTTGGCCCATATCCAGCACAACATGCCGGTTACGTACAGCGCGTACCAGCCGTATACAGCATCACGGGTGGTAAAGAAAAGGAAGCCACCGAACAGGATGATGAGCACAATGATGCCGGTGAAAATACCGTTCACCAGCGCCTCCGTTACCTGCTGCCGCTGCAGTTGTTCCCGCGTGCGGAGGTACAGCGGCGCCTGCAGGGATTCATGGTGCTTTTCCACTTTCAGCAGGTAAAGCGGCGCTGCCGGTTGCAGCGGGAACGCGAATGTATTAAACACGACCGGGCGCTGCGAAAAGGGATGGAAATCGCCGGTGACGTGCAGCAAGCGCGGCACGCTGTCAACGGCATAGAGCTCGAGGTGGTTGATATGCGCATTGTCCGCCACCAGGCACCAATCTTTGCCCGGCGGGGCGGCGGTGAGGGCCACCCAGAATACCGATGTGGTGAAACCCGGATTGAGATACTGCGGGGGCAGTGGTTGGAACCGACCTTCCCGGAAGGCCGCATATACGGCAGGAGCCTGCATTTTGCGGCTCGCGTCTTCATACACCGTAAACACCGGCGATTGCGCCTTTGCAAAGAACTGCAGCAGCAACAACCCGGTTATCAGTAAGGCTCTCGGCATGGCAAGGGATAAATACAGACACAAGATAAGGATATTACGCGCGTGATGCAAGCGCGCTACTCACCATCCCGTCGCAAACAACCGCCGGGCGCCCTTCAGGCCACAGCGCTGGTATTGGCGATACGCCTGCGCCACCTTTTCGCGAATAACGGCCGGTGGCTCCTTTTTCAGCCAGCTGTCGAGCAGCGCGTCGAGCGTATAGGCCTCGGGCGAAAGGAGGTGGGTGGTCCAGATGAGCGGCACGGCGCCGGCTTGGCGGATGGCGTCGTAAAAGTAGGGGCGGCTGGCGCAGGCAAAAATAGCGACCTCTCTTTTGAGCGTGTCCGTTTTGCGGGGATATTGGGACAGGGAGAAGTCCATCAGCCCATTATGTCCTACAAAACAAATTAATCTTGCTTCCCCGCCGGCGGCGATGTTGCC
Source organism: uncultured Chitinophaga sp. (assembly GCA_965653365.1). Lineage (GTDB taxonomy): Bacteria > Bacteroidota > Bacteroidia > Chitinophagales > Chitinophagaceae > Chitinophaga. Next base: position 12,957 of record CBFGZV010000014.1, on the reverse strand, counting down.
GATGCGGTATTTTTCATGGCCGGCGGCATACCGGAGGAAGTCGGTGACCGCCGTTTTCATATAGGCGCCATCGTAAGCATCCGCCACCAGGTGTACGCCCGTGGTGCGGTGTTTGAATATAAGGCGTTCGGGTATGTATGGTTGCGGGTGCTGGATGAGGCGGAGCAGCTGCCATTCCGGCTGTTTTTTCAGGAATGTTTTGACGCCGTACCCGCAGCCCCAGTAAAGGTTATTGGCCGGGTCACGGCCATTCCCGATTTTGGCCGGCACTTTTACGATGCCCTGGTTTTCATTGTCGCAAAGGGCTACAATCACGTGAATGGAGGCCGTTTGGGAAAATGCCTGCAGCGGCAGCAGTAAGAAAAGAAGGTAGCGCATGCGGGTATGTTTGCAGTAAGATGCGCCCGCCGGTATTTTTCCATAGACGATAGCTGACCCTGGCTCCCGGTTTTTGAAAGATGCGCCGGCATAACATGCGATGAACCGGATGAAATCCGCTGCGGTAAAGTGTTCTGTTCACTTTCTTTGCTAGTTTGCCTGCACCGTACGGTTGGCCCGCAGCCCGAAAAACCATACCCAGCCGATCAGTACCAGCTGCAGGGGAACGCGCAGCCAAAGGTAGCCCGGCCCTTTGCCGCCGGTGGTGGCATTTTGATAGTCGATATGGTGCAGCGCCGCATAAATATTGGCAGGCAATACCAGTACAAAAAAGATGATCAGTAAAATGGCGGCCCAGCGGCGGTAACGCTGGAATAACAACCCAATCCCGCCGGCAATTTCCAGCAGGCCCGTCAGGATGATCAGCTCCCGCTTGAACGGGACCGCCTCCGGCAGCATCATCTGCATACCTTCCAGGTACACAAAATGTCCCATGGCCGTAAAACACAGCATTACGCACATGGCGATGCACCCGCTCAGCCAGGGATTCCACACTTTCGTAATGGCTTTCAGCGCCAGCAGCGCTATTCCGAATGCCGTCAATAATACCAGCAACACAATCATACACGGATAATTTCCTTAAAAGTAGCGCATAATTTGGCAATGTGATTTGCCTATCTTATTTTTAATATGTAGAACATATCTACAATCACCAAAATCCACGTATCATGAAAAGTTGCATCGTTCTCTCGGTATGGTTCCTGCACCTTGCCTGCAGCAAACCTGCCCAGCCTTCCGAAACAGGCGTTCCCGATACGAAGAGCGCCGTTACCGCGCTGGCGGCCGCCCCGTCCCACACGAGCATGTTGCTCTTCAACGGTGGTAACGAAAGTATTTATCATTCTTTCCGCATTCCCTCCATCGTCAAAACCAAAAACGGCACCCTCATTGCGTTTGCGGAAGGCAGGCGTTGGAGTCCGAGCGATTGGGGCGACATCAATGTGGTGTTCAAGCGCTCCACCAACAATGGTTCCACCTGGTCGGCCCTGGGCGAAGTGGCGGGCAGTGGCAACGGCACCTGGGGGAACCCTACGGCGGTGTACGACTGGAACTACGGCACCAACGGCCGGGTGTGGGTGTTCATGTCGTGGAACGATGCAGACAAGCAGGCCTGGAGTGATATTACGGCCTGGGGCGACCGGCGGGTGTTTTCATCGTACAGCGACGACCACGGCGCTACGTGGTCCGTTCCGCAAGACAGGAGCAACACGCTGCTGCCGCCCAACTATACCTGGGACGCGATGGGGCCCGGCATCGGCATACAAACGGTGGTGAACACACCCGGCCGCCTCATCCTCCCGGCGTTCGGCCGTAATATCTATAGCGACGATCACGGGCAAACCTGGCACTACCAGCTCATTCCCGGCGGTACGGACGAAGGCACCATCGTGGAACTGATGAATGGCAGCCTGCTGCGCAACGACCGGCCGGGCACCACTTTGTGGAACACCGCCAAGCGCCGCCGCAAATCAGTGGGCACCATCGCAGGCGGCTTCGCGGCATGGACGGTGGATAATACACTCAACGATCCCAAGTGCGAAGGCTCGATGATTCGCTATAACACCGATACACCGCACCGCATCATCTTCCTCAATCCCAACACGACCGACAAACGCTGCAATATGACCGTGCGCATCAGTTACGACGACGGCGCCACCTGGGCGAAAAGCAGGCCCGTTTACGACTGGAACACCTGCGACTATGCTTCCATCACGGTAGCCAAAGGCGGGTATTCCAGCATGATCAAAACGGCAGACTATCACGTAGGCGCGCTGATCGAAATCAACGAAGACGTGCATGCCAGCAGCACCAGCAACAAATCGATCGAGTTTCACAAATTCAACCTTCCCTGGATATTAAACGGCACAACAGAACCATGATTCCATTACAAAGCCATCAGATTCGCGGCAACTGGGCCACCTTGCTGCTGCCCGTGGATGCGGACGACAGCATCAGCCTCAGCAGGCTGGGCCACGAAATAGACACGCTCATTGCCATGAAAGTGGATGGCATTTATTCCAACGGCACCGCCGGGGAATTTTACAATCAAACTGAAGATGAATTCGACGCCGTTAACGGCCTGCTGGCCGACAAATGCAACCGCGCCGGCATGCCTTTCCAGGTGGGCTGCAGCCATATGAGCCCGCAGCTCTCACTGGAGCGGCTTAAACGAAGCCTTGCGTGGGAGCCATCGGCGGTGCAGGTGATATTGCCCGACTGGTTCCCGCCGTCGATGGAAGAGATCATTGCGTTCCTTCACAAAATGGAAGAAGCGGCCGAAGGCGTCCCGCTCGTGCTCTACAATCCGCCGCACGCGAAAAAGCGGCTGACGCCCGCTGATTTCAAAACCATCGGGGAGGCGGGCATCTGCCTGGCGGGATGCAAAGTGCCCGGTGGCGATGCGGCATGGTATCACGATATGCTGGGGCTGAACCCGGACCTGTCGGTCTTCATCCCGGGCCACCATCTCGCCACCGGCGTAAAGGCGGGTGCGCACGGCGCATATTCCAACGTAGCATGCCTGCACCCCGAAGTGGCGCAGCAATGGTATGCCACCATGCTGACTGATATCGCCGCCGCCCTCGAACTGGAAACGCGTATTCAGCGCTTCATGACGGATCACATCGTGCCGTACATCACGCAGCAGGGATACTCCAACCAGGCGGTAGACAAACTGCTGGCCGCGGTAGGCGGCTGGGCAGATGTGGGCACACGGTTGCGCTGGCCCTATCGCTGGATTGCCGGAGAAGAGGTAAGCCGTGTACGGGAAGCGGCGAAGCGGCTGGTGCCGGAGTTTTTCGTATAATTTCCGCAAACATACCATGCATAAAGAACCACGTGTCGCTACGTGGTTTTTTTTATGCATGGCACCATAATATTATCCATTTTTATAACCGTTTTATCCATTTCAGGAAATCCCGTCCCACAATAAATTTATGCCCACTGAATCGCAGATAACACCGCACGCAGAGAGCGCATGCGCTGTTCGTGTGCTGTATAGATAAGCTGTTACCAATAAAAAACCGGGTTGATTCCACCAGTTAAGTTTCGCTAAGGGACCGTCACCGTCATGTTCCGTCGCTTCTTCAATCCACGTATATCATCACTTAAACCGAAAAACAATGATCGTTCTTTTGCATGGCAGAACCTCCGGATGCGGCGCCGCCGTTGCGCCCTCTATGCGGGCCATTCTCCAGCGCATGGCCAGGCTGTTCCTGGTCGTATTGTTCCTGGCTTCCGCAGGCCCTGTTGCGGCGCAGCAGGAAACCCTCCGGGGCAAAGTCACCGACGAAACAGGGCAGCCCCTGCCGGGTGTTACCGTCGTGGTCAAAGGCACCAGCCAGGGCGCCGTCACCAACGCGGAGGGCCTGTACCAGCTGAAAGCAGCGGACGGCGCGAAAACGCTGCTCTTTAAATTCCTCGGTATGCAGGAACAGGAAATCAACGTGAATAAAAGAACCGTGATCGATGTGGTGATGGCAGCCTCCGCCCAGAACCTCGAAGCGGCTGTGGTAGTGGGCTACGGCACACAGAAAAAAACAAACCTCACCGGCGCGGTGTCTACCATCAGCGCCAAGGCGCTCGAAACGAGGCCGGTGGCTAACGTTGCGCAGGCCCTGCAGGGCGTATCGCCGGGCCTCAATATTACGCAAAGCGGTACGCTGGGCGGCAGCATGGAAAACCGCCCCAGCATCAATATCCGCGGTGTGGGCACCATCGGGCAGGGCTCCAGCGCGGCGCCGCTCATCCTGATAGACGGGATGGAAGGGGATATCAACGCCATCAGCCCGCAAGACATCGATAACATCTCCGTGCTGAAAGACGCCGCTGCTTCTTCCATCTATGGCTCGCGCGCGCCGTTCGGGGTTATCCTCATCACCACCAAACAGGGCAAAGCCGGCAAAACGATTTTGAACGCGGCCGCCAATTACCGCTCCACCCGGCCGGTGTTGCTGCCCAAAATGCTTGACTCCTATACCTTCGCTACCTACTTCAACGATGCCAGCGTCAACTCGGGCCAGGGCGTTTATTTTACGCCCGCGCGCATGCAGCGGATCAGGGATTACATGGACGGTAAAATCAAGACCACCATCATTCCCCGGCCGGGCCAGCCCCATCTCTGGGCCGACGGATACTATGAAGGCAATGACAACATCGACTGGTTCAAAGCTATCTATAAACCTCATTCGCCTGCCCAGGAATATTCCCTGAGCGCCAGCGGCGGGAAGGAGAATATCACGTATTTCCTTTCCGGCAACTACCTCGATGAAATCGGGTTTATGCGGTTCGGCGGCGACAAATTCAAGCGCTACAACATCACGGCCAGGATCAATGCCAGGCTGACCGACTGGGCATCGCTCACGTTTATCCAGCGCTTCAGCCGGGAAGAATTCGAGCGGCCCAGCACCATGACCAACAGCCTCAACCAGCTGATCGGCACACAGGGCTGGCCTATGCTGCCGCTGTACGACAACAACGGGTTCCTGTACGATTCGCCTTCGCCGGCGCTGGGCCTCCAGGAAGGCGGGCGCGGCGCAAAACAATACGACGCCAACTCACAGCAGCTGAAGCTGACCATCGAGCCGCTGGCGGGATGGAAGCTATTCGCGGACCTGAACTACAGCGTCAATAACCAGTTTTATCACTGGGACATCCAGCAGCTGTCCAATCACGACGTAGCGGGCAATCCTTACGTGTACAAATCGGGCTCGCACGTGCACGAAGAAGCCGGGCGCACCAATTACCTCAACACCAACGTGTATTCCGAATACGCCCGCCAGTTCGGCGCGCATCATTTCAAAGTGCTGGCCGGTATGCAAACGGAAGAAACGAAAACAAGATGGTTCATGGCGCAGCGCGATGGCCTCATTGTACCGATGTTGCCCGTGCTGGACCTGACTTCCGGCAACGACGCCACCGGCAAGCCCGTGCCGCCGAGCGTTGGCGGCAACAACCAGAAATGGGCCACCCAGGGCTACTTTGGCCGCCTCAATTACGACTACAAAGGAAAATACTTGCTGGAAGCAAACCTCCGGTACGACGGCTCCTCGCGTTTCCGCTCGGATATGCGATGGCTGTATTCGCCCTCGGTATCCGCGGGCTGGAACCTCGACAAAGAGGCCTTCTGGCTGCCGCTCGAAAAATACGTGAACCTGTTCAAGGTACGCGGCTCGGTGGGCGAGCTGGGCAACCAGAATACGACGGACTGGTACCCAACCTATGTGACCATGCCGACGGGCAATTCAAACGGCGTATGGCTCGTCAACGGCGGACGGCCCAATACGGCTTCTGCGCCGGGCCTGATCAGCTCCAACCTGTCGTGGGAAAAAATCCGAACCTGGAACGTGGGCGTGGACGCGGCTTTCCTGAACAGCCGGCTCACCGTTACCGTGGAATATTATAACCGCCTTACGCTGAACATGATCGGCCCTGCGCCGGAACTGCCGGTGATACTGGGCACCGATGTGCCCAGGGCGAATAATACCGATCTTGTTACCAAGGGGTGGGAGCTGGAAATGAACTGGCGCGACCAGCTGAAAAACGGGCTGGGCTACAACCTGCGCCTCACCCTTTCCGACGCCAGAACTAAGATTACCCGTTATCCCAATCCCACCCGCAGCCTGAGCACTTACATCGCCGGGCATATGATGGGAGAGATCTGGGGTTACCAAACCATCGGGATCGCCAAAACACAGCAGCAAATGGACGACCATCTGAAGTCGCTCGCCAATGGCGGCCAGAACGCGCTGGGTAACAACTGGAAAGCGGGCGACCTGATGTTTGCCGATGTGAACGGCGACGGTAAAATTTCCAATGGCGCCAATACGGAAACGGACCACGGCGACCTGGTGCTGATCGGTAACAACTCCCCGCGCTACATGATGGGTGCGGAAGTGGGAGCGGACTGGAAGGGCGTTGATTTCAGGGCGTTTTTCCAGGGCGTGCTGAAACGCGACTACTTCCAGAACAGTTATTATTTCTGGGGCACTTCTTCCAGCATTTACGGTTCCGTGGGCCTGAAAGAACATGCCGATTATTTCCGCGACGATCCCAACCATCCACTCGGCCAGAATCTCGACGCGTATTACCCGCGCCCGCTGATCAGCGCCAAAAACCAGGTGGCGCAAACCAGGTACCTGCAGAATGCGGCGTACCTGCGGCTGAAAAACCTCCAGGTGGGATATACGCTGCCATCGGCCTTCACGCGGAGGATCGGGATACAGAAGCTGCGGGCATACGTGTCTGGCGAAAACCTGTTCACCATCACGAAAATGTCGACCATGTTCGACCCGGAAACGGTCGACGGTGGATATGGCGGGAATGTGTACCCTTTGTTCAAGGTGTATGCCGCCGGAGTGAATGTAACTTTTTAACCCTGTCTCAATTTGAAAAAAATGAAAACACGCAACATATTCATAGCGGCCGCATGGGTGCTGCTGGGCGCCTGTAATAAAAACATGCTGGAAGTGCCGCCGCCGTCGAAAGTGACGCCGGATAATTATCTCGTGGAAGAGTCGCAGCTGGCCGCGTACGCCATCAAACAATATGAGGGCCTGCCAATATTCGGCTATTTCGACGGTGATGCGCATACCGATGTGGGGGCCAGAAGGGCCTACGACGCCAAATACACACCGGGGCAATGGCGTGTGGCGCAATCCGGCGGCGCCTGGTCTTTTACGGGCATTTTCCAATGCAACTATTTTCTCGAAACCGTGCTGCCGCGCCTCACCGCCGGCACCATCACGGGCAACGCGGCCAATGTCCGGCACTACATCGGTGAAATGTATTATCTCCGGGCCTGGAATTACTTCGACAAGCTGCAGGCGCTCGGCGATTTCCCGATCGTGAAAACCACGCTGAAAGACGATAAAAAGATGCTGACCGAAGCCAGCAAACGGGCGCCGCAGAACGAAGTGGCCCGCTTCATTTTATCGGACCTCGACTCGGCCATCGCGCTGATGGGTGTTACCGCGCCCACCGGTGGAAAAAACCGGCTGTCTAAAAGCTGCGCGCAACTGCTGAAATCAAGAGTGGCACTCTATGAAGGCACCTTCCTGAAATACTTCAAAGGCACGGCGTTCGTGCCCAACGGCCCCGAATGGCCGGGCAAAACAAAAGATTACAATGCGTCCTACGCGTTCCCATCCGGCAGCATCGAAGGGGAGATCGACTTTTTCCTGACGCAGGCGATGGAAGCGGCGAAAGCGGTGGCGGACGCGGTGCCGCTGGTGACGAACTCCATGGTGCTCCGGAAGGAAACGACGAACGAAGACTTTGCGATCGCGAGCGAAGCTAATCCCTATTGCAGGATGTTCAGTGCAACGGATTTGTCCGGCTTCAGCGAGGTGTTGCTCTGGCGAGACTATGACCTGGGGCTGGGCGTGAGCAATGGCATTCCCAACACCATTCAGGCCGCGCATGGATGGGGCTTTACGCGCGGGTATGTGGACCGCTTCCTCATGGCGAACGGCCTGCCGGTTTACGCGCCAGGCTCCGGGTACGCGGGCGATGATTCCATCCAGCTCGTCCGCCAGAACCGTGATGGCCGGCTGTGGCTGTTCCTGGCGCAACCGGGCCAGATCAACATCCTCAAGCCTTCGTCGCTGGGCACGCATGCCACCCCCGTTGTCACTTATCCTGACATCCTGAACCTCATCGGCAACCACGATAACGTGACCGGCTATATGAGCCGCAAAGGCAATGTGTACGACGGCGCGCAGCTTGGCAACGGGCGCGGGGATGTAGGCAGCATCACGCTGCGGGGAACGGAAGCCTATTTTAACTACATGGAAGCCAGCTACGAGAAAACGGGTACGGTAGACGGTACGGCCAAAGCTTATTGGGAAGCCATCCGGAAGCGGGCCGGCGTTGATCCCGATTTCCAGAAAACCATCGCGGCCACCGACCTCGCCAAAGAAGCGGCCAACGACTGGGGCGTGTACTCCGCCGGTGCGATGGTAGATAAAACGTTGTACAATATCCGCCGTGAACGGAGCTGCGAACTGATGGGAGAGGGCCTGCGGAGTATGGACCTGAAAAGGTGGCGCGCGCTCGACCAGATGAGCACCACGCCGTACCATGTGGAAGGTTTCAAATTATGGGGGCCTATCAAAAACTGGTATAAAGCTTCCTCGCTCACCTATAACATCGGCGACAGAAGCACCGTTTCCGATCCGGCGCTCAGCCCGTATCTGCGCATCTATCAAAAAACGCCGACAGTGCTGGCTTTTACAGGATACCGTTGGACGATGGCGCATTATTTCAGTCCCATCGCCATGCAGCATTTCCTGATCACGTCAGACAACAATGATGTGAAAACATCGCCTATTTACCAGAACCCCGGCTGGCCGGTGGAAGCAAACAAACCACCGCTCGGATTCTGAAGCAACGTTGTATAAAAGCGGCGGGCCTTCTGTTTGGCGGAAGGCCCGCCGCTTTTTTGATGTACCGGGCTTTGCGTGGGGGTGATTTGCAGGAACGGCCGCTTATTGCAGTTTTCCCGCCAGCATTTCCTTCACATGCCCGTTCCATTCATCTTTGAGGATGCTGAGCACAATGCTGTCGCGGCGGCCACCACCCACTTTGGGCGCATGGCTGCGCAATATGCCTTCCACCGTACAGCCGATGCTCTTCATGGCGGCGATGCTTTTTTCGTTGGTGTTATCTGCCCGGAATTCCACCCGTTCCACGCCCAGCGTTTCAAACGCGAATTGCAGCAGCAGGAATTTACAGTGCTTGTTCAGGCCCGTGCCCTGGAACTGTTTGCCATACCAGGTGTAACCCAGCTGCAGCGTTTTATGCACCGGCTGGATGTCGTAAAAACGCGTGGAGCCGGCATAAGCCTGCTGCTTTTTGTCGAACACGATAAACGGGTATTCCCTGCCGGCCCCGCGTGCGTCTACTGCGGATTGGATATAAGCAGCGAGATTTTCTTCACCGGCGGCTGTCGTGAGGGAATATTGCCAGAGCTCGGGCTCCTGCAGCGAAAAGGGGAGCAGGTTCGGTACGTCGGCCGTTGTCAGCGGCCGCAGCAGAACGGCATCGTTTTCGAGGGTGATGTCGGCTGAAAGTTGTTGCATGGCGGATGATTTTTACATATGCAAGATACGATGAATTGCCGGGCGGGTGGTTCTGTTGGCCATTTGACAAATTATGTTGATCATATAAGTGAAAAACAGGCATTTTTCGTGGAAGTGCACATCCGCTGCGGATCCGGAATGGATGGGGCCATCCATGACCTTTGACCTGCTGGAGAAGGACGGTGTTAACGAAGTGGATGTCAAACATCTCAACTGCCGGGAAGTGTCGGGCAGCTGTCGCCATGTTCTTTTTCAGTCTTAAATCATATGTGGAAGACGGGCAGGTCTGAACTTCCGCAACCGGTGGATTTTCGGCGGGAATTGGGTAAATTCGGACATAATTCCCCATTATGGACATCCGCATCCACCGCGCCGCCCCGGATGATATCCGGGCATTCCGCACGTTATTTCTCCATGAGCTGAACCGGCAATTCATCTGCAATAAATGCCACGACTACGGATGGGCGGACAGCTACGTGTTTATGATGGCAGGGCAGACTGCGGGCTATGGCGCCGTTTGGGGTACCGACCGGCGGGAAGACCGCGATACGATTTTCGAATTTTACCTGTTGCCCGCTTACCGGCATCATGCGCATGAAATATTCCTGTCTTTCCGTGCAGCATGCGGCGCGGCATATGTAGAAGCGCAAACTAACGATGCATTGCTCGCGCTTATGCTGTTCACCCACACCGCCAACATCCGGGGCGAAGCTATCCTGTTCGAAGATCACATTACCACCAGCCTTCGGCAACCAGGTGTGATGTTCCGCGAAGTCACTTCCGCGGACGAATCGGCAGGAGACAACGAATACCTGCTGGAACAGGATGGCCGGATAGTGGCTACGGGCGGACTGATGCTGAATTATAACCACCCGTACGCCGATATTTACATGGATGTGAAAGAGCCCTTTCGCGGCAACGGTTACGGCAGTTACATCGTACAGGAGCTCAAGCGGGAGGCATACGCCCGCCAACGGGTGCCGGCCGCGCGGTGCAATGTCAGCAACCGCGTTTCGCAGCGCACGCTGGAAAGGGCCGGATTGAAAATCTGCGGATACCGGCTGAAAGGAGATACGGTATAAAGAAATATTTTGTGTAACCAGATGGTTTCTTTTATATTTGTAACCAAACGGTTTCTTAATACCCAAATCATTGACCATGGAAACAGCACCATTTACAATTGAACGTATATTTCATGCGCCGGTGGAGAAAGTCTGGCAAGCCATTACTGACAAAGACCAGATGCGCGAATGGTATTTCGATCTGGCGGAGTTCCGGCCGGAAGTCGGATTTGAATTTCAGTTTTACGGCGGTAGCGAAGAGCAGCAATACCTGCACAAATGCAAGGTACTGGCGGCGGACGTAAACCGTAAGCTAGCCTATAGCTGGGCATACGAAAATTACCCGGGTTATTCAGTGGTCACCTTCGAATTGTTCCCGGAAGGGAACACAACCCGTTTAAAACTCACACACGAAGGGCTCGACAGCTTCTCCACCGAGAACAAAGATTTCGCAAAAAGCAGCTTTGTACAGGGCTGGACGGAAATCATCGGTACGTCGCTCAAAAATTATCTGGAAAAATAGGGGTTGTTTGTACGAACAGCACTGCGTTGTTCATGAACGTCGCCGGTTGTACCGGTTGGCCGCGGCAAGCTGTCCAATGTCCCTTGCGGGTTTGATACGGAGGTCATGGATAAACTGTGTACCTGTGTGCCGGGTTTGCACGATCATGATTTCCGTTGCGTTAAAATCCATCATTACCGGTATTTTCCAAGTATATTTGCCATACTAAACCCTCAAAATGGAATTCAGGCAAATACCGCCGCCAGACGCGCTGAAAAACCACATCCGGTACTTTTGGGTACTGGAGGGCGCTGGTGCGGACATTCCTTCCAAATCGTTCAGAACCATGGCCGACGGTTGTCCCGGCCTGATTTTCCAGCACCCGGACCTGGGTGTGATGTACCAGAACAACAAAGCATTGCCTGGGATTTTTGTGTACGGTCCGGCTACGAAATACGCGGAAATCCGTCTCGCCGGCGCGTTCAGCGCCATTGGTATTTTCTTTTATCCCAATGCACTGCCGGCTATTTTCGGGCTCAATGCGGGGGAACTGACCGATACCTGCATGGACCTGGAGCAATTGGCGCAGAAGGAAGGCTTTCCGCTCGCCGAATGCCTGTCTGCCGCTCCTTCGTCGCAGGATCGCATTGCTATTCTCTCCACGTTCCTGGTGCGGCAAATCCGCGAAAACAGCCGGTTCGAGGATGCCGGTATCCAGCACGCCCTCAGCCACATTATCCGGTCGAAGGGCAGTGTGCCCATGAAGCAGCTGCAGGAACAGCTGCAACTGTCAGAACGGAGCTTCGAACGAAAATTCAAACAATACGTGGGGGTGTCGCCCAAGCTGTTTGCCCGCATCAGCCGCTTCCAGGCCTCGCTGAGCCAGCTGCGCAACAACGACTTCAGCAAACTGTCGGACCTGGCATTCGATAACGATTACGCAGACCAGTCTCATTTTATCCGTTCTTTCCGGGAGTTTGCCGGTTTTTCCCCGCATCAGCTCCGCAAGCAGTCAGTTGAGCTGCTTGAAAACTTCACCGAATTGAAGTAGCCCCAACGCCTTGTCGGTTTTGTTCTATTTTGACATGCAAGGTGTGGATACATTTGTCGTGTTTAAAAACCATTCATCTCACCGCTATATGTTCGTAAATATTGTATTAGCACTCACCTCGGTGGCCTCTGCATTGATGGCAGGCCTGTTTTATGCGTATTCCTGCTCCGTGAGCCCCGGCCTCGGGCGCCTGAGCGACGCGGAGTATATCCGTTCCATGCAGCACATTAACCGCGCCATCCTGAACCCGGTGTTTTATGCGGGCTTCATGGGCACGCTGTTGTTGTTGCCGCTCAGCGCGTACCTGCATTACGGGCAGCCGCTCACCGTGCGTTTCTGGTGCCTGGCGGCCGCTGCGCTCGTGTATGCCGTGGGCGTGTTTGGTGTAACAGTGGCCGTCAATGTGCCGCTGAACGAAGCGCTGGACGCATTCAATACCCAATCCGCTTCCATTTCCGAAATAGCCGCCCGCAGGCTGGGATTTGAAGCGCGCTGGAATAGTTTTAATACGGTTCGCACCGTGTGCGCAATTGCAGCAACCGCGCTGGTGGCCATCGGGTGCATTTATCGCGAAGCTTAGTGATTGTTATAAATTGAAGCGGCGCTTCCAAACCGGAAGCGCCGCTTTTTTTGTTCATGGAGAATCAGTGCTGTTACGGCAGTTGGTTTTCAGGTTGCTTCGGCCAGGCTGGCTATAAACTTCTTGTGCAATTTTTCAACGCGCGCAGTTCTTTCGCCGCGGTTGATTTTCAGGTTGCTTCGGCCAGGCCGGCTATAAACTTCTTGTGCAATTTTTCAACGCGCGCAGTTCTTTCGCCGCGGTTG
>CBFGZV010000013.1:0-126121 GCA_965653365.1 uncultured Chitinophaga sp. | reverse complement strand
CTAAAAAGAAAGCTGCTGCTAAGAAAGCTGCTCCTAAAAAGAAAGCCGCTGCTAAAAAGGCTGCTCCTAAAAAGAAAGCTGCTGCTAAAAAAGCACCCGCTAAGAAGAAAGCCGCTCCTAAAAAAGCAGCTCCTTCTGCACCTGCAGCTCCGGCCATGTAAGATCGGATTTACAAACTGTAGCATAAGCACCCCGGTACTCCCGGGGTGCTTTTTTTATGCCCTCCCCCGTCGCCGGCCCGTTCAGCCCAACACCACCATCCCCGCCACACACCGACCCTTTTGCTCTTTCGAGCCGAATCCCCTAACTTACAGCCTCTATGGAAAATTATATCATCGCAGATAACTTCTCTCTCCTGGCCAAACTGATGGATATTCACGGCGACAATTCCTTTAAAGCCAAATCCTTCGCCAACGCTGCCTTCCAGATCGAAAAACTAACCGTGCCCCTGCAGGAAACCCCGCACGACGCCATTTTCCGTATCAAAGGCATCGGTGAATCCACCGGCAAAAGCGTGATAGAAATGCTGCAAACGGGACAGTTTGCCGCCCTCGATGAATATATCCGCAAAACCCCGCCCGGCATCCTCGAAATGATGCGTATCAAAGGCCTGGGACCCAAAAAGATCGCCACCATCTGGAAAGAACTGGAAATAGAAACGCTCGGCGAGCTTCTCTATGCCTGCAACGAAAACCGCCTGCTGCTCTTCAAAGGCTTCGGGCAAAAAACGCAGGATAGCATCCGCGCCAGCATCGAGTTTTTCCTCTCCAACCGCGAACGCTTCCTCTATGCCGAAGTGGAATCATTTGCCGCCGAACTGGAAACCTTGCTCCGCAACACGTTCGCACCCGCACAGGTAGCCGTAACCGGCAGCTTCCGCCGCCAGCAGCCCATTATCGACGAGCTGGAGTTCGTGATCGGCGCCCCCGTCGACCAGGTGGCTGAAACCTTCAAGACCCTGGCCGCCTTCCACCGCCTTGGCAATACCGATGATGCCATCCTCCTGCAATTCAAAGAGCAGGTGAAAATAAAAGTCTACGGCGTTCAACCGGAGCACTTCACGCTCAAACTCTTTACCACTACGGGCTCAGAAGCCTTCCTCGACCAGTTTTTCAGCCATACCGGCAAAGCATCCGGCGGAACACCGGCTACCGAAGCGGACATCTTCCGCGAAGCGGGCCTGGCCTTTATTCCACCGATGCTCCGCGAAGGCCGCGCGAACGAAATAGCACTGGCGGCGGCGAACCGGTTGCCGCAACTGATACAGGCGGCCGACATCCGGGGGATCATTCACGCGCACAGCCAATGGAGCGACGGCTTGCAAAGCCTCGAAGAAATGGCAAAAGCCGCCAGGGACCAGGGATTCGAGTACCTCGTCATTAGCGATCACTCCAAGTCCGCCTTCTACGCCAACGGCTTGCAGCCGGAACGTATCCTGGCCCAGCATCAACAAATCGATCAGCTCAACGCGCAGTTGGCCCCGTTCAAAATATTCAAGAGCATCGAGGCCGATATCCTGAACGACGGTAGCCTCGACTACCCGGACGAAATCCTGGCCAGCTTCGACCTGGTAATCGCCTCCGTCCATTCCAACCTCAAAATGACGGAAGAGAAAGCCATGGCCCGCGTGCTGAAAGCCATCGCCAACCCCTACACCACCATTCTCGGGCATATGACCGGCCGCCTGCTGCTAAGCCGCAACGGCTACCCGCTCAACCATCCGCAGATCATCGATGCCTGCGTGGAACATGGCGTGGTGATTGAACTGAATGCGCACCCGCGCCGCCTCGACATCGACTGGGAATGGATCCCGTACGCCCTCGAAAAAGGCGCCATGTTGTCTATCGACCCCGATGCACACGCTATTGCCGGCTTCGCCGATGTGCGGTATGGTACCCTCGCTGCACAAAAGGGCGGCCTCACCGCCGGCAAAAATCTCAGCAGCTTTAGCCTGGCGGAGCTGGAAGCGTTTCTGCTGGCCCGTAAACAAGCAAAACTCCGCTGATGTTATACCATTCCCTCGCCATCGCGCTGGCGCCCGGCATTGCCATTTCGTTGCTGATTTACTGGCTGGACAAGCGCGACCGCGAACCGGTGCGGCTGCTTATCCGCAGTTTTATGCTCGGGGTGCTTTGTACTTCATTCCCTTTACTCGTGGAGGGTTTGGCCGGCCGGGTAGATTGGGGAAAGGGCGGCGCCTGGGGTATCGCTGCTTTTGCATTCGGCATCGTAGGGCTGAGCGAAGAACTGGGTAAATACTTTGTACTACGCTATTTCGCCTTTCCCAAGCCCGCGTTCAACGAGCCGTTCGATGGCATCGTATATTCCGTCATGATCAGCATGGGCTTTGCCACTACCGAAAACATCGCTTACGTGATGCAATACGGCATCGGCACGGGCATCGTGAGAATGTTCATTTCCGTGCCGGCTCACGCCGCATTTGCCGTATTGATGGGCTACTATGTGGGCCTGGCGAAATTCATTCCCCAGCACCGCAAAACGCTCCTGTTTACCGGCGTTTTCTGGGCAGTCGTTTTCCATGGGGCGTTCGACTTTTTCCTCATGTTGGGCGATAACGTATTTCTTATACTCGCATCGCTATTATGCCTCTATATCGGCGTGCGGCTGTCTATCCGCGCCATCCGGAATCATACTGAAATTTCGGAACGATGGAACAAAAGAGAGGATTAGGGCTGACGGGTCACATAACGGCGCGTTAACCAAAAATAAAGCGCATAACCCAGGTAAGGCAGGAAGAAAACGAGCATCAGCCATTTGAGATGATAAGGGCGGTTATTCGCCTGGCGAAAGGTATGCAGGATGCAGAACCGTACAACCAGCCATATATGCACCATAAACAACAGTGTGATCAATATTTCCGTGGTGTTGTCCATGTACCCAATCTACGAATTTTCCGGAGAAAATACCGCCCTTACGGGCAAAAAAAAGAGCCCGATTTGAAAACCAGGCCCATCCTCCAAATTAACTAGTAATGCAAAGTGGATAAAAAAGTTATATATCGGATTGATAGTTGTATAATATAGGTTTAACGCTTAAGCCGTACTTCACTGTTCCAAATCTACAAAAAAAAATTAA
The DNA here is from genome assembly GCA_965653365.1 of uncultured Chitinophaga sp. GTDB lineage: Bacteria > Bacteroidota > Bacteroidia > Chitinophagales > Chitinophagaceae > Chitinophaga. Next base: position 123,025 of record CBFGZV010000013.1, on the reverse strand, counting down.
TTCTGTTAGGAATACTAAGTTTTTTGCAGGCGCATAAAAAAAGCCTGGTGTCATCCAGGCCCGTTTTATGTTCAAGTTAAAAACCATCTAAAATAAAAAAGGAGCCCGATTCGACCATCAGGCTCGTTTCTCTCCAATTTAGCTTAAGACAAAAATCCCTTATTCCCTAATAAAAAATGTATGATAATATCATCCGAAGGCTTTGTTGCAGCAGGTAAAAGAAGGAGCCCGACACGACCATCAGGCTCGATTTTTTCTCCAATTTAGCTTAAGACAAAAGCTTATGCAGGCAACACGTCACCTGCAAATATCTTCCGGATGACTTACTGAGATCAAATATCAAAAGAACTTGTTTGCCGCTACACTGGCCTCTCAAATTCGTATAACCAAATCTAAAAGAAAAAAATGAACAAACAAATAATTCAGCGTTAGGATAACTAACAATTAACCAAATTTTCTTAAAAGGCCACGGAATGCAATACAGTAAAGGATTCACAAACCAAGCGCCCCTGCATCCGGCTTCAAAAAAGAGGATTCCTAACAACACGTTTGCTCAACGCGCATGTATATACGCAACAGCGACACATGCGGATTTGCCAACATTAAATATATTTATCTACTATATATAAGATACTGTAAATATTAGAATAGCTTCGGCGTCAGCGTTTTGCCTTTCACGAGGGAGAAACGGTAGTTCAGCATCAGTTCGTGCGAGCCGGTTTGCATACCCTTCAGATGGGTGGAGGATGCGAAATCATAGGCATAACCGAGGTTGAAATTCTTCAGTGCCTGCACCTGCACCAGCGCGCTGGCCGTTTTTTCGGTGCGCCAGGTAGCGCCCAGCCATAACAGCTTCTTCACAATAAAAGTCGCATTCAGATCCATCTGCGTACCGGCTCCCGAAACCTGCCGCAGCAGTATTCCCGGCCTGAACTGCAGATCTTTGCTGATATCGGCCAGAAACGCCCCCTGCAGGTACATGTGGCGCTTGAACTCCACCTTGTTCTCACTCCCCCCGATGTCGAAGTTGTGGAACGACGGGGCAGACAAGCCCACGAAGAATTTGTCGGTGTACAGCAACAGACCGAAGCCGACATCGGTTTTCCAGTACCGCTGGTTAGCGGCAAACACAGGATCGTCTGTCCCCAGGTGCACGTTATTCTCCCGGAACTGCTCCATCCCGCCCTTCAGCCCCAGCGCCAGGAAAATTTTGTCATCCAGCTTTACCTTTTGTGAAATATTGAAGTGGTAGCCGGTTTGCGAATACACGGTGATCTCGTCTTTCATCGCAAAAAAACCAATGCTGGTATTGGTGGCTTTGATGGGCGTATAAAAGGTAAAAGTGGACGTTTTGGGCGCCCCTTCCATGCCCACCCACTGGTTGCGCGACACGATGGTAGCGCTGCTGAATTCATCCATCGAAGGATGAGCAGGGTTGATCACCATCCCGTTGTACTGATACTGCGCGTAAACAGGATGTTGCTGCGCACTTACGCGAAGCGCGCAGCAGCTGATCATCCCTATGGCAAAAATCCTGATAAGGCTTGCTTTCATGTGACTGTTTTTACAGGCCGTTTTTAATAACGATATAACCATTATAGCGAATCACCTTCCCATCGCTTCCCCATACCTGCAGTATGTAGAAGTAGGAACCATCGGGCAGCTCCTTCCCAGTGCCGCTGCCAATGTTGGCCTGGCCGTTGAAGTTGTTGGAAGCGTTATGATAATTGGTGGTTTTGAAAATGGTGCCGCCCCAGCGGTTCACGATCACCACTTCATTCTTGCTGTATTTTTCGATGTTTTCAATGATCCAAACATCGTTCTTGCCGTCTCCGTTGGGCGACATTGATTTGGCGGGGCGGATTTCCATGTCCACCGCCTGGTCGTCGTTTTCGATGACACCGATGGCGGTGCGGCGCGTGCCGGGCACCGGCGTGTTTAATCCTCCGCTTACCGTCATGCTGGTCAGTTTGACGGCGAAATATTTATCGGCCTCCTTTTCGGTATCGCCGGTAATGGGCACGGTAATATCCGCCTCTGCTTGCATGGGTGGAATGGTGATGCTCGTGATGTTTTGCTGGAAGTCGGTGCCAGCTTTGGCGCGCTGCGGATCTTTATCCGCCCCGGCGCCTTCAAAGGCATCGGCAAACTCATATTGTACCTGTATGGCCCTGCTGCTCATGCGGCTCAGTTGCAGCGTGAAAGGCATCATGGCCACGCCGGCATTCCCTTCCCTGAGGCGGGCAGTATCCTGTTTAAAGCTGATCTGCAGCGGATCGTTGTCGGTCACCACCGTGGCAGTATTGCTGCTGGCTCCCTTGCCGTATGCCTGCCCGCTGCCGCTGAACGGCTGTATCACCAGGTTCACATAACCGTTATCGTCATTCACGTCGTTTTCGTCGATGGTGATCTGGAACGTGACCTCCGTCTGGTTGGCCGGCATGGTCACCGTAAGCACGTCGCCACTGCGCGGTACATTGGTGGTAATGGTTCTGGCGGCATCGTATTGCAGCTGTATCGTTACCTGGATGTTGGCGCCCACGGCCTGCGATGATTTTAACGTGACGGGTACCACACTGCCTTCCGCCACCTGATTAAGGCCGAATATCTCCATGCTCACCACATCGTTATCGTACAGGTTGACTGTGGCGGCCGACGGGGAAGCCACCGGCTGATTGACGCCAGGCAGCGTGCCGGTGGCCGATGTGAGCGTTACGATGATGGTTTCGGTGCCTTCCAGCTGTGCATCGTCTTTAGGCATCACCTGCACCGGCGCTTCGTTGCTGCCGGCCGCGATGATGACCGAACCGGACAATGCCTCGTAATCCGTGCCTGCAATGGCCGTGCCGGCCACGGTGTATTGTACCGTTACGGGAACGGCGCTGGTTGCCTGCGGGTTGCTGAAACGCACGCGCAAACTGCCTGCCGCAGCCGGTTCGGTAGCGTCTGCCACTTTTTCTATGATGACCTGCGCCTGATCGTTGTCTGCTACTGCCACCGTATGTGCCGCATTGCTCACAGTACAGTTTTCCGTTTGACCAAACCACGTGAAATTGGCCGATTGCAGCGTCAGCGTAACGGTTTCGGGGCCTTCCACCACCAGGTCGTCCTGCACCGTTACAGCTACCTGTGCGGTGGTTTCTCCGGCTTTAATCACCACCTGTCCACTGAGCGGTGTATAGTCGCTGCCACTGGTGGCCGTACCGCCAATGGCGTAATGAACCGTTACATCTGACGGTGCGGGGGCGCTCAGTTGAATGTCGAACGAGCCGTTGACGGCTGGTTCCGCGGCGTCGGCCGTTTTTTGCGCGGCTACGCTTACTTGCGGCGCCGGATCGCCCGGAATAGTAATGCCGGCGGCTGAAATAACCGTATAACCTGCGGCGGTACCGGTCAGTTTCAATTGCTCTGTGGGCTCTGTCAGCCCGTCCTGGGCGGCAGTGAGCACAACCGTTATTTTATTCTGCTCTTTGGGCAGTATGACGGGATTTGCACCGAGACTGTAATCCATGGCGCCGGCAGTGAATGTGCCATCCGGCGTTACCGTGATGGCAATGTCGGTAGCCGATGTAATGCCTGCAGGCAATGCAAACATCACTACGCAGGTGTTGCCTTCTGCCAGCACCGCAGCATCCGGTGTAATGCGGATTTCGCGGTTGGCGGGCGTTTGACCGGTGGCATCGTTGATCAGGATGTCTGCTCCCTCAAAAGTAAAGCCGGCCGGGGCCATACCATCCACCCGCAGTTTTTCCTGCTGTTCGATGATCTGATCGGATACCGCGGAAATATCGAAACCGTCGCTGCTGTTGCGCAGGGCGGGTATGATGATGCTCACCGGAATCTGCGTATGGTCGGTATCTGCTGCGGTAGACGCGCCGGCTGTTTTCGCCAGCTGCACGGTGATGTCTTTGCTGCTGACGATGCCTGCGGGCAGCCTCACCACGAAATCGCCGGTGCTGCCTTCCGCGACCTGCGCGTTTCCGGGCGTCAGCTGCAATATTTTATTGAGAGGGTCGAGCGACGTGGCGTCTTCTATCTGGATGGTAACGCCGGTAACGCTGTACCCAGCAGCGGAGCCTTCCAGTATCAACCCTTCGGTATCTTCAAGTACCTGGTCTGCAGGCGCCGTGATGGTGAACGTCACGTCATGCTGGCCAGCGATGATAGTAACGAACGGCGGCAATACGGAATGATCCGCATCCAGTGTGCCGGAAGCAATGCCCTTCGCGATATCCACCCGGATGTCTGCACCTGCTACAAGCGAACCCGGCAGGCTGACCGTAGCGGTAGCCGTTTGGCCGCCTTCGCGGATGACCGGCTTGTCGCTGCTGATGGTGATGGCGCCGCTATGATGTTGATCCAGCACGTCAAGCATCACGTTGTTGCTGAACGTGAAGCCGGCGGCGGAAGGCAGGAGAAACAGCTTCTCAACCGGTTCAATCACGGCATCCGTGATGGCTGCGATGTTCAGTGTGACGCCGGCGCCTTGCGCCGGAATCGTTACCGAAACCGGGATACCACCGGTGATATCCGCCGCTGTAACTGCCGGGGTGGCGGTGCCAGGGGCCAGGTTAATCACGATGGGCTGGTCTGTGGAGATGCCGGCAGGCAGGCTGAAAGTAATGTTTGCTGCGCTGCCTTCAGACACCTGTGTACTGCCGGAAATGGTGATCAGCGTGTTGGCGGCGGTGTTGGTGCCGTCTTTGACGGTAACCGTGGCTGTGGCGGTTTTCGGGTCGCCCAGTACATCCGCCGTGGCAAGTATGTTCAATATTTCGTCAGCTTCCAGGATACCGTCTGCCAACGCATCGATTTCAAATGTTATTTCGCCGGTGCCCGCTATGATGGTTGCGTTCGGCGGCAAAATGAACTCCCCGCCGGTCACCGTGCTGCCATTATCTTTCGCCAGTTGCACCAGGATATTTTCCGTTGTGGTAACACCGGGGGGCAGGCTTGCTTTCAGGGTTACTTTGCTGTTTTCCGTTACTGTGGCGGCTACCGGCGTGAGTGTAAGATCTCTGGCGGTGGCATCGCGAATGACCGCTGTGGCTCCCGTTACGGCGATGCTGCCTGCGGTACCGCCCAGCACCAGCGTTTCATCTCTTTCGAGCAGCAGGTCCGCATTAGCGGTAATAATATAGGTTCCGGAAGTTTGCCCGGCCTCGATACGCAACGTACCCAGCGGCGTGTGATCGTCGCCGGTGGCTTGCGATCCGGTTTTGGTCAGCGCGATGTCGATGGCCGAAGTGGACGTTACGCCACCCTGCAACGTAGCCGTTACTGTGATGGGCTGCCCCTCCTGCACAGAGGGCGTAGCCGTCAGCACCACGGAGGCCACGTCTGCATCCAGCACATTCACTGCGGCAGTGCCATTGAATGTGAAGCCGGCAGCCGCCGGACTGAACGACAGCGTTTCCGTGTTTTCCAGTATGCCGTCGGGCACGGCATGCAGCACGAGATCCGCAAATTCATCGCCGGCTTTGATGGTCACGGTGTTGGGAACGGCCATGAAATCACTGGCGCCGGCAGTACCGCCGGCGGTCAGGCCAATCACAATGTCGCTTACACTGGTGATGCCTGCCGGCAAACTGAAGCGGATCGCCTGCTGTTGATTTTCAGCAACGTCTCCCCCACCCGAAATCGCAATAATGTTATTCCCGCTCTTATCGGTTACGTCCACCATGGTCTCTTCCGTAACGCCCGTGCCGTACACCGCGGCCGAAGCGCTCAGCCGCAGCGTTTCCACCGGTTCGAGCAGGTTGTCTGTTTTGGCTTCCAGCACGAAGGAAACGGCATCTGTGCCGGCAGCCATTACTATGGAAGCCGGGAAATTATATTCGGTAGCGCTGAGCGTAGTGCCTGCCGCTACGGCTTGCAGATTGATGGTAATCGCATCTTCCGTTTGCTGGCCGTTCGGCAAGCGCAGCCACACCGTTACGGAGTTACCTTCTTCTATGGATGCGGCATCCGGTGTGAGGGTGAATTTCTTGTTGGCTAAAACGGTGGTGTTTTTGTCGAGAAGATTGATCGTGGTGCCGGTTACGGGAATGCCCGCTGCCACCCCTTTAATGGTGAGGGTTTCGGTCCATTCGAGGAACACATCGTCCGGGATGCTGATGTCCGTTTTGCCGGACAGCGGATCGCCCGGGTCGATGCGGATGCTGGTCAGGCCGCTGTAATCACCGGCCTCAGCCGTGCCGCCGTCGGGTGATAGCGCAATGTCTATCGGCACGAGCGTCGTCATGCCATGCTGCAGCACTGCCTGGAGCGTAAGGATATTTCCTTCGCCGATGCCTGTAACCGCCGGCACCAGTGCAATAGCCGCGTCGTTGATGTCTGCGTCCGTCACATCCATCGCCGCAGTCCCTGAAATCGTATAGCCAGGCGCGTTAACGGCGAACGAAATGTTTTCCACCGGTTCAATGACCAGGTCTTTTTTCGCCCGCAGTACCAAATCATACACGCCGCTTGCCGCCGGTATGGTGATGGAGGTGGGCAGCGGGTCTTCAAAATCCGCAGCCGCGGCAGTGCCACCGGGCGTCAGCTGCACGGTGATGTCTGTCGGGCTCTGTACGCCCGAAGGCAGGCTGAACCTGATTTTGGCGGTGCCATTCTCCGTGACGCCGGGATCGCTGGTGATCGTGATCACATTGTTGCCCGGCTGGTCTTTGATGGTAACGGACTGCGTGGCGTTTTGCGGGCCGTAACCGTATACAGTGGCCTGCGCGGTGATAACCAGCGCCTCGTCCGGCTCGATGAGGTTATCGGTGTTGGTTGTCAGCACTACGTTCACATAGTTCTCCCCTTTCAGGATCTTCACCGTGGCAGGCAGCAGCGTGTAATCCGTTCCATCGGGCTGTGCACCGGCGGCCGGGGCGGCGGTGAGCGTCACATCAATATCGTCGGCAGCCGTGATGTTATCCGGCAGTTTTACTTGAATCGTCATGTTGCCGCCTTCCGTCAGTGACGAAGCGGGCGCAAGCAGGCTGATGGTTTTATTGGCATTGGAGCCCGTCTGGTCTTTAATGGTCAGCGCCGTTCCGTCTATCACGAATGAGCCGGATACGCCGTCGAGCACGAGTTGCTCATCATTTTCCAGCACCAGGTCGGCCAGCGCGGATATAGTAGCCGTGCCGGAAGGCTGGTTGGCATTGATGGTGATGGTGCCCAACGCGCTGTGATCGGTCGAAACGTCTGTAGTAGCGCTGTTGTCGCGCACGAGCGTCACCACAATCGGCTGATTGGACGTGAAGCCCTGCAGCGTGGCGGTTACCGTAACATCACTGCCCTCGTTAACAGTAGCAGGCGCCACGGATAATTTAATCGTGGAGCTGCTCAAATCCGTATCCACCACATCGAGATTGATTTCGTCGCTGGCGCTGAAAGTAAACCCTGCCAATGCAAGCTGCAGTTTCAGTTTTTCCTGCACTTCAATCACCCCGTCCGATACCGCACTCAGCGTCAGCGTGCCCGTGTTACCGCTGGCGGGAATGGTCACGGTTGCGGGATATCCGGAATTGAAATCGGCGGGGCCCACCTGGTCTGCAGTGGTCATCACGTTGGTGGTGATCGTCAGCCCCTGTTGCGTCGTAATGAGGCCCGGCAGTTTGAATGTATAAATAATAGAACTGCCCTCGTTTACGGTGGTGGCGCCGGCTGGCGTTACGGTGATGACTTTGTTGGCTGCAATGGTGCTGGTCACATCCGTTACGTCGAGCAATTTGGCGGCATTTACGCCAGCCAGCAAACCTGTACCGGCGGCATTGATATCCAGTTTTTCCGTTAGCTCGAGGATGTCGTCGGCCGTGGTGTTCAGGGTCAGCGAAGCTTTGCCCGCACCGGCGGGAATCGTCACTTTCGTGCCGCTGAAGCTGAACTCCCCTCCCGCCAGTTCCGTTCCGGCACCGCTGGCCAGGTTCACGTCGGTAGCTTTCCCCACGGTAATATTCCCGGGCAGCTTCACCCAAACGAGCGTTGTACCGCCTTCGGCCAGCGGATCGCTGTCTGCCTCGATAATAAATTGCTTATTCCCCGCAACGTCGGCCGTTTTATCTTTTACGGTAAATGACGTACCGGTGATGGTGAACCCGGCTTTGCTGCCGCTCAGCTGGAACAGCTCGTCTTCTTCCAGCACATCGTCTGCTTTCGCTCGTACGTTGAATTCAACGGAGGACGAGCCGAGCGGAATTGTGACCATAGCCGGCAGGTCAATATCGGCGGCGTTGACGGTGGAACCGGTGAGCCCGTCGAGCGTGATCTCGATGTCAGACAGGGCGGCGCCGGCCGACAAAGACGCTACCACGCGCGTATACACTACGCCTTCGTCCAGCACCGTGGCATCTGGCGTAAAGGTGATGGCATTGCTGCCGCCGTCTTCAATGCTAATGTCTTTGGTTAGTATGGTGGATTCCGTGGGTGGAATGCCTGCATCGGTCACGTCTGTGGTCACATCGGCAGTCAGGTACAGGCGCAGCAGTTCCGCCGGTTCCACTAACGCATCGCCGTTAGCGGTAACCTTAATAATTTTTTCTGTTTCTCCCGGTGCAAAAACCACTGTGGTAGCCGGTGTAAGCGTATAGTCACCTGCCGCCACTTCGGATGCCGCATCCAGGGAAAAATTCACCGTGATGGGGAAAGCGGCCGTCAGACCGGGTGTAGCCGGGTTCAGCTGCAACTTCACTTCCACTTCATTGCCTTCCATGACGTTGACCGGCGATACATCCGTGAGGTACACCTGGCGGTTTTCGGGTGTGTTCTCCACATCCTGGATAACAACGGGGCCGCCCGTCTGCACCACAGGCATGCCGTGCGAAAAGGTGAACACAAGGTGTTCGGAACCCTCGAGCTTGTTATCCATCAGTGATCTGAAAGTGAAGGTGCCGGTGGACTGATTGGCGGGTATCGTCACGGCGAGGCTGGTGACCACTTCGATGTCATCTGCGCTGGCGGTGGAAGAAGGATCGATCAGGATGTTCAGCGTCAGCGCCTGGCTCACTTTTTTGGGCAGCTGAATGGTGGCCGTGTAATCCATCGGGTCTATCTCATGCATCTGGTTGCCTTCATTGATAGTGATGGTGGCCTGTTGCCCGGCCGGCACCCTGTCTTTAAGGGTCAGCTGAACCGGCCCTGTTACGGTAAAGGCATTGTCCGCATCGGTCACATTAAAATAGATGAGCTCGTCGGGCTCGATGAAATTATCGTATAGCATTTCCAGCGTCAGCGTGCCGGAGCCGCTGTTGGCGGGAATGCTCCACGACGACGGGAAAACCGCGTTCTGGTTGTTGTACTCTATATCGAGCAGGCTGGCGGTATTGATGCCGTCATTTTCGTTATAAGCGATATTGAGCACGATGGGTTTTTCCGTAGTTACGCCCAACGGCAAACTGGCGGTTACCACCACGTTATCGCCCTCCAACGCAGGCTGCGGCGCGGAAGAAAGCGTCACGATGCGGTGAGCGGGGTCGGTCACGTTGGTGATGGTAACGCCGGCGGTGTGCGTCCGCGTATCGGGCCCGAACACGGCCGACGCCGTCAGCTCAAGGGTTTCATCGTCTTCGATGATCATATCCCCGGTCGCCTTAAAGGTAAAGGTCGCGGTGCGGTCGTTGGCGGGAATGGTGAGCGTGAGGGGGAACACCGGCTCGAAATCCGTTGCTTCGGCCGTGAGCATATTGGCCGTAACCGTTACCGGCAGCGGGCTTGGCAATAAATCGCCCGTCAGCCTCACCGTTACCGTCATCTGCTGGCCCTCGGCGAGGGAAGAAAACTGCGGCTCCACGAATACTTTATTCTCATCGTCGTCTACAATGGTGTAAACGGCGGAGAGGATGCCGCCCGTGAAGTTAAGATGCGGTGAACAGTTCGGCAGTATTTCGATCTTCAGTGTTTTGTCGATGTTCTCGGTCGTGTTGCCTTTAATGATCAGGTTTTTCAGTGGCAGGTGTGCGTTGGCGTAATCGCCGGCCGGGATGATCATTTTGGCGTACAGCACCTTGTAATCACCGGGCGCAGCGTCACCCGTACCCGTGGTTGTGGGCGTTATTTTGAAATGAACAACCTGCGGCAGGTTGAAGGCGGCGTTCTGCAGGTGCAGGGTCACCCCGTCTATCACGTGATCGGCGTTGCCTTCCAGGCCTTGTGGCGTGGCAGACGACAGGCCGATAGTCGCGCGGGTGAACACCTGGTCGTGCCCCCTGGGGAGCGTGGCGTCTTCCAAAGCCGGCCCGTCGTCCGTTTCATCGTACCCTACGATAAAGCTTTTCCGCTCGTCGTAAATCCAGCCCGGCTGGAAGCCGTGGTAAAAGTGCAGCGCTTTATGGACAGCCATGCCCACCCCGGTTATTTCAGGAGGATTGGCGGTGAGCATGTCGACCAATTTATATCCGATGCCGGTAGGACCGCGGTCGTCCCTCACGGCCGTATACCCCGCATTGTAGGAAGTAATGCCACCCGCTGCCTTTATAAAATGCGAACCCGCCGTGGGCCCGCAGGCGCCGGCAGATTTACGGATGCCTATTCTTCCATATAAATTAACCGACGGTTCCGCCGGTACGTGAATTTGCTGGTAGTGGTCATTTTCGGCGTAGAGTTGCTGATCGGCGAATCCCAGCCCGCAATCCGTTTCATGTATGAAAGTTCGCTCGGAATGATAGATATGTACGAGGTACTCGCCGTAATCCCCCCCTTGCGCCGGTATTTCGTTGGTGCTGATGAAGTAATCGATGCGGTACCAGGGCCTATTGGCCTCGTAGGTATACACCACCGACATATTGAAATTGGCATTGGTCCTGTTTTTCAGGGTCAGCAGCTTCACCACCTTCCAGGGGTCCGAAGCCGTGCCCTGCCCCTGTACGTCTGATATTTCGCAGGCCGTTTTATGGAGGGTATCCGAGCGTTCGGCCAGCGAGGGACTGAACCGGCGCTCCATCATATAATAGGTCCGCATTCCCTTGTCCAGTTCCGGCAGGCTGGCGTTGTCGCTGTACTGCTTCTGCCCTTTGTACTCGGTCAGTACACTGTTTTCCGTGATGGTGATTTTCAGACCGTTATCGGAAGCCGTTCCCCCGGCGGGATTGATCACCACTGGCGGAACCTGCGCCTGTGCGGTGCCGCAGCAAAACAACAATGCCGTGATGGCAAAACGAAGGCTGATCTTCATAGGATGGGATAGGAGTAACATAAAAACATTAAAATTTATTTATATACACACTATATTTCGCGAAGCCGCCGTTTATATGCCGGGCCCGCCGGTGGCGACAATCTCATAGAACCGGCTTTTTAGTCTGCTGCTGTTCCTGTAATACCTTCTCTGGCAGCGACTTACTTCATCAATGACTCCGAAAAATAATATGTAATAAACTGGAAATATACCTCGTCAATTAGCAAATATATTATTTTTATAATATTAATACAAATAATAATTGTATTAATTTATCTATATGATTAAACCGGAGGGATTCTTTCAAGGGGTTCTTTTTAAGGGGGATACGTACCTAAAATGCATTATGTGAAAAGTTAAAATAAAGGTAGATTTGCAAAAAATTATTTGGAATGTCAACAACTGCAAAATCCAAGATTGATTTGAGCCTCAAGTACAAAGTAAAAGATATGTCTTTGGCAGAGTGGGGCCGGAAAGAGATTCAGCTGGCAGAAGCTGAAATGCCCGGTTTGATGGCCCTTCGTGAGGAATATGGCAAATCACAACCCTTGAAAGGCGCCCGTATTGCCGGCTGCCTGCACATGACCATTCAAACAGCCGTGCTGATTGAAACCCTCGTAGCCCTGGGCGCTGAGGTACAATGGAGCTCCTGCAATATCTTCTCTACCCAGGACCATGCCGCCGCTGCAATTGCTGCCGCCGGTATCCCTGTTTACGCATGGAAGGGCCTGAACGAAGAAGAATTTAACTGGTGTATCGAGCAAACGCTGTTTTTCGGCAGTGTCGACCGTCCCCTGAACATGATTCTCGACGACGGCGGCGACCTGACCAACATGGTGTTCGACGTATATCCGGAATTGATCCAGCACATCAAAGGGCTGAGTGAGGAAACGACCACCGGTGTTCACCGTCTGTACGAAAGAATGAAAAACGGCACGTTACCGATGCCGGCTATCAATATCAACGACTCCGTTACCAAATCCAAATTCGACAACAAGTATGGCTGCCGCGAATCCTGTGTAGACGCCATCCGCCGTGCTACCGACGTGATGATTGCCGGCAAAGTGGCTGTTGTGGCTGGTTTTGGCGACGTGGGTAAAGGTTCCGCCGAATCACTCGCAGGCGCAGGCGCCCGTGTGATCGTAACGGAAATCGACCCCATCTGCGCTTTACAGGCTGCCATGGAAGGTTATGAAGTGAAAAAAATGTCCGATGCCGTTAAAGAGGCCGACATCATCGTAACCACTACCGGTTGCCGCGATATCATCACCGGCGAGCACTTCAAGGCGATGAAAGACAAGGCGATCGTTTGTAACATCGGCCACTTCGACATCGAGATCGATGTTGCATGGCTGAACACCAACTACGGCCATTCCAAAGTGGAGATCAAGCCGCAGGTGGACAAATACACCATCGACGGGAAAGACATCATCCTGCTGGCTGAAGGCCGTCTCGTGAACCTGGGCTGCGCTACCGGGCACCCCTCTTTCGTGATGAGCAACTCCTTCACCAACCAGACCCTGGCGCAACTGGAGCTGTGGACCAACAGCGACAAATACGAAAACCAGGTATATGTGCTGCCCAAGCACCTCGATGAGAAAGTAGCCCGCCTGCACCTGAAAAAAATCGGTGTGGAACTGGATGTGCTGACCAAAGAGCAATCTACGTACCTCGGCATTCCCGTTGAAGGTCCGTTCAAACCTGAATACTATCGTTACTAGTCGATAACGGAACATTTAAAGAAGCAGCCCCGCCTTATGGCGGGGCTGTTTTTCTTTTGGGCGGGCATTTCCTTTAATAAGCCTACAGGCTTATATATCCATATTATAAGGCTACAGGCTTATAATTAGGTATTATAAGGTTTAAGCCTTATATTTGTATAGCCATGAAAAAAAGAGCCATCGTCATCACCGGAGACGTTATCAGTTCCTCGACGCTGAAGCCCGTACAGCGCAAGCGCCTGCAACAGACGCTGGAAACCGCTTTTGCCGCGGCGAAAGAGAAAGATGCCAGCTTCCGGGCGGAACAGTTCAGGGGGGACAGTTTTCAGGCGGTCATGACCAAAGAGCCGGCGGCGGCCCTGCCCATCAGCCTGATGCTGCTGGCGATGCTGTGGAAAGAAGGGTTTAAAATGCGGCTGGCCATCGGCACCGGTGAAATTTCATTCACATCCAAAAACATCGTAACTTCTGACGGCTCCGCTTTCAGGCATTCAGGGCCCACCCTCGATGAGCTGAAGAAAAAAAACGGGCTCGTAGCGATTGTTACCCCCCACCCTGCCATCAACGAAGAGTGGGACATTCACGGCCAGGTGCTTTCCTTCCTGGTGGAACGCTGGAGCCCGCTGCAGGCGGAAGCCATACTGGAACAACTCAACGGGCTTACCCAGGCGCAAACGGCAGAAAAACTGCATATCCGCCAGCCTGCCGTACATCAGCGGCTGCAGGCTGCAGGCTGGCATGTGGCCGATCTGATCGTACAACGTTTCGGACAACAGATTTCAAGCATGTTTTAAAAACCACTTCAGGATGCTTCTATTGATAAAATGGCTCTGCGCCCACGTTATAGGTGATTTCGCGCTGCAACCCAACCGCTTTGTGCAACACAAACGCCGCCGCAAAGCAGCCTCCGGCTATCTTTACCTCCACTGCTTCATTCACGGCGCCCTCGTTTACCTCTTTACCGGTATGTGGGACCAATGGCTGGCGCCGGTGATCGTTACCGTTACCCATTTCGGCATCGATCTCTGGAAGCTGCACCAGAAGGAAGACGCGAAAAGTTTTATCATCGACCAGGCGCTCCACCTCACCATACTGCTGCTGCTCTGGATACAGCTCACCGGCAACTGGCCGGCGGTGCTCCCGGCCATACAGGCCCTGCTCAATAACCAGCTGTTCTGGACGCTGCTTTTCGGCTATGCCGCCATCATCTGGCCCACCGCCTTTTTACTCGGCTTCGCCACCCGCCGGTGGCGCAACCAGGTACACGATGCCCGTATTGCCAACGGGAAAACTTCCCTGAGCGAGGCCGGCAAATGGATCGGCATTTTCGAACGCATCCTCATCCTCACCTTTGTTGTAACCGGCCACTACGAAGGCATCGGCTTCCTCATCGCCGCCAAATCCATCCTGCGGTTCAACGACCTGAAGGAAAACGACAACCGCCGCGAAACGGAATATGTACTGATCGGTACCCTGATGAGTTTTTCGGCGTCTATTTTTATCGGCCTCATCGTGAAATACCTGCTGCAATAATTCGGCAAACTGCGTAATTTTGCGGCATGACCAAGCTGAGTGTTAACATCAACAAGTTTGCCACCCTGCGCAACGCCCGCGGCGGCAATCTGCCGGATATTATACAGGTAGCCAGGGACTGCGAAAGGTTCGGCGCCGACGGCATCACCGTACACCCCAGGCCGGATGAACGCCATATCCGCTACCAGGACGTGAGAGACCTGAAACCCGTCGTTACAACGGAATTCAATATCGAAGGCTACCCCTCGAAAGATTTTATGGACCTCGTACTGGAAGTGAAACCGCACCAGTGCACGCTGGTACCGGACCCGCCGGGCGTGATCACCTCCAATACGGGCTGGGATACCGTCCAGCACCAGTCATTCCTCAAAGACGTGATCAGCACCCTGAAGAAAGCAGGCATCCGCGTGTCTATCTTCCTGAACCCGGAAATCGATAAAGTAGCCGGCGCCAAATCCGCCGGAGCCGATCGCATCGAGCTCTATACCGGCCCCTACGCGGAAGAATACACGAACGCACGCACCCAGCCGCAAAACTTCCGCCTGTTCAACGACTATAAGAACACCGCGAAGGAAGCTTCCGCCGCTGGCCTGGAACTGAACGCGGGCCACGACCTGAACCTCGATAACCTTCGCTTCTTCAAACTGCACATCCCGCAACTGAAAGAAGTGTCCATCGGCCACGCACTGGTATGCGACGCCATTTACATGGGCCTGGAAAATACCATCCAGTTGTATAAAAGACAGCTGCAGGACTAACGATATTCAAAACAAAAAGAGGGCGTATCAGCATTCTGATACGCCCTCTTTTTGTAGCTGGCAGCCACATCATTCAAATGGCCACACATAAATTGTTGTGGCCGCTACGCCGGTCACCCAAAGCCGCTCACGGGGTTTTGCGATTTTTCAACCTGACGCGCGCTCTTTCTATCCCAAGGGCACGACATTCACCAAGGCTACCCTCTAGTCTTGCGGCATTTTTAAGCCGGTACAACCCTCCCCTTATGCAGCGCCACATCAATCACCGATCATCGCCCACGAAGTTTCCCGGTACTTTTCGTACAACAGGTAAAAGGCCACGCCCGACAGCAGCGCAAAAATCAGCACCAGCCAGTTGGCATTGAACTCGATTCCGAATACGGGCTTGCCGCCCCGCAGCAACGACGTAAAAAAATGCAGCAGTCCCAGGAAACCGGGCACCACCAGTATCAGCAACCCCTTCAGGATGCTGCCCGCGCCCTGTTTGATATTCACTTCCGTGGCAAACGGCAGCTTGCGCAGGAAAATATAGGCGAACACGATGTTGATCAGCGCCACGTTGACCAGTCCCAGCAACAGATCGGGCAATACTTTCAGCCCCCATACCGCCAGCGCGAAAGCGACGATCACGAGATAAAACGGCAGGAAGAATTTCACGAACGCGGCCTTGAAAGCACCCATCAGCAAAGGACCGGGCGATTCAAGGGGCGCCGCGTAGTATACCCAGCCGGCCCTGAATTTATCAGAATATACCAGGTTGGAGATAGCTGTGATAAAAACGAAAGTGCTGCTGTAAATGAGCAGGATAAAGGTGTGCCCCGAAGCCATTTTTTGCCAGGCGTCCGCCACCGATTCGTTTTTCCCCAGGAGCAGAAAATAAACGAAATACACCAGCACATATGCCAGCGAAGGATACACCTTCAGCTTGAAGTCCCTGCTGCGGCCCGTGATCAGCCATACGAGCTCAAACGACAGCCGTTCCTGCTTTCCGCGGGCGAACCATCCGGCCAGCCGTTTATAGAGCGGCATGCGGCCGGTTGCCGCCATCACGGGCGCCCGCTTTTTGGCCACCGGCTCATCTCCCCCGCTGCCTCCCAGCATTGCCAGCTTCCTGTTGAAACTGGGCGCGAATACTTTCACCACCAACCATAAACTCAGTACCGGCACGGCAACAGCCAACAGGATATACACCAGCGCCTGCAGGTTAAAAGCACCGCTTGCCACCGCCTGGAATGCCACCGCAAACCAGAACGTAGGCACGATGTTCAGCACGGGATAATCCCACAGGTTGATGTCGTTGAGGTCGAGCGTGCGGGTGAGCCGCGGCGCCAGGTAATACGTGGCGAACACGATCACGGAAAATATGATCTGGACGTAATTGAGGATTTCCTTGAAACGGGCGGGTGTGGTCAGTTTTAACGCCACCAGGTACACCGCGTTGATCAGGAAAATGCTGAACACGCTCAGCAGCAGCACCAACACGGCAAACCAGATCACCACCAGGCCGCCGGCCATGATGCCCAGCCATATCAGCGCGGGCAACATCAGCGGCAGCACGATTTTGGACACATGCACCATGATGTGCAGGATGCGCGACACCACTACCGTTTTATCGTTTACCGGTTTGGGAAGAATGACGAAATTGTCTTTCACATCGATCAGCACGCTGGTGAAGTCGGAAATGAGCGTAATCGACAGCATGGCCGTAAATATGGTAAACCATAGAAACAGCTGCATCAGCGGGTCGCGCGACAAGGTGAAAACGATGAGGTAAAACACCCCCATCAGCAACGACACGAATATCACGGCCAGCGAACCGTTTTTACGTTCCTTCTTTCTGCGTTGCTGCATGTGCGTGTAGGCATTCGGCCGGCGGTCGTCCATCTTCAGCTTTACGTCGAGGATGGCCATGAGCTGCGGCACGTTAACGCCTAAACGGCTCCAGAGCGGACCGAAAAAAGAAATGACGGCCAGGAAGAGTTTATTCATATCCGCGCTTTTATTTACCGGACGTATGCACAAAGGCATCCGCCACGCTTGTCAGGTTTTGTTCCCCCGTGAGGTGGGCAAATATTTTTTCCAATGTATCGCCTTCGGCCTGTTTGAGCTGTTCGAACGTACCATCGGCCACTATGCTGCCTTCGTTGATCAGCACAATCCTGTCGGATACTTTCTCCACCACGTCCATCATATGCGAGCAATAAAAGATCGTTTTGCCTTCCCGTTTGAGGAGCGCGAGGATTTCCTTGACGATGATCACGGCGTTGGCGTCGAGGCCAGACAGCGGCTCGTCGAGCACCACGATCTGCGGATTGTGCATCAACCCGGACGTGATCAGCACTTTCTGGCGCATTCCCTTGGAAAAGGTGTCCATCCGCTGGTCTTTGTTTTCCAGCAGGCCGAAAGCACCCAGCATGCGGGTGGCCCGCTCTTCGATCACGGCGTCTTCCATCTGGTACAGCTTTCCTACGAAGGAGAGATATTCCATGGGGGTAAGCACGTCATAGATCTCTGCATTTTCCGGCACATAACCGATCAGGCTTTTGATGGCGAGGGTATCGGTGCGCAGGTCGTGCCCCAGGATCGTCACTTCGCCTTCGAAGTCGCCCAGCAGGCCGATCAGGATCTTCACCGTAGTGGATTTGCCTGCACCGTTAGGGCCGATGTAACCAATGATCTGGCCGGGATACACATCCAGGTTGATGCCTTTCAACACCTGTTTTTCTCCGTAGCGCTTCTGTAAGTTCCTGATGGCAATAATTGGCTGCATATATTTCATTTTAAGTACAGGCGGGAAAAGTTCAATCGGGCTTCCAGCCAATGCGGTCGCCGAATTTACCGAATCCCATCCATTGATTTAACGGCAAGTTAATGCCCAAATGGTTAAAAGCCGCGGCCTGCTGGTACCACGAGCGCGCATACCGCAGCTGCAGCCTGCTCACCGTAACGCCCACGCCCAGCGAAAAACCACTGAGGCCCTGCCGGTTCAGCAGCGCCAGCTCGCGCCGCCGCAGGTGGTTGTAAGCGGCCGTCAGCTCCACGTATTTTCCCACTTCAAACTGCGCGGCCAGCACAAAATGACGGAATATCTTATCGAACGTGCCACCGGCGCGCACGGTATCGCCATCGCTGATGGAAATATTTTCTTCGGCCGGGTCCGCATACCGGATATCGAACTGGTAAACGTGATGCAGCGTGGCGGACAACTGCAGCGGCACATGCTGCAGGCGTTTGGAAACACCCACCTGCAGGTCGAACGGCAGCGGTTCTTTTTCACCCGCGTAGGCGGTGAACTGCCCGCCCATGTTGCGGGCCACCAGGCCGGCCTGCCAGCCGCGCGCCGTGTCCTGGTAACTGATGCCCACGTCCACGGCCATGCCGGACGACTGGTACGTCAGGTACCGGGAATGCACGTACTTCAATGCGGCGCCATAGTGCCATTTGTCGAGGTACCGGCGCGATGCGTTCACCTGCCATACCAGGTCTGCCGGTCGGAAGGTGCCCAGCACGTTACCGGCCGCATCGGTGTGCGTCATCTGTCCATAACCCGTGTATTGCAGGCTGGTGGCGAAAGTAGTGGCCAGCCCCGCATGATGATAGGCAAACGCCATATTCCCGTAACGAATCCCTCCGAAATAGCCGGCATAGTTGACCTGCAAATGTGTATGCATGCCGGCGCGCAGTAACGCGGGGTTCAGCAGCGCCATCGACAGGTCGTTGTTCTGCTGGCTTACATTCACGCCGCCTAACGCCGTTATCTGCGGTGAAGCAGGCAGGTCGAGAAAAGTGTACGTGCTTTTCCCGCCCAGCACCTGGGCATCGGCGGCAACGGAAAACAGTAATAATATGAGCAGGCAGCGAAGTGGCAATGGGCGGTTGTATATTAGGAAACAGGGCTTAAGGTACAAAAAATGCTTATATGTTAAAAGAATAAAGCCACCCTTTAGCGGTGGCCTTATTCAAACCCTTAAACAATCAACATGCGCCCGCTTCCAGGAAGCGGACTGTGTAGATACACGAACTGCCAGGAATGACAGCAGGTGTTTCCTATCTCTTTAATAACGCTGTTTCCAGCACTTGGTTCATTTCTTTTACATAATGGAACTTTAATCCCTTGATATAATCCGGATTAATGTCCCTGATATCCTTCTCATTCTGCCAGCAGAGAATGATTTCTTTGATACCGGCGCGTTTGGCGGCCAGTATTTTCTCTTTGATGCCGCCTACGGGCAGCACCTGTCCGCGGAGGGTGATTTCGCCGGTCATGGCCAGGTATGGCTTTACGCGGCGGCCCGTATAGGCGGAGGTGAGAGCCGTCAGCATCGTGATACCCGCGCTGGGCCCGTCTTTCGGCACGGCGCCTTCCGGCACATGCACGTGTATATTCCGCTCGCGGAACAGCTTGGGATCGATTTTCTGTGCAGCTGCATTCGCCTGCAGGTAACTGAGCGCCGTTACGGCCGATTCTTTCATCACGTTGCCGAGGTTGCCGGTGAGCTTCAGTTCGCCTTTGCCGTCGCTAAGACTGGATTCGATGAAAAGGATGTCGCCGCCCACGTACGTCCACGCCAGCCCTACCGCCACGCCGGGCGGGTTGCCGGTTTTATAGATTTCGTTGGAATAGCGGGGTTTGCCGAGGGCTTTTTCCACCCGCTCTTCAGACACGGCGCCTTCCACCTTCACGCCGGTCGCCACATCTTTGGCCAGCGAGCGCATGATGGCGGCAAACTGCCGGTCGAGCTCCCGCACGCCGCTTTCGCGGGTGTACTGGGAAATCACCTTTTCGATCACCTTGCCCGAGAAGGTGAATTTGGTGTCTTTCAGCCCATGCGCTTCTTTCTGTTTGGGGATGAGGTGGCGTTTGGCGATTTCCACTTTTTCCTCCACCGAATATCCGCTCAGGTCAATGATCTCCAGCCTGTCGCGCAGCGCCACAGGCACGTTGTTGATGTTGTTGGCCGTAGCGATGAACAGTACCTTGCTCAGGTCGTATTCCAGTTCGAGGTAGTTATCGTAGAACGTGCCGTTCTGCTCGGGGTCGAGCACCTCCAGCAAAGCCGAAGCCGGGTCGCCGCGGAAATCGTTGCCGATTTTATCGATCTCGTCGAGTATCATCACCGGGTTGGACGATTTCACTTTCCGGATGGTTTGCAGGATGCGGCCCGCCATGGCGCCGATGTATGTTTTGCGGTGCCCGCGGATCTCACTTTCGTCGTGCAGGCCGCCGAGGCTCAGCCGCGCGTATTTACGCCCGATGGCGTTGGCGATGGATCGGCCCAGCGAGGTTTTACCGATACCCGGAGGGCCTACGAAACACAGGATGGGTGATTTCATGTCGCCCTTCAGCTTCAGCACCGCCAGGTATTCCAGAATACGGTCCTTGATACGGTCCATCCCGTAATGATCATTATCGAGCACGCCTTTCGCTTTTTTCAGGTCGTAACTGTCGAGCGTATATTCATTCCAGGGCAGGTCCAGCATCAGGTCGAGGTGATTGTACACCACCGAATAATCCGGTGTGCTGGGATGCATTCTTTCCAGCTTTTCAACGCCCTTGGCAAACAGTTCCTTCGCCGCGTCGGGCCACTTTTTCAGTTCGGCCTTGCGCTGCATTTCCTTTATTTCCCGGTCGTTCGAATCGCCGCCCAGCTCTTCCTTGATCGACTTCATCTGCTGCTGCAGGAAATATTCCCGCTGCTGCTTATCGAGGTCCGCCTTGGTTTTATTATTGATTTTATTTTTCAGTTCCGCCAGCTGCAATTCCACCTGCAGCAGCTTCATCAGCAGTTCCGCCCGTACCCGCAGGTTATTGATCTCCAGCAGCTGCTGTTTTTCCTTCAGGTCGCTGTTGAGGTTGGATGATACGAAGTGTATCAGAAACGGGGCGTTTTCGATGTTTTTCAGGATGATGCTCGCCTCAGAAGGGATGTTGGGAGACAGCTGAATGATCTGCCCTGCCAGGTCTTTGATAGACGATACATACGCCTCGAATTCAGAATCATTTTCGTCCAGGTGGTCTTCCAGCAGGTCATAACTCGCTTTGAAGTAGGGATCTTCCGCCAGGATGGCCTTTATTTTGAAGCGTTTGCGGCCCTGGATGATAATGGTGGTGCCGCCGTCCGGCATTTTGATCAGTTTCACGATTTTTGCAATAGTGCCCACATCTGTCAAATCCGACACCTCCGGCTCTTCCACATTACTGTCTTTTTGCGCTACCACGCCAATCATTTTGTCAGTCTTGTACGCATCGTTGACGGCCTTGATGGATTTGTCGCGGCCCACGGTAATGGGTAAAACCACCCCGGGAAAAAGCACCGTATTGCGCAACGGCAACAGCGCCAGCTCCTCGGGAATCTTGTCGTCCTCCTGCCCTTCGCCGTCTTCATTCAAAGGTATAATCGGCATAAACTCCATCTCTTCCTCGTTATTGCTCAAGAAAAATGTACTCATTTGTCAGTTTTGATTGTGGGGACAATATGGCAGGCGGCGCCTGTACATTCTCCCCAAATTGATAGTATACCTATATAGTCAACTTTGATGCCATGCCGGAAAGGTATAAAAAAAAGGATACCCGTGAGCGGATATCCCCTTTTAACAGATGTAGGATAACGGATGTTAGAGCGTAACGCCCACACCCAGCTGGATAGACTGGTTTTTCCAGGTATCCGGGTTCACAGCGTTGGAGGCGCTTACATCGCTAACATTGGACAGACCAATGATATACCGTGCGCTGATATTGATGATCGGCAGCTGCAGCCACAGGCCGCCTACCGCCGAAAAATCGCCGCTTTTAAATGCTTCCTTTCCTTCCTCGAACACGCTTTTCTTTTTGCTGGTCAGGATGCTGAACTGGGGGCCTACCTGCAGTTTAAAACGGGGAGATCCCAGGTCGATGTTGGCCAGTACGGGAATGCTCAGGTAGTTGAGATTGGGTTTATTGTCTTTCAGGCTCTGGAATTCGTTATCTGCCTGAAATTCGGCGGTGTTTTTAACTTCCGCTTTCGAAGTAGAGAACACCAGCTCGGGCTGGATACCGAAACCTTTTACGAGATTGATCTGGGCAAAACCGCCGAGGTGATAACCCAATTTGAAACTTTCATCGTAACCGGTACCATCTATTTTACCGAGGTTCGCACCTCCTTTGATACCGAAGCGGAGTAATTTCTGAGCACTGGCGGTGGATACGGTTGCGCAGGTGATGACTGCCAAGGCGAAAAACAGTTTTTTCATATTTGTTTTGTTTAGTGTTAAGCTTAAGCTCCTGTTTAATTTATCTTGATTCCTGATTATGAGGGCGTTTCATATGCTAAGACGCAGGAAAAACCCGCATCCCCTATACGAAATGCAAAATCCATGCTAAATAATGACTAGAAAGAAACGCTGACGCTGGCCGTAAAGTATCCGGTGATGCCCGTATCGCCCTGTAGCAGCTTGAACACGGTATAGGATGGGGAAATGGCCACTTTCCCGATGATGTAGGAAACGCGCAGCCCGAGATCGATCGCCCGCGGCTGGAAGCCCGTATTGTCGCTCACCGTGATCTCTTCTTCTTCCTGGGTGCCGCCGCTGCCGCCACTGTTTCCGCGGCCATTGCCGCTTTTCTTTTTGCGCTTTTCGATCAGCGGCGAGCGTGATACGTATTTGGTGCTTTTGAGGTTGCTGTAATAGTTAGCGGTGCCCATCATAAAAGAGGTTACGGGCATCACGAGCAGCGCGTCGTCGGTTTTCAGCAGGTCCATGAAAATGAACGAATGCCGCAGGTCGAAAATCATATTGAAATCGCTGCCGGAAACGGTGTGCAATTCACCCAGTTCGTTTTTCTCCTTGTACTTTCCCCAGCCGAGGTCGAGGCTCAGGCCCGGTTCCAGCCACCATTTGCGGTAAAAGAAATAGGCATACGCTTCGTTCACAATGGGGGTGGCGGGTATGTCGGAAGAATCGGCGTAAAAGTAGTGGGTGTAGGATGCGCCGGTCAGGAAATCGCGGTTTTTCGTGTAGTCGTATCCGGCGCTGACGTCCGTTTCGAACCAGGGTTTGCGGGTGGCGTTCAGCAGGTAGTAGCCGTACACAGACGCATAGAGCCCGCTTTTATGGTTATAGGAAACGTTCGGCGACAAAAAAGGTTTCATCGTGACGGGGCGGAAAGGATCGGTGGCTTTGCCCCCGTAAGCGGGATTGTTGCCGAAACCGAGCCCGATCACGACCTCGCTTTTGAGCGGCTTGTTGAGCAGCGAATCGAGCTCCCTCTCGAGGTCGGCCAGCGACTGGCCGGCAGCCGGCATGGCGGCGCAGAGCAGCAGGAAAAACAGAATATGGTATTTCATAAAAAGGCCCTTCCGGGCTGTTTGCAAGATAACAAAAGGCCGGCAACTATCGCGCCGGCCTTTCATTCGTTATTTTACACCAGTTCTATGACGGTTATTTCCGGCATGATACCCACCCGCCCGGGGTACCCCAGGAAGCCGTACCCCCGGTTCACGTAGAGGCGCTGCTTCCCATCCTGGTACAGGCCCGCCCATTGTTTGTAGATGTACTGGGCCGGGCTCCATTTGAGGAAGGGGATTTCCACCCCGAACTGCATGCCGTGGGTGTGACCGGCCAGCATGAGGTCGATGTCCTGGTAATCTTTCCGCACCTGCCCGTCCCAATGGGTAGGGTCGTGCGAGAGCAGTATCTTGAAGGGGATGCCGGCGCTGCCGGCATAGGCGGCGGCCAGGTCGCCCTTCCGGGGAAAACGGGGGTTCATGCTCCAGTTTTCCACGCCCAGGAGGGCAATTTTCTCCCCATTCCTTTCCAATACGGCATGCTCGTTCATCAGCAGTTTCCATCCCATTTCGGCATGCATGCCCTTGAGGCGCTCCAGGTTCGCTTTTTTCAGCTCGCTTTGGCGGTTGGCGTCATAGTCCGGCCAGGGGTAATAGTCCCCGTAGTCGTGGTTCCCGAGGGTGGAATACACGCCGAAAGGCGCTTTCATCTGGCTGAAAATGGAAATATAGTCGTTCATCTCCTCCGCCCGGTCGTTCACCAGGTCGCCGGTAAACACGATGAGATCCGGCTGTTGGGCGCTGATCAGCTCAATGCCCCGCATAACCGCCTGTTTATCAGTAAAACTGCCCGAATGCACATCGGAGATCTGTACGATTTTAAGGCCTTTGAACGATTCCGGGAGGTTTTTGAACGTGAGCCGAATTTTGCGCACGTGGTAGTTGTATTTGTTGCTCAGGCCATACAGCAGGGTGCCCAGCATGGTGCCGCCGAGCAGCAGGCCCGTTTTCATGAGGAACTGGGAGCGGGTGATGCCGGTTACCTCCTTGTTGCCGTCTATCGCCGCCACGGCCGGGGCTGAGCGCATTCTTTCCACGATCCACATCACCGCCCGGCGGCCGTCGTCGGCCAGCAGGAATACCACCACGAGCGCCTTGGCGAAAAACAGCCCGAAAGCGAAGGTGAGGTAGTAGGAACGGGCCATCATGAATTTTTCCCAGGGTATTTTGGAATAGAACACGATGGAAGCCAATACGATAGCGGAGGTCAGCCAATAAAGGCCGAATACGATGGCCTTCCACTTGGGAGCAGCGTTGATCATCATGGAACGGATAGCCACAAACACATAGGCATCCATAGCTACCATAATGAGTATCAGTATGATAGAAGAAAAAAGACTAGGTCCTGCACGCATAAATATGTATCAATCAATGGGTTTAAGAATGGTTTCAGCAAAATCGAACGGCAAATTTACCACAATCCGGCCGGTTGAGGGCTTCCGCCTGCTGTTGTAGACGATCATGTGACTGAAAAATTGCAATCTCCGGCAAAAAAAGGCGACTTTTCCCCAAAAAGCGGTGTGAATAAATAAATAGGGGGGCTGCCCCATATTTAGGCTATTCGTTGTATTTTTGTCCGATTAGGTTATTATTATATATTATTGCGATATGAAGTTCACCTATTACGGCCATTCCAGCTTTGCTGTAGAGGTAAAGGGCAAGAAAATAGTGTTTGATCCGTTTATTACCCATAATGAGCTGGCCCGTTCAATAGATGTCAATCGTATTGAGGCGGACTATATATTCGTGTCGCACGGGCATGCGGACCATGTGGCCGACCTCATGGACCTCGCCAAACGGACCGGCGCCACGGTAGTGGGAGCGTTCGAGCTGACGGAGTGGGTAGGTAAACAAGGGCATGAGAAAGTTCATCCCATGAACACCGGGGGTAAATGGGCGTTCGATTTCGGCACCGTTAAATGCGTAGTGGCTCACCACTCCAGCGGTTTGCCGGACGGCAGTTACGGAGGTAACCCGCTGGGCTTCATTTTCACGACAGACGAGGGGAATTTTTACTACAGCGGCGACACGGCGCTCACGTTCGACATGGAACTGATCCCCCGCTGGGCCAAGCTGGATTTTGCGGTGTTGCCCATTGGCGACAACTTCACGATGGGGGCAGACGACGCCATTATAGCAGCAGAATTTATTGAATGCGGCCGGATCGTAGGCGTACACTACGATACGTTCGGTTACATCAAAATAGACAAAGGAGATTCCATCCGCAAGTTCGAAGCAGCCGGGCTTACCCTGCTGCTGCCGGCTATCGGGGAAACGATTGATATCTGACCATCCTATTATCCTATTCAACCTTAGAATTTAAGACAAATCAAATGGCAAGAATTATCGCAATCGCCAATCAGAAAGGGGGCGTGGGGAAAACCACCAGCGCCATTAACCTGGCCAGCAGCCTGGCGGTACTGGAGTACAAAACATTGCTGGTAGATGCGGACCCGCAGGCCAACAGCACCACGGGGCTGGGCTTCGACCTCCGTAACATCCAGCAGAGCCTGTACGACTGTATGGTGAACGACGTGCAGGCAAAGGATGTGCTGCTGGAATCAGACACCCCGAACCTGAAAGTATTGCCCTCCCACATCGACCTGGTAGGCGCGGAACTGGAGCTCATCAACCACCCCAACCGGGAGCGCGTGATGAAAACCGTGATCGACGCCGTGGCGGGAGACTATGATTTCGTGATCGTAGACTGCTCCCCTTCCCTCGGTCTCATCACCGTGAACGCCCTGGTGGCCTCCCACTCCGTGATCATTCCCGTACAGTGCGAGTTTTTCGCCCTGGAAGGTTTGGGCAAACTGCTCAATACCATCAAAATCGTACAAAGCCGGTTAAACACCGATCTTGAAATAGAAGGCATCCTGATGACGATGTACGACGGCCGTCTGCGCCTGAGCAACCAGGTAGTGGACGAAGTCAAACAACACTTCGAGGAAAGCGTGTTCAACACCATCATCCACCGCAACACCAAACTCGGTGAAGCGCCCAGCTTCGGTAAATCCGTGATCATGTACGATGCCATGAGCACCGGCGCGATCAATTACCTGAACCTGGCGAAGGAAATCCTTCAAAAGCATAACTTTACAAAGATCAAAACTGAAGACAAAATCTTAGCAATTAACGATGACCAATCCGAGTAAGAAAGAGGCGTTGGGGAAAGGCATCCGCTCGCTGCTGCAAAACATTGACACAGACCTGAAGCAAACCTCCGGGGCACTCGCCGAACAGGTGGTGGCGCAGGCTACCGGCATTGAGCGCATTCCTTTGGACCTGATAGAGGTCAATCCGAAACAGCCGCGCAGAGACTTTGACGAACAGGCCCTGCAGGAACTGAGCCAGTCTATCAAACTGCACGACATCATCCAGCCCGTTACCGTCGCCAAACTGGGTAAAAAATACCAGCTCATCGCCGGCGAACGCCGCTTCCGCGCCAGCAAACTGGCCGGCCTGAAAGATATTCCCGCCTACGTGCGCACCGCCAACGACCAGGAGCTCCTGGAGCTGGCCCTGCTCGAAAACCTGCAGCGCGAAAACCTGAACGCCATCGAGATTGCGCTCAGCTACAAACGCCTCATGGAAGAAGTGACGCTCACCCAGGAACAGGTGGCGGACCGGATGGGCAAAGAACGCAGCACCGTTACCAACTACATACGCTTGCTCAAACTGCCGCCAGACATCCAGGTGGCCGTGCGCAACGCCAAGCTGACCATGGGCCACGCCCGTACCCTCATCGGCGTGGAGAACGTGGAGAAACAACTCTTCGTTTTCGGTGAGATCATGAAAAACGGCCTGTCTGTACGCCAGACCGAAGAGCTCGTGCGCAAGGTGAACCAGGCAGACAAACCGGGCGCAAAGAAGCCCGTTAAAAGCACCCTCCCGCCGGCCTACCAGAAAATCCAGGATAACCTGGCCACGCATTTTTCCACCAAGGTGAACCTGGAAAGAAGCAAAAACGGTAAGGGAAGCATTAACATCGAATTTTATTCGGACGAAGAGCTGGACAGCATCCTGGAAAAATTATCATTATACGGTGAAAAATAAAACAGGGTACATTCTTGTATATACCCTTTTGTGCCTGTTATTATTACCCGCCATCAGCAGCCATGCACAGGACACAACGGGCAACCGCATCATCAGGGATTCCCTGGCGCGCCGTAATGCGATGCCCGTCCGGCGCGATACCGTGATCGTAGACGGCAGCGTGATCGACTCCCTGCCCGTTAATTACAAAGCACTGCACAGCCCGCGCAAAGCCGCCTTCTACTCCGCCGTGCTCCCGGGCCTCGGCCAGGTCTATAACCGCGAATACTGGAAAGTACCGCTCGTATATGCCGCACTCGGCATCAGCACGGGGTTCTTTATCGACAACATGTCCAAATTCAGGGAATACCGCGACGCCTACCGCACCCGCATCGCCAACCGGAACAATCCCGGCTTTGTGGACCCGTACCTGAAATACGACGATTCCGACCTGAAGTACCTCCGTGACGGGTACCGGCAGTACGTCGACTATTCCGTGCTCGTGTTCGTGGCCGCCTACGCCCTCAACATCGTAGACGCCACCGTGTTCGCCCACCTCCGGCAGTTCGACATCAGCGACGACCTCAGCATACGCATCGCACCCACCATGATCGACAACCGTACGTTCGGGGTAGGACTGCGGGTATCGATGGGAGGTTCGCGCAAAGCGAAGCAGGGCCTGGCTTTCAGATAAACTCATTCAGATATACACAGATATGAAGATAGCATTAATCGGATACGGCAAAATGGGAAAGGCCATTGAGGCGATTGCCCAGAGCCGTGGCCACGAAATCGTACACAGGATAGACATCCACAGCAGCCACCTGCTGGAGAAAGACCAGCTGGGGCTGGCCGACGTAGCCATCGAGTTCACCACGCCCGAAACGGCCTACCATAACATCCTGAAATGTTTCGCCGCCAATGTGCCCGTCGTATGCGGCACCACCGGCTGGCTGGAGAAGCTGCCGGAAGTGAAGGCACAGTGCCTGGAACAACACCAGGCATTCCTGTACGCCAGCAATTTCAGCGTGGGCGTGAACATATTTTTCGAGCTGAACCGCCGCCTCGCCGAGCTGATGGCTCCACAGGGCGCCTACCAGTCCAGCATGACCGAAATCCACCACACCCAGAAAAAAGACGCCCCCAGCGGCACCGCCATCACCCTCGCCGAGCAGATCCTCGAAAAACAACCCGCCAAAACCGGCTGGGTGAACGAGGCCACTGCCGATCCCACCAAGCTGGGCATCGTTTCCGAACGGGTAGACCCCGCCCCCGGCACACACATCATACAATACGACTCGCCGATAGACAGCATCACCATCACCCATACGGCCCACTCCCGCGAAGGGTTTGCCGCCGGTGCCGTTACCGCGGCCGAGTGGCTGAAAGGCAAAAAAGGCATTTTCAGCATGAAAGATGTGCTGAGCCTCTAGTACGCCCCGGAAAGCAGCCGGTTTTTTGTTATATTTGTATTTTGAGAGTGCATCCATACAGAAGATCTATTACCAAATATGCTATCTAAAAAAACACAATACGCGTTTCACGCATTGATTTACCTGGCGGAGAATGTAGACAAAGGCCCTATCCTGATTTCGGAGATAGCGGCGGAGAAGAGTATTTCCATCAAATTCCTGGAAAACATCCTGCTGGAGTTGAAAAATGCGGGTATTTTAGGCAGCAAGAAAGGTAAAGGCGGCGGTTATTACCTGATGCGCCCGCCCAAGGAAATCCCCATGGCGCGCATCATCAGGCTGCTCGACGGGCCCATCGCCCTGTTGCCCTGCGTGAGCCTCAACTACTACGAACGTTGCGAAAACTGCAAAAACGAAGCGGTTTGCGGGCTACACGAGGTGATGAGCAAAGTGCGCGACGCGACACTTAAACTGTTGGAAAACAAATCATTGAAAGACATTCTTACCAAAGAATAAGATATGTTATATGGGTTATAAGCAGGGAAAGGCCGGTGGTCTTTCCCTTTTTTTATGGCTGCCCGGGTTAGGCGTACCGGAACCACACCGGCATCCGGGAAGTGGGCTCGTCATAATGCGCTATCGTCAACATGCCAGGCACATCATCGACGGCATATGCGCCCTGGAAAAGAAAAGCGCCCGGCTTGTTGCGAAATGCGGCATTACCAGACCGGGGATCAACAACATTGCATTCAATAATTGTCTCATAGATGAAATTTTCCAAAGCTGTTAAAAATACTCAGTTGTAGGTATTGCAACCCCTTTCCGGTTGCAGTACTTTTGACACAGACAATTACCGGAAACAAATGCTCCCGTTCAGGTGATTGCCCGCTTATGCGGATTTCATTGCCTCCGGGCGCTTTTTCTGATAACCTTTGTTGCGCGTCAGCATCCGGAAATGTCTGTGTTTTCAGGTTTAAAGATTTTTTTCCGTTCCCCAGGAAAGTTGGCGAAGGCCCCGGACGTTTTGTTCCGGGGCTTTTTGCTGGTCCCCCTTACCCGAAACTCCCCGGGACCGCCTGATGGAGAAGTCGGTTCCGTTGTTTTGGTACAATTTTGTGCAAAGCAACCATTGCCGGGAACGCCCCGGTTGGAGCCCCCTCCCACCCCGTCATCCACTTTTTTTACCCCACCGCACATTTTAGTCTATCTTTTTTATAGGATTTATGTATTTTTGTTATCCGGTAGAGGAAGCATTACATGAAAGATCTATTTGGGCAAATAGCCGAACAAAAAGACATCGCCACGGGAATACGCATACTGACGGACATGTTTCCGGGTGCAGTAGCCTTTTCCACTTCATTTGGCCAGGAAGACCAGGTGCTGGCGGATATTATCTGGCGCAACCAGCTGCCTGTACGTGTGTTTACACTCGATACGGGGCGCCTGTTCCAGGAAACTTACGACCTGATGGATCTTACCCGCGCCCGTTACAAGCAGCCCTTCGAGATCTATTTCCCGGAAACGGCTGCGGTAGAGGCCCTGGTAAAGGAAAAGGGCATGAACAGCTTTTATGATTCGGTGGAAAACCGCAAGGAATGCTGCTACATCCGCAAGGTAGTTCCCCTCAACCGCGCCCTGCAGGGCACCAAGGTCTGGATTACGGGGCTTCGCGCTGAGCAGAGCGACAACCGGCACGACATGCCGGCGCTCGAATGGGACGAAGTACGCCAGTTGTACAAGTACAACCCCCTCATCCATTGGACCTTCGAAGAAATGACCGCTTACCTGGAAAAAAATAACGTGCCCTACAACAGGCTGCACGACAAAGGTTTTATCAGCATCGGCTGCGCTCCCTGTACCCGCGCCATCGAGCCCGGAGAACATCCCCGCGCCGGCCGCTGGTGGTGGGAATCTTCCCAGAAAGAATGTGGTTTACATGCAAGTTGATCAAGTTTAACATCGTTATATGAGTAGTATTCAATGGCAATTTCCGAGAGCGCTGGAAGACGAGGCGATTTACATCCTCCGCGAAACAGCCGCACAGTTTGAACGGCCCGCGATCCTCTTCTCCGGCGGAAAGGACTCCATTACCCTCGTACGCCTGGCCCAAAAGGCCTTCCACCCGGGTAAAATCCCCTTCCCCCTGCTGCACGTGGATACCGGGCATAATTTCCCGGAAACCATCCAGTTCCGCGACTGGCTGGTGGAATCGCTGGGGCTCGACCTCATTGTTCGGAATGTGCAGGACAGTATTGACCAGGGCAAGGTGAAAGAAGAAACCGGCAAATACGCCAGCCGTAACGCCCTGCAAACGGTGACCCTCCTCGATGCGATCGAAGAGCTCAAATTCGACGCCTGCATCGGCGGCGCCCGCCGCGACGAAGAGAAGGCGCGCGCCAAGGAAAGAATATTCTCCGTTCGCGACGAGTTCGGGCAGTGGAACGCCAAAATCCAGCGCCCCGAACTGTTCGATATGCTCAACGGCAAAATCAACATCGGTGAAAACGTACGCGTGTTCCCCATCTCCAACTGGACGGAGCTCGACGTATGGAACTATATCCGCGAAGAAAATCTCGCCATCCCTTCCATCTATTTCTCCCACGAAAGAGAAATCATCGAACGCGACGGCATGTACTGGCCTTATTCCGAGTTCCTCAACACCACGGAAGAAGAAGTACCGTTCCGCTCCAAAGTGCGCTTCCGCACCGTGGGCGATATGACCTGTACCGCCGCCGTACTGTCTGAAGCAGACAAACTGGAAGATATCATCACCGAAATACTGGCCGCCAAAATTTCCGAAAGAGGCGCCCGTATCGACGACAAACGCTCCGAAGCTGCCATGGAAAAACGCAAGCAGGCGGGGTATTTTTAAGCTTATAACAACAGAACATGGACGTTTTACGTATAACCACCTCCGGTAGTGTGGATGATGGGAAAAGCACCCTCATCGGGCGATTGCTGTATGATACCAAATCCATCACACAGGATAAAATGGAAGCGCTCCAGGCGGCCAGCAAACGGAAAGGGCTCGACTTTACGGACCTTTCGCTGCTCACCGACGGCCTCATCGCGGAAAGGGAACAGGGCATCACCATCGACGTGGCGCACATCTACTTTTCCACCCCCAACCGCAAATACATCATCGCCGATACACCGGGCCACTTCGAATATACCCGCAACATGGTGACGGGCGCATCCACGGCCCAGGTGTCGCTCATCCTCATCGACGCCCGCAAAGGCATCGTGGAACAAACGTACCGCCACTTCTTCATCGCCTGCATGCTGCGCATCCCCCACCTGGTGGTGTGTATCAATAAAATGGACCTTATCGAATACGACAAGGCGCGTTTCAACCAGATCGTGGAAGACTTCCAGCAGTTGCTGAAAGGTTCTTTCTACGAAGGCAAAACCGTGCAGTTCGTGCCCGTTTCCTCGCTCTACGGCGAAAACGTGGTGACAAAAACCGATAAGATCGCCTGGTATAAAGACAAACCGCTGCTCGAATACCTGGAAGAAATCACCTTCGACGAAGACGACCGCGTACACCCGGCGCGTTTCCCCGTGCAGTACGTGATCAGGCCGAAATCGGAGCAGTACCACGATTTTCGCGGCTTCGCGGGAAAAGTGTCCAGCGGCAGCTTTCATGTTGGCGAAGAAATCGTTTCGCTGCCCAACGGCCAGCGCAGCAAAATCAAAACCATCGAGAAGTTCGAGGAACAACGCCCCTCGGCGCATGCTGGCGAAAGCGTGGTCATCACCCTCGAAGACGAGATCGACATCAGCCGCGGCAACCTGCTGGTAACGCCGGGCGATATTCCCGAAGGCCGCAAGGAAATTACCGCGCACATCTGCTGGATGGACCAGCAGAAGCTCTCCGCCGGTAAAACCTACCTGCTCCAGCACGGCGCTAACCGCATCAAGGCAAAAGTGCAGCTGCTGCACAACGTGGTGGAAGTAACCACCAACGCCGTGCACGACAAAACAGAAATGGGCCTCAACGATATCGGTAAAATCACCCTGAGAACAGCGCAGCCGGTATTTACAGACACCTACGCGGCCAACCCGGCCAATGGCACGTTCATTCTGGTGGACGAGTTCAGCAATGCCACCGTGGCCGTGGGTTTCGTGGAATAAAACAACCCGCGCATTTATCAACTAAAATAAAAAAGCCGGCTGCTGTAAGTAGCCGGCTTTACTTTTTCAATGAATGTTCAGCCACACCAGCTGCACCTGCTTCCTGCCTTCCGGCACACGCCGGAGCGTTACCAGCGTGCCGCTGTCCGCATCATAGTCCGATATCGCAAACAGCGCAATAGGCGCGGGTAACGGCGTTACGGTGCCGAACACCGCATCGCGCGAGGGAATCATCTCCCTGCCTTCGAGCGCGTAATAAAAACCCTGCGCATCGCTGGCATCGCGCATCACGGTGAGCTTGCCCCGGTCGAGCTTTTCGTTATTTTCCCCGAGGTCGTTCATAAAAATATAATCACGCGCTGCGCCGGGCACGTAGGCGAAGAATTTATACTGGTCGGACCAGTTGAGTTTTTCAGTGGCGTTCTCCCTGTTTTTCTGGTAAAAGGCTTTCATGATCACACCGGGGTTCATCTGCTTTTTCGGGATCATCCAGCTGCGCAGCTCCTTCCCTTCCGCATCGAAGTCCATCACCGCTACGTTGGCCAATATGGTGCTGACCACTACCGGTGTGCCGTTCACCGGACGGATGAAATTGTCGAGCTCCTCGAAAATGATGGCGTAGCTGCCGTCCCTTTTTACGATCACATTCTGCGGCACGCCTTCGTACGGCGCTTTGGGGCCGAACAGTTCGAGGCTTTTCAGGTTCACCTGTTCCGGAACGATTTCACGCGGTTCGGCCACCGTCATACTGTCGAGGCGAACGGTGGTGAGCCAGGTGGCCATCTTTTTTTCTTCGTGCAGGTGCGCCTGCAGCAGGATGAGGGTTTGCCGGTGCGGGTTGTATTTGATGAAGCCTCCCTGTATGGAAATCCCTTCCGGGAATCCCAGGTCGCGGAAACGGAAAAAAATATGGCCGCTGTCGAGCGTGGCGAGTTTCATTTCACTGCTCGTTGTTTCGTAGAGGGTGTTCTGCTCCATGCCCAGGATACAGAGCATCTTGTCGCCGATCACCGCCATGTCCCAATACCGGAACCTTTTATCGTCGCCGCTGCCGGAAAAGCGCGCCCGGCTGATTTCACGATGGTCTGAGCCGAAATGGACCACTTCGTAGCCGCCGTTCTGCGGGTCGTCGGAATTGTAATACATCCACACGGCATAACATTCGCTATGCGGGTCTTTGATCACGAGGAAGTCGGAGCTGGTGGTGATCTTTCTTTTGCGGAGGTTCACCTTGTCGAGGTATGCCACCGTATCCGCCTGCAACAGGCGGCCGGTTGCGCCGCTCACGCGCAGGCGCGTCAGCAGCGGGCGTTTCGAAGAACGGTCGCTCACCAGCAGGGTGGCATCGCCGGCGGATTCGAACACGGCATCGAGGCTGGTGGCACGGTAGCCGGTGAGGGCGCTGTCCTGCAACCGGCGGGCGGCATCGTATAACTGCACATTCACGCCGAGCTTTTCCGTAAAATGAACGAAGAGCGTGTGCCCGTTGCTGAGCTGGAGCATCCGCGCAATGCCGTCTGCCGGTTCCGGGAAGGCGGGGCCCGTGGCCTGGGTGCTTACGCAGCCGGGAATGGCCGGTTGGGTGGCGGTACTGTCTGCCGGGATCATCGTGTTAGTTTGCCGGGCGGAGGGCATCGCCGGCGCGTACGGGCCGCCCGGGCGCGCCGCCAGCTGCGCCCTGCTCATAAGGGGCAGCCCTGCCAGCAGCAGCAGGTATAGGGTGGTTTTCATGGGCTTCATAGGATTTCAGCCACAATATACAAATTTTTAATAATATAACTTATCCGTACGCGGGGAGCGTTGCACGGCGAATCCTGCAGGGGGCCGATACCCGTGATTGCTAGTCAACTGTCGGTGCTGCAAGCACGTCCTGTACGGGCTGATACGCATGATTGCCCCCAACTCTCGGTGCTGCAAGCACATCCTGCAGGGGCTGATACGCGTGATTGCCGGCAGCTGTCGATGTTGAAAGCACATCCTGCAGGGACGCAGCGAAACGTCGAACGAAGGCGCTCCGCAGCAAATAAAAAAGCCGGAGCGCTTGCTCCGGCTTTTCGGGCTGCAGCCCTATTTGATACCTTTCTGTTTCTTCAGGTTCTTCAGCATGTCCTCCGTCATTTTCGCGAGGTCGTACTGCGGTTTCCAGCCCCAGTCTTTCGTAGCCTCGCTGTCGTCGATGCTTTGCGGCCAGCTGTTGGCGATTTCCTGGCGGTAGTCCGGTTCGTAACTGATCGAAAAATCCGGGATGTGCTGCCGGATGGCGGCGCTGATTTCTTTCGGCGAAAAGCTCATGCCGGAGAGGTTGTACGCGGAGCGCACGCTGATCTTGTCGCCCGGCGCTTCCATCAGTTCGATGGTGGCGCGGATAGCGTCGTGCATGTACATCATCGGCAGGTAGGTGTCTTCAGACAGGAAGCATTTGTAGCTGCCTTCTTCCAGCGCTTCGTGGTAGATTTCCACCGCGTAATCGGTGGTACCGCCGCCGGGGGCCGATTTATAGCTGATCAGGCCCGGGTAACGCAGGCTGCGCACGTCGATGCCGTAACGATGATTGTAATATTCGCACCAGCGCTCGCCGGCGAACTTGCTGATGCCATAAATGGTAGTGGGCTCAATGGTGGTGTGCTGCGGCGTATTGCTCTTGGGTGAGCTGGGACCGAACACCGCGATGGAGCTGGGCCAGTAGATTTTGTCGAGCCCCTCTTCCTTGGCGATATCCAGTACGTTGAGCAGGCTTTGCATGTTGATGTGCCAGGCCAGCAGCGGGTTCTTTTCGCCGGTGGCGGAAAGGATGGCAGCCAGCAGATAGATCTGGGTAATGTTGTGACGGATCACCAGTACGTGCAGCATTTCCTTGTTCATCACGTCGAGCGACACATAGGGACCCGTGCCTTTCAGCAAATCGTGTTCCTCGCGGAGGTCGGAAGCCACCACATTGTTGTCGCCGTACATCTTGCGCAGGGCCAGCGTCAGTTCCACGCCGATCTGCCCGCACGCGCCAATTACCAGAATCTTATCTTTCTTCATATCGATTGAAAATTGTTGCCAAATTAACGGCAAGCAGCAATATTAGCCGAAATGCCGGTCTAAACAATGACAATACAATAACAATCCGGGCCCGCAGGAGTTGTGCTTCGTATCGGTTTTATCAAAATCCATGTCGGGAAATAACGTTAATTTTGCGGCCATGCATACGAAAACTTTAAAATCATTGTTTTCAGAACAGTACAATCCTGAAAACTTTTTCCTGATAGCAGGCCCCTGCGTAATTGAAGATGAAGACCTGGTGATGGGCGTGGCCGAAAAAGTGTCCGCCATCTGCAAACGCCTCAACATCCCCTATATGTTCAAGGCATCGTACCGCAAGGCAAACCGTACCAGTATCAATTCCTTTACCGGCATCGGCGATGTGGAAGGACTCGAGCTGTTGCAGAAAGTAGGCAAAACATTCAATCTCCCCGTTACTACCGATATTCATTCCGCTGCCGAAGCAGCCATGGCCGCCGCTTACGCGGACGTGCTGCAAATACCGGCGTTCCTCTGCAGGCAGACAGACATCCTGGTTGCCGCAGCAGACACCGGCAAAGTGGTGAACGTGAAAAAAGGCCAGTTCGTCAGCGGCGAAGCCATGAAATTCGCCGTGGAAAAAATCAGGCAGGCAGGCAACGAGCACATCATGCTCACGGAAAGGGGCACTACGTTTGGTTACCAGGACCTGGTGGTGGATTACCGCAACATTCCCATCATGAAGGAGCACGGTGTGCCCGTGGTGATGGACTGCACCCATTCGCTGCAGCAGCCTAACCAGACTTCCGGCGTAACGGGCGGCAATCCCAAAATGATCGGCACCATCGCCAAAGCGGCCATTGCTACCGGGGCCGACGGCCTGTTCATCGAAACCCACCCCGAGCCGGCCAAAGCAAAATCCGACGGCGCCAACATGCTGCGCCTCGACCTGCTGGAGCCGCTGCTGGAAGACCTCGTGCGCATCCGGGAAGCGGTGAAACGCTAAATTAGCCGGCGTCCGTTAGTGTTGGTTGTCATTACTTTTTTTGGTAAATTCAATCACACTAAAAATAGCACCATGATTAATTTTTCAGAATTAAAAGTCGGTGATATTGTGCTGGCGAAATTCGAGGAACAACTGACGGAAGGCAGCATCGTTCAGGTAGACGCGGAAAACCGGCAGGTTTGCGTGCTTACCGAACAGGAAAACTGGTATACGGCGGAAGATCTTTTTCCCATTCCCCTTACGGAGGAGCACCTCGTGCGGCTGAAGTTCAAGAAAACGGACGAAGCCTACGTACGCGGCCCGTTCACGGTACACCTCCCTAACGGCAGCGATCCGCATACGGTGCTGCATTACCGCGACGAGACCCGGAACATCCCCGGCAGCCTGATGGTGCATCAGCTACAGAATCATTATCACGGGATGACCTTATACCATCTCGATTAAGCGTATAAAAAAAGCCGCCGGCATTCGCCGGCGGCTTCCTCATGTATAATCGCAGCAGATTATTTCTTTTGCAGGCGAACGGTGTCGACTGTAGTAATCTGGCCGAGCGTTACCGTTACGCCGTCTTTTACGAACGGTTTAAAGGTAGTGTCTACCGGCAGGTAATGCAGTGAGTAAGTACCGGCGTCGATACCGCGGATCAGGTAACCGCCCGCAGCCGTGTAAGTGCTGGCAACGGTGTCTGTACCACGGATGGCGAGAACGGCCGTTTTAACGGTATCCGGCAGCGCCACGCCTTTGATGTTACCGCCAACTGCTTCCAGTACCGCGCGGATAACGGGCTTCAGGATGTATTTGCCGCTGTTGCCGGCTTTTACGATGGATTTAGCCACGTCGAAATCAAGCGTCAGTTTGTTGATGATGCCGCCGATCACAGGCTGGTTGATGTTCAGTTTCAGACCAGACTGCTGCGCGCTGGGCGTAGTCAGCATCAGTTTTTCACCCTTATTGGTAATGATGTAGTTGTTGTCTCCCAATACCAGTCTCAGCTGGCTCAGCCTGCCGCTGGGAATTTCGGCGTCTGCGAGAATGGTGTCTTTGTCATTCACCAGGTCGAGAAGGTTGTACATACCGGGATGTACACCGGGGAGGGTCGTCCAGTTCTGGTCGTCGGCATCGGTTACGTTGATACGGATGTCTTTTACGTCAATCCATACCTCCTTGTAATCGCCCGGGTCGTCGGTGAGGGCGATCTGCAGGCGCGCGTTGCCGCCGTTGCTGCCGGTGTCTTTGTTGGAGCAGGAAGTCATCATGCCGATTCCGCCGAGCAGCATTGCGCCGAGGGCGAGGTTTTTCAGTTTCAGAAAAGGTGTCATCATATAATTGTTTAATGGTTTACGTGATTTTATCACACCCACGTATACAACTTAGATGATTGCTTTGCGGAAAGGTTTAAAAGGGGTACAAATAAAATTTTTAGATTCTCCGTAATGAACTGAGAGCAAGCATATTAGGAAAGAAAAAAATATATTTTAAAGATAACGCAGGGGATTTCTGCGTGCTTTGGAGATGTAATTCTTGATATTCATCCAGAAGGCCAGGATCATATAGACGATCAGCGGGGAGCCCATCGTCAGAAAGGTGGCATAGATAAAAAAGATGCGGATCCGGGAGGTGGCGATGCCTAATTTTTCCCCCAGGGCCGCGCATACACCAAAGGCCTTCCATTCCACAAAGTCTTTGATTTTATTCATCCGTCGGTATTTATCTTTTTTTGATCTGAAGAAACCGGTTCAATAATGATGCCGGGGTTTCATATATCAAATTTATTCCAATCCAGAGAAAGTAGCAAATGAAATTCGTGTCATTCCCTCCGCTGTTAACTTTAAAAACTTTACGAAAATGATTAACTTCGCCCTGCAATTTTAAATGTAACCGCTCTTAAATTATTTATTTCCATGGTGTTTGATATTGAAATGATTAAAAAATTGTATGCGGAGCTGCCCGGGAAAGTTGAAGCAACCCGGAAGTTATTAGGTCGCCCGCTTACACTGGCCGAAAAGATTCTGTACGCCCACCTGTATGCACCTACCACTTCATCTTTCGAGAGAGGTAAATCTTATGTGGAATTTGCTCCCGACCGCGTGGCGATGCAGGATGCCACCGCGCAAATGGCGCTTTTGCAATTCATGACCTGCGGCCGCAACCAGGTGGCGGTTCCTTCTACCGTTCACTGCGATCACCTGATCCAGGCAAAAACGGGCGCTGCGGCGGATCTGGCCACAGCTATCGACACCAACAAGGAAGTTTACGATTTTCTCGCCTCTATTTCTGATAAATACGGCATCGGTTTCTGGAAGCCCGGCGCCGGCATCATCCACCAGGTAGTGCTGGAAAACTATGCGTTTCCCGGCGGCCTGATGATCGGTACGGACTCTCACACCCCCAACGCCGGCGGTTTGGGCATGCTCGCCATTGGCGTGGGCGGCGCAGACGCGGTAGACGTGATGGCAGGCCTCCCCTGGGAGCTCAAAATGCCGAAACTGATCGGTGTGAAACTGACCGGCAAACTGAGCGGATGGGCCTCTCCGAAAGACGTTATCCTCCGTGTGGCAGGCATCCTCACCGTTAAGGGCGGTACCGGCTGCATCGTGGAATACTTCGGCGAAGGGGCAGACAGCCTGAGCGCCACCGGTAAAGGAACCATCTGTAACATGGGTGCTGAAATCGGTGCTACCTGCTCCGTTTTCGCTTACGACGGCAAAATGTCCGATTACCTGAAAACCACCAGCCGTACCGAAGTGGCCCAGCTGGCGGATGCCGTGAAAGAGCACCTGCGCCCCGACGAAGCGGTGTACGCAGAGCCTGCCAAATTCTACGACCAGGTGATCGAAATCAACCTCGACGAACTGGAGCCCTATGTAAACGGTCCCTTCACCCCGGACCTGGCATGGCCCATCTCCAAATTCGCACAGGCCGTGAAGGAAAACAACTGGCCCGAAAAGCTGGAAGTAGCCCTCATCGGTTCCTGCACCAACTCTTCTTATGAAGACATCAGCCGTTCTGCCTCCCTGGCAAAACAGGCCATCGATAAAGACCTCCAGGTACATTCCGAGTTCACCATCACTCCCGGTTCCGAACTGGTGCGGTATACCATCGAAAGAGACGGCCTGCTGAACACCTTCGACCAGATCGGCGGCGTGGTGCTGGCCAATGCCTGCGGTCCCTGTATCGGTCAATGGGCCCGTCATATCGACGACCCGAACCGTAAAAACTCCATCATCACCTCCTTCAACCGTAACTTCGCCAAACGTAACGACGGCCTTGCTTCTACCCATGCCTTCGTAGCATCTCCGGAAATCGTGACAGCACTGGCTATCGCCGGCTCGCTCACCTTCAACCCGCTGACCGATACGCTGAAGAACAAAAAAGGCCAGGATGTGAAACTGGACGAGCCCACCGGCTATGAACTGCCGCCCCAGGGCTTCGACGTGAAAGACGCCGGTTACCAGGCCCCTGCTGAAGACGGCAGCGGCGTACAGGTGATTGTATCCCCCACTTCCGACCGCCTCCAGTTGCTGGACGCTTTCGCCGCATGGGAAGGTACCGATCTGAAAGGCCTCAAACTGCTCATCAAAGCAAAAGGCAAATGTACCACCGACCACATCTCCATGGCCGGCCCCTGGTTAAAATACCGCGGCCACCTGGACAATATCTCCAACAACATGCTCATTGGCGCGGTAAACGCGTTCAACGACAAAACCGATACCGTTAAAAACCAGCTCACCGGCGAATACGGCGCAGTGCCCGCCACCCAGCGCGCTTACAAAGCCGCCAAACTGGGCGCTGTTGTGGTAGGCGACGAAAACTACGGTGAAGGCTCCAGCCGCGAACACGCCGCCATGGAACCCCGTCACCTCGGTGTACGCGCCATCCTCGTGAAATCTTTCGCCAGGATCCACGAAACCAACCTGAAAAAACAGGGTATGCTGGCGTTGACATTTAACGACAAGGACGATTACGAAAAGATCCAGGAAGATGACAACATCGACATCCTGGGCCTGACCGATTTCACGCCCGGCAAACCGCTGACAGTGGTGTTCAACCACAAAGACGGCAGCCAGGACGCCATTACCGTTAACCACACCTACAATGAACAACAGATCGAGTGGTTCAAGGCAGGTGGTGCGCTGAACGTGATCAGGGCGCAGTTTGCAGCAGCCAAAAAATAACAACGCTTTAACGATTGTTAAATCATACGCCCCGTTCGCTGAGAACGGGGCTTTTTTTATTGCCTGGCCCGCTATTTGCAAAATGTCATGTAGAACATTGACCCACATCCTGTAACGCCTATGCATATTGCAGAAATAACGGACATCTGGATGCAGCTGGCTGTCAGAACAGGCTGCACCAACACGTACGCAGACATCGGCATCCAACATATTATCCGCCGGTATTCCGCCGCCGGCAGGCACTATCATAACCTGGAGCACCTGAGCGACCTGCTTTGCCTGCAACAACAGTACGCGCCCGATATCATCGATAACGACAGCGTGCTGCATGCCATCTTTTTTCATGATATCATTTACACCACCACCCGGAAAGACAACGAGGAAAAGAGCGCACAGGAAGCCGTGCAGTACCTGCAAAACACCCGGTGCCCGGTAGACAAGCAGCAAAAGGTATATCATTACATCATGGCCACGGCCGGGCATCAGAACCCGCTGGCGGACCCCGACCTGGATTACCTTCTCGACTTCGACCTCCACATCCTGGGCGCCACTCCCGCTCAATACGACGCCTATACGAAGCAGATCAGGAAAGAATACTGGATTTACCCGGCGTTCATGTACAACAAGGGCCGCAAAAGCGTGCTGCAGCACTTCCTCAGCCAGCCGCATATTTATAAAACGGCCGCCTTCCGGGAAAAATACGAACTGAAAGCGAGGGAAAACATGGAACGCGAACTGGAGGCCCTATAGGAAGCATCGGCATGCGGTGCCAAGCAAATCTATCCAAATGCATCGCGGGAAGTGAAAGGAAAACGCCAAACAGGAGACGCGGCGCCATCAAACCGGCAGCCGGTTAAAATGTGTTTTTAGAAGATAGGCTTCTTCAGCGCCAGCCTGCGCGCTACGGAAAAACGCAGGTTTCCCGTTCCGAAAACCTGGTGCGCGCGCGGCACCGGCGCATCGCTCCGGGTGATCATATCGGTGTAGTGCAGCCCGATGTAATAATAGCTGGAATTGTACCCCGCCGCCAGCCGGATGGTATTGTTGAAAGCCCAACCCCACCCCACCGTGCTGGGCCGCCCGTCGCTGTAACGCAACCTGGTGTGGTTGAGCCCCGCGCCGGCAGACACGGATGCCGTTACAAAAAAATATTTCGCCAGCACGAGCGTGTAGGCGTAGCCGCCATTCACGGCGAGGCTGACGGTACCGGTGCCTTTGAACGGCAGGTCGCCGAAAAAGCCCGGCGTGTGGTAGTCGTGCGGAACCAGGGCCGAGTCGCCGCGCAGCTGCCAGGTGAACACTTCTCCTCCCAACAGGAACGAGCCGGCGCTTTTTTTCTGGTACTCGTTCTGCATGAAGGCGGCGCGGTACGAAAAGCGTTTGCCGTTGAAAATATACTGCACGTGCAGGCCCAGGTCTGTATTGAGAATATCCGGCCGGAGCGATACGGCCCTGCGTGGAAATGCGTTACTGATGCTGCGGGTTTGCACCGCCTCGTAATACCCTTTGTAATACTGGCCGTAAAAATCCACAACGAGCTTGCGGAGGTAAAGGTGCGCCTGGAGATCGAGGAACTTCGTTTTC
This sequence comes from uncultured Chitinophaga sp., assembly GCA_965653365.1. GTDB lineage: Bacteria > Bacteroidota > Bacteroidia > Chitinophagales > Chitinophagaceae > Chitinophaga. The sequence continues at coordinate 80,179 of CBFGZV010000013.1, read as the reverse complement.
CCGTACCGCTCGTTGTCGTTATTGATGAAGGGAAAGTTGAAGGCGAAGTTGACGCCGATGAATTTGTAATTCAGGCCGAAGCCCACGTTGCTGGCGCTGTTGGGGCGGTACAGCACCTCTTCCTTCAGGCCCCTGTCTATCATATCGTAGTACGTGTATTTGCGGGAACCGAAGAGGCGAAGCGTCAGGTCTTCCGTATGATCTTCGATGTAACTGCTGTCGTTTTCCACCTGCACCAGCTGCAGGATTTTCTGCGCCGTGGCTTCACGGGCAGTGATCATACAAAGCATCCAGACAATGACACAAACGGGCAATATCTTCATAAGCAACAGTCGCGGTCCTATAAATATACGTTTCTAATCCGGCAATTCAATCACTTCGAGGGCCTTGATATCGCCGTTCAGCAATTCGAACCGCACGAGGGTTTTCACTTTGTGCCAGCCCTGCTTGCCGCAGGCGCCCGGGTTGATGTGTAACAATTGCAATGCCGGATCGGGGATCACTTTCAGGATGTGGGAATGCCCGGTGATGAATAATTGCGGCCGTTTTTTCTGGATATGCGGTTTGAGGGCGGGCGTGTACCTGGGTGGATAGCCCCCGATGTGGGTCATCCAGACTTTCACGCCTTCGCAGATAAAGAGGTTGTGCTCGGGGTAACGGATACGGATATCCTGCCCGTCGATATTGCCGTATACGGCGCGGAAGGGTTTGAAGGCCTCCAGCTCGTCTGCCAGCGCCACGTTGCCAATATCGCCGGCGTGCCAGATCTCATCCACCTGGTCGAAATACTTGAACACCTGCGGGTGCAGGTAGCCGTGCGTGTCTGACATCAAACCAATTTTCATGCTGCGAAAGTAGCATAATAATTCATCACGATTTCGAATACGAGCGAGGCCGCCAGTTTCGCCGTGCGCTGGTCCGCATCGAGCGCGGGGTTCAGTTCCGCGATGTCGGCCCCGGCGAGTTTGCCGCTGCGTAACACGGTGCGGTAACAGTCGAGGAACAGCGCATCAGGAATAAGCCCGTTATAGGCGGTGGCGCTCACGCCGGGCGCATATGCGGCGGCGAATACGTCGAGGCAGGTGGTGAGGTAAATGCGGTCATTCCGCTGGATGAAAGCCTGTATGGCGCCGATGAGGCGCTCCTGGTATTTGAGCTGGAAAACGGACGCCGGCAGGTATTCCACGCCCAGTGCGTCGGCCGTTTGAAAAAGTTTGGGTGTGTTGCTGTTTTGCTGGATACCGAGAGCCAGGTAATGAAAAGCGCTTCCATCCTGCTCCCGTTCCTGCGCCATCTGCCAGAAGCCGGTACCCGAGCTGGGCCCGGCCGCATCGGGCTCGCGCAGGTCGAAATGCGCGTCGAAATTGATCACGCCGAGCTGCTTTGTACCGCCATGCCGGCGGATGCCGCGTTCGTGCGCGAAAGCGATCTCATGGCCGCCGCCGAGCAGTAGCGGGAAGTAGCCCGCCTGCAAAATATGCTGCACGGTAGCGGACAATGTTTCCTGCGCCGATTCGAGCTGCCCGTCTTCGCATACGATGTCGCCCGCATCGGCCAGGATGTGCGCACCGAAGTGCACGGGGAAACTGGCGCAGGCTTTCCGCAATGCCGCTGGGCCGTCTGCGGCGCCCGCCCTGCCTTTGTTGCGGCGCACGCCTTCGTCGCAGGCAAATCCGAGCAAAGCGATGCCTTTATGCCCCGGATGCAGCGGCGGCAACGGCTCGCGACTGATATCAACACGCCGCACCACCTGGTGCCATCGCTGCACATCGGGCGTATCACCGTCCACGCGCCCCGTCCACACGTTATCAGCAGTAGGGCGGTAATGTAGTAAAGTCATATGGCCTGGTTTAGTTCGCCGCGAGCGCGGCGGTGATCAAAATTTTCTTATTCCGTGTAACGGCGCGTGGCCGCTTTACCCATTTGCTTCGCCGTTGTATGCTCAGCCGCCTATCCTGTTGCCCGCCTTCCAAACCGCCACGGGTTTCATGCTTCCCTGGTAGTACAGGATATCGCGGTGGTCTTTGCAGGGATACGCCTGTAAATCCGCCGCCGGAACGGCAATGCCCAATGCTTTGGCCGCACGGAACGTAAGCGCCGCCAGCACTTCGGCAGTCGATAATTTTTCCGCCGCGCTCAATACGGCCGCCTGCATCAGCAGATCGCCCATCGGCGCGGAGCCGGGGTTCCAGTCGCTGGCAATCGCCACCGACGCACCGGCGTTGAGCAGCTTACGCGCGGGCGCGTAGTGCATTCCCAGGCCGAGCGAGGCGCCGGGCAATACGACCGCCACGGTATTGGAAGCCGCGAGCCTGCGAATATCGTCCTCTTTCGACGCTTCGAGATGATCGGCAGACAATGCATGCATCTCTACCGCCACCTGTGAACCACCGCTGCTGAACTGGTCTGCGTGCACGGTGATCTTCATCCCCGTTTTCGGCAGAAAGGCCCTGGCCGCTTCCACGGAAAAAGCCGTTTCTTCTATAAAAATATCCACCCGGTCTGCCAGTTGCTCCGCTTTCACCAGGGGCAGCAGTTCGTTAATGATCCAATGCAGATACGCCTTGTCGTCGCCATCGAAATCCTTTGGCCGCATGTGCGCGGCGAGGCAGGTAGGTATCAGCGTGGCAGGCGTATGCAGCCCGGCCGTTCTGATGGCGCGGAGCATCTTCAGTTCGTTTTCCGCATCGAGCCCGTAACCGCTTTTTACCTCTATGGTGGTAACGCCGTTCTGCAAATGCCGGTTGGCGCGCGCCACCGTATTTTCAGCCAGTTCGGTGACGGTGGCTTCGCGGGTTTTCGTCACGGAATCCCAGATGCCGCCGCCGGCCCGCGCAATGTCGAGGTACGATTTGCCTGCGACGCGCATGGCATAATCGCGGCTGCGGTTACCGGCAAAACAGATGTGGGTGTGCGCGTCGATGAAGCCGGGGATCAACACCTGCGGCTCCTCTACCAGTTCGAGCCGCGCCGTTGGGTGGGCCTTTTTCAGCGTGCTGTAATCACCGAACTCCACGCCGCTTTCGCTGATCAGCACGCCGCCGCCGGTCATCACCTGCAACGCTTCGTCGCGGATGGGCCCTTTGTCCGGCAGCCCGGTCAAAGGCAATATTTGTGAAAATGGGCCAATGAGTTGCATATGGTCCTTTTTTTGGATCTCGATTTAAAATACCCGGGCATTCCGGATGCCTTGAAAAGATGCGGACGTCGTACGGCGATGCCTGCTGAAGTGTTGCCCGCCTACGTGCGCGAACGGCAAACCATTCACGACGGCATCCTAGAGCCCCAATCCGAATTTATCGCGCCACTCCTCCGCTCTTTCATACCCCGCATCCGCATGCCGGAAAATACCCATCGCCGGATCGTTGTACAGCACGCGGCGCAAACAGGCGGCTGCGCGGTCGGTGCCGTCGGCCAGCACCACCATGCCCGCATGCTGGGAATATCCCATGCCCACGCCGCCCCCATGATGAAACGACACCCACGTGGCGCCGCCCGCGGTGTTCGACATCAGGTTCAGCAGCGTCCAGTCGCTCACCGCATCGGAACCGTCTTTCATCGCTTCCGTTTCGCGGTTGGGAGATGCTACGGATCCGCAATCGAGGTGGTCGCGGCCAATCACGATGGGCGCCTTCACTTTACCGCTGCGCACCAGCTCGTTGAAAATCAGTCCCGCTTTTTCCCTTTCACCCATGCCCAGCCAGCAGATGCGGGCGGGCAGGCCCTGGAAGGCCACGCGCTCCTGGGCTTTCTGCAGCCAGTTGATGAGCGGTGTGTTATCCGGGAACGCTTCCATCAGCGCACGGTCGGTGGTATAGATATCTTCCGGATCGCCGGACAGTGCCACCCAGCGGAACGGCCCTTTGCCCTCGCAAAACAGCGGGCGGATATAGGCCGGTGTAAAACCTGGAAAGTTGAATGCGTTTTTCTCGCCGCCTTCTCTGGCGAACTCCCGGAGGTTGTTGCCGTAGTCGAACGTCACCGCGCCGCGCTGCTGCAGTTCCAGCATGAATCGCACATGGCGGGCCATACTGGCCAGCGACAGTTGCTTATACTTCACGGGATCGGCAGTACGAAGCGTGGCGGCTTCGGCCAGCGTGAGGCCGTTGGGCACATACCCGTTGATGGGGTCGTGCGCGGAGGTCTGGTCGGTCAGGATGTCGGGAACGATGTTATCGCGCAGCAGTTTTTCCAGCATATCGCCCGCGTCGCTCACCAGGCCGATCGACAGCGCTTCGCCTTTCGCCTGCGCTTCTTTCGCCCAGGCAATCGCTTCTTCGTAGGAATGCGTCATGCGGTCGATGTACCTGGTATCGATGCGTTTTTGGATACGTGCAGGGTCTACATCTGCGCCGAGAAACACCGCGCCGGCCATGGTAGCCGCCAGCGGCTGTGCGCCGCCCATTCCGCCAATGCCCGCGGTCACCAGTAATTTGCCCTGCAGGTTGCCGTTGAAATGCTGGCGCCCGCACTCCACGAATGTTTCATACGTGCCCTGCAGAATGCCCTGCGTGCCGATGTAAATCCAGCTGCCGGCCGTCATCTGCCCATACATCATCAGCCCTTTGGCCCGCAGTTCGTTGAAATGCTCCCAGGTAGCCCATTTGGGCACGAGGTTGCTGTTGGCCAGCAGCACGCGCGGCGCCTGCGGATGCGTACGCACCACGCCCACCGGCTTGCCGGACTGCACGAGCAGGGAATGATCATCGTCGAGCGTGAGCAACACCTGTATGATCTGCTGCAACGCTTCGCGGTTGCGCGCCGCCTGGCCGATGCCGCCGTATACCACCAGCTCGTCGGGATTTTCGGCTACTTCATGATCGAGGTTGTTGAGCAGCATGCGCAGCGGCGCTTCCGTTTGCCAGGAGCGCGCGTGCAGCTGTGTGCCCCGCGGGGCTTTGTAATGCGGGTGCGCCGCATAGGTATCAAGAAAGCTGGAATTGTTTTTCATACGAACCGTTTAAATTGATTTGGTGGGCGGCGGCCGTTTCGTTGGCCACGCGCACTAATGAACCGCTGCTCACCACCTGGTGGAGCGCGGCGATATCGATGGCAAAAATGCGGTCTTTCTTCGCGAAGGGCACGAACTCCCGTACGTGATCGTGACAGGCTTCGATGACGGGGGCGGATTTCAAAGGCCGCCTGAAGTCGATCGCCTGCGTGGCATACAGCAGCTCGATGGCCAGGATGTATTCGAGGTTGCCGATCACCTGCATCAGTTTCCGCCCGCTGATGGAGCCCATCGACACATGGTCTTCCTGCCCCAGCGACGTAGGCACACTGTCTGCGCTGGCCGGGAAACAAAGCGTTTTGTTTTCGGTCACCAGCGCCGCGGTGGTGTACTGCGGTATCATAAACCCGGAGTTCAGCCCGGCATCTTCGATCAATAATTTCGGCAGGCCGAACCGGCCTTCGATCATCATATAACACCGCCGGTCGGCGATGTTGCCCAGCTCCGCCGCCGCGATGGTGGCATAGTCGAGCGGCAAGGCCATGGGCTGGCCGTGGAAGTTGCCGCCGCTGATGGTATCGGTAGCGGAAAATATGATGGGATTGTCGGTCACCGCGTTCAACTCAATTTCCGTGAGCGACGCGAGGTGTTGCCATGCCGTGCGCGATGCGCCGTGTACCTGCGGCATGCAACGCAGCGAATACGGATCCTGCACGCGCCCGCAATCCGCATGCGACGCCATGATCTCCGATCCGCGCAGCAACGCGTCGAGGCGGTGGGCCACCAGCTGGTTGCCGGCGAACGGCCGGATGGCATGCAAACGCGGGTCGAACGGTTTGGCGGTGCCCATCAGTCCTTCGAGCGACATGGCCCCTATCACGTCCGCCGCTTCAAGGGCGTTGTGCAGGCGGGCCACCGCTTTGGTAGCGAAGGCCAGAATAAATTGCGTGCCGTTGATCAACGCCAGCCCTTCTTTCGGGCCCAGCACCACGGGTTCCAGCCCTTCCTGCCGCAGCACTTCCGCCGCCGGCAACTTCACGCCCCGGTACCACACCTCGCCCAAACCGATCAGCGGGAGGAAAAGGTGCGATAGCGGCGCGAGGTCGCCCGAAGCGCCCACAGACCCTTTCTCCGGCACCAGCGGCGTTACCTGGTGATCGATGTGCCAGACGATGCGTTCGAGCGTAACGGGATTCACTCCGCTATATCCCTGCGCCAGCGCCTGTACTTTGGTGATCAGCATCAGCCGCGCGATCTCTTCCGGGATGGGCGCTCCCACGCCCACGCTGTGGCTTTGCAGGATGTTGTACTGCAATGCCCGCGTGTCTTCCTCCGAAATCTTCGTGTCGCACAACGGGCCAAAGCCCGTGTTGATACCGTACACGGTGGTATGCTCCTGCACGATGGCCTGCACATGCCCGTTGCTGGTGCGCACCCGGGCCATCACATCCGGCGTCAGCACGCCTTTGGTGTGGCCGGCGGCAATGTCGAGCGCCACGGCTACCGTGAGCGCCTCTTTGCCATAATGAAAAACCTTGCTCATGTAAGATCTGTTTTGGTGTTGATGGCCATTTCGCGCCGGATGCGGTCGGCCAGCGGAAGGGTTTCCACGGCCTGCTCCAGCGTATTGATCGCCTCCAGTATTTTGCTGCTTTGTTTATTCTCCGCCACCAATGCCTGCATGGCGGCATCGATGCCTTTCCAGACGGGCAGCACCTGCTCCAGCAGGGCCGCGCCTTTTTTGGTGAACACCACCCATTGCCGCCGCCCGTCTTCCTCGCACCGGCTGGTTTTGACCAGCCCCTTTTTGCGCAGGTTGGTCACCAGCTGGCTCACCGCGGAATGGGACACCTCCAGCTCGGTGGCAATGTCCATCAGCGTCAGCCGCTCTCGTTCAGACAGCAGGTAAAACAGCGGGAACCAGCTGGCGTCGAAGGCGATGCCCTGCTGGCCGTACACCTTGTTCACCTCCGCCAGGAAGTACTCGCTGAGCCGCCGAAGACGGCTGCCGAAAATGAGATAACCGAGTTGAGGGTAAAAGCCCATAAATATATAAGTGCTTATATAATTTACAATATTAAGAAATCCGGCGGATAGCGCGCGGATTTTTTTATTTGCGTTTTACATCAAACCAAACGGGTGATTTGTCGTCGGTATCGCCATTGTAGTTAATGGACAGTTCCTCGCCTTTTTTGATGTCGCGGCGGGTTTTGATGGCCATGGTTTCCGCTTCGAAGTCCATTTCGTACTCGCAGTTGGGCTCGTACGCGTGGTTATAAATGGAACAGAAGCCGAGCGCGATGCAGGAGCGGGTTTCCCTCATTCCCCAAAGGAAGATGTAGTTGTGCAGTTTCGTTTTGTCGACAACCTGGGTATCGCTATTGGACAAAACCAGTACAGGCGATATTTCAATTTGTGTTCCGGCGGGAATGGGCTCCTTGGTGAAAACACCGCGTCCCTTTTCTTTTGTTTTCTGAATGTATAAATACGGCTTGATCATAATCTCACGTAATAAAAGAGACGTAAAGTAACATCAAACCGGTCAGTTAACAAAATGCGGGGAATCAGAATTGATATTTATTTTTGCTGCTATGATCAACTATAATCCTAAGGACTGGTTTACTTTCATCTTCCGCATCCATAAGGCCGACACTGTAAAGAAGCTGTTTCCCATGTTCATCGCCATGGCCATTTATTCGGCCGTTATTGCGTGGCTGGAGCTGGAGGTATTCCGCCTGTCGGAGAAAGACCATATCAAAAACATCACCGCCATGCACGGCCTGCTGGGCTTTGTGATATCGCTGCTGCTGGTATTCCGCACCAATACGGCGTACGACCGCTGGTGGGAAGGCCGCCGGCAGTGGGGCGCGCTGGTGAACAGCAGCCGTAACCTCGCCCTCAAGCTGCACGCCATATTGCCCGCCGCGCATCCGTCGCGGCAGTTTTTCCGGGTCATGATCCCCAACTTCGCCTTCGCGCTCAAAGACCATTTGCGGGGAGAGGTACATGAAAACAGCTTCGAAGGGCTCAGTGCGGAAGACAAGGCGGCTATCCGTTCGGGGAAGCACGTGCCCAACCAGGTGGCCGGCATCATCATGGCGAAGGTGAACGAGCTGTACCGCCAGCAGGTGATTTCCGGCGACCAGCTCATTACCATCAACGCGCAGCTGGAATCGCTGGCGGACGTATGCGGCGCCTGCGAGCGGATCAAGAACACCCCCATCCCCTTTTCATACAGTGTGTTCCTCAAAAAATTCATCTTCTTTTATGTGATGACGCTGCCCATGGGGTATGTTTTCGGGCTGGGATACCTGGTGATACCCATGGTGGTGTTTATATTTTATGTACTGGCCAGCCTTGAGCTGATTGCGGAAGAGATCGAAGACCCGTTCGGCAAGGATGCCAACGACCTGCCCACCGACGTGATCAGCGGCAACATCCGCAAGCACGTTCAGGAGATTTTGTAATACATTGTTTTCACGCAAGGCCTGTTTAATATGGAAAATACCGCATTACTGGAGCGATTCGAGGAGCTGGTGAAAGAGCAGCCGTCGCGGGAACTGAAAACGTTCCTCGACGACCAGCTGATTACCGACGTTGCCGAACTGATATACGAGGTGCCGGACGAGGCCGTGCTGATCATGAACAACCTCACGCTCGGCCGCGCCGCGGCGGCGTTCAGGATCCTGGAGTTCCCGGCCCAGGAAGATATCATCAGGGCGCTGCCGGCCGCCAGAACGGCGGAGCTGCTCAATGAGCTGCCGCCGGACGACCGTACGGCCTTTCTCGAAGAACTGCCCAGCCAGGCCGTGCAGGAACTGATCAAGCTGCTGCATCCCGAAGAAAGAAAGGTGACCCTTTCGCTGCTCGGCTACCCCGAGAACAGCGTGGGCCGTATCATGACGCCCGACTACATTGCCGCCAAAGCGCACTGGACGGTGGCCCAGGTATTGCAGCATATACGGATGTACGGGCGGGACAGTGAGACCATCGACGTGATATACATCATCGACAACGAGGGCAAGCTGCTCGACGATTTCCGTATCCGGGAATTCCTCCTCGTATCGCCTGAAACGCAGGTGAAAACGCTGATGGACGACCGCTTCGTGGCCCTGCATGTGAACGACGAACAGGAAGAGGCCATCCAGGTGTTCCGGCTCGAAAACCGCGTGGCTCTGCCCGTGCTCGATACCCAGGGCGTGATGCTCGGCATCGTGACCATCGACGACATGCTGTGGATTGCCAACGAAGAACATACGGAAGACATCCAGAAGATCGGTGGTACCGAGGCGCTCGACGAGCCGTATCTCGACATGCCGTTCCTGAAGCTGATCAAAAAGCGCGTAGGCTGGCTGGTGGTACTGTTCGTGGGTGAGATGCTCACGGCGACCGTCATGACGTATTTCGAGGATGAGATCGCCAAGGCCGTTGTGCTCGCCCTGTTTGTGCCGCTCATTATTTCCAGCGGCGGCAACAGCGGTTCCCAGGCATCCACCCTCATCATCCAGGCCATGGCGCTGGGCGAGCTCACCACGCGCGACTGGTGGCGGGTGATGCGCCGCGAAATATTTTCCGGTCTCATGCTGGGCGGTGTGCTGGGCCTGGTAGGCTTTGCCCGCATCCTTATCTGGAATCACTTCTTTCACACCTATGGCGAACATACATTCCTGATCGCGCTCACGCTGGGCGTATCGCTGATAGGCGTAGTGCTCTGGGGCACCCTCTCGGGCTCCATGCTGCCGCTGCTGCTGAAACGCGCCGGCGCCGACCCTGCAAGTTCCTCCGCGCCATTCGTGGCAACGCTGGTAGACGTGACCGGCCTGGTGATTTACTTCAGCGTGGCGTACTTGTTCCTGCAGGGCATTCTGCTGTAAAAAGCTTCAATACCGCTGCTGCACGTAGCGGCTGCTGTTTCTTGTTTTATAAACGATGAAAAGGTTTCCGTAATCCTTGTCGGCAATGGAGTCGATGCGGGGCTTCGCGTTCAGGCTTTTAAGGATGGGAATGAGTGTGTTGCTGTGGCCGATCACGAGAATGCGCTTGCCCCAGTCGCCATGCCGGCTGATGGCATACAGCAGCGATTCCCCCGTACTGTCCGGCTGATAGAGCACCGTATCCACACGGCCCTGTAAGCGCAGGCTGTCGCCCGTCTGCATGGTCCGCTTGTATTTTGTGCTGTAGATGCGGGCGATGGCGGAATCTTTCAGCAGGCGGTACAACTTGCCGGCCCGCTGCCGCCCTGCCGCGGTGAGCGTGGAATCCGCCCCGGGATTTTTTTCCGCATGGCGCACGAGGAAGAACGTGCCTGTCAGGAAAGTGCTGTCTTCCGTCACCGGCACCGTTACCCTTGCCGCCTGTTTGCGTTGCCCGCAGGCCGCCAGTATCAGCACCAGGAGCGTGCCGGTCATCATATTACGCGCTGTTGTGCCCATCTGTTTCTTATATTGCAACAAATTATAACATTCTACACTATTCACCAATATGAAGACAATAATAGCGTCCATGGCGGGCGCACTGCTGGCCATACCCGCCTATGCACAACAACTGACCGTTGAAAAAATCATGCGCGACCCGAAATGGATAGGCACTTCGCCCGACAACATCACCTGGAGCGGCGACAGCAAAACCGTATTTTTTTCATGGAACCCTGAAAAGGCCTACGCCGATTCGATGTACAGCATCGGCCTCCATGCGCACACGCCGGTAAAAACCAAAGCGGCAGACCGCAACTTCATCAACGCCCGCAACAATGCGGTGTATAACCAGGCGCAAACACAGCGGGTGTATGCCTACCAGGGCGACGTGTTTTTCCAGGAAATGGCCACCGGCAAAGAAACCCGCATCACCCGCACGGCGGATGCGGAACAAGCGGTGGGCTTTTCTTTTAATGATACCCGCGTGATCTTCCGCGGCGGCCGCAACCTCTTTGCATGGGATCCCAAAAGCGGTGAAACGGAACAGCTCACCAACTTCGTGAACGGCGTCAAGCCGTCCGACAAGCCCTCGGTACTTTCTCCGCAGAACCTGTTCCTCCAGCAACAGCAGCAGCAACTTTTCGAAGTATTGCGGGAAAGGAAAGCCAAAAGCGACGCCGCTACCGCGTTCAATAAAAGCCTCCCCGAAGCGGAGCAGCTCCGCGCCCTGTACCTGGAAGACAAGTCCCTGGCCGACAGCCGCATCAGTCCCGACGGCCGCTTCGTGGCCTACCGCCTCTTCAGGTCGCCGGCCGGCGAAAAGAGCACCATCGTGCCCAATTATGTGACCGAAACCGGCTACACCACGGATATCCCCGCTTACACCAAAACGGGCGCGGAGCGCTCTTCCTTCGAATACTTCGTGTACGACCGTGAGAACGACACCGTGCTCGCCGTTAAAGTCAACGGGCTCCCCGGCATACAGGACAAACCGGATTTCCTGAAGGACTATCCCGGTAAAGACACCGCCAGAAAAGCCCGCAGCGTGGTGATGTACAGTCCCGTCTGGGCGCCCAAAGGCACGCAGGCGCTCGTGAACATCGTTTCCACCGATAACAAGGACCGGTGGATCATGCTCCTCGACGCAGCCACCGGCAAACTGCAATTGGTAGACCGCCAGCGCGACGAAGCATGGATTGGTGGCCCCGGCGTGAGCAACGCCAACATGGGCTGGATAAACGACCAGACTTGTTATTTCCAGAGCGAGGCTACCGGTTATTCGCACCTCTATACTTACCAGGTGGCTACCGGCCAGAAGAAAGCCCTCACCAGCGGCAGTTACGAGGTACAGGAAGCCCGGCTGTCGCGCGATAAAAGTCATTTCTACCTGCTCACCAACGAGGTGAATCCCGGTGAAAAACACTACTACCGCCTGCCCGTGAGCGGCGGCAAAGCCGAAAGGCTCACCACCATGCCCGGCGCGCACACCGTCAGCCTGTCGCCCGACGAAAAGTGGCTCGCCTACCGTTATTCCGCGTCCAACAAACCCTGGGAACTGTATCTCCAGGAAAACAAGGCCGGCGCCAAACCCGTGCAGATCACCGATCAGGCGCAGTCGCCCGAATTCAAAGCCTACCCCTGGCGCGAAGCGAACGTGATCAGCTTCAGGGCCCGCGACAATGAAATGGTGCCCGCGCGCCTGTACACGCCCGACCCCGCCAAAAAGAACGGCGCGGCGGTGATATTCGTGCATGGCGCCGGCTACCTGCAAAACGCCCATAAATGGTGGAGCCAGTATTTCAGGGAATATATGTTCCACAACCTGCTGACCGACCTCGGGTATACCGTGCTCGACATCGATTACCGCGGCAGCGCGGGGTATGGCCGCAACTGGCGTACCGGCATTTACCGGCACATGGGTGGTAAAGACCTGACCGACCAGGTAGACGGCGCCCGTTACCTGGCGCAGCAGCATGGCGTAGACCCCAAGCGTATCGGCATTTACGGCGGCAGCTACGGTGGTTTTATCACCCTCATGGCCATGTTCACCACGCCTGACGATTTCGCGGCCGGCGCGGCGCTCCGCTCCGTGACCGACTGGGCGCACTATAACGACGGGTATACGTCCAACATCCTCAACCGCCCCGCAGAAGACAGCCTTGCGTTCCGCCGCTCCTCTCCCATTTACTTCGCCGAAGGCCTCAAAGGGCACCTGCTCATGTGCCACGGGATGGTAGACGTGAACGTGCATTTCCAGGACATCGTACGCCTGTCGCAACGCCTCATCGAGCTCGGTAAAAACAACTGGGAGCTGGCCGTTTACCCCGTGGAAGACCATGGATTCGTGGAGCCTTCCAGCTGGACGGACGAGTACAAACGCATCCTCGGCCTGTTCGAGCGGGTGCTGCAACGCCGCTAAGATTCAGTATATTTGGAGGTACCTAATCCCTGGAATCTCCATATGAACCGTGAAAAAAGCGTAGTATACCTTGTGCTGTTGCTGCTCACCTGTACGTTCGTAAAAGCACAATCGAAAAAATACCAGGGGCTGTTGTGGGAAATCACCGGCAAAAACATGCCGAAGCCTTCCTATCTCTTCGGCACCATGCACGTCAGCAACAAACTGGCGTTTAACCTGAGCGATTCTTTTTATCACTGCATCCGCAATGCAGATATCGTGGCGCTGGAAACAGATCCGCAGCAATTGCAGGAAGATTTTTCAAAAAGCAAAATGCTGCGGATCAGTTCCCGCTACGTGAACGATATGGGCGGCGGCCACATGGCGCCCGACGCCTTTACCATCGGTCCGTACAACGACCTGGTGCGCACGGCCCTCACCTATCGCCCCGAAATGATCAACCACCTGCTGTACCGTTCTTTTGCCGCGCAGGAAGATTTTGAAGAAGATACTTTCCTCGACATGTACATTTACCAGGTAGGCAGCAAGCTTGGCAAGAAAGCCGCCGGCGTGGAAAGCTTCGAGGAGTCCGAGCGCCTCATGCTCGAATCGTACCGCGACGCGGCCAACGATAAAAAATCCAGAAAGCAGCACCGCGACATCGAAAACCCGCAGGAAGCCCGCAGCAAGCTCAACGACGCATACCGCCGCGGCGACCTCGATATGCTCGATTCCATCTCGGCCGGGCAATACGACTCGCCCGTTTTCCTCGAAAAGTTTTTGTACCAGCGGAACGAAAACATGTTCCGCGCCATCGACTCCATCGTCCGCCACGGCTCCCTGTTTGCCGGGGTAGGCGCCGCCCACCTGCCCGGCGAACGCGGACTCATCCGCCTGCTGCGCAAAGCAGGCTACACCGTGCGGCCGGTGCTCACCACCAACCGCGACAGCGAACAGAAGGAAGCGCTCGAAAAAATGCGGGCGCCCGTGGTGTTCCGGCCTTATATGTCCGACGACGGCTGGATACAGGCCGAAGTGCCCGGTAAGCTGTATAATTTCAGCAGCCTCACCATGCTGAACCAGTTGCAGTATGCAGACCTCGCCAACGGCGCCTATTACCTGGTGAGCCGCATCAAAACCAACGCCCTCAGCCTCGGCCAGCGCGAAGACGATGTGTACCTGCGGATAGACAGCCTGCTCTATGAAAACATTCCCGGCCGCATCATTTCCAGGCAGGTAATCCACAACGGCGGCTACAAAGGATTCGACATCCGCAACCGCACCCGCCGCGGCGACCTGCAGCGCTACAACATTTTCATCACGCCCTTCGAGGTGATCATTTTTAAAATCAGCGGTACCGGTGAATATGCCGCCGGCCCGGAAGCAGACCGCTTTTTTTCTTCCATCCGTCTCCGGCCTTTCAGCGCCGGCGAGTGGGTAACCTACCGCTCCGCTGCCGCCGGCTTCTCCGTGAAGATGCCGCACACGCCCGTTGCCGCGGGCAACGTCACCCTGCGCACGCTCAGCCGGCGGCAGGAATACGAAGCGCTCGACAGCCGCAACGGCAACAGTTACCTGGTGATGCGCAAAACCATTCCCGGGTACAGCGGGCTGGAAGAAGATACCGTAGATCTCAGTTTCGTCGAAGAGAGCTTCCGGCAGTCGCCGTTCATCAAACAGCAAAAGAGCCGCCGGTTCATCACCTGGCAGGGTTATCCCTGCCTCGAGCTGGTGAACCTCAATACAGACAACAGCCTCACCGAAACGCGCATTCTTTTACAGGGCCCGCATTACTACCTGCTGTGCGCCCGGTATAAAAACGATAAAAAGCCCGTGCGGGAATTTTTCGACTCCTTCCTGCCGGAGCAGCCCGTCTACCAGCGCTTCGAGCCGTACCGCGACACCAGCCTGCTGTTTTCCGTCAAAACGGCCGTGATGCCGAAAGACGATGAAGCCCTCATGGAATCATTCACCGGCGGGCGCTCCGACGAAAACACCGACCACCTCAACAGGATTAAAAACAAATCGTTCAAGGTAGACAGCACGGGAGAGGAAGTGAACGTGGTGTTCCGCAAATTCAACCGCTATTACAGCGCCAAAGACAGCGCTAAATTCTGGCAGGAACAGGTAGAAGAACTGAGCGGCGGCGGCGACATGGTGGTGCATGCAAAGCAATACGGGCGCCTGCCCGGCTGGGAAACCATGCTGCTGCAGATGCGCGACACCAACAGCTCGCGCAGCCTGCATTACAAAATATTCCTGCGCAACGGCGTGCAATACACCCTGTACAGCATCGCCGACAATGTGAAGGGCCCATCAGCCTTCGTCCGTACGTTCTTTGACAGCTTCACGCCCGCCGACACGCTGATTGGCGCGCCGGTATACGCCAGCAAAGCGGCTGCGCTTTTCGCCGACTTTTACAGCACCGACAGCACCACCCGCCAGCAGGCCCGCAGTTCCGTCAGCACTCCTAACTACCAGGACGCCGACGCCCCCGTGCTCATCAGCCTCATACGCGGTTGGAGCGCGAAAGAAAAAAATTACATGGACGTCAAAACCGATCTCATCGGTGAGCTGGGGCACATCAAACACCCCGCCATCCTGCCGTTCCTGCAAAAGGCGTATGAATCCGCCAACGATACCGCCAGCCTGCAACGCGCCATATTGCTCGCGCTCGTGCGGCAGAAAACCACCACCGGCAACGCCCTGTTCAAAGAGCTCATGCTGAAGGAAATTCCCGTTTTCGGCGAAGGCGAAAACCTCTATACTATTTTCCGGCCACTGTATGATTCTCTCGCCATCACGAAGCCGCTCTTTCCCGCGCTGCTGGAGCTGACGGCCCTCACTGATTACAAAGAGCCCGTATACGGCCTATTGGCTACGCTGGCAGACAGCGGCCTGGTGCAACCCGCGCTCTACGCGGATCATATCAGCCAGATCGCGTTCGACGCACGCGTGGCGCTGCAGAAGGAGCTGGCGGCCGAACAAAGCCGTCTTAACCGCCGTAACGACGAGAATGATTACGAAGAACCGTTTCACGCCAGCAGCACGCTGCATGAATACGCCACATTGCTGCTGCCTTTCCGCGACAGCAACAAAAACGCCGCGCGTTTCTTTACCCGGTACGCTTCCACTCAGAACCCCGCGCAGCAGGTATTGCTCGCGCAGCTATACCTGAAAAACAACCTTCCCGTGGCCGACAGCCTGTTGCAAAGCATCGCGGCGCAAGACAGGTACCGCGTGGCGCTGTGGACGGCACTAAACACCATCCGGCGGCAAGACAGGTTCCCGGCTGCCTACAATAAACAGGAGCTCATGGCGCGAAGCCTGCTGTACAATTCCATGGAGTATAACATGAAAGTCGACTCGCTGGTGCTGCTCGGGAAAAAACAAACCTATTACCGCTTCAAAAAAAGTACCGTGTACGTTTACAAATACAAACAGAAAGACGAAAGCGGATGGTACCTCGGCATCAGCGGGCCGCAGCCCGAGGATGAAAAAAAATGTACCGGCAACGATCAGCTCGCGCAGTTTACGCGCACCCGCTATAAAACCGACAAGCCGCTGCAGGAGCAGATCACAACGCTCATCAGGCAGGTGAAATACCGCTCGCGCGCAGGCTGGAATAACGAGAATGTAACGATCGATGTAGCCGATTATTGACACGCACTTTTTCTACTTACGATACCCCCTGATGTGCCCGCCGCCGGGCACATTTTAATTTTTTTTATTTACTGCCTTTGCTTCCCCTGCTAAATTTTTTGCTGCATATTGCGTAGATAATCCATCAAAACTTACTAAACATCATGTGTGGAATTGTAGCCTACATCGGTCACCGGGAAGCATACCCGGTTGTTTTAAAAGGTCTCAAAAGACTCGAATACCGGGGATACGACAGCACTGGGGT
The DNA here is from genome assembly GCA_965653365.1 of uncultured Chitinophaga sp. Taxonomy (GTDB): domain Bacteria; phylum Bacteroidota; class Bacteroidia; order Chitinophagales; family Chitinophagaceae; genus Chitinophaga. The sequence continues at coordinate 63,509 of CBFGZV010000013.1, read as the reverse complement.
TGCTTTACTGAACGGAGGAGACCTGAAAGTATACAAAAAGAAAGGTAAGGTAGCCGAGCTGGAAGATTACGTGCTCGGAAAAGATTTAAAAAGCCACATCGCCATCGGGCATACCCGCTGGGCCACGCACGGCGAGCCCAACGACCGCAATGCCCACCCGCAGCTGTCGGGCGACGGGCGGCTGGCCATGGTGCACAACGGCATCATCGAAAACTACGCACAGCTCAAACAGGAGCTGCTGAACAAGGGCCATGCCTTCACCAGCGACACAGACACCGAAGTGTTGATCCACTTCATCCAGGAAATAAAATCCAGCAACGGATGCAGTACCGAAGAAGCCGTGCGGATAGCCCTGAAAAGAGTAGTGGGCGCATACGTGATTGTGATCGTGGATGAAGACGACCCGCATACGCTTATTGCAGCGCGCAAGGGCAGCCCCCTCGTGATCGGCGTAGGCAAGGGCGAGCACTTCCTTGCGTCGGACGCCTCGCCGATTGTTGAATACACCAAGGAAGTGGTGTATGTCAACGATTACGAAATCGCCATACTGCGGGCCGACGAGCTCATTCTCAAAAACATCGCCAACGAAATACAGACGCCCTACATCCAGAAGCTCGACATTGAGCTGGCCGCTATCGAAAAAGGCGGGTACGATCATTTCATGCTGAAGGAAATATTCGAGCAGCCGCAGACGATATTCGACAGTCTACGCGGCCGCCTCGACGCGAAGGGCGGCCAGCTTACGCTGGGCGGCCTGCGCGAGCACCTCGACATGCTCACCAACGCCAACCGCATCATTGTGGTGGCCTGCGGCACCAGCTGGCATGCCGGGCTGGTGGCAGAATACATGATCGAAGAATTATGCCGCATTCCCGTGGAAGTGGAATACGCATCGGAATTCCGCTACCGCAATCCCGTTGTAGGCAAGGGTGATGTGATCATCGCCGTGTCGCAGAGCGGTGAAACGGCAGACACGCTGGTGGCCATGGAAAGCGCCAAGGAAAAAGGCGCCATCATCCTCGGCGTGTGTAACGTGGTGGGCTCTTCCATCGCCCGCCTTTCCAACGGCGGCGTGTATACACATGCCGGCCCCGAGATAGGCGTGGCCAGCACCAAAGCCTTCACGGCACAGCTAGCCGTTTTATGCCTCATCGGCCTGAAAATAGCCGAGGCAAAAGGCACCATTACCCCGCAGCGCTTCCAGCACCTGCTCGACGAACTGGAGGCCGTTTCCGAAAAAGTGGCCGTTGCCCTTGAACTGAACGAACAGGTGAAAAAGATCGCCGCCAAATACAAAGACGCGCACGACTTCCTCTACCTCGGCCGCGGCTACAACTTCCCCATCGCCCTCGAAGGCGCGCTGAAGCTGAAGGAAATTTCCTACATTCATGCGGAAGGTTACCCGGCTGCCGAAATGAAACATGGCCCCATCGCCCTGGTAGATGAGCACCTGCCCGTGGTGTTTGTTGCCACCAAAGACAGTTACTACGAAAAAATAGTCTCCAATATCCAGGAAATCAAGGCCCGCAAAGGCAAAGTGATTGCCGTTACCACCGAAGGCGACCAGGTAATCCCCGGCATGGCCGACGATGTGATTGTGGTGCCCGAAGCAGACGAGCTGGTGGCCCCCATGATTTCCGTAATACCGCTGCAATTGCTGGCTTATCACATCGGCGTGTTGAAAGGGTACGACGTGGACAAACCGCGTAACCTCGCCAAATCCGTAACCGTAGAATAGTATTCCATATGAACCGTATTGAAAAAAAACCGCTCAGCCAGCTGGGTTACCAGTTTATTGAACCGGCTTACCTGCCCCAGGGCAGGGACGAATACTACCTCCGCGACCAACAACGCGGCCGCGACACCGAGCACCGCAAACTGAAAGCCTGGGAAATAGAAGCCCTCGTGCGCAACGATAACACGTCGGACGACTGGAACAATATTTTCGTAGACAACGAATTCGATCCCAACCTGGTGCAGCACTGCCACTTTTACGGCATGATACGCATCGGCAAACTGGAGCCTTACTATCTCGAATTCCATAACCTCCGCCTCCCCGTGGGCCTGTACAACAGCACCATCGCCAGCTGCGACTTCGGCGACAACGTGGTGGTGCACAACGTGAACTTCCTCTCTCACTATATCATCGGCAACGAAGTGATCATTGCCAATGTGAACGAAATGGCCGTAACCGATCACGCCAAATTCGGCAACGGCATCGTGAAGGAAGGAGAGCCCGAGAGCGTGCGCATCTGGCTGGAGCTTTGCAATGAAAACGGCGGCCGCAGCGTGATGCCCTTCGACGGCATGCTGCCCGGCGACGCCTGGCTCTGGACGCGCAACCGCCACGACATTGCGCTGATGGACCGTTTCAAGGCATTCACCGAAAAACAGTTCGATAAAAAACGCGGGTACTACGGTATGGTGGGCGACCGTACGGTCATCAAAAACTGTAAGATCATCAAGGATGTGATCATCGGGTCGGACGCTTACCTGAAAGGCGCCAACAAGCTGAAGAACCTCACCATCAACAGCGAGCCCGGCGCCCCTTCGCAGATCGGCGAAGGCTGCGAACTGGTGAACGGCATCATCGGTTTCGGCTGCCGCGTATTTTACGGCGTGAAGGCCGTTCGCTTCGTGATGGCATCCCATTCCCAGCTCAAATACGGCGCGCGCCTCATCAACTCCTATCTCGGCAACAACGCCACCATTTCGTGCTGCGAGGTGCTGAACTCACTCATCTTCCCCGCGCACGAACAGCACCATAACAACTCGTTCCTTTGCGCCGCGCTCGTCATGGGGCAAAGCAACATGGCTGCCGGCGCCACCATCGGATCTAACCACAACTCCCGCGGCGCCGACGGTGAAATCATTGCCGGCAGAGGCTTCTGGCCCGGCCTGTGCGTGAGCCTCAAGCACAATTCCCGCTTCGCCAGCTTCACACTCATCGCCAAAGGCAACTACATGAGCGAGCTCGACATCCCCTACCCGTTCAGCCTGGTGGTGAACGACGAGCACGACGACACCCTGAAAGTGATGCCCGGATACTGGTTCATGCACAACATGTACGCGCTGGCCCGCAACGCCTGGAAATATGTAGACCGCGACAAACGCGCAGATAAAACACAGCATATCGAATACGATTACCTGGCGCCCGATTCGGCCGAAGAACTGCTGAACGCGCTGGACCTGTTCGAATCCGCCGTAGGCAAAACTTTTTACGGCCAGAAAGACAAGGCCGGCAAAAAATCCCTGCAGCAGAAAGGCAGGCAGCTGCTGCTTGAAGAAAATGAAAAGGTAGGCCGTACGGCCATCTTTGTGGAAGGCATCGAAAACTCCTCCCGCAAGGCGCAATTGCTGAAAGTACACAAAGCCTACCCCTTGTTCCGCGAGCTGATCAACCTGTATGCTATCCGTAACCTGGTGAAGCTGGCCGCAACGTTTAATATCCAGTCGTTCCCCGCCCTGCAGGCATTCTGCAAAAACAGCAAGCGCACCGCCTGGCACAACGTAGGCGGGCAACTCATAAAGGCAGACGCACTGGAAGATGTGAAGAACCGCATCCGGAAGGGAAAGATCGGCAGCTGGCCCGAGCTGCACAACGTTTACCGTGAACTGGGGGCCACCTACGAGCACGACAAACTGCAGCATGCCCTCGCGTGCCTGCTGCACCTGCAGCAGATCAGCGCCAGGGAACTGACGCCCACCCTGCTGAAAAAATGCCTCGAGCAATCCGTATATACCTCCGGCATGATCACCGAAGGTATTTATCATTCGCGGGAGAAAGACTACCTCAACCCGTTCCGGCAAATGACGTATGAAAACGAAGCGGAAATGAATACGGTGGTCGGCAAGCTGGAAGATAACGGCTTCATCCAGCAAACCATCGCCGACCTGAAGACATACAAGAAGCAAATCAAGGAAATGATCAAAAAATGGGAACTGTAATGGAAAAGACGAGATGCGGCTGGAGCCTGAAAGACCAGTTGTACAAAGACTATCACGATCACGAATGGGGCATTCCCAACCACGACGATACCCACCTGTTCGAAATGCTGAACCTGGAAGGCGCGCAGGCCGGCCTGAGCTGGTACACCGTGCTCACCAAGCGCGAAAACTACCGCAAGGCGTTCGATCAATGGGATGCCGTGAAAATTTCGAAGTATTCGGAGAAGAAAATCGAAAAGCTGTTGCAGGATCCCGGCATCATCCGCAACAAACTGAAGATAAACGCCGTGGTGTCTAACGCCAAAGCTTTTTTAGCCGTGCAGAAAGAATTCGGCAGCTTCGACCAATACATCTGGCAGTTTGTAGGTCACCAGCCTATTGTGAACCACTTCCAGGACATGAAGGAAGTGCCCGCCAAAACAGCCGTTTCCGATGCCATGAGCAAAGACCTGCTGAAACGCGGGTTCAAGTTCGTGGGCTCTACCATCTGCTATGCCTACATGCAGGCCACCGGCATGGTGAACGATCATGTCATGAGCTGCTGGACGCGGCAGGGAAAGAAAAAATAAGTTCATCCGGATACCAAAAAAAATCAGCAAACGCACAAACCCGTTTGCTGATTTTTTTTGCGGAAGTCGCAACCTAGTCAAACAACTCGTCCGTAACCAGCAAGCGTTTATTATCCCTGAATTGTGTGAGATTTCCCTTCGCGGAACTTACCAATCCCACAATATCTGTAACTTTATCCGTTTGCAGATCGATTACCTTTACCCCCACTTTCCGCTTTTCCCCAACTGCATGATACGTGTCGTAGATAACATATTTGTAGCCTTTGCTGACGAAATACACATAGTTTAAGTCCATACCTTCATTTTGAGGACCGCCTCCCCGCATGTAATATGAATACCTGAACGGTTCCCAGCCGGTTTTTGTTGACGCAGGAAACACCAGTTCCGGCTTCTTCTTTGTGCCGAATCTGTAAACCAGGTATTGGTCCTTCTTATCCTTGCAAAGCACCGCTATCTTACCATTCCCGGTTTTGAAGGAAAAAACCTGTTCCTCATTAGGCAGCACATACTGTTGCCCATGTACTTCAACAAGTGAAGCCTGCATTAAAAGCAATACGAAGACAAACCTCATATGTTTTGCAATTTATGACCATCTGACATCAACTATGTAAAAAGCGGCGAACCTTCCGGATAACAAAAAAGGCAGAAATAAGCGTGCGCTGTTTTCTGCCTTTTCCCGTTTGATACGTTGTTAATTAATTGACCGCCAGGTCCAGGTCGAGCATCGGCAGGCTGTTCATAAATTCCTTCGATACCACTTCCACTTTTACTTTCGTGAGCCCCCAGTGAATGAAGCCCAGTTTTTTGGCGGCGGCCTGCGTCAGATCCACGATCCGGCGGTTGGCCGCATGCAGGCGGTCCGTTACTTTTACCACTACCCAGCGGTGGTTCCGCAGGTTGGTCACTTTGATGAGCGTGCCCAGGGGCAGGGTGTTATGCGCGGCCGTCATGGCGGTATTATCAAATATCTCACCGCTGGCCGTTGGCCGCCCATGGAACTTCTGCGCATAATAGCTCGCAATACCGGTAGAAGGCGTTTTGGCCTTCTGCTGTGCCATTGCGGGCGCAGTGCCCAGGAACAGTACCACCAGCACTGCCACTACACACTTTACAACATTATTTAATACTTTTATATTCATGACGCCTGGAATTGGCAAATTTCCTGCCAGAAAGCGTTAAATAAAGCCCTCCAAAATGTTAATGAAACCTAACCTACTTATTAACAGTTAATTATTGATCAAAATTTCCGAGAGCGACTTATTGGTAATGAAGCCCTGGTCCGTCAACGTATTCAGGAAAAAGTACAATTCACGTTTTTCGGACACCAACAGGGGTATGCCCTTCGATACGAGCGGATCAACAGTAGGGGTCTGTTCGATGCCGGTGGAATAGTGGTCGAACACATGGAAAATATCGTAAAAACGGCCGTCGTGCATATACGGCGGGCTTTTAAGAACGTTGCGGAGGGAAGGTACCCGGAACTTCAGGTAATCGCCGGTACTGCCGGTAACGCGCATGCGGCCGGCGTCGTGGAGGTATTCGTTGTAGGGCAGCCCGTTATTACGGTAGGAGCCGTCGGTGAAGAGGGGCTCCTTGTGGCAGGCGGCGCATTTTTCCTGGAATACGCGGTAGCCGTTCGCCTCTTCAAGGGTGAACTGCGCTCCAGGCATTTTGCGCACCACGCTGTCGTATTTCGAATTGAAGGAATTCATGGTGGCCATAAACTGCGCCAGGGCGCGGAAGAGTCGCTGGCTGTTGATCTCCCCTTCCCCAAACGCCTCGCTAAACAGGGAGCGGTACTTCGCGTCCGCGTTCAGGCGCGCGATGAGCCGGCCGAGGTCTTCCCCCATTTCGTTGGGGTCCGTAATGGGTGTCAGCGGCTGTACTTCGAGGTGGTTCACCCCGCCGTCCCACATAAAATCTTTCTGCCAGATGAGGTTGAACAGGCCGGGTACGGAGCGGAACCCCGTGCGGTTATCTATCCCGTGGCTCAGCGGATGGTCGAAGTGGGCGAAGGCGGCGAACTGCTGGTGGCAGAAGCCGCAAGACACGGTGCTGTCGCGCGACAGCCGCGGGTCGTAAAACAGCCGGCGGCCGAGGGCGATACCCTCTACCGTGAGCGGGTTCTGGCTCATGTCGTATACGGGCGCGGGAAAATGGTCCGGTAGCTGGAGGGTGAAAGGCACCGGCTCCGGCCTCACCGGTTTCGTTTTTCTGCAGCTCCAGATGAGCAGAAATACGCAGGCGGCATATATGCAGTAACGTATCACAGGTCTGTTACGTCGGTAATGCGGAACATGTTGCTATAGTTCTCCGAAATTTTCCAGGCCGCTTCGCCCGGTACGTGGATGGTGGCCGTTTCCTGGAACTTCACCTGGTATGGCGCGTTGAACCAGCTGTAGAGATCGGTTTTAACCGTCACTTCCGGCTTGCGGTCCGCATTTACGGTGAGGCTGATAGGGCTCACCAGCGTAATCCGCCGCACGGCATTATACGCCCCCTTAAACCCGCCGATGTGAAAATTGAGCGCCTGTCCTGCCGCTGTGGAGGCCGGCGAAGTACCTTCCATCTTGGCCATGATGTACCCGCTGTTCCAGCTCCAGAACATGCCATGCACGGGGTCCAGCGCGCCCGTTTGCGCCCCGCTGACGTTGCGGATGCTATCTACCCCCACGAGGAATGAAAAACCCCTGTATTCGCCCTTGGGAGCCGGAATCTGGATGGTTTTGCTGGCCGGTTTACTTTCGTCGACCAGGTAATAGCCTTCCGGCAGGGTCAATTGGCTGTTGTCGAGGCGGGTGAGCGTGATATTGCTGATGTAGTATTTGAGCGCGGTCACCGTAAACGCCTCTCCGGCGGAATTCGTATAGCTGGAAGTGTTCAGATTCAGGGGTGCTCCGTTCACCACGTTGTTGAAGGTGATCACCAGGGTGCCTTGCTCCTGTTTTTCCTTCTTACAGGCCATAAAAACGATGCAAAGGGCAATAAACAGGCAGGATTGCGGCTTCATAAAGGAGAAGTTTCTACCACGGAAGGTACGAAAAAGGGGGCATAAACGGCGGTGGAAGTATGCGGCTGGCGTTCCGTTATAACCCGTTAAAAATCAACATAGCCTGAGTCTCGTGAAAACACCAGTTTGCGAGCTGGCTTCCACCGGTTCGTCTATACCCTGAAACCGTTGCTGATTCTATGTTTATATGAATTTACGCCCTATATAAGCCGTTCGTCATAAAGCAGAACGTATGTGGCCGTCGGAAGACCGGTTATAGGATGGGGAATCGCATTTTACAATAAAGACCGGGTATACAAAAACAGGCGTTCCCGTGGGAACGCCTGTTTAAAAACCTATATAAAAGCGGTTATTTCAACTTGGATCCTTTCCAGCCATAGAAGAACACCACTACGAAGCAGATCAGCGGCACCACAAATGAAATGGCGGTTGATTCATGCTCGGCAACGAGGCCCATCACGTACGGCACGAGCGCGCCACCGACGATAGACATGATCAGGTACGACGAACCTTCTTTGGTATGCTGCCCCAGGTCTTTCACCGCCAGTGCGAAAATGGTCGGGAACATGATGGACATGAAGAAGAACGTAATCGTGAGCCCGTAAATGGAAGCTGCTCCCTGGCCGCTCATAACGAGGGCGCACAGGGCGATGTTGATGGCGGCGTAAATAGCCAGCAGCGTGTTCGGCGCAATTTTGCGCATCAGCGCCGTGCCCACGAAACGCCCGATGGTAAAGAGGCCCAACGCAACGCCGAACATCACGGAACCTTTGGCGCTCGTAGCGCCGGGCAGGTATTCCACTACATAGTTGATGAACAGCGCCCCGATGCCCACCTGGGCTGCCACATAGAAAAACTGCGCGACAACGCCCCATACGAAGTGACGGTGCGCGAACAATCCTTTTCCGGAGCCGCCCTTGGTAACAGCGGCATCTTCCTCCACGGTGATTTCCGGGAGGCGTGTGCGGTAAAATAGGAAAGCGATCAGCAATACGACGGCCGCCATCACGATGTACACCAGCTGAACGGAAGACAAGTCTTTTCCGCCGGCGGCATTTGCAGCCCCTTCTTCCCCGCCGAAAAACAGCCTGGAAGCGATGAGTGGCCCGAGAAAAGAGCCCAGCCCGTTGAAACACTGCGAGAGGTTAAGGCGGAACTCGGATTTGGAAGGCTCACCCAGCACCGTTACATACGGGTTGGCGGCTGTTTCAAGGAATGCGAGGCCGGAAGCCAGCACGAACAGCGCCACGAGAAAGGCATCGAAATTCGCAAAGTGAGCGGAAGGGTAAAATAGAGCGGCGCCGGCTGCATATAGCAGCAGGCCGAATATGATACCGGATTTGTAGCTGTACTTCTTCATGAAGTAGCCCGCCGGCAGCGCCATGATAAAGTAGGCCCCGAAATACGCGCCCTGCAGCAGGGTGGAACGGGCTTTATCGATATTCAGCGCCTCCTGAAAATGTTTGTTCAACACGTCGAGCAGGCCGTACGCCAGGCCCCACATGAAAAAGAGGCTGGTGACGAGTATGAAGGGAAATAAATACTTCTGACCGTTTTTTGTACCGGTGGATGCATAAGTGGTTGTGGAAGCTGCGCCGCCTGCCATATACAATTGCGTTTAAAGTGAATAATTATCAGTGGAATCCAGTTGCAAGCTTTGTTTGTTTAACTGATAGAACGGTCGAGGTGCGTATACCCGCCATCCACATACACAATTTGCCCGGTGGTGTGGGCAGACAGGCCGCTGAGCAGAAACACCGTCATAGCCGCAATCTCTTCGGAAGTGGTCATGCGTTTTTCCAGCGGGATTTTGGATACGATCGACTGGAGTTTTTCCTGCGGGTTGGGCAGGGAATTGATCCAGGTTTCGTACAGCGGCGTCCACACTTCAGCGGGGATCACCGTGTTCACCCTTACGGAATAAGGCAGCAGTTCCACCGCCCATTCGCGTGTGAGCGCGTTGATGGCGCCTTTGGAGGCGGCATAACCGGATGTGTTACCCTGACCCGTGGTGGCTACCTTGGAGCCGATGTTCACGATATTTCCTTTCGTGGCTTTCAGGTAAGGCAACGCATAATGCGCCAGGTTGTAGTAGTGCGACAGGTTGTTCTGCAGCGACGCCATGAATTTTTCGGGGCTGCCGTTTTCGAGGCCCACGCCGTCGTTGGCGCCGGCATTGTTGATCAGCCCGTCTACCCGGCCGTATTCCTTTATCGTGAGGTCGATTACTTTTTTACAATCTTCCACATTTCCCAGCTCCGCCTGTATGCCGAAAGCTTTGCCGCCGGCCTGGCGGATGGCGTTGACCGTTTTTTCGTTGTCGGCTTCGTTACGGCCGGCAATGACCGCCACGCCTCCTTCTGCGGCGATCAGTTTTGACACTGCCTCGCCGATGCCTTTGGCGCCGCCTGTCACGATCACCACCTTATCCTGTAATCCGAGATTCATTGTTGATGTACTGTTTAAATTATAATTGATAAAATGCCGCTGCCGTGCCTCCCATGATCTTCGCCTGTTCACCGGCGGAGAGGCGGGCGATGTAATCCGTCACGATTTGCTTCATCCGGGGATAATCCGCCGCAATGAGGCACACGGGCCAGTCGGACCCGAACATCAGCCTGTCTGCGCCGAATGCTTCGAGCGCCACGTCGAGGAAAGGCGTGAAATCGCTTTGCTGCCAGTGTTGATGATCCGCTTCGGTCACCATGCCGCTGAGCTTGCAGCAAACGTTCGGCAGTTCGGCGAGCGCACGGACGTGCTGTTCCCACCCTTTCAGTTCCCCTGTTTCGAAATCGGGCTTGGCCAGATGGTCGAGCACGAAAGGCTGGTCCGGGAACTTTTTCGCAAATGCCACCGCGGCGAGCAGCTGGTGCGGGTAGATGAGGATATCGTACGTGAATTTAAACCGTTGCAGGCTTGCGATGCCGCGGCAAAAATCGTTGCGGAGCAGGAACTCCTTGTCGGGCTCACCCTGCACGATGTGGCGGAATCCCTTCACCAGCGGGAACTGTGAAAAATATTCCAGCCGTTCCGCCACGCGCGGGCTTTTCAGGTCTACCCATCCTACCACGCCTTTGATGAACTCGTTCTCATTGGCGAGCTGCAGCAGGAACTGTGTTTCTCTTTCACTCTGGTCCGCCTGCACGGCCACGCAGCCGTCTACCCCGTTGGCGGCCAGTATAGGCGCCAGGTCGGCGGGCAGGTAATCTCTCTGGAGCACCTCATCGGTCATCCAGGTATCCCGCTCGGGGAAGTAATGCCAGAAATGCTGGTGTGCGTCTATGATCATAACGTAAATATCTTATCCATCAATACCCACTTTTCGCCGGGTTTGGCCGTGGGGATGGGTTGCTGGAAAGTCCACATGAATTCCTCCCACTTTTGTACGATGGGATTGGCGGCGTCCATGGCTGCTTTTTGTTCGAATGAAAAACTGTCGTCCACTTCCATGATCATGAACATGCGGTTGCCGGTGCGGTAAATGTCCATCACCGTAATGCCCGCGTCCGTGATGCTTTTATGGATTTCCGGCCAGATGCTCTTGTGGATCTTTTCGTACTCCGCGATGGAGGCCGGGTCGTCTTTCAGGTCGAGCGTATAACAATATCTTTTCATGCTCGTTTATTTTTGCCAGGCTACGGCGGTTTGTTTGGAAGTACCCAGTCCGTCGATGCCGAGCTCCACCACATCGCCCGCTTTCAGGAATATCTGCGGGTTGAAGCCGAGGCCCACGCCTGCGGGGGTTCCGGTGGAGATCACGTCGCCCGGCAGCAGGGTCATGAACTGGCTGAGGTACGACACGATGAAGGGCACGTTGAAGATGAGGTTGGAAGTATTCCCGTCCTGCATCTTTTTACCGTTCACGGTGAGCCACAGGCGCACGTTGTTGATATCGGCGATCTCGTCTTTCGTAACCAGCCAGGGGCCGAGGGGCGCAAAGGTGTCGTTGCTCTTGCCTTTCACCCACTGCCCGCCTCTTTCGAGCTGGAATTCGCGCTCGCTGTAGTCGTTGTGCAGGGCATAACCGGCTACGTAATCCATGGCGTCGTGCTCGTCTACATAGCTTGCTTTTTTGCCGATGATCACGGCCAGTTCCACTTCCCAGTCGGTTTTCACGCTGTTGCCGGGAATGATGAGGTTATCGTTCGGGCCTACCAGGGAAGAAGTGGATTTGAAAAACACGATGGGCTCTTTCGGAATGGCGGCGCCGGTTTCGCGGGCATGGTCGGCGTAGTTGAGGCCGATGCAGATGATCTTGGAAGGCCGTTGCAGCGGGGCGCCGAGCCTGGTGCCATCGGGCACGCGGGGACATTGGTCTCCGTTGGCAGCCCACCATTGGGCGAGGCGGTGGAGGCCGTCCGTTTCCAGAAAGCGTTCGCCGAAATCTTCTCCGAAGGCAGACACGTCGAACATGCCTGCGTCCGTTACCACACCCGGTTTTTCCTGTCCCGGTAATCCAAACCTGATAAGTTTCATATCCTGTATTTATTATTTTATAACTGTCTGCAATTGTTTGTAGCCGATGCGGCCGTTCACTACCTTGATTTCGTAGAATTCCTCCAGCTCACCGCCCAGCTCCACGCCTACGATCACATTATCGTCTGTATACGCCTGAATGTACGGCTTGCCGCCATCGGGCACTTCCATATTAAGGGTGCGTTCAATGCCGCCGAACTTCATGTACACGTCCGCCGCCGATTTATCCGCGCCCGGCTTGAGGGCCACGGTGAATTTGTCGATGATGAGGCCGCTCTGGATATTTTTTTCGTGGCGGCTCACCCTGGGCTGCTGGCGGATCACGTCGCCCAGGCCCAGTGTTTTTTCCATGTAGGTGAAAATTTTCCTCGGCGGCGAGGGTACCCACAATACCTTTAGCTGCCGGCCGTCTTGCGAGGCGTGGTAATACCGGGTATCGCGGTTCGGCTTGATGAAGCCTATCCACACGCTGTTGGGCTCGTCCCAGAAAACGCGATAGATGGCGGTATCCGGGAACCCTTTCACCAGCGGGAGGTCTTTATACGTTCTTTCGTAGCGGATGGTGTCGATGCTGAAGGTGAAGGTAACGCTCGACGTGTCTTTGTCTCTGCCCTGAATGCTCACCTGCATGGTACCGGCCGGTTTGGCAGGCTGCAACGGCGCTTCTTCATCCGTGGAGGCGGTGGCGTCGCCAGTTTTGGCGCTTTTGTTGTTGCAGGCGCTGACGGCCAGCAACAGGGCCATGGCGGCATAGTGTACCTTCATCAGTTATTGAGTTTAATAAATCCACCGTCGATCGGGTAATCGCAACCGGTAATGAAGCCCGCTTCATCCGAGCAAAGGTACAGCGCCAGGTAGCCGATTTCGTCCGGTTTGGCCATCCGGCCGATGGGCTGTGTTTTCGACAATTTATCAAACATTTCCGCTTCTTTGCCGGGATAGTTTTTCGCGATAAAACCGTCTACGAACGGGGTATGCACCCTGGCCGGCGACACGCAGTTGACGCGGATGTTGCTCGCCAGGTAATCTTTCGCGGCGGAGAGCGTCATGGTTAGTACCGCGCCCTTGCTCATGGAGTAGGCGAACCGGTCCGGGATGCCCACGCTGGAAGCGATGGAAGCGATGTTCAGGATGACTCCTCCCCCCTGTTTTTTCATTTGTTCGATGACCGCGAACATGCAGTTGTACGTGCCTTTTACGTTCACGGCGTATATCCTGTCGAGGTCCGCTTCGGTGGTAGATTCCAGCTTGCCAACGTGGGCGATGCCCGCGCAGTTGACCAGGATGTTCAGCTGCCCGCCGGCCGCCGTCACTTTTTGCATCACGGCAATCACGGCAGCCTGGTCCGCCACGTTGACGCCGTGCACCTGTGCTTTGCCGCCCGCGGCGATAATATCGTTCACCGTGCCCTGGCCCGCTTCCTCATTCAATTCCAGCACATGCACATCCGCGCCGCTGGCCGCCAGTACCTTCGCTACCGCCTGCCCAATTCCGCTTCCGCCGCCGGTTACAACGGCCACTTTTCCATCTAATCGGAAAAAACTCATCTTCGTAATAATTTAAGGGTTCTAAAATACCTCAATTATGGAGGTAATTGCAATTCTTTTTTCACTACAATTTGTACTTTCTTGACTATTTTTAAGTCACTCTAAATCGATTCTTGTGAAAAATATATTCATCCTCTGCCTGCTTTTGTGGCCCGCCCTGCTCCCGGCCCAGGAAATTCCCCTCAACAAATACGGCCTCCGGGTGATCGGCTCCCTGCCTTTGTACCAACAACAGGTGAAGGCCAACGCGGAGATGCGGCTCGTCCGCGTCAACAGCATTCCTATCGACGTAAGGTATGCCACGGCCGACAATTTCACCAAAACGGTACTGTACCCGTTTGCCGCCGTATGGCTCCGCCAGCCCGCATACGAGGCGCTGCAGCGGTTGCAGGAATACCTGGAGCCCATCGGCCTGGGGCTTAAGATTTTCGACGGCTACCGCCCCTATCGCGTGACGGAGAAGATGTGGGAAATTGTGCCGGACGACCGGTATGCCGCTGATCCCAAAGTTGGCTCGGGCCATAACCGGGGCGTGGCGGTAGACCTTACGCTCATTTACCTCAAAACCGGCAAGGAGCTGCCTATGCCCACACCGTACGACGATTTCACCGAAAAAGCCCACCACGGTTACATGGAGCTCGACGCCGAGGTGATCGAGAACCGTACCCTCCTGCGCACGTTGATGGAGGCCCATGGCTTCCTGGCACTCGAAACGGAGTGGTGGCATTATGTGCTGAAAGATGCGGCCCGGTTTCCGTTGATGGATATTCCGTTTGAGGAGTTAAAGTAATTTTTATAGCTTAACGGTCTAATTCGCTACTCGTTTATGGTAAAAATGAAACTCCTGATGACCCTCGGCCTTGCGCTGATCTGCGGCATCGGCACCGCCCAGCAGTCGAAGAACGGCTGGTACCAGCTTTTTAACGGCAAAGACCTGAAAGACTGGAACGTTAAGATCAGAGGCTACGATCTCGACGACAACTATGGCAATACCTTCCGCGTGAAAGACGGGAAGCTGACCGTTTCGTACGATCAATACACCGCGTTTGATGAAAAATACGGCCATATTTTCCACAAGAAAAAATTCTCCGCCTACCTGCTGGTGATGGAGTACCGCTTCGTAGGCGAGCAAGTGAAAGGCGGCCCCGGATGGGCCTGGCGTAACAGCGGCGCCATGATCCACGGCCAGCCCGCCGCCACGATGGGAAAAGACCAGGACTTCCCCATTTCCATCGAAGTGCAGCTGCTGGGCGGTAAAGAAACCGGCAACCGTACCACCGCTAACCTTTGCACCCCGGGCACCAACGTCGTGATGAACAACAAACTCATCACCGCCCACTGCATCGACTCCAAGTCGAAAACCTACCCCGGCGACGTGTGGGTGCGCGCGGAGATACTGGTGCTCGGCGATTCTATCATCAAACACATTGTAGAGAAGGATACCGTGCTGGTATACGAAAAGCCCCAAATCGGCGGCGGCAGCGTATCCGGCCACGACCCGTCCCTGAAGAAAGACGGCCAGCTGTTGTCCGAAGGTTCCATCTCGCTGCAGAGCGAAAGCCACCCCGTGGAATACCGGAAGGTAGAACTGTTCGACCTGGCGCCCTATATGAAAGACCGGAAAAAGCTGGCGAAGAAGCTGGCGGAGTTGCAGAAGCGGAAATGATTATTCTACATAGAAGTCCCGGCGATGCGCCGGGATTTTTTTTGCTGCCCCATCTGGAATTTTCAAGATGACTGTTTATACCGTAATGACCGTCCCTGAAATATGGGTCATAGATAAAAAAAGTCCCGGCTCAACACCGGGACTTTTTTACTTATATGAAGTATCATTTAGCTGACTACAACATTGAGCCCATGCCGCGCGGCGGCCTCCTGCAGTACGTCGAGCACCTCATTCTTGGTGGTATCCGATTCTTCGAGGAGGAAGAAATCGAAGTCGGTGATTTCGATTTTGCTATCGGTTTTCAATTCCGAGAGGCAATCGGAGAGTGCGTCGAGGTTGTTGCCGAAGTGCGGGGGAAATGCGAGGACCTTTGCGATCGTTTTGTAAAAATCGTCGATGTTCTGGCATTTGCGGCTGTCTATGGTGGTGGGTTTGGTGGTCATGTCCTGGTGCTTTTACGGGGGTAAAATTAGGGTGTTTATGCCGGAAATGCGTCATGTAATTTTAAATATATACTTCTATGGAGCATAAATACTATTTCAATCTTTTAAAGTAGTGCCGAAATGCTAATGGATCTTTTCGACTACCATCCTTAATGTCCAACAGAACCATTTCCTTGTCCGTTAATTTCTCAACAACATATTTTAAAGTACCAATTGCTAACTCATCTCCTTCAATTAAATATGGAACCCGAAATGTTGGTGACATTAGGTGTTGTATTACTTGCCCATTTTTTTCAAACTCATATACAGCATGCTCCCTCATCAATTGCCCATTATTTAAGGTTTTGCGCCCTCTTATTGTTTCTTTCCGTGTTCCTTCCCATTTACCTAATATTTTGGATTTCAATTGATTTTGGCCATAACCCAAAACTTGGCCAAGTGCCAAAAAAAGCAATGCGAATAATATAACTTTACGCATATGACTATTATTCTTTGTTTTGTTCGTCTTCATCGCATTCTTAGCGTCGGACACAATATCTCCAATACCTTTTCCCGTATTCCCGCCTAAAACCTCCTTGAGCAAATACCCATTATTCATATTTTCTCAGTTCCTTTCTTAAATCCCTGACAAATTCAGCGATTGTCACCACAAAACCAGATTTTCCGTTCAAAGAAAACACATTCAACAAATAGCCACGCTTTGAAAGCATTGGCAAGATATCGCAATTCAATGTTTGCAGATCTATCTCACTTATTGTACAATCTTTCCAGCGACCAGTCAAATTCAAGGCAGCCAATTCTCCCGCGCTCCAAACAGAGAACACCCAACTATTATCAACTTCAGCCATCGCCCATCCTCCCTCATCTTTTAAAGAAAAAACCGTCTAACAATCGGCAACACGTTTGATAAGGTAGCTATACCGCTCAAACGCATTAAGTTTAGAAACCGCTGCTATTTCTATATCCGAGATATGCATTTTCTGAATTTCGTTCATATTACTTTATCGAACCTGCTGCCCCTGCTTCAACGCATCCACCTCCTTCCGCAATTCAATAATATACAACATCTGCTCTTCGATTTTCTGCAGCAGCAATTTATTCATCTCTCCCACATCGATACCTTTCTCTTTCACCTCCGCCTCCGTGGGAATGCCGGGCAGGTGCCTATTCGTTCTAATGAATTTTTCCATTTCATAGAGCGATGGAAGTTTGTAGGAAGGATCGAACACAAAATCGGACCACCCGGAGAGGGTCACTTTCACCTTTTGTGCAAACACATCCCCCTTCACCGCCAGTTTCGCCTGCGGATTGAGCGTGCCGATACCGACGTTTCCGGCGGCGTCGATAACAATATCGTCGCCATAATACCATTGAACGCCAGTTCCCTGCTTGTTAAAAACTCTTCTTGTGCCCAGCACCATTTTACCGGAAGCATCCGATTGATTGGCATTACCCGCGATGGTGATGATACGACCCTGCCCCCAAAAGTTCCCGGATCCATCCGACGGAATGGCGAATTCCAGTTGCGCACCCCTGGTAGCATGCCGGGAAGGTGTTTTCGCCATCACCACGAGGCCGTCGCTCAACTGACTCGCGTTACCCACGTTGATGTCTGCGCCCGGACCTGTCGCTGTCATTCTTCCCTGAAAGGTCAGCTCATCCCCGCTGTTAAGCATCTCCACATTGCTCACCTGGGCGCCGGTCACCAGTAAAAATGCCTCATTCTGTGCATACCCCGTAAAAGAAAATGCAGAAAGCGACGAAGTGTTGGCTATTGACGCCGCCAGGTAACGTTCCCCGCTGTAAGTGAGCGTCACGAGGCTGGAAGCCTCATTATAAGAAATAAGCGATCCCCTCGTGTTGCCATAGGCTGTAGCGGTATTAACCTCTATCGTCCATTTGCGATTCCACGCCCAGGTGGCGCCCCTGAGGCCGGAGATCTTACCCATCACGTAATGATCGTCCAGCAGCGTTCCGTTATATGCCTTGTGAAGGAGCAAATAAGTCACGTCTGTAGATTCCGCGCTTACGCCTTCAATTTCTTTATTGACGAGATACCTCCTGCCGTGACTGTTGGTAATCACCTGGGATTGGGCGTTGGCAATTAAAAAAGTAAAAAGGCACGCCAGGGTCAAAATGGCTTTTTGCATCATAAGTATAGATTTTATTGCTGGTGGGTAAAACAACTTACGGCGGGCAATATACAAAAAAAACGCCGCCCCGGTAATCCGGCGCAGCGCTTTGGGAATAAACATACTCCGGCGCACAACCTACTTCGACCCCATCGATACGGATTTGAATACATTATTAGCCAGCCTGTTCATCAACCGGACATTCCTCGTTATGACAATCGCTTCCGCCTTCAGGCCTGACTTATAAGCCAACGGGAAATTATTACTGGTGACTAATCCGTTATCCAGCCTCACCGTCGCTACAAACCCGCTGTCTGTCGATACCCGGGAAACATAGTTGATCGTTCCCTGCAGAAACCCGACTTCCTGGAAGGGATAAGCCGCAACACGCAATTGCACCTGCAGCCCCGTGTCCACTTTGCCGAAATTCGCCTGGGGAAGGTTTACTTCTGCAAAATAGTGGCTATGTCCGGGGTCGATGTAGCCTATCATCTTCCCCTGCTGCAAAAACTGGTGCTCTTGCAACGGCACATTCAATACTACCTCGCCGTCAATCGGCGCCAGGATCACATATTTCCGCTTCCATTCGTCGACAACATTCTGCAGTGACTGGACAGCCTGCAGGAAAAGTACATTCTGCTGCGCCAGGTCGTGCTTCAGCTGGTCTATTTCCTTCAACTTTTCCCGCTTCTGGGTAATATTGGAAAGGAGTGCATTGCTCAACTGTGAAATGGTCATTTTCTTGTTGACGAATCTGCTCTTCTCGCTTCTGAATGCTTCCCTGGCAATCACCTTTTCTTCAAACAGGTTCCTGTTCATGTTGAAACTCTCCTCCGCGAGCAATAAATCCTCCTCTGTCAGCTCAAACTGACGCTGAACAACCGCTTTCGCCTGCTCCAGTGTTTCGATGTCCTGCCGGAGCATTTCCATCTTTCTCCCATAGAAACCGTTCACCATATAATCGTCAAACTGCTGCAGCGCGCCGATGAACTCGCGGTATGCGTCGCGGACCTCCCCCAGGTTGCCGTAGCTGTCCGGGAAGCAGCCCACTGCTTCTTTAAAGCGATGGCCATTGAGCAAATTAATGCATTTGTCTATCTGTGAAGACAGCCGCAGCACATCCTGGTGACTGGCCGTGCTTTCCATCAGACCCAATATTTCATTCTTCACCACCTGCTTTTTGTTGCCAGCCAGCAGTTTCGTCAGCCGCCCCTCATGCCGTATAATCAATTCCTTTGGCGCGTTGGTGGCAGACAACAGTGCTTTTGCCTCAATGATATCGGGATATTTGATGAACCAGGTACAGGATATCAACACCACCAGGATACTCAAAAACAGGTACAACGCCGATTTTTCGAGGAACCCCGGCTTTCTGCTGATGATTTCCTGCGCCATTTCCGACCGCTGGCTAAAATGATATTTGATGTCGTCTGCCATATTCAGTTCATTTGTTACATACCCAGTTCCAGCTGATTCTTGACCAGTTCATAATATTTCCCCCTGCTTTCCGTCAAGGAAGCATGTGTGCCTTCTTCCACAACCTTCCCGCTGTCGAGCACCACGATCTTATCGGCATTCTTAACGGTACTGAGCCTGTGCGCCACCACTACAACCGTTTTCCCCTTGAAGAAACGTTCCAGGTTTTCCACGATTATCTTCTCGTTATTGGCATCCAGTGCGTTCGTGGCCTCATCGAAAAAGAGATACTGAGGGTCCTTATATACGGCCCGCGCTATCAGCAGGCGTTGCCGTTGCCCCTGGCTAACGCCCACACCTTCCGCGCCCAAAATCGTATCGAGACCATTGGGCAGTGATTCGATAAACGAAAGGATATTCGCAATCCTGCAGCTCCTGATCAGCCTGTCATGATCGATGCATTCGTCGCTGACGGCGATGTTGCGCGCGATCGTATCATTAAAAATATAGCCGTCCTGCAATACAGCGCCACACTGTTTTCGCCAGTAAGAGGGGCTGATGTATTTAAAATTGTTTTCGCCCACCTTTACCTCTCCCTGGTACTGCATATAAACTTTCAGCAACAGCTTTACCAAAGTGGTTTTGCCGCTACCGCTGGCTCCTACAATGGCCGTCACTTTTCCGGCGGGAATGGATAGATTGATCTTATCCAACACCGGCTCGTTCCCGGCAGATGGGTATGTAAATGACAAATCCCTGATCTGCACATCATGCCTTTCCGGCAGTTGCTGAAGAAAGGTTTTGTCGACGGGCTCTTCATCTTCCATATTGTGCACTTCGTTCAGCCGCTCCAGGCTGATTTTCGCATCCTGTACATTCTGGAACAACCCGATAAACTGGTGTACCGGGCCGCTTAGCTGGCCGATGATATACTGGATGGCCAGCATGGCACCGAATGTCAGCTGGCCCTGCACCACCAGTTGCGCCACGGTAAAACTGATCACAATATCTTTTCCCTGGTTGATGAACAACGCCCCGGCGGATTGCCATTGTGCGTAATTGAGATTCCTGTAATTGAGTTTGAATATCTTCGCCTGTATATTCTCCCATTCCCACCGTTTCAGGTGCTCCGAGTTATTCAGCCTGATTTCCTGCATGCCTTGTATGAGCTGCAGCGTGGCATTATTCTCCTTGGCGGAAACATGAAAGGTTTCATAATTGATCTTCCTTCTGATATGCATAAACAAACGGATCCACAAAAAATAAAGCACGCTTCCCATAGAAAAAATCAGGAACAAAGGCACGCTGTACATCATCAGGATAACGCCGTAGATCAGGAAATTAAAGATGGAAAAAATGGTGGTTAACGTCTGCCCGGTCAAGAAAGACTGGATTTGTTTGTTGTCGCCGATGCGCTGAATAGTGTCGCCTGTATGGTGGGAATCGAAATAAGCCAGTGGCAGTCTCGTCAGCTTAATCCAGAAATCAGACAAAATGGATATATTGACCGTGTTGGAAATCCGCAACTGCAGGCGGCTTCTGATAAAATCGATGATGGTAGCGCTAAAAGTCAAAGTCAGCTGGGCTATCAGCACGATGGTAATATACTGCATATTGCGCGTATTAATCCCCGTGTCAACCAGGCTCTGCGTAAGGAAGGGAAGCACCAGCTGCAACAGCAACCCAACCAGCAGGGCAATAAACACCTGCAGCAGTTGCCCTCTGCTGCTTTTCAAATACCTGGTTATCATGCTCCAGTCCAACCGGGTTTCCTTTTCGCCTGATTCGTTGTAAAAGGAAGCGGACGGCTCGAGCAACAGGGCGGTGCCCACTTTTTCTTCCCCTGCATTCGTATTAGACAACCAATATGTCTGGAACTCTCTTTTGGAATAAGTCATCACTCCCCTGGCGGGATCGGCAATCCTGACCTGCCGGTTGTTCATTGCCACCAATACCACAAAGTGATTCTGGCGCCAGTGCAGTATGGAAGGAGGGGCAACGGTAAGCAGCTTATCGTAGCTGATCTGCACGCCCCTGGTTCTGAACCCGAGCTTTTCCGCGGTTTCACTGATCCCCAGTAAAGAAACGCCCTGCTTGCTAAAACCCGCCTTCTGCCGTATGGTGTCTGTATTATAGTGCCTGCCATAGTGCCTCGCCACCATCCGGAGACAGGTCGGGCCGCAATCCATGGCGTTCAGCTGCTTGTAAAATGGAAAACTCATTCTTTCATCCGGTTTAAATTTCCTAAACAATCACAATAAACATTCCTTTAACACGTCCTTTTCATTTACCGCCATCCATATGATGTTCAATGGGTTCAACTCGGTCAAAAACCGTTTCTTCTGCTGGCGTATGTATGTAACTCTCCTGGAATACTCGCCATCCCGTATCGATTTCAGCATGACTTCGATCGAGCCAGACACGTCTTTTACATCAATCCTGACAAAAGCCCGCTCATCCACGAATCGCTCCAGGTCAACACAACCATCGTAAAAACACAGGGTTTCCGCCACAATCGGGTCCACGATCTTTTCAGTAAAATAACCCGGCTCGAAGGAGTTTTCGCTCATGAAATGATAGTAGTACTTCCAAAGCCCGTCATACTTCTGCTCCAGCTCGCCGCGGTAATTTTTCAATCGTTCAAAAAATGTATTCCCATATCGCTTCCCCCATACGTCCAGGCCGCTCTCAATCAGCTGATCCAGCATATCCACCATCCTCAGCCGGTAAAAATGTCCTTCCATGAAATTGAGATCGGTGGTAACACAGGACAGCAGCTTGCTTTTCCGCAACCGTTGCCCGTTTCCCCCATTGGCGATCGCGCCCGAAATACTTGCGGGCCAGAAAGGCAACGGGAGGTACATCGCCTCGGTGCGGGCGCAAAGGTTATCGCACCGGTTCGATGAAGCCGGGGGCTCCGTCAGGAACGTAATGGCCTTCCGGCTGTCATACGTTCCCATATGCTTATGCGGCCTCGTCAGTATGACCAGGCGGTCGTAACTCTCATCTGCCACGAACGCTATATTCTTCCACTGCAGCGTGCCCCTTCCGAACAGCTTCAGGGTATCCAGATAGTTGTGATCGGTATCCCAAAAACAGGTGACCCGGACTTTTATCTTCATGCTTCCTGATTTTACGGGGGCATTATCTCGCAACGTCGTATTGATCAAATGACCTGCCAACGAATTCGTCGCCGGTTCTGGATGTCGGAAAATCGGCGCCATCCCCGAAAAGGTTATAGCTATCGTGTATCATAGCATATTCCTTCACCTGGGGATAAATGATCTGCCCCAGGAAAAGCTGATCTGTCCCCTTCAAACACTTGTACTGATACTGGTCGATCAGTTCCCGAATCCCTTCCATATTCCGGCACCCCCACATCCCTCCCATGATCAGCGCTGTATGCTGCGGGTGGTCGCGCATGATATGGAAATATTTCTCCGTTCCGAGCCAGCGCTCCACCGCGCTTGCCTCCCTACCCGACAGCCTTGAGTCCGCATCCCTGCATATCATCACATCCGCGTCTTCCGCGGCATAAAACCGCCAGAACAAACCGGCAAATTCATCTGACGGCTCCATCAAAATCATTTCGCTGGCGGACCGGCCGATCATCCTGATAAGCGGCAGTGGGGAAGTCGCGTCCACATAAAACCGGCAAATCCATCCGGGATACAAAGCACCGGCCAACTCGACGTTCTTCAAGGCTCCTTCCCAATACATCGGGTCTTTGCCCCATAGTGAGAATGAAATAACTTTTTTTAGATTGCTCCCGAAGACATTCGCCACTTTCTCGTTCACCAGTATATAATCCGGCGATTTAACCAACTCCCCGATAAGGCTGCCGTCTTTCGTCCAAAGCGACGTTCTGTTTATTTTACAACCACAATAGTCCACCCGCCTGTAGTCCCTGATGTTCACCTCCGACCAACGAAAACCGTCATGCTCCGTATCATGGGCTACAATCACCGGGCAACCGTTATCTATGAAATACTGCAGCACTTCATGCCTGGAAGTAGGGAATCCGTCTACAAACACCATATCGTACCGGCCAAACACCAACGTTCTCCACGCGTGTGCGCCCGGCGATTTGATGAACGTCCATTGATGATACGCCCGGTACAGCTCCCCGAGCTTATCCGCCCATTCGTTATTGACCTCCTCCGGCACATGCTGCCCCTGCTCAACGGTGGTGACAGACACGCATTTATTCAGAAGCAATGAAGTGGACCAGTAACCGCCGCCAAACTCAATCACACGCTCGACGCCCGCAATATTGATAACATCGTTCAAGGTGGTGATATGCGTGCTGCACTGGTAGGAATAATCGTCGTATGATTTTATGCGTTCCGCAGTTTTTTTCAGGTCGTCGTATGATTGTACAGACCAATTGACAGCCCAATCTTCTTTATGTTGCATGTTTGACGTTTAATGATGACACATTAAGATATCGGTCGTATGCCGCCTTGTACTTCCGCAGCCGATCCGCCGTGTTGATGAAATATGTTTCGATCAGCTCCCGCTCCTGGTGATTCCTTTCCGTAACGTCCGAATATCCAAAGTCCGTCTGGACAGACACGAACGGGTACAGCATCATTTTATGGCTCGTGATGACGGACAGCATCCCATCCGCGGTATCCGTATCTTTAAACTCCGCCTGCAATATTTTCCGGAATATGGGCTTATAAAGGATCAAGAACTGCGTGCAGTAAAAGGAATCCATCCAATACCTGTTTGCGGAAAGCGGAACGGCGTGATTGAACCCGCCAACCCCTCCGCTCAGCAGCTCCACTCCCTGTTCATTGGCTTCGATAATGTTTTTAAACAAGTATTCTTTGTTATAAAAAGATGTGAACGTATGATCATCTTCGCACAACACGACAACGTCGTCGTCATGCTCTACGGCGGCGTTTATCACGCGGAGAATACTGTTCCACAATGCCACGCGGCCGTTATCCCCCCTGCACGCTTCCAGTATATGGAGGTCGAACTCTGTTTTACCGGCGAATTGCGCTAACGTATGTTCATACCTGTCGGTACGTTCTTTCAGATTGATGACATAGGTGGGTAAAACGATGCTATCAAAATCCATGATTCAATTATTGGTGTTGATGGATGAATAATATTTTTTCACTTGCCGCAGCAGGTGAAGCTGCTCCGCCGGATCCGTGTTAGCCCTGCCGTGCGCGGGACCGGATATTCGTTCCGGAGCACCTGATACGAACGGGTACAGTAACATCTTGTTGGCGGCAATCGCCGTCAAAAGGTGTTCCACCGGCTTCCGGTGATTTTCCACGCCGACGCGCAGGATTGCATCATAGAATCGCCTGAAAAAGGCCACAAACTGCATCCCCTGGAACCTGTCTATCCAAAACAGGCTTTCGTCTACCTGAACGGCAGATTCGAACCAGTTGACGGCACCCAGCAAGATATCCGCTCCCTTCTTCTCCGCCGAACGAATGCATGCGTCGAGATAGCCAGCGGAGTAGTTCGTGGAAAAAACATGGGTAGAGCCACAAATAAAAAAAAGGTCGATATCGCGCTCGATGGCGTTCAACGTCAGTTCCTGAAGCGCCGGCCAGTGAAGCGGTTCCATTTCCTGTTCGGGAAGATGTAGCGAAAACTCATCCCGGCCGCGGAACTGCGCTGCGGCAAACCCGGCCGCCTGCCCGATTTTCCCAGCCGCCGGCAGAGAGGGAAACAAAGTGACGCTCCAGGGATTATTCACCCGGCGCTCATGAGCGTTTTGAGCTGTTGCTTCCATAGTATTTCAATCTTTCGTTTACGTATTGTGTTATGTGCTTCCATCTTGCCGGAAATTGCCTTCAGATCAACCGAGCCGAGCTTTTCCTCCAGGTCGGCGAACGAATCGAAATAGGTGATGTGCGGCATCCATTCACGGTCATACCAGTCACTGTAACCAATCCAGTCGGCTACAACATCCTGGGCCGTATAATTATTGGGATCATTGTCCACTGTACCGGGCGCCTGATTTTTCACGTCCTGCACCTGCAACCACGACAGTTCCGACAGCACACCGTAGCCTGAGCATTGCGCGTACAACTCCATGCAAAACCTTTCCGAAGGAAAAAACAGCGGTATGCAGGCGGAATAGTATTCAAACACAGACATCACGGAAATATTATAAGGAATGACAATAATCCCTGCATACTTTGCCAGGTCCGTCCATTTAAAAACACCCAGCGATTTTTTATGCACGAGGCTGCGACTCCGCAAACGGACCGTGATCATCCTGCTATCCAGCAGAAAAGAAGGAAACTCCGGATTCCAGCGCGTATTGACGTGGCCGCAATAACTTGGCACGTGCGTCCAGGGCAGCCCGGTAAACAGTTCGCAATAGCGCTGATCGTACCTGTTATTCGCCACCCGGCAGATAAGCCGCCGTTCGCTTAGGGCTTGCAGGCTGCCGTTCAGCCACTGCCACCGCCGGCTGCTCAAGGAAAAAGGCGCCTCGTACCGGGTGGAGGCCACCACGATCACCGGTTTATTAAAAGCAGCATACAGCAGCGCGAAGGAAGGCGTGTGCGTCACGATGAAGCCGTCGTACCCGCCGAGCTCGTCCCGGTAGCGCTGATAAAACCTATCACACATGCTTTCGTTCAAATGCCGCCAGGTGTACTGGTTCACAACGTCCACATCCTTTACCGGCCAGCCATGCACCCAGCTATGGGATGAAATAGACCAATGCTCCACCGTATGGCCCATTTCCGAGAACAGATCGGCGATGTCTCTGATCACCGTTGCATGTAAATCCAGATTGAATAACCGCATATTGAACAGGGCATTGACAGCCCGTTTTATTTTTTCAGACAGACCACCCGCAATTCCCAAAGCGACCGCAGGAAAGCGATGCAATCCGCCGTATCGTATTCCTCCCCCAGTGCCGTGATCACTTCTCCCATTGTGCTGCTGCCATTACACCGGACCAGGAGCCCCATCTCGAAATCGCCGACGGCGGCCAGCACTTTGTTTGTATGTATATTCTTTAACCAGAAGTGCCCGTCTGTGGCACGTGCTTTTTTTTCAATTGCTACGGATGCCGATAACTTCGGCTTCAGCATCTGCATCCCGGTGTCACTCACAGCTCCGCACATTGAGCAAACCGTCCTGATCGTTTCCGCGACGGAATTGAACCCATCGTCCCAACAGAATGCCTTCAAGCGGCTGATGCCATCTCCGGAGAAAGCCAGCAAATCGTCCAGCTCACGCGTATTCATCACATCATGAACATAGGCTATCTCCTGCGCAAGCAGCATTGGCGGCAATCTTTCACCCAATGTGCCTCCCGGCTTGCCGGAAAAACCATTGGCGCAAAAAGAAACGAGGTTGTCTGCAGTGACCAATCCCCCAAAACCATAATTCCCCGCTACAATAACGGGCAGCCCTGCCGATACGCCCTCCATGGCAACCCTTCCGGATCCGATCACTACAACCCGTTCGGCCAACAGCGAAGCATAGCTTCCCGCGTCGGACAGGAATACGATATGATCATTGGCCACCTGCTTCAGCCGGGGTATCATTGCGCGTGGGACAACGCAATAAAGCGCCAGCTGTGAAAGGCAATTAAAGGTCCTGATGACGGACAAGCTGATACTACCGTCGGGGTCATCGTCCCGGCTGCCTAAAGCATACACTACCTTGCCTGAATATGCTTTACCACTTTCCAGGGGAAAATCCCCGATCCTGTCCAGCAATGGGTATTCATAGCGCGAAATCCATTCTTCCGGCACTCCCCATCCTTCCAGTTGAACGTGACCGCCCAGCACAATGAAATGCGCCGGCTCGAGGAAATCAATATCTTCCGGCAGGCACCGGCGGTTATAAATAACGCAAATGCAACAAGGGGCCTTTCCGCCGGCATATATCATGAAATGACCTTGCCCGGCCACAACTTCGCAGCCCATCTTTTCAATACCCGTCATCATGCGGGGCAGCCAACCCGTTTTATAACGATCGATCATGTCCATTTTCAGTACCGTGCCGTTCATATCGTGTCCTGATAGCCAACAACCGCTTCTCCGCATCCGAATCCGAAGCGGAAACAAAGGGACAAAGTATCATCTTATTACTGCTGAAGCCGGACAAAATGCCTTCTTCCGCAGCAATCTCATCATCCGGGGTCATCATCAGTTTCAACATTCCTTTCCTGAAAAAAACAATAAAATTCGGTTCCCTGACTGCACCCACCCAAAACCGGGTTGCCGAAACAGGCACAGACAGCCCGAAATCATTTGCCCCTCCAAAAAGGACATCGACGCCCAGGGCATGCGCATCAAGGATATTCTTCATCAGGTAGCGGAACGAATAAGCGGCTGTAAACCTGTGCCTTCCGTCGCAAATAATGACGGCGTCCTCTTCGTTCGCTACGGCATCCGCCAGTATGCGCTTCAGCCTAGGCAAAGATTGCCAATGGCCACCCCGCGGGCGTATTTCGGTTTCCGGAACTACCGGCAAAAAACCGGGTTTGTCTGAAAAATGCGCTTGAATATACATTTCAATGTTATCGCAGCCGGCGTCCACTACATATGTTGTAATGCAGCAGTCGTCCATATGCTCTCCCGGCCCGTCATGTTCGCTTTGCGCGGCGTAAAACCGCTGCACGGCGCTTACCGCCGGAATGTTCTGCCTGCTTTTGCGGAACAATTCCGTTACGCTGCCCGGAACGGCATTTTTCGGCGTAACATCGGAATAACCGAACTCCTTTTGTATGGAAATAAATGGATAAATAACATACTTATTGGCGGCCAGGGCGCAAATCTTGTGGTCCGCCACATCCGTATCGCTGAAATCAGCATTCAATATCGCGGCATAGAATTTCTTAAAAATGACGATAAACTGCAACCCGGTGAACTTTTCCGTCCAGTAGATATGTTTATTCACCGGAACGGCACTGTTCAGCCAGCTAACCCCTCCGCTCAATACGTCTGCATCATTTGCCATGGCGATTGCTATGCTATCGAAAAGCAGTTTTTTGTTATAGTCTTCTGTAAACTGGTGATCATCCTCGCATAGCACGACGAATTCCTCATAAGCCGCATATTCCCTCAGGATACATTGTATGGTAAGCCAAAGGCCCTTTGCTCCGGTTGTGTGTTCAATAGCATCGACGATCGTGCAATCAAACTCCGGAACCTGCCTGAACGTCTGCTGAATGTGAGCCCTGCGGTCGGTCCGGTGCTTCAGGCTAATGACAAAAGTCTTCATCGTATTCGTGTTCATCGCCGGTTTATCATGCAGTTATACAGCCGGTCACCCGCGCCGGCGGCTTTTTATTTCGTGAATTTCTTTTTCAGGTACGGAATGTCCGGGTTATACTTCAAGAGGTTAAAGTCCTTATCAACCAACAGCTTCAACGGAATACCGTTAATCGGCAACAGTTTGGCAATGGGTGATTCCCAACCTTTCAAATCAGCAACATTCGTCCAGCGATACCCTTCCCTGGCGATTGCATTCTTCCATTTTCCCGCATTTACATCGAGCGAGACTCCTACCACGCACAGCAGGGATGTATCCATAGCGTCGTACAATTCCCGCAGCTCCCGATTCTCCACGATACAAGGGCCACACCAGGATGCCCAGAAGTCGATCAATATATACGGCTTCCTGGTTTCACCGATTTTAAAAGCGCTTCCTTTTACCGACTTAAATTCGTATGCAAGCAACTGTGCGATCTTCGACTTATCCACTGTATTTTCCATCCGGTGTAAATTCCTCAACACCTGCTCCCCAAGCGAGCTCTTTCTTATCGCTTCCGGATAGGCATCGAAGAGCCCCTGGAGCCGGGCCTGACCGAGCCTCATATCCTGGGTGAGATAAAGCAGATGCCGGAAGTTGCGCATTTCCTTCGCATTACTTTCCAGGTACTTGACCCTGCATAGGTTTAACTTGAATCCATAATCCTGGTATACAGAGTCCACATCGATACCACCCCCGGTTACGTTCAAACGTTTCAGCTCCTTCAACCGTTCGGAGAAATAGGCGCCAACCGAATCCATCGACGTAAACCGGTAGTTGGTATCGACTTTCAATTTATCAAACTTGTTGGCGCCCCCGGAAATCCCGGACGAACGTTCCTGCCTTGTCTGCGCATCTGAATCGTGGCTTATGGCGGCCACAAGAAAGAGCAAAAGCAACAGCCATCTCATCTTGTCATTTTGCATATGATCACATAAAAACATGTCATAAAGGCTGCCACCAGGTGTACCACCAACATCCTTGGGGTAACCGTTCGGGCAGCCTTTATGTAAAAATCAATTCATGATACATCCACTGCAACCACCCCACCAGCCGTAGGCATCTTCGCATCCGGAGTAAATTTGACGGCATATTTCGTCGGCGTCGCCGGTCGGGTTTGAACGGTAATAACAAACCTGCGACCATGCGCCACAAGCACCTTCGTAGCCGGTGCAATGGATGCAATTGTCGCCACCGCTGCTGCCATCACCCCCCAGAACATGTTGCAATTGAGCTCTGGTAAGCACCTCACTGGCGCCCAGTTCCAAAGCTTTTAGTTTTAACTTTTTCATTCCTGAAAGTTTTTTTTTGTTGGACAATATAATTTTCTCTGTGGCTTGCTAAGCAAGCCATTCGCTGCACTGCATTGTACACTGCATTGCGAAGCGGTTGCTCCGGGCACTGATACCGTAGTACTCCGATATCAGGAGGCATCCCGTTCTTTTCCCGCAGCTGCCTATGCTGCAAGGAAACTTCTTATCCGGCGCGTCCTGGTTCCGGAGCTGGCCACGCATGCCAAGCACTCATTTGATCAGATTATCCAGAACCGGCACAAGGTTGCCGTCGCCAGGCCCCATCGCATCATCCGAAAAAATGTTCCCTGCTTTATCCACGATGATGTACCTGGGGATCGAGGCTATTTTAAACTTTCTTGCAAGGGGGGAAGCAAAATCGCCTTCACCCCAATAAGAATATGTATTGATTTGCTGGCTCTCTGCGGTAGATCTCCATTTATCAAAATCTTCGTCGAGCGAGATATAAATAAAATCGACGGGTTTGCCGGCGTACTTTTCCTTCAGCTTCCGGGATGCCGGCATTGCGGCGAGGCATGGCACACACCAGCTGGCCCAGAGGTCGATATACAGGACCCGGTTGCGATGCCGCTTCAGGAGATCGTTCCAGGAATGGGCCGACGAATCCGGCGAAAGCAACTTTTGCCCGGAGAGATTACCAGCCAACTCCCGCTTGAACCGCATTTTTATCTGCCTGGCGAGCTGGCTTCTGAAGCCGTCATCATCGATTCCATTACATAGATTTTCCGCTTCCGCCTGGCTCACCAACCTGTTTAAGATCAGCAGTTCCAGGATGTCCGCCTGCATGTAGCTACGCACCTTTCCCGTGAAATACAGTTTGACGCTATCGTACATCTGGCGTAACTGCCCGGCGCTCAGGCCGGAATAAAACAAAGAAGGCCTTGCCGCGTTTGTCTCCTTTTCCGTAAATGTTCTGGCAACCAGGATGAGTGCATCGGTAAAAAACGAATGATCCAGGCAGGTATCGCAGTTGAATATTTTCCGGTAACTACGCAAAGAGTCGTGGTAAAACAGCCTGATTTTGTTCCGGTCGTATCCCGGATAGAACAAATAAAGCTTTTCATAAATAGCGGCGTAATAAAACGCCTTGCCCGAATAATCCACAAAACCGGCCGAGAGTTTGTGGTTTGCCTGATATGCTTGCAGGTAACCGAGCCTTTCCTGATACTTTTTATTGATCAGCTCATCTCTTTCCTTCAAATCAATTTTTTCATTGCGGATATAGGTCTGACTGCCCAGATGCCTTACAGCGCCAATATCCCGGGACAGCCGGCTAAAAAAATCCAGTTCATTATTCCTGATGGAATCGGCGGCCTTCATTGCTATTATTCCCGCCTTGTCTTTAACGACGACAATGCTATCGCCGGGGCGGAGGTAGTACCCCGTCTGGTTCGCGTCCGGCTGCATGATATACACGGGAATATGCGACTTTATCCGGAAGGGAACATTCTTTGTCAAAAAACAGGGATGATTGCTTATACCGTCTTTGTAATAAAACGCGAAAATGGTATCCAGCTTGGAAACCAGTGTAATAACCGAATCTGTCTTTACCGGCGCCGCCCTTCCGGCATTATTTCCCGGGCAGCAAAAAAAGCTCCCCATAGCGATCATGCATAACAGCAATTTCGACATACACATTTTTTTAAGCGGCCAGGAATACCTGGCCGCCGCATTGATTATAAGCAACCTGTAGTCAGGTAGGCACAATCAGGATGTGCCGAATTCCAGGAAGATTGGCAAGAATCGCAACACCAGTTATCCCACCCGCCGTTCTGCTGGAAATCCTCCGCCGTTTTTCTCGACAGTCCGCACTGCCAGCCGTCCCAGCCGGAGCTGTGGGCGCAACAGGTTCCGGTGCTGCCGTCGCCACCCAATACGTTCTTCAATTGTGCCCTCGTTAATACTTCGGTAGCGCCCAGTTCGAGCGCTTGTAATTTCAATTTTTTCATTTTCTGTTAGTTGTCTTATTAGATAATCTTCCCCTTCCACATCCACTGCGGAAGGAGATTATACTGCCATTACTCGAGTTTAAGCAGTATAAATTTTCAATAACAAAACTAAACCCGCCGGTTGCACTATACATGCAACGGCCGCTATGTACCCGGACAATATTGAAAGACATTTATCTCGGAAAAACAAATTGTTTCAAGATTCCCTATCAGGGCAACCTGTTCCCTTGAAAGCACCTGATCATTCGTCACAAACAGTTTCTTCACCATTCCCCCGTCTTCATCATAATAGTAGGTACCCCTTGCCCTGTCGAATTTTATGGGAAACCCCAGTTCTTTCATTTCGTATAGAACAGATGCCATGGCCCTTTTGCAAAGCCCATTCTTTCTTGCAAAGCTTTCCAGGTCGCCCGTGGCCCTTCTTTTTATCATGAAGTCGACGTACTTCAAGCGATTGATATGTTTCAGGAGCGCCATAATCCCTCATATTAATGGTT
Source organism: uncultured Chitinophaga sp. (assembly GCA_965653365.1). Classification (GTDB taxonomy): domain Bacteria; phylum Bacteroidota; class Bacteroidia; order Chitinophagales; family Chitinophagaceae; genus Chitinophaga. The sequence continues at coordinate 31,291 of CBFGZV010000013.1, read as the reverse complement.
CGTCAGAAAATGTTTCAGGTCGCCGGCGGAATAGATGTCCGGCAGCTGGTAACCGTTCACGAAGAAGGTGGGCGTAAAGCTGATTCCTGTTTGCTCGCACCACTGGCGCATCGCATCAATCTTATGTTCCTGTTTCGATTCGCCGCTTATCGGGTGCTTCGCGGCAAATTTTTCGTAGTCCTTTACTTCCGCCAGGTACCAGTCATCGAGCCCCTTTTTGATGGCGGCTTCGTTGCCATTGCTTTGTTCCGATATGGCCAGCAAATGTTTTACCGGGGCAGCCGCCGTATCCCCTTCCCGGTTAGTGGCCGTGAAAATTATCTGCAATTGCACATGGGGGTTATTTTCCAGCAATTCCTCTATCGGAGCGTGCGCCCTGGCACAAGGCCCGCAATAGGGATTGCATACCTTTATGATCTTGTGGGGCGCGGCGGGATTGCCCAAAGCAATGCCCAATCCATCTGCCGGAACGGTCAGTTGCTTTTGTTTGACGAGCAGGGCGTCAAATATCTGGGGATTATGCTTTAGCCGCTGAAGGTTGTCTTTATTCTCCTTGCTCTCTTTCGCCTTTTTAAAAACAGGCAACAGTGCATGCGCCGCGATGAACGGCGTTCCGTAAGCCAGCAACAATGGGAGCCAACCGGGATTTAGCTCCGTCAACGGGAATGCGCCGGGCCATCCGGATGCAAGAAATATAACAGGTTGCGATACCAGTACCGCCTGCACACAAAGGCACAGTACGCACCATTGCCGGACAATCCGCCATTGGTAGTAGAGTGAGAAAAAAACATAAGGCAGGGCCAACACGCTTAACCAGCTTAAAACAGTCAGCGCCTGCCTGTCCTGAAGGCCACCAAACAATAATAGCAGCAGGCTCCCCGCGAAATAACTAAAACCGATGACACTCCAGCTGGTGCCACCTATGTTGGCGGCGCCCGACTGCAAAACTGCCCCGCAGTTTGCTTTTTTACCCACGCCACAAATTTGCTGCAATGCCGGGTTGTGCTGGTCAAGCTCGTACCACAACAATAAAAACCCAACCAACGCACCCGCCAGCGCCAATAGGCCGTAGCTGAGGGAAGACCATACCGAAGCCCCGTACCGGAGGAAACCGGTTATACCCATGATGCACAATACCATGGGAAGGAACAGCACAGCAAGCCAATACAGTCCTTTTTTACGCTGCTCTTCCCTTGCTTTCTTTTCGAAATCCTTTTCCCCGGCAAACGCTCCGGCTTCCGCCAGCAACGCCACACCTTTGTATCGTGCCAAAAAGTTATCCGCTTTACTGACATCCCATTTGTAGCCGGCAGGGTCATAATACAGCACATTGTCTCCTTCCATTTTCCTGACGATCGAAAAGTAATCCCTTCCGTTTTTCATACCCTTCAGCTGAACAATAAATGGCGTAGGCAATGCAGATAACTTATCGCCGTCAAACCTGGCGGCCAGGTTGTCAACTCCAAAGCGGTTCAGCACATCACTGATGCTTAACAGGCTATTATAGTTCGGGTGCTCTTCCAGTTCTCTCGTCAGGGTGGCGGTAGTAACCGGAACGTTCAACTCCCGTAACAGCAGCATCGCGATTTCCGGTCCGTTACTTTTGGGCTCGAATAGTTTTTTCAGGAATGAATTCATCTTAAGGGTTTTGTTTATTAAAGCACTCAACGTGGTTTGTTCCGTTCGTAGTCCGAGGTTCACAGCATGGGGGCTCCATTGCGGGAACTGCCGCTCATTTCATACCGGGTTTCCCTCATTAGTTACACGATCATTCAGCTACAGCAAACGCAGCAGCGCATACATGCCAGCCGCATGCAACTATTGGGCACAGGCAAAGCATACCGGCGTCGTTACCTGCTGCCTGATTTACTTTCTGCACATTTCACAAAAAAGGTGAATTCCGGGATACTGAAGAAGCGTTCATTGTTGTTAACATCTGCTTATCAGGGTTTTATTTTGGGCTTTATCTTAAACTTATGATCTCAAATCTAACGGAGCATCCTGAAAAATATCGCCACTATTTTTGCAAACACCTACGTTATTTTGATATTCGGGGCGCTTCAATACCGGTATAGGAAACAAAAAAAGCGCCGCCCCGGTTCCCCGGCGCAGCGCTTTTATACAGACAAAATAACTCCTTAGTAAATCTTGTTCAGCGCGTCCACATAAGCATGCACGCTGGCGTTCACGATGTCGGTGGAATAGCCGAATCCGTAGTACGACTTCCCGTCGTGGCGCACGCGCATGTTCACTTTGCTCACGTCTTCGCTGCCGCCGCGCATGGCCTGGATGCTGAAATCGTCGATGGTAATCTCGTCTTTGATGATCTCGTGGATAGCGTTGATGGTGGCGTTCACGGGACCGTTGCCGGCGGAGCTGGCTTCTTTTTCTTCGCCGTTGATTTTCAGTTTCACGGTGGCCATCGGGCGGAGGGGATCGCCGCAAACAACCTGCAGCAGCGTCACCTTGATGCCTTTATCGTCGTAGTGGTCCACGCCGCCGTCGCCCATGAGCACCAGCAGGTCGTGGTCCGTGATTTCTTTTTTGGTATCCGCCATTTCGAGGAAGCGGGTATATACCTCATCGAGGTTGATCTTGTCGATTTTGTAACCCAGCCTTTCGAGGTGGTGCTTCAGTGCGTGGCGGCCACTGCGGGCGGTAAGGATGATGGAATTGCTCTGCAGGCCGATATCCTCGGGGTTGAGGATCTCGTAGTTCTCGCGGTGCTTCAGCACACCGTCCTGGTGGATGCCGGAGCTGTGCGCGAAGGCGTTGCGGCCCACGATGGCTTTGTTGGGCTGCACGGGCATGCGCATCATGTTGCTCACCAGGTTGCTGATATCGTAAATGCGTTTGCTGTTGATGCCGGTCGTATAACCGAGGGCGTGGTGGGTTTTGAGGATCATCGCCACTTCTTCGAGGGAGGTGTTGCCGGCTCTTTCGCCGATGCCGTTGATGGTGCATTCCACCTGGCGGGCTCCGTTGATCACGCCGGCGATGGTGTTGGCGGTGGCCAGGCCGAGGTCGTTATGGCAGTGCACGGAAATGATGGCTTTGTCGATATTCTTCACGTTGTCCATCAGATACTTGATCTTGGCGCCATACTGTTCAGGCAGGCAGTAACCGTTCGTATCCGGGATGTTCACAACGGTAGCGCCTGCGGCGATGACCGCTTCGATCATGCGGGCGAGGTACTCGTTGTCTGCGCGGCCCGCGTCTTCTGCATAAAACTCCACGTCGTCCACGAACTTGCGGGCGTATTTCACGGCGTCCGCGGCGCGTTCCAGGATGGCTTCGCGGGTGCTGTTGAATTTATATTTGATGTGCATGTCCGACGAACCGATGCCGGTGTGGATACGCTTGCGTTTGGCGTACTGCAGCGCGGCGGCGGCAGCGTCGATGTCGGCTGTGTTGGCGCGGGTAAGGGCGCAGATCACGGGCTCGGACACTGCTTTGGAAATTTCCACAACGCTTTGGAAGTCGCCGGGGCTCGAAATAGGAAAACCGGCTTCGATGACGTCTACGCCGAGGGCTTCCAGTTCTTTGGCCACGATGATCTTTTCGATGGTGGTGAGCTGGCAACCCGGCACCTGTTCGCCGTCGCGCAGGGTGGTATCAAAAACATAAACACGATTCTTATCCATGATATATGAATTAATTAGTTAGTTAAGATTCTTCAAAACCTGGGTGCCCATGGCATCCGTGCCCAGCACGCAATCGTTGGGCGTGTGTTTGTTGGCGATGTCCATGGTGCGGAAACCCTGGCGCAGCGTGGCGTCTACGGCGCGGATAACCCTTTGCGATTCTTCTTTCAGGCCGAAAGAAATGTCGAGCAGCAGGGCGGCCGACAAAATCGACGCCAGCGGATTGGCGATGCCTTTGCCGGTGATATCGTGCGCGGAGCCGTGGATGGGCTCGTAGAAGCCTACGCGGTCGCCCACGGAAGCCGATGCCAGCATTCCCATGGAGCCGGCGATCTGGGAGGCCTCATCGGTCAGAATATCGCCAAACAGGTTGCCGGTCACCACCACGTCGAAACGCTTCGGGTCTTTGATCAGCTGCATGGCGGCGTTGTCGATGAACATGTGCTCGGTTTCCACATCGGGATACTCCTTCGCGATTTCCTGCACCACTTCCCTCCACAGGCGGGAAGCTTCGAGCACGTTGGCTTTGTCTACCGAGCACAGCTTCTTGCGGCGGGTGCGGGCGGCTTCGTAAGCGCGGCGCGCGATGCGCTCCACTTCATAGCGGTGGTAAATCATGAGGTCCGACGCCGTGGCGCGGTCGTCGCTCCGTTTCTTTTCCCCGAAATACACGTCGCCGGTCAGTTCGCGGAAAAAGAGAATATCGGCGCCCTGGAGGATTTCCGGCTTGATGCTGGAAGCCTGCAACAGGTCGTCGAACAATTTTATAGGCCGCAGGTTGGCGTAAAGGCCGAGCTCCTTGCGGATTTTCAGCAAACCCTGTTCGGGGCGAACCTTCAGGGTAGGATCATTGTCGTATTTGGCATGACCGATGGCGCCGAAAAGGATGGCGTCGCTCTGGCGGGCCTTGTTCAGCGTTTCATCCGGCAGCGGGTCGCCCGTGGCTTCGATGGCTACGTGCCCCATGATGCCTTCGTCAAAAGTAAACGTGTGTTTGTAGTTGGCAGCGATCGTCTCCAGCACCTTCTTCCCCCACGCTGTCACTTCCTGCCCGATTCCGTCTCCGGGTATCACCAGAATTTTTTTTGTAACTCCCATATGTTGAATTAGAAATTGAATGGTCTTGATGCTTCATATGCGCCGATCTGTTCGCGCAGGCTGAGCAGGTAATCGATATCGTCGTACCCGTTGAGGAGGCACGTTTTTTTGTACGGGTTGATGGCAAAGGCTTCCTGCGCCCCGGTGGCCACGATGCGGATGAACTGCTCATCTAGGTTCACCTCCAGTTCCGCCGCGGGGTCTTTCTCGATGGCGGCGAAAATCTGCTGGAGAAATGCATCGCTCACCTGCACGGGCAGGATGAAGTTATTGAGGGCATTGTTTTTAAAGATGTCTGCAAAAAAACTGCTGACCACTACTTTAAATCCATAGTCGGCCAGCGCCCAGGCGGCATGCTCGCGGGAGGAGCCGCAGCCGAAGTTTTTGCCGGCCACCAGCACCTGGCCCTTGTACACGGGATTGTTGAGCACGAAGTCGCGCTTGGGCGCATTCTGCTCGTCGAACCGCCAGTCGCGGAACAGGTTTTCGCCGAAACCGTCCCTGGTGGTCGCTTTCAGGAAGCGGGCCGGGATGATCTGGTCGGTGTCTATATTTTCTATGGGTAATGGTACCGCGGTGGATACCATGTTTGAAAATTGTTTGCTCATGGTGTTGCCTTAAAAAATCAAATCATTTCCCGCACATCGGTCACTTTACCGGTAATGGCGGCTGCCGCTGCCGTCAGGGGGCTGGCCAGGAACGTTCTGGCGTTGGGCCCCTGCCTGCCTTCAAAGTTACGGTTCGAGGTGGCGATGCAGTATTTACCGGCGGGTATTTTGTCTTCGTTCATGCCCAGGCAGGCGCTGCAGCCCGGCTGCCGCAGCTGGAACCCGGCTGCTTCGAATATCTTGTCGATACCTTCTTCGATGGCCTGCGCCTCTACCTGTTTGGAACCGGGCACAATCCATACGGTCACGTCGTCGGCCTTTTTCTTCCCTTTCACAAAGCTGGCCACCATGCGGAGGTCTTCGATGCGGGAGTTGGTGCAGCTGCCGATGAACACATAATCCACCTTTTTGCCCAGCAGGCTGCTGCCGGGCTGAAGGTCCATGTACTGGAGGGATTTGGTGAAGGATGGCTTTTCGGTGTCTTCGATGTCGCCCAGCGCGGGGATGTGCTGGGTAACGCCCATGCCCATGCCGGGATTGGTGCCGTAGGTGATCTGCGGCTCGATGTCGGCCGCGTCAAAACTGAGCACCGCGTCGAATTCGGCATCCTCGTCGCTGTGGAGCGTTTTCCAATATGCCAGGGCCTTTTCCCAATCCTCGCCTTTCGGCGCGAACTCGCGGCCTTTAATATAATCAAAGGTCGTCTGGTCCGGCGCAATAAGGCCGCCCCTCGCTCCCATTTCGATGCTCATGTTGCAGACGGTCATGCGCGCTTCCATGCTCAGGTTGCGGATGGCCTCGCCGGCGTACTCCACGAAATAACCGGTGGCGCCGGAGGCGGAGATTTTGGAAATGATGTACAGGATGATGTCTTTCGATACCACACCCTTCTTCAGCTGCCCGCTCACCTCGATCTTCATGCGCTTGGGCTTATACTGCAGGATGCACTGGGTGGCCAGCACCTGCTCCACTTCGGACGTGCCGATGCCGAAGGCCACGGAACCGAAAGCCCCGTGCGTGGACGTATGGCTGTCGCCGCACACGATGGTCATGCCCGGCAGGGTAATGCCGAGCTCCGGCCCAATCACGTGCACGATGCCCTGGTAAGGGTGCCCCAATCCGTACAGCTCCACCCCGAATTCGGTGGTGTTGGCCGTCAGCATTTCCACCTGTTTGCGGCTCAGCTCCTCCCGGATGGGCAGGTGCTGGTTGATGGTGGGCACGTTATGATCCGGCGTAGCCCGGGTTTTCGCCGGGCGGAATACGGGAATATTGCGCTTGCGCAAACCGTCGAACGCCTGCGGACTGGTCACCTCATGAATGAAATGGGTGTTGATATACACCGCATCCGGGAACCCCGGCTTGCTGGCCACGATGTGGCTGTCCCAAATCTTGTCGAATAATGTTCTCCCCATGCGTAATTATCGTTTTCTCGCAGCCGTCCCAGGCATGTAAATGTATATCATATGTTATTAATTCACTATCAAAATACATTCGCCTTTAAAGCCGTATATTTGTAAAACCTTATCCTTTACACCTTCAAATCTAATTGACACATTTAAACCACAGATCGTTAAATTTGTCATTATTACGATTAGCAACTGTCTTACGCGGCCAGTAATTTATTGAAAATCAAGAATTTACAACTTTGTGCCAACGATGTCCAACACGCAGAACGATGCGCTATTCATACTGATAAAAACGCTGACGAAAGCAGAAAAACGGAATTTCCAGCTCGCTTTTAACCGGGATAACACCAGGGAAGACGTTCTTTTCATACAGTTGTTCCAGGCTTTGGACAAGATGAAGGAGTACGACGAGGAACAGATCCTGAAGCGGGTGCCCGATATCAAGAAACAGCAGTTGAGCAACGTAAAGGCCCATCTTTACAAACACCTTCTTACCACCCTGCGTTTGCTGTATAAAACCAAGGACCCGCTGATCGACCTCAGGGAGCAACTCGACTATGCCCGGGTGCTGTACAACAAGGGCCTGTATAACCAGAGCCTGAAAATCCTGGCCAAAGCCAAAACCAGCGCGCGCGAGCAGGAGGAGGTGATGTTGTATTTCGAAATCGTGGAGTTTGAAAAGCTGATCGAAAGCCGTCACATCACCCGCAGCCTCGACAACCGGGCGGAGGAGCTGAGCGACGAGAGCCGCATCATCAACGAGCAGCTCAACAACGTGAGCAAACTCTCCACCCTGGCGCTGCGCATGTACGGCATGTACCTCAAGCTGGGCCACGCCCGGGACGAGAAAGACTCCCACATGCTGAAAAGCTTTTTCGAAACCAACCTGCCAAGCGTACAGCAGGGCAGCATGAGCTTTTACGAGCGCATCTACCTCTACCAGGCATATTGCTGGTACTATTACATTCTGCAGGATTTCGTGATGTATTACCGGTACACGCAGAAGTGGGTGGACCTGTTCACCGAATACCCCGTGCTGAAAGACACGGACGTGGATCTCTACATCAAGGCGCTGCACAATCTGCTCACCGCGCACTTCCACACCATGAACCACGAAAAGTTCATCGAGGTGCTGGGCGAAATGGAATGTTTCATCAACGAAAAGGAAGAAAGCCTCAACGAAAACACCCGCACTTCCGCCTTCGTGTACCTGTACACGAGCAAGATCAACAGCCACTTCCTCGACGGTACCTTTACCGACGGACTGAAGCTGGTGGCCGAAGTGGAGGAAAAGATATCCGAGCACCAGCTGACGGTAGACCAGCACCGGGTATTGGTGTTTTACTACAAGATCGCGTGCCTGTACTTCGGCAGCGGGGATAATAACAATGCCATCGTTTACCTGAACAAGATCATCCACCTGCGCATCGGCAACCTGCGGGCCGACATCCAGTGCTTCGCGCGTATCCTCCACCTGATCGCCCACTACGAACTGGAAAACTACAGCCTGGTGGAATACCTCATCAAATCCGTGTACCACTTCATCGCCAAAAACAAAGACCTGAGCCAGGTAATGGAGGAAATCCTCAAATTCCTCCGTAAGAACATGTACGCCAACCCCAAGGCGCTGCGCACCGCGTTCAGGGACCTGAAGGAAAGGCTGGAAGTGATCGCCAAAAACCCGTACGAGCGGCGCAGTTACCTGTACCTCGACATTGTGAGCTGGCTGGAGAGCAAAATCGAAGGCATTCCCGTGCAGGAGGTGATCCGGAAGAAGTTCCTCAACAAAGTGCCGCGGATATAATTCCGCGTGCCAGGTTTCAGACACATTTAACCTTTATTTCATATCAGGAACGTGCATATCCCTGTGCAAAAGTCGGGAATGTACACCCCTGCTACCTTCCCAAAATTGTTGTTTTCTTTATCCACATAGGGGGATAACTTATGAGTTTGCCTGCCTGCCCGGATCGTTACATTTGCATCAGTTCTTGACTTCGTTGCTTTGGCTTCTATCGAAAACAAAACGTGTGAATTAATAGGGAATCGTGTGGAACTCACGAGCAGACGCGCTACTGTGATCCCCTGACCCGTTTACGAACGGAAGATGCCGGAAAACCTCCTAACGCCACTGCCCCCCAAGGGGGCGGGAAGGCATACCCGGCAAGGGAAAGCCAGGAGACCTGCCAAAGCAACGTATTTGTCAAAACCTTCGCGAAACAAGGTAATGGCGATTTTGACCCTTAAAGTATCACTTCCAGGATATCATGCCGCCGTCCCCTCCCGTGAATAACAGGACAGTAAAACCATATAAAAAAATATTTGTATGAGTAACGAGAATGAGATTTTATTGAAAGACAACAAAGACCGCTTTGTGCTGCTGCCGATTAACTATCCCGCCATCTGGGAACAGTATAAAAGGCACGAGGCCAGCTTCTGGACGGCGGAAGAGATCGATTTGTCGAGCGACCTGAAAGACTGGGCCAGCCTGAACGACGGCGAACGCCACTTCATTTCGCACGTATTGGCCTTTTTCGCCGCTTCCGACGGCATCGTGAACGAGAACCTGGCGGTGAACTTCATGAGCGAAGTGCAGATTCCCGAAGCCCGTTGCTTCTATGGTTTCCAGATCATGATGGAAAACATCCACTCTGAAACCTATGCCCTGCTGATCGATACGTACGTAAAAGATCCCGCGGAAAAAGACCGCCTGTTCCATGCCATCGAAACCGTGCCCGCCGTGAAAAGAAAAGCGGAATGGGCGCTCCGCTGGATCGAGAACGGCTCCTTCGCCCAAAGGCTGGTGGCTTTTGCGGCCGTGGAAGGCATCTTCTTCAGCGGCAGCTTCTGCTCCATCTTCTGGCTGAAAAAACGCGGCCTCATGCCCGGCCTTACCTTCTCCAACGAGCTGATCAGCCGCGACGAAGGACTGCACTGCGAATTCGCCTGCCTGCTCTACTCCATGCTGCAGGGCAAACTCAGCGAACAGGAAGTGCATGAGATCATCGGCGACGCCGTGGCTATCGAAAAAGAATTCATCACCGACGCATTGCCGGCCGCACTGATCGGCATGAACGCCGACCTGATGAAGCAATACATCGAGTTTGTGGCAGACCGCTGGCTGGTGGCGCTGGGCTGTAAAAAAATGTTCAACAGCACCAACCCCTTCGATTTCATGGAAATGATCTCCCTGCAGGGCAAAACCAACTTTTTCGAAAAACGCGTGGGCGACTACCAGAAAGCAGGCGTGATGGGCTCCAAAGAAACCCAGACGTTCAGCCTCGACGAAGACTTCTAATCAACTCCATATATATTTTTCACCCATTAAATTCATTACACTATGTTCGTTATAAAAAGAGACGGAAGAAAAGAGTCTGTCAAATTTGACAAGATCACGGCAAGGGTAGAGAAACTGTGTTACGGGCTGGCGCCGGAATATGTAGATTCAATAGATGTAGCGAAGAAAGTGATCCAGGGTTTGTACGATGGCGTTACCACTACCGAGCTGGACAACCTGGCTGCGGAAACCGCCGCGTCCCTCACCACCAAGCACCCGGACTATGCGCAGCTCGCTTCCCGCATCGCGGTGAGCAACCTGCATAAAAATACCATCAAGTCGTTTTCCCAGACGATGAAGAAACTGTACGAATACATCGATCCCAAAACCGGCAAACCCGCCGGCCTGCTGAGCGATGAAGTATGGGACATCATCCGGGACAATGCGGACATCCTCGATTCCACCATCATTTACGACCGCGACTTCGCGTTTGACTACTTCGGTTTCAAAACGCTGGAGCGTTCTTACCTGCTGAAGATGGACGGCAAAATCGCCGAGCGCCCGCAGCACATGTTCATGCGCGTGGCCGTTGGTATCCACAAAGAAGATATCGACTCCGCCATCAAAACATACAACCTGATGAGCGAGCGCTGGTTCACACACGCCACGCCCACTCTCTTCAACGCCGGTACGCCCAAGCCGCAGATGAGCAGCTGCTTTTTGCTCACCATGAAAGGCGACAGCATCGACGGTATTTACGATACCCTGAAGCAAACCGCCAAGATTTCGCAGAGCGCCGGCGGCATTGGCCTGAGCATTCACAACATCCGCGCCACCGGTTCCTATATCAGCGGCACCAATGGTACGTCCAACGGCATCATTCCCATGCTGCGCGTGTTTAACGATACGGCGCGGTATGTAGACCAGGGTGGTGGCAAGCGCAAAGGCGCGTTCGCCATTTACCTCGAGCCCTGGCATGCCGACGTGTTCGAGTTCCTCGACCTGCGTAAGAACCACGGTAAAGAGGAACTGCGCGCCCGCGATCTGTTCTACGCCCTTTGGGTGCCGGATCTGTTCATGAAGCGCGTGGAAGAAAACGGCCAGTGGAGCCTCTTCTGCCCGCACGAAGCACCTGGCCTGGCAGATTGCCACGGCAAAGAATTCGAAGCGCTGTATGAGCAATACGAAAAAGAAAACCGCGCCCGCAGAACCGTGAAGGCGCAGGACCTCTGGTTCGCCATCCTCGACGCGCAGATCGAAACCGGTACCCCTTACCTGCTGTACAAAGATTCCGCCAACGGCAAATCCAACCAGCAGAACCTGGGCACCATCAAAAGCTCCAACCTCTGCACCGAGATCATCGAATATACTTCCGAAGACGAAGTGGCCGTATGTAACCTGGCGTCGCTCGCATTGCCCCGCTTTGTGATCGACGGCAAGTTCGATCACCAGAAATTATTCGAGGTAACCTACCAGGCTACCCTGAACCTGAACGTGATCATTGACCAGAACTATTATCCGGTGGAGGAAGCCCGCCGTTCCAACCTCCGCCACCGCCCCATCGGGCTCGGCGTGCAGGGCCTGGCAGACGCGTTCTTCCTGCTGCGCTACCCCTTCGAAAGCGCACAGGCGCAACAGCTGAACAAAGAGATTTTCGAAACCATCTACTTTGCCTCGCTCACCGCTTCCAAAGACCTCGCCAAGAAAGACGGTCACTACGAAACATTCCCCGGCTCACCGGCATCCAAAGGCATCCTGCAATACGACATGTGGGGCGCCACTACCACCGACCGCTGGGACTGGGCCGGCCTGAAAGCCGAGATCAAGGAGCACGGCATCCGTAACTCCCTGCTGCTGGCGCCGATGCCAACCGCATCCACCTCGCAGATCCTGGGCAACAACGAATGCTTCGAACCTTACACGTCCAACATCTACACCCGCCGCGTATTGAGCGGTGAGTTCGTGGTGGTAAACAAACACCTGCTGAAAGACCTCGTGGAACTGGGCCTGTGGGACAACGACATGAAGAACAAGATCATCGCCGCCAACGGTTCCATCCAGCAGATCGCCGAAATCCCGTCCAACATCAAGGAACTGTACAAAACCGTTTGGGAAATCAAGCAGCGTACCATCATTGATATGGCGGCGGACCGTGGCGCATTCATCTGCCAGTCGCAGTCGCTCAACCTGTTCGTAGACACCCCTTCCGCTTCCAAGCTGACGTCTATGCACTTCTACGCCTGGAAGAAAGGGCTCAAAACGGGCATGTACTACCTGCGTACGCAGGCAGCAACCCAGGCCGTTCAGTTCACCGTGGAAAAACAGGGCGGACAGAACATGGTACCGGTGATTGCACAAGGCGAATCGATGGAGCTTGAAGTGCCTGAGGGTGCGGTTTGCACCATGGAAGAAGGTTGCGTAACCTGCAGCGCATAATTGCACAACTTTAGATAGGACAAGGCCCGGCAGTGATGCCGGGCCTTTTTCGTAGGGAGTTGAATTCAAAACGGCAGCGCTGATGTTGTTCCATATGGCAGCCGGAAACTTCACCGATGCGGCCGCGCCTCGCAATAGGCGTCCTATTCAGGCGACAACCGTACCTCTTACACCCGGCCTTTTTCGTGCCCCCAATTTCACTAACTTTGCAGGGCTATTATGGATAAAAGCATCAACAAATACATAGCCGAAACGGGGTTTTGCAGCCGGCGCGAGGCGGATAAATACATTGAGCAGGGCCGTGTGACCATCAACGACAATATTGCCTCCAAGGGGAACCGCGTGGAGGAAGGCGATGTGGTGGAAATTGACGGCGAGCCGCTGAAAAAGAAGAAACTGCCCGTGTACATCGCCCTCAACAAACCGAAGGGCATCACCTGCACTACCGACCTGAAGGACAAGACCAACATCATCGACTATGTGCATTACAAATCGCGCATTTTCCCCATCGGCCGCCTCGACAAGCTGTCTGAAGGCCTCATTTTCCTCACCAACGATGGCGACATCGTGAACAAGATACTCCGCGCCGGCAACCAGCACGAGAAGGAGTACATCGTTACGGTGGATAAACCCATCACGCCGGACTTCATTAAAACCATGCGCAGCGGCGTGCGCATTTTAGGCGTTTACACCAAAAAATGCTTCGTGCAGCAGGAAGGGCCGCAACGATTCAAAATCATCCTGACGCAGGGCCTGAACCGGCAAATCCGGCGGATGTGCGAGGCGCTGGGTTACCGGGTGGAAACGCTCAAACGCACCCGTATCATGAACATGACGCTGAAGGATTTACCACCCGGCAAGTGGCGTTTCTTCACAAAAGACGAAGTAACGGCAATCAACACACTGGTGGCTAACAGCAGCAAAACGGAGAAGGGCGACGAAGGTGGAATGGATGAGTAAGCCCAGATGCGTTAATCCCGCCATTTCATCCGCGCCAGTATCTCGTTCATCCTCGCTACTTTTTCCGGGAAATAGGTTTTCTCTACCGGAAGAAAATCTTTATACCGTTCATCTTCGTACCACATCTTTTCTTTCGGCTGTTCACCTGTTGCCGGTGTAGCGGCTTCTTTTTTGATTGGTTCGATTGGTTCCATATGTTTAAAATTTGTGACGTCGTTTAACGATAAATGCACTGTAGATGTAAGGGTGTTCCGGGTCAAAGTCTACTTCTTCCCTGTTTGTCCCCATCTGTGCTTCAATTTTAAATTTCAGGGAAAATTCCGCAAAATAAGTCCTCAAAATCCGTCCGTACAACCGTGTTCTCTCAGGTGTGCTTCCTGCAAAAGCAACCTTCGCTTCCGGAAAATCGTCGGTAAAATCTTCGATAATTCTAACGACGGTCGCCATTATTTTTGTGATGTCACCGTTGTTCGAGACGACTTCATCATCCATCAGTTTTCCGCCCAAACTATCGCCAAATCCGAGGTTTACGATACCCGGCCGGTGCAGATAGGAAAACTCCACCAACTTCTCAATATAACTCGTTCCTTCACTCGTAAATTTGTATAAATTCGCATCCATCTTCCGGAATGCGTAAGCGGGTCGATTCATGCAGCCATGAATTGTGTGGTTAACAAACAAAAAATTTACTGTTACAATTTAATTATTTTCTTTCTTCTAAAATCACACTTACCCGCTTTTTTAATTCAGCTTCGCCGATTTGTCCTTCTACCATCTGGCGGTAGTTCTTTTTGCTGCTGATGAAGATCGTGGCGGGTATACTGCCCTCCCAGCGCGGATCTAAGAGAGACGCATATTTGTTGGCGTTGGGCTCGTCGAGCCATAACACGGTGGACTTTATTTTCTGCTGCGCGATGAAGCGGCGGATTTTTTTGGGATAGGCATCGTCCATATCGAGGCTGAGAAAAATGAATTTGACGGGTTTGTTCTTCAGGGCCCGGGCCTGCTTTTCGAACCAGGGCATTTCCTGTATGCAGGGGGCGCACCAGGTGGCCCAGAGGTTGATCACCAGTGCCGTATCCGGGTGATGCAACAGGCTTTTCAGGTCGGCGGCGCCGATGCGGCGTACGTCCTGCGCGGCGGTTGCGAAAGCAAACAATAACAGGACTGGCAATAGTTTCATCGGCGTTGTTTTTTAATCTTCTTCTTTAAAGCCCCACTCTTCCAGCAGTACACCACGCTGGGCTTCGGGGAGGCCGGGCTGCTCATAATGACCGGCCAGTTTCTTCTGCCGCATGGCCTCATACACGCTCACCGCGCAAGCCACGGAAATGTTCAGGGAACGGATGATGCCCTGCATGGGAATGATGAAATTCCCGTCGGCCAGCTGCCGGATCTCTTCGCTCACGCCCGTCTGTTCGTTGCCGAACACCAGCGCCACGGAACCGGAAAAATCGATGTCGTACAAACTGATGGCATCGGACGAAAGATGCGTGGTGTAAATTTTATCGAAACGCTGCCGCAGCACCGTGAATAATTCCGGTACGTCCGTAAACTGGTGCACCGTGAGCCATTTGGCGGCGCTGGAAGAGCTCTTCGCCCCCCACCTCTTATGCCGGGGAATTTTAGTGGTCAGCACGTATACGTCCTGAATTCCCACCGCGTCACAGGTGCGAAGCACCGCCGAAATATTGTGTGGGTCTTCCACATTTTCCAAAACCACTGTAATATTGCCCTGCCGCCGGTTCAACACTGATAAAAGCCGCTCCCTCCGTTCTGGTGTCATGTTGTTAATTTATTGGCAAAATTAACAGAAATTAAGTTTAGGTGCGGCGTTTTACTATCTTTAGCCATTGTACAAAAAAACGGATCCTATGAAGTTAAAAAAGATACTGAAAGGTATTGGCATCGGCTTGCTGGTATTGATCGCGCTACTGATCGCCATTCCGTATCTGTTTAAAGGCCAGATCATTGCAAAAATCAAAACGGAGATCAACAAAAACCTGAATGCCAAAGTAGATTTCAAAGACGTGGATATCAGCCTCTTCAGGCGGTTCCCCCGCCTCGCCGTTGCGCTGGAGGAACTGCAGGTTACAGGCACCGGTCATTTCGAAGGCGACACGCTACTGGCCGTCAAAAGGCTCGACGCGGCCATGGACCTGATGAGCGCCATCAGGGGCGAAAAAATCGACATCTACAACATCGTGCTGCAACAGCCCCGCATATACGCGATCGTGGATGAGGAAGGCCGCGCCAACTGGGACATCACCAAACCAGACACCACCGCCGCCCCGGGCGAACCGAGCGATACTGCCGCCAGCGACTTCTCTCTCAGCCTCCGCCAGTACAGCCTGGAAAACGCCAGCATCCGGTACAGCGACCGCCAGGGACATATGCACCTCTCCATCGATCAGCTCAACCATAAAGGCAAAGGGGACTTCACGCAGGACCAGTTCACCCTGCAAACCTCCACCACCACGGAAGCGCTCAGCTTTGCCCAGGGCTTCATCCCCTACCTCGTTGATACCAAAGTGGAAATCCTCACCGATATCAACATCGACAACAAAACGAGTACTTACTCTTTCAAAACGGATAAAATCGCCGTCAATAACCTGAAAATATCAACGGAAGGTTTTGTACAACTGCTCAACGACAGCAGCTACAAAATGGACATTAAATTCGCTGCACCGTCGACCGACTTCAAAGACGTGCTGTCGCTCATACCCGCCATTTACGCGCAGGATTTCGCCAGCATCAAAACGAGCGGCACCGCCTCTTTTGCAGGCTTCGTGAAAGGCACTTACACCCCGCAGCAAATGCCGGCCTACAGCATGAACCTGGCGGTGAAAAACGGTTTCTTCCAGTACCCCGACCTGCCGAAGCCGGTGAAGAACATCCAGCTGGCCGTGAACGTAAGCAACCCGGACGGCGTGCCCGATCATACCATCATCGACGTGCCGCAGGCGCACCTGGAAATGGACGAGAGCCCGGTAGACCTTCGCCTCATGATCAAAACGCCGGTATCTGACCTCTACCTCGACGCCGCCGCCAAAGGCAAGCTCGACCTCGGCAAAGTGGGCCAGTTCGTCAAATTCGAGAACGGCACCAAACTCAGCGGCCTCCTGGATGCCGACCTGAAAGCCCGCGGATATATGAGCGCCATCGAAAAGCAGCAATACGAACAGTTCGACGCCTCCGGCAAACTGTCGGTCGGCAACCTGCTCTACGCCAGCAAAGATTACCCGGAAGGCGTAAAAGTAGCTGCCCTGCAAATGCTCTTCAATCCGAAAAACGTTACTGTTCCCGAATTCAAAGGACAATACCTCGGCACCAATTTTTCCGCCACCGGCGAAGTCAATAACCTGCTGGCTTACGTGTTGCGCAACGATGCGCTCAACGGCCGCCTCGACCTGGAAGCGGATCACATCCAGCTCGACAAATGGCTGGCCACCGGCGGCACGGAAACGCCTGCCGCCAAAACAGCCACCCCGGCGCCGGCCGGCGCGCCGTTTGCGGTGCCCAACAATCTCGACTTCACCGTGAATGCTAAAGCGGAAAAGGTGCATTACGATAAAGTGGATCTTAATCAGCTTTCCGGCACGCTCAAAATCAGCGACGAAACGGTGACGATGAAAGACATCAAAGCCAACGCACTGCAAGGCTCCATGAAAATCGACGGCACCTACTCCACCAAAAACAGCAAACAAAAACCAGACATCAGCCTCACGTACGATGTGAAGGAGCTCGATGTGCAGCAAACCTTCAAAGCCTTCAACACCGTGCAGAAACTGATGCCCATCGCGCAGTTCCTCAGCGGCAAGCTCAGCTCGCAGCTCACCATGACCGGCAAGCTGGGAGAAGACATGAGTCCCGACCTGAGCACGCTTTCCGGCGACGGTAACCTGTTGCTGATACAGGGCTTCCTGAAAAAATTCGCCCCGCTCGACCAGCTGGCCACCCAGCTGAACGTGGCGGCGCTGCAGGATATTTCCGTGCGGGACATCAAAAACTATTTCGCATTCGAGAACGGGCGCATGAAAGTGAACCCGTTCCGGGTGAAGCTGCCGAACATGAACATGCTCATCGGCGGTTCCCACGGCTTCGACCAAAGCATGGACTATACGATGCAGCTCGCATTACCCCGCGCGCTGCTCGGGCAGAAAGGCAACACCCTCGTCAACAACCTCGTTACGCAGGCCCAAAACAAAGGCATTCCGGTGCAGGTTAGCGACACGGTGTACCTGAACGTGCTGATGGGCGGCAGCCTCCTGAAACCGCAGCTGAAAACGGATTTGAAAGAAGTGGCGGGCAACGCGGTGAACAACCTGAAAGATCAGGCCACGGCCATGGCGAAACAGAAGCTCGACACCGTGAAGAATACCGTGAAAGACAGTTTGAAGCACGTGAAGAACGAAGCCGTGGCGGCTGCGAAAGACGAGCTGAAAAAGCAGTTGCTGGGAGGCAAAGACAGCGCACAATCCGGCAAAACTTTGCAGGATGCGGGTAAAACGGCGGAAAAAACGCTCAACAACACCCTGAACAGCCTGCTGAAACGCAAAAAGGCCGCAGCGGACACAACAAAACAATAAGCTCGATTGTAATAAAAACGTGGTGCGATGGATTTGTTGCACCACGTTTTTTTATGAACAGTATTTTGCACAGCCCCTTTTGTAATGCCAGCCTTCTGGTGGGTTTGTTATTCCTTTTTATGGGCTTCATGATCAGGAAATACCCTCCACGCAGCATGAAAACATGGTACGGTTACCGCACTTTCTCTTCCACCATTAACCAGAACACCTGGCACGAAGCCAACCAGTACGCCGCTTATTTATCGCGGTGCATGGCCTATGTGCTGATTCCTTTCGGTGTATTGATGGCGCTGCTGTTCAAAACGCAGACGGACCTATTCCTGTACCTGACCATCACGCCCGTGATCGTGTCTGCGTTGTTGCTCACCGGGTTGACCGAGTGGCATCTGCTGCAGGAGTTTGATGAGGATGGCGAGCGGAAAAAGAAGGCCTGATTATTTACGCCGTATGATGAGCACGGCCGGCACCGCCCGCTGCCCGCCCGCATCTGAGGGCCTGATCGTGTTTTTCTGCTGCACGTACAGCGCAGATGAGCCGCCCCCGTCGAGGTTCAGCGCTTCCACACAATGAAGGTCCGTGAATATTTTCGCCATCTGCGGAAAGGTAGCGCCTTCGGCCACCCCTTTATGGCGACCTTCTATCGCCAGCAAAATCAATTTGCCGCCCACAGTATACCCCACGGCGGAACGCGGATGGAAATCTTTATTGTTGAGCATTCTTTCTTCGGCGCTGGTGATGAAAGGCTGCCCGTTCTGCACCAGTACCGGCCCGCCGCCCACCGCTTCTTTCATTTTCCATTTATGCGCGCCGCGCGGGTACCGTTTGCCGGGCTCGCGGTAAACGGTGTCTTTTCCATTGATCTCGGGCGTTACGGGCGTCGCGTAAGCATATGGCGTATTCTTCCGGCCCACGTTGTATACCCAGGCAATATCGGCCTGGCGGCGGCGGTTGATGCCGAAGGCGCCACGGGTGGTGTATTTCGCGAGCTTGGGGTTCACGGCCAGCACTTTACCGTTGTGGATAACGATGTTGAGGTTGCTGTTGTCTTTGAAGGAAAAAAAGGTGGTATTGATCACGGCCAGCGCCTGGAGATGTTCGAGGCTATCGTATTGCGCGGGCGTATAGCGTTTGCCGTTGCCGGTGCGCACGGTGAAGTCGAGTTGCGGGTCGTTCAGATCGGCTTCGAGGTAAAAGGCCCGGAAAGGCTTGCCGTCGAGGGAGTCCGTGGTTTCATACACCCGCACACCAGGCGGCAGTCCTTCGTTATGTGTGGCGGAAGGGCGCCAGGTGAGCTGGCCGTAAGTTAGCAGGGGACATAAAGCCGTAATAAGCAGGAAAATCCGTTTCATCTGCGAAAAATAGAAAAGAAAAGACAATGTTCCATTTCAAATTACGGTTAACATGCGGGATGGGGCAGTCCCCGCCCCGCGATCAATTCCCCGGCCACCGGGTAGTTTCGGCGCAAACGAATATCGGGCACAAAAAAGAGCCGCTCCTTCCGGAACGGCTCCAACATATTCGAAATAAGCTGTCGGCTATTTTCTGCCGCTGAAAATGTGTTTTTCGGCGTGATAGGAAGAACGCACCAGGGGACCGGCTTCCACGTAATCGAGGCCCATGCCGTAACCGATCTCGCGCAGTTCGGCAAACTCGTCCGGGTGCACAAAGCGTTCCACGGGCAGGTGTTTGGGAGTAGGTTGCAGGTACTGGCCGAGGGTTACCACGTCGCACCCGTTATCGTAGAGGTCCTGCATGGCTTGCACCACCTCTTCCTTGGTTTCTCCGAGGCCGAGCATGATGCCGCTCTTGGTGCGCATGCCGCCCTGTTTGAGCCGGCGGATCACTTCGAGGCTGCGGTGGTATTTGGCCTGGATGCGCACCTGTTTGGTCATGCGCTCCACGGTTTCGAGGTTGTGCGATACTACTTCGGGCGCGACTTCGATCACCCTTTCCAGGTTTTCCCAGATGCCCCGGAAATCGGGGATGAGGGTTTCCATGGTGGTGCCGGGGTTGAGGGCGCGAACGGCCTTGATGGTGTTGGCCCAGATGATGGAGCCGCCGTCTTTCAGTTCGTCACGGTCTACCGAGGTGATCACTGCGTGCTTCACCTTCATGAGGTAAATGGCTTCCGCCACACGTTGCGGCTCGTCCCAGTCTACCGCCTCGGGCCGCCCGGTTGCCACGGCGCAGAAACCGCAGCTGCGGGTGCAGATGTTGCCCAGGATCATGAAGGTAGCCGTTCCGGCTCCCCAGCATTCTCCCATATTGGGGCAATTGCCGCTTTCGCAGATGGTATGTAATTTATGGGTGTCTACCAGGTTGCGTACCTGTCTGTAGTTTTCTCCGATTGGCAGTTTCACGCGCAGCCAGTCCGGCTTTTTCACTCTCGGCGCAGCTTGTTCGGCTGCTATTACGGGTAATTCTTGCATCGCTGATCCTTTCTTCTGATTTAAATAATGAGCAAAGTTACTTATTCCAGCGTTTACCCAGCTGCAAACCTACATAAGCATTGAAAAAGAATGACTTAGGATCCCTTTCCACCATTATTTGCACCTTTTTGGTGTAATATTCGGCGTTGATGCCTACTTCCAGCGCGGAGATCACGTCGTTAAAACGCGCCCAGTCGAACCGGAAGCCTACTTTGGCATGCAGGCCGGGGTTGATGCTTACTTCGTTCCAGCCTTTGGTAAAACCGCCGGCGCCGTATATCAGGTCGTGATTCAGAAAATCGTCGTGGATGGCTTCGGAGTATTTCACGACACGGCGCTGGTTGGGGTCGCCGGAGTCGTTCATCAGGTCGAGGTAATAAGGCTTCACCAGCCCGAGCGATACACCGCCGTAGTAAACGCCGTTCACTTCCACGCCGTTTTTGTTCCCTTTGCCACCGATGAGCCTTTTCTGGCCTACCCCGAATTTGGCCTGGTAAAAATTGTTCATTTTACCATACACAAACGGGGTGCTGCTGATGCCGAACCCTCCGCCCACGGGAATGATGCGGGAAGAACGGTCCTGCTTCGGGTCTCTTTTCTCGGAAAATTCAAACTGGAAGTAGTTGATGATGACGGCGCTTTTACGGTACCCCAGTTCCAGGAAACCGGTCCAGCCATCTGTATTCAGCCTGGCGCCGCCGGAGAACTCCCGGTTAAAAAGGTTGTCTCCTTCTTCGATTTCACGGAATAGGGAGATCTTGCGCAGCCTTTTTTGTTCCCGTTCCTCCTTTTTGGACGGCTTGCTGTTTTGGGCATAGAGAGACGAAGCGGCCAGCAGGAGCAGTAAGAGTACATTAATTTTTTTCACCGTACGCGATTATTTTAAATTAAACGCCTGATTACGTTTTATGTTTTATTCCTATACAAACATACACTAAAAATAGACTTAATTTACATCCAAAATGACACATTACCATGCAAACAGCAGCGATACTTTATAGGGGCGAACTTAGAACCACGGCCACCCATCTGCGCTCCGGTTCGGAGATAGATACGGACGCACCGGTAGACAATAACGGCAAAGGAGAGCGCTTTTCTCCCACCGACCTGGTGGCCACGGCCCTGGGTTCGTGCATGCTCACGATCATGGGCATCAAGGCGCGCGACAAAGGCTGGAACCTCGACGGCACCAAAGTGAGCGTTGAAAAGATCATGGGCACGGAGCCCCGCCGCATCACGGGCGTGAATGTGGTGTTCGATTTCCCGGCGGGCCACGGCCTGGAGGAAAAAGACCGGAAAATACTGGAAAACGCGGCCTATACCTGCCCCGTTGCGGAAAGCATCCATCCGGACATTCAGCAGAACGTGACCTTCAACTGGTAAAAATACCGGAGTGGGTGTGCCCGTCACATCCACTCATCTTCCTCCCCTTCCCGGCAGGCCCACACTTCCTCCCCTCTCAGCAAACGCCGGCCCACGGCACAATCCAGGCATCGTTTCCGGTCGCAGTACTCCTGCTTGAGCTGCAGCAGCGCCTGTGAGTCGCCCGCGTTCGCCGGCGCCACCTTTTCCTCCGCCCAACCCCGCAGGATGCGGTTATTTTCCGGCGGCAGCTCCCGCAAAAAGCGCAGGGCGCGCTGTTTATATTGCGGCAGGCCCATGTATTCCCCGTAGAGGTGCAGCAGCGGGGCCACCGTATTGATGAACAGGTGATGCACCGTGCCTTTGCCAATGCCGGCGGTGCGAATAGCGGGAATGTCGAACCGGTAGTGCTCCCGCCAGTACGCAGACGGCTCAACGAAAAAGAGGCGCTCGGCATCGCTTAGCGTGTCCGTTTCGAGGATGCGCGAAAACAGGTGCGGGCTGTTGTGCAGCAGGGCCGCAAAACAGGCGATGCGCATGGTGGGAAAGGCCGAGGGGCGCATGCGCAGCCATTGCCACTGGTGCGCAGGCATCGGTTCCAGCCGGTATTTATGCCGGAGGAAAAGGTACTCCCGCTGCAATTCCTGCGGGTAGGCATCGGTGAAAGCGCCGGCCAGCATGCCCGACTGGCCGAAGAGCAGTGCCTCGAGACGGTGAAGGTGCGGGCGGTGGCGGGCCAGCACCATAAAGGGCATGGAGAAAGACAGCTCCAGGAAAGCGGCGGTGTTCACCGGCATGCCGAAAGCCTGGGCGATGGCCCGGAAGCACACTTCCTCCCAGTTAAAGCGGCTTTGCTCCAGCCAGCGCAGCAGCACAGCCGCCTTGCGCTGCAGCCGGGCAAAAAGCAGGGCGGGTTTCCATCCTTCCCACGTGTTTTCCTCCACCCGGTGCAGCAGCGGCGCGCAGGGAACAAAAGCGGCGCCCGCCCTGAGGGCCTGGTACCGTTTGAGCAGCAGCTTCGGGATGCGGGGCCCCAGCTCCAGGCAGGGCGCGGTGTGGAAAGGCGCGTCGTGCTCGAACACCACGTGCAGCACCACGTTATCGTAACGCGGGTTGCGCTGGTGGCCATGGCGCCGCCAGTCCGACGTGCGGTAGTGCAACTCCACATTGCCGGCCCATTCCATGCCGCCGATGCGGACGCGCGCGCCGGTAAAATCAGGGCCGGCATTGCGGTTCAGCTCTCCGGGATGGAGCACCGCGACCGGCTCGCCGGAAACAGTCATAAGATGATGCTGGTTGTACAGTCCGAATTGCCAGATATGCTGCAGCAATTCCTCGGAAAAGAGCGGGTTAACAGTCGTCATAAACTAGTATTACAAACGTTAATAAATTAACGCTTTTTTTCAAAATAATCGAAAATCATCCACGGTATTTGGAAATCTGACCTTTCTACCATTACCTTTGCACCCAGTTCTTAAACATCACTTATCCAGAAAGGCAGAGGGTACTGGCCCTGCGAAGCCTTAGCAACCAATTCCGCCGGCTGGCGGGAAAAAGGTGCTAATTCCGGCCCTGTTTGAAACAGGGAAAGATAAGTTGGCAGAGATATTCCATAGCATCACCATATTGCGAAAGGCTCTTCCAACTCCGGAAGGGCTTTTTTTATTCCTTCCCTGATATAAGCTGACATTTTTGAATCGTTTGTTTACAGCCGACCGCCTGCGGCCGGCACGTTTCGTAAAAACACTGATCAACCATGAAGCCGGGCGATAGCATGGCTACCCTTGACAACGAAAACTTGAAAAGATGAAACCGTCTACACAACTGATCCACAGCATTCCGGTAGATGAGCTGACCGGGGCGATTTCGGTGCCGATCTACCAAACGTCGACGTTTGTGCAGGAAAGCCCGGGGATCAACAAGGGCTTTGAATTTTCGCGGGCTAACAATCCCACGCGGAAAGTGCTGGAAGACCTGATCTGCAGCCTCGAGGAAGGCTACGCGGGTTTCGCCTTCGCCAGCGGCATGGCGGCTATCGACGCCGTGCTGAAACTGCTCAAGACCGGCGACGAGATCATGGCGGTGGAAGATACCTACGGCGGCATCTTCCAGATCTTTAACCACATGTTCGAGCGCTTCGGCGTGAAAGTGAATTTCGTGGACACGAGCGACATCGATAAGGTGCTGGAAAAAATCACCGACAAAACGCGCATCATCTGGCTGGAATCTCCCACCAACCCGATGCTGAAGATTTCCGACATCAAATCCGTGAGCAAAATAGCCCGGCAGCACAACATCCTGCTGGTGGTGGACAATACCTTTTGCACGCCCCTCCTGCAGAAACCCATCCCGCTGGGGGCCGACATCGTGATCGAGAGCGCCTCCAAATACCTGGCCGGCCATACGGACGTGATCGCCGGGCTGGTAGTGGTGAACTCGAAAACGCTGGCCGACCAGATGCGGTTCAACCAGAACGTGTCCGGCAGCATTCTCAGCCCGTTCGAAGCCTGGCTTACCATCCGCGGCATCGAAACCCTGAGCCTGCGTCTCGAAAAACACTGCGCCAACGCCATGGCCATCGCCACCTGGCTGGCGGAGCACCCGGCGGTAGACAAAGTGTTTTACCCCGGCCTGCCCACCCATAAAAACCATCACATCGCCCGCAAGCAGCAGAAGGCTTACGGCGGGATGGTGAGTTTTTCGCTGAAGGAAGACCAGATCAAGAACGCCATCCGCATCGTCAACTCCACCAAGCTGTTCAAGCTGGCGGAAAGCTTCGGCGGCGTAAAAAGCATGCTCAACCACCCCTTCACCATGACGCACCGCAACATCCCGGAAGAATTCCGGCGCAAGGCGGGCCTCCAGGAATCCTGCATCCGCCTGTCTGTGGGCATTGAAGATGCGGAAGACCTGATCAACGACCTGAAACAAGCTTTGGATAAATTAAACCAGCCGCTCGGCAAACAAATTACCGTACTGCAATAACTATGGAAAAGAACATCAACTTGGGTATTTTCGGCTTTGGCTGCGTTGGCCAGGGCCTCTATGAAGTACTGAACCGTACCAAAGGAATCAATGCCCGTATCAAGAAAATCTGCATCAAAGACCCGAACAAGAGCCGTCCGATAGACATGAGCTATTTCACGACGGACCCGAACGATATTCTCAACGACCCCACCATCGACGTGGTGGTGGAACTGATCAACGACACGGAAGCCGCCTACAACATCGTCAGCACCGCGCTCCGCAACGGCAAGGCAGTGGTGAGCGCCAGCAAAAGAATGATCGCCGAAAACCTTCCCGCGCTGTACCAGCTGCAGGTAGACAATAAAGTACCCTTCCTGTACGAAGCGTCGAGCTGCGCCAGTATTCCCATCATCCGCAACCTGGAGGAATATTACGACAACGACCTGCTGAACGCCGTGGAAGGCATCTGCAACGGCTCCACCAACTACATCCTCACCAAGATATTCGAAGAGAACCTGAGTTTCGAAACCGCGCTCAAACAGGCGCAGGAACTGGGCTTCGCGGAAACGGACCCCACCCTCGACGTGGAAGGCTTCGATCCCAAGTTCAAGATCGTCATCCTGTTGCTGCATGCCTTCGGCACTTTCGTGAAGCCGGAAGAAGTGTTCAACTTCGGCATCAACCACCTCAACGATTTCGACATACAGTTTGCCCGCCAGCGCAACTGCACCATCAAGCTCATCGGCAATTGCCGCCGGCAGAACGGCAGCGTAAACGCCTACGTGCTGCCCCACCTCATCCGCGAGCACAACCTGCTCTATGATGTGTACAACGAATACAACGGCATCCTGCTCGAAAGCGCATTTACCGACAAGCAATTCTTCGTGGGCAAAGGCGCGGGCGGCACCGCCACCGGCAGCGCCGTACTGAGCGACATTTCCGCGCTGCTTTACAACTACCGCTACGAGTACAAAAAAATCAAACAGTCGAACCAGCCGATGTTCACCAACGACGTGCAGCTGAAAGTGTACGTACGCTACCGCACGCCGGACCAGGTAGACCTCGCGGAGTTCTACAACATCGTGGAAAAGTACGAGTCGCCCGAGTTCAGGTACGTGGTGGGCACCATCAACCTGCAAAAACTGAAAGAAGCCAACTGGCTCAAAAACAAGGATGTGAACCTGCTCGTGCTCGAGCACTAAACGATACAAAAAAGGGCTGCAACGTGTTGCAGCCCTTTTTCTTTTTGCCTGGTAGCTGGCTATTGCCTGGTATACGTCAGTTTGATGATCCGTTTGCCCGCATCGAACCCGCCCGTCTGATTCATCCTGATCTCGGCCAGCAGGCCGTTGTACACGTATTCAGTTATTGTGGCTGGGTATAAGCAATGCCTGTATTGACGATATCGGTCTGGCCGCCGGGCAGCGCTTCCGTTTTGGTTTTTATTTTTTCCAGCTCGCCTTTGTCGTTGTACGTATATTCATAAGTCACCTGCTCTACGGGCGTGGGGCCGGGATGCTCCGCCGTTTGCGCCTTCAGCGGCGTGTTGGCGCTCAGGGCCGTAAAATCGCGGCTGGTGTTGGAAAGGAGGAACAGCAGATAGGTGGGGAAACTGCGGTGAAGGGCGGCCTTGTCGTTGTAGGTGAACTTCGTGCTCCGGTAGAGCACTTCTTCGCCGCCAATGACCAGGAAGTGCGCCACTTCGCTCACGTTTTCTTTCTCCCAGGCCAGCTTGTACACTTCGTTGCGGATGGTGCCGTTGATCACGTGCAGCTCTGCCGGTTTGCCCTGTTTGTATACGATGGAATCCTTATCGGTCACCGCCAGCTCCGTGGGGCTCACCATGTTGTAGTAATTGATTTTCACCAGCTGGCGCTCGCCGTTGTATTGAAAGCTGCGGTCGTCGCGCAACTCGCCCATGGCCCAAATCCGGAAGCGGATCATGTTGCCGTTTTCGTGCAGCACCTGGGTGGAATCCGGCGTGAAACCCTGGTTCTGGCCGTATTGTTTGAATTGCCTGACGGTACCATCCGGATGATAGATCACCTGAAGCGTGTCTGCGTCGTGCATGAGGCGCGACACCATTTTTTCTTCCGGCGTATGGCCGGGCCCGGCATCCTTCTTTTTGGAACAGGCTGACAACAGGCCCGCGATGAGCAGCAGGCAGGAGATCGTGTTTTTCATAGGCACAGGTATAAAGGCTCAAGAGCCAACAAATTGCATTACGGCACCAAATATAGCAATAATTTTTTTAATGTATTCTTATTTTATATTTTTTGCAACCGTTCCACCACCTGGCTGATGGGGAGCCCCATCACGTTGTAAAAGCAGCCGTTGATGCGGTCGATGCCCACGGCGCCAATCCATTCCTGGATGGCGTAGGCCCCGGCTTTGTCGTACGGCCGGTAGTGGTCCACATAGTATTCGATCTGTTCGGGAGAGAGTGGTTTGAAATGCACTTCGGTGGTTTGGGAGAAGGCTTCCTCCCGGTCGTTGTGCAGGATAACGACGCCGGTGATCACTTCGTGAATCTGTCCGCTGAGGGCGGTGAGGATACGGATGGCGTCTGCCCGGTCGGTCGGTTTGCCGATGATGGTGTGATGCAATACCACCACGGTGTCGGCCGCCACAATAACATCGCTGCTGCTGTACAACGCAGCCACGGCCCTGGCCTTCTGGCGGGCAATGTGCACGGGCACGTCTTCGATGGGCATATCCGGCGGGAAAGTTTCTTCGGCGTCGCTGATTCTCACTTCGAAAGGAATGCCTGCCTGTTCCAGCAGCTGCCGGCGGCGGGGCGACTGGGAAGCGAGCACCACGGGTTTTCCGGTGTACATATTATAGCAGCAGTTTAAAGAAGATCATGGAAAGGATGCCGGTGAGCATCACAATTTTTATCCAGGTGCTGATTTTATGGAAGTGCGCGGGCTGGTATGCGGCCAGGAAGGGCTTTTGCACGAACCATGTGAACGGCAGCAGCACCAGCAGCAGGATGTACGCGGCGGCGATATACCAGGCTTTGGCAATCACCACCACCGTGATGGCCACGAGCAGCACCTGCAGCAGCACCATCAGCAGCATGGTGAGGTTTTTCGCCTTCCGGAGGCCCCAAACGATGGGAATGGTGCGGCATCCGTCTTTGCTGTCGCCGATCATGTCTTCCATATCTTTGACGATTTCGCGGATCATCGACAGTACGAAAGCAAACAGCGCATACACGCCGATGATCTGTATGAGCCGGCGGCCGGCGAGGCTCATGATGGCCTCGAAGCTTTCATAAATCTGTTTTTCGTAGAAGCCGACCACCACCACGCTCAGAGCGGTGAGCAGGGAAATCGCTACATTGCCGATGAGCACCTGGCGTTTGAAGGAGGTGGAATAGAACCAGAGCAGCAGGGTGCAGAACACCTGCACGAAGCCGAGGTAAAACTGCCCGATCTGGAAGGCCACCAGGAACCCGAGCGACACGCCGGCCATGTTCAGCAGCGTATGCCAGGCCATGGCCCAGCGGCGGTTGATGATCTTTTCCACCACCATTTTGTCCGGCTTGTTGACCAGGTCTATATTGATATCGAAATAGTCGTTGATAATGTACCCTCCTGCCGCCACCAGCACGGTGGAAAAGCACAGCATGAGGAAGTGCGCGAATGAAAGGGAAGGTTCCGCCCCGCTGTTCTGCAGTACCGGCGCTACCACGCAGTATTGCAGTAAAAACTGGGTCAACGCTATATAGATCAGGTTGGGATACCTCACCATTCTGAAAAAAGCCGCCAGCAGAGTCATGGTTCAATTGAAGTTAGGAAATTAGGAATTACTTGGAGGCGACGGTTTCGTCCAGCACCCAGTGGCCGTTCAGCTTCAGCACTTTTTCGATCACGTCCCTGACACAGCCTTGCCCCCCGTTTACGGGCGACACATACATAGACACGCTTTTAATTTCAGGGCAGGCGTCTGCCGGACAAGTGGAGAGCCCGCACAGCTGCATGGCCCGGTAATCCGGGATATCGTCGCCCATAAACAGCACCTCATCCCAGCGCAGATCGTGCTCCAGGGCATAGTCTTCCAGCTTTTCCGCCTTGTTGAGAACGCCGGTGAACACATCCGTGATGCCCAGCCCGTTGAGGCGGGCCACCACGCTCTCGGAACGGCCGCCCGAGATAACGGCAATACGGTACCCCTGCTTAACGGCCAATTGCAGGGCATACCCGTCGCGGATACTCATTTTACGGCTTTGCTCGCCATTGGGCAGCAGCAATACCGTACCATCCGTCAGTACGCCGTCCACATCAAAAACAAAAGTGCGGATATAGGTGAATTTCTCCAGAACGTTTATCATTATTAAGTATGCTGACTGTGATCAGTGGGCAAAAATAAACATTTACGCCTCATTCCGGTGAAACTGGTAAATACTTTCAGACAGCAGCGGGTAAATCTGCTGCATGGAAGGATATTTTTCCAGGATGGACTGGTGCAGGGCCATCGTCTTCTCATCGTGACGGATAGCCGGCCCCGTTTGTACCGCCTCCGGCGCATACTTGTCGAGCCGCTGGAAGGTTTCCTTTATTAATGGTGTCAGCAATGAAAAATCGCGGCCTTCGTGTTCACAGTAGAATTTGGCCAGGGTGAGCATGTGGTTCGTGAAATTGTTGCAGAAAACGGCGGCGAGGTGCATCTGCAGCCTTTCGGCGGAGCTCATGAACGAAATGGAAGGGCTGATGCTCTGGGCCAGGGCAAAAAGCCGGCGCTGCACTTCGTCGTTGCGCGCCTCCAGGATGAGCGGGATGGCCGGGTAACTCTTGTTGTCTTTGCGGATGCTCTGCAGCGGGTACATCACACCGGTGTTGACCGAAATCCGGGCAATCGCATCGATCGATACGGCGCCGGCCGTATGGATGACAATCCGGCGGCCCAGCCGCAGCTGGTCGTTCAGTTCCGACAGCACGTCGTCGCCCACCGCCAGCAGGTAAACGTCCGCTTCCATATCAATATCCAGCAGATCTGTCGTATAAGCCGCCCCCAGCAATTCCGCCAGTTCCCTGGCATGATCGGGCTGCCGGCTGATGACCTGCTTCACCTGGTGCCCGTGCAGCTTCATAAAATGTCCGAAACAGTGCGCTACATTCCCCGCTCCTATTATAACTATATCCATCGATGAATTTTTACAGAATGCCCCAAATCTGTGCCACCTTCAGCACGCATGGTTTTATTTCTTAATGTAATATTACTGTCTTTCCGCTAAAAGGAGGGCAATTAAATATATGCAAGTTAGCCTATTCCCATTGTTGTCTAGAAATCAACTATTTACCAGATACTATTTTTTATATCAACCTACTTTTATATACTTGCACAAATTGGATTTGTAACTTTTGTGCAAATTTTTGCGTAATAATCGAAATAAAAGCAGGCGTTCATGGCAAAAAATCTCGTGATTGTTGAGTCCCCGGCAAAGGCAAAAACTATAGAAAAAATTTTAGGTAAAGACTTCGAGGTTAAATCTTGCTTCGGTCATATCCGTGACCTGGAGAAGGACGATATGGGTATCGACATCAAGAACAACTTTAAGCCTAAATATATAATACCGGATGACAAGGAAAAGGTTGTAAAAGAGCTGAAAAAAATGGCGAAAGACTCCGACGAGGTTTGGCTGGCAACGGATGAGGACCGTGAGGGGGAGGCCATTTCGTGGCATTTGTGCGAGGTATTGGGGCTGGACCCGGACAGTACCAAACGCATTGTTTTTCACGAGATTACGAAGCCTGCCATTGAAAAAGCCGTACAGGCTCCCCGCCTGCTCGACATGAACCTGGTGAACGCCCAGCAGGCCCGCCGCATCCTTGACCGGATCGTGGGCTTTGAGCTGTCGCCCGTATTATGGCGCAAAATGAGCATGCGCAACTCCCTTTCCGCCGGCCGCGTTCAATCCGTTGCCGTTCGCCTGATCGTGGAACGCGAGCGCGAGATCAACAGCTTTGCCACCACCAGCAGTTTCAAGGTGGAGGCATTCTTCCTGGCGAAAGACATCCAGGGCCGCACCATTACATTCAAGGCCGAAGGGCCCGGCCGCTTCAAAACGGCGGAAGACGCGGAGCAGTTCCTGCAGCAGTGCATCGGCGCCGCCTATACGGTGAAAGACATCCAGGTGAAGCCGGGCAAAAAATCGCCGGCCGCGCCGTTTACCACCTCCACCCTGCAGCAGGAGGCCAGCCGCAAGCTGGGCTACAGCGTGTCCAAAACCATGCTGCTGGCGCAGAAATTGTACGAAAGCGGTAAAATCACCTATATGCGTACGGACTCGGTGAACCTTTCCGAAACCGCCATCGCAGACATCAGCAAAGCCATTCATACGAATTACGGCGAAAAGTATTTCCAGGCCCGTAAGTATAAAAATAAAAACGAAAGCGCCCAGGAAGCGCACGAGGCCATCCGCCCCACCTATATGGAAAATCCCACGGTGGAGGACTCCGACCTGAAACGGCTGTACGAGCTGATCTGGAAACGGACCATCGCCAGCCAGA
>CBFGZV010000012.1:0-130437 GCA_965653365.1 uncultured Chitinophaga sp. | reverse complement strand
TTTTTGTTTTAAAAAAATTTAAATTTAAAATATTTTTTTTATTATTATTTTTCACCTTAAAAAAAAAACGCGGCCGCCCATTGGCGGGGCCGCTTTTTTTATTTGAAAGCCCTATCTTGTTTTCATTCTTAACCCAACATAAAAATGACCTATGAAATGGATTCCGTTTTTTATGATGGCGCTCATCGCCTGTACTATTGTTAACACCGCATACTGCCAACTAACCGAAGCCCAGGTTACCAAAGCCGGCGTCTACTTAGGCCCCGATGGAGACTTTAATTCCACTGCCTTAACGGCCCGTTCTTTTGCAGGCTCCGTAGGCGTTGACCCGGTAGTGCCCAATGCCCCGCTTAGCAGTATGTGGTGGAACCTGATCAACATCCGCCACCGGAACGGCGAAGGTGACGGCAACCGCTGGGGCGGACAAATCACTTTCGGGATGACGGCACATATCAACCGCATGTTTTTCCGGTCGCAATACGACAATGCCTGGGGGAACTGGAACGAGATATTTCATACCGCCGCGCCCCGGATACTGGTCAATAACCCGGCAGACGACGGCACTTCTACCCTGCTGGTAAACGGTTCTGTTAAAATTAAAAGCACCTATGCTTCCCAACCGCAGATTGGGGGCAGAAACCCGCTATATCTGGATGCCTACCACTACGGCGGCAGTAACTCCAGTGCGATCGTTTTCACCAAAGGCGAAACATCCATCGCTGAAATAGCCACGGATTTGCAGGCCACCGGGGGCAAAGACATTTATATGATTGCCGGCCAGGGCCAGTCGAACATCCTGCTCAACCCCTATGCAGGAAGCGGCAATATCGGCATCGGCACCACCGATCCCCGCGCCAAGCTGGCGGTAGCCGGTACGGTCAAAGCGCACAGGGTAAAGGTCACCACCACCGATTGGCCGGATTATGTGTTCCATTCCGGCTATGCACTGCCTTCTTTACAGGAAGTTGAGCAGTACATTCAAACGCATCAGCATCTGCCCGAAATCCCTTCTGCAGCTGAAGTTGAAAAGGAGGGGCAGGATGTCGGAGAGATGAATAAAAAGCTCCTCCAGAAAATCGAAGAACTGACGCTGTATATGATAGACATGCAAAAACAGCTCAAAGCCCAGCAACAGGAAATTATGCAATTAAAGCAGGCAAACACGTCACCTGACAAGTCCGCAACAAGGTAATACCCTGACTTTCGACCTGTGTATTCCCCTGGATGGCTTCACCGCGCTATGCACGCAGTGCTTGTATTTCCGCTATCATTTCTTTGAGCGGGATAGCGGTGACATCATTCGATAACGGGTATCGTTCGGTACCGGGATAAACGACGAAGCGTTGCGTTGCATTGACATCTTCGCATCCCAGATGAAAGCCTTTTGACAGCACAGGCGCTGCCGAACGTTTGATCTCGATCGCAAATTTTTTCTTTTCATTCCGTTCCAGCACGAGGTCTATCTCCGCACCGGCAGCAGTTCTATAGAACCAGGGCGTTATCCCATCGGGCAGGCACGACAGCAGATTCTCTATCACGAAACCTTCCCAACTTGCTCCCGCAACGGGGTGCCCCAATACATCATCCAACGACGATAAATTCAACAGCGCATGCGTCAGGCCGCTATCCCGGATAAATATCTTCGGCGTGCGAACGAGGCGTTTGCCGATGTTCCCGGACCAGGGCCGGAGCGTTCTTATCAGCAACAGGTCTTCCAGCAATTCTATATATCTTTTAGCCGTAGGAGACGATACATCAATATTGGCACCCAGCTGTGCAACATTGATTTGCCCCCCCTGGCTGTGGGCCAGCATCGTCCACATCCTGCGCAGCGTAACCGCCGGGATACGCGGGCCGAACTGCGGAACATCCCTTTCCAGGTAGGTGCTGATGAAATTCATTCTCCATCTTAAGCTCGCTTCGTCATTCTTTGCCAGATAACTGTCCGGAAATCCGCCCCTGAGCCATAAACGGGCTTGATCCGCCACACTGCCGGTTTTTATTTCCATTACGTTCAGTCCGGATAGTTCTTTATATGCAATGCGGCCCGCCAGCGTTTCAGAAGATTGTTTCAGGAGCTCCAAAGATGCGGAGCCAAGGATAAGGAACTGACCGGTCCGGAAACCCTGGCGGCGGCGGCGGTCTATCACGCCCCGCAATACACTGAATATTTCGGGCATCCGCTGTATTTCATCGAGCACGATCAGTTTCCCTTTATTCAGCTCAAAGTAGCTTTCGGGATCAGTCAGTTTTACCTGGTCCGACGGGCTTTCCAAATCAAGATAAACGGACTCCGGACTGATTGAATGGGCTATTTCTTCAGCAATAGTTGTTTTCCCCACCTGCCTCGGCCCCAAAACGCCGACCGCAGGGAATTCACCTAGTAACCGGGTTATTTCTTCCTGTGCAATTCGCTTAATCATCCTTGCAATTATAATACAAAATATTAAATTTGCAAGATAGAATTATTTCAAATAAAAACAGCATAACAAAGCATATCGCTTTTAAACCATTGATTATCAATGATAAAATATTACAAACTACTGTCCTTGCAAATCAAACACAAAACATTTGATTTGCAAGGTAGAAGAATATGTTTTTTGTTTCTATTTCAACACCCGGGAACGAATGCAGGCAAAAAAAATCCCTGCAAGTGATTTGCAGGGATTAAGTATCGATTATAAAATCAGCGCTTAGACTCTTCGTCATCTTCCTCGTCTTCTTCATCACTCAGGCGGTCGTCCGCATCCTCAATTTCGGCATCGGCATCGTCTTGCTTTTCTACATCATCTTCATCGTATTCGTCGTCCTTGAATTCAACAGTTGAGTTTTCTTCTTCGCCCTCCTCGTCGTCCCCATCTTTATCGTCGTCATCATTCTTTTCCTTGTTTTCATCTTCATCGCCATCTACCTCTTTGTCCTCATCATTTTCCTCGTCGTCATCATCCTCTTCATCGTCTTCTCCATCTTCGTCCTCATCATTTTCCTCCTCCTCGTCCTCATCCTCATTTTCATCTTCATCGCTTTCTACGTCGTCGTCCTCATCCTCATCTTCTTCCTCCTCGTCGCCTTCCTTCTTCGCTTCGTCACTTCCTTCCTCCACTTCCTGCTCCTCCATTGTTATCTCCGTGGTGTCGGCAACTTCCGCCGCATCCGCTTCGTGTTCTTCCGTCGGTTCTTCCGGCAGTGCGTCG
This sequence comes from uncultured Chitinophaga sp., assembly GCA_965653365.1. Lineage (GTDB taxonomy): Bacteria > Bacteroidota > Bacteroidia > Chitinophagales > Chitinophagaceae > Chitinophaga. Next base: position 127,243 of record CBFGZV010000012.1, on the reverse strand, counting down.
TCCATCACGATGGTGGTGGTTTCCGTGGTCAGTTCGCCGTTTTCGGACACCACGAGGAAGCCGTCTTCGTCTTCCGCCACGGCTTCGGTTGGTTCGGCGGCTTCGAGTGTGAGCTGGGTGGGCGCCACGAAATCTTCTTCAAATACTTCTTTCAGTTTAGGCAGATCTGCCGGCGAGTTGAGGCCGAAATAATCCATGAACGCCTTGGAAGTGGAATACAGCAACGGTTTGCCGGGCAGTTCCTCGCTGCGGCCGGAGATCACGATCAGTTCTTTTTCCAGCAGCTTGGTAATGGAATAGTCCGTGCTCACGCCGCGAATATGTTCGATCTCGCCCTTTGAAATGGGCTGTTTATAGGCGATGATGGCCAGGGTTTCGAGCGCGGCGGTAGAGAGGCGTTTAAGGAACTTCTCACCGTTGAGCTGGGCTACCGTCTGGTAATAATCTTTCTTGGTCAGGAACTGGAACCCGCCGCCGCTTTCGCGTACGCTGAAGGCATAAAATTCCGAGTTGTATTTTTCCTGGATGGCCTCGATGGCGGCATCTACCTGTTCGGCGGTGGCGCGGTCTTCCAGGAAAGCCAGGGCATTATTGAGCAGCTCGAGAATGTCCGCCGCCGGCAGAGGGCGGTCTGCGGCGAAGATCAATGCTTCCACATGCGGTATGAGCTGAGAGATTTCCATGGTCTTTCAATTTGTACGGCCTGTGGCCGCAAAACAAAAATGTCAAAGGCCGAAAATAAGACCTTTGACATTCTTTTAGAAATATAAATATTCTGCTGTTGATTAGTTGTGAATAAGATCAACCCATCAGCGCTGCCGCACCGCTCACGATCTCGGTCAGCTCCGTGGTGATGGCTGCCTGGCGGGCGCGGTTGTATTCGATCTTCAGGCTGCGCAGCAGTTCACCGGCGTTTTCAGTGGCTTTATCCATCGCCGTCATACGGGCGCCATGCTCTGATGCATGACCGTCCAGTACTGCTTTGAAGAACTGCGTATTCAGGATTTTCGGCATCAGCTCGGCAATCAGGGTCGCTTTTTCAGGCTCGAAAATGAAATCGGCTTTCTGTTTTTTAGCCCCTTCTTTCGGCTCCACCTTGGCGATGGGCAGGAACTGCTCCACTTTAAAACGCTGGGTGGCGGCGTTTTTGAACTCGCTGTACACAATGTCTACCGCATCGTACTCGCCTTTCACGAAACCTTCCAGGGCCACCGAGGCGGCTTCTTTCACGTTTTCGAAAGTGAGGCGGGTAAACAGCTGCCAGAAGCGGTCGTTCACCTTGTAACCGTTTTTGGAAAAATGCTCGTATGCTTTCTTACCGATGGGCAGTACATCCACGTGGCCCTTGGCGAACTGCGCGGCGTACTTTTCACGGATAGTCTGCTTGGCCAGCTTAATCACGTTGGTGTTGTAAGCCCCGCACAATCCGCGGTCTGACGTGATGGCCACAATCAATACCTTTTCTACCTGGCGGTTGGCTGCCAGCGCCATGTCGATGTCGCCTTCGGAATTGCTCACGATGTTCTGCAGCATTTCCTGCAGTTTCTCGGCATAAGGGCGCATTTGAACGATGGCATCCTGTGCACGGCGCAGCTTCGCAGCACTTACCATTTTCATGGCTTTGGTGATCTGCTGGGTAGACTGGATGGATTTAATACGGTTACGAACTTCTTTAAGCTGTCCAGACATATATTATATATGATTTATATAAAAGAGGATTCCCCCTTCAATTTCGGCTGCAAAGGTAAGTAAAGGCGGTATAATTCGGAAATACCGGCGGGATATATTTCTCCTGATTCTGGTCAGGAATTCACAAAGTAACGGTAGTGCCCAGCACCTGTAGGAAGGCGGCCATCCATTGCGGGTGGGCCGGCCATGCGGGCGCGGTTACCAGGTTACCATCGGTTACTGCCTCATATACGTTTACAGATTCATATGTGCCGCCGGCCATGGTCACTTCCGGCTCCACGGCCGGGTAGGCGGTGAGCTTCCTGCCCCGCACCACGTCGGCCGCCGTCAGTATCTGGATACCGTGGCAAATGGCCGCGATGGGCTTGCCAGCCCCGGCGAAATGCTTCACCAGGTCGATCACCTTCCGGTTCAGCCGAAGGTACTCGGGGGCGCGGCCGCCGGCAATCACCAGGGCATCGTACTCCGTCGGGTTCACGTCGGAAAAGGAGGCATTCAGCACAAAAAGATGCCCCCGCTTCTCGCTGTAGGTCTGATCTCCCTCGAAATCATGGATGGCCGTGACGATCTTCTCGCCGGCCGCCTTGTCCGGGCAAACGGCATGCACGTCGTGCCCGATCATCTGGAGCATCTGAAAGGGTACCATCGTTTCATAATCTTCCGCATAATCGCCGGTCAGAAACACTATTTTTTTCTTTGCCATGGTGGAGAAAGTTTAAAAGGTCAACAGATGCTATAAAGATATTTCCGGGAAAGCATACTACCAAAAGCAGATTTCGCTATCTTGGGTACCGGAAATCATGTAGGATAACTTTTTTGCAATCGTTTGCAAATATTGGCAGGATTTAATTATCTTGGCTCCCGCCGAGGGCAATTTATTGATAACGAGGGCCTTTGAGCGGCGCCACTACGGGCAGGGAGCGCCAACTAACGAGTCAACTAAAAACGAAGCAGCAAATTGCAAAAGAGCCCGCCTTGCAAAGCGGCTTGCTATACAAACAAAGTTCCATGAAAAAGTATTTCCTTCTTGGCTGCGGATTAATCCTGATGACAGCCTCGCAGGCGCAGAACGGCAAATGGCAGAACCTGTTCAACGGGAAAGACCTCAAAGGCTGGAAACAGCTGAACGGCAAGGCCACCTATGAAGTGAAGAACGGGGAAATTATCGGCACCACGGTGATTGCCGAGCCGAATTCCTTTTTGGCCACCGAAAAAGACTACGGCGATTTTATTTTCGAAGTAGAATATAAGCTGGACAAGGATTTCAACTCCGGCATCCAGTTCCGTAGCCAGAGCAAACCGGAATATAGCAACGGCCGTGTGTTCGGCTACCAGATGGAGGTGGATCCTTCGGCCCGCCGCTGGAGCGGTGGTGTTTACGAGGAGGGCCGTCGCGGCTGGCTGTACCCGCTCGATCTGAACCCCACGGCGCAGAACGCTTATAAAGCCAGCACCTGGAACAAATACCGGATTGAATGCCGCGGCCCCGAAATCCGCACCTTCATCAACGGCGTTCCGGCGGCCCATGTGATCGACGCCGAGCTCCCCTCAGGCTTCATCGCCCTACAGGTGCACGGCATCGGCAGAAAACAGGAAGACGTAGGCAAAAAGATCCGCTGGAGGAACATCCGCATCATCGAAAACCCGGCTGCTTCACAGTATTCGCCGTACGACAGCATCTATGTGGTGAATAATATCCCGAACAACATTTCCGCCCAGGAAAAACGCAACGGTGTAAGACTGCTGTGGGACGGAACATCAACCAACGGCTGGCGCGGCGCCTACAAACCTGCATTCCCCGCCAAAGGCTGGGAAATCAAAGACGGCACCCTCAACGTGGCCCCTTCTGATGGCAAAGAGTCTACCAACGGCGGCGACATCGTAACTACGGAAGAGTTTTCCGCATTCGACCTGGAGTTTGATTTCAAGCTCACCGAAGGCGCCAACAGTGGTGTGAAGTATTTTGTAACGGAAAAAGAGGGCAACACGGGCTCGGCCATCGGCCTGGAATTCCAGGTGCTCGACGACGAAAAGCACCCCGATGCCAAGCTGGGCGCGGCAGGTAACCGTAAAATAGGATCGCTGTACGACCTCATTCCGTCGTACAAATTCACGAACTCCCATAAAAAAATTGGTGAATGGAACCACGGCCGCGTGGTAGTGTACCCCAACAACCGTGTGGAACACTGGCTCAACGGCCACCTGGTGGTAACCTACATGAGAGGCGACAATATTTTCAAGGCCCTGGTGGCCCGCAGCAAATATGAAAAATACGAAGGCTTCGGTCTTGCCGAAAAAGGACGTATTTTGCTGCAAGACCACGGCGATGCCGTGAGCTTCCGCAGTATTAAAATCAAAACGCTGAAATAAAGATTTTGAGATAGTCAGCGACTATTTCATTGTTCACTGTTTTTCAACCGACATCCCGACTCTTCGGGATGTCTTTTTTTTACCGAACTTTACCCTATGATAGACACTTTGCGGAAAATATGCGGCAGCCTGCCTTCCGTAACGGAAGATGTAAAATGGGGCGCTGATCTTTGTTTTTGCGTGGGCGCCAAAATGTTCTGTGTAGTGGGGATGGAACCGCCGCATCACTTTTCGTTCAAATGCACCGAAGCGCATTTCGAAGAGCTGACGGAGCGCGAAGGCATCATTCCCGCGCCCTACATGGCAAAGCACCACTGGGTGGCCGTCCGTAAACCCTCCGCCCTGAAAAAAGTTGAACTGGAAGCGCTGGTGAAAGAAGCGTACACGCTGGTGCGGAGCAAACTCCCGAAAAAAATACAGGCGCAGCTGGGATAAAAGGAAACAGCTACGATAAAAGAAAAAGGCGGAGTGCATGCTCCGCCTTTTTCGTGATCCGTATTTTGGTGGCCGCGTAATGTTACTGCAGCCCAAGGTGAGCGAGCATGATATCGTGCACGTCGGTAGCCACCACATTGCTTTTCACGGGCCGGGTGGTAATGAGCACGGGGTGATCTTTGGCGCTCTCGGCGATGCGGCCGTGCGAGCCTTTGATGAGGTTAGCGTTGAGGGGGATTACATCCATCAGGTAACGGAAGCCGAGTTTCTTTTTGAGCACCTTCCCGATCACCTTCAGTTTCACCAGCGGGTCGGCAGGGTTGAGGAACATTTCCACGGGGTCGTAGCCGGGCTTGCGGTGAATATCTACGATGCGCGCAAAGTCGGGCGCCTTTGCATCGTCGAGCCAGTAGTAATAGGTGAACCAGCTTTCTGCGTCCGCTACCAGCACCAGGTCGCCGCTGCGTTCGTGATGCAGGTGATGCGCGCGCTTGCCGTCGCGATCGAGCACCAGTTCCACGCCGGGCGCCTGTTCCATCAGCTCGCGCACCTGCCGGTAGCACGAGCGGTCGTTGATATACACATGGGCAAACTGGTGATCCGCCACTACAAAGGCCCTGGAAGCGCCGGCATCGAGCAGTTCGAGGCCGCGTTCCACGCGTACGGACAGCAGGCCCTGTTCGCGCAGCAGCCGGTTGAGGTGAATGGGGCGGTTCACGTTGGTGATGCCGTATTCGGATAATATGATGATTTCGCGGCCCTGCTTTTCGTAGTGTTCCACCAGCTGCCGGCACAGCTTGTCTACAGCTTGTAGCTCGGGCGCAATTTTCGTGTAATCGTGGCCGTATTTCTGCAGGCAATAGTCAAGATGGGGCAGATAGATCAATGTCAGGTCCGGGTTATGCCACTGATCGGTGAGGATGGACGCATCCGCTATCCACTGTGAGGAAACGATGTTGGCGCCGGGCCCCCAGAACTGGAAAAGCGGGAACTGGCCGAGTTCTTTTTGCAAATCGTCGCGCAGCGAGGCAGGGTGCGAGTAGCAGTCGGGCATTTTGCGCCCGTCTGATAAATATTGCGGGCGGGGTGTTACGGAGAAGTCGGCGCTGGAGTACATATTGTACCACCAGAACATTTTCGAGCAGGTGAAGCCGGGATGCAGGCGCCGGGCGTGCTCCCACACCTTGTCGCCCTGTACGAGGTGGTTGGATTGTTTCCAGAATTTGATCTCGGCATCCGTTCTGTCGTACCAGCCATTGCCTACAATTCCGTGCTCGCTGGGCCATTGCCCCGTGAGGTAGGTAGATTGTACGGCGGTGGTCACAGCCGGCAGCATCGGTGCAATGGTAGACTGATGGTGCTTTTTTGCAAATGCCGCCAGGAAAGGTGTGTGCTCGCCAACCAGTGTTGCAGAGAGACCTACAACGTCTATTACCACAGTTTTTCTCATAGATATCGTTCTCCGTTTCTAATCCGCTTCAAAGCTACCCCGCTATCAGGATAATTCCAACTGTTGCAGTACCCATTTCATTTCGCGGGCGATGGAAGCGCCCATTTCCTGTTTCAGGCCCTGGGGCAGTACTTCCCAGGTGTAGGTTTCCACTTCCAGGTGCCGGGTGAAAGGTTTGGCCGCCTGCCGCGCCAGCACCCGGCTGATGTCGTCGCGGGTGGAGGTGAGCACGCCGAAATCCTTCACGAACACGGGCACGTGAAAATGCGCGCGCCATTCTTCCACGTCCATATTTTCCGCGTCCGCCAGGGCTTCCGGCAGATCGGGATAGTGTATTTTCTGTTCGTTGCTCCTGCGGGCGATGACCTGGTGCAGGTAGGTGGACTCGTTGAAATCCCGGAACGCGGCCACGATCTGTTGCCGGCTGCCGTCTTTCGGCAGCAATGCTTTGAGCGCGGCGCTGATCTGTACCTTGCCGATGCGGAGGCCGAAATAATGCAGGCGCTCCAGCACCACCAGCGGGTCTTCGTAACTCACCGCAAAATGGCACACATCGTAGCACAGTTGCACGTGCTGCTTGATGGCGGCAATGGCTTCTTCTTCGCTCATCCCGAATTTTTCACCGAACATGAGTACGCCGGCGGGGAGGAGGTGCTGAAAATACCAGTCGATGTACTCTTTGGAATTTTCCAGCATACCGTCCGGCTCCGGCTCCACGTCGAGATGCAGCAGCGGTCCGCCGTTGCGGTGTATGCTGATGAGTTGCTCCACTACCAGCAACATATTGAGCGTGGCGCTTTCCATCACGGCGTTGTGCTCTTCCACGCAGCGGTGCCATAATTTGTAAGACAGCGGGGAGGTGGAGATACCGCCTTCCATGCCGGCAGGCAGCAAAGCCGCCAGGATGCGGAAGAGGCGGATGGTGTAGGCTACCCTTTCGGCCGTAGCCCAGTCGGGCGTATGCACCTGGTCTTTCACGCGTTCGCCGTGAAAACCGCCATACGGGAAACCGTTCATGGTAAACACATAGTAATCGTTGCTTTTCAGCCACGCTGCGAATTCTTCCAGCGCCGGTGCTTTCGCCAGTTCAAGACTGGCCAGGTTGCTGAGGCGCAGGCCGATGCCGAAAGGCCCGTTTGGCTGCACCTCCGCTTTAACGGCGGGAATGAATTGTTTTAATTGAGAAAAGTGTTCTCCCCAGTTTTCACCTGCGTGAATGTTGGTACAATACGAAAGGTGCCCGTATGGAGTGTGCATGACATATAGTTATTCAGATAAACGATCGGTATTACCATTTTTCGCGGAGCATGTTCACTGCCTTGCGCAACAGTTCGAGGTCCATGGTATGCACTTCTTCTCCCTTGCCGATGGCGCGCAGCAGCGAAATGGTGAGCCTTCCGCCGAGGTGCTCGCGAAACTCTTCCAGGCCGGCCACGATGGCCGATTCCCCGTCTTCTATTTCGAGGAGAGGATGGTATAGTGGCAGCCGCAGCGTTTTCAGCAGGTGGATGATGCGGTGCAGGGATGCTTCGTCGAGCATGCCCAGCAGCCAGGAATACACGCTGTCGAGTGCGATGCCGATAGACACGGCCTCGCCGTGCCGCAGCTCGAAATCGGTCAGCTGCTCGAGCTTATGCGCGCTCCAGTGACCGAAATCAAGCGGTCTTGACGAGCCGCTCTCGAACGGATCGCCTGCGCCGCCGATATGCGCCATATGCAATTCGGCGCAGCGGTAAATGAGATATTGCAGGCTTTGCGGATCGGCTTCGGCCAGCAGATGAGCATAGGTTTCCATCCACTCGAAAAAAGCCGCGTCCTTGATCAGCGCCACTTTCACCGCTTCGATCATGCCAGAGCGCCAGTCGCGCTCGTCGAGCGTATGCAGGAAGTGTGCATCGTTGAACACGGCGGCCGGAGGCGCGAAAGTGCCAAGGAAATTCTTTTTGCCGTGATAGTTGATCCCGTTTTTAACGCCCACGCCGGAATCGTTCTGCGATAAAACGGTGGTGGGTATGCGGATGTGTTTTACGCCCCGGTGGCTTACTGCGGCCACATACCCCACAAGGTCGAGCACGGAACCGCCGCCAATGCCCACAATGAATGAATGGCGGTCTATACCATGCTGGTCTACCGCGTTCACGAGCCAGTAAAGCAACTGGAGATCGTTCTTCGCCGCTTCGCCGCCGGGTACCACGATGATGTCCTGCACCAGCTCATACTGATCGAGCCCGCTGCAATATGCGGTGATCTGGCTTTGCAGGTAATCGTGGTGCTTGGTGACGCCATCGTCTACGATAAACAGTAATTTTTTGCGGGTACCTTCCGCTGCGCGAGCGTTCAGGAAGTCGGCAAAACTGGTATTGGCGGGATCGAATATTTTTTCGGTGAAGAAAACCCTGTATTCAAACTGAATATTGAATGATTGCTGAATGTATGACATATCTATGCGCCCTACGCAGGTCCGTTGAATTTTAAAAAACGTTTAAAAGTACGAAAAAGGGTAATTAAAACACCCTTTTTTCTGGCGGTCTGCGCGCGTGGTTCAGGTAACGGCAAAGGCCCTGGCCAGCAGGAAAGAGAGGGGCAGCAAAGCGAGTACGATCAGCGGATAGGGGAATATGGCGAACGCAGCCACCCATGCGGCATTCATGGCAATCAGACCGATGATGCCGCCTTTTACCGCCTTGCCGATATTGGGGCCAACGGGATTGCGCATGGCATTCAACAGCGGGCCCATGATCAGCCAGAGAAACACGAGGAGGTACGGGATAACGTACAGTAATTTTCCCTGTATGGCGGCTTCGGCGAGGATGATCAGGCAAACCACTCCGTAACCGGCGGCGGCTAGCCAGAGGGTGCGTTTTTTTCCGCCATGCACTTCATCGCGACTGATCATCGTAATGGCCGCGATGTAAAGAATGGGCACAAAGGCAAGCCAGCCGTGGGTTATAATAGCCTGTGGAACGATGCTGATGCCCATCAGCAGGTTGAGCCCCCTGCACAGCCCCATGTTAATAGGCCCCAGTAGCGCGTTGTGTTTTCCCCATTTATCGTATACGAGCGCGGTGATGGCGATGGCGGCGGCAATGAACCCCGGCCACTCTCCCACGCTGAATGCGGCCAGGATGCCCAGCAGCAACAGGTAAATGCCCAGCACGGCCGCTTGTGTGCGCGACACCACTCCGCTCGGAATGGGCCGCTCCGGGCGTTCAATACGGTCGAGGTCGGCATCGAACACGTCGTTGAACACCACACCACCGCCATAGAGGCCCATGGCGGCAATGGCCAGGCAAATCACCTGCAGCACCGCCTGAACGTCGTGCAGGCCCCTGCTCAGGAAGCCGGCAATGGCAATGCCTGCCATGATATCCGTGATGGCGGTGAGAATGTTGGCAGGCCGCATCAGGCGCAAATAACCTCCCAGTTTATATAAGATATAGTTCACGTTTCTCAGTAAGGTTTTTCGATAAGGTAACAAAGGGATCTGCCACGCCTACCGGATAATGGTCGACTGTTTGTTAGGCCTTGGCTGTTGGCCGCCCCGCAAAATGGTGCTGCCGTTGTATTTCAGACTTTGATCGATTTCCTTTACGCTGTCGAAATCCGCTTCGCTGATCTGGCCGCTTTGCGCGAAAGCGGTGATGGCGTTGCGGTAGGTCACCAGTTCCACGGCAGCCCTGTCTATCCCTCTTTCCAGCATGAGCGCCGCTGTTTTCGGCACGGCCAGCGGATCGCTGATGCCCCAGTCGGCTGCGGAATTCACCATAATGCGTTCGGTACCGTATTGTTTGACGATTTCCACCATCCTTTCATTTCCCATTTTTGTGAAAGGGTAAATGGTAAAGGCGGCCCAGAAGCCACGGTCGAGCACTTCCTTCACGGTTTCTTCGTTGTTGTGGTCCACGATCACCATATGCGGGTCGAGGCCCATTTCCACGGCAATATCCATGCTGCGCTGGGTGCCCTGTTTTTTATCGCGGTGCGGCGTATGTATCTGCACGGGCAAACCGGCTTCCCGGGCCAGCTGCAGCTGTGCGCGGTAATATTTTTCTTCGAGGGCCGTCTGGTCGTCGAAACCGATCTCGCCGATGCCCACCACGCCTTCTTTGTAAATGAACAGCGGCAGTATTTCCATCACCTGCTCGCTGAGCTTTTCGTTGTTGGCTTCTTTGGAGTTGAGGCCGATGGTACAGTAATGTTTGATGCCGAACTGGGACGACCGGAATCGTTCCCAGCCCACGAGGCTGCTGTAATAATCCTTGAAAGTATCCACACCGGTCCGGGGCTGTCCCAGCCAGAAGGCGGGCTCGATGATGGCCACCACGCCCGCGTCGGCCATGGCCTGGTAATCGTCGGTGGTCCGGGAGGTCATGTGGATATGCGGGTCAAAAAAGCGCATGCCCCTGATCGCGTCCAGATAGGCCGGGTTGATCGATTGGGGCGCTAAATCAGTTTCCGTCAGCTGAGCACTACAACACATATTAAATTATATTACAATTGTCATTAAATTAAACATAAAAATCACGTTCCGGAATAGCATTAATTAGTCATTTATCCGGTGCGCCACGGTTTCCCAGGTGAGCAACCCCGCTTCGATTTCCGCCTGCACGTCCGGCTTTTTGGCCAGCAGCTGCCGGGCGGACTCATAGCCGGAAGCATAGCAGGCCAGGGCGGCGGCCTCGCGCTCCACGTTATACTCTGAAAACCAGAGGCGTTCGATATCTTCAAAACTGGACTCGTTAATGTAGGGCCCTACGAGGCGCCAGAGCATGGGATGCACGGTTCTGCCGGCCGCGCGGCGTTCATGGCTGTAATCGAGGAGTATGCGTGCCAGTTCGGGATTGGCGCGCTGGTCGAGACCGCTGATGAGGTGCACCTGTTTCTCAGTAAAAAAGGCTTTGAGCACCAGCTGGTTCCAGGCCGCTTCGTTGAGGTAAGCGGCGGGGTATGGATTGCGTTCCATGATGGCTTCGAGCACGCTACCGATATTGGAACGGATGCCCTCGGCCGTGCGGAGCACCCAGGCTTCGGGCCAGGCCAGCAGCGGCAGTGCGCCGTAAAGCGCTACCAGCTCGTTCATTTCACCGGTATGGAAGAGGTTTTCGATGATGGCCACATATTCCTCCTTTTCCTGCACGGGCAGCTGCAACAGCCACCAGACGCGGAAGAGGCGATCGAGCGTGTACCCTTCCAGCGAAAGGGGCAATGCGGCGGCTTCCGCGGCGTCCACTGCTATCAGTTCGCGGCCCAGAAAGCGCGGAGCGGCTGCAAATGCCAGGTTGAACTGCTGCAAGGCATGTTGCTGCCGCCAGGCAGTGAGGCGGTCGGCCACCCATTGGGCCTGCTTGTCTGTAGTATGGCGAGAAATAATCTGCTGTAACAGTGCTCCTGTTTGTTGCTCATCGTATGCGTATCCCATTCAGCTAAAGTAATCATTTTTTCCCCCTGTCTCAAAGCACCGGCCGGGTTTTGCGCGTATTGCGGGAAGACGAAAGGGGGGTGTTTCCGTAAAATAAAAGAGAGGCAACTAGTGCCTCTCCTTCCGCCATTCTAAAACCTGATTAGTAACCAGGATATTCTTCAGGGGCATAGCCCATATTATCTTGTTCATCTTTGCCGCATCCTTCTGTTGTTTCAAGCCTGGATGGCGGCCCGGGAACGGTTTCCTCGCCTCGGGGGAGGCCGTATGCCCGTCTTTGCAATGCAATATAAGGATTTAAAACCGTTCGGCGCTCAAACCAAAGTGTCAAAATTTAACATTGTCTTTGGAAAAACGATTTTGCAAGAAAAGAATAAAATTGACCGGTCATCCAGATTTGCGTACAGATCAGCGATTCAGGCCGAACAAAGGTGGAATTTATAAAGGCTAATATTTTATTGGCTGACCGGTCAAAGTGTGGACGATTCTTATAATGCAAAAGGTTTAGTTTTCGATTCCGTTTGATCTTATGTTCTAAAATTATAACATTAATTTAACAACCGCAAACATCTGGCTCATTTTTTCTTAAAATATTTTTCCCGGCCGGGAATGCCGCTTTGTATTGCGGATTTTCCGTAAGTTTAAACAATTTAGCTGTTTCATTTTCACTCAATTTATCATGAAAATCTTCAATGTTGTTTTTAGTGTGCTGTTTGTACTGTTTGCGGCGTTGCAGTTTAACGATCCGGACCCGTACATATGGGTGCCCATCTACCTGTACGGGGCCATTTTCTGTGCCCTGGCCGTAGCGGGCAAATATTACAAGGGCTGGTACCTCTTCGGCATCCTGGCCGCCCTGGTATACGCCGTATACCTGTTTTTTGCGAAAGACGGCGTGCTCAGCTGGATGACGGAGCACCAGGCGGAAAACATCGCCGGTACCATGAAAGCGGAGAAACCCTGGATAGAGGATACCCGCGAGTTTTTCGGGCTGTTCATCATCATTATCGTCCTGCTGGTGAACTTCGTGAATACGGGCCAGAAAAGCGCGAAAAAAATGCGCAAGAAAATGATGAAAATCCGCTGATAAAAAAAGGCCTGATGCAAACGCATCAGGCCTTTTTTCTTATATCCACCGCAGGCTTTACTTCGCCAGCAGTTTGAAGATGTCTATCCCTACGGGTGCTTTCTCGGCGGCGTCTGCCTTGAACACCAGGAACAACGCGCGCGGCTTGTTGTCCGTCCGCGCCGCGAAGCTGATCACCGCGGTATTGGGCGCTTCCTTTTTAGCCCCCGCACCGATGTTCACCTCGCCGAGTTTTTCCCCATCGGCTTTGTCGAGGTGCGCCGATACGGTATAACCATATTGCAGCGGCTCCTGTACAAAATAAGTGAACTCGATGCCGGTCACGGCCGCGAAATCCATCTCCTTGTACCCAACTACAGCATTGGCGGTCGGTATCAGCAGTTTCATCCCGTTGATTTCCACTACCGCCGCACCGTCTGCGGTTTTATACCTTTTCGCCTGCATTCTCGGGTTCAGCAGTTCCACGTTCGCCGTACCAGTAATGGGCCGGATGCCGGCGCCACCCTTGTCTGTATAACTGGCAATCATGTAGAACACACCGTTATCTTTCAGCTCACCGCCAACGGTGGGCGAAATACTGCCGGACTGTGGCAATGAGGGCTCTTGCTGCGACTTGCCGGCCAGCGAGAAAATATATTCGACGATCTGTTTGGCTTCTCCTTTGCTGATAGACGGGTGCGCCGCCATCACGGTTTCGCCCCAAACGCCGCCGCCGCCTTTGATGATCTTGTCGGCCAGGTAATCGGGCGATTTCGGGTCGTCTTTGTATTTGCCGGCAACGTCTATGAAGCTGGGGCCGATGGACTTTTCATTGATTTTATGACAGGTTTTACAGTCGGAAGTTTCAATGATGTTCTTCCCGGCGATGGCGCCGGACACGATCTGATGGCCCTGTGGCAGCCCCGCCTTGTCGCGGCCCTCCATATACATCGCTTTGATGTACAGGTTCGCGTTGTCAATGGCGGTATCTTCTTTATCTTTCACGGAAACGCTGTACTGCACCTGCTTTCCAGGGAAGTAGAACATGCTGTTCCCGCTTACCTTGATCTGCACGTCGGGCGTTTCGTTGCCTGCGTAGAGGTTGATCATCTTGCTCCGCACGCTGGCGCCATGACTGTCGATCACGTCCACAAACACAGGATATTCACCGGCCACCGTATAGGTTTGCTCCACGACCGGTTCTTTCGTTTCCTTCGTGCTGCCGTTCCCGAAATTCCACATGTATGTAACCGCATCGCCATCAGGATCTTTCGCGCCCACTGCTTCCAGCTTCACTTTGAAGGGCAGGCCCCCGGTGAGCTTGTCTACTTTCAGGTCTGTTTTCGGGGGACGGTTGCCACCGTTGAAGTCGATACGCACCAGCCCCGCATCGGCGTTCTTGCTGAACCAGCCGTTGCCGTATTCGAGCACATACAGGCGCCCGTCGGGGCCCATTTCCATGTCTATCGGCGCCTTGAATTTCACCGAAGGCATGAAGCGCTCCATCTTCTGGTAATTCCCGTCTTTATCCATCGTAACAGCCATCACCCAGCCTCTAATCCAGTCGTAAATGAACAGTTTGCCGTTATAGTAATCGGGAAAACGCGTAGCGGCCGGGTACATATCGCTGTAATAAACCGGGCCCGCTTCCGCATTGCGGCCGCCGGTGCCTACGAGCGGGAACTCTTCGGACTTGCCGTACGGGTACCAGATGAACGCTTTCTGTGCGGGCGGCAGGTCCGTCAAACCGGTATTGTTGCGGGAATTGTTGACGGGCTTCTCCGGGTTGTGATAGGCGCCTACTTCGCCCGTTTCGTAATTATACGCACGGTAAGGCTTGTTGTCGGCGATAAACAGCGGATAACCGTAGTAACCAGCTTTCTTGGCCTGGTTCACTTCGTCATATCCGCGAGGGCCGCGGGTAGAATCGTCGTTCGACGCATCGGGCCCTACCTCGCCCCAATAGAGGTAATTCGTTTTCGGGTCGATGGAAATACGGTAAGGGTTGCGGGTACCCATTACGTAAATTTCGGCTTTGGCTTTATCGGACGCTTTAAAGAGGTTGCCTTCGGGAATTTCATATGAACCATCTGCTTTCACGCGGATACGGATGATCTTTCCGCGCAGGTCGTTGGTGTTGGACGATGTTCTGCGGCCATCGTACTGCAGGTGGCCGGGGCGGTCGTCTACCGGGCCGTATCCTTTGCTCACGTAAGGCTGGCCGGGCTCGTCGAACGGCGTGGTATTGTCGCCGGTAGAGAGATACAGCAGCCCGTCCGGGCCGAATGCAATGGAGCCGCCGGTATGGCAGCAAATGTCGCGTTGTGAATAAAACTGCAGGATGATCTTTTCGCTTTCCGGCACCACCTTATTGTTTTTAAATTCAAAACGGCTGAGGCGGTTCACGGAAGTATCGGCAGGGGAATAAAACAGGTAGATGAAATTGTTCTTCGCGAATTCGGGATCGGCGGCGATGCCCATCAGTCCTTCTTCCGCATTCACTTTCGGCACTTCGGTTTTGTGATATACATTCAGGAAGCCTACCTGCGTCAACGCTTTGCTGGTGTTGTTGTACAGCAAAATTTCGCCGCGGCGCTGCACTACGAGCACATCGAAATTAGGCAGGATAGCCATTTCGGTGGGCTCGAAAAATTCGCCGCTGGTAAGCGTTTGCACCGTGAAGCGGTCTTCTTCCGGCACGCGCAGCGAAGTGGCTTTCGCATAGTCGAGCACGCGGTTTTTACCGATCGCATACTGGATGCCGCCCAGCACATGCTGGAGGAAATTCGTTTCGGTATACGATTCGGTGGTATGGCCCAATTCGGTGTAAAACGCGCGGCCGCCGTCGTAGTCGTGGTACCAGCTGATCGGGTGCTCACCCATGGTGCCGCCCTGATAGGTTTTCTCGTCTACTTTCATCAACACCTTGGTGGCGTTGTTCATTTTCTTGAAGTTGTACCATTCGTCCACATGCTCCCAGGTATCCGGCAGTTTTTCGGTGGAAGGATGATTTTTATCCGTCACCGTCAGTTTGGCTTTGGCGGTACCGGCGGGGTGGTCGCTGAAATAGGCGCCTACCATTTTGCCGTACCAGGGCCAGTCGTATTCTGTATCGGTGGCGGCGTGAATGCCTACAAAACCGCCACCTGCCTGGATGTACCGCTCAAAATCCGCCTCCTGGCGGTTGTCGAGCACATCGCCGGTGGTGTTGAGGAAAATAACGGCGGCATATTGTTGCAGGGAATCTTCCGTAAAGCGTTCGGCGTTTTCGGTGGTATCCACTTCAAAGCCGTTGTCTTTCCCCAGCTGCTGAAGGGCCTTGATGCCGGCGGGGATGGAAGCATGGCGGAAACCGGCTGTTTTGGTAAACACCAGCACTTTCGGGTTGCCGGGGCGGGACTTGCTGCACGACGCCATGCCGAAAACGATGGCTGCGCCCAGGAGCAGGAATGATAGTTGTTTCATCATGAATGGGTGATTGTAATGTAAACGTGGCTGTTGTTAAAGCACGTAGAGACGCATGTACGATGCGTCTCTACGAAAAATGCCGTATGGCCGGCTGCTGTCATTTCTTTTTACGGATTGCGTATTCAATTCCTCCCAGCACGTGCTTCAGGAAAGCTTCTTCCTTGTACGATTCCTTCGTATGGCCCAGTTCCGTGTAGAACGTGCGGCCGCCGTCGAATTCGCGGTACCAGCTCATCGGGTGGTTGTCGCCGTTCTTGCCGCCTTTGTACGACTGTTCGTCGATCTTGATCAGCACCTTCAGGCCGGGCACGATGCTCTTGAAATTGTACCATTCGTCTTTGCGGATCCAGGTAGTATCCAGGTGCTTCGTAGCGGGATGGCTGCGATCCACCACACGGAGGGTGGCCGTTTGCTGGTTGGGATGGCTGAGGAAATACGCGCCAACCAGCTGGTTGTACCAGGGCCAGTCGTATTCCGTATCGGTAGCCGCATGCACACCTACGTAACCGCCACCCTTACGGATATACGATTCCATGGCAGCTTGCTGCGCATCATCCAGTATGTTGCCGGTGGTGTTCAGGAACATCACGGCTTTGTATTGCTCCAGCTTTTTCGTGGTGAACACGGCGGCATCCTCCGTTGTATCTACATCGAAGCCGTTTTCCGCGCCCAGTTTGAGCATGGCGAGTTTGGCATCGGGGATGCAATCGTGCCGGAAGCCGGCCGTTTTCGAAAACACGAGGATGCGGGGTTTCGCTTTCTTGAAAGCGGAACCGGCAGCAACAATGATCAGGCCTGCGAGTAGCAGCAGATATTTATACTTTATCATAACTTACAGTTCGCGGATCTTGATGTTGCGGTACCATACTTTATCGCCATGGTCTTGCAGAGCGATGTGCCCTTTGGCGAAAGCGCCGAAACCTTCCCAGGTCTTGAATTTGCTTTTGCCTACGAGCGCTTTCCACTCTTCGCTGCCCATCGTTGTTTCAGCGGTTTTGTGGCCGTTGAAAATGAGGGTGAGCTTACCGTCTTTTTTGATAATCTTGGCGGTGTTCCACTCTCCTACGGGTTTGGCATAGCGGGCGGGGGAGGCGATCAGGTCGTACAGGTCGCCGGAATTATGCTTATGGATTTTACCGTCGGCATGTTTCGCATCGTCGAGCACCTGCATTTCAGGGCCGGTGGCGTAAGTGGCTTTGAACTTCGGGTCTTCGTGCACGCCGAAGATAATGCCGCTGTTGCCGCCTTCGGAGATCTTCCATTCCAGCTGCAGCTCGTAGTTTTCGTACGCACCGTCCGTAATGAGATCGCCGCCGGAAGCGCCGGCCTTTTTAGCGTCGGTATCGAGGAACAGCGCGCCGTCCTGCACCTTCCAGGCGCCGGGGGCTTCTTTCTTCAAATAACCGCGCCAGCCCGCCGTGGACGTGCCGTCGAACAGCAGTTTCCATCCCGCTTTTTTCTCTTTTTTGCTCAGGGCGGGCCCGCTTTGGGCGTATGTGGCCACGGAGCCCGTCAACAGGGCCACCAGCAGCGCAGAGGATAGTATCTTTTTCATATCCGGATTTTAAAACTATTTAACCGAAAGGATGTATTTCACCATTTCCTTGGCATCGTCTGTGGAAATCGCTGAGTGCGGCGCCATGGGCACTTCGCCCCAGTTGCCGGAACCGCCCTTGATGATCTTGTCGGCCAGCGTAGCGATGTTTTCGTCTGTAGCCGGGTATTTCGCAGCCACTTCCTTGAAAGAAGGGCCGATCACTTTTTCGGTTTCCTTGTGGCAGGTAGCGCAATCCTGCGCAGCCATCAGTTCTTTCCCTTTACCAGTCACGTCCTGCACCATTGAGTTGTCCGCAGCAGGTGCAACGGTTTCTTCTGCTTTTTTTTCTTCCGCTTTTTTTTCTCCGCCCCCGCACGCTGCCAGGAACATCGCCAGACTCAGGCAAGCCGGCATCCATATGTTTTTCTTCATCTTTATTGGTTGTTTGTTATAATTGAGAAATCGTTTTAGCCTTCATCTTTTCACAAACCTAATATTCTTTTATTTAAATTCTCATCCGGCCCGGTGCCCGCGAAATCGTCGAAGGCCTTTTCGGTGACGCGGATAATGTGATTCTGAATAAAAGGTGCGCCTTCGCGGGCGCCGTCTTCGGGGTGTTTCATGCAACATTCCCATTCCATCACGGCCCACCCGGAGTAATTATACTGGGTCAATTTACTGAAAACCCCGTTGTAATCCACCTGCCCGTCGCCGAGGGAGCGGAACCTGCCGGGCCTTTCGAGCCAGCCCTGGTAACCGCCGTAAACGCCGGAGCGCCCGGTGGGGTTGAATTCCGCGTCTTTTACGTGGAACATTTTAATTCTTTCGTGGTAGATATCGATGAAAGAAAGATAGTCGAGGCATTGCAGCACAAAATGGCTGGCGTCGTACAGCAGGTTGGCGCGGCTGTGGTTGCCGGTGGCAGCCAGGAAGCGCTCGAACGTGATGCCGTCGTGCAGGTCTTCGCCGGGGTGCAGTTCATAGCAAAGGTCGATGCCGTGAGCGTCCATCTCGTTGAGGATGGGCAGCCAGCGGTCGCCCAGCTCCTTGAACCCTGTTTCCACGAGCCCCGCGGGGCGCTGGGGCCAGGGGTACACGGTGTGCCAGAGCAATGCGCCGCTGAAGGTGGCGAGGGCATTGAGGCCCAGGTTGCTGCTGGCTTTGGCGGCGTATTTGAGTTGCTGCACTGCCCATTCTGTGCGGGCTTTCACATTGCCGTGCACGGCTTTGGGCGCAAAGGCGTCGAACAGCTCGTTGTAAGCCGGGTGTGATGCTACCAGCTGGCCCTGGAGGTGGGTAGACAGCTCGGTGATCTGCATGCCGGCGCTTTCCACGATTCCTTTGATCTCGTCCGCATACGTTTTGCTTTCGGCTGCCTGCTGCAGGTCAATCACCCGCGCGTCCCAGGTGGGAATCTGCACGCCTTTAAAACCCAGGCCGGCCGCCCATTTGCAGATGGCGTCGAGGGAATTGAAGGGCGCTTTATCGTCGAGGAACTGCGCCAGGAAAATACCGGGTCCTTTGATCGTTTTCATCCTTAGTATTATTTATCGCGATATTTTAATTGTCGCCGGCAGATGCGGTCTTGCACGCATTTGCCGGATGAAATCCCGTGACTGAAGATCTGTGCTTTCCCCGAGGCCAGCCCTGATCTTTCTCCTGATGCCGCCTGATTTTGCTCAGGGATCAGATTTCGAATTTGGTCCATTTGGCGTCGCTGGCGGATGATTTCACCACCATATCGATGAACGCCATGCCGCGGATACCATCGTCTACGCCCGGGAAGTCGAGCATAGCGTTGCTAGGCGCCACGCCATCGATTTTCGCCTGCAGGGTGAGCGCGAAGTTGCGGTAAAGGTTACCGAACGCTTCGAGGTACCCTTCCGGGTGACCGCCTGGCGTGCGGCAATTGTGGGTGGCAAAACCGTCGAGATGCGGGTTGCCCGCGCCGGCACGGAGAATTTCCGTGGGTTTGTCGAGCCACTTCACCAGCAACGTATTCGGCTCCTGCTGCGCCCATTCGAGGCCGCCTTTTTCGCCGTACACGCGGATTTTCAGCGCGTTTTCCTCACCGGCGGCAACCTGCGACGCCATGAGCACACCGGCAGCGCCGCCATCGAAGCGGAGCAACACGGCGCCGTCGTCGTCGAGCAGCCGGCCTTCCACCATGATGTTCAGGTCTGCGCACAATTTATCGATTTTCTGACCGGAAATATATTCTGCGAGGTTGGCGGCATGCGTACCGATATCGCCCATCGCGCCGGCTTTACCGGAACGTTTGGGATCTGTACGCCAGGCGGCCTGCGCGTTACCTTCGCGCTCGCTCATTTTGCTGAGCCAGCCCTGCGGGTATTCTACCCACACCTTGCGCAGCTTGCCAAGCGCGCCGCTCTTCACCATCTGGCGGGCCTGCTTCACCATGGGATAGCCGGTATACGTATGGGTCAGCAGCAGCGTGCGGCCCGTTTCCTCCACCTTTGCCTTCAGCTGTTTGGCCTCGTCGAGCGTAAACGTGATGGGCTTTTCGATCACCACGTGAAACCCTTTGTCCAGCGCCATCATGGCGGGTTCAAAGTGCGCGAAGTTGGGGGTGACGATGGTCACGAAGTCGAGCCGCTTATCTTCCGGCATCGCCGCTTCTTTCTCCAGCATCGTTTTAAAATCAAGATAAATGCGGTCTTCTTCGAGGAAGAGGGATTTGCCTGAATCTTTGGCCACTTCGGGGTTGATGCTCAGCGCACCGGCTTTCAGTTCAATCAGGCCGTCCATGTTGGCGGCAATGCGGTGGATAGCGCCGATAAACGCGTCTTTCCCCCCACCGATCATTCCCATTCTAAGTTTCCTGTTCATATATGTCACGTATGATTTTATGCGGTTTATAATATTTGTTATTGCGGTAGCTGCATGGATGCGACCCGCAGCCGGACGAATACACAGTGAGTTACGCGGCCTGCAGTTGCTGTTTGTTCTTGCCTTTCATATAAAAGAAAAGGCCGCCAAAGGCAACGATCAGGATAACGGGGATCACCAGCGTTACATGGATGATTTCAGGACCGGCTACCGCCTGCGCCTGTGCGAACGCTCCTGCTTCAGTGGTGCCTGCGGCGGCGGAGCGGTAAGCGTCGAGGGTGGCCCCGGCAGGCAGGTTTTTCGCGATGATGCTATCATAAAACCCACCCATGAAAATGGTGTAGATGGATACGGCGAACATGCCCGCGCCACCCATCAGGTTCATGCCCAGGGCGCCCGATTCGGGGATGTTTTCCGATACGAAACCCAGCATCGTGGGCCAGAAATAGGTGATGCCCATCCCGAAAATGATGGCCGCCACAAACAACATGTTGCCGCTGGCGCTGCCCATCAGGTACAGGCCGAGGGCCGACAAAACCGCAGAGCCCAGCAGTACGCCTGCGGGCGACATCCGGTGCACGATGGGCCCGGCCACTGCGCGCCCCAGCACCTGCACGCCCGCGGTGAGCGCCAGGATGAGGATGCCGTAGCTGGTCACATTTTTCAGTAATATTTCGATCCACTGGTTGGTAAACAGCTCCGTGATGGCCGTACCGAACATGCAGATAAACATAAAGAGGAACAGCGGGCTCGCGATGGAGCGGTACATCTGTTTGTTGGATACGCCGGCCGCCACACGCTCCGTCACCGGGAAATCGAGGCGGAGGAACAGGTAGCCGTAAATCAGCGTGGGAATGATCATGGTAGCCACCTGCAGCTGCCAGCCCAGGCCGATCTCGTTAAAGAGGAACACCAGCAAGGTGCCCACCACGATGCCGCCGGGGAACCAGAGGTGGAAGTGATTGAGCTTGGTGGTTTTATTGTCCGGGAAGATGGTGGCCACCAGCGGGTTGCACGCCGCTTCCACGGTGCCGTTGGCCATGCCGATGAACAACGTGGAGATAAACAGCGGCCAGAAGCCGGATGAAAAATAAGGTGTGCAGACGGTGAGCACGATGCCGGCCAGGTGCAACACAAAGGCTGCTACCAGCAAGCGTTTCATACCGATGGCATCTACGATGAAACCGCCGATCACCACGGCGAGGGGAAAGCCCCAGAAAGCGGTGCCGGTGATGATTGCGAGCTCTTGCCCGCTGAGATGAAATTCAACGCCAAGTTTGCCGAGAATACCGGCACGGATTCCAAAGGATAGTGATGTAACTAATAATGCCAGGCAACTGGCCACGAAAAGACGCTTAGGCTGTATTTGACTCATAGACGTGATTGTATAAAATTCAATAGCGTGAATAAAACGTTTAAATTTATAAAAAGTATTTACATATTCTTCCCTTTTTTGTGACGAATTCTACCGTTTATTTGACAAATTAGCAATCTGCTATTCAACCGCGGGGTAAATTAGGGCATTTTTTTGATGAACGGCCATCAACACCGTGCGCAGGGCGCCTTAAATTTTTATTAAAACCCTGCGCAGAACGCTATTTTGGATGTTTTCCCCTAAAAATTCCTAATTTTACGAGCCTCGGAAAAAAGGCATATGCCTGACACCTTGGCACAACCTCCCGGCCGGGCGCAATATTTGACTGTACAGAACGGCCGCAGAGGTTACTTTTATCTTACGAAATTGAAAATTTAACATGCTAGGTTTTTTAACAAAGCTCTTTGGAGGAAACAAGTCTGAACGCGACATCAAACTGATCCTTCCCATCGTGAAGCAGATTAATGAGGAGTATGAAAAACTGTCGTCCCTGCCTATAGATGATCTGCGCCGTAAAACGCAGGACTTCCGTGCACGCATCCAGGCCCACCTGGCAGAAACAGACCGCGAGATCGCCTCGAAAAAAGAAGCGGCGGAAGCAGAAGAAGACGTGAACACCAAAGATCTCACCTACCGCGAAATAGATAAACTCACGAAAGACCGCGATAAAAAAATTGAAGAAATACTGCAGCAGCTTTTACCGGAAGCATTCGCCGTTGTGAAGGAAACAGCGCGCCGGCTGAAGGAGAACAGCAGTATTACTGCCACCGCTACCGATCTCGACCGCCGGCTGGCCGTAACCCGGAACTACCTCCGCATTGAAGGTGACAAAGTGACCTGGGCCAACTCCTGGGACGCCAACGGCACCCCGGTAACCTGGAACATGGTGCACTACGACGTTCAGCTCATCGGTGGTTCGGTACTGCACCAGGGCAAGATCGCCGAAATGGCGACCGGTGAAGGTAAAACGCTCGTGTCTACGCTGCCCGCTTACCTGAACGCACTCGCGGGCCAGGGCGTGCACATCGTAACCGTGAACGATTACCTGGCGAAGCGTGACTCCGAGTGGAACGGCCCCCTGTTCGAATTCCTCGGCCTTACCGTGGACTGTATCGACAAACATACGCCTAACTCCGCGGAGCGCCGCGCTGCCTACCAGGCAGACATCACCTACGGCACCAACAACGAATTCGGTTTCGACTACCTGCGCGATAACATGGTGCACAGCCCCGAGGAAATGGTGCAGCGCAAACACCACTTTGCCATGGTGGATGAGGTGGACAGCGTGTTGATCGACGATGCGCGTACGCCGCTGATCATCTCCGGCCCCATTCCCCGCGGCGACGAACAGGAGTTTCATACCCTGAAGCCCCGCATCCAGCGCCTGGTGGAAGAACAGCGGAAAGTGGTGAACGGCTACCTGCTCGAAGCCAAAAAACTCATCGCGGAAGGAAAAGACGACCCGAAAACCGGCGGCCTCGCCCTGATGCGCGCCTACCGTGGTCTTCCCAAAAACAGCGCTACCATTAAATATTTAAGCGAGCCCGGCATCAAGGTGCTGCAGCAGAAAGCGGAGAATTATTATATCGCCGACCAGCAGCGCGAAATGCCGAAAGTAGACGAGGGCCTGTATTTCCATATCGAGGAAAAAAACAACAGTGTTGAGTTGACGGAAAAGGGCATCGCCCTCATTACCGGCGCCGGTGAAGATCCCAACTTCTTCCTGATGCCGGATGTTGGCTCCGAGATCGCCGAATTGGAAAAGCTCGATCTTCACGCAGAAGAAAAAATGATGCGGAAAGACCAGCTGCTCCAGGATTTCGCGATCAAATCAGAGCGCATCCACTCCGTGCAGCAGCTGCTGAAAGCCTATACCCTGTTCGATAAAGACGTGGAATATGTGGTGATGGACGGGAAAGTAAAAATCGTGGACGAGCAGACCGGCCGTATCCTGGACGGGCGCCGTTATTCCGACGGTTTGCACCAGGCCATCGAAGCGAAGGAAAACGTGAAAGTGGAAGCCGCCACCCAAACGTTCGCCACCATTACCCTGCAGAACTATTTCAGGATGTACCACAAGCTGGCCGGTATGACCGGTACGGCTACCACAGAAGCGGGCGAGTTCTGGGAAATCTACAAGCTCGACGTGGTGAGCATCCCCACCAACCTTCCCATCACCCGGAAAGATGCGGAAGACCTGGTATATAAAACCAAACGCGACAAATACAAAGCCGTTATAGAGGAAATCAAAACCCTCAAAGCCGCAGGCCGCCCTGTACTGGTGGGTACCACCTCCGTGGAAGTATCGGAACTGCTGGGCAAAATGCTCACTTTCGAGAAGATTCCCCACAACGTACTCAACGCCAAACAGCATGCCCGCGAAGCGCAGATCGTTGCCGAAGCAGGCTTGCCCGGCGCTGTGACCATCGCCACAAACATGGCCGGCCGTGGTACGGACATCAAACTGGGCCCCGGCGTGAAAGAGGCGGGTGGCCTGGCCATCATCGGTACGGAGCGGCACGAAAGCCGCCGTGTAGACCGCCAGCTGCGTGGCCGTGCAGGCCGCCAGGGCGACCCCGGCAGCTCCCAGTTCTTCGTTTCCCTCGAAGACGACCTGATGCGCATGTTCGGCTCAGACCGTATTGCCGCGCTGATGGACAGGATGGGTTATAAAGAAGGCGAAGTGATCCAGCACAGCATGATCACCCGCTCCATCGAAAGAGCCCAGAAGAAAGTAGAGGAAAACAACTTCGGTATCCGCAAGCGCCTCCTCGAATACGACGACGTGATGAACAAACAGCGTACCGTGATCTACTCCAAACGTAACCACGCCCTGTTTGGCGAACGCCTCGCGATAGACACCGACAACTCATTCTACGAAGTAGCCGAGAACATCGTTACCACGCACCGCGAAAGCGGCGATTACGAAGCCTTCAAGCTGGATGTGATCATGAACTTCGCGATAGACACGGCTATCACCGAAGAAGAGCTGCAGAAAAGCCAGGTAAACGAAATCGCAGAAAAACTCTACGGCGAAGCCACGGCCAACTACCGCCGCAGAACCGCCGAGCTTACCAGCGGAACCCTGCCCGTGATCAAAAAGATCTACGAAGAGCAGGGCCATCATATCGAAAACATTTCCATTCCGTTTACAGACGGGCGCAAAGGCATCAACGTACTGGCCCCGCTGAAAAAAGTAGTGGAAACCGAAGGCCGCGAAACCGTTGCCGCACTGGAACGCAGTATCACCCTCGCTTTGATAGACGAAGCCTGGAAAGAACACCTGCGCGCCATGGACGACCTGAAACAATCCGTGCAGAGCGCCGTGTACGAACAGAAAGATCCCCTGCTGATCTATAAATTCGAAGCGTTCGAACTGTTCAAACAGATGAGCGCCGATACCAGCAAGGAAATCGTGTCGTTCCTCTGCAAATCAGGCATCCCCAGCCAGCAGCCGGAAGAACAAATCACTGAAGGCCACGAGGAAAAAACCGACATGAGCCGGATGCGCGCTTCCCACCAGGACTACGACAACGGCGGCGGTTCCCCCGCACAGCGCCGCGAAGAGTACGCCCCTGCGGAAGAACCGCACCGCCCCGAGCCGGTACGTGTTGGCCCGAAAGTAGGCCGCAACGATCCCTGCCCCTGCGGAAGCGGCAAGAAGTTCAAAAACTGTCATGGTAAAGACCTGTAAAATCATACCGGAATAATGTATAACGGAGTTACACGGTCAGCCGGCGTAACTCCGTTGTGTTTTTAAGGATAAACCGCAACCATGAAACTGAACCGTTACATCGATCATACCATACTTAAACCGGTCACCACCCTGGAGGATATCAAAACCCTCTGTATGGAGGCCGTGGAATACGATTTCGCCGCCGTGTGCGTGCCGCCTCCCTTCGTAAAACTGGCCAAAACCTTCGTAGGCAGCACCACTACCAAGGTAGCTACCGTAACGGGGTTCCCGTTCGGCTATTCAGCCATTGAGGCAAAAGTGGCCGAAACCGTGCTGGCCATCATCGACGAGGCCGACGAGCTGGATATGGTGGCCAACCTGCTGGCCATCCGCAATGGCGACTGGGCTTACCTGGAGAAGGAAATTGCCACCATCATGCCCCTTATCCGCAATAAACAGCGGTCTATCAAGGTGATTATCGAAAGTGGCATATTATTGGAGGATGAAATAATCCGGTGTTGTGAGCTGTATGCGAAATACGGCGTCGATTTCGTGAAAACGTCTACCGGATATGCCGAAAAAGGCGCCAGCGTAGAAGCGGTAGCCCTCATGCGCAAACACCTTCCCGCCAATATCCGTATCAAGGCTTCAGGCGGAGTTCGTACCTTTGCATTTGCGCAGGAGCTGATTGCAGCCGGCGCCACCCGCATCGGCACCAGTGCAGGCGTTGCCATTATGAAGGAATCGGTACTGGCGGGCAAGAACAAAACAAACTAACTATTTACATATATGATATTAAGAACAGGCTGTTTGCTGATCATGATGTTGTCCGCACTGGCGCTACGCGCCCAGGATAACGGCGGCAACGTGAAAGTGGTGAAAGACAACCGGATCGACATCCTCATCAAAAAACAGATCTATATCAACACCCTGGCTATCCGCAACCAGCCGGGCTTCCGCGTGCAGGTGCTCACCACCAATAAGCGCAATGAAGCCAACGATGCGAAAGCGAAAGCCATGCAGCTGGTGCCGGAATTCCGTACTTATCTGGACTGGGAAGCGCCTTATTTCAAAGTGCGCGTGGGCGATTTCAAAACCCGCCAGGAAGCCACCGATCTCAGGAACAAATTAGCAGACCATTACAGCGGGGGCGTATTTGTTGTGCCCACCATTATCAACGTATCACCGGAAAAAGAATTAGAATGAAGGAGCGGATTCAATCGCTGGCAAAAGCATATACACCTGACCTGATCGCCTGCAGACGGCATTTACACTCCCATCCCGAGCTTTCTTTCCAGGAATACGAAACATCGAAATTCATACAGGCCAAACTGGCCGAATACGGCATCCCATACACCGCCGGCGTGGCGGGCACTGGCATCGTGGCGCTCATCGAAGGTAAAAACCCCGGCAAGAAAGTCATAGCCCTTCGGGCAGACATCGACGCCCTGCCGATCGAAGAAGCGAACAATGTCTCCTACAAATCACAGACGCCCGGTGTGATGCACGCCTGCGGGCACGATGTGCACACCACCGTGGTACTGGGCGCCGCCCGCATTCTGCAGGAGGTACGCAACGAGTTTGAAGGCACCGTTAAAATATTGTTCCAGCCCGGAGAGGAAAAGCATCCCGGCGGCGCAAGCCTCATGATTAAAGACGGCGCACTCGAAAATCCCAAACCGCAAGCCATCCTGGGCCTGCACGTATTGCCCACGATGGAAACCGGGAAAATGGGGTTCAGGGCAGGGCAGTACATGGCGAGCGCAGACGAAATCTATATCACGGTAAAAAGCAAAGGCGGGCATGCTGCGGCCCCCCACCTCACCGCCGATACCATCCTGATCGCGTCGAACCTCGTAGTGAGCCTGCAGCAGATCATCAGCCGCAACAACAACCCGTTCTCCCCTTCCGTATTGTCCATCTGCGCCTTCAACGGCGGCTTCACCACCAATGTGATACCCAGCGAAGTGAAACTGATGGGAACTTTCAGGGCGATGGACGAAACCTGGCGGTTTAAAGCGCACGAACTCATCCGCAAACAAAGCACCGAGCTCGTGCATGCCATGGGCGCGGAAATAGACATCGATATCCTCGTGGGTTATCCCATGGTATATAACAACGAAGGCGTTACGGCTACGGCCCGCTCGCTGGCGGAAGACTTCATCGGCCGCGACAATGTGGAAGACACGGAACTGCGCATGGGCGCGGAAGATTTCGCCTTCTATTCACAGGTGATCCCCGCCTGCTTCTTCCGGTTGGGCACCGGTAACAAAGCCCGCGGCATCACTGCCGGCGTGCACACTCCCCTGTTCGACGTGGATGAAAACGCGCTGGAAATCGGCGCCGGCACCATGGCCTACCTCGCTACACAATTCTGAAAATAAAAACCGTTCCGATCGATATCGGAACGGTTATGACATTTTTAGTGAGACTAGAATTATTGTTTCGTAACAATGTTGGGCGCCTTCCCGGACGGAACAATCACCTGCTCCATCTTAGCCGCGCTGCCTGATATGGAAATGATGCTGGTCGAATCCACCATACCCGGTTTCAATGTTTTTATCTGATAGGAATATTTGATCGCCAGTTCGCTGCCCTGCATCAGGTCATATGCCAGGGTGTCGATTTCCGCCCGTTGCAATTCCGCTTTCGAGCCCCCGGCCACAGACAGGTTCACATGCGGCAGGTGCATGTACGACCCGGAAACGTTGCCAAAGGGCAAAACGGTTATGTTCAGCCTTTTTTTCTGCCGGCACGGCCAGAGGTTTATTGTACCGTCGCCCACTGTTATGCCGTTCAATTCCGGTGCATACAGGACGGTTTTTCCACTCCAATAGAAGAAGTCGCTATCATCCAGATCCTTCACGTTATAGGAGATGAATAATGTATCTGCCCTGTAAGAATATTCCAGCATGTCTTTCCTCCGCTGGTCTATGCCGATGCGGTAACCACCACCCTCACCCACCGCAATGCCCAGTTGCTCGTTATTCGCTATTGCTTTTTCGCGGCCGCCTTTCCTGTACACCAGCTTGCCGTTGTACACTACATATTTAAACGGCTTCAGTTCGTGGATAATAGCGGCCTTCGCCGAGTCCGGCCTTCGCCTGGTGATATTGCCTTTCACGAACTGGTCTTTCAGCAACAGGTCGAATACCACCATCAGCAGGGGCATCAATATGAAGAATGCGATCAATAATTTACTGCTTGTTTTCATGAGGTTGCCAGATTTTAGTTTGCCTTAACATGCTGCTGTTTATATTTTTCGTACCGTCCTTTCAATTCATCCAGTTCGATGCCCAGCAGGAACATCTTGCGGAAAAATTGGGGGAGCTCTTCCTGCAGGAATTGCTCTTTGCGGAGCACGGCGATTTTTTTTACCGCGTCGTTGCTCACGAAGTAACCCATACCCCGGCGGGTATAGATGATGCCCTGCTGCTGCAGGTGCTCGTAAGAACGCATTACGGTGTTCGGGTTCACTTCAAGCGTAACCGCCAGTTCGCGAACCGACGGTACTTTGGCATCCGGCGGCCAGTGACGCAACTGCACCTGGTCGCACACATAATCCGCTATCTGCAGGTAAATGGCCTGTGTATTATTGAATTCCATTTGTCAGTTTTTAAAGTTGCTGCTCACGTAATCTCAGGAGGGTAATGAACCATAGGAAAAACGGGAAGAAAATCAATACCGCCATCATTATTCCATATAAGGGAGAAGGCAGTTTCACTTCATAATACGCCTGTTCCCATCGATCGCCTCTTACCACATACCCCGACACGAGGATGTTGAAAAACGGGTTGGCGCCATCGAACCGGAGCTCTCTCACATCTTCACCCAGCTTTTTGGACACCTCCTCCATCCGGGCGGGCCGGGCATTCGCCATCATCTTCCTGACCACTACATCGTTGAACCCCTGGAACCCGAGTATCACCACACATACCACCACCGCCGTTTTGACGAAGGTGTACCGGCGGAACCAGATGGCCCCCAGCATCACCATGGCCTGCATGAAATAAAACAGGAAGAGGTATACCCTCAGCATGCCATCATCCAGTAAGAACATACGATTGACATTCCCCAGTGCGTAGAGGTCAATGAGATTGGCCAACCAAAGGCAGGCCAGGCAGATCATAGTATATACCACCGGGAAAAGCACCAGTGTAAAGAGAATGGCTACCGCCAGGCGTTCCATGGCGGAAACGGGCAGCATGATGGCCTGTATACGCCCGGCTTTCTGCGAAAACTGCCTGAAAATGGTGGAGGTATATACGCCTGAAGCAAGCAGCAGGCCAATAAAGAAGATCACCTGCTGTGAGTTGTAATGCAGGCCCGCGCTGTTGTTGCTGGCGACAAACAGCATAAAGACCATCAGGATACCCGTGAGCGCCGCCATGCCCAGGAGGTAAAACCGCAAGTGGGTAGCCAGTTGCAGTTTGAACAGATAGTTGAAACGTGTAAACGAGAATTGCATACGGGAATGATTTTACCGGTTGAACAAATGGAGGACTTTTTCTTTTTCGACCATCACGGCGTTGAAGAACATCTCCATATCCAGGCGGGAATGCTCTTCGCGGCGGTTGACGGCAACCACGGCATAACCTTTGAGCGCGCCCTCGCTGTAAATGGGAGCCTCGGTTTCCTCAAGACTCAAGACCTGGCGGAAGGAGAGTTTTTCGGTAATGCGGCTGACCGGCTCCTGGAGGATGATGCGGCCGTCTTCCAATATCAGGACGTCATCGATGAGGCTGTCGAGGTCTTTTACCTGGTGGGTACTGATGATCATGCACTGATCGTCGCGGAGGCAACCGGCGATCACCTTGCGAAACTGGCGTTTGGAGGGGATATCGAGCCCATTGGTGGGCTCGTCCATCAGCAACACCCGGGCGCTGGTGGCGAGGGCGAAACTGATCAGCACTTTCTTCTGCTGGCCGTGGCTGAGGGCGTGGAGGCTTTGCACGGCAGGCACTTCAAACGCACCGAGGTGTTTTTTAAAGGCTGCCACCTCGAATGCGGGATAAAACGGAGCATACAGCCTTATGTAATCGTCGATGCCGACATCGGGCAGATCGAACGTTTCGGGCAGTAAATACACCTGTTGGAGGAATCCGGGCTGCCGCCGGGCGGGGTTAAAGCCGAGCACCTTGCAGTGGCCGGATTGGGGGAACAGCAAGCCGCAAATGTTATACAGCAAACTGCTTTTTCCGGCGCCGTTCTTTCCCAACAGGCCGTAGATGCGGCCGGGCCGCAGCTCCAGTTGCAGATCGCTCAGCACCGGGCGATCCTTTCGGTAGAAAAAGTTCAGATGTTGCAGGGATATCATAGCCATCAGTTTTAGTTGACTTAGTGTACTAGTTAAATAGTACACTGTAAAGGTAATGGTATTTTTGAAACTTCCAAATGTGGGGGCAAAAAAAAGCGGGTGCACCAACCGGCGCACCCGCTTTCCAAATCCATCGTTTTATCTTAACCCAGCTCAGGATACAGCTGGAACTGTTTCATAAATTCATTCACTTCACCGCGTACTTTGGCGATGAGACCTTCATTGTCGGCATCGAGCAGCAGCTTGTCGATCCACTCCACGATCTGCGGCATGTGCTCTTCCTGCAACCCACGTGTGGTCACGGCCGGCACGCCTACGCGGATACCGGAAGTGATGAAAGGCGACTTATCGTCGAACGGCACCATGTTTTTGTTCACGGTGATGTCTGCTTTCACGAGCACCTGTTCGGCTTTTTTGCCGCTGATATTTTTATTGCGCAGGTCGATCAGCAGCAGGTGGTTATCGGTACCGCCGGAAACGATCTGGTAATTTTTCTCCATGAACGAACGCGCCATGGCCTGTGCGTTGCGGATAACCTGGCGGGCGTATACGTCGTATTCGTCAGACAGTACTTCGAAGAATGATACCGCTTTGGCAGCGATCACGTGCTCGAGGGGACCGCCCTGGATGCCGGGGAAAACCGCCGTGTCGATCAGGGAGCTCATCATGCGCACTTCACCTTTGGGCGTTTTCAGGCCGAAGGGGTTTTCGAAGTCCTGTCCCATCAGGATCAGACCGCCACGGGGACCGCGCAGTGTTTTATGGGTGGTGGTGGTTACGAAATGGCAATGCGCGAAGGGAGAGTTGAGCAGCCCTTTCGCGATCAGGCCGGCAGGGTGGGCAATGTCTGCCAGTACGAAGGCGCCCACTTTATCGGCGATTTCGCGGATGCGTTTATAGTCCCAGTCGCGGCTGTAGGCAGAAGCACCGCAAACGATCAGTTTCGGTTTTTCGGCCAGGGCCACTTCTTCCATTTTGTCGTATTCCACCAGGCCGGTTTCTTTATTCACACCGTAAAAGAAGGGCTGGTACAGTTTGCCGGAGAAGTTAACGGCAGAACCGTGGGTAAGGTGTCCTCCCATGCTGAGGTCGAGGCCCAGGATTTTATCGCCGGGCTGCAGGATGGCCAGCATCACGGCAGCATTGGCCTGTGCGCCGGAGTGCGGTTGCACGTTGGCGTATGCGGCCCCGAACATTTGCTTGGCACGGTCAATGGCCAGTTGTTCGCTCAGGTCCACCACTTCGCAACCACCGTAGTAGCGGCGGCCGGGGTACCCTTCTGCGTATTTATTGGTCATAACATTGCCCATGGCCTGCATAACCTGAAGGCTGGTGAAGTTCTCCGAGGCTATCAGCTCAATGCCGTGGCGCTGTCTTTCCAGTTCCTGGCCAATGATGTCAAATATCTGCTGGTCTCTTTGCATGGTGAAGGAAAATTTAAGACGCAAAATTAATCATCTAATTCATAAATAAGAAATGCAAAAGCAATTGGATGGGCCTCAAATGTCAATTTATGGCAGAAAAGGCCCCTATCGATCGAATGCGTGAATTTCACCATATAATATGCCCGCGGAACTGCCAAAGGGCATTTGTATTCCGGGAACCTTCCCGAATGTTTCTTTATAATTACTGATTGATTCCGTAATTTGCCCGCAAATAGTAATGTGACGACGGTTTATTCGCGCAGTGAACCATCTCTAAACCCGATACATGAAGGCAATCATTCCAGTCGCAGGAGCAGGCACCAAACTGCGCCCGCATACATATACGCAGCCGAAAGCCCTGATCCCGCTGGCAGGCCGCACCATCCTGAGCATTATCGTAGACCAGCTGGTGGAAGCCGGCATCCGTGAATTCGTGTTCGTGGTGGGCTACCTCGGCGAGAAGATCCAGCATTATGTGGAAAAGAAGTACCCCGACCTGAAGGTGCATTTCGTGCAGCAGAATTCCCGCGAGGGTACCGGGCACGCCATTTTGCTCACGCGTGAAGTGGTGCAGAACGATGAAGTGCTCATTGTGCTCGGCGATACCATCGTGGAATGCGACTTCAAGGAAGTGATCAACTATCCGCATTCACTGCTGGGCGTGAAGAAGGTGGACGATCCGAGGAGCTTCGGCGTGGCTGAAATCAACGATCAGCAAACGATCACGCGGGTGGTGGAAAAACCGCAGATACCCAAATCAAACCTCGCCCTGGTGGGCATGTACAAAATCCGGGAAACGGAACAGATGTACAAATGCCTGCAGGATAATATAGAACGGCAGTTGCGCTCGCATGACGAGTTCCAGCTCACCGATGCGCTGGAGTGCATGATCGAGCATGGCGTACAGTTCAACGCCTTCAAGGTGAGCAACTGGTTCGACTGCGGGCGGAAAGACACCCTGCTTGAAACCAACGCCATCCTGCTCAAAAAATATAAACTGGCCACCAACCCCGTGCTGCCATACGAAAACACCATCATCATCCCGCCCGTAAGCATCGGCGAGGGCTGCAATATCAAAAACAGCATCATCGGCCCCAATGTGGCCATCGGCGACAATACCGTGGTGAGCTATTCCATCGTGAAAGACTCTATCATCGGCTCTTTCAGCAACCTCTACGAGGTGGTGCTCAAATCTTCCCTGATCGGCAGCGACGCCAATATCCGCGGGCTGAGCCAGAGCCTCAACATCGGCGACAATACCGAGATTGACCTGGGTTAAGCGTTTTATCTTAAATTGCCGGCCAGAAACCAATACGATCTCACATGGCCGCATACAGCAACCGCGTTACCAGGCTTTTTTCGACAGACTATCCCATTGTGCAGGCCGGCATGATATGGGCCAGCGGCTGGCGTTTGGCCAGTGCCGTCAGCAATGCGGGCGGGCTGGGCCTCCTTGGCGCGGGCAGCATGTATCCCGACGTATTGCGCGAGCACATCCGCAAATGCAAAGCGGCCACCAGCCGGTCTTTCGGCGTAAACCTGCCGCTCCTCTACCCGGACATCGACCGGCACATACAAATCATCCTCGACGAGGGCGTGCGCATCGTGTTCACCTCCGCCGGCAATCCCAAAACCTGGACACCCGTGCTCAAACAGCATGGCATCACGGTAGTGCACGTGGTGTCGAGCTCGAAGTTTGCGCTGAAGAGCCAGGAAGCGGGAGTGGATGCGGTGGTGGCTGAAGGGTTTGAAGCCGGCGGGCACAACGGCCGGGAAGAAACCACAACCATGGTGCTCACGCCCGGCGTGGTGGATGCCGTGCAGATACCCGTGATTTCCGCCGGCGGCATCGGCTCGGGAAGGGCCATGGCCGCGGCGTTCGCGCTGGGCGCCGAAGGCGTGCAGGTGGGCAGCCGGTTTGTGGCAACGCCCGAAGCCTCCTCGCACCAAAGTTTCAAAGAAGCCGTGATCAAGGCACAGGAAGGCGACACCCAACTTTCCCTCAAAAAACTGACGCCTGTGCGCCTGTTGAAAAATACTTTTTTTGAAGAAGTGCGGCAGGCCGAACTGGCCGGCGCCAATGCCGAAACGCTCGCCGCCCTGCTGGGCCGCGGCCGCGCCAAACGTGGGATGTTCGATGGTAACCTCGACGAGGGCGAGCTCGAGATAGGCCAGGTGAGCGCACTCATCCGCGACATACAACCCGCGGCCACCGTGCTGCAGCATATCTGGGACGAATTCAACGCCGTGCGCAAAAAACTCGCGGAATAAAAAACGGGCGCACTGTCCTGCAATGCGCCCGTTCCAATCTGTTTTACAATCAGTTCTTCCTGCCTAACCACCGCGCCGCTTCCTTCAGCGTCACCTTCTTGCCGTACAGCAGAATGCCCGTGCGGTAAATTTTTGCGGCCACCCAGGTGGTGCCCACAAAGCCCGCCACCAGGCAAATCGCCGACAGAGCCAGTTGCCAGTAAGGCACCGTACCGGGCACCCCGTAAGGAATGCGCGCCATCATCACCACCGGCGAAGAGAACGGGATAATACTCCCCCACACCGCCAGTTGCCCGTTCGGGTTACGCACGGCGGCAAACATGATGAAGATGGAGATGATCACCGGGAGGGTGATGGGGAACGTGAGCGACTGCGCCTCGTTCGGGTCTTCATTCACCAGGCTGCCCACCGCGGCAAACAGCGCGGCATAAAAGAGATATCCGCCCAGGAAATAAAATATGAAGCAAGAGATGATGAGCGGCCAGTTGGCGCTTTCCACCACGAAAGTGATCTGCTGCATGGCCTTCATCGCCGCTTCGTTCTGCCCGCCGGCCATGCCGTTATTGGCCGCGGCGTTCATGGCTTCGGGGCCGATGATCAGGCCCGCCAGCGTGTAGAGGCCAATGATCAGCACTATCCAGATGAGGAACTGCGTCAGCCCCACGCCGGCAATACCGACTATTTTGCCCATCATCAGCTGGAAGGGCTTCACCGTTGACACCATCACTTCCGCCACGCGGTTCATCTTTTCTTCCATCACACCGCGCATCACGGTGGTGCCGAACACCAGCAGGATGATATACACGAGGAAGGAGGCGCCGTAGCCAATGGCGAAGGCCAGCCCCGCGCTCCCTTTTTTCTGTTCCTTGCCGGCCAGGTTTACGATGTCGATATCCGCCCGGATGTCTTCCAGCTTGGTTTTGTCGATGCCGGCCAGTTCCATGCGTTTATCTTCCAGCACATTTTCCAGCTTGCGTTCCATGCTGGATTTCAGCATCACGTTCATCTGCCCTTTGCTGTAGTACACCACGGTGGGCGGGCGGTTCACGTCCATCGCCGGGATGTGCAGCACACCCGTGTACCCCTGCTGCTGGTAGGTATTTTTCAACGTATCGATGCCGGCGTCGATGAATTTATAGTGCACGCCGCCATCGTCGGCCAGCTTGCCTTCGAATATTTTGCTTTCGTCCACCACGGCCACCTTTTCGTTGTCGCCGCTCTTCATAAAGAATATGGGGATGAGGAACATGCCTACAAACAAGACGGGGAGCAGGAGCGTAAAGATGACGAATGTTTTTTTCCTGACCCTGGTCAGGTATTCTCTCTTGATAATTATCCAGATTTTGTTCATGGTACTGCGTTAATGTGGTAATAGGTATGTGTAGGTCTTATACTGCGGCGGTTTCCGTATTGCGCACCTGGGTGATGAACACCTCGTGGATGGTGGGCAATATTTCCCTGAATGCGTTGACCTGTATATCGTGATGGATAAAGTGCCGGAGGATGTCGTTCGTCTGGCTGTACTCGTTCAATCTGACAGTGTAGGTCTTGTTTCCCTGCTCGATGATGGTAAAATGATGGGTGGCCAACTGCGCCGGGTTGGGCTGTTGGTCGAGGGCGATGTGGAAGAGGTGCTGCTTGAAATCCTGCTTGATCTGTTTCACCGGCCCGTCGAGCACCTTGCGGCCTTTGTTCACCAGTACGATGTGGTCGCAGATTTCTTCCACCTGCTCCATGCGGTGTGTGGAAAAGATGATCGTGGTGCCGTTGCGGGCCATTTCAAATATTTCGTTCTGAATTAGCTGGGAGTTGATGGGGTCGAGACCGGAAAAGGGCTCGTCGAGGATCAGCAGCTTGGGGTGGTGCATCACGGTGGAAATGAACTGCACCTTCTGCTGCATGCCTTTACTGAGCTCTTCCACTTTTTTGTGCGTCCACGATGCGATGTCGAATTTCGAAAACCAGTAATCGATTTTCTCCAGGGCGTCTTTCCGGCTCAGCCCTTTGAGCTGGGCGAGGTAGAGCGCCTGTTCGCCCACTTTCATTTTCTTGTAAAGGCCGCGCTCTTCCGGCATGTAGCCGATATACTGCACGTCGTTTTCGGGGTCGAAGCGCTTGCCGTCGAAAATAATGTTGCCGGCGTCGGGATAAAAAATACCGGTGATCATGCGCAGGAGTGTGGTTTTACCTGCGCCGTTGGGGCCGAGTAGGCCGAAGATACTTCCCTTGGGGATGGTGAAGCTGATATCGTCTACCGCCTTGTGGGTAGCGTAGTGCTTTTTCAGATGCTGCAGTTCGAGTACGTTCATGCTGTTAAATTACCCAATTGGGGTAATGCAGCCAAAGAATTCATATTAGATTTTCGTAATAATACACCAACCCGAACATTCGCTATATGAACCGGCTTTAATGTATCTGCAGGGCAATGGCTTCGGCCACCCGTTCCCCGTCCATAGCGGCAGACACGATACCGCCGGCATAGCCTGCGCCCTCTCCGCAGGGATATAGCCCTTTTAGTTGCGGATGCTCGAGGGAGTCCGCATCACGGGGGATGCGCACGGGCGAAGAGGTGCGCGATTCCGTGGCCACCAGGATGGCGTTTTCGGTATAGTATCCTCTTATTTTTTTGCCGAACGCTTTAAACGCATCGCGCAGGCGTACGTGCACGGCGGCAGGCAGCACCTGGCGAAGGTCGGTGCTTTTGACGCCGGGGATATAGGAGCAGTCCGGCAACGACGCCGACACTTTCCCGTTCACGAAATCGGTCATGCGCTGGGCGGGCGCTACAAAATTACCGCCGCCGGCTTCGTAAGCGGAACGTTCCACCATTTGCTGGTAGTACATGGCGGCCAGGGGCCCCTCTTTGGCGAAGGGTGCAAAGTCGCTTTCGTCGACCGTTACCACCATGCCCGAGTTGGCGTAAGGATTATTGCGTTTGGAGGGCGACCAGCCGTTGACCACCAGCTCGCCCGGCGCGGTGGCCGCCGGGGCGATGATACCGCCCGGGCACATGCAGAAAGAAAACACGCCGCGGCCCTGCACCTGCTCTACAAGGCTGTAACTGGCCGGGGGCAGGTGTTCGTCGCGGACGAGGCTGTGATACTGCGCGCTGTCGATCAGCGATTGCGGATGCTCTACCCGTACGCCGAGGGCGAACGGTTTGGCCTCGATGAGCACCTCGTGCGCGTGGAGCATGGCGAATACGTCGCGGGCGGAATGCCCGGTTGCCAAAATGACGGCGGGCGCCTGCCAACTTTCGCCGTCGGCGGTTTTCACACCTGTGATGCGGCCTGCGTTGCGGAGCAGCCCCGTCACCTTCTGCCCGAAATGCACTTCGCCGCCGCTGTTCATGATCTGTTCGCGCATGGCGGTGATGATGTGGGGCAGCTTGTTGGTACCGATATGCGGGTGCGCGTCGGTGGTGATATTTTCGTCGGCGCCGAACTGGCGGAAGATCTGGAGAATGCGGTTGATGCTGCCGCGTTTATTGGAGCGGGTGTACAGTTTACCATCCGAATAAGTGCCGGCTCCGCCTTCACCGAAACAGTAGTTGGACTCCGGATTGACGATGCCGGTTTTGTTCAATGCGGCCAGGTCGCGGCGCCGGGCGCGCACATCCTTCCCTCTTTCCAGCACAATGGGTTTCAGGCCGAGCTCTATGAGGCGTAATGCGGCAAAAAGTCCTGCAGGACCGGCTCCTATCACTATCACGCGCGCGGCGCCGGTGCCGGGGCGCTTATACTCGATGTGAGGGGATTGCTTTTCCACGAAAGGCTCGTTCACGAACACTTCCAGCGTCAGTACAAAATAAGCCTGCCTGGAGCGGGCGTCTATGGAACGTTTGAGCAGATTGAAGCCGGAAATGGCGGCAGGTTTCACCCCCAGTGCGGCGGCGGCCTGTCTGATAATATGCTGGTGATTCGCTGCGTCGCGGGGAAGCAGCTTCAGGGAGATCTGTTGTATCATGCCGGTTAGGTATTTATCCTAAAACTGGATGCAAAGATAGTATAAAAGCAGCAAGGGATACCGCGTATACGGTATCCCTTGCCTGAATATCGAGCTGAATGCGATTAGAAGGGCAAATCGTCCCCGCTGTTGCCGGAAGGCATTTCCTGCGAGGTATTGTAGTCGGGCTGACGGTCGGCGCCGGGTTGGGCCTGCATCATGCTTTCCATGCGCCATGCATCGAGGTTGGTGATGTAATTCACTTTACCGTCTTTCTCCCAGCGGGTGCCTTTTATATTAAAATAAACTTTAACCATTTCTCCTTCATTGTGACGATCCACGATGCTGGTCCGA
This sequence comes from uncultured Chitinophaga sp., assembly GCA_965653365.1. GTDB lineage: Bacteria > Bacteroidota > Bacteroidia > Chitinophagales > Chitinophagaceae > Chitinophaga. The sequence goes on along the minus strand of CBFGZV010000012.1, from coordinate 88,597 downwards.
TCCTGCACAGACTGAAACTTGATGTAGTTTGTTATCACCCGGCCGTTGATATCGTCGGACTTCTCAATCACGAACTCCCGGGTCTTGAATGATTCACTGCGCTGAACCGTATTATACTTCACTACCAGCTTTCCGGTAATTTCAAAACTCATAAAAACAAATTTAAAATTTCAATTGCGCCAAAGATAAGTTTTTCAGTATAGGATTGCTTAATTACTTTTGCACAAGTTATTCTACATTTTTGCAAACAACTCCATACATTTGCACGGAATTTGAGAATGACGGAAAGCAGTATCCAAAAAAGTGAGATGTCTACAGCCAACTATACAACCCGCTGGACTACCATTTAACACCGGATTTATAAGCAATGGTATTTTACCTGTTAAGCTGAATTTTCTATGTAAATCAGTAAACAGTTTTACAAAATACCTGTTAATCATGCTTGTACGGTTTAACACTTTTCATTGTGGTGGAATTGCTGGCTAAACGGGTGTTTTAGCCGAAAAAACCTTGAATAAACAGGTGCTGACACACTGTAATTGTTGGAAATAAAACAAGGGCAGATTTATTTTTTTTTTCAACATTTTAATCAGATATTCGTCGTCCTGTCAAAAAAATTCTTCAACCGCCCGTATTGAAGAATTTGTATTCGAGAACACCCAAATTATAAACACGATTAATTTTTTTTTATCCAAATGAATAAAACTTGCGAACAAGTTTGGGAAAGGTGTCTGAATATAATCAGGGATATTGTGGAATGGCAGCCATTCAAAACATGGTTTGAACCGATAAAACCCGTAAAGCTTGAAAACAATGTTTTAACCATCCAGGTCCCCAGTCAGTTTTTTTACGAATATCTGGAAGAGCATTATGTAGGTCTGCTGGGAAAAACCATCAAACGGGAATTAGGAAAGGAAGCCAGGTTGGAATATCGCATTGTGGTTGAAAATGGTACCCCTCACCAACATCCTAAAACGGTGAACATGCCCACGCAGTTTACCAAGCCTCAGAAAGACAGCGAAGTTGATTTTCCCCTGACCATCCAGAACCCGGTCAAAAATCCCTTTGTGATCCCGGGCATCAAACGGGTGCAAATCGATTCCCAGCTGAATCATAACTATACTTTCGAAGCCTTCATTGAGGGCGACTGCAACCGCGTGGCGCGCAGGGCGGGCAAAACCGTGTCTGACAAGCCCGGCGGCACTTCCTTCAATCCCCTGGTGATCTACGGCAGCGTGGGCCTCGGAAAAACGCACCTCGCGCAAGCCATCGGCAACGAGGTGAAAAGGCAGAGCCCGAACAAAGCCGTACTGTACGTCAGCGCGGAAAAATTCATCAATCAGTTCATCGATCACTCGAAAAATAACATCATCAACGATTTTATACACTTCTACCAGCTGATAGACGTATTGATCGTAGACGACATCCAGTTCTTCGCCCGTGCCGAAAAATCGCAGGACGCGTTTTTCGCCATTTTCAACCACCTCCACCAAAGCGGGAAACAGCTGATCCTGACCTCGGACAAACCGCCCAAAGACCTCGACGGCGTGCAGGAAAGACTGCTGAGCCGCTTCCGCTGGGGCCTGAGCGCAGACATCCAGCTGCCCGACTTCGAAACCCGGATGGAGATACTGGAAATGAAGATGCGCAACGACGGGCTGGAAATGCCGAAGGAAGTAGTGAAGTACGTGGCCTACAACATCCAGAGCAACGTACGCGAGCTCGAAGGCGCGCTTATTTCCCTGCTGGCGCAGTCTTCCCTCAACCGCAAAGAAATCGACCTGGAATTGGCCAAACGCGTACTGAAATCGTTCGTTAAAACCTCCTCCAAGGAAATCACCATCGACAGCATCCAGAAAATGGTCTGCGAATACTTCGATGTGCCGTACGACAAGCTGCTGCAGAAAACCCGCAAACGCGAAATCGTACAGGCCCGCCAGATTACCATGTACCTGGCCAAAAGCTTCACCAAAAATTCACTCAAAACCATCGGCGAGCACTTCGGCGGCCGCGACCACACTACCGTGATCCACTCCTGCCAGACCGTGAAAGACCTGATGGATACCGATAACAGTTTCCGCGACAGCGTGATCGAATTGCAACAAAAAGTGCAACTCGCTGCTATGTAACCCTGCAACCAACATGCAAAGCTATTCTGAATACCGGGCCGCAAACCCGGTATTCTTTTTTTTGCTATCTTATGCTTAACAATTTGATAAACGGTGCAGGCGCGCTTTCCATGGCAACTGCGCTACTTTTGACGCGCAAATTGAAACAGCACACGATCATGTTCAAATATCTTCTGACGCTCTGTTGCCTGACGGCCTGGCTGCTCCCTGCCGGCGCACAATACACCACCGGCAATGCCCATTCTCATAACGACTACCTGCAGGCCCGGCCTTTCGCCCTTGCCTTTGAAAAAGGCTATGGCTCCATCGAAGCCGACGTTTTTGAAAGGAACGGCGAGCTGTACGTAGCCCACACGGCCGCGGAAATAGACACCGCCCGTACCCTGCGCCGCCTGTACCTGCAACCGTTGCAACAGATGCTCGAAGAAAAGAAAGGCGTTTTCGGCGAATCGAAACAGGTACTCCAGATCCTCATCGATTTTAAAACGGCAGGCGTGCCCACCATGCAGGCCCTCCTGCAACAACTGCAGGCGTTTCCCGCCGTCACGGCCCACCCGCGCGTGCAGCTGGTGATCAGCGGCAGCCGGCCCGATGTTTCCCTTTGGAGCTCCTATCCTCCCTATATCTATTTCGACGGTTTGCCCGCCGTGCAATACACTGCGGAGCAATTGCAGCGCATTCCCCTGTTCAGCGACAACTTCCGGAACTACACCCAGTGGAACGGCAAAGGCAGTCTCGTGAAAGAAGACAAAGCCAAAATAGACGCCGTGCTGGGCAAGGTACATGGCCTGCAGAAGAAATTCCGTTTCTGGGCCACGCCGGACGAGGTGAACGCCTGGAAAACCATGATCAACCTGGGCGTGGATTACATCAATACAGACAAGGTGGATGAGCTGGCCAACTACCTGCAGCGCCGCGTGCAGGCGCAGTACCAGGCCACCGCGCCCCACCCCGTGTACACCCCGAAGTACCGCAACAACGACGGCAACACCCGGGTAAAAAATGTCATCCTGCTCATTGGCGACGGTATGGGCCTGGCCCAGATCTATTCCGGGTACACCGCCAACTTCGGCCACCTCAACCTGTTCCAGTTGCTGAACATCGGGTTTTCCAAAACGTCTTCTTCGAACAGCTACATCACGGATTCCGCGGCAGGCGCCACCGCCATGGCTTCTGGCAAAAAGACCAATAACCGCTACATTGGCGTGGATGCCACCGGTGTAAGGCTCCCGGCCATTCCCGATCTCATTGCGCCCATGAAAATGGCCAGCGGCCTCATTAGCTCCGGCGACATCACCGATGCCACACCCGCCGCTTTTTACGGGCATGTGAAAGACCGCAGCATGTCGAAAGAAATTGCGCAGGATTTCCTGCACAGCCCCGTCAACCTGATGATCGGCGCGGGCGGTAAACATTTCACCGCTATCGGCGGGCAACTGCAGGCAAAGGGCTACCGGTACGCCACGCAGCTGTCTGCGCTCGACACTATCCGGGGCAACCGGTACCTCGTGCTCGCCGACAGCGCGGCGCTGACCATGCAGAAAGGCCGGGGTGATTTTTTACAGCGTTCATTGAAGAAAGCATTACAAACGCTCTCGCCGCAGAAAGAAGGGTTTTTCCTGATGCTGGAATCAGCACAGATCGACTGGGGTGGCCATGCCAACTCGGTGCCTTATCTCACTACGGAAATGCTGGATTTCGATCGCACCATCGGCGCGGCGCTGGAGTTTGCGGACAGCAACGGGGAAACGCTGGTGATCGTTACGGCCGACCACGAAACCGGCGGCCTCAGCCTGCTCGACGGCAGCATCAGCAAGGGCTATGTAGACGGGGCTTTCAGCACCACCGATCATTCCGGCATCCTGGTACCCGTGTTCGCATACGGTCCCCGCTCTATGAGCTTCCGGGGTGTTTATGAGAACACCGCCATTTTTGAAAAGATCATGCAGGCGATCCGGCAGAGCCGCTCAAAATAATTCGTCCAGTTTTTGCTGCCAGCGTTGCTCGAGCGCTTTTACCTCCTCCGCAGGCACACCGTACGCGCCAATCCATATCCATATGGTAATATCCGCGTCCGGCGTGAAACGTTCGGCAGTGAGCCGGAACATGGCGTTGTTAAAGGTTTCAAGGGTGCCGCAGAGGTCCTGCGGCGGGTTGAGATATACCAGCCGGCCTTCGTACACGTCCCCTAACGGCGTAGTATACACGTAGCGGTCCCCCTTCACCGACACCCCGTCCTTCGTCAGCACGTTCCATACCTGCTGCAGCGGCAATTTGACACGGGTTTGCGCCAGCGCCACCACGCGGTCTTTCCCGGCGTGATGCTCAAGGTAGTGCTGCAGGCTGAGCGACTCCGTATCCCAGCCGCGGCGCACGCCGTCGTAAATTTCATCCCAGCCGCTTTCCCCGCCGAAACCGGCGTGCACGATGCGGAGCAGTGTTTTGCCTTCTTTTGCTTCCAGGAAGAATTCCACGGCCAGCCTGCGCGGCACGTCCGACACCATTTTGTGATGCCCCTGGTCATAACCCAGCCGCAGGTATTTATTCTGTTGCGCCTCTTCGATTTCCATCTGCCAGTCCACTTCACTACCCCACGAAAGTTCGATCCGGCCGTTATTGACACGGGCTTTTCGGGGGAACCAGCGTTCCAGTTCTTTGGCATCCGTCAGCGCTTGCCAGACCGCTTCCACGGGAGCGTTGATTTCTCTTATCGCGTGTATCGCTCTGTCGGTGTTTTTCATGACGTATTTTTTGAAAGGTTATTGGTAATGATGCGGGTATTAATGAAAGTAATTGGTTACAACCTGAAAATTCACCGCTGTCGCCGCTGGTCGAAAATGAACCACCCGGGGCACTTAGCATCAGCAACCCCTATCAGCGGTATTGCCCTGATCTCCTTCACGCTATACTTCTTTTTTTTCACCGGTCCGATTTTTTATCGTTCACGCCCTTTACGCTACTGCTGATGCTGCGGCTTTTTCAGCACCGGGTGAGAGAACAGGTGAAACCCGTAAGCCCGGGCGTTGGGATCTTTATCAGTATGAAACTTCGCTGCGAGTTTACTGATCGTTTTGGCCAGTTCATCGGTAAAAGCCTGCAATTGTTCCGGGCTCGAAAAACGCACCTCCGTCTCAAGCGTGAATGTGGGTAATTTCTTCTTCGCCTTCTGCGCGCCCGCTTGTAGTGCCGCTACATCCTGTATCAGCCTCGACGCTGCAGATACCAGGTAAGCCGCCGAGAATTTATCCTGCACCATGGCCGGGTCGGCTTCCGCAGTGTTCAACACCACCATGTATGAACGCGATGTGGCACGCAGCACACGTTCCGTACAATTCCCCTTCCGCCGTTCTTCCACCAGCTCCACGAGCTCATTCTTTTCCAGTTCTTTCAAATGATAATTCAGCTGCTGCCGGGGCAGGTTCAATACGCGCGACAGGCTGGCGGCTGAGTTGGGTTCCCGGAGCTCCTCCAGGATGCGGATGCGCAAAGGGTTCAGCATGGCTGCCGCCACCTGTGTGTCCTGGATAAAGTTGTGCGCTTTCATATTCCGAAATTACACCGAAAAATATTTTTTTCAAGAAATATTTTCAATTCGGAAAACAAACTGATTTGTGGTTCGATACACATAACAGAAATAAATAATTATAAAATAGCTACGAACGTGCTATTTCTATTCAGGATGAATTAGTTAAATTGTATATACCCGCTGTCATCAGCCAAAATCTACATCTAAATCCAGCTGTTATGCAATTTTCCACCAGTCGCCCCGGAGCCGGCGCCGTATTGCTGACGGGCATTACCGTGGGCATACTGGACGGGGCGGCCGCCCTTCTCAATGCATGGTTCAGATCCGCCATTCCTCCAGCAAGAGTGTTTCAGTATATCGCAAGCGCCATGTTTGGCAGAGATGCCTATGGCGGTGGCGGAAGCATGATAGCCACCGGCGTTTTCCTGCATTTCCTGGTGGCCATTATCTGGAGCGCTGTATTTTTTGTGGCCTTTCCGCGCGTGCCGTTATTGCGCGGCAATAAATGGTGGGTGGGTTGCGCATACGGCATCATCGTATGGCTGGCCATGAACTTCGTGGTGTTACCGCTTACGCAGGCGCCGCCGTTGAAATTCACCGTGCAGGGCGTTGTGACGGGTTTGCTGATCCACATGCTGATAGTAGGGGTACCCATCGTTTTGATGGTGCGCCGCTGGTATGGGGCGGATGGAGTGGTGGATTGATGCGGGATGCCTGCAGCCCCACATTGCATCGGCTTATGGACAGGAAAAGTAGCCAGACCGGTTTTCGTAGCCGGCATCGCCCGCCACAGCCGTCCCTTTGATGATTTCACAAGGAGCAAATGATGACCAGGGCATAACCGGCCCGTAAAAAATCCGCGCAATCGCGCTTCAGCTCAGCGTTTCCTTAAACAATTTCAGGGTGCGTTCCCAGGCGAGTTTCGCGGCGGCTTCGTTGTAGCGCGCAGGCGATGCATCATTATTGAATGCATGCTGGGCGCCCTGATAGATGTACAATTCATACTTTGTACCGGCGGCTTTCAGCGCGGCTTCATAAGCGGGAATGCCGGCGTTCACTCTTTCGTCCATCTCACCGTAATGCAGCAGCAAACGGGCTTTTATTTTCGGCACGTCCGCCGCGTCCGCCTGCCGGCCGTAATAGGCCACGGCGGCTCTTAAATCGGGATCCAGCACGGCCAGCTGGTTGGCCATGGCACCACCCCAGCAGAAACCGACGCAACCGGTTTTTCCATTGCAGTCCGGCCTGCTTTTAAGATACTCCAGCGACTTGAGGTAGTTCCGCAGGTTCTGCGCCATATCGAGCTCGCCGATCAGCTTTCTGCCGTCGTCTTCATTGGCGGGCGTGCCGCCGAAAACAGACAGCGCATCCACGCCCAGCGCCAGGTAACTGGCCTTTGCCACGCGGTGTGTAACGTCTTTGATGTGCGGCGTCAGTCCGCGGTTTTCATGTATCACCACCACTCCCCCGTATTTGCCCCCTGCCTTCGGTTTCACCAGCAGCCCTTTCATTGTAACGCCGTCGCCGGGATACGACACTTCTTCTTCCGTCAGATCGTCTGGCAGCGGTGCGGATGCCGCTTTTGCGTAATTCGACTCGAGCAGCGGCAGCACCGCCATGGCCGCAGCCACCGTACCGGTGAGCTTTACAAGGCGTTTGATGAAATCTTCGCGGTTGAGCGGTTTGTGGGTATACTCATCAAAGAGGTTGATGATGCGCTGGTCCATATGATAGCATTTACAGAAAGATACGAATTATTCCGGGCTCATCCGCGTGGAAACACCGATGCGGGTCCACGCGTTGATGGTGATGATGGCCATGATCAGCTGTGCCAGGTATTCTTCGTCGAACAACTTCGCGGCGCGTTCATACACGGCATCGGACACTTTATTGTGAATGAGGGTCACTTCTTCGGTGAGCGCCAGGATGGCTCTTTCTTCTTCGGTAAAAAAGGGGGTTTCTTCCCAAACGCCGAGAGCATACAGGCGCTGCTCCGTTTCACCCAGCTTGCGGGCGTCTTTCGTGTGGATGTTGATGCAATAGGCGCAACCGTTGATCTGGGAGGCGCGGATGCGGATCAATTCATGGTGCAGCGGGCTGATGCGGGTGGTGGTCAGGTACGATTCCAGTGCCATCATTGCCTTGTAGGCATCCGGCGATGCTTTTTTGATACGGATTCTGTCGGACATTGTGCTTTGTTTTTTGTTCCCACAAAGTTCGTTCATCCCGCCGCCCCGGAAAATTGAACTAGTTCAAGAAATCCTTTTCGCCCGGATCTTGCTGAGAAATTCGGGCGTAAAACCCAGGTAGGAAGCCAGCATGTATTGCGGCACGCGCTGCACAAAGTCCGGGAAAGCGCTACTGAAATGCTCGTACCGTTCTTCGCCGGATTGGGAGAAGATGTATTTCACGCGCAGGTGCGCAGCGGCGAGTGCTTTTTCCAGCACGATGCGGAAGTATTTCTCCAGTTGCGGCAGCTGCCTGAACAGCTCGTCCTGCCCCGCCCGCGGCAACACCGCCACGGTGACCGGTTCCACCGCCTGTATGAAAAACTGTGAAGGCGTGCGCCCTTCCAGGCTGTGATAGTCTGTTATCCACCAGTTTTCGATGGCGAACAGGTGCACCTGCGCTGTATCTTTTTCGGTGATGAAATAAGACCTGCAGCAACCTTTGATGATAAAATAATTTGCCGTGCAAATCTGTTTTTCCTTTAGCAGGAACGCCTTTTTCTTTAGTTCGCGCACTTCGGTGAATTGCGCCAGCACCACCGCTTCCTCGTCGGTGAGCGGCACAAAACGGCGGATATGTGTAATGAGGGAAGAAAGCATATGAGATGGATTACCGTCAGTGCAAAAGTATTTTAATTCCGGTAGATTGGACCCGGCCCGCACAAGCATCAACCGGCGGCGCCGATTCCTTTCTTGTTCGTTTCGGCGGGAAATCTTAACTTAAATTCATATAACCGAACGCTGAATCAAACCCCCTGGTATGCTGCTACGCGATAAGCTCTCATTGGTGGAGGTGTTTAGAATAACGTGGAAGCTCGATTTCATGATCATCCTGGTGTGCTCCCTGGCATACTTTGCAGATACTTACTGGCTCAAGCGCCATATTTCCATTCCCGTAAGCGTTACCGGGGTACTCGGTACCGCGCTGGCTTTTTTCATCGGGTTCAACAACAACCAGGCGTACGACCGGTGGTGGGAGGGCCGCAAGATATGGGGCGCCATCGTCAACGATTCGCGGTCCTGGGCCCGGAACCTCCTGAATTACTGCGATAACGGCAAAGCCGGCGAAGTGCCCCACATTGCGCGCCGCATGATTTTCCGGCACATCGCCTTTCTCTACGCCCTGAAAGCGGGCCTCCGTAAAACGGGCGATCTTTATTACGAAGGCTATCTGAGCAAGAAAGAGGCGGAAGACGTCAGTAACAGCCGCAACATTCCCAACGCCATCCTCAACATCCAGGCGGCGGATCTGCAGCAGCTGCGCGAGCTGGGCGCCATAGACGGCTTTTGCTTCCGCGATCTCAATGCGCTGCTGACGCTGCAGTGCGATCACATGGGCGCATCGGAGCGCATCCGCAACACCGTTTTTCCCCCGAGCTACCTCTTTTTTACCCGGGTGTTCATCTGGTTCTTCGTGATACTCAATACGTTCATGCTGGCCGAATCCATCGGCTACTGGTCGGTCGTTTTCGGTTGGGCCGTGGGCTTCGTGTTTCACGTTACCCATCAGAACGGGATCAGCATCATGAACCCGTTCGAGCAAAACCCAATGTCGCTGCCGCTGGACAGCATCAGCCGCACCATAGAAATCAACCTGCTGGAGATGTTGGGCCACCAGCCGTTGCCTTCGCCGGTGGAGCCGGTGGGCAAACACTATTTACTTTAACCTCCCGAAAAATTTCTGTAATTTACAAGTCCCAAATCCTGACACTACTATGTCAACTCTGGATAGTCCAGCCATCATGAATTTTCAGGTTTTGCCGGAAATGGAGCCGTTTACCACCACCTCCGGCGTACTGCCTGAAAAGTACAGCAACTACAGGATCGAGGGCACCACAGTGCAATATACTGAGGGGCCTTTCGGCGCATTCTTCAAACAGGAAGTGGTAGATAAAGACTGGATTATCGGCTGGCTGAATTTCGACATCAAAAAGCGGACGGACCTGTTCCCCATCACGCGCGACCCGCTGCTGGCGCTTTACATCGGGCTCGAAGGGAATATCCCCTGCGACCTGCAGGGCTCCGCGGAAAAACTGATGCTGCCGGAGAAAAGGATGGGATTCTATTATGTGCCGCCCAATGGCTTCAACCGGGCGCAATTCGAACCGTTCCATTACACCTCGCTGTATATTTCGTTCTCGCACGCATTCATCACCCGTTTCCGGAACAAATACGAATCATTCCAACCCTTGCTCGACGTACCCCTGCAACAGTACCACGAATATGAGCAGGCTTTCGGCACCCTGGCCGCCCGGCAGGAGGAACAGGCAAGGTACAACGAACTGGGGGGCATGATTGACAAACAGCAAAACCAGGAAAATGCCGGAAAACAGGGGCAATTGCTGCCCCTGGGCAGCGAGCATATGGACATCATCCGGCAGATGCAGGGCTACGATCAGAACCCCTCCTGGCTCACTTCATACTTGTACGGCCAGGTCTGGCTCATGATCGTGAGCTATTTCAACAGGATGACGGAGCGCGCCCAGCTGTCGAAAGACTTGCTCGACGCCGTGGACTTTATCCAGATGAACTATGCGGCGCTCAACAAGAAAAGTCAGCCCATTACACCCACCGACGTATGTGGGGCCCTGAAAGCGGACCCGCGGGATCTGAACAGGTTGTTCAACGACCGTTTCGGCCAGAACATGCGCGAATACCTGACCAACTACCGCTATTCGGAGGCCAAATTCCGCCTTCGCCGGACAGATAACAAACTGAATGTCATTGCAGAAGAAACCGGTCTTTCCGGCGCTTCCCACCTCACCAAACTCATCAAGGCCGAGCACGGCATGACCCCGGCCGAATACCGTTCCAGGTTCCGGGGCTATTAATCTGCGTGTAAAAAAATCAATTCGTACAATTATTCCTGCGGGAAATACAACAGGGCGCCCTGTAATTCGCGGCATCTTTGCTGTGTTGAAACGATATGCCCTCTTTCAATATAACTAGTAGTGTTTTTTTCCAATTTAGCTTATTACGATATGCCCCGACAGGGCTTTCCAATTGATCTTAAGACAACCTTATCAGACAAATCCCCCTTCCCTTTTCCAAGCTTGAGACAAGAACTCAGATACAGCCCCGGCAAAACCGGGGTTGCTGTATTTCAGCGCTCCTGTAAAAACCGCCGCGACGCAGCGATCCACTCCTGCCGGTATTTCGCGAAATAATTGGAATGCCCGGCTTCCGGAAAGGTGACCAGTTTTTTGCTGCCGGCGAGCGCGGCGTATACCGCGTCTATTTCGGGGCGCGGCACCCTTTCGTCCTTTTCGCCGTAAAACATCAGCACGGGTACTTTTACATCTTCGGCATAGCGCACCGGGCGGTGGGAAAATCCCCAGAAGCCGTTTTCCAGGCCGCCCCAGAACACCACGAACCCTGCAAGCGGGAATCCCGGCACGCCCACGGCCCGGAAACGGGCGCTCGTTGCGTCGTATAACGTGGCGAAAGGGCATTCGATAATGGCGCCCCGCGGCCGCAGCGGGTCGTCGTGCAGCGCCTTGAGCACCGCCGCCGCGCCCAGCGATGAGCCGAACAGGTAAATATGCTTTTCTCCCTGCGCCGCCAGGTAGTCGTATACCGTTTTCACATCTTTCGACTCCTTGTACCCGATGGTGGTATGGTTACCGCCGGAGCCGCCCGAGCCCATAAAATCCACCAGCATGGCATTATAGCCCATTTCCGTGAATGCATAAGCCTTCTCGAGCAAAGACGACTTTTCGCCGCTGTACCCGTGAAACAACGCCACCGTGCCCCGTGCGCCGGGCGTTTTCAGGAGCCAGCACTCGATGCGGTAATTACTTTGCAGGTGAATGGTCTGGTAAGGGCGGTCGGGCTTCCGCCGGGTAAACGGCCGGGGATTGTCGACGCCGAACAGGATGGTTTTCAGTTTCCCCGCTACCGACAATTTTCTGGGATCGGTACGGGGTGCTTTTGTATCGCTGAAATGTGTGAATTTGTACGCGTGGAAGCCGGCGAATAAATTGACCAGGATGAACAGGATAAACAATGACCAGGCAACGCGCCTGAGTATTTTTTTGTACGGCATGCAAACGGTGGCTTTATTACCCGAAAATTAGCATATTCCCTGCAATTACTGCAGCGGCAGGGGCTGTTTGATCAACTTAAAGTCCTCATCGTTCACATCCTCCGTGAAACGGTACAGCTCCCCGTTTTCGAGGACGATACGTTGCTGCAGTTCATCGTCGCTCATATAATTGCAAGCGGTGGGCACCAGCCAGGGAGCCGTCAGCTGCCGCCATGCGCCGCCCTGTAAAAAAAATGTTTGCAGGGTATATGTGCAGCCATGCAGCGGCTCTCCGAACAACGTCAATTCATCTGCGCCGTCGCCATTGAGATCGCCCTCATTTACCAGCCGTTGCCGGCCGGGCAGTGATGTGGTGGCGGGCAATGCATTGCCTGAAAAACGGACGATGTAATAGTCCTGGGTGTTTTCCTCCACGGCCTTTTCGTGCATCACACTGAAGGCGGTATCCGTTACCCCGTCGCCATTAAAATCGCCGGTAATGCTGACCGTATCGGCGGGTGGCACGGACGGGGAGCGAACGGGCACGGTGGGCGCGGCGGGCGCGGCAGCTGGATTGCTTTTTGTTGTATTTTCCACAGCAGGCTGGCCACATGCGACCACCATTAACAGCATGATTCCGGTGAATGTACGCACGGTTATTTTTTCTTTTTCTTTGACGATTTGGCGAACTTGTTGAACGCCAGCGCCTGGTTTACCCAGTATGCCAGTTGTTTTTTGGTGCCCAGCACTTCTTCCTCCACGAACACATATCCTTTCATCACCCTGCCGCTCATCACCATCTGCGCGGCACCTGGCATTTCCACCGCCGCTTCGGCGCCGGCGGGGTCGAGGCGAACCATGATGTGACTGTCACGCACGCAAACGCACATTTTGTCGTGCACCATAAAGCAAAGCCCGCTGAACATTTTCTTTTCTTCCACTTTATTTTCCACCGCCGCAATTAATTCCCTGACCCGGGCATTCAGTTTTTCATTTAAGGCCATCGGTGAATGTTTTCTGCAAGATAACGGATTCCTGATGCAACCAGCTTTACTTCCGCCCCGTTTTTTCCATGCGGCCTGCCGGGCTGCCGCTCCCGGCATAAATAACGCCCGCCGTTTTTAAAAGATCAGTATCTTGATAACATGTTTATGCCGGATTCAATCACGTTGCTTTGCAAATCATGAAGAAGTACCTGCTAAGTTTGTTTTTTGCATGTCTGTTTAGCTGCACAGGGCTCGCGCAATTGCGCGGGCCGGCTGTTGTGGGCCATGAAGCGGTGGCTGAAAAACGGAGCAGTCTCCGGCCATACGGCATTTCCGGCAACGTGCCCGTTCATCCCACCAGCGGCATCATCGGACGGAAGGCATACATGCTCAACCTTGCGCCTGCGGTAGCAGCACCCGCTCCGCAGAAGTTCCGGCTAGACAGGATGCTGCTGGGCTTAGCCTGCATGATAACCGCTGGCGCATTATTCTTTTTTGTATGGAAGCGCTGGCACACGCTCGATGAGATACACGGGCCTTCGCCCGCGGTGGCTTCCGGAGAGAAAGCATCCCCAGCCATCTTCCTGTTCGGCGAATTTGAAGTAACGGACAAAGACGGCAACGACCGCACCTACCTGTTCACTCCCCCGCTGAAAGAACTGTTCCTGCTGTTATTAATTCATACTGAGAAAGACGGCAAAGGCATTGCAGCGGAAAGACTGTTCGAATTATTATGGGGCGGCAAATCACCGGCGGATGCGCAGAAAGATTTTAACCTGAACCTGGTGAAGCTGAAGGATATTCTTAAAAAAACCGGCAACCTGGAAATCGTTGAAGGCGCGGGCCGTTGGAAGCTGGAAGTGCCTGCCGACGTACGCTTCGATTACCGCGACTACCTGCGGCAAACCGCCGGCAGGCCTTCCGCGCCTGTGCCGCGGGAGATTACTTCGCGCGGCGGCTTTCTGCAGAACGAGCCGTATGAATGGCTGAACAGTATCAAATCTGAAATTTCGACACAGGCGCCGGAGTGATGCTGGCGGCTACCCGTGAAATGAGCCTGCACCGCGAACCGGAGTTGGTGTTACTGTAAAGTTGCGGCAGGGATGCCGGGTTGTCGTTCCAGGACGTTACGCGCGATGACTGATTAAAGATCTTTCACCATCCATACGTTGCAGGCATAATGGCCGCTGTTGCCCCACGATTCGCGGAGATGCCGGAAGCCAGCTTGTTCGTACAAGCTGACGGCCTTTTCCATTTGGGGGAACGATTCGAGGTACAGCTGCCGGTACCCCAACCCGCGTGCCGCCTGAAAAGTTCTTTCCATCAGCTGGAAGCCAAGGCCCTTGCCCCTGGCGGCCGCGGCAAGAAAAAACCGCACCAGCTCCGCGCAGCCCGCCGGAAGCCCCTGTGTGGGGTATACGCCGCACCCTCCCAGCAATGCTCCGTTTTCCTCCGCTACCCAGTACAAAGCGCCTTTCGCCTGAAAATAGGCGTACAGGTTGTCGGTGGTCGGGTCTGTATAAGCCGTTCCCTCGCGCGGCACGTCAAACTCTTCGATCGCCGTGCGGATAATGGCAGCCAGCGCCTTTTCATCGCCGGGCCGGATGGTTCTGAATATTACACTCATAGCTGGTCAGAATAACACGTCTCCGATCGAGGGCTCTTTATCGAACACACTCTTCGCGAAGGGACATAAAGGTAATATTTTCACATGCTTCGCACGGGCAAAGTCCACCGCCGCCATTACGAGCTGCTTGCCCACGCCCTGGCCCGCAAAATCATCGTCCACCTCTGTATGATCGATGATAAATTTGTCTGCGCCGGCCCAGGTGTATGTCATTTCCCCCGCCTGCACACCTTCACTCATGGCTGTAAACGCGCCCTTTTTGCCATTGTCTGTCTGTTCAATGTTCATGGCCCGAATATAATCGATTCCGCCTACTTACGGCCCGATCGCGAAATGAAAAAAATGACCAGGCCCAGCACCACGGCCACGGCGATCAATCCCGTCCACACCCCTGCTTTGAAAATACCGCCGATGAGCTCACAACTGCTCAGTGTCAATGCCAATACTACAAGTAATAGATACGATGCCTTTTTCATACACATGGTTTTAAAGGGATGAATCATATACCGTGCCGCAACAAGCCTACCCGGCCCTGACGATCCCCGCGGGGAAAATTCTCTACACCACCGTGAAAAAAAATTTGCGTAACTTAAAAGTTACATGATATGCAAAGAGACATCAGGCTCAGCTGGTTTTATCCTCACCCGGTGGAGACTATCTGGGCATGCCTGACGGAGCCCGCTATATTACGGGAATGGTCGCTCAGCTCCGGCGATTTCAGGGCAGAACCGGGATACCGCTGGATGGAAAGCCGCCCTCCCAAGCCCAGGATGAAATGGGACGGCAAAATGTATTTCGAGGTACTGGAGGTGGTGCCGCTGCAGAAGCTGGCTTATTCCTTCCGGGGCGGGCCGGGCGATGGCACCATGACGCTCGACACGGTGGTGACCTGGACGCTTGTGCCGAAAGATAACGGCACGGAGCTGCAGCTGGTGCACAGCGGCTTCAGGGGTATGCGCAGCGTGTTTACCAGCTTCATCATGGAATTGGGCTGGGAAAACGGTGTGGCGCGCAAATTCGCAAAGGCGTTAAAAAAATTCGTACATGCGGGAGCATAATACCGGCGACTGTTTCCAGGCGCTTTCCGACCCCAGCCGGCGGGAAATACTGCTGCTGCTGGCCGAAAAAAAACACAGCATCAATGCCATTGCTGACAACTTCGACATCAGCCGGCCTGCCGTGAGCAAACACATCAAGGTACTGGAGCAGGCGGGATTCATCGTCATCACCGATCAGGGCCGCGAGCGGTATTGCGAGCTGGCGCAGGAAGGCTTCGACGAAGTGCGGGAGTGGATAAGCTATTTCGAAACTTACTGGCGCGTGAAAATGCAGCGCCTGGAAAATTACCTGAAGAACAAGAAGCGCGAAAAGTAGGATATTTGCTTCGGCGCCGCGGCAGGTCAACCCACGGTGCATTCCGCATGAGTATCGTCATACCAGATATCAGGCAGCGTTTCCAGCCGGTACAGCCCACCATCAAAGATGCGGCGGGCCATGTATTGTATCGGGAACTGCCGCCGGATCCGCGCCTCGCGCCGTACATCTTCTGTTACTGGGAGCTGCAAACCATGCAGCCGCTGACGGAACCATTTGTTTACCGCGTGGTGGCGGACGGGTGCATCGATCTCTTTTTCGACATGCAGCAGCCGGCGGATAACTATGTGATGGGTTTCTCCACCGCCTACACGGAGTTCCCCCTCCCGCCCGTTTTTCATTATATCGGCGTACGGTTCCTGCCTGCGGCATTCCCGCTGCTGTTCAACATCGACGCGTCGGAACTGACCAACCGCTTCGAGCACCTCGGCCAGGTATTGCCCCATCTTTCCGCGGGCCTTGCCGGCCTGGCGCAACAACCGGCGTTCACGGCCCACCTGCAGCCACAGCTGGATGCGTTTTTCCTGCACATCCTTGCCAATACGAGGTTCCAGGCAGACGGGCGGCTGTTCGATGCCATCGGTATTATCCTCAACGCCCGCGGCACACTGGCGGTAGAGCGGGAACTGACCACCGGCATCAGCCCGCGGCAGTTGCGGCGGCTGTTTAATTTTTACATCGGCGATACACCGAAGGTATTCAGCAAAGTGGTCCGCTTCCAGCACATCCTCCACACAAAGCCATCACTGGAAAGCCTCAAAAAGGACAAGCTCTTTTACGACAGCGGGTACTACGACCAGGCCCATTTCATCAAGGAATTCAAGACGATGTACGGGCTTACGCCCATGGCCGCGCTCCGGTAACAACGCGCATCAACCGCTCTCCGCACCCAGGGCCAATGGCCATTGCAGGCCGTTCCAAAATGTTTATTTTTGAGGCGGATCTGCAACTGTCAACCATGGCGTTCAATTTTTTCCACAGGCATAAACATATCATCCTTTACGGCCTTTGCCTGGCCCTGTTGCTGTTTTTGCTGAAATGGCTCGAACTGCGCTTCGTGATCATCGACCATGCATTCCAGATTTACATCGGCGCTATCGCGCTCCTCTTTACCGCACTCGGCATCTGGCTCGCCCTGAAACTGGCGAAGCCCAAAATCGAAACGGTGGTGGTGGAAAAAGAAGTGATGGTGCCGCACAACGGCCATTCGTTCTCCGTGAACGAAAAGGAACTGGCCCGCCTCGGCATCAGCACCCGGGAGCTGGAGGTGCTGCAACTCATGGCTGAAGGATTGAGCAACCAGGAAATCGCAGCCCGCTTATTCGTGTCGCTGAGCACCGTCAAAACACACACCTCCCGCCTCTTCGAAAAAATGGACGTCAAACGGCGCACTCAGGCGGTAGAAATGGCTAAACGACTGAGTATCATACCATAATTGACATCCTGCTTTAGTACTAAAATTCCGTTTCCGTCATAAATCATCCTAAAGTATGAACGCCCCGGGCGGGGAAAGTTCCATTTTTGTGGCATCACCAAACTTAATACCAATGAAAAGAAACGTATGGATTTTCGGCTCGGTTACGGGCGCCATTCTGGTGGCCTTTATGATTTACGCAACGGCCACCTGCTACGCCAACCCGGAAAAATTCGAAAGCAACGATGTGGTGGGCTATGTTGCCTTCATCCTCATTTTTTCCCTGATTTTCGTGGGCGTGAAAAACTACCGCGACAAGTACAGCAATGGCGTGGTGACGTTCGGAAAGGCCTTTAAGGTCGGGACGGTCATTGCGCTCATCGCCTCGTCGATGTACACGCTGGCCTGGTTGATCGATTATTACCTGTTTATGCCCGACTTCCTGGACCAGTATACGAAACATGTATTGTGGGATGCCGGCCAGAAGGGAGCTACTGCGGCCGAGCTGGCCGACAAGGCGAAGCAGATGGCGGATTACCGGGAGTTGTATAAGAACCCGCTGATGGTGATCGTCATCACATACATGGAGGTATTGCCCATTGGCCTGATCGTGGCGCTGATTTCGGCCCTGATCCTGAAAAGGAAACGTCCACCGGCCCCTTCTGCCGCATTCACGCATGCATGATGCACGCTTGAACAGCCTTTGCGGTGTTGAATGCTGATACGCTTTTGGTGCGGAAAGGGGTTACGCCGCCGCAGGGGTAGCTGTGGTACGGAACATTATTCCACCAGTTCTGCATGCAGCTGAACGAGGGTTTGCAGCGGGTCGGTGCACAGGCCCGTATGCACCCTGGATGTTTGTACGATGGTGCTGCGGGTGGCGGTGAGCCAGCGGAAGCGGGAAGCGGCGTCCAGTTTGCCGATGGGGCCGGCGTGCGGGCCGCCCTCGCTGATATTATCGATGGCATGCAGGTATGCCTTCACTTCTTCAATGTCGATCCGGGCGCAAAATGCCCGCAGACGCTGTTCGTCGAGGGTGATCATAGCTTGCAGGAAGGCGGGCCGCTTGCAGAAAAGAATGACCCCCACGTTCAGGAATTCTTCCCTTTCCACCCTCGGCACGATGCGAATGACGGCATATTCAAACGAGTGCTTTTCTTGCATGCTGTGCTTCATTTACAAAAACTTCGGAGTTGGCGATACGGGTGGTCAGAAAATTAAAGTACACATCACGGTGCGCGGCCGCCTCTCCTTCCGGGAACCACGCGTCGGGCAGCAGCGAAACGATACTGCGGATAAGCGTGGGCGTAAGGATTTGCCGGCAGGCGGCATCTGCGGCCTCCAAACCGGTGGCTTGCGGCAGCAGCACATGGTCTTTCACCTGCACAAAAGGCCGCTTGGACGGCTCTTCCCAGTTGAGGCCGGAATGATGGAAGTAAAGCGATGCGCCGTGATCGATCAGCCACAGTTCCCGCCGCCACATCAGCATATTGGTATTTCGCGCGGTGCGGTCCACGTTCGTCAACAGGCAGTCCATCCATACGATGGCAGACGCCGTTGCCGGGTCTACCACGGTAACGGTCGGGTCGTAGGTGATGGCGCCGGAGAGGTAATGCAACGCAAGGTTTAAGCCCACGCTGGCCTTCAGCAAATCCTGTATTTCTTCGTCGGGCTCCGTTCGGCCGAAGGCCGCATCGAGCCGGGCGAATACGATTTCGGGCACCTTCAGTCCCAGCGCTCGCGCAATTTCTCCGCCGATCAGTTCGGCCACCAGCGCTTTCACGCCCTGGCCTGCGCCACGGAATTTCAGGACGTATAAAAATCCGTCGTCCGCCTCCGCAATGGCAGGCAAAGAGCCCCCTTCACGCAAAGGTGTTACGTAACGCGTCACTTCTACCGTTCTGATGGCTGTTTGCTGGTGATCTTCCATATCCATTCGTTGCAAATATATAAAACAATTTTTCCTGTGTACAGCAAGGTCGTTCGCGAAAGCTTGACGGCTATGTATGCATCCGGCGTCTCCGCCGCGCGTCATGGTGAATGCGCGGCTATGCGGCCGCCAGTAGCATTCACCATTGTGTGCCACCAAGTTGTACGCCCCATTCACTCTCACGCCGGCAGCAACGCCATATCGTACCGGTCCAGCCCTTCGCCATAAAAATCCTTCGTTACCTGCACCACTTCAAATCCGAATTTTTCGAAGAAGGGAAATGAGTGCTGCGTGGTGTCCAGGATGACCTTGCATGGCGGGCAGAGGCT
Source organism: uncultured Chitinophaga sp. (assembly GCA_965653365.1). Lineage (GTDB taxonomy): Bacteria > Bacteroidota > Bacteroidia > Chitinophagales > Chitinophagaceae > Chitinophaga. The sequence continues at coordinate 69,030 of CBFGZV010000012.1, read as the reverse complement.
GCGGATAACATGCAACCTGTGCAGGAACAATTTCTTGCCCCATCCTTTTTTATGGTGCCGGCTGCTGATAAGCCCCCACGCCATGGTAGCTTCCCGCTTCTCCAGGTCGAGGTGAAAACCGCCGCAACCGACTACCCTGTCACCGCTTACCGCTACAAAATAATTATCGGCGCCGGCTTCGGGCTGATGGCGGGCAATCAGCCCATCGAGCCACCGGCTGTAATCATCCAGCTCCGCCGCTGCGAAAAACCGGGGCATGTTGCTTTTGAAGGCCATGATGCAGCCCGGTTTATCAGCCGGGGTGTAAGGTCTGATGATCATGGAACGAAACTATCGCATCTCATGGACAAAACCCACGCGGGTGGCGGGAAAGTGAGGAACCGCTTTCATCCTGTTTAAATGCGGCACGCCCGCCGGGCGGAAAGCCCGCACAGCCCGTACAAATTTTGCCTAATTTTATAAAAACCCGCGCTATATGCATTCCTCCATCGATCCACACGACGCATTCATCATTGCCGCTTGCGTACCGGTAGGCGATACCCACGTGAACGGCACCCTCGATGCCGCCACGGCCATTCTTGACCGGCATCCCGAAGTAGCGGGGGCCAGTATTTATACAGCCGCCATTGTAGGCGACGAAGAACAACTGCGTTCCTTTCTTACCCTGCAACCGGCGCTGGCCACACAAAAAGGCGGTCCCCACAATTGGGACGCCCTTACGTACCTGTGCTTTTCCAAATACCTGCGCATGGTCCCGGAGCGCGGCAACGGGTTACTGCGCTGCGCCGCGGCTTTACTCGAAAACGGCGCCGATGCTAACACCGGCTGGACGGAGAAGGACTATCAACATGCGCCCGAATGGGAAAGTGTGCTGTATGGCGCGGCGGGCATCGCGCACCACGCGCCGCTCACGCGGTTGCTGCTGGAGCACGGCGCCGATCCAAACGATGGTGAAACCACTTATCATACACCCGAGTCGTACAACAACGATGCGATGCATGCGCTGGTGGAATCCGGAAAGTTGACCGATGTAAGCCTGAGTACGCTGCTGTTACGCAAGGCGGACTGGCACGATTATGACGGCATCCGCTATCTGCTGGAAGCCGGCGCCAGCCCCAACTTCATGACGCATTGGCACCGGACCCCGTTGCAATCGGCGGTTTTGCGAGACAATGCATTGCGGATCATCGTACTGATGATGGAGCATGGCGGCAACCCGTTGATCAAAGGCGGGCACGGCCGGTCTGCATTATCGATGGCGGCCAGGCGCGGCCGTGGCGATGCGCTGCGCCTCTTCGAACAATGGGGCGTGCCATTCGAATTACATGGCGTGGAGGCGCTCATCGCCGCCTGTGCATTGAACGACCGCGTACGCGCACATGACATGGCCGCTGCGGAACCCGCGCTGCTGGACGCTTTGCTGGCGCAGGAAGGCACCCTGCTCGCGGAGTTCGCCGGCACGGGCAATACGGAAGGGGTAGCATTGTTATTGGAATTGGGCGCGGATGTCAATGCGCGTTATGTGCAGGGAGACGGGTATTTCGGTATCGCTGGAAACAGCACCGCCCTTCATGTGGCTGCCTGGCGCGCGCGGCACAGTACGGTGCAACTGTTGCTCAAGCGCGGCGCCACTGCCGACGCCACCGATGCGGCGGGCCGCACGCCTTTGATGCTTGCCATCCGCGCCGCCACCGATTCTTATTGGACCGATCTTCGTTCTCCCGAATCCGTGGCGGCACTGCTGCAGGCCGGCGCGCATACGAAGGGCATTACATACCCTTCCGGCTATGATCAGGCGGATGAATGGCTAAAGCCTTACTTCGTTCCATAACCCCGGGGGTTATCGTTTCCCGAAGAGTTTGTAGTCGGTGGAAATTTTACCGGGCCCCGCGAACAGTATCAGCAGCATAATACTGAAGTACACCAGCGGCAATTCGAACGCGCCGCCGCCCGTCATGTTTACGAAAGGATCTTTGAATACCACGGCGTGGAAATACACTGCAACCGCCATGGTGCCACCGATGGCCAGCGCAGCGATGGGAGTGAATAAACCGATAGCCAGCAAAATGCCGCCGCCAAACTCCGACACCGCCGCCAGCAATTGCAATATCGGCGATAATGCGATGGGCCCACCGGGAGGCACCCAGTTGGTGGGATGTTGTATTTTACCCCAGCCATGAAGAATAAACGCGATGCCTACAACAACGCGCAGTACTAACAAGGCTGTTGAAGCCGCAGAAGATTGAGCAGGTACTTTGAACATGGTGCACTAGGTTTTAAAGGTGATTTAAATTACACCTTTTTCCCCAATTGTTACAAAGACAATATGTATCGTGCAATCTTTCTTGTATCTGCCAGCGGAATGTTAGCATGCGGCGCCATCGGGATCTGCCCCCAGACGCCGCTTCCACCTTTGATTATTTTTTGTGCCATCAGGTTTACGCTGACCTCCGTAGGTGGATATTTCCGGGCGATAGCCGCATAAGAAGGCCCGATCAGTTTTTCATTGGGCCGGTGGCAGGTACGGCAGTCGGATTTTTCCATCAGCAGCTTCCCTTCCTCGATATCTTTCTTCGCAAAGGCCGGCCGCTTCAACACCGGCATTGCTTTGCCCGGCAAGCGGTTGGCGGTGTAACAGATGAGCGCGTTCCGCAATGCCTGCCCGTCGGTTGCCCGGATGTTTTTCAGCTTCAGCTCATAGACATATCCCGCCGCCATCTGTTGCAGCTCAATGGAAACCTTTTTGCGATCCGACGACACCTGCACCTGCTTAATCGCCACACTGTCCAGGTTCATCTGGTGGGAGCCGTATTTTTTATGATAGCTGTAATTGTACTGCCGCATCGAATAGTTGGCGGGGTCGCGGGCGGTTACCGCATCCACGGGCCGCGTAAAAACCACATCGAATCCTTTCGGGGTGATGCGCATCGTATAAATATCGAACGGCAGTTTGCCGGTGTATACAATCCGCTGAATGCCTTCGTCGCCCAGCCACCCGTGCGAGTTCTGGCCTACGTACAGGCTCCCGTCCGGCGCAAAGGCGAGACGGTTATTGCCTTTGCGCAGCCCCTGCCCGTCGAGGAACGGGATGCATGCGCCTTGCAACGCGCCGCCTACCTGTTCCAGCATTACCCTCACGATGCGCGCCTGGTTCATCTCCCCGATCAGCAGCTGCCCCGAGAACGGACCGAATTTCCCGCGGGTGATATCGCAGAGCGGTTGTGTGGGTGAATTGGCCATGATGCCGTGCGGAAACAAGACAGCAGGCCGGGTGCGCATACTGTCCAGCAACGCGGGCGGCAGCGCGAACGGGCTGCCCTTGTCCCATCCTTTTTTCCATACCAGGCTGGCGGGATGGCCGTAGAAACGCCCTTCCTGCACATGCAGCAGCGGGCTGGTGCCTATCCAGTCGCCCTGGTTGTCTGTCGCGAATAAATTGCCCGCCAGGTCGAAGCCGATGCCGTTGGGCGAACGGAATCCCATCGCATATGGCACCAGCGTGCCCGCAGGCGTGAGCTTCATGATCCAGCCACGATACGGCACCGCGGCAAACATCTGCCTGCGGCCGTCTGTACTGTCGCGGCCCTCCGTTTTTACCGCGCCGCGCACTTCGGGCCGCATGGAACCGTTCGGTGAAGAGGCGTTCAGCGCGATAAAAAGGTTGCCCTGTTTATCTTTCACCGGACCGTAATTGAATTCGTGGTAGTTGCCGGAGATACCGAAAGCATCCGTTACTTTTTCGTACACATCGGCCACACCGTCTCCGTCGGTATCTTTGAGCCTCGTCAGTTCGGGGCGTTGCATCACCAGTACTTCGCGGTTGCTGATCACCAGCATGCCCAGCGGGTCGTGCAGCCCTTCGGCGAACAACTGCCATTTTCTGGTGCGTGGCGAATAGATCATCACTTCCCCTCTCGTAAAACATGCTATCAGCCGCCCGTCTGGCATACATTCGATAGCGCCGGTTTCAGCGGTGAGGCCTTCCGGCATGGGAATGGTTTCGACCCTGTAGGATTGCGCCGTGGCCTGCCAAGCCATCAATAACCACCCCAGCAATAACAAAGCATGCTTCATAAAACAGTGATTGTAATACTGAATTCCCTGGCTTGCAGGGCCGATAGTAAAAGTGCGCCCTGCTCCCATTTGCCGGCCGACGATTCATACCGGATGCCTTTTTGCGGCGTGGCATGAAACAGCACGTCTTTCGTATGGCCGGTAACCCGAAAATACCGTACGATGCCGTTGCCGCCGGGCGCCGGCTTGATGAGCTCGTATACGTGGGCGCCGTTGACGGTGTAGTGAAACTCTGGATAACGCGCAACCAGCCGGTAACCTTTGTAACTGGTAACGGGTGCGGCGCCGCGGAAGGTAAACGGATAAGTTGGCGACTCCGTAAAAAAGACGTCGCCCTGCACTTTCGCCAGTGCGTCGCCTTTCCCTTTCCAGAGGTCGGAATTATCGAGAAACCCGCCCTTCCAGGCAAAGCGCAGTTTGCAGACGCCCGCATCCCAGCAATACGAAAGACTGTCTGGAAGGCTCACGGCAATAGCGGCAGGGCTCGCACCCGCGATAAAAACACGATAATGATAGGGCGGCACGGGAGCGTATGGATGCAATGCCTTGGTACCATGGCCCTGATGGGCGGCGTGATGCGTTTCGTCTTCTTCGAGGCTGACATCCGGCTGGCGGCGGCCCGGCGGGATGTTCAGGTCGCCCACGATATCGGGGAGAAGTGCGTTCCGCGTGACATACATCGCTCCGTACATGATCAGTCCATGGCCGGGATAGGTGCATACATACGGATAAACGCCTTCCTGCAGCGGTGCGGTAAATTCCAGCGTCCGTTCCTGCTCCGGTTCCACCACCGGCACCGACCACAAAACGTTGGGGCTGGCGGGGATGTAATCTACCTGCGGCCCCTGTGCGCCCAGTTGCTGTGCCATATTCACCACCGCTTCCCTGGTGCCGGGTTTTACAATCAGCAGGTTGTGGTTCATATCATCGGTATTACTGAAAATGATGCGCACTTTGGCGCCCGGCTTCACGTGGAAGCGCACCACGTCAAACTGCAGGCCCTGCAATACGTTCATGTGGATCACCAGCGGCGTGTCCTGCGCACGGCAGGTGCACGAAAAGCATACGGCGATCAGCAGGAGTAATTTTTTCATATGCTAATGCTTGCGGAACATCTTTTCATAGTGCGCGGCCGGCTCAAAAATGCCGCCGCTGCGTTGATAGAATGCCTCATCGAGGTGGAACACTCCCTGCTGCGGGGCCGACCAATACGGCGCATATGCTTTCATGGCGGGCCAGTTGCAATAGTTGGCATCGCCGTTGGTTTCCATCAGCCCCATGCCGATGCCGGGGAAGGGCGCCAGCCGGGCGGCCAGGTTCTTATGCCAGTTTACGAGGATAGGATTCACGGTGAGGTCGGAGCACAGGCAGGGCACATGGCGCTCGTCGGCCAGTTTGGCCATGGCGAGGGACAGGCTGAGGGTTTTGGCGATACCTTTCAGCACCAGGGCGCCATAGCCCTGTTCAAGGCGCATTTGCACGTCGTGCAGCGTATGCAGGCTATCATCCGCCGCAATGCGCACACCCGCGTCGCCCACGTACTCGGTGTTGCTTTCGGCCAGCGGTTCTTCGTAGAGCAACACCTGGTCGAACGCCCCGATCTTCCGGGCATGATCGAGGTAGCGGAGCAGGGTTTCTTTCTTTTCGTACCGTGCATTGGCGTCCATGGTATAAACCAGCTTACCGTTCGCCGTGTGCGGGGTCCGCAGGTCTTTCAGCGCGGTATGAATGGCGCTGAGCCGCTCCATATCCAGCCGCAACATATCTTCCTGTGTGCCGGGATGGCCCGTTTTTATCTTGAATACAAAAAAGCCTTCCCTCGCCGCCGCTACAATATCTGCCACCGGCATGTTGTACGACACCTGATAGAGGATGGCGATGCGGCTATTGCGATGCCGGAGCGCCGGCCGGAACTCATCGGGCAACATGCCGTCGAACGAGGTGATCCCATGTTCGGCCGCGTATAACAGCCATGCCGCATTATCTGGTGCAACCAGTGCGTTCAGGATAAAATTCGGGTTGACGGCGCGGCCGGTCAGTTGTACGGCGGCATCGGTCAGCGGCGGCAATACAGCCTCCAGTAATTCGGGCGGGTTACGGAAAGGCGTGCTCCTGATAAGTTCCAGCGCTTTGTTAGTGAGCACGTAGAGCAAGGCGTTGCCGCCGGCTTCGGGATGCGCGGCGAATAACTCGGCATCGCCATACAGTACGCTTTGTGTGGCCAGGCCCGTTCCAACCGCTCCGGAGGCAGCCTGCAGGCGAACGGCCACCTGCCATAGCTCCGTCAGGTAGTTCCCTTTAAAACCGAAGGGACGAACAAGCGGCTCCCGTTCGAAGTTGGAACCGGATGTGGTGACGTGGATCATTTTTGACATCGGCAATACGATTTCGGCGGTATAATATTACTTAATTTTCCCAGTATGTGTACGTACCCGGTCAAAAAATAAAAGCCCCCGTTTCAGGAAGCGGATGAAGGGAACAGGATATTATACCTGGAATAAATGAAACGGCCAGCTCAAAAAATCTCCCGTTTCCGGAAGCGAATGAAGAGAACAGGATATCATACCTGGAATAAATGAAACAGCCGGCTCAATCGGATAGCCTCCTCCTCCTGCCGAACAGGCCATGTGCACAAAATCAAAAAGCGCCGGAACGAGGATCAAGATGTAAACCGGGAAAAGGATAAAGCGGTAATGATCGCCACAGGACTGCTACCTTCAGTGCTGAAACACTTCAAACGCTACCGTTTTGCAATTACGCTACGTATTTTGACCATGAAGCAGCCCATCAGTGAATGGCGATCATTGAAATGATAGGAACAGCCAAGACCGGCGTCTGTCTGCATTACTTCACCCGCTTCAGGGGGAACTTCCTTGATGTCAACGTCCCGTTTACGGTGCCGGAAATTTCGGCCAGCAACGAATCCGGAGTTACAAGGGCGTACATGACCTTCTGCGGGAAATCGTGCAAGGGATTCTCGAACACAAGCTGGCGATCGGTCATAGACGTTAAGGTGAAGCGCACCGCCCGCCCGTTGTTTTGCCCCGTAACAGTGGGCACGTAATAAAGCTGACCGCTCCGTTCCTCCAGGCTAACGGCTTCCAGCAACATGGTATCGGTCCCTTTCACCATGCATCCGCGGCCTGAAAAGGTTGAATCGTTTAGCTTTTCCCATACCTCCACCAATTGCCTGCCGGGCGTTCCGCCGCTCCAGGTACCGAGCAGCCAGGAGCTCCGGCTGATGGGGCCGGCCGTGGCACAGCAAATCATGCATAGCAGTAAATATTTCATACCGTTCCTGTTTAAGCGCTAACAGATTGTACATCGTCAAGAGCCATTCCTGCCGGATACCGGCGTTGTGAAGCAAATTTTTCACCGGCCGGATGAAGGCCTCCTCGACGGAAAGCGGATCCCGTTCCTGCAATAATCCCGGCAACGGGCCTGCGTTTCCGGCGCACTACAAATTAACGAAATGTAAGACGCCGCCCTTTTTTTCACTAACTTTAAGTAAATCCTAAAACCTTGCTGTATGGCCATTCAAATTGCCGGCCTGGCACCTTTGCTCCAGGTTTTCGACATGCCTTCCTCCATTTCATTTTACCGCGACCTCCTTGGTTTTTCGGTGGTAGAAACCGACCGCGAATCCGGGGATGATGTAGACTGGGCGCTGCTGCATTTCAACGGGGTGGAGCTGATGCTGAACACCGCATACGAAAAAGCATTCCGGCCGGCCACCCCGGACCCCAAGCGCATGGCGCAGCGGGAAGACTTCACCCTGTATTTCGGCTGCCCCGACGTGGATGCCGCTTATGCGCACTTGCGCGCCAAAGGGCTGCAAATCGCCCCGCCGGTGGTGACGCATTATGGTTTCAAAACCCTCGGCGTAAAGGATCCAGACGGATTTAACCTCGTATTCCACTGGCGGGCCGGCTGACGCTATACCTTCAGGAACACTTTCTTTTTGTACATAAAGTAGAGGAACAGCCACTTGATGCCCACCAGGCAAACCGCCAGCACTACCCAGCCGTAAGGCTCGCCCACCAGTTGCCCCAGCCAGGTAAACACCGCGTGCGTGGTATAATTCCAATCGATGAAATGACCGGACATGTAAATGAGGATGGAGTTCATGCCAACTACCCGGAAAAAGAACGACCATCGCTGAAACCCTTTCACATCAATCACATAATAAAAGAGCGAGAGCAGCAACAGGCTCAAACCGCCCACCTGCAATACAAACGAGCTCGACCAGAGGTTTTTGTTAATCGGGAAATCGAGGTTCCACAACTGCGCCAGCACCAGCAGAAACAAGCCGGCCAGCGCCATGCGCATGGTTTTCCTTTCGGGCGTCATCGGGCTGTTTTTGAGCAGGTTGCCGGCGAGAATGCCCAGCAGCGCGGTGCTGATGGCGGGAATGGTCGACATCAGGCCTTCCGGGTCGTGGATGCCGAGGTACAGTTTGCCGGGCATGATCAGGCGGTCTACATACGATGCAAAGTTCCCTTCTATGGTGAGGTCGCCCGGCGCGAAGCCCGGCGCGGCAGCGAATTTCAGCAACAGCCAGTAACCGATAATGAAGCCCCAGAAAAATATCATCTGCGCACGGTCGCGGCTGTACAGATAAATTATATTGGCGAACATATAAGCGAGGCCGATGCGCCCGAGCACGCTGCCAAACCGGATGTCGGAAACAGGCCGCAGTTCCAGCCCGTTGTTGACGATCATCCCCAGCAGCACCAATATCAGCGCCCGCTTTACCACGCGCCAGAGCAGCTGCGGGCGGGGAGTGCCTTTCTCCAGTTCCCTGCCTACCGAGTATGGCGTGGAAACACCGGCCATAAAGAGAAACAGGGGGAAAATGAGATCGTAAAAACGAAATCCGTTCCACTCAGGATGCACAAACTGGTCCGCCACACGGTGCCAGAACGGCGAACCGCTGGCCTCGGCGAGCTTGTGAAAAATTTCTTCGGCTCCCATTATCCAAAACATGTCGAATCCACGGAGTGCGTCGAGGGAATAAAGGCGCCCTTTGGCCGGTTGCACGGGCGATTCTTTGAGATTATCCATTGGTATCGGTGATTATGTGCGTACAGCTAAAATAAACAATCCCCGCAACAATTTTCCGGCTAAAACCGGAAACCGGCCGGTTGGCCCGTCAGGCGGCCGGGAACGTCATCCGGACAACAGCGGCATCGCCGGCAGACTGAACGGGCGTCAGGATATCAGCGGCTACCTGTTCGTCGAAGACGGTACCGAGGTACGTAAAGTTGCCGCGGGCTACGGGATTGAACATCGCCAGCACGATAAACTCGATCACCCACAGCATGCCTTCCATTTTTTCGAGCGAGAAGGAGAAAAGCTCACTTCCGGCGGGCGCAACCGGATGCCCCGTATATTTTGCGTGCAGGCGCTTCACCACTTCCATTTCGTCGCTCCAGAGGTGCAACAATTGCCGCCAGCCGTCGAGCGTATGTTTTGGCAATACTTCTTCCGGGTAGTAGCCGGCTTCAATCCGGTCCCAGAATTTCCACAGGCTGAAATAATCGTTCTCTCCCGTGCCTACCAGCTTGTGGAGTTCTATCACTGCGTGCCGCCACAATGAAGTGACGAGAAATTGCCGCACTGCGCATGGCCTCGCATGCCGGTTCTCCGCATAGGAAGTTCTGCAATACAGGTACTTCGTTTTGAAACTGACTGTAGTGTCGATGAGCACATTCAGGTCCATCAGCATTGACTTCTGCATAATGATTTTTTTAATGATTGACGATTGATTTCCGGAGGCGTGTATCGCGCCTTCACAGCATATGTTTCGGATGTGTATTTTCAAACATGATAGCAGGTTCCTGTCAGTCATCCCCTTCTTTACCCGACGCCAGTGCGGCCAACGTCCACCATGCCACCGTCATTCCTGTCAGCAGCTGCTTCCACGATACCCGCAACCGCCCGCCGGGGAGTGGCACAGCGAAACCATCGGCCTCCTTCAGGCCGAAAAGGAACACCACGTTTTGCAGCAAAAAGCACGCGCTGAACACGAGATAAGCCATAAAAGCCAAGGCGGGAGAGGCTATGCGCAAACCGGCGCCATTGATCATGACCGCATCCAGCAGCATAAAGGGAACCGCATACTGCAACGCCAGCAGCGCTAAAAAAACCGCCGCATGGCGCTTCCCGGACCGGAATAAAAACCGCTGGGCCGCAGCGTTGACCGCTATCAGCAGGAGCATGAAACCAACGGCCAGCAGCAGCAATTCGAGCCGGGTGATGTTCATGGAAAAAGCAGAAAAGGAAAATTCAATCAGGTCCGTTTCACATGGTTTGTCCGTTACCAGCAGCCGCGACACACAGAGGGCTGCTCCCACCTTGGGGCGTTGTGTTCTTAAATTCATCTTCATGTCGTTTATTTTTTCTAATGATGCGCATTGTAACCGATGTATCTTTCGTTGGCGCGGCGCCGTGCGCCACCACCAACCCGTTCTCCGAAACCCGTGATAAGAAAATCATTCTGTTATCGCCGGCCCTCATCATGAAGATTATTTTACTGACCTGAAAGGGTGAAAAGCAGATTTTTCCAGGTATAAATACGTATTTGCCGTAAAACTCAATACTAGCAAGACATTCAGCAGAAAGTGAAACCGGGCGGCGATGCTGCGTTGACAATTTTTTAACAAGATCGCAAGGGAGTGCGCGAAATATTTTACCCTGCATTCTTTTCACTGTTGCATTCCCGTGTCGGCGGAATGATGTATTTTAAATAAAAAAAATGGGCAAAACGATTCTGAACATCACCATGTCGCTCGACGGCTTCATTGCAGGCCCCCGAATTACCTCCGAAACTCCCATGGGTGAAAATGGCGAACTGTTGCACCAATGGATGTTTGAAGATGCGACGGACGCGGCCAGAAAAATGCTGACGGATTTTGTCGACAGCGTTGGCGCGGTTATCCTGGGAAGCCACACTTACAATACGGCCATTGAAGACGCCTGGGGAGGAAAAACGCCCTTTCAGGCGCCTGCGTTTGTGTTGACAACCGGCGAACCGGCGATGACCGCTCCTGGATTCACCTATGTAAACGATAGTCCGGAAACAGTGCTTTCACGGGCCAGGGAAGTAGCAAACGGCAAGCATATCTGGATTATGGGAGGCGCGAATGTTGCGCAGCAATTCCTTCAGGCCGCGCTGGTTGACGAGCTGCATATTCACGTTGCCACCGTTTTACTGGGCGGCGGAACCGCTTTGTTTGCAGGAGCGGCAGCGCAACCCGTTAACCTGACGAGGTTTGATGCCACGGACACTGCCGGTGCGGCGCATCTTTTCTATCGCGTTGCCCGGTAGCAGCCAATTGTGGCTATACGCTGATACGCCCGGTGCGAAGCATAACAAGGTGGGAAAGACTCAATGCCGTCGCCGGCTGTTTGGGGTCAGACAATGCCATGCCGGCTTCCCCGCCCCGCCGTTGCGTTAAAAATATACCGCGCGATGTGTTTCCCTCCGCCGAAAACAATCAACGGCAGGCCGAACGCAACGCATTCGATCGTCCAGTTGAACACGCCGAAGTATGTCAGCAGTTTTGCCTGTGTGGGATCCGCCGGGTTATAGATGATCGTGCTTTTCTCCCCAATGTCCCAGGCGGGCGGGTTTGTTGAAATGAAATGACGGAACGTGTATTGCCGGTTGTCGCGGGCCGTAAACTGGAAGATGGGCGTCACACTTTTATTTTCCGTATCGGTGCTTTTTTCAAACCTGATAACGGTGCCCACCGCTTTTTCTCCGGAACGGAGGAAAGTCAGCGAATGGTTCAGCGTAAAGCAGGCAACGATGAGCAGCATGATACCTGCGATCAGGGCGGTATTGTATCCCATATGAACGGGTTAAACGATGAATCCTGAATGTACGGGAAACATGCCGGATATCAAACGGGGTCATTGCAGAATGTTCGAACAAGGGGGAACAGTGCGGGCTCGCGGGCAAAAAGAAGCCCGCAGAAATGCATCTGCGGGCAATTCGTTTCAAGTGACTACACTCATTTTCGTCGGGGTGAATGGACGAATTTCGAACCAATATCTTCAAGATTTGATTGAAATACAGAAATTGGTGAATTTTGCCTTACCCGAAGCCTATAAGCGTACTGGATAGCCCGGAAGTACGAAATAAATGCTAAGGGTACATCAAAAGTAAACACTCCTTTTGTCACCTCATGGAGCCGGGCAGTCGTTTTATGCGACTACGAGATTTTCTCTCATTCCAAAATAGTCACTACTTTTTATGCATTTATGATTCCGTATTCTCTGCTACATCAAGCAACTCCTCAAAGCGAGCCAGAACGCTTTTATTCTGCAACGATTGTTTTATTGAGCTGTCGTTCCTTAAATTTTCGACCTCATGATATAGCCCTATTGTATATTTAACGATTCTTTTTATCACCGGAGCTGCAGCATTGCTATAGAATACAGATCGATAACCGCTATTGGGGCCATAAGAAGGTTCCCCAATGTAGAAGACAACAAGGTGTTTTACAAACTTGCTTCGGAATTCTTGTGGGCAGTAATTGAAGGCGCCGATTGTATGAAAAAGTGAAACGACCTTTGTTTGCTCTCCCCAATCCGATGAAGCCTTTGCAAATTCGTTCAACAGTTCGTTATAGTAATCTTTAAGCTTGGCTTTCTTGAAATAGGCTGTTGCACCACAAGCGTGCCCTAACTTTGCAGTTAGGATGTCAATTGGTTTACCAGCTAATTTTTCCTCAAGCCCTTTTGCAGCTTCAATAACTACATTGGTTTGTGTTCTACTTTTTAAGTGACGGAGCATTTCTACAGCATTTTCTCTTACCACGTCAGGCTGCTTGTCACTTCTTGCAATTGACAATAGCATCGTAGTAATCTCTTGCTGTCGGAGTGTTGGTGCATGCTCATAGTTTTGTAACAGCTCTTCTGTTGCTGTGATACTTCCAGGAGCCTCGATAACCTGCCTTATATCTACTATTTTAAGAACGTCAATTGGGTCTTGCGATAAAACAATTTCAATTGTTGACTTGAAAATATAGAAGCAATCTTCCAGAACTGCCTCATACTCATTATCCTCGTGTTCCAAATCACGCCTTATCTCGTAGCATCGCTGAATCCTACGCCATTCAGGACGCTTGAGAATCCCAATACGATAACTGAGGTCGATAAGGTTAGAAGTTGAATAATCCATTATATCGTCATCCTTTTCAATGGGTGGCAATTTGTAGATCTTGGCGACTTCCCTTGCTATATCCGCACCCACATTAATAACTTTCTCCCGTAAATCGTATATCGCAGCGTTCAGTAAACGCTGGCACGCGCTGCTCGGATCTACAGGCAATAGCCGTTCTACCCTCTTAATCAAATCCCGTCCTTTCCATACTGGTCGGATTGAGTTAAGAATCTGGCCAATTGAGGTTGTGGTAATTGGGCCTGGTGGATTTTGTATTAAACTATGATCTGGTTGTATGAGGTCCATGCGCCTAATAAGTTATTTTTCATAAATTTAGCTTTAGTCTAAATTGAGTTTTTTGCGAAACTTCCTGACAAGAATGGTTTTGACAAACAAAATTCTAACACGATCTCCGTCCGTATCATTCCAGTTCAAGATTAAGGATTTATTTTTTTATTTGCTTGCACCAATCCTTAAAATGTAGGACAACTCTGTCGAAGTCGTCTTTTGAAGGAATTACCCCATTGTGCGCAACTATATTTCGCACTTTTTCCATATCATCAAGCCTATGTTGAACAAACCTTACATCATCTATTTGTGGACTAAAATCATTTTCCAGTTTTTTTATAATTTTGACTAAGTCCCCCCAGTCAAGGTAAAACAAAGATGAAGAGGCACCTCTTGGACTTAACCATTTGTTTTTTCCCTCCCTTTCCTTTCTCTCTTTAATCTTTTTTTCTAACTCGGAGTTTTTCGCGTAATCCCACCAATTTTGCCCATACTTGTTGGCAAGTACATCCTCTATAAAACTCCGTACAGAGTTTTCCAAACAATGAATAATCAAATACAATTCTGCCATTCTCCTTGCATTTTCGATATCTTCCGGCTTCAGATATGGAGTAATGTTGATATTTGCAATTTCTGAAACAGACACTTCTACATTCAAAAGCGGAAGGAAACGAGCATTTTGCTGTTCAATAGTCTTTCGGTTTAGTTTATATGTACCGACTTTAGTTCCCTTCGTAACTTTCGCACTTTTTCCAAGATCTCGTTTCAGAAAGGTGACATTGTATGGAGCAAGATGTGCATCAATAAAATATTGATTTATTTCTTTAATTGTTATTTCAAACTGTTGAGTCTTAAATTGATGGTACCAAATAAATAAAACGGCTACTTCTAATTTAGAAATACCTCCATTTAAACCCATTTTTGAGACCTCAGCAATATCACAGAATTTATCGAATGTCCTCATGATTAATTATTCATTCTCCCGATTTTTTCCCTTTTGATTTTCGTGAGCTTTTGGTACTACTCCCAATTTGCCAACCATCCTTTATATCAGGATTAAATATTTCAGCTAAAAATTTCCTGGCAGCATCCTTGCCAGGGGCTTTTATTTCTACACCTTCAGCAAGTACTCCAATGAGTGAATTATGAGTGAGCCAAAAACGAAAGTTAGCGTCATTTACACTTGCATTCTCCATAATTGCTGTCAAATCTTTTCTTGGAACAACATCAGTACCAACTAATGATTTGTAATAGGTAAATAATAACGCCAATCGAATCCCATAATCTCTTTTGGATGCTGCTTTCATTCTAGTTTCTAAAAGTGAAATCTTTTCACCGTCATCCTTAAAAACTTTCTTGAGCTGCTCAAGCTCTGGATTAGCCCTTCCGGATGTCTTTTCTTGAGTGACAACTTCAGCGTCGGCGTCCTCGATAAAATCTTCCTCTCCATTAATTCTAGCTCCTGGGAGCGCCGCTGGAGGGTGATTCTTTCCTCCTATTTTATTAGACAATATAACACCGAATGCTTCGCTAATGCTCTGGCCAACCGTATCTGTGAATGTTGCCTTGAACTCTCTACCATTTTCACTTTCAGAAAAATGAATAGTATTTAAATGCCCCTGATTAGCACTTTCTCCGATTCCCTCACCACAGTGTATACAAATTTTTGCGTCCTTAAATAATAATTCTTTGCAGTGCTTACATCTTGCTTGCTTTGAACAACTGGGGCAGTAAAAACCGACTTCGGGAAGAGGTTTAACACAATAAACACAATCAATCATTACTTCGAATTTTAGAAATTAAGATCATAATACTCCCTAAACATGGGTATTATCATTTAAATTTTGGTTAGGAAATTAGCAAAAGTTTAACCAATTTAACTAAAAATGTCAGTTTGGCACATTTGTCAGGTAATCCAATAATATACACATTAAACTAACACTACTTTATTAGTCATTAATAAACAAGGCAAAATAATTGAAAAATGTCAGTCTGTCGCATCAGATATGGCATCGTCCTGAAATATTTCCATTTCACCGCCCTGGTTAAACCGCCCCATTTGTACCGCCTTTCCCCTCTCTAGCACCTCGATCACCACATCCACATCGTGCTGAAAGCTGTTATCACCACGAAAATTACCTTGTTTTGTGGATTGGAAGACAAAAACGAAGGATTTAGTTGAATTAAACGCCTTCAGACGCTGGAGATCTTCTGGTGTCAGCCCGAGCCGGTTCACACTGTCCAGAAATACGAAATCATATTCAACCAGGCTTTCAGGTAATACGGATGCTACGAACAGGTTAGGATGTTTGACGTTTTTGTCATTGAGCTTTTCCTGTAGTGTCATGTCCAGACCTTCCTCTTTTGCAACAAATAATACTCTACCATGATTACGGGCGAGATAACCGGCAAATTCCACGCATAGGTATGATTTACCCATTTTTGGCTTCCCGAAAACCATTGCGGTGAAGGTGGTTGACGGATCGCCGATCAGCTCCCGCCATTTTCCTTTAAAACCGAGGGTTTTAAACCGGACGTTCGCAAAATCCATACTATTCATGACCGGTGGCAGTGCTATCGCTGCAGCCCCTAGTCCACCCAGCCCCCCAATACAATTGCAACCATTCAGGATGCCCTGCAACCCGTAAAGGGTCGCCTTCTCAATATTCAGCGTACGCACGCCCTTATCACTTATAAAATCACGAAGATTCTTCTTTACCTGGTGCAGCTCCACAATATAAGCATCGCTGTCATTGACCTTTCCTTTTTCATATGCGCGATCAATTTGAGAAAGCAACAGTTTCGCTTTCTCTTTCATCCCCGGCTTGCCATTCATACCGATATATCGTTTGATGAAATTAATGGTCGGTAATACCTTCTCACCACCAGCCAGCTTTTTCATCGCTTCGTAGATGTCCGGCTTTATCTCAATCACCACTTTCCCCTTCATCGTATTATATGCTTCGATCAGCCTGTCCTGCATATACTTTATCTGTTCAGCATACTCAGAGGTCTTGCGAATACGCTTTTCCAGGATAGATTTTTGGAGACTATTGATAAAGCGCAAAAGATCATCCTTTTCTTTCACTTTCCCATGCAGGTTCACATAGCGTTTGATAAACCGAACTTCTTCCGGTATTCGCTCGACCAAAATAGGTATACTGTCATCAGTAGCTTCCGATTCCACCTTAACAGTGCCTTTCTTTGTTCGGGTCTTTGCTTTTTTTTCGGGCTTAACCCGGCTGCTTTTTTTAACCTGCTTTGTATGTGAAGTGGCTGCCTGTTTGGATACAAAATCCGACAGCTTCTCAAAATACAAGTCGATGGTCTTCTTTACGCTACCTGAACCATGATAAGCATCCAGATTAGTTCCATTTTCCGTGGCCCGATTTAAAAAATCAGAACCTTTCTGCAAAGGCTCTGGTAGTGTTCTTATATCTATAGATGCTATTTTATCGAAATAGTTTTTAATATTAAACATAGGTATGGATTTTAAGCGGCAAGTAATTCCAGTTCTAGCGCAAGAGCCTCGGCCTCGAGTTCCAGCATAGATATAATCTTTGTGGATGATTTCTTTAGCTCCGAACTGGATTGGCCTGAAGGTGGCGCCACCGGCTCCGGCGGCGGCAATTCAATTCGTTTTCGGGTGCTGGTACGCTGCTCCTCCTTTTCTATCTGCTGAAATTGTGTGCTGGTAATAGTTGCAGATAAACCATGATTCTTTTGGAGAATAGACACGAAGGCACCAATATTACTTTCATCTACATATGCTACCATTTTATCCGCTGTCTTCTCAAAATTTCCATTCTGAACCAGTGCCAAAAGTTCTTTATCCAGATACACATCTCCACCCACTGATCTGCTGGCCGCCACAACAACCATATACGACGTTCCTTTTTTAAAAAAAGAAAATCGGTTATGCACAAGAAAGTGATGATCATGCACCAGTGACTTTATGAGGGGCAATGCCTTAATGATGGGAACCGTTACATTATCGGCCACCTGCTCACCAGGGTCCCAATTCTCCGGCAGCAAAATACCTTTCATTACTTTTCCGTCAGTGGTAGTATAACTCACCAATTTACCTTTGAAGTCGGAAAAAGCCTGTAACAAGTTGCCGGTAATAATATGTCTGGTTTTACGATCTACATTATTTTGCCGGATGTATGTATCCCATTCGTCCAATAGAGCCTCTCTGTTCGGTTGCACAAGGGTGGCGCTGGCTCCAATGATGGACATGATAGAGGCCGAAAGCGATGCCGGGATAACCAGATACTTACTGCTGTTCGATATCGCAAACCGGAGCTTGATTTGTGAAGGTGTGTACGGGTTTTTCTTTTTAAAATCAATTGCATATCCTATGAATACCGCGGGAATTTGTTCATGACCGCCAGTATATGTTTCAACCGGATAATTCAGAAAACGGGAAGGAAAGAAAAATTTAAATATTTTTTGTATATAGTCTTTGTTATTGGCGGCTCGTTTGACAATCATTTCCTGCTTTTTTTCGCTGGCGTCCTGTAATTCCTTTTCCCTCGCCGCCACTGCTTGCTGCCATTGCAATGAGCCAGCTTCCAGCTTTTTGATTTTCTTTTCCAAAGGAATGCCCTTTACAAGTAGATCATACCTTGCTGCTTCTTCCTGTAACTCGTTATTCAGTTTGGCTTCGGTGAACTGATCATACCCTGCTGTCAGTTCCTCCATATATGTTAACGTGCTTTTGCCTTGTAATGCTTCTACCAGCAGATTATCCAGTTGTTCCCTGGTAAACGGCTTCTTCAGCACATTTGCCATAACGGTTTCCAACAAACTATCCTCCCCAAAAGCGCTACCAGAACCATTCCCCATCTTGACTACCCGGCTGGAAACAGTTTCGGCATTCAAGTCCATATCCTCCACTTCCAAATCATATTCACCTACCTGCCGTAAGTACTCAACATAGTCCTGGTATCGCTGGGCAATTTCATTATAAAATTCCTGCTGCATCTGGGTGGATAGTACTGCCACGCGACCGGATACGCGATGAGCGGCATCATCAGGAGCACTACCACTGCCATCTGCGCTACTGTCATCCAGGCGAAGAGGGTCATTCAGCAAGGCATTTATTTCGGGGTTCTCAAAAAGATACTCCAGAACCATTTTATCGCCGTACTTATTTAAAAAATCCGGCACGTCAAGAATTTTGGTGGACTGCTTTTGATTGCTGGCTGTATTTGCATCCAGAGATTTTAGTTTTTTCTGCAACATCATCATCAGTCGTACCTCGGCAGGAATTGCGCTGGTCACATAATCGTAAATGGGTTTTAGTATTTGGCCAGTTCGGTTGATGCGGCCGCGTTTCTGAACTTCCGTATTGATATCCAGTTCTGCCTGCAATACGATCATTACCCGCTGACGTACTTGCTCTCTGGGAACTTTGGCCGTAGGGATGGCATGAGCGGACGCGCCGGTACTACCAGACTGGTTTATCATCAGTACATCTACTTCATTGTTGTTGAATTTTCGGAAAGCATCATTTGTATTGATTTTCTTTCGGGAAAGTACCAGCCCCATACCGGTTTGCCGATTGAGTTGCAACTCATATTTCCGCCCCGTCACTTCAGCTACGGTATAACCTGCATCTTTTATTATTTGTATTATAACATCAATAGGTGAGATAGTGATACCGGTGGAAATTTCCCGAATATTGGCGGCAATCCGGTTGTACTCGCCAACAGCTTCTGGATTCAGTTCGCTTAGGTTAAACCGCTTGTACTCGGGTTTACCGGTAACATCCTTTTCAGTATAACGCATCACCCCATCCAATCCGCGTTCCAGTACTTCAGAAAAAT
The DNA here is from genome assembly GCA_965653365.1 of uncultured Chitinophaga sp. Lineage (GTDB taxonomy): Bacteria > Bacteroidota > Bacteroidia > Chitinophagales > Chitinophagaceae > Chitinophaga. The sequence continues at coordinate 49,665 of CBFGZV010000012.1, read as the reverse complement.
CAGCGTTAATGGTACTGCCGTCTGTGACCGGCAGCCCTGTTTCATCTTCGAGGGTTTCAATAAAGCTGCCCATGGTTGAAGCAAAGGCGATCACAGGCTTTTTACCTTCCTTCAGGCGCATTATTGCCCGGTGGGCCACAGCTTCTGCTTTCAGGGAAAACAACATTTGGCCGATCACCTGGAATACTTTGCTGAAGTACGGCGTATTATCAACACCGGCCTGGGATGTACCTTTTCGTATCTCAGCTTCTTTGCCTTCAGCCGCAGCAATTTTATCCATCTCTTTAACAACACCATTTATGTAAGTATTTTGAAAAGCAATAATATCTCGCAGTATCATAGTGATATTATCTGCAATCGCACGGTGTTCCACCATTTTGTCATCGAGGGAAATATAATTAACCTCAACACCCTCAAAACTGCGTTCTCGGCGAAGCATTTGCCCCTCTGCTACTAATTGAGCGCTGAGTACTTCCTGCAATGCAACCCCTCCCTTGGTGATCGCCTCCACCAGTTCATCGCGGCTCATGGTACAGTCAGCAATGGCAGTCTTCATAGCATAAATCGGCATATTATCCGGGCGTTTGGCGAAAGTGGCACTCAAAAACACTATACCCCTGGTGTTTGCTACAACGCCCTGTAGAAAAGAGCCGGTATTACTGGAACCGGAACTATTATGTGCCTCATCAAGAATAAAAATGTTATCCTGTGCTATTTCCATGAGAAAGGCAGGCTTTTCCGGCTTTTTATCCGGACTATTGAACTGACTGTAGGTTGCCACAACAAAATCATAACTAGCAGGGATGGATCTGCTAAGAAATATGTTCTGTTGCTCTGTTGTCGACGGCGCCTGATACACGATGTTTCCGTCCTCGTCCTTTATATCCGTTTTACTTTCTCTGGCATTAACGATGAACGGACGTAAATGGCCTGAGCCGATGGCAGAAAGATCACGGTATATGTCTGAAAAAAGGTTTGCCTTTTCCGTCAGAAATACAGGCTTTAATCCCTGTTCGGTTGCATAGCGGATAATGGAAGCCGCAACCCTCCCTTTGCCTATGCCCGTTTGGTCACCGATAATCATCCCTTGATTACGGGCCTCAATGTTATAAATGGCCACGCCTACTGCATCAATCTGTTCGGCTGATAATGCCCGGCATAATGCAGATTTTGATGCGTATCCCAACCGGTGACGAACGAAATTATCCATATCACCACCAACTTCCTGCCGGATACGACCAATGGCACTTTGGGTTTCAAAACTCATGCTGTCAGGAACCTGCGTATCCAGTACAATACATGACTGTGATGCAGGTTTATAAGGAGCGCTGAGGGTTTCATGAAGTTGAACAAACGGCGGCCTATTCAATCCTGCCACGTTTAATAATTCCAGTTCGAGCGCAAGCGCTTCAGCTTCCAATTCCATTTCTCGCATATGAACATCTTTGAAATAAGGCAACACAGATTTTTCTGTAGATACTCCAATTCTTTCTACCATCGCGTCCATTACTCGAATGAATAATTCATCAAATGTTTCCACTACGGCATCATGGGTGGCGTTGTAGAGAGGCGCTGCACCTCCCGGCTTCTCCTTTCGCCCATCCACAAGGATGAGCCGCACGTTAAAAGCTGTGCCCTGTCGGGAGTAAAGCCTTTTTCCGTCGATATTGATAACGTCGGCCACATGATAATGGTGATAGAGATAATTGAAGAAAATGCGATTGCGGCCAGCCTGAATGCGCCCCAAATCATCCCATCGGGTATGCCCGCCAATAATAATAGCGGCTTTGCCGCCATCAGTCATAGTGTCTAATGCACGTAACGCCATCAACTGTTCAAGCGTAGAGATTTTGTAGTCGCCATAATAAACAGGCTCAGTCAATGTGCCGAATGGAGGATTCGTAATAACTGCATCAAACCGTTTTGCTCTGAAATAAAATGGAAAGGTTGCATCTTCCTTTGTTACTACTGCGTATCCCTGCGTTTGAAGATTACGGTTGCGAATGGCATCAATTTCATTCACGTGAACCCTTTCCGGCTGTGCGGCGATGGTCAGCAGGCCGTTACCGGCAGAAGGCTCAAAAGCAAATCCACCGGTAAACTGCAACTTATCAATTCCGCAAAACACGCCTGCCAGATAGCCAATGGGAGCTGGAGTAGAATATTGTTGTAGCAAAATGGACTGGCTGGTGCGATGCGAAAGATTAACCTGCGAATGGTAAAGCTCTACGATCTTATCAAATCGTTCCTTGATACTACCGGTCGAATGTGCCAACTGCCGCGCCCTTCTTACAATGGCCAATTCCGTGAGTTCTTTCACTTCTGATCTATCCATAATACCAAATGCTGCCGCCATTTTCTCAACGGAACGCTTGCTGTGTTTTTTCCCAATCAGCAAGTCCCTACCTATGGCATCCACAAATACAAGGTGCTTCATAGATTTTTATCACGGAGTGGGAGTTGTATTATTTTTGATTTCTCCCAGCAGCATTTTTACGTCGGTAAGTAAGGCCGTATGGTTGTCCAGACCCGATATAATTTCTGTGAGCGCTGTTGTATGTACAGATAGCTGGGTAGTCTGTCCCGTTGCAATGGTAAGCAGGCTGTCCTGTACTGTTTTAGATGCAGACAATACCGCCTCCATCATCGCTAACATCTGATTCTGTTCTTTCAGTTCATCGGTTTGCTCATCCAGGCGTTCAATGATCTTCTCGTCATTGTCTTGCGCCCGCAGTAGCTTGTCATTGATAGAAACCAGTGCATTCACCTGAAGTTGCTGGTAGTTCATATCAATTTGCAGGGAGCTATGCCAAAGGTTAAATAGCTGTTTAATAGCAATTAGTTCGTCAATTTGCATTTGCATTTTAACCAATGCATCTACTTCAAATTGATTGGCATTATCCAGCATACGCGCAATGGCATCGCGCAGAGCTGCAACATCTACCAGTCCAGCGGGTTGGGTTACTTCCGATAGCTTTATCAGCACTTCCTGCAAAGGCCCCTCACCGTTAGCTATCCGTACCGTGTCATCGCGGATAATTTCAACAGCTTTAATTTGCATTTTTGCCAGCAGGAAGACATTACTGTCAATCACCAGCCGAAGGAATGCCCCATAATTAACAATCTGTGTCGTCATCGTAATAGCTATTTAGGTTATTCTCACGCATTTTGTCAGCTATGGCGCCGCCCAAAAGGGAACCGAGGAAGCCTCCGATCATGACATAGGGGGCCTCGTGCTTTCCTTTGGCCCTGGCATACCAAAAGAATGCAAGGGATGTAAGCACCGTTACGGCAGAGATCACCGTTTTTTCAGGTCGCTGCATGGAATTGATTAAATGATGAAAAATGGATTACTGCATAGCGGAGGAAATGGCAACTCCTGCCCCAATGAATAATAATGCAGTTATGAGTTTTTTACCTCGCCTCTGCTTCTTCAATTGCCGCAGGCATTTTTCGTTGGCCTGTATCAATGCTTGCTGCTGTAGCAACGTATTGTTCAGCGTAGTCTTCAGGGTGTCGTATTGTTTGTATTGCACCTGTATGATGCTATCCTTATTGTCCAGTTGCAACCGCATGTTATGGACGACAATTTCATGTAGGCTATCTGTGGCGCGGTGCAGATCTAAAAGGTCAAGGGCCACCACGGCAAGGCTATCGAAATTATCTAAGAGAACGGCAGTATCCTTCGTCGAGGATTGAGCATGGACAAGCTCCTGGGATTTTTGCTCCAGTGTCCGCTGTTTACGTTTTGCCTGTCGCAAAAGAGTTTCCGCATGGGAAACTTTTGCCTCTAAAGACACATTGACGGAGGCCAACGAATCCACTATTCCCTTGTAATGGCGCTCAGTTGTGGCTACCCGTTCGGTCACCATAGCCGGTGGTTCCACCTCCACCAGTGGTTCAGCATCATTTCCAGAACAAAACAGGGAGAATAAACCGATACCGGCCGCGTTACCAATGATGAAAATTACCAGGTACAGCATAATGGTACGTTTCATAGGATTCATTTTTAATGATAAAAATCAGGTTATTGTTTCGTCTGTTGGTCAATGGGATCTCTGGCCTTTCGCTCAAAGCTGTATCCAAAACAACCACCCGCAATAAGGCTGGCGAAAGTGTAGAACATGCTATCCGGCATATTTTTTCCAAAAAACTGCTGCGCAATCCAGCTTATGACTGTGGCCACCAACAGGATGGCAATCACCAGTTCGCGCAGGCTATAGCTATTGTTCTTATCTTTTAGCAATTGCCGGATAAATAGGATGAATTCCTTTTTCATGGTGTAGTGTTTTTAATCAATCGATACATAAGGAAAGCTGCCCCTGTAGCGAACCCCAACCCCACAAGGGCAGCTATGAGTTTTTTGGCGTAACCTCGGTAATTGTAGATTTGGCGCCTGAATTAAAAACCGGCAACTTGCCATCCGGCAGACCATGTAACAAAGTATAGGTAAATATATTCCCGTAGAGCTGTTTGTGCCGCTCTGCCAATTGCAGAAATACACTGAAGTCATTGGCATTGGCAAATACCTGGCAGCCTGCAGAGTGACCGTCAATATATTTGGTTGCGCCGGATGCCAATGCCCGGTGTATGTTGATGCCAAACAAACCCGTTTCTTCCCGGCCCGTTTGGTAATCCGTTCTACCATCCCTGTTGAAATCCCGAATAACGGTAACCGGACGAACCTGCACCAATGCCAGGTACTGGCCACGATGCATACCGAGAGCGTGGGAACCTGCATACTGGCCCGGTTTCAACACAGCAGTGCCCTGCGCATTCATAGGATTGTTGAGCCAGTAGGTACCAGGGTCAGTTGTGACAGGCCAGCTAATAACTTGTTGTTGACCGGTGCTATCTGAAAAAAGTACATGAAGGCTATCATCGAATACATTGGGCGTATTGTAATTGGAACGAACGCCTATGACGTTAAGTTCGAACGGGCGCGTAAACAGTTTGTATCCCCGCTGAGCTAGGGCTTGAATTAAGGTGTTTTTCATAGGTGTTTTTATTAAATAATTGGAGGTAAATGAGATTTTAGCGTAAGAAGGTTACCAAGTTGCATTAAGTGTCGCGCGATACGGGGGGATAGACGAAGGCCCAGCCAACCCCTCATTGAAGGAGTGGGGATTGAACTGAAATTGTATAATTTTCCTGCGGTCACAATTTTAGCTTCCGAATGATTCATCCATAAATCCAGCAATAAACAAAAAAGTGGCTTACTATACTGCGTGGAGACTTCGGGACCAACGAATGCGACATCTACACAACCTTCCTGTGAAGAAAGATGTTTCAAAATGATTTTTTTGCCGCTGGCTGTGATCGCATGATGAAATCGCATCTTATCTTCATAGTTCATCGATTGCCAATTGCTAAAAGGGACGATGTGCAAAACAATATACCGGACGTTATGAGTTTTCATAGGTGTAGGTTATAGGTACTTAACTGATTTTGTGGCAACAAGAAAATACCGGGCATTGTTTTCGAAGAGTGTGTAGTCTAAACGTCTGGTCACTTCGGCGCCAAGTACCATCATGGCCGGTACACTGATGCTGTCTTTGGCATTAACCCATACCACGGTGGGTTCAGTAGAAACAATTGGTCTGCCGTCAAATCCATCCAGGCTCCACTTGCTCCCATCGTATTTCAATCCCATGCGTACAAACTCCAGGCGAATAATTTGTTTCTGAGCCTCAACAGTAAAAAGGTTCAACAGGCCATTTACCAGCGTCTGACGTACCCCGTTAATTCTGCTTTCCATAAATTCCTCACTGGCCTTTCGGTAATCGTCTTTTGAGGTCAGACTTTTTAGCAGGCTAATAACGGTCGTCAGGTCTTTTTTTATGGCAGCTGCGTATATTTTACGACCAATCCCGGCTTTATTGGTGGCAACACCCTGAACGATTACATGATAGTTTGTTTCATCAATAATTGCAGGCAATCCAGCCTTCTTTAATGCCGCCACCGTTTCACTTCCGAAGTCACCATCAGCGCCGAATTTGGGCAAAACACCAGCCCCATATTTGGCGATCAACGCTTGCTGTAGCCCTTTTACGTTCGGCCCTTTACTGCCTTTTTTCAAAGGGAAGGCATCCGCCGCCGGATTCGTGCCTGCTTTTGCGCTGCCGCTACTGGAAGCTACCCGCGCGGGGATATATGGGATGGGGGCCGGTAGAGAAATATTTGTTGATGGAGGACTGGAAGACCCTGATGGCCCTGGCAAAGGGTTAAGAATAGTATTGATATCTGGTATAGCGGCTGTACCCTTTCGCTTCCGGAGGTAATACCAGGTAAAAAATCCCAGGACGCCCGCTGCACCTACGGCGAGCGTAGTGAGCATGACATTGCCTTTGCCGGTTCGCTTTGTTCCGGCGGCTCGTGGTCGGGGTGCAGCGCGGCGCTTCCTGGGCTGTTTACCTGATTTATTGGTTTTCATAGGTAATTACGTTGTCGGTTTACTTGTAATAATCTGCATCATCGGGCTATACTCCCAGAATTCCAGTTCGCTGCGCAGGTCGCTGTCCAAATCAGCACCATAGGTAGCTTTATAAACAGATGCGACTTGTTGAAACGCCTGTTGGGTGGGTATTTCAAGGAATACTGCCTTAATAGCACCCTCATCAGTACCGGGAACAAAACCGTAAGTAATATCAAAAGCCGCTTTTAGTCGATTGGCCCATGAAAGGTATTGTTGGGGAGTAAGCAGATCGTGTGGTGCTGCCTGCCCATTATTTCTTTCCGGCTTGGCACTAACAATAGCTAACATCTCATTATACTCTGTTGTAGTCAACTCATCCTTTAGATCACGCAGTAAGTTGGAATTATACAGGCGCTGATAGGAAACAATAATCTCATTAAACTCCTGTCGGCTACGCAACCTGCGCAGAGTATCACGAATGGCCTCTTCGTCCGTCCCCGGCCAGCCGTCATTTTCAAAAGCCATCTTCAGTTGCTTTGCATAAGTCGCGGGCGAGCCATCATCCATTGTTTTTCGTTCTTCTATATTCGACCTTGATTTACGGATGATGTTACTCACCAACAGCGCCGTGCCGCCCAGCACAACAATTCCAATCAGTCCATATTGCAGCTTCTCTCTGGTGGTTAGTGCACCTTTGGATAATGTGGGCATAGAACTGGTTTAAGAATTAGACACCGAGATACTTTTTTGCAAGGGCCGTTTTCACCGGGTCATGCTTGATGACATGCGCCAGTTTAGTCAGTTCAACCACTGTAAGAGAGGATGCCAGGATAGTGAGTGCTTTCATCTTATCGGTCGCATCTTTTTCCTGCGAGGCAGGAATATGAATGGAGAAGCTATAATTTTTCATCGTAAGAAATAAAATGGTGAGGTAATTAGTGGTGAGCCGGTGCTTCAGTCTGAATATCGAGGAATGCTACAACGTCAGTGATTTTATCAGGTGTTGCGACCAGGTAATCGAGAATAGCGAACACGGAAATCATCTGTTGTTCATTGAATTTCCCCTGCATTTGTTCGATGAGCGAAAGCCGGTTACGAATCTCTTCGGTTAGACATTCGATTGTTTGCCCTGCTGGCGTGAAACTTGCGGCTGGCTGCTCCGGAAGAGATGCTGGAGATTCCATACTATCTGAACCCAGCCAACCCGCCAAAGCCTGCCCTCCGGGGATTTTAGCTGCATTTTCACGAACAATGGTTTTTAACACCACACTTGCCAGTTCTCCTAATGAAACCGCGTTGGCATACCGCTTCTGCTTCATATCCTCAATCTGCTTCTCAAGTTGTTCCGCATAATCTTCCGCTTCCGACAGTTGTTCCTTTACGCTCGTCAGCTTTTCTTTCAGGTGCTGTACTTCATGCTCACGTTCCTTTTCTTCCAGCTTTTGCGCAACCACCTGGTCGATTTCACCCAGGCCAGGGGATACCGTCGGTCGGGATACAGCTATTTCGCCCCTCAACATGAAAGAATACCGGGTATTACGGTTTGTGCCCGGCCCGTCATAGATCAGGAAACTGATATTTCGGCTGCTTTCGCGCAGTTCCTGTTCGTAGTCGTCGAATTCCTCAATATCATTGGTACGGGAGACGACTTTGAATCCATCTATTATTATTTCGAAATCTTTTTCACGCCCTTTATCTGCTTCGCGTTGCAAATAGCGTTTCAGGCTGTCAATCCTGCTTTGGTCAAATTTTTCCTCTATCAATGGCATTGTTTTCAATTTTAGGGTTCTGAGAATAGGGAATAACCTGAATGAATCGCACATGCTGAAGTCGGGAAGTATAATTGGCAATCCTGATAGTACCCTGATGTTCGTACTGCAGCTCATTGCTATTGTCAACGGTGAGATCGTACATACCGAAGGCACTTTCTATATTCACCGCACCCATAGGTTCAACAAGCATGAATAACTGTTCCACGGCTTCAATAGAGATCTGTTCTTTGGCTACCAGCACGAAATGCCGAAACCGTATATGGTAATGATCACCATGCCCCAACTCTGCCATTCGTCGTCTGATATAATCCATTGCCAACTCTGTAGTCATGTTAATGCCGCTTTAGTGGTGGTCCACAGGGTAAGGGTAAGCGTATAACCCACGCTGTAATCCCAACGATCACCTAGCCTGTCTTTGTATACACCATATAACGTGCGGGTCTTCGGAAAATCCACCGGGTCAGGTTCATGCCGCCCTCTGTTGGCCACCATATCTTTTTGCAATTGTGATGCTTCTGCGAATCCCGCTTGCCATATTGTCAACCCCAAGTCATAAGGAGGCAAGCGATTGGGTTCGGCCAGCAGTGTATGGTTGTAACAAAAATGAATACTGCCTTCTGCTTGCAAGGTGAGCATGCCAGTTTCCCAGGGGAAGTAATCTTTCATGGCAGTACCAGTAATTCGCAACCCCGCCTGGATAGCTACAACCCTGGAAACATGCGGCGGTAGGTTAACCTGAAAGTAAAACACCTGGCCGGGCCGACGAATATGCATGACTTGCACGATCACTTCGCTTTTCATGACATTTCAGTTTGTTCACAGGAGAGATACACCCTTACGCGGTAAGGCTCAAATGAAGCCCGGCTGTCATCACTATCCTTATATTCTAATTTTACCAGCCGGTTACCGGTAGGCATATTGCCAGTATCATGGTAGCGGGCATTGGGCGATACGTTGATTCCGCACATCAGCAGTTTACTTTCATACCCATCCGGGAAAAGTTCCTGCTTATTGACCTCTATACGCTGGGAACCGCGATAGTACATGAGATCATCCCGATTGGAAGTCAACAGTAGTCCTTTTATATGCGTGATATCCTTATCCAACTCGTAGGTTTTGGAAACTGCGCTGCCAGATTGGGTTACGAGGATATCAAAGTGCTTTTTCACATTCATATGATATAGTATTCAGAGGATAAAAGAGGGCAGCAGGTAGACACTTGCCGCCGGTTTCCAACATGAAACCCGTCTTCATAGGAGGTATCAGGGCGTTGTTATTGTTCCGTGTAGTGCCGCATACACATAAGTGTTAGCTGGTATGCCTTCCATGCTGCCGAGTTCAATGGTTAGCTCAATCAACACATCATCTATAATGAGCCTCGGATTGGAAAGTTTATAATAACCCTGCGGTACAAAGTGGTAATTGGACGTGCGAAATACGTAGTTGCTGGTTTCGGGTACAATCTGGCGCTTATTGTACTTCAGGTTAAATTCACCGTTCAGCAGGGCGGGATAATTTTCCAGACCCTTATACTCAGCGGCCAGAACCTTACCCTTAGAGGTGTCCGCTGCTGTACCAGCCAGCAAAACAATGCCGGATACCAGGAGAGCCTGATTCTTTGGCAATTTGGCATTGCTGATGTTGCGCAGGCCCACCTCTTTATCATCCTGTGTTTCCCATAATTTGATCGTTTGGCTGGTAACAGGTTTTATGGAATACACCATGGTATCAGCAAGGCGCAGCTCACCTTTTACCAGCCCCTCTTTAATATAAGGAGGCAGTTCTGCAAAAAACTTCTCCATTTCTGCCCGGCTACCTTTACTCGGCGCACCGGTGTTTGCCAGTTTGGTGAGCGTTCGCGCCCGCTTCACCGGAGTCATGCGTTTCAGCGTATTATTCAGCGCCTCACCTTCGGGGCCATCGAGGCCCAATAAGGCCCCCTGATTATTGTATTCTTCAAGGGCCGCAAGGCCGTCTAAACCTAACATAGGACAGAGTTTTAGTTATTTTAAAAAAGGGAAAATGTGTTTTTGACCGGTACATTAGAGGTTGTAATCCTCTACATCTGCCAAACCGCCTTCCATCGCCTCTACAGTTTCGGCGGCATCGATGTTACCCATCTCCAGACGGTTCAGGGCACTTTCTTCCAACTGACTATCGATGGCATCCAGGGCCGCCAAACCGCCATTTAGTCCTTGCACTTCATCCGGGTAGTTGAAATACTGAAGGTTACCAAAGCCGCTGATATCTTTCTTTTTCATGATCTTATCCAGGTAAAACTTTTCCTTCATGTTGTCCCGATAAGCCAGCAGCCGCTCCTTCACGCCATCCAATCCCTCCATACCACTCACTGCAGCATTCTTTTTAAAGCCACCGGCAGCCATCATACCAATACCTACCAGGCTGACAAGGCGCTGGCCAGTAAAGTGCCCCAGCCCCGTAGCGGCTATACCTGCCAGTAAGGATGGGCGACCGATGGCAGCACCCAGTATGCCGCCGCCCACAACGCCGATCAGCAGGTCTTTGCCGGTTTCTATGGCAGTATTTTTAATGTTACCCTTTGTAGGCAGGCCATGCTGCATATTTTTTATAAAATCAGCGCGGTGCGCCTTCTGATCATATCTGTTCTTTTTGCTTTTAGCCATAATAGAAGTGTTTTGAGCTTTCAAAAAATACCGGAGATCTTACAACAGCGCTACGGCTGTCTTGTGGGAGTGCTTATTTTTATTCCGGGCGGATTTCTTCTTGCGGCCTTTGCCCAGGCCGTTAAGGCCATCCATAGAAGCGTCCTGCGAGGTGGAAGGTTTGAGCAGTTTCATGCCGATTGCGATGACAGCAATTCCCCCCACACCGATGGCGGCTGGCAGCAGCCATTTTTTATTTTTCTGCCAAAAACTTTCCTTTTCGGTTGGTGACGGATCGCTGACTTGCGTCAGAGTGGCAGTGTTAGTTGCTGCCGGGATGTTGGCCTTCGTTGTAGAGAAGGCAGTATCATCTCCCATACTATCACCGTCATATCCCGTATCAGCATCCACGCTGGAACTGCCACTGGAGGTGGAAGGGTAGACAGTGGATGGACTTTGTGCCGTTACAACCGATGCCGTGGTGGCAGGCGGTAATGACGCAGTAGTTTCGGCATCACTGGCAGCTACCGCATTCTCATCAAAATCTTCGGAGCCTTGTTGCCCTTTGCCGAAAATATTGCCTACACCTTTGAGTAGTTTGGCTATTGCCGTGAGTACAGCCGTAGCAGCCGCAATGGTAGCGGCACTGACGGGTTCACCCAATGCACCGAAGCCCTGAAAATCCTCCATGCCTTCCACATTCTCCGAATAGTATATATCATGGCCCAACAGTTCTGGAAGTGGGGTATTTAAATCCATATAGTCCACGGTTCCATCTTCCGGTAAAAAACCCAATCCGAATACCGCCACAGCCTTGTCTTTATTACCCTTTCCTTTCAGAATGGCTTTCCGCAGGTTATCTACTTTACCGCCCGCACCATGGAATGTGTTTTCGAGTTTCTGCCGGACGGCGACCAGTTTTTTAAACTTATCTGGGATGATACCTTTTGCAGCAGCGGCATTGGGGCTCATATAACTCCAGCGCAGACGGCTGGCGATCTTGAACATATTCAGTTTCATGGCTGCCAGCACCCCATTCCGCAACAGCACAGTGAGTGGATTGATCTTGTTCACTTTGCTGAACAGCTTTTTCAATCCTCTTTTTTTCTTTACACCGGAAGGCGGTATCGCATTGGGGTCGAGCGGTTGGGCTGCTGCCGCCACCGCAGCCTTCTTCCTTTTGCGGCCAAACAGCCCCAACTCACCCATATCACTGCCGTCGAATACATAGTCGCTGCCACGCTCATCCTGTTCATCTAATCCATCCCATCCGTTTAAATATTGCAATTCCATAATAATGTCTTTTTTTTCTGTATAGGGAACTTCGTGATCGAATTTATCCGTTACGCAATCCAGAATAATATACTGGCCACCATACGGGACAACAGGGTATATATGCTGAAACCAGGCTTTACTGTACTTGGTGATGCGAAGCTGATGAGCGATGCCCAGGTTGGTAAGAATACTGCTGATAAACGTACTGTAACAATCGCAATCCACTCCTAGGCTTCGGTCGGCCCAGGTACGGGCAGGGCTGCGAATCTGCTCATAACCGTCCCTATCCTTACGGTAGGCAACATGATTGTATACAAATTGCCAGATGTTTCTACAGGTATTATACGTATTGCTTCCTTTCAACTTAGCTGCAATACCTTTAGTATGGTGCAGGGTATCAGCAACCACTTTCGGAATAAAGGCAACCGTATCACTCAATCCCGCATCCCGGACAACCGTTTCCGTACCAGCCATTGCCGCAGGGAAAAGGTGATCGTACTCATATCCGGGTTTGATATGTCGTTTCTTTAGCGCTTCCATACCTATTTTCTGAGCGTTATTTCGGATTTGTAGTCGAAGGGCACTTTTGACCATCCGAGGTTAATGGTTGTGATTATCTGTACCAGCAAGCTGACAGGTTCCTTATTGTTTAAAGCCTTTATCACAGTGTATGCCACACTAAAGAAACTTAGCGGTGGCATTTCGATCATTATCCGCTCAATCATTACCTGTCCATAAGCCGGAATGGTAATATCCTTGTCTATCACCTGGCTGCTGCCCATAACGACATCTTTGTGACTCACTTTTATAAAAGGAAATTTCACAGAGAAGCTACTGCCAGTGGGATTTTTTAAGATGGCGTCTACCCGTATGGTAAGCCCGTTCCAGCTCAGACTGTGAATATTAGCCTTCGGTATCACTTCCAGGTGAATACCTGTACGCCGCAGGCGCGCGAAATAACTCACGAGAGCTACTACGCCTGCACCAATGGCTGTACCTGTCACTATTTTGGTAATAGCAGACATGCGGCCTATTGCTTATGCTTTTTTGTAGTGGAACTGGTTCCTTTTTTCTCGCTGTTCGCTTTCCGGCGTTCTTCCAGCTTTTCACCGAGCATTTTAATGCCCAACCACACTACACCTCCGAGGGCGGCTTTCAAGCCGTAAGCCAGGAGGCCGGTAACATCAATATGGGCCAACAGGATAGTACCGGGTAGGAGTACGTTGTTAAAAGAGAATGCGCTGTCTGTTTTCATAGTCCGATTATTTTTTCTGTAAAACTAGAGGTATGATAAAGGGTCGTTCTGCGTATATCGTCATTTCCAGGCTTTTTGGTTAACCAACCAACGATTGCCGCCGGAAATATTCAGTCATGGATTGTCCTCCTCCTCATCCTCCTCCGGCCATCCCAGGCGGTCAAAAATGATCTTCACCTGGGTGATCGAGTAAAACCGGCCATTTCTTACCCCGATCTCATCCGAAAAAGGGCTTACCCATTTGCGCATTGTATCGCGGCACATCCCGTAGAGCTTTGCCAACTCTGACAATGAGTAGCTGCGAAGTTTGACTCGGCGACTATCATGCATGACTGCCATTTTTAACAGGATTTAAGAAATGATAATACGTGATTACGGTACAGCATAAAAGCAACAGATCTGTTTCTCCTAATCGTAGCAAACGGCTACGGAGGTGTGTAAAGGACGCGGTAGGCCAATGGCCGATTCTGTTCCAATAGTACTGTGCGAGAATTGACATGCCGGGTTCGTAGCCGGGAATCTTCTGTCGGGTATCACATATTTTCTCATAGACAGGAAATGTACCCTTATAGCCATCGACATAGTCGGGATGCAGCCATACAGTTGGAGGTGAAAGACTTCGACCGGTTTGTGTGGCTTGTTTAGCGGCAATAATTACGCGTTCGCAAAAAGCCACAAATTGTTTCCGTATACTTCCAGTACCTGCAAGATGTAGCCGAACATAATGTTGGGCTTCATTTATTACACTAGGTAAAAAGTGTTGGTCACGCCACAGGGCAGCGCACACAAAGTGCCAGGCCGCTTGGACTAGTTTCTCATTGGCAGGAGAATTGGTAAGGGATATTACTTTTGCCATGTTTTCTGCTTTATGAAAACAAATCTCATAAACTGGCATAAGATGATTCCGCAGTTATCTTCGGTTAGCACCAATTTTCCTTGATAATTCCAGAATATTCCAAATTTTCCGGAAATCATTTTGTCCAAGAAGGGGAACAAGTGTCGATCGCTATTTAAAGACCATTTAAAAATCTTTAAATGCGATTTACAGATAAATAGGAAAATTTAGGATTCAGGCTTAAAGAAGCCCGAACAATCAAATAAATGCATTATTCATCAAATGGAAATGAGAAGGTAGATAATAAAATGAAAGTACTTCTTGCATTAACAAATGGTTATCCTACATCTTTTTCAAAAGCAAATACCTTTGCAGACTCCTAATTTGATGTCAAGTATCATTGTCATTACATTGTACTTTTTTTGAATTTTATTTTATCACTTAGCGTGTTCGGATAACCGAAATAATAATTTCAACATCAAACTGATAGTATGTAGATCAAGTTGCTTCAACACCAATCAGTAAAAAGATGACACCAATCCATTAGTGTATTTTTTCTCGGCATTTAGTGCGAAATTTCATCATTAAACCACTATTTCACAACGATGGACAACATAAAGTTCCCAATTAGTGCTAAGCCGAAGGATAACAGCACCATTAACAATCCGCAAGAAAATATATTTCTAACATTCTTCGACCTCCCGGGGCAGGTGAAACTTAAATGGGTAAGTAAGGGCGTTTCAAAAAAAATGCTCGAAGAATTAAAAATAGAATATGGGCTTCAATATGATGAGTTATCCAGTTTCCTAAATGTGTCAGATCGAACACTGCATCTAAAGAAAGGTGAGGAAAAATACAGCAATCATGTTGCCGACAAAGTGTTTGCTATAATTGATCTGTATTCGTTTGGCATCAGTGCATTTTCAGCATTCGAAATCTTCCACGAATGGATGACGAGCAAGAGTAGGGTGCTTGGCAGTAGGCCAATAGAATTGCTTGACAGCTACATAGGTATTTCTTGTGTTAAAGACGAAATAAAAAGATTAATATATGGACATTTTTAACTCAATGCCAATTAGCCTATACCGTGTCAGCAAAATAGCTATATCCAAGTTGACCTATGATCAGATTGCCTTAGATGGGAGATGGCATACACAAGGAACACCTTGTATCTATGCAGCAACAAGTATTGCGCAGGCATTGATAGAATCTTCTATTCATTGTAATTTACAGCTACTACATACGCAAACCACAGTGCTTCGCTATCGCCTTCCACCAGTCGAGATCATGGAAGTCCCATCCTCGGAGTTACCTTCTTCGTATTCTGATCTATCTTACAGTCGAGAATGCCAGGAGTTCGGAACTCGATTACTCCGTGAGCATAGAGCAATTGCCTTTTCTTTACCCTCCGTACTTCTTCCAAAGGGCAGGATAATTATTTTTAACCCTCTTCATCCTGATATTAAATTTGAAAGACCGGAAATCGTAACTATTATTCCTCCCGTAAACGCGCAAGTTTATAGGTGACCTTTATTCCATTAAGAAAAAAAATATCCTAATGTATTTTTTTCAAGGTTTTTTCTTTGCTGCAGGATTTCTCAGTTTTATAGTAATACTGGCGGTGGGAGTAATATTTTCACTAAAGAGGCGGAAACAATATGCAGAAGTTTCCGTATGGAAAGAATACCTGAATCATGTAAAGATTAATGAAGATTATAGAGAGGCCCAGTTTGTAGTCGGATTAATTAACAACAAGGCAGATTCAGAGAAAATCCCTCTACCGAAGGGCTATTTCATAATAAAGAAAGTTCTTTTCGTGGAAGATCATGCCAGTGTCGAAGGTGTTGAAATAAAAATTGAAAAGAAGATACTCAAGAAATCACCCGGAAAATAAACAAATTGTCATATCTACTTACAATGTAGACGTCCCTCATCATCCCAATAAAAGGTAACTATCCCCACCGCATTTATTCTATCAACAAACGCTTGAAGCGGCTCATGCCGTTTTAGTGTACCACGGAGTTCCTTGCTTCTCACATCAGAATTATCAATAATGAGTTCTGTGCCGAACCAGCGCCGTATCATCACGGCTACGTCTTCAATAGTGGCATCTTTAAAAAAGTGGATGCCTGACCGCCAGCCCAAAACCGCTTCCTGATCGAAAGGCTGAATCATTATGGCCTGACCAGCGGAAACCACAGCCTCATTACCTGGAGCAAGAACCTCTTTGTCAATGCCTGCCTCCACAATAACCCGGCCGGTAATCAGGGAAGTGACTATTTTCTGCTGACTATATGCATTTACATTAAAGGAAGTACCAAGAACTTTTACTAATCCATTTGGTGTATGGACAGTAAAGGGCATATTTGCATTATGTGCAACCTCGAAGTAGGCTTCTCCATACTCCAGGTGTACTTCGCGTCGACTTTTCCCCGAAAACCGAAGCGATGTTTCACTATTAAGCCATACACGGGAGCCATCAATGAGGTCAATCCGATAATCCAGTCTGGAAGGAACGACTAATGTAGTCCAACCAGCCGCTGAAGCTGCAGATGAATCCAGAGAAATAACCCGGTTTGTATTCGACACAAAGGCATCAACTCGCTGGCTACCTGTGTCGTTAAGCGTCAGAAGGCGGCCATCCGCCATTTTAAGCCTGGCACTCCCTTTTTCAGTTGTCCCTTGTACAACATGAGGGGCGTTGTACGATTGGCGCAAAAAAAAGGCTGCTGTTCCTGCAATTAATAAGATTGACGCAGCGACCATCCACCGTTTTTGTACACTTGCTCTTTTTTTTGTGCGTATAATTGCTTCCCTTGCATGAACACGCACAAGTGCATCCTCAACATCCAAAGTGGACATGAGATCAACGAGTGTTTCCCGAGGCAACTTCTCTATGTCAGCGCTCATTTCTTCCGCTTCCGGAAGCTGCATGAGCAAATCAAGTTCTTGAAGCTCCTCGGCAGAAATATCTCCAATATGTTTGCGCATCAATAATAGGCGCAGTTGGGTTAGTTTGTCGTCCATGTGGGATAAGCTATTCACTCTTATCTTATAGAGTATAAATATGGGAGGCCAGGGTGAATCTGACTTGTAAAAACCTATGCAAGTTTTTTACGGATCGCAGCCACCGCCAATCGAAGGTGCGTTTTAAGCGTATTCACTGACACGCCCATTTGAGCAGCAGCAGCATCGTAAGCCTGACCCTGATAGTGAACAAGCCTGAGTGATTCCTGTTGCCGCATCGGCAAAGTTGCCATTTCGCGCGCTATTTCCTGAATGTTTTTTGCGGATTCGTCCTCTAAATCCAAATTTGGATATTCGACAACCGAAGCCGATATTTTCCACAATTCAGCATCACGGCTGACTTTTGCCTTTTTTTGTAACGATTTTAGGCACTCATTATGAACCACCGTATGCAAATACCCCTTGAGTGAAGATTTGATTGCACTCAACTTCTCGTGCGCCAAAATATACGCAAAGCACTGCTGAACAACGTCTTTTGCCTCATCAGTATCCCCAACCATGCTGAAGGCATGCAGTAGAAGATCAGGATAGTACTTACGAAAGACATCGTCGGCGGCGGCCTTGTTCCCCATTTTTATTTGGGCCAGCAGTATTGTATCATTTGGCAGCATGTCGCTTTAATTGAATTCCAAATATATAAAGATCATGGAATTTACCCATTAGAATAAGAAGTTGTACGCAGATGCTGGCAGATATCATTTATTTTGCCCGCAAACCCCTCAGCTATTGATAATATTTTATCCTTCTCAGCATTTGAGATTTTCTTGGTTTTGCTCTTGCGATAGTAGGTTGCCTCACTCCATCCACATTCAGCGCAGACGGTAGTTTTAAATACTCTCGGCATGTCCTGCAGTAATGCAGTAGTGGAGAAAAGCGGATTTAAGGCAAAATTGTTTGGATTTCCTTTTGGTTTCTTGTCCATGCGAACACAAATTTATTAGAGGATATCAAAATCGCAGTTTGAGGGTGAAAGAAACAAGGAGAATTTTCTGCACTTCAATAAAATTGTTTCCCTAAATCCAGAAGTTTAAATAATCTGGTTATAAAAGCATTAATACAAACGAATTTGTGCGACCTATTTATGTATGGTTAACAAATAGTTAACGCAACCTTAATTATTATTTTGCAACTTTCGCAATCATATAAACGGTTTCAACTGTTCAGATTTTTCCTTTCTTAGCTTTGGCATACCGTTTCCTTTTTATAATACGTCCAATAAAACGGCCGAAGCACGTGAATCATCAAAATCTCATTACTAAAAATTTGAAAAAGGGCAATTCGGAAGCTATAGATTGCGCCTTCAAAACATATTATAAGCAGCTCGTCACATTTGCCTACACGTTCCTCGAAGGAAAAGAGGAAGCTGAGGATATTGTACAGGATTGCTTTGCTACCTTATTACACAGACGAGAGCGCTGGAAAGAAATTACAGACCTCCGTGCATATCTGTTTAAGATGGTTCAGAACAAAAGTCTTGTTCATATACGCAACAAAAACTACCGGGAGCAAAAATCAAGTCTTTACAGTGCATATATCAGCTGCGCAAATTTTAGAGGCTCCGAACCGGAAATCCTTACTGAATTATTACACAATGAAGATATCCGTTTTGTTGATAGAATTCTCTCCTTTGTCACTCCCAAACGTAGAATAGCTCTCCAATTAGTATATCTCGAAGAAAACGGTTATGGAAAAACCGCTGAAAAACTTGATATCAGCCTCAATACCCTAAAAACTACGTTACGGCTGGCCAAGCGTGATATTATCGCAAAAATACCCACCCTTCTGCCACTGATTTTGCTGGCAATAATTTAATAAGTCATACACCATTCGTCGAGAAATGTGAAAAAAAGCCATTTTTCTTCTCACCCGTTGTACATACCCCAATATCTTATTAAGTTATCACTATGTCCCAAAGATCAAATTAATTGTTTATGACTGCTCTCTCTTTACATTCTAGACAAAAAGCCACGCTTATCACTCTGTTTACCATTGGCATACTATTACCGGCCTTAGCCCAACAGGACAGTGCCCGGATCTCAATTAATGAATCACGTATTTCTGTCGAAGCTGCATTCAGAAAAATAGAATCTCAAACAGGGGTTGTAATATTCTATGCAAATCAGCATCTCAATGGAAATGAAATTCTTACAAACCTTTCCATTCGTAATGCCACTCTGAATGACGCTTTAGCCGTAATTCTAAAAGGGAAAGGAGTAACATGGAAAATAAAAGACGGAGGGGTATCGATATCGAGAAAAAACGATGATATAAATTCCGAAAACCAAACGATAACTGATTCAGTTCCAAGAATAAATGTATCAGGAAGAGTGACCGACAAAGCTGGAACCCCTTTGGAAGGCGCTACTGTGTCCCTGGACGGTCAAATCCGTGGGCAGGGAACAAACAAAAACGGTGAGTTTAATTTTTTCAATATTCCATTCAACGCTACATTAAGTGTTTCCTCAATCGGCTATACAACAAAAAAACTAAAAATATCAGGTCAAAGAGAAATAAGAGTTACCCTAGATACGCTTATAAGAGACATTCAAGCCGTAGAAGTTTACTCTACCGGTTTCCAAAACGTGCCTAAAGAAAGGTCTACTGGTTCATTCACTCAAATAGACAATAAGCTCCTGAATCGAAAAGTCAGTACCAGTATACTTGATCGACTGGAAGGTGTAACAAATGGACTCGCATTTGTGAGAAACGGAGGAAGTGGAAGGCCCGAGTTAAAGATCAGAGGAGAAAGCACGATATTTGCCCGTTCCAACCCACTCATTGTTGTTGATAATTTCCCCTATGAGGGAGATATCAGCACTATTAACCCAAATGATGTTGAGAGTATTACAATACTGAAAGATGCTTCATCAGCTTCAATATGGGGAGCATTTTCTGGCAATGGGGTAATAGTGATAACAACCAAAAAAGGCCGTATCAATGCTCCACCCAAAATATCGCTTAACTCAAATATCACTATTGGGAAACGACCAGACATTTACTACTCACCTCAACTTTCATCCAGAGAATTTGTTGAATTAGAAGAATACCTTTTTTCAAAGGGTTATTACAATATCAATACAAATGCCTCCTTAACACCTGTTGTAGAACTACTGATAAAACAAAAGGACGGGCAGATATCGACGGCCGCAGTTGCTGCGCAACTGGAAAAATACAAAAATCAGGATTTACGAAGTGATCTAAACAAATACTATTATAAAAACAGAGTAGATCAACAATATTCACTAAATGTTTCTGGTGGTGGCGCTCATAATCAGTACTATTTTTCAATTGGATATGATCACAATACGCCAAATGTTGTCAATAATAATTACAAAAGAATCACCTTAAACGCAAATAATACATACAGTTTTTGGAAAAACAAAGTGGAGTTATCCAGTAATCTTGTCTTTGCAAGAACCGATAATTCATCAAAAAATAATGGCCTACCAACCAACATTCCCTATCTACAATTAGTTGACGAAAGCGGAAAGCCAACAATATTTCCTAGAAATAATCGACAGGGATTTGTTGATACTGCTGGTCGTGGGCGATTGCTAGACTGGAACTACAGGCCACTGGATGAGATGGGTAATGGAAATTTTAAGAGTAAAACAGTCGACTACCGATTAAATACAGGCGTTAAGTATAAAATTTACAAAGGGCTAGAAGCATCCGTTTTTTATCAATATAGTAATGGAACAACTGAACAAAAAGATATCCAGGAAAATACCTATTTCGCCAGAAATCTAATCAACTCTTATAGTGCAATAAATTATCAAACAGGAAGTGTGCTGAGACCCATTCCCATTGGGGCTATTCAGGACTTAACAAACAGCACGTATGAAGCACATAGTCTACGAGGTCAAATATCGTATTCCGAAAGCATTTCAAATCACTCAATCTCAGTAATCGCTGGGGCTGAACAAAGAATGACCGATATAAAGACTTCCACAGAAAGAGAGTACGGTTACAACGCAGATCTTGACACGCGAAGCATAGTGGATTATGTGTCGAATTTCCCTTTATTTAAGGACGGCACTTCTGTTCGT
This sequence comes from uncultured Chitinophaga sp., assembly GCA_965653365.1. Lineage (GTDB taxonomy): Bacteria > Bacteroidota > Bacteroidia > Chitinophagales > Chitinophagaceae > Chitinophaga. The sequence continues at coordinate 28,413 of CBFGZV010000012.1, read as the reverse complement.
ATTCCTTACATAAATTCATCTTTAGGCACGTCAGATCGATTCAGATCATATTTTATTAACGCTGGCTATAGCTATGATAATAGGTATACCTTCAACGCAAGCGCGAGAAAGGATGAATCAAATTTATTTGGGGTAGAAACGAACCAAAAGGGAATCCCTTTATGGTCGGTTGGGCTAAGCTGGAAATTGAGTAACGAGAGATTCTATTCGGTAAATTGGTTACCATATTTAAATTTAAAGGTAACCAATGGATATACCGGGAATGTTGACAACAGTGTTTCTGCATTGCTGACGGCAACTTATAGCTCCGCACCCAATTTCTACGGCGTACCTACAGCATCTATTACCAATCCTCCAAATCCTGAATTAAGATGGGAAAAAGTAAATGTAAAAAACTTTGCGTTGGAATTTGCAACTAATAAGCAGATAGTAAAAGGCAGTGTTGAATATTACATCAAGAATAGTACAGATCTCATTGCGGATGCTCCGATTGCGCCGTCAACCGGATTAAGTAAGTTTCGAGGAAATACTGCTGACATGAAAACCTCCGGTATTGACATTCAGATAAGTACCATGAATATTAATAAAAAACTAGTTTGGGAGACCACAGCGTTATTTAGCTATGTAAAGGAAAAAATCACTGACTATAAACTAAACCTAACTGGAAACAATCTATATATCGTTTCTAGGCAAATTAACCCGATTTTTGGAAAGCCGCTATACCCAATATACAGCTACAAATCGAATGGGTTAGACCCACAAACAGGAGACCCAATAGGGCAACTGGATGGTAAACCCAGTAAAAATTACTCAGCAATTATTAATTCTACCAATCTGGATGATATTATATATCACGGTTCAGCAACACCCACTTTTTTCGGAAGTTTACGAAACCGAATTGAATTCAAAAGATTAGAACTCTCGTTCAATATTATTTACAAAATGGGATACTTCTACAGAACCAGCACGAATGACTATAGCTCACTGTTCCGTGGAGCACCCTCCTTTTGGAAATACAGTCAAAGATGGAAATCACCTGGTGACGAAAAAAACACCATCGTGCCCTCTCTTGTATATCCAGCGAATGCACCAAGGGATGGATTCTATGTAAATAGTGAAGTCCTTGTCAGGAAGGGAGACCATATCAGGTGGCAAGATATACAGTTAAGTTATTTAATAGACAACACGATCTGGAAACGAATTCCATTTCGTCAAATAAGTGTATACGGCTACATTAACAATATTGGGATTTTGTACCGGTCCAATAAAGACAATATAGACCCTGACTATAACGCAAGCACTCCTCCATCAACGTCTTTTGCCATGGGGGTTAAAATCGAACTTTAAAAAATTGTAAGATGAAATATATAGCAGCACTATTAGCGATAGCGTTTCTATCTTCTTGTGAAAAAGACTTTTTAGACAAAAAGCCGCGGACGAACTTAGTGACCCCAAAAACAATAAACGACTTCCAGGCCATTCTTGATCAGGAGACTGTAATGAGTGAAGCTCCAGCCTTAGGAGAATTATCATCTGATGACTACTTTCTTTCCTCAGCAGACTGGCAGGCCGCTCCGGAAATCGTTAGAACCTGTTATACCTGGCAACCCGATATATTTAAGGGTATTGGAAACATACCTGACTGGTCATTTCCATATAGGCAAATATTTAATGCCAATGTAGTATTGCAAGGGCTTTCGGATTTACCTGCAGAGTCTGGAAAAGAAGCCATTGACAAGGCAAAAGGTATGGCATTATTTATTCGGGCATTTGCGTTACACAACCTTGCACAAGTTTTCATACCAGTTTATGACGAAACCTCATCCGCTCATGATCTGGGATTACCTATTCGACTGGGTACAAACTTCAATGACGTTTCAACGAGATCATCGGTAAAACAAACCTACGAAAGGATACTGGCAGATTTACATGAGGCTGTATCCCTTCTTCCGAAAACAATGGATCAAGCCAATCCTTCTCGACCTACACTACCTACAGCATATGGACTGTTAGCTAGGGTATATTTAAGCATGCGAAATTATGACAAGGCGCACTTGTATGCCGATAGCTCTTTAAAAATACATAGCAGCTTAATAGATTTTAACTCATTGAGCACGACCGCTACAAACCCATTTAAGAGAATCAACGATGAAACACTATATCAAAGTAAACTTTATTCAGGAACAACAACACTAAATGCAGTAACAGGAGTTATTCAGATCGATTCTACATTATACAAATCATACCACGCAAATGACTTACGACGATTAGTATATTTTCGAACTGCAGGTGGAAAGAATGGAAGAAAAGGTCACTATAATGGAACTATATATTGCTTTAACGGAATAGCCGTAGACGAGCTATACTTTATAAGAGCGGAATGTCTGACAAGATTGAACAGGCATCAGGAAGGGATGAAAGACATTAATACTGTATTGGCAAAGCGGTGGAAGGGAACGTTCACACCACTCACAGCAAACTCAACAGATGAGGCCCTAAATGCAATTCTGCTGGAAAGAAGAAAAGAACTTGTCTTTAGGGGCCTACGTTGGTCAGACTTACGAAGATTAAACAAGGAAGGTCGCAATATATCTCCGAAACGTTCCCTGGATGGTAAGGAATATAGTCTTCCTGCAAACAGTAAACTATTTGTTTTACCTATTCCTCCGGATGAAATAGCACTCTCAGGCATTCCACAGAATAATAGGGAGTAATACTCCAATCTAGTTGAATCTATTCCAAAAAATTCTATAAAAAACGTATAATCTTAAACCCACCATAAAAATAAGTTTCATCATGACGAAGAAATTCCTACCATGCATTTCCGGCATTCTTGTCGTTCTTTTATCATTTGTTTTCTGGATGGAACTGGGAAACCCTGACAAAATTGAACTTTCGCTTATTTTTTTTAGAAACGGTATTCAATTGGGGTATACACAATTGATTTTTGTAGTGCTTCTTGGCTACAGTCTCGTCATATTGATTAATATTTTGAGCTATCACGGAATTGTGCAACAAAGAATGCAATATAAACTAGAAAAGACAACAATATTTTCTTTGGTTGTTATCTTCAAGTATTTGATACCATTTCTATTCCTTTACTGTGTTACAATAGACGGACAAACCCTTACACACGGCCTCAAGACAACTAACTTCATCATTCTTCTGTTGACTACACTTTCTCTGATGTTAGATTGGGTAGTCTTCTATCATCGGTTTAAGCATGGCCCTAATTTTACTTTTTCTTTCAATGATTGGGAAATAAAAGTTTCTATAAAAGCGCTATACACAACAATGGCTGTAGCTATATGGGGATTTGCTATGACCATCTTCATCTGGAGAATAGCAAGAAAAATAGCTGACAAAAATAGGCAACAACCACTTCCTGAAAATAAATCATGCCATACGCTTCCCCTTGCTTCAGATCGAGAAAGGCAACCACACGCTGCTGAGATAGAAATCCATTTGGAATCCCAAACCACCACTATCTACCTTCTAGAAGAAGCCTACGACTGCCTTGAAAGGAGGAGAATTGAGGTATTAAACTATGTGGGTGTACCAAACTGGGTTTGGGCTGAAGACAAGACAGGTCTTAGGTTGTAAATCGGTCTACTTAAAAATTTAAATTTTGAATTATGCTTATTCACTTGATTGGTGGTCTATTAATGCTTACATCATGTAAAGGACCTGCAACTGCTGGAATAAAAATAGAAGAAAATATAAAATCACCTGCAATTGCACATTTGACATTCGACAAAGATGTCTCCAATAGTGATACTATGACTATTGTTTTCTGGAAAGAAATGCTTTCCGCTCAGAAATTAGAAAACCCTTTAATGGTAAAACTATCGAGCCAAGCACAAAATGATGAGTTCGATTTCAGAATCGAAAACGTCAGCTCAATTGGATATCTGTCGTTTGACCGGCAATCATTGATACCCGGCTGGGCTACTATGCGCTATTTGGTTGAGCCTGGAGACAGTATTCACGTTTCCCTAATTAATGATGTGCCAGTATTTTCAGGAAAAGGAGCTGAAAAATATAACTGTATTGCTAGTATTAACGAGGAATGGAAGCGGCGATCTAGGATAAAGGCTCCTTCTAATCTAACAGGCATGCAAGCCAGTGTCGAGATGTTCAGACTTGAAACGGAATCGCAAAAGAAATTGGCATATAATGTGCTTTCAGAACACAAAAAAAATCTCTCCCCAAAAATTTACAAAATAATAGAAATAAACATAATAGGATTGGTCAACTTTGGCCCTATTTTTCGATATTATCAACTATACAGGTCTTACGTTGCGCGTGATACAACTGGGAATTCGGCTGAGTTGGGAAAGAAATTGTATATAGAGAAAATTAATTCTACAGGATGGTATGAAACAATGCATGACTCATCGATTCTGCACTCAGACTATTTTATTCCCACCCTCCTGATGAAACTAAAATTGGAGCAGAGGCTTTTTAACACAGTCTCCGTATACGAAATAATTAAATCAAAATATGCAGGTTCAGTAAGGGAAAAAATTATCACTTCATATCTGACGACTGAATTTCTGTACATGCCCAATGCAGATAGTGTACTAGCTGATGCGTTAGTTACTATTAAAACCCCTGAATACTTAGATTATTTAAGAAAGATAAAAACGACAGAAGGGAAGGGCGCCACAGCGTATAACTTTAGATTACCAGATTCAAAAATGAAATATCATTCGCTGAGCGACTATCGAGGTAAAGTTGTTTTTGTCGATTTTTGGTACACCGGTTGTATCGGTTGTGCCCGGTATTATAAGAATACCGTACGAGAAGTTGAAAAATTATACGCCTCAAATAAAAATATTGTATTTATTACAATTTGCATCGACAAAGACTTAGCGCGTTGGAAGAAAAGCATTCTCTCTGGCGTATATACCTCAGATAAAATAATCAACTTATACACGGAAGGAAAGAAAGACAACCATCCTGTTATTAAATGGTATAAAATCCCTAGTTACCCACGACCAATGTTAATCGATCAAGAAGGGAAAATTATCAGCACTGCCAATTCCGATCTCAGATCAAAAGAAGGGTTGATTAAAAATATCAAATTGGCATTGAATCATATTAAATGAAATCAGAGTAAAAAGCTCATCTGGACATCGATAACCCATGTATGCAAAGGTCAAAATAAATAGCCAGGTGCAAATCACTCCTGGCTATTTATATAATCAACTAAAGTTCAACATAAATTTTGCTGTCTTCAGCGTCAGGACAAGCAGTGTAAATGTACTGAACCGGCTGAGTGTTTGGAACAGGGGTTCTGTAATAGAAGCACTTTACGTTTTGTGATTGGGTGCAATCCCAGTCGATACCTTTTGCTAAAGGATCGATAGGAGCGGTAAAGTCTGCCGGGTCAGACAAATCGGGGTTTGTAACCAGCGCACCGAATATTTGTTTGCCATCGCAAAGAACGCGTTTTGCATTAGATGAAGCAAAAACGCCTACTACAGCTACCAGCATGGCAATAGCCAGCAATGAAATCTTCAGACTTTTCATTTTGTGATTTTTTTTAATTAGGAAATTGGGTTTAATCATACCGATTTTCAGGTTCGGCACCTGCTCCTTGGCCATGGAAGTTATTTTTGAGAAGCCCTAAGGCCTTTGACAGACTTTGAAGACATCTCAGTGTTATGCACTCTTTTTTTCAGAACAATTCCAAATATCGAAAGAATAGTGAATGATGCATTGAAGATTAGATGTTCATCCCAATCAAGACCCTGCAAAGCGCCGCCGCAGGAACACGGAACAACGTCACCCAAGTACCGGTAATATACAAGATAAACATAGATGGTGAACATAAGCATCAGGATTGCAGAGCCTACAAGCCCTAATAACCTCGTTCGTTCAAAAATCAAAAGCCCAGCAAGCAGCAACTCTGTAATTGGTACTATCCAAACTAAAAACGGCGTAAAAACATCAGGTAATGGCTGGTTATTCATCTGTTTATAAAAATCATCAAACGTAAACAGTTTTGCCAATGCCGTGTATAGGAAAAGCGCAACCAGTAGCATCGAAATCACTTCGATTACTATTTTTTTTACTGACATGATCTTATTTTTATGCTATGAAATGTATTACTATCAATTATTACAAATCGTGAACCATTACCAAACTCTTCTTCACATGGTATATATTGAACCTGGCTAGTTGAAGGGTCAAACACTCGCCTATAGAGACAATGCTCATGAGGTTGGTATACGCAATCCCATGTTACCCCTTTATCAAACACAACAACAGGCCCATAAAAATTTGAATCACTATAGTCATCTCCTTCGGGAACAATCTTACCGTATAAGGGAACATTGTCACAGGGGTCTGTGCTTCTGGAGCTAAGTGACATTGTGTCCATTAGTAACACAAGAAAGATCAACACTAAGATGGAATGCGGCTTCATCACTTGGGCTTTGTTTGCGCTTGCTTATAGATGGAATAGATTACGACTTAACTTAAATCGGGTATCATGGTTATTGTATGCATATCCTGTGTCTTTATTTGCCCGTTGGCAAACTCTCGTTTCATAAAGTTCATTTGTATTACTGCAACGCCCATGCAGTTGAACATTTTTTTCTAAGAAAGTATTCGCTCCCATTTAAATCCGCCTGCAGACTTATAAATACCCCGAATACATGCGGAAATCGAAGTCCATTGGCAGCCTATTGTTTCCGCGGCATCCTGCAAGCTATTGAACGTTGAAATTTCATTTCCTTCCATACTAAGTTGCTTCACCTTGGTCCCTCTTATTAATCGTTTTCTGGCCTTCCGTTCTTGCTGAATTGCGCTGGTATCAAGGTAAGAAGCATTACCATGTCGCCAATAGTAGCCCCCGGCATTAGTCTGCCGACCATTGCACACCGCGCATATTGAATTATGACTTATTCCAGTCTTTCTTTGAGCTTCATGCATTCCTGAAAATGTGGCTACTAATTTCCCTGTTGAATCATATTGTGAAACCGACTTCGATGTTACCTTCCCTGAAAGCATGCCAGCTCTATGTTTATCTACATGGGCAAATGTGTTTTTCATTCGTCCTGTCTTCACAGATTTACGCACTTTCTTTAGTGCGGATGCCAAAACAAGATTTTCCGGATAAATATCAAGTCCATTTCCATTCTTCATTAGAATTAGAATATTCTTATCTGTTAGATTAAATGGCTCTACAAAATGATAATAAACCAGCCGCCTAACTGTATGATTGTGACATTTTCGATCTATAGTGACAGTCATCATCAACTGATTGGTGAAATCATTGTGTGTCTTATTTTTGGTTTTCAGAATCGAAACCTTTTTTATCCTTTTGGGCATAAAAACACACCCAAGGCCCGTCATGACTTCCCTTTCAAGAGATTTTACTCTACCGTAGTTTGAAATTTGATAGTAATTTTCAAGACCGACGATATCTTTCCATTTTTCACCTGGGCGATTACGAAGAGATAGGTCTTTGTATGCCGGCAATAATTCTACATTCGCGGTTTCCATATTTACGGGTTTGGGTACCCGTTAAAATTAAACATGCCGACTGCTTTATTTCAGCAGTTCATATCTGATATAATTGTTCACTGCGCTATTGAAGCAGTGTGTTGTGGTATCTTTATAAAGCAACAATAATCGAAGCTAAATTTTTGAATTTTTCATGAACAAAACCTTCCATATGGAGGGTTTTGTTTTTTACAAAAAATGCCCCGGAAAAAAATCCGGGGCCCTCATTTCTCTCTTTAGCTTTAGACAAAAATCGCCAGCCGCGATCTACGGCCCCGATTTAAAAAATTTTCAATGGCTATGCCCAATTTGCATATTAGTGGAATCTTGGAGAAGTCTTTTTAATTGTTCTGGTGATATCGGCTTAAATAAAACGCCAACCACTCCCGCCGCTCTAGCCCTTTCTAAAATTCCAATGGATTCGTAGGCGGTAGTCAGCGCGATTGGAATCGATACCAGCTCTGCATCCAACCTTACTTGCTGAATGAAATCCCACCCATCTAAACCGTACAGGTTAATATCACAGAGAACAAAGAATGGTTTGTTCTTCTTAATGATCTCCAATCCATCTTCAGCAAAAAAGGTTGTTACTAGCTTCACATTTAGGCGTTCGCAGTAGCAAGCAATGATCTTATGATCAATGGCGCAATCGTCAATATACAGCATATACTGTCCTGTTTCCATGAAGTTTTTCTGTTAATTGGGTGAAGTATTTGAAGCTGGATTTTCAGCCCGCCCAAGAGCCTTAATGGCTAAATGGCTATAAGCAAGAATGACCATCGCCAGTTCCTTTTCTGAAAGCAAACAGGTAGTGATTTTCTCATCAAAGGTTTTATCATCCCATTCCAACACGGTACACAATACCAATCTTATTTGGCCTGGTAGTTCTAAAATGTTTAAATAGGTTTCCCGAAAGGCAGGGAAATGTGTAAGTTTCTCTTTCGGCATAATACAGAGTTGATTGTGTTATCCTTTATCACAGAGGTCAATTAAAAATACTGAATAAAAGACAATAAATACTGTCATAAAGAAAGTATTTAATAACTTTTTGACAGTAAACAGATTACAAAGTTCATTTTTTCCATGTGGGTAAGTGGATATTATTGTACATTTCTTCTGGATATGGCTGATATGAAGAAATCTAATCTCGAACGGGGCGAATTAAATAAGAAAAGGGTCGCAAGTGCTATTGAGGCCGGAAAGGTGCTTAAATTCTCTGACCTTCTTATTTACATCACCCCAACCCCGGTTGCCCAGCAAGCGGGAATAATTTTCAAAACCTGGAAAAGGCGAGTAGAGAATCCTGGAACGTTTGCTGCTTCGGAAATCGCCGCGCTGGCTGATGTTTTAGGGATTACCCCGGAACTCCTGTTAAAACTAATACTCGCTGAAACTGACTTTGCCCCGATAGAAGTTAAAACAGTGAAAGAAGGATGAACGAAAATTTACTGCAGCTGCATGAAGCAATCGCCGTAGTTTTATTGTCAAAGGCTAATCGTACAGCCCCACTGGAGGACATATCTGCCGAAATAAATACCAGGAAATTGTATGTACGAAAAGATGGGAATCCCGTGCCTCCCCATCAAATAATGCAGCGTACTTTTCTCTCCAATGGTAAATATCACCACCTATTCCGGTTCACGAAACCAAACATTGTTACATTAATATAGATTCATATTTCATGTTGACTCTTCGAGTCAGCGATTGATGGCTTTTTTCGTTTTTGTCCGATTCTGACAGGTAGGGTAAACGAAAATTCGTATCTTACTAATATAACCCAAATCCGTTAACCTATCCCTAAAGCGCATGAGATACGAATTAGAGGGGGTTGATTTATTGCTCAAAAATCAGCTTATTCCTGAAAAACTCACCCTAAATCCTCCCGACGATCAACAATTACTAAAATGGTTGAATTACTTAGAGGACGAAAAAACAAAAATTTGTCGTGCATTTCTGACGGAAATATATGAACTCAACCTATCCGAGCGAGCACAGCCATACATTCAACTTCATCAAGCCTCCTTAGCCAGCCTTATCGATACATTGCAGGTTTATAGTGCGCGAACCCGAAATAAGCAATTAAAGTGCTTTTATGAAAAGATTTCGGGGGTGGTAGACGGCATTGCCGCATATATTCAGGAATACCTTAATAAGTATATTGATCATGATCTCCCTGTGCCGCAATCCTACAATAAGCTGCTGCAGGAAAAGCTGAGTGCTGCAATTGCCAGTATTGATACAAATTACTTACAGACGCAAGTAGATGGCTCGCTTCTGAATATCATTAAATATCCGATACAAAAATTCCTGGATACACCCGGGCGCATAAATTTCCGAAAAGCGCTTTACTTTCAGGAGATCACCCGCGAAGTCATAGAACTCCCACATTTTTATTCCGATCACGACCTTGTAAAACGGCTTCACGAATTACTTCATAGCTTCAACTTCAATAGCCCGGAATATGTCAATTATTGCATGAGGACCCTAGAGCAAAAACTACTGGCAAAGGAAACTACTCAAAATAGAATTGAACTTTTAGAATATTACATTAAAACAATAAACCAACTACCTCTTAAAGTAAATTCTGTCCTCATTCCTAACTTGGCTTCCGTCTGCGATCAAATGCTTATATGGATTAATGAAGAATACAAATACTTGTTATCATCACAGCACAACATTAGTTTACAAGATGAGATAACAAAACGGAATAAGGGCATGATTAAAATAAAAACTTCATTCTCTGTTCCTCAATTGGCCGCCTTCTTGAGAATAATGATCGAAAAGGGGGTGATTACAAATGAAACGAACATCGAAGTCCTTCGCTTTATGGCGCAAAATGTTGCTACACCACATGCAGATGTGATCAGCGAGGAGAGTTTGAAGAATAAATTCTATAATATCGAGCCTGGTACTATCGGCCAGATGCGAGAGTTTTTTTCAGGCGCCAGTCGGGCACTGGATCAGCTATAAAAAAGTTTCACCGATAACATGCTGATAACCAACAATAAATTGGGGTTGCGTAACCCCTAGTAACCCCTATAGGAACTTGTTTGACATTGAATAGGGCGATAATTTAGGGTTCAGTAACCGAATCCCTGTTCACTATGAAAGTCATTACCGAACTGAAACCCTACACCCACCGCGAACTTGCCAACTATTACGGCATCTGCGAGAAAACCTTTTACAAATGGCTACAGCCTTTTCAAACCGAGGTTGGAGAAAAGCGCGGACATAAATACACCGTTATCCAGGTGGAGATTATCCTCACCAAATTGGGTATTCCACGGAAGTTGGAGGATTGTTAGAAAACCCAACATTTCCATCGTTGGTATTTGTTCCAAATTTTCCGAACCGAATTGACGACAAACACAGTTTGTTTGCGGTGTATGCAGTGCATCGCTGATATAAAGCAAATCGTGTAGCGAAATGGGAGCATATTGAAAAAAAACAAATCCCATGAGCAACTTAACGGGAACCAGTACCCGCTGCCCACCAAAAAGCAGGATAGCTTCTTTCGCTCTATAGTATTGTGTTCCACAATATTGAAATTTCATTTTTTTAATTCACAATATTTATATATTATTGATTATCAATAATATATGGGTAATTTTCAATTACTCTTTATGAAGCCACTAAATGATAATTCTGACAGCCAAAATGATTCCTTTGCTGACGAGAAATTGACCATTGAGCAATTACGCTTATTTCCCGGGTGCGGCCATTACAGTAATGAGGAAGCAAATAAAATCATTGAAACGCTTCACCAGCTTGCCATTTTTCTGTTTTCCAACAATCGGAGCAATAACAATTCAAACGAAACAAATTTTATTGACCAAACTACTAACGAATGAAAGCAACCTTTTCCGACTCCTTTCAGCAATTTGCCAGGTTTTCTGATACGCCCATCGTCAGAGATTTGAATGAATGCGTAGCGTACACCCGAGTATCATCGAAAGAACAGCAAGACAAAACCCTAAGTCTTTCTTTTCAGAAAAAGCACATCATAGATTACGCCGGTCGCAATACGCTTAATATCCGGGAGTTTTTCGGTGGCAAATTCGAATCAGCCAAAACGGATGGACGCAAAGAGTTTCAGCGTATGCTCGATTATATCCGATCAAAAAAGGGGAAGATTAAATATATTCTTGTTTATACAACGTCACGGTTCAGCAGAACCGGCGGGGATGCCATCAAACTTGCTAAAGACCTGCGTGAAAAATACGGAGTACATATTTTAGCCGTAACACAGCCCACGGATACATCCAATGTAAGCGGAATTTTTCAGCAGAATATCCAGCTACTTTTTAGCGAATACGATAATCAGCTACGCAGGCAGGGTGCTATTGACGGTTCTACAGAGAAACTAGAAAAAGGAATATGGTGCTTAAAGCCTCCAATGGGATATGATGCTGTGCGTATCAATGGTGAGCGAAAAATAACAATAAACAAAACCGGTCAACATTTGCGTAAGGCCTTCCACTGGAAACTCCAGGGGATGAAGAATGAAGAAATACTTGAGCGGCTTAAAGCTCTGGGAGAAGTTATTTACAAGCAAAAATTAAGTATGATCTTCTCCAATCCTTTTTATGCCGGTATAATTGTAAATAAAATGCTTAACGGGCGAATTGTAAAAGGCACTCATCCACCGCTTATTTCAGAAAAGGATTTTTTGGAGATCAACAATATCCGTGCAGCGGCCAAAGGGAAATTTGGGGCCTATCACAATCCTGAGAATGACATGCTTCCGTTGAGAGTGTTTACCCAATGCGACAAATGCGGAAATCACTATACCGGTTATGTTGTGAGGAGTAAGGGTATTTATTACTACAAATGCCGGGAAATTGGCTGTCGGAGTAATCAGAATGCGGCAAAAATGAATGACCAGTTTTTGACCTTCCTATCTAACTTTTGTATCCGTCCCGAATTGATTGCCCCACTGCAGGAATTTATGAAGAGGATATTTGACCGGATGAATAATAGTAATGACGTAGAGCGGAAGGAACTGGAGACAAACCTGAAGGAAGTACAAAAACACCTGGATAACATTGATGAAAAATACCATGTATTAGAAACAATGGATACCATTACCTATCAAAAAATGAAAGCCAAATACACAGAGAAAAAGTGTGAAATCCTCCATTCTCTAGAGCATTGCAAAGAAAGCATTTCGAACCTGAATATTTTTTTGGAAAATGCACTCTTGATATCATCCAATGTCGCTACAGCATGGAATTGCAGCAATTTTCGCCAAAGAGAAATGATACAAAAAATCCTTTTTAACGAGGGCATTTACTACAATCTGGAAAATGAGGCATTTCGAACCGAGCGGGTAAACGAGGTATTTCAGTACATCCCGCAACTGAACAGCATTTCAGGGGATGAGAAAGAAAAACAGGAGGCCGTTTTTGACCTCCTGTCCAGTTATGTCGGGATGGCAAGATTCGAACTTGCGACCTCCTGGTCCCAAACCAGGCGCGATGACCGGACTACGCTACATCCCGGACCTTCAAACACTTTTAGTTAAAGCTTGCGGTGAGGGCGGGATTCGAACCCGCGGTACAGTGTTACCCGTACGACAGTTTAGCAAACTGCTCCTTTCGGCCTCTCAGGCACCTCACCGTTTCCTTAGCGGGATGCAAAAATAGCAAATATTTACAATTCTCCAAAAGTGAACCGCGTTAATTTTCCCTTTACTAAAGTATTGACATGCAACTATTTGTCAATTTTCCTGCAGACAGCGCAACAATGGCCCTCCAATCGCAGGACCCTAACAGCAGTGGCCCACCGCCCGATGCACGGAAAGAAAACAGGAAAAATTGTGTATTTTTTGATCCTTAACCATCCACTATATGCCAGACATTACCGCCATCCTCGCCTTCATCACCGCCGCCTTCATTCTGCTAGTGATCCCCGGCCCCGCCGTACTATACGTTATTACCCGCAGCACCGAGCAGGGCACCAAAGCGGGACTTGTTTCCGTATGCGGCATACAGGCCGGCACCGTGGTGCATGCCGTGGCGGCCGCCTTCGGTGTGTCGGCCATCCTGATGGCGTCCGCAATGGCATTCGCCTTGTTGAAATATGCCGGCGCCGGCTATCTCATCTTCCTGGGCTGCAAAAAAATATTCGGAAAAAAACAAACGGCAGAAAGCATCAGGGCGCTGCCGCCCCAAAGCATGAAAACCATTTTCTGGCAGGGTATGGTGGTGAATGTACTCAACCCGAAATGCGCGCTCTTTTTCTTCGCTTTCCTTCCCCAGTTCATCCATCCCGCTGCAGGGAATATAACGGTGCAAGTACTGTTCTTCGGGCTGCTCTTCACCATCATGGCATTCATCACAGATGGCTCCTACGCATTGGCGGCGGGCCGGCTGGGCAAGTGGCTGAAAGGAAATACCTACTACCTCAAACTGGAAGCATACATTTCAGGGTTGATCTATATTTCGCTGGGCCTGCTGACGTTGATGATGCAACCGTCACACGGTTCGAATAAGAAGTAAGCGTCAGAAAAAATCAGCGCAGCGCTGTTGCTGCGCTGCGCTGAAAATATTTTAAAGCCGCTGGTACTTACGGTCGCGGCTCCAATAAAATTACTTCGCTTTACTTTAGGCGGAGGCGTGTTCTGCCCTACATTACAACGGCCATCGCTGCTTCAATGTACGGCCGCAGCCCTGCAACTCCCGTTTCCCGGGCCAGGCGCTTATCCGCTCCCGGCCCCATGGCCGCCGGGGAAACAACCATTATTCCACGGGTTCCACGTTGATCTGTTTTAGCCGGAACAGCTCTCCCGCCTTGCGGAGCGGCCTCACTTTCAACGTCCATTCACCGGGTTCCTTTACGTTTACCACCGCTACCGCCTGGTCGATAAACAGCAGTGGTTTGTTGTGGTCGAATTGTCCGCTCAACAATACCTGGAAAGGATACGTTTCTTTCGTACCGCCATCAACGGGCGCCAGTTCCAGCAAACCTTCGCGGCCCTCGTGCGCGCTGTCCGCCGAATACTCCAGGCTGAGCTTGTAATCGCCCGGCGCGGTGAAGCGCAACCGGTAACTGATCTCGTCTTCCGGCGCCTGCTGCCCGGTGATACAAAACGCGTGCTTCCAGTCGCCGAAATAATACCGGTGCGTAAGGCGGTTTGCTTTGGCATTGCCGTTCAGCGCGGCTTCCTCTGCGGTGAGGATGATCTTTTCATAGTTCGGATCGATGGTGGCGGGCAATGCGGCCGGCTCTCCTAACGTACCTTTGTAGTCAAGCACCACCACGGTATTCCGGTCGTCGGGCATGCTGGCGGGCAGGTACACCACCAAATCGCGGCCGCGCTGTTCGAACCGGAGGCCGCCTGCCGTAGGCAACGCGAGGAGATTGGCTTTAACGGCCGTGGCGTTGAAGCCCGGCACGAGCAGCCGGCGGTTCCTTGGCGCCTCAAAAATATGCAGGTACAGTTTACCGGGGCGGGTGGTGGTAACGCCCCATGGCTGCGGTGAAATGGCGCCGTAAGTAGTGCCGTAAATGGCCTCGCCATTGCGTTTCAGCCAGGCCCCCGTGGCCCTGAAATATTTTTCGGACATCTCCGGGAATTCGCCGCTGCCGGTGGGCCCGATGTTCATCATCAGGTTACCACCTTTGGACGCTACTTCCGCCAGCAAGCGGATCATCTCTTTGGGTGTTTTGAAATTCTGATCAAAGGCGGAATAGCCCCAGCTGTCGTTATGTGTGAATATAGCCTCCCATGCGCCTTTCACTACGCCGGGCGGCACTTCGCCGTCGCCAAAGTCCTTAAAGTCGCCCAAGCCGTTGCCGACCCTGCTGCTGACAAGACAGTTGGGTTGCAGCTGGTGTACCTTCCGCAGGAATTCGGCGCTTTCTTCCTTGCTCATATTACCGGGCGTATCGAACCAGATGAGCCCGAGGTCGCCGTAATTGGTAAGCAGCTCGGTGATTTGCGGCAGCGACTTGTTGCGGTAGTAGGCGCTGTAATCTTTCTTCTTTGGATCAAAATCCCAACTGTTACCTCCGCCGTTGGGCTCATGCCAGTCCTGGAACTGCGAATAATAAAACCCCAGCTTGATGCCGGCTTTTTTACAGGCGGCAGCGAGCGCCTTTACAGGGTCTTTTTTATAAGGGGTGGCATCCACGATATCGAAGTCCGACACTTTGGAATCGAACATGGCAAAACCGTCGTGGTGCTTGGAAGTGAGCACGATGTATTTAACGCCGGATGCCCTCGCGATCTCTACCCATTCTTCGGCGTTGAATGCAGTGGGATTAAAGCCGCCGGCAAGCCTGGCATATTCACCTGCGGGCGTTTTATCGCGGTGCTGAATCCATTCGGTGATGCCGTAGTAACGCTTCCCGCGGATGTCTCCGCCGAAATATGCGTATGGGCCCCAGTGCAGGAAAAGGCCGAATTTTGCGTCGGTAAACCATTTTGTTTTTTCGTCTTTACCGGCTTCCGCTTCTTTTCCCCATAGCGAAGCTGCTTCCTGGGCATGGGCTGCCCAATGGCTGATTAATAGCCCACAGGCTATAACCGCCGCTTTTTTACAAGCTGAGAAATTCATCCCGTTAGTTTTATCTGCACAAGATGAAGAATGCCCGCGGTAAATGCTACTTACAATTTGCCGGTTGCTGATACTATTTAAGCAAGCAGACCCCGGAGCCGCACTGTTGAATCCATCGCAGCAAGTTCGGGCGGATATGACCGCAGCGGGAAAAGTGAAGATGCGGCTACACCCCCGAAGGCAGGTCCCAATACCGCCGGGTGGATTTGGACAGGATGTCGATGTAATCTTCCAGCCGCATGTGCCCTTCCACGGGCGCAATCAGGTCTTCCTCCATCACGCTGAGAAAAAAGCGCAGCTTGTGATACAGGTGCACATTGGTGAGCCGCACAACTGGCAGCATGGCTTTTACCGGCCAGGCGGGCATAACGGGCAGCCTTTGCCTGCGGCCGGCGCCACGGGCAATGATGTCGTGGATTTCGGCGCGGGTATACACTACGGGGCCGCCGGCGCAGATGCGCTTGCGGCGGTTATTGATCGCCTGCACACATAAGCGCGCCACATCTTTTTCATGAATGGGGTTGGTTCTGTTCACACCCTTTCCGAGGGCCAGCAAACGGCCTTTCAGCGCCATCTCGTAAAGGTCGCGGAAGGCGCTGAACAGCGCAACGGGCTTGACAATCGTGTATTCCATCCCGCTGGCGGCCAGCGCCTCTTCGACCCGCGTGTGTACCCGGCAATACTCCAGGTGGGGCAGGTGTTCGGCGTTATAAACAGATACATAAATGAACTTGCGAACGCCCGCCTCCACCGCCAGGCGGATGGCGGCGAGGTTGATGGCTTCGTCTACTTCCCGGAAGGAATAGCGGCCATTGTCGAGCGGACTGATGCTTTTGCCCAAAGCCGAGATCACGGTATCCATGCCTTTAAAGTGATCGGCTTGCAGCGAGCGCACCTTCGTAATATGTTTGGCAAGCCCTCTGATAGCGCCTGCCCGTGCCATATTGCGCACCAGGGCGAATGTTTCGAACCCATGCGCATACAGCACTGCGGCAATTTCGCGGCCGAGACGGCCGGTGCCGCCCAGTAGCAGTATCGGTTGTTGTGTAGGGGTCATCTTATTTTTTCGAAAATCAGGTGTTTGCCGGTGTACCGTTGGTAGCCGGTACAGGTGTACGGTACCCGCACCGGCTCCAGGGAATTGGGGTTACAACGGCGGACAGGCCGGGAAGCATGACCGGTTGCTCAATCAGTTTATTCTCATCCGGGATATCTCGCATCGCAACAGGCCACGGACCACCATTTTGATCCTGCCCCAAATTTCTGCATTTCACCTTGTCCGGGAAAGCGTACTACTACTGGAAATTGCAATCGTAGAAATACGCAAAATGGGCCGGAAGCAATGCCGCCGGCCCATTTTCACCTGTTTATAAAGCATTGTTTACCAGATCACCACGCGGGCGGCCGGGGGCAGTACCATCGGGCTGCCGTCTCCGCAACCCCATGCGCCGGAAAACTCCGTCATATGCGGCAGCGGGCCGTTGATGCGGAAGCGGGCTGGACTGTGCGGGTCGGTCTGGATCTGGTTGCGTAAACCGGCGTCGGTAATATTCGCGTGCCATACCTGCGCCCAGCCCAGGAAGAAGCGCTGCTTCCAGTTGTAGCCGTCTATCAGCGCAGGCTCGGGCTTGCCTTCGAGCGATTTCTGCAGCGCATAGTACGCCAGCGTAAGGCCGCCCAGGTCGGCGATGTTTTCACCGATGGTCAGCGCCCCGTTGATCTTGAAGCCGGGCAAGGGCTCCAGGCCGCTGAAGTAGTCGATGTATTTTTTGGCGAGGCTGTCGAAGTTTTTGCGGTCTTCTTCCGTCCACCAGTTTTGCAGGTTGCCTTCGGCATCGAACTGCGAGCCCTGGTCGTCGAAACCATGAGTGAACTCATGGCCGATCACGGCGATGATACCGCCGTAGTTGACGGCATCGTCCGCATCGGGGTTGAAGAAGGGCGGCTGCAGGATGCCGGCGGGGAACACCACCTCATTGTTCAGCGGATTGTAATACGCATTCACCGTCTGCGGCGTCATGAGCCACTCGGAACGGTCCACTTCCCTCCCGATTTTTTTGTTGCGCTCGGCCACCCGGTAAGCGCCGGCGCTGATGATGTTTTCTACCAGCTTTCCTTTCTGTATGTTGATGGAAGAATAATCCTTCCACTTGTCGGGGTAACCGATCTTGTATGTGAAAGCAGCGAGTTTTTTATGCGCCATCTGCTTGGTGGCGGGGCTCATCCAGCTCAGCTTGTCGATGCGCTCGCCATACACCGCGCGTACGTTCTCGATCATGGCGGATACTTTCTGCTTGCTGCTTTCGGGGAAATACTGTTTCGCGAACAGCTTGCCCAGCGGCATGCCCAGTATCCCGTCTGTAGAGCGGATGGCACGGTCGGTGCGGGTGCGCTGCGCCTTGCGGCCGGTCATTACGGTACCGAAGAAGCGGAAATTCTCATCGTCGAATTTTTTCGGCAGATAGCCGGCGAACGTCGTGAGCAGCTGGAATTTGGAATAGGTTTTCAACGTTTCGAGGGGTGTGCTTTGCAGCAGTTTCGCGGCGTTGGTGATGTAAGGCTTGTCTTGCAGAATCACAGAATCGGATTTGATGCCCTGCTTGCCGGTAAAGGCCGCCCAGTCGAATTCGGGCGCGAGGGCGCTCAGTTCGCCGAAGCCTATCTTGTTATATGTTTTAACGGGGTCGCGCAGCTGCACGTTGGTGAGCTGCAGTTTGGCCAGCGCGGTTTCGAATGCGAGAATGGTTTGCCCGGCGTTCTTTTCCGGGAACCCGGCCATCGCGAACATTTTGTTGACGTGATCCACAAATTCCCTGCGGACGTTTTTGGTGCTTTCGTCTTCCCGCTCGTAGTAACTGCGCTCGCCGAGGCTGAGGCCGTCCTGCCCGGCGTAGACCGCATTCATTTTACTGTTGCGCGCATCGGCGTCCACGCCAAAGCCGGCCCAGGTGCTGACACCGAGGTTCTGCAGCTCTCCCGCCACAGATGCGTATTGGGCCAGCGTTTTCACACCATCGATCTTGTCGAGGTAAGGCTTCAGCGGACTGGTGCCTCTTTTTTCTATGGAGACGGTATCAAGAAAAGAAGCGTAGTAATCAGCAATCTGCTGTTCCTCGGAGCCCTTGGCCAGCCCGGTTTTACGCGCGATGCCGGCAACGATGCCCCTGATGCGCACTTCCTTGTTTTCCTTGTCGAGAATGTTGAAGGCGCCCCAGCGGCTGTCTGTACCGGGGATAGGGTTGTTCTTTTTCCAGTTTTCATTGGCGAAGCCGTCGAAATCAGCGCAGGGCTTGACATTACGGTCGACGGAAGAAATATCGAAGGCAGGCACCTTCGCAGACTGGGCGATGGCATTGCCGGCGGAGATGGCCGCCAGCAGCACGCCCGCCACCACTGCGCGGCCTGCGGAACTTTGGTTGAACATATCATTCAGGTTTAGAACTTTAAATTTATCGAACATTTGGCACTTCGCGTTCACCGGGAGGGATAAACGGTTGAAAAAAGGGCGGTGGGGCCGGCCGGGGTGCGGTGATGAGGCAGCCGTTGCGTCGCACACGGCAGCTCCGGGTTTTCTGCCCGGCGTAGGGGGATAATTCGTAGGTTTGCACTGATAAAATAACTGACGTATGGCCTTTTCATTCGGATTTTTTCGTTTCCTGACGTATGGCAACCTCGTAGTGGTGGGCTTTTTTTTACTGTTCGTTTTAATGGCCATGCTGGTGTCGCCGTCCATGTCGTCGGTTATCAGCAGCCTCCTCATCCTCGGCGTGGTGTTCTATCACAACATCCTTTGCCTGCGCCTGCAACGGTCCCTCATCCGGCCCACCATTCCCCTGCCGCGCAATTTCAATACGCTGATTGTGGTGATGAGCGTGCTGAGCTTCATCTACAGCATGCTGGTATTCCGTGGCATTTTCGGGATGATGGCGGTGTCGGACACCGAGTTCATGAAAATGGTCAACCAGCAGTCGCTGGGCGGCCAACAGGCCCCTATCGAGCTGATCAGCGCCATCCGCAAATTCACCGTTACCCTCGCGTTCATCCACGGCCTGGCCATTGCCGCCAACTGCGTGTTGAGCAGCGTTTTCATGAACCGGTGGAAAAAGCTGTATGCGCACGAAGAGCCGACCGATTCATTTCCTGAAGAATAACCAGTACCATGCGAGCACCATTGGCAGAAAGACTACGACCCGCCTCCCTGAACGATCTTGTAGGGCAGGAACATCTTACCGGACAGGGCAGCATCCTGCAGAAAGCGATTGCACAGGGCAAAGTGCCCTCTATGATTCTCTGGGGCCCGCCGGGCGTGGGTAAAACAACCATCGCCAACATCATCGCCCATACCCTTCGGGTGCCATTCTATACGCTGAGCGCCATTTCATCGGGCGTAAAAGACATCCGTGAAGTGATCGATCTCGCCAAGCACCAGCATGCCGTTTTGTTCATCGATGAGATTCACCGTTTCAACAAATCGCAGCAGGATGCGCTGCTGGGCGCCGTGGAAAAAGGCATCATCACCCTCATCGGCGCCACCACGGAAAACCCGTCTTTCGAAGTGAACGCGGCCTTGCTCTCCCGCTGCCAGGTGTATGTGCTCAAGGCGCTCGACGAGCCGCAGCTGAAACAGCTGCTGGAACAGGCCATGCTGAAAGACGACTGGCTGGCGGCCAAAACCATCGAGATCAACGAAACGGAAGCGCTGTTCAACATCTCCGGCGGCGACGCCCGCAAGCTCCTCAACCTGTTCGAACTGGTGGTGGACACGCTGCAGGACGAGCACCCCATCATCATCACCAACGAAAAAGTGATGGACATCGCGCAACAGCGTGTAGCCATTTACGATAAAGCAGGCGAACAGCATTACGATATTATTTCCGCCTTCATCAAGTCCATCCGCGGCAGCGATCCCAACGCGGCGGTGTATTGGCTGGCCCGCATGCTGGCCGGCGGGGAGGATGTGAAGTTCATTGCCCGCCGCCTGGTCATACTGGCCTCCGAAGATATCGGCAACGCCAACCCCAACGCCCTGCTGCTGGCCACCAGCTGCTTCCAGGCCGTCAATATGATCGGCGCGCCGGAAGGGCGCATCATCCTGTCGCAGTGTGCCACGTACCTCGCTTCGTCGCCGAAAAGCAACGCCTCCTACATGGCCATCGGCCAGGCGCAGAGCGTGGTATCGCAAACGGGCGACCTGCCGGTGCCGCTGCACATCCGCAATGCACCCACCAAACTGATGAAACAGCAGGGGTACGGCAAGGGCTATGAATATTCGCACAGTTACGACAACAATTTTTCCGCGCAGGAATACCTGCCGAAAGAAATCAGCGGCATGAAGCTGTACGACCCCGGGAAAAATGCGCGGGAAGACGAGCTGCGCAAATACCTGAAGGCGCTCTGGAAAGAAAAATATAATTACTGAGGCGGCTTCTTTTCCTTGTCGAGAATCTCAAATTCTACCGAAACCTGCTCCCCTTCTTCATCCACCAGGGTGAGGGTATGCCTGCCCGGCTTCGGCCGCAGCGACAGCTGATGAAAATCCGACGTAGTGCCGGCAAACGTATTGTCGAGGTGCCAGAATATTTTGGCGCCCTGCTGGCGATGCGTGGCTTTGAACACGGTTTCTCCCAAACTTCCGTCTATTTCGACCGGTACATAGATGCGCGCCTGCGGGCGTGGATAAATCAGTTCCATGGAGCGCCCCGCTTCCGGCGCGGTGCCGCAGCCCGGCTTGAAAGGCGGCAGCGGCTCGTAAGTATGGGTGGCTTTGTAAAAATGTTCCATAGCCGGCGGCAGCACAAACCATGCGCGCCGCTGCATCAATTCCGGCCGCTCACAGTCCGCCGTTACACGGTAGCGCCCGGACGCGTCGAGGTGGATGAGCTGGTGGTAGGGGCAAAGGGGTGAGCGCAGCCCTGCGGCAGGTACCGCGAGCGAATCCTTTTCGGTACAATAATCGCCGGCGCGGTAACCGCTCAGGCGGCATGCGGCGATGGATTGCAGCTTGCCCGCAGGCGGCGCGAACGACCCCGCGCCGTTGAGCAAACGGAAAATATCGAACATCACGGGCGCCGCGGTGCTCACGCCTGTAAGCCCGGGCCGCCCTTCACCATCGGCATTCCCCACCCATACGCCCACTACGTGCTGCGGTGTTACCCCGATCGCCCAGCCGTCCCGGAAGCCGAAGCTGGTGCCCGTTTTCCAGGCAATTGGCCGCGACGAGGCGAAGTGTTGCCAGATGAACTCCTCGCCCGGGCGCATCACTTCTTCCATCGCCTGGAAAGCATACCAGATGGCGCCCGCGTCGAGCACGCCGAATTGTTCCGGCCTGTACCGCGAGGGCAGCGGCTCATCCGGACGGTAGCCGGGCGCATGAAAATCGTCCGCGTCGTATTGGCCGTTGTACTGGTCAAGATGCAGCAAGGTACGCGCCATGCTGGCGTATACGCCCGTCAGCTCCCAAAGCGTGGTTTCACCGCCGCCGAGTATCATTGACAGGCCGTAGTGTGCGGCCGGTTTGTTCATGGTGGTAATGCCGAGGCGCTTCAGCAATACGAGAAACCGCTCTGCCCGGTAGTGTTGCAGCATGCGCACCGAAGGAATGTTCAGCGAACGCGCCAGCGCGCGCGATGCGGGCACCGCGCCGTCGTAGTTCCGGTCGAAGTTCTGCGGCGTATACCCGGCAATCTGCGTGGGTACGTCCGGCAGCAGTGAATGTGGGAGTATCAACCCGTCGTTGAGCATGCCGGCGTACAGCAAGGGCTTTAATGTACTGCCCGGGCTGCGGGGAGCGTGAATGATGTCTACAAAACTTTCCAGCTCCGGGTCGTCCGGGTTATAGACATTGCCCACGTAGGCCAGCGCATGGCCGGTTTCCACATCCAGCACCAGCGCGGCGGCGTTGTTGATGCCGTTGGCTTTGAGCTGCAGGTGATGGCGGTAAAGAATATCGTTGACGTTGCGCTGCAATGCGCCTTCGAGCGAGGTACGCAACCGTGTGGACGCGCCGGGCTTTTCCTGCCTGAAACGGTGCAGCAGGTGCGGCGCCTCCTGCGGCAGGGCATGCGGTTTATCGGGAAGCGGTTCGGCGGATGACAGCGCGCAGGTGGCACTGTCTATCGTGCCGTTTCGCCACAGCCTTTCAAGCAGCGCATTTCTTTTTTCATACAATACCTGACGGTTGCGGCCGGGATGAATCAGCGCGGGACTGTTGGGCAACACGGCCAGCGTTGCCATTTCACCCCAGGAAAGCTGGTCGGGCCTGCGGCCGTAATACCGCCACGATGCGGCCTCGAGCCCCACCACGTTACCGCCAAAAGGCGCGTTGCCGGCATACAAGCCCAGGATGGCCTTTTTGGAATACCGGAACTCGAGCCGCGTGGCCATCACCATTTCGATCATCTTCTGCCAGAGCGTACGCGGCTTGTTGCGGTAAAGGCGTATTACCTGCATGGTAATGGTACTGGCCCCGCTCACCACCTTGCCGCCGCCCAGGTTCTGGCGCAGCGCCCGGCCGGCGGCCAGCGGGTCGATGCCCCAGTGGTAATAAAACCGTTTGTCTTCATACGCCACAATGCATTTGGCAAACTTGTCCGGCACCGTTTTATCCGCCGGGAAACGCCACTGCCCGTCCGCCGCAATCGCCGCATTCAACAGCCCGCCCTTTACGTCCTCAATCACATAAGAGGTAGGCGCAGTAAATAATTTACGCGGCAGCATGAAATAGTACCCGATGAGCAGCACACCTGCCGCACCCAGCCACCATTTCCTTTTTTTTGCCCATTGTTTGAAGCGATGCAGCATTGTTTTATCGGCTATGATAAAGCAAAGGCCGGCCAGTGGATGGCCGGCCTCTGTCTAAAAAAACTTCCCGGTTATTTCGTTACTTCCACCCACTTGCCCGGTGCAAATGCATGAATGGTGTTGTCGTACATCGCCTCGCACGATGCGGCGGGCAGATAGTACCGGCCCAGGTAAGCGGCGTTCAGCAACACCTGGTAGGTCACCGTTTTATTTTCTTCGAGATTGAAATAGGTGTACACCCGGTCGTCGCGGATGTCGCGGTAAGTGTAGGGCGAAGATCGCATGGTGCTGTCGTTGCCGATGAGGCGGGTATTGATGATTTCCCAACCGGACGGGAACACTTGCGTCAATGCGAGGTTCTCATACAAACCGCGTTTGCCGGGGTTTTTCAGCGTCACCGTCGCCACAAAATCGGTGCCCTGGCGCAGCTGATCTGGGTTCAGCGATACACCGCTGCGGTTGCTGTACTGCACCTGCATGCTGAGTATTTCGGGATTGTTCTCCGCATACGGGTTCTGCCCCGCTTCCGGTTGCCCTTTCAGTATCAGCCGTGCGTACAGCACATTCTGGCCTTTGTTCTGGATGCTCACGCTGCCATTGAGGGTATTGAACTGCACCGGCGTCTGCGTTACGTACGAGGCGCTGCTGACGTTGCCGCTGGCGCCATTGAGGCGGTAGGCATACGTCATTTTGCCGGCCGCTTTGTTCTCGCCACAGTATTTAGAAATGGCGATCAGGGCGTATGCGGTGGTTTGCGTGCTGTACCAGTAATCGCCGCCAAGCTGCGCCGCCACCTGTTTCAGCAGGCCGTTGGCCGCGTTGCGCTGCCCCAAGATGGTGAGCGTTTCGAGTATCATCGCTTTGTCGCGCAAGTCGGAGCCGAAAGTGCCGCTCAGCTGGGTGTAAGGCTGCACGGTGGTGCTCAGGCCCCTCACAAGCGCATTAGCCGCTTCCGTTTGCCCGGCCAGCCGGTATGCCGCGGCCAGTCTCCATTTGGCGGGAACGGACAAATGCTGGAATTCCTTCAGGCGGTTCATGGCGCCCAGTTCGGGCGTTTTGGCCATGGCGAGCAAATACAGGCGGTACGCCTGCACGAGGTCGCCGCCATAATACGTATAGCTGCCGGGTGACCAGCTCACCGCTTTATTGCGCTGGTATTTTTTCCAGAGGTCGAGGAAACCCGGCGGCAGCGCATAACCGCGCGCCTGCGCCTCCAGCATGAAGTGGCCCGCGTAGTTGGTGCCCCACTCGTCGGCCTCGTTCGCGCCGGGCCAGTAGCCCAGGCCGCCGTCTGTCAGCTGGAAACCTTTCAGGCGGTTCACCCCGGCTTTGATATTGCGGTCTGTTTCGGCTTTCTGTTTTTCGCTGAGGTCCATCAACGTGCCCAACGTCAACTGCGGGAACACGGACGACGTGGTTTGTTCCACACAACCGTGCGGATATTGGATAAGATATTCAAGGCGTTTGCCGAGGTTCAGAGCGGGAATGGTAGATACTTCCAGCACGCCGGTATTGGTACCGGCCATACCCACGGCGGTAAACGGCGTGTTCCACGATGCGCCGGGCTCCAGCGTCTGTTCCATCACATTCGTCAGGTACGGGTTGGGGTTGCGCACATCCAGCTCCACATTTTCTTCCGCTCTTTCCTTGCCGCTGGTAGCTACTACCTTGAATTTACCGATACCTACCTGCGACCGGATTTTCACGTCGAAGTACACCATCTGCTCTCCGGGCTTGGGGAAGCTCACCTGCTTGGTGGTTTCACCCACCACTTCGAAATATGGATTGGAAGTAAGCGTCACATTCGCTTGCCGTACATGCGGCTCCAGGCCGAACACGGTCACGGGCAGCTGGATGGTTTCGCCGGGGCCGAGCACCCTCGGCACAGTGGCCAGCAGCATAAGCGGTTTCTTCACCGCGGCGGTTTTGTCGGCGAAGCCGTATGCCCCGTCCTGACCCGCCACCACCATGGCTTTCACGGAACCGATATAGGGCGGCAGCTGTACTTTATGCGTTTCTTTCGCGCCTTTCTTCAGGTAGAATGGCCCCATGAATTTCACGACCGGTTTGAAACGGTTGGCTTTGGCGGTACTGGCGTTCTTGTTGATGCCTTCGTCGCCGCCGATGCTCAGGATGCGCTCCAGGTCGCCGCCCCAGGCGCCCAGCACATAATCGAACAGATCCCACGTTTTAACGCCGAGCGCTTCGCGGGCATAAAATGCGCTGTGCGGGTCGGGGGTTTTAAAGCGCGTAAGGTCGAGCAGGCCCTCGTCGACCAAAGCGATAGTGTAGGTCATGGCTTTGCCGGACGCTTCGGACACGGTAATGGCCGCTTCCGTTTCGGGGCGCAGGGTTGCGGGCAGGCTTACCTGCGGTTTGAGTATCGTGGTGGGGTCTTCCACCAGTATGGGCACGGTGCCGTACATACGAATCGGCAGGTCGTTGGCCGTTTGCGCGTGGGGCTGCAGCAGGCTCACGTTCACGTAAATATTGGGCGCCATGTTTTTATCCGCTTTGAAGCGGTACACGGTTTGTCCTTTTTCGGTACCAATCCAGTCGGTCTTCAGCACTTTGCTGCCGCTCTCGATGCTGATGAGGCCACGGCCGCCTTCGCTGCTGGGGATGGTAAGGGTGATATCGTCTCCTACATTGTATTTGGTTTTATCGGACGTGAATACCAACATGGCCGCTTCGGCGGGGTTTTCCTTCTGCAGGCGCTCCGCATAGTCCGGCCAGTCGATATACACCGATTGCCCGGTGATATGCCCGCTCTGAAGGTCTTTTACGCGGATGAGATAGCGCCCCCATTCGGGGTAATCGATGCGCAACGGCCAGGTGCCTTTGCCGTTCTGCAGCGTCACCGTTTTGGTTTGCAGCAACTGGTTGTAGTTATCGTCGGTGAAGTTGCTGTAGTCGTTGTCGCTTTCATCCCACCACCAGCGCCAGCGCACTTTGTACAGCTGCACTTCCACTTCGCGGCTGCCGGCCACGGGTGCGCCGGAGGCGGTCACATTCACGATGCTCACGTTGTGGGTTTTACCGGTAACGAGCATGCCGGTAAGGCGGTCTCCCTCCGGTGCGGCTACCCCCACATAGGAATCGAACACATGGTACGGCATGGAAAAATGATCGATGCTGAAATCTCCGCCGGGCTCAAACACTTTCACTTCGAAATTCGCTTTCAGCACGCCGGGCGCGCGTTCGCCCACGGGGATACTGGCGGCCACCGGCGCGTTCCCGTCCGCACTGAGCGCTCCGTCGAAGATGGTTTTGTTCTCCGCGCTGAAACGTTCGGTGGGGTCGTCGAAATGGTACCCGTTGAGTTTCGGGAAAGTAGTGGCCGAGGCGGTGAGCGATACGTCTACCTTCGCTTTCAGGCTCTGCGCAGGCGCACCGAACAGCCAGGCGGCGGAGAGGTTGCCCCTTGGGCTCTGGTCTTTCACGAGGTAAGACTGGTTCCCGAAGTCGAGCCGCACTTTCAGGCGGTTGGGCTTCACGGTTTCGATGCGTACATTTTTGGTGAAAGTGGCGCCGCCTACTTTGACCTTCGCCAGCCAGCTGCCGGTGGGCACTTCGGGCTCGGTCACGGTATTGAAGTTGTAAAATCCGTTGAGCGACTGGTGCTGGTTGATTCGTTTGTACAACTGGCCTTTCGGGTTGTACAGCTCCATGATCACGGGATGGTTTTCGGGGAGTTTGCCGTCTTTGTCTTCCAGCATGAACGTGAGGTAAAGCGAATCACCGGGCCGCCACACGCCGCGCTCGCCGTAGATAAACCCTTTCATGCCCTGCTGCACTTCTTCTCCCTTCACATCAAAGCGGCTCAGTGGCAGCGAGCTGCCGTCGTCGAGCTTCAGGTATCCCCTTTCATTTTCGCGTTTGGCCACCAGCAGGTAGGGCTTGCGTTTCAGGTCGAACCTGGCGAAGCCGTCGCCGTCGCTCTTCGTCGAAAATATCACCTGCTGCTGATAGTCGAGCAGCTCGAGATCTACGCCAGACAAAGGTTTGGCGTCACGAATATCCGTCACAGCCACCACCATGCTGTTATCGTTCCCCCGTTTGGCAATGAGGCCGAGGTTGGAGGAAATCATGTTGCGGGAAGCCCAGCGTTCCTTGTTATAATAGGAGTTGGTGCAGGGGTTATCGCGGTCAGACCAGCGGTAGCCGGTGGGATAAAAGTTATCGTAACGCTGCCAGAACGAATCGTCTTCGTCGATCTGCTCGCCGTAATATTCATAATCGCCTTCCCCGCCTTCTTCCTCATCGCCGCCTTCGGTGGCGGTTTCACCTTTGCACGAATACAGCGCGTATTCTTTCCGGAAACCGATGGTCACGCGGTAGATGGCGCCGGGCTCCGCCTTCACGATGTCTTCCAGGTCGAGGCTGAAACGGGTGCGCTTGTGGAGGTTCACGGATTTGTCGGCATCGAGGCGGATGGTTTTCTGCACCACCGGGCGGCCTACGCGCCGCAGCTCGTTTTCCCCGTTGAGGTTGTTGCGCTGGAGGTATTGCGGGATGTTGTTTTCGTAGATCTTGA
>CBFGZV010000011.1:0-135027 GCA_965653365.1 uncultured Chitinophaga sp. | reverse complement strand
TTCAAGGTTCTCAATGCTACGCCGGAAAGTTGAGCAAGCGTCTCCTGCGTCACATTTAGAGATTCTCTTCTGGCTTTCACGATGTTGAATATTTCCTTAGAGTGCATTATAATACCTTTTTCATAGTAAATTTAAGCATTCTAGAGTAAAAATTCATGCTAAAGTGCAGCAAAAAGCACCTTTTGACTAAAATATGTTTGAAATATGCCCAAATACAATAAAAAAGGCACTATAATGCCCTTTTGAGACTCATTTGCCCGTTAACTGGATTTTAGCTATTAGCCATTTGTTCACTTTTTGAGACTGTTCACCAAAAATGAACGGCCCCAAAAAGTGAACAACCAGACCTTCCAGTCGCCAATGAAATAAGTCATTTTTCCATACCCTCCTTAAAAGCCACCAAACGCTGCGAGTATTCTTTCTTCACCGACTTCTCGAAACTATCCAGGTAACTTTCCGTTGTCTTCATGCTGGTATGCCCCAAAGATTCCTGGATAAACTCCGTGCTGACGCCCGACCGCTTTAAGATCGTTGAAAAGGTATGCCTGGCCACGTATGTCGTCACTTTTTTCTCGATACCCAGCTTCTTCCGGATCTTCGCCATCCAGTCATTAATAGCTTGGACAAACAATTCACACAACTCCACCTGCCGCAAAGGCGTAACATTACTCTCCATCCAGGGGAAAATGTAATTCTCCGGGCTCTTGTCTTTATTCCCCCAGTAGTCAATAATCCGCTGCATGTCATCCGAGATAAAGACCGTGATGGGGCGGGGATCAAGCCTTGTGGAGTTCACTGTCTTGGCCCGTTCAAAAACGAGATAATCGCCGTCGATATTCTTGTATTTAAGATGCATGATATCTGTAGGATTGATTCCATTCGCCAGGTAAGAAAACAACCAAAAGTCCTTCGCCTTCCGTTCGCGCTCATTTTCCGGCTGATAATAATATATCTTACTCACATCCTCCAGCGTCAACGCTTTTTTGATATTCCGGGAAGATGGCGGTTGATAAAGCCTCCGGCCAAAAGGATAACAGTTCTCCCGCTTAATAATTCCCTGGAAAATGGCCTCATTAAAGGCGGCACGCAGGCAACGGGTGTAGATACCGACGGTGGTCTTAGAATATTCATGCTCCAGCATCCAGGCCTCAAAACGCTTTAGATAGATGACATTAATATCAATGAACCGCACATTACCGCCGAAGCGGGCGAGTATATTGTACGTAGTCTGGTAATGGACAGCCGTCCGGATGCGGTGCTCATTCAAAAGTTTGCTGATATAATATAGGAACACCGCCAAGATCGTGTCGGGCTCTGGCTTGGGCAACCGGAAAATAGGGAAGCGGTTATCATACATCACCTGGTTGAAAGGGTGGTTATCGAGTTCAGCTACTTCTTTGATCGCCTTCCGCTGGTGAAAAGAAGGATTGTTTAGGATGAACGCTTTCTCGAAACCTTCGAACGTGAATGGCTGCAATCCTGCCGCTGCTTCCTCGGCATTACGCTGCAATTGCTTGAGGGTTTCTTGCATCTTTTTCAGGCACTCTGATTTTTGCCTAGCCGACAAAGCCTTGAATTCGTCCTCGCTCAAGTCGTAAACCGTCTGATAGCGGCGAGGTTTGCGATTAAAAATTGCCAGCAGCTTCACCGGAAACTTCCCCGTTTTTTTAGCCCGGCGGGTGTCCAGGCTGATCGAAATACTCAATGACATCTTGACTAAATTTTCAGGTTCACAATGGCTCTCCGACCTCCAAAATTTGCCAACAATTTGCCAGCAAAGTCCCGTTAAAGGGCCTTCGGAAGGCTTTTGTCAAATTAGTCAAAAAATATTAAACGATTGATAATTAAACAGTTAAGTTAAATCAAGTTCGCCCTGATTAGCCCCGATTAGGCCTTTTCAAGGGCTGTTAATCAGAGGGTCGCTGGTTCAAGTCCAGCAGGGGGAGCAGGATTTCAAAATTAAAGGTCGCGTCAGCGGCCTTTTTCTTTTTTGCCAACAATTTGCCGATAGAGAGAGCCTATCGTTATTTTAGGGTAACGTATTTTTTGCAATAGGTCTGGATACAAATTTCTTGTCAAATGACTACACAGGTGTTACAGCATAATTACTCCTCAAAATAGTCTGTCCAGACGCTTGATCTCAAAGAATCACTGAACTGCAAATCCCACCGTTTTCGGCAGCGTCAATTACCCGGGGATAACCACAGAAGTATAAAAACTGTGAACCTTCCAGCCAAAAGACTGATATAACTGTCTACCCTCCCCGGTGGCGGCCAGGAAGTTGTTGACAACGCCTTTCGATCGTGCGGTTTTTTCGAGTTCTTTCATCAATAACGTCCCAAGCCCTTTTCTTCTGTGCCCGATCTCCGTTGAAATACGGTCATACACCGCCATATCGTCTACCAGCACAACACGGCCAACAGAAGCCAGTTCTCCGTCCCGGGTAACAATTTTTACGACGGCAGTGGAAGGATAGCGCTCAACCTCCCATTGATAGTCATCCTGTAAACGTACCTCGGGAAATTTCATCGGATGGAAACACGACATCAAATAGCCTTGCGGTTGAATTTCCCATTTTTCGGACAGATAGTCTTTTATCTCATCCGGGGACGCGCAAACCTTCAGGAAAACCCACGGTTCGTTGATGCTGCGGGCTAACCGGATAAAGTCGTCATCGGGTTCGGAAAATACATACCGGGCTTTCTGATTTTCATAACCGACATCCACCTTAAGACCGGAACCATACCTGACCGGGGGAGGCACTTCCCGCGACAACGACCAGCCCCTCAGCCATTTTTCAACTAAATCCGCTGTGCTATTGTTTTGCATTTTTTTGATTGATGTCAGCAAATGTCCCTACACCTGCGAATACCCCGTCGGCACCAAAAAAGTATTCCGGATAACGGAAATAGTATTGGCATACTGCGGATCCGTCACCATTTTCTTCCACGCCGGGTCCGCTATAAAAACAGCCCACCCCTTTTCACGGGCTTCCATACTGTCGCAGGTGATCATGTATGTGAGGCGGGGCTGCCTGTCGCCGGCAATTACTTCTCCGAAGAATACCGGGTTCAATTTCGCCCGTTGAAAAATGGGGAATTCTCCGTCGTTGAACATTTTGATTTTTCTTCTAACCGCGTCCTCACTATACCCTTCATACGTCCTTAATTCGAACATCCGGGGTTGGGCTGCCGGTATTACCATGGAGGGCCAGCCATCGAAAGCGATCATCAGGGTAGAGGTGAACCGGCTGTAGACGGGCTTGTCGGCCGGAATGCCGTTGTAAGCCGCGCTGTTCCTGATATAATCCGCGTCCGCTTTTACTTTCATATTGATAGAAAGATAGCTGTCCAGCGAGGCATACGGCACCAGTAAATAGAATTTGGCCGGCTCCGACGGCCGCCAATCCTTGAACACACCCACCGCTTTTACGCCATGCTTATTCAATGCCGGAATGAGCGCCGTTTTGAAGTAGTGCTCCAGTTGCCCGTGGTCGGCGCCAAAGCGCATTTCATATTCGCGCCATTCATATACTTCCTTTTGTGCGGGCGGTTTCTCGCCTGCCGTTGCGGGGTTGATGTTGATGGCCAGGCCCGCAGTAGCGGCCAGTGAGGATTGGAGGAATTTCCTGCGTTGCATATGAAGGACGATTTGGGTAAGTGACTCAAGTTGCGCCCTCCCGCAGTAAGCTTAATGGGAGGAGCATATGGAACACGAAAATCAGCAAAACGAAGATATTAAACAATACTGGTTTATGTGTATTTATCCTGGAATGATGGCAAAAGGAAGCCGTTGCATCCATTTTAAATTTACCCTGCCGCATTTAGCCGAAGCTGGTTATATTTAGATCACCTAAATACTGCCAACATGAACCGGAATATTGCACGCCTGTATGAAATCGCCAATGCTCCCCGGCGCACGGTGATCGGATTGATGTCGGGGACCTCCGTAGACGGACTCGATGTGGCGCTCTGCCGGTTTTCCGGCACCGGTACGGATACGGAAGTGGAGCTGCTGGCTTTTGAAACGGTCCCGTACGACGACGATTACCGGAACGAAATCAGCAGCATATTCTCGCGCCGGGACGCGGATCTCGAAAAGGTTTGCCTGCTCAACGGATGGATTGCGCACAGGCATGCTGCGATGATCAATGATTGCCTGCGGCGATGGGATATTCCGGCCGGTGAGGTGGATCTGATCGCCAGCCATGGGCAGACAATCTTCCACGCTCCCAGATCGCTGCACGGGCGCGAAAAATTCAGCAATGCCACGCTGCAACTGGGAGACGGAGATCATATGGCGGTGGCGACGGGCATTATCACGCTGAGCGACTTCAGGCAAAAGCACGTGGCCGCTGGCGGAGAAGGTGCGCCACTGGCGGCGTATGGCGATTTTCTTATTTTTTCCGGGAAGGGCGAGAACCGCATCATGCTGAACATCGGCGGCATCGCCAATTTCACGTACCTGCCGGGTACGCTCAATGCGGATGAAGTGTTCAGTACCGACACCGGCTCCGGCAACACGCTGATGGACGCGTATACGCGGCAACATTTCCCGGGTAAATATTTTGATGAAAACGCGGCAATTGCGGCCAAAGGCCAGGTGAACGGAGCATTGCTCGCGGCGTTGAAAGACCATCCCTTTTTTGCGCAGCCTTTTCCCAAAACAACGGGCCCGGAGCTTTTCAACCTGGCATACCTGCAGGCGGCCCGGGATAGATCCGGCACTGCCGCACTGAGCCACGAAGACGTCATGGCCACCCTGAACCGCTTTTCCGCCGAAACGATCGCGGAGGCGATCAAAACGGTTACGGATGAAGGCCGTGGGTTTCATTTTTACGTTAGCGGGGGCGGCATGCATAATCCGCTGCTGATCAAAAACATTTCGGAACTGCTGCCGGACTGTACATTTAAAAGCACCGCGGAACTGCACATCAACCCGGACGCCAAAGAAGCGGTACTGTTCGCGGTACTGGCCAATGAAACTGTCTGTGGCGGCGCCACCAGCTTTGGAGAAGGGAGAAATGGCATCCCCAATGTTTCGATGGGGAAAATCAGCTTCCCGTCCTGAAACGGGAAACGCAGCATATCTGGCTAGAAGGCGGAGCGGATGGGCCGGATTCCGGCGGCGGTTTAGTTCCCGTCTTCTTCCAACGCTTCTATCACCACCGTCACCGCATCACTCACCAGCTCATCCAGTGTCAGCGGAGCCGTCCATCCACTGAGCAGCGACTTAAAAACCGGAAAGGCCGCATCCCAGTCATCCTGGTTGTAGTAAATCCGGCCGAAGCCGCCTTTTCCGTCGAAGAAGAAGTGCGTATAGGCGTTACTGTCATGCTTCAGGTGGCCGAAGGAAATGTAGTTCCGGTTGAGATAGTCAATTTCTTCCTGCGTGAAAGAGCGGCTGAATTCGGGCCGCCCGCCCCAGATACGGTCGATAGCCGCTATGAGCCCCACGCAGTTGGAGAAATAACCTTCCCCGCCACCGTATATCAGCATTGAACCCCATTCGTCGGGATCCCGCAGTTCGAACGCACCGTGCCGCAGGTATAACTCACGAAGGGAGGCGGGAAACGGCTGCTTACCTGGAATGGGGTCTGTTTCTTTTTTGAAGATGCGCAGCTGGTTATGATCGTAGTCGTCTTGTACGTCCAGCTTTTCGTATGCTTTTTTATACCGTTCCAGCGCTTCCTGCCAGGTTTCTTTCGGCGCCGCGGGCTTTAAATCGTCTTTGGCTTGGAGCGCAGCGTGCAGCCGTTCGTCGGTAATGGTGACAACGGTGCTTTTTTTCGCTTTCTTCTCCAGTAACTCCAGCGCCTCGTTGAAGGCCTGCCGGTATGTGGCGGGGTCGGACGCGCTGGCTTCGAGGTAGGTGAGCGCTTTCAGTTCATAATATGGGCGCATGCCGTCGGCCGTTTCGCCTTCGGCAGAATCCAGCGCGAAGCATTTTTCTATGGCGTCCGTTGCGGATGCGAAGTCTTTTCTGGCAGTATAAATGGACACCAGCGCGCCGTAAGCGGCCCGGTAAGCCACCCGCATGCGCAGTAGATCTTCGCTGCCGAGCTCACCGGCACTGAAGGGGAAGCGTTGGAACAGCTCCCGCACCACCGCTTCCTGCTCCGCGGGTTTCCCCAGGTGGCCGAGCAGGTTGATCCTGATTTCGAAATAATAGCCCCAATGGTAGTAATATTCCGAAGGGCCCGCCTCTTTGGGGGTAATGGTTTTCAGCAAGGGTTCCGCGATATCCAGCTTATCGGAGCCGTTTGTGTATTTGCCGCGTTCCATGAGCTTTGCCGCGTCGATCAGCAGGTCGAGGATCTCATCCAGTTTTTCGGTTATCATCTTGGGCTATCGTTTTGAAAACAAGCCCAATATTACAAAAAAATAAGGGCCGCCCATCCACAAGGCGGCCCGTCCACTTAACAACTATTCCACCACTCAGTATCCTTTGTTTTGTTTCAGGTTGGCGTTGTCGAGGATTTCCTGCGACGGTATGGGGAAGAGCAGCTCCTTTTCCGATACCACCGGCCCGTAGGAGAATTTGTGGCCTACGTACGGTTCGAATTGTTTCGTGGTCAAGTTGAACGCTTTGCGCAGCCGCACCATATCGAACCACGTGGTGTTTTCATAACACAGCTCGAACCAGCGCTCGCGCCATACGGCTTCGCGGAACTGTTCCTTGGAAAGCCCCGCCAGTTCCGGCAGTTGCGCCCGGTCGCGGATTTGTTTCAGCGCGGCGTATGCCTTGGCGCCGGGACCGGCGGCCTCGTTGGCGGCTTCGGCGTAAGTGAGCAGCACGTCCGCATACCGGATGATGCTCCAGTTCAGGTCGCTGTTCGCCGTCGTCAGCTGTGCGGTTTCGTCGAAGTGCTTCCAGAGGTAGTATCCGCCAAGCTCTACCTTCTTGTTGCGGTCAGATTCGGCCGTGTAGCTGGTGTA
Organism: uncultured Chitinophaga sp.; assembly: GCA_965653365.1. Classification (GTDB taxonomy): domain Bacteria; phylum Bacteroidota; class Bacteroidia; order Chitinophagales; family Chitinophagaceae; genus Chitinophaga. Next base: position 128,089 of record CBFGZV010000011.1, on the reverse strand, counting down.
GAAAAACTGTTTCTCCTTCACCCGTAGATCTGCCGGGTCGAACGTTTTGATGAAATCGATGTTGGCGTAAATGCCGCCGGTTTCATCGGAATACGCCGAGATGTTTTTGTTGTACGGCAGTATGGACACCTGCCAGCTGGACGCGATGATCTGCGTGCGGAACTGCATCATGAAGATGTTTTCACCCGTGTTTTTCTTCGCCGGGTTGTGCAAGTCCGCGTAAGTGGGGAACAGCGAAAACTGCTTCGAGTCGATCACTTCCTCCGCTTTTTTAGCGGCCAGCTCGTAGTAAGCCGCCCCCTTCTGCAGCGGGTAACCGGCCATGGTCAGGTACACCTGCGCCATAAGGGCTTTCACCGTACCCATGCTCACTTTGCCGGAAGCGTCGGCCCATTTCAGTCCTGCGGCTTCGGCTTCCTTCAGGTCCGCGTCGATGGCGGCGTACACATCTTCCACCGGCGCCTGGGAAGGCTTCAGTTCGGAGGAATTGAGGTCTACGGGTTTGAGGATAAGCGGGATGTTGCCGAACATGCGCACCAGCCCGAAATAATACCAGGCCCGCAGGAAGCGCGCTTCGCCGAGCAGTTTTTTACGCTCGGTTTCATCCATCTTGATGGCGGGTATTTTCTCGATGGCGAGGTTGGCGTTGGCGATGCCGCGGTAATAGTTCACCCAGTACGACCGGCCGTAACCGTTATCGGGCGTGTTGATGAGGTCTTTCACGAAGTAACTGTTCACGGCCTGACCCAGGTCTGTTGCGGCCAGCCCGGTGGCGAACTCCGTCATCATCCACGCGCCGCCGCCGAAACCGCTGACGGTCGGCTCGCGCATGGAAGCGTAAATGCTGTTCACGCCGCTGCGGGCGTGCTCGGCCGTCTGGTAATACTGGTCTACCGTGAAATTGCTGGGATCCTTTTCATCGAGAAACTTGGAGCAGCCGGTGAGTAACATCGCGCCCGCGGCCCATCCCAACAGGTTGTTTTTTATGTAAGCTTTCATGATTCGTTCGTTTTAATTTTTTCACTTTGGTTTACAGGCCCACATTCAGCCCCAGCATAAAGACCCGCGGCTTGGGATAGTCGTACAGCGCATAGCCCTGGTCGAAAGGAGAGCCGGAGTTGGACACTTCCGGGTCGTACCCGCTGTATTTGGTGGATACGAACAGGTTCTGCACGGAGGCATACACCCGGAGCCGGCTCAGTTTCATGGCCGAGGTGGCGGAGCCGGGGAACACGTACGCGAGCAGCACGTTGCGGCCGCGGATGAAGGAGGCGTCGGTCACCTTGTGGCTGTCGTTGTTGGTGGTGTAACCGGCCGGCACGGGGCGCAACTGGGCGATGGGCGTGTTCTGGTGCGTTTCCGTCCACGCGTTCAGCACGGTTTTGTAGCTGTTGGCGATGCCCTGGCGGTCTTCGAGCGAGTGAATGCTGCGGTCCATCACGTCGTTGCCGTACATGTACTGCAGGTCTACGGTCAGCGACCAGTTTTTATAAGTGAAGGTATTCAGGAAGGTGCCGAACCCGTCGGGAATGCCTTTGCCGATGATGGTGCGGTCGTTGTCGTTGATCTGTTTATCATTGTTCAGGTCAAGGTACTTCACATCGCCCGGCCTGGCCTTATACACGGCGGCGAGGTCTTTTTCCTGGGTGCTCCAGGTGCCAAGGTGCACCCGGCCGAAGAAGGACCCGACAGACTCGCCCACCCTGATCACCGTGGAGCCGGAATAGATATCGCTGCCGCCAGTGAGCGCCAGCACGCGGTTCTTATTCACGGAAATGTTGAATTGGGAATTCCACGAAAAATCGGCGGTTTTGATGTTGGTGGTGTTGATGGCGAACTCTATCCCGCGGTTCTCCATGCTGCCGATGTTGCGGGTGATGCTGGAATACCCGCTGGTGGTGGGCAGCGGCGCAGCCAGCAGCATGTCCACGGTTTTCTTGCGGTATACGTCAAATTCCATGGAAACGCGGTTGTCGAACAGGCCGAGCTCGATGCCGGCATCCAGTTGCAGGGTTTTTTCCCACTTCAGGTCGTCGTTCGCCATCCGGCTGATACCGGTGCCGGGATTACGCACGCCGTCGAAGATCACATCGTAATTCCCCATGCCGGCGAGCGCCTGGTAAGCGAGAATTTCGGAGTTGCCGGTGGCGCCGTAACTGGCGCGCAGTTTCAGGTTGGAAATGAAAGTGAGCGGCTTCATGAAGTTTTCCTGCGACACCCGCCAGGCAATGGCCGCGGAAGGGAAGAAAGCATACTGGTTGTTGCTGCCGAATTTGGAAGAGCCGTCGAGACGGCCGGTGAAAGTCACCAGGTATTTATCCATCAGCCCGTAGTTCAGCCGCGTGAAGTAGGAATTGAGGCCGTAAGCGGTAGCGGACGATGTCGGCGTTTGCGGGTTGGCGCCGGCGCCCAGGTTGTTGAATTTAAAATAATCGTCGCTGAAACCTTGTGTGGCGGCAAAATTATTGAACTGGTCCACGTGCTGCCACGACAGCCCCAGCAACGCATTCAAAGAATGGATGCGGTTGATCTCCTTGTTATACGTGAGGTAGTTTTCGAACTGCCATGAATTGTACCGGTTATTGGTGATCTGCGCCACGCCTTTCTGCGAGCGGGAAATATAGTTCAGGTCGCGTCCGCCGTAATAATCCGTGCGCTGGTTGATGACGTTGGCGCCCACGGTGGTCCGCAGCTCCAGCCCTTTGGCCAGCGTAATGTTGGAGTAAAAGTTGCCCAGCAGGGTTTGCGTGCGGAGGTAATACAACCGCTCTTCCAGTACCTGCAGCGGGTTGCCGCCGCCTTCCATGCCGGGGTAGTCGTCGTTGCCAGCCCACGATCCATCGGGGAATTTGACGGGAATGATAGGCAGCGCTTCCAGCACCTGCCGCATCGTTACAATGCCGCCGCCCCCCAGCTGGTCTACCTGCTTTTCGTTCTGGTCGGTGTAGCCCAGCGCGCCGCCTACTTTGAGCCAGGGCTTGATCTGGCTGTCGAACACGAACCGCGCGGCATACCTTTTCTGCCACGAGCCCTTGATGAGGCCGTTCTCGTTACGGTAATTGAGAAACGCGCCGTAGCTGCCCTTGTCGTTCCCGTTGGTGAACGCCAGCTGGTGGTTCTGTGTGAACGCTTTCTGGGTGGCTTCTTCCTGCCAGTCGGTATCATACAGCGGGTTGCCCTGCGCGTCGAACAGCAGCGGGTTGGTCCGTTTGGTTTTCGGGTCGGTGTATTTGCCGTTGGCCCAGCCCACGGGGTCGAATTTTTGCGCGTTCTGATAGGCGATGTCTTCCACCATCAGGAACTCTTTCGAGTTAAGCACGCCGAGTTTCTTCGGCAGCGTGCCGATGCTGAAATCTGAATCGTATGTGACTCTGCCGCCGCCGGAGGTGCCGCGCTTGGTGGTTACAAGAATAACGCCGTTCGCGCCGCGGGCGCCGTAAATGGCAGTGGACGATGCGTCTTTCAGCACTTCGATAGACGCGATGTCGTTCGGGTTGAGGTAATCGATGGGCGTGCTCCCGTTCTGCAGGCCGGCCACGTTCAGGATCACCCCGTCGATCACATAAAGCGGATCGTTCTGGATGTTGATCGAACTGAACCCGCGGATGCGGATGTTGGCCCTGCCGCCGGGCCGCCCGGAGTTGGACGACACATTCACACCTGTTACGCGCCCGGAAAGCTCCTGGTTGAGCGACGAGCTGGGCCGTTCCATCAGCGATTCGCTGCGTACGGTGCCCACCGCGCCCGTGAGGTCGGATTTCTTACGGGTGCCGTACCCCACAATCACCACGTCGCTCAGGCTCGACGCCTTTGTTTTTAGTACGATGTGGTACTCGGTTCGCTCGTCTACCGTTATTTCGGTCGACTCGTAGTTGACGCTGGTAAGCAGCAGCACCGCGCCGGGCGGAACGCTCAGCGTGAATTTGCCTTCGGCGTCGGTAGCCGTGCCGGTTTTGCCCTGTTTAACGGCAATGGTTACGCCAATGGCGGGCGCTCCCTGCTCGTCTACAACGGCGCCCTTGATGGTTACGGATTGCGCCCGCAGCAAGCCCGGGAGCACAAGCAGCACGACGTACATAATACAGCGCGTTGTGCCGCGCAGCAATTTTGATCGCATGATGAAGATTTTTTGAACGGCAAAGCCGTCCTAGTTAGGAAATGGCATACCGGCTCGCTCCGGCATGCAGCGTTAAGTGGAAGGCCCGAAATAGATTTGGTACAAAATTGTCGTCCGGGATGTTACCACATCATCCCGGGTGGAAAAACAATGAATGCACGAACTAACGTAAACGGATATGTTTTTTGAATGTTCCGGGTATTGAATCGATAACAGCGGCGAACGGACAACGTGGATCTTCAGGTTTTTTCATAACGATGATTTTATGGTGAACGGAATCAGCGTGAGTCAACAGCAAACGCGCAAACCAGCGCGCACACACAATCTTACAATACTAAAGGTAAGCACGCAATGCATCCGTTGTTTGCTTGTTTTTCGCAATTCATGATATGATATTGCCTCATTTTTTTGCGATGAAAAAATGCAGGATAGTGCAGGACAGTCGTATGATCCGGATGTTGTAACTTCCGTGAAGACGGGTGTATTTTCCGTCTTTTTCCGGATGGGGACCGCAGCCAAAAATTCGTGTGTGCGTTGCCGTTTGACTGCTGAATAGTATCATTGCACCTGCTGAAACCTGACCGGCTTTTTCATCCGGAACCCCGAAAAGAAACGCAACAGCGGCAATAACCGGCTGGTGTTTCGGCGTGGCGGCCGGTACATCGCCTCCCCTTCCTGAAATTTCAGATGTGGCAACATCTATCCCTTTCTCCCTGAAAAAATCCTTCTTTTTTGACTTATTGCGCCATAGACATTAGACATTTATCGCATAAATCACGCTCCGGAAACACACAAGTCAGTTTTTTTTTATAATTTTCTGGAAATTGTATCCCAACATGTTAAAAAACTGGAAAAGCTTATTCCTGAAGCCTGATGAAAATGAAGCGAAGCCTGCCCCGGCATCAGAACCGCCTTCTTTTCCCGTCGGTAACAGCGCCCCTGCATTTAACCCCGCATCCGAAGCATTGACCGCCAAGGTGATCACAGATCCCGTTGTGAGCGAAGTACTGGAGGTATACGAAAGCGGCCTGGATTCGATCAATATGCCCGGGTACGACTTTTACGAATTCTACAAGGCCGTCAGCACCATCGGCGTAGCCGGGGAACAGACATACCAGATGGCGTTCCAGATGGCCAAAACGCTGGATAAGACCCTCACGCCGCAAAAGCTGCTGCTGGATGCAGAGTTTTACATCAGCAAGATCAACGAGGTGCATAACCAGTACGTCAACCAGGGACAACAAAAACTGAATGCGCTGGAAGAACAGAAAAGCAGCGAGAAAACGAAGCTGACCGCGGAAGTGGACAAGGCGAGCCTTCGCATCACACAGCTGCGGGCGGAACTGCAGCAACTGGAGGCGGACATCAGCCAGAAAAAAACAATGCTCTCCAAAATCGACGAAAGCCATTATCCCAAAGAAAAAGCCGTCAGGGAAAAACTGAACGCGAACGACCTCGCCCGGAAGACCAGCATCGACAGACTGAACACGATCAAAGAAGGGATCCAGCGGTTCATTAAATAACATACACATTCAAACTCACACATATGTCGCAGGAATCTAACAAAGTGCTGGAGCTGCCTATACTCAAGCATTTTGAAAAAAATGAAATCACCTTCAATCCGCAGAACTGGCGCAAAGGGGAAAAGGGGCTGGGCGCCGTCGTGGGCGTTGTGCTCATCGGCACCATCGCCTGGGGGCTCTATGCCTACATTCTGCCGATCGTTTTTACCTGGGTAGGGAACGTGCTGGGAGCCATCGCCGTAGCGGTGCTTGTGATCGGCTTCTTCATCCTGCTCCCGGTGTTCATCAAAGGCATGAAACGGCTCGCAAGGTCGCTGCATAAAATGCTGATCAAGTACGATCCTTTCGGGGAACTGGAAGATCAGAAACAGAAAATGATCAATAACCGCGCGGAGTTCAAACAGGCCAAAGCGAAGATCAAGGCAATCAAAGCCACGATGGAAGCGGAATCCATGAAAGCGGAAAAAGAGTCGAAAGACTACCAGGAAAAAGTACTGACCCTGCAATCCCGGGCGGAAACGACCAAGAACAAAATGCAGGAGCTGGAAAGGAAACTGGGAGAAACAGCCGCGAAAGACTCCGATGAATACGTTGAGCTGCAAACCAACATCATGAAAACGCTGAGCGAAGCGCAAAGGGTCAGCCACCTCCTCAACCAGAGCACGGGCCTCGTTCGCAAGTACGGCAGCCGGGCCCACGTGATCGGCAAGCTCGACCGTAAGCTCAATATGGTCGACACGGCCATGGAAATCAAGATCGCGGATTTTGAAGTGAGCATCGACATGCTGAAAAAGGAATACGCCTTCGCCGAAGCCTCAAAACGAGCGACGGAACAAGCCAAATCGGCCATGCTCTTCACCAAAGGATGGGAACTGGAATACGCGCTCGACGTGGTGACCAACACCATCGCCCTCGACCTGGCTACTACCAAGGAAAACCTGCTCGACCTGGATACCCTCACCAGCCAGTACTCCGCAGACAGCGACGAGCTGTACGCCAAACTGGATAAACTGGCCGACCAGATCAAAACGGACAACTACGCGATACCGGATTCGAAGAAATACAGCAATCCCAACTACAAACTATCCCCGGAAGACAAAATCGAAAGCAAAGGATTCGGTGATATTTTTAACTGAGTAACAACCTCCCAAACAAGTAAAACACAACCCAAGCATAACTATGAAGTGGTCTAAATTAACTTTTTTGTCGAAAGCCCTTATCACGCTGGCAGTGGCCGGCGCAATCGGCGCGGGCGTTTATTTCCTGTCGCCGGGCCTGCGGGTAGACGAATCGAAGAGCCTCAGCAAGCTGGACGTCAGCGATAAAGATGTGAACAACGTCACCACCTCCGCGGAATTGCCCCTGCCGGAGGAATCTGCCTCCAGCGAGGTGTCGTCCAAACCGCTGGTGCGGATTGCGGCTTACGCCTGGAACGCACAATCGGGCATCATCGTGGCCAATGGCGGCGCCAAAACCACCAAAGGATCACAGATGGAGAAAAACGGCGTGAACCTGGAGATCATCCGGCAAGACTGGCTCTCCGAGCTGCGCAACCTTCAGATGAAATTCATCGAGGAGTTCGACCGCGGCAACGCGAACCCCAAAGAAGGCGTAGCGGGCATCATGATCATGGGCGACGGCGTTCCCTTTTACGTGAGCTCCGTACAGCAGGCGCTGAACGACAAATACGGCGAAGGCAAATACCACGTGCAGGCCATGGGCGCCGTGGGCCTGAGCTATGGCGAAGACAAACTGATCGGTCCCCCGAGCTGGAAAATGAACCCTCCATCCATGAAAGGCGCGCTCATTTCCGCGGTGATCGGCGACGGCGACTGGGTGACAGCGGTGAACTACGCGGCCGCGAACGGCCTCAAGATCAACCCGGACCCCACAACGTACGACGAAGATGCGGTGAACTTCCTCGCCTCCGCGAACGACGATTATATGGAGTCTGCCAAAGAACTGATCAAATCACAAACCGCCGGCTGGACCGTTCCGCTGAAAGAAGTGAAAAACGGCAAGCTCACCGGTAAAACCATCAATAAAAAAGTAGACGGCTGCGCCACCTGGACGCCCGGCGATAAAACCGTGTTCGACGCCCTCTCCGGCTTCACCGACATTGTGTCTACCAAAGAGTTCAACAACCAGATGGCCACTACCGTGCTGTTCGTGAAAGAATGGGCCGACAGGAACAAGGAGACTGTGAGCAACATCTTCAAATCCGCCTTTATCGCTTCCAACCAGATGAAACAATACGATACCTGGCGTAAAAGGGCCTCTGAAGCTGTGGCCAAAACATTCGGCATGGAAACGCCGCAATACTGGTACGATATGTTCAAAGGCCAGAAAGGCGAAAAGAACGGCATTTCCTATAACATGGGCGGTTCCAGGGTGTTCAACTTCGCGGACGCCAACCAGTACTACGGCGTTACCGACGGCGTGAACCGTTACAAAGCCGTGTACGACCAGGTGTCCCGTTATTTGAAAGACCTGAATCCCGCAGGATTCAACCAGAACGTAAAACGCATCATACCATATGACGAAGCGGTGAACCTGTCGTTCATCAAGGCGATCCAGAACATCGACGCCGGCGCGGCGTATGCCACCGATTATTCCAAGAAAGCCACCCAGGTGGTTGCTTCCGGCGAGTGGCGTATCAACTTCGACGTAGGCCGGGCGTCTATCCGTCCAGAAGGGAAAGACATCCTGGAGCAAATCTATAACCTGCTGTTGCAGGCGGAAGATTCCAAGCTCGAACTGGTGGGCCATACGGACAATACCGGCAACCAGGAAGGCAACTATTCCCTGTCTACCGCCCGCGCTGAAGCGGTGAAAAGCTATCTGATCCAGAAAGGTATTCCGGCCGACCGTTTCCAGAAAGTAGACGGGAAGGGCCAGGACGAGCCTGTGGCTGACAATGCCACGCCCGCCGGTAAAGCACAGAACAGGCGCGTAGTGATCTCAATCCTTAAATAACCCGGCATGAATGTTAAGAATTGGTTCAGGCCATTTGAAACGGTGACCAGGAGCCAGGCGATGATGATCACCGGCGTATGGATATTGCTGGTGGCTGTTTTCTGGATAATCTCATCAAGCGGAACCAAACACCTGTTCCCCACACCGGGCCAGGTTTGGGAAGGCTTCATTTCTTTATACCGCGAAGGGCTGGTAGTGCATATCGCCAGCTCCCTCGCGCTTTGTTTCCAGGCGGCCGTATTGTCGATCATCTTGTCGCTGATCATCGTGTACCTGTCGCCGTTGCCTGCCATCCGCCCGCTGGCGGTGGTGCTGAGCAAAGTCAGGTATCTGCCTCTCACCGGCATTACCTTTTATCTGGCGATACTCGTGAGCAACGCGCGCACCATGCAGATCAGCGTGCTGTTCGTTTTCATGAGCCTGTATTTTATTACTTCCATGCTGGCGGTATTGAAAGATATCCCGGAAGAAGAGATCGATCATGCCCGCTCGTTGAAATGCTCCCGTTGGGAGGTATTGCTTGAAGTGGTGATCAAAGGCCGGCTGGACTATGTGCTGGACGTCCTGCGCCAGAACCTCGCCATCATCTGGATGATGCTGGTGACGGTGGAATCTATCCTGGTGGCCGCAGGCGGTCTCGGCGTGCTGATCAAGAACAGCGACAAGTTCATGAACCACGGGCGCATCGTGGCGCTCCAGCTGGTTATCCTGCTGGTGGGCCTGCTGCTCGACTGGGCCATCAACGCCAGCCGCAAAGCTTTATTCAGATACTCAACATTCTAAGGAAACACATGCCAGTTGCATACGAACAAAAGGACACCATCCTTCACGTGGAAAACCTCACCGTTGCTTACGGGGAAAAGGTGGTACTCAAAGACGTGAACCTGATCGAGCGCGACGTGGTGCGGCCGGACAGGAAGCAGGGACAGATCATCGCATTCGTGGGCCGTTCCGGCCGTGGGAAATCCACCCTTTTCAAAGCCCTGACGGGTCTTGCGAAACCAACATCGGGCAGGGTGCTGATCCCCGATTATTCCCAGCCGGCAACAGACGGCCGGCAGCCGGCAAAGCTGGTGGAAGAAGGGGATGTGGGATTCGTGAACCAGAAATATACGCTCTTCCGGCATAAAACCGTGTATCAGGCGCTGCACTTCGCGCTGCGTAAAAGCAATCTCTCCAGCCAGGAAAAAAATGAGAAGATCATGCATTACCTGACCGACTGGGGGCTGGAGAAAAACAAAGACCAGTTTCCCAACGAGCTCTCCGGCGGGCAGCGCCAGCGTACCGCCATCCTGGAGCAGCTCCTCAGCTCCGGTTATTACATGGTGCTCGACGAGCCGTTCTCCGGCCTCGACGTGGGAAACATCGACAACGTGAAGAAAGCGTTCCAGCTGATCAACGAAAGCCATGAACTGAACACGATCATGTTCAGTACGCACGATATAGAGCTGGCGGTGGAACTGGCCGATTCGCTGTACGTGATCGGCTACCCGCCCGCGGAAGTGAATGCGCCAACCCATGCAGGCACCATCATCAAGCACTTCGACCTGAAACAAATGGGACTGGCCTGGCACGATGGCTTCGGCAACGATCATCTCGCCTGCGTGCACGAGATCAAAAAGCTGATGCTGCAGTCGTAGCGAAGGTCCGGGCAAAACTAACAAAGCTGAAATCCGTAAAGGGTTTCAGCTTTTTTTGCGTCCGGCCGGGAGGAACTTGATGACGGGCGACAGGGCCGGGGGTAAGTGCTATCCGTCCGTGTAAAGATCGCTCCAATGGCGCCAGGGCGATAGCGGGGTGATGAAGCAGCGGTTGTGGGGAGCTATTTCACCCGCAGCAGCCTGGCATTGATGGCCACCACGATGGTGCTGACGCTCATCAAAACGGCGCCCATCGCGGGGCTCAGCATAAATTTCGGATAAAGGACGCCCGCGGCGAGGGGAATGGCGATCACGTTATAGCCTACCGCCCAGACGAGGTTCTGCACCATTTTGCGGTAAGTGGCCCTGCCGAAGGAGATCATCTGCACCACGTCTTTCGGGTCGCTGTTCACGAGGATGATATCCGCGGTTTCGGCCGCCACGTCGGTTCCGGATCCTACGGCGATGCCTACGTCCGCCTGCGCCAGCGCGGGAGCATCGTTTACGCCGTCGCCTGTCATGGCTACGATTTCTCCGTTATCCTGGAACTCTTTCACTTTGCTTTGTTTTTCATGCGGCAGCACGTTGGCCAGGTAACCGTCCATGTTCAGTTTTTTAGCCACGGCGGCGGCGACCTTTTCGTTGTCGCCCGTGAGCAGGAAAGATTTGATGCGCATGTCCTTCAGCCGGGCAATGGCTTCCGCCGCGGATTCGCGGATGCTGTCGGCCAGGGTGATGATGCCGGCCGGCTCGCCGTCGATCAGCACAAAATTTACCGTGTCGGTGGATTGGTCAATATGATCGGGGATGGTCGGGGAAGTGAGTTGCTGCTGTTTGAAATAATTCGGGCCCGCGGCTACCACCTGTTTGCCATTCACGGTGCCTTTCACGCCGATACCCTGCATGTATTGGAAGTCGGACGATTTCCACAGATCGAGTTGCTGCTCCTTCAGCCGCCGCATCACGCCGTGCGCGATGTGGTGCTCCGAGTTCTGCTGGATGGCGGCGGCGTATTGCAGTATTTCAGCTTCATTGAATTTTCCGTTGAGGGGGATCACCTGCTGCACTTCGTGGCTGCCCTTGGTGAGCGTGCCTGTTTTGTCGAAGATGATGGTGGTGAGCCGGCGCGCGTTCTCAAACGCGGTGCGGTTGCGGATGAGCAGGCCGTGCGTGGCGGAAAGCGTGGTAGACACGGCAATCACGAGGGGGATGGCTACGCCCAGCGCATGCGGGCAGGAAGTGACCATCACCGTAACCATGCGTTCCAATGCGTATGATAATTCCTGCCCCGCCGTCAGCCAGACGATGAACGTGATCACACCCACGCTGATGGAAATAATGGTGAGCCACTTCGCTACTTTGTTGGCCAGGTTCTGCGTTTTCGATTTGGCGCCCTGGGCCGATTGTACCATGGTGATCACCTTGTTCAGGTAGCTGTTGCCGCCGGCGCCGGTTACGCGTACCCGCAATGCGCCGTCGCCGTTCACGGCCCCGCCGATCACCCTGGCGTCCTTTTCCTTTTTTACCGGAACGCTTTCGCCAGTCAGCATGCTCTCGTTTACGTAAGAGCTGCCATCGATGATGAGACCGTCTGCCGGAATTTTTTCACCCGGCTTAACGAGCACCACCTGGTCTTGCTGTAGGTCCTTCAGCGGAATGTCCATCACATGATCGCCATGCTCCACGTGCACAACGGCCGGCAGCAGCTCCACCAGCGATTCCAGCGCGCGCGAAGCAGCCATCTGCGATTTCATTTCGAGCCAGTGGCCCAGCAGCATGATGTCGATCAGGGTGGCCAGTTCCCAGAAAAAGTCCATGCCCTTCAGCCCGAATACCACGGCCACACTATATACGTAGGCGGTGGTGATGGCTACGGCCACCAGGGTCATCATGCCCGGGTTACCGTGTTTCAGTTCCCGTACCAGCCCGGTCAGGAACGGCCATCCGCCGTATGCGAAAATAAAGCTGCTGAGCGCGAGCAGCACGTACCGGTCGCCCGGGAATTCGATGGAAAGGTTCAGCCACTGTTGTATCATGTGCGACAGCAGCAATACCGGTACCGTTACGGCGAGGCAGACCCAGAAACGTTTCAGGAAGTCACCCGTATGATGTCCTGTATGCTCATCATGGCCGCCGTGCTGGTCGTGCTCCTTGTGCGGCTGCTGATGCCGGGTGTGGCTGTTGTCGTGGTGCGGCTGCGGCGCCGGCGTATGCTGCTGATGTGCGTGATGGTTTTCCATGGCTGGATAGTTGTACAGTTATAACGTTCGCGGATGGGCATTGTTCTGAGGACTATTTCCGTTCGTAGCGGCAGCAGCCCGGCAGCAGGTTGTAGGCCGATTCCGTTGCTTTTTGTTTTTCCGTGTCGTGGCCGGAAACGGCAATTTGCTTTTGAATAACTTCGGCGGATGTTTTGGCGCTGTCGTAGGTGATGGTCATCACTTTCGTGTCCACATTCCATTGCGCTTTCGAAATGCCGTCGGTGAGCGCCGCTTTTTCGATTCTTTTTTTACACATGTTGCAATTGCCTGCCACGGTGAAGGAATCGGTTTTGGCGGATTGTGCGAATACGTTGAGGGTGGCAGTGAGGCCGGCGAGTACGGCGAGTGCTTTTTTCATGTTGGTGTGTTTTTTAATGTTCAACAAAAGTAGCCACCCGCCGCGGCGGGAGTATTATATAATTTTGCCTTTCTTTTATATTTAAACCGGCATTTGCTTATATTTGAATAGTCCCCGCAGTTAACCAACCAATGCCCCTGTAAGGGCTGATATCAATGAAAAACCAATCTGCAAAACCATATGAAGCAATTTAGCAACGCGGAAACAGACGCCATGTATGCAAGTATGTTTGCACTCTTCAACAAGATCGAGCCCATTTCACCTGCATTGGAAAACGACATCCGGCAGCAAACGGAGGTGGTGTTCTTCCGGAAAAAATCCATCATCCTGGAGCTCGGCAGAGTATGCCGGCATTGTTATTTCGGGATGACGGGGCTGGTGCGGGGATATTATGTGCCGGACAGCGGGGAAGACATTACGTCGTGGTTCATGAAGGAGGGCGACATCATCATTTCCGTGCAGAGTTTTTTCCGCCAGGTGCCCAGCCGCGAGGTGCTGGAGGCGCTGGAAGACACCGTCTGCATATCGCTGGAATACGGGCGGCTGAAGGCGCTCTACCGGCAATATCCCGTTTTCAATAACATTGGCCGGGAGCTTACGGAGGAGTACTACATTCAGATGGAAACCCGCGCCATTTCCCTGCGCATGGATGATGCAAAGGTGCGGTACGACAGGCTGCTGGAGCAGCATCCGGATATTGTGAACCGCGTGCCGCTGCAGTACATCGCTTCCTACCTTGGCATTGATGCGGCCACGCTGAGTCGCGTCAGGTCGGGGAAATACCCTTCAAAGAAGCGGCGGAATTTTTTGACAAATGTCAAGAGATAAGAATGGAGATACCGTTAGTTTTGTTGCCATCGCACCAATTTCTTAACCTCAACCATTGCAATCATGAATGAAATCGGCAGAAAACTCTATCTCCTCCGTGTGCTGCACAACCTGACGCAGCACTACATGGCAGAGCAATTGAACGTATCGAGCTCCACGTATGTTTCCATGGAATCCGGTATCACCAATATGCACTGCAACCGGCTGGGCTCCATACTTTCTATTTACAACCTCTCGCCGGCACAATTTTTCGCTTTCTCGGAGGATGATATCCTGAATGTGGTACGGGGAAACAGCGTAGTAGTTCCGAACGCGGAGCCCACCATCTATCCCCGTATCATCGCCAAGCTGGAGTCGCTGAATTTGCTCCTGTTTCAGATCCTGGAAATGAAGTTCGATCTCCAGAAGCATGGCATCCGCCAGCTGGCTCCGCCCCGGAAGTAAGTGGGTACGCGGGTGGGCGCGCGATAAAATTTTGCACGGAAGGTCTTGTTTTACGCCGGACAATGCACGATATTGTACCGCACCGTTGCTTTAACGGTATGGTGAACTAAACGTGCCAACGCTGGCGGAGAACAATGCTTTACAGTCTGTTAAAAATATGGGTCCGGGTTGCCTTGCGGTTTTATTGTAAGCGGATAGTATTCCATTACAAAGAAAACCATGAACCCTGCATCCTGGCCTGCACCCATCCTAATTCTTTTCTCGACGCAATGATCATGGGCGCGCTGATGCCGCGCAGCCTGCACTTCCTGGCACGCGGCGACGCGTTCAAAAAGCCGGGCGTAGCGAGGATACTGAATGCCATGCATATGATCCCCATATTCCGGCTCAGCGAGGGGAAAGAAAATCTTGCGAAGAATGAGGAAACGTTTCACCATTCCATCGAGATACTCCGCAAAAACGGATGCATCCTGATTTTTCCGGAAGGCATCTGTGTGAATGAGCAACAGGTGCGGCAGTTGCGGAAGGGAACGTTCCGCATGGCGATCAATGCCTGGAAGAACGAGGGCCTGTCGACGCTGCACATACAGCCGGTGTCGATCGTATATGATTCTTTCGACGCCGTGCCCAAAAGCATTCATGTATATTTCGGGGAGGTGATGCATGAATCGCATCACAGCAAAACATTTAACGATACCCTTCACCAGCGCCTCGAAGCCGGCATGCAGGCGGGCCTGCGGGACATGCGGCCGCAAAAGCGGAACCGTTGGCTGCTGGCGATTCCTGCAGCCATCGGTTGGTTCACGCAAAGATGGTTTTATGTATGCTGGCGGAATTTCGCCAGAAAGAAAACGAAAGGGACGGTGTTTTACGATTCCGTTTTGTTTGCCTGCCTGTTCCTTACCTACCCAATCCTGCTGCTGGCGGCAGTCGGCATCGCCGCGGCTTTAGTCGGGGCGTGGGGGTGGTTGCTGCTGGCGATGTTGCCCTTTACGGCGTGGTGTTACAAGGAGTATAAATCGGTCTGAGGCGGCCGGCGGTGAAGGGGAGACTCATGCTGCCAACTACGGGGTAATCTTCCCTGTTTTAATTTGCTGAGCAAATGCAAGCGGAGCGTCCAGTCGGGAAGCGGTGTCAGTAATGGCGTCTCTGCCAACCACGGACCCCGTCATCTCTGCCTTACCTTGTTCAGCTAGTGTGGGTGGAGGGTCCAGTCTGCACGCGGTGGTGGTAGGATCATGCTGTGAGCCAGAGAACTTCATCTTCCCAGCGTCACCTGCTCAGCAAGTGCGTGCAGAGCGTTCGTGCTGCAAGTGATGGCCGCAGGACCACGCCGCGAATCACTGAACATCATCTTTCCAGTGTCACCTGCTCAGCAAGTGTGTGCAGCGCGTTCGTGCTGTGCGCGGTGACCGTAGGATCATGCCGCGAATCACGGAACGTCCTCTTCCCAGTGACACCTGCTCCGCACGTGTGCGTAGAGCGTTCGTGCTGCAAGTGATGGCCGCAGGACCATGCCGCGAATCACTGAACATCATCTTTCCAGTGTCACCTGCTCAGCAAATGCGCGCAGCGTGTTCGTGCTGCAAGCGGTGACCGAACAACCACGCTGCGAACCACGGAACGTCCTCTTCCTACTTCACCTTGCTCAGCGACAGCATGCGGATCATCCAATCCGGCAGCGGTTTTTCCAATGAGCGTTTCTTCAGGTTCAGATAAAGCCCCCATTTTTTATAGAGCGGTACTTTGTGGGTTTCCACCAGCTCTATCAGGGTACCGTCCGGGTCTTCTACGTAGCAGAAGCGGCCGGCGGCGCTTTCCATGGCGAAGGAGTCCTGGCTGTCGATGGAGAAATGATAGCCCAGTTTGGAAGCGTGCTCTTTGAGCGCGCACATATCGATCACGTCGAAGCAAAGGTGGATGAATCCACAGTCGCCCCAGTAACGGTTCTGGTAGATTTTCACCGGCTGGCGGTCGAGGCACTGCACCAGCTCAATTTCCACGGAGCCGAGCAGTTTATGGAACGCGCCGATGCGGCCGGGATGTTTGCGGAGCATCACTTTGCGGTATTTGGCGTCGGATACGTCGTACACCATTTCATCGATACCGAGAATATCACGGTAAAAGCCCACGGCTTTTTCCATATCGCGCACGCCGATCACCGCCCCGGTAACGCCGCCGCAGGCGTTGCTGTTTTTGTGAAACCAGTGGTTGCCGGTTACTACCTCGAAAGTATTTTCATGCGCGTCTGTCACATAAAAGCGGGGCTGGCCGGCCGGGTCTTTGGTGAGCTCACCCACTTTCACCGCGTTGCAGCCTTTGAGGTGCTGGTGTGCGGCTTCGATGTTCCGGCATTTGATTTTAGCAGCGTAAATGCCCAGGTCGCCGTATTGCGGCACCTGCGCGGGAGCAACGGGCTGGCGATCCTGGAACTGCCAGATCTCGAATCCACCGCCGCCTTGCATATTGAGGGAGAGCACGGCCCGCCTGCGATGTACGGTACCACCGGTATAAGGGGTCATCAGCGTAGCTTCGGAGGTATCGTCAAATATCAGCACGTCCATGCCGAAATGTTCTTTGTATCCCAACATGGATTCGCGGACATTTCGCACACCAATACCAATTTGCTGAATTCCGGTAATGTAAGTCATAACAGTTGTTTTAGGCTTTTATTGATTGGCTCCCACTTTACGGGCTATATAATAATAAACGGGCGGCATCAGCTTGTGAAATAACCACAACAGCCGCTCGCTTCGTGCTACAATCACGCGTTGTTTTCCTTTTCGCATGCCCGCCACTATTTTCCGCACGCACACATCGACCGGGATGCCGTTCGCCTGACCCTTGTCCATTTTGTTGTGCGCTTCACCGCTGGCGGTCAGCGCATGCAGCGAAATGGGCGTGTTGATCCGGCCCGGGCTCACAATCATCGCAGAAAATCCCGGTATGGTATGCTCTACCTGCAACGTTTCGAAATACCCCTGCAGAGCATGTTTCGCCGCTGCATAGGACGTGCGCAGGGGGAAACCCATCAGGCCCGCCATGCTGCTCATTACCACTACCATCCCTGTTTTCCGTTCCCGGAAATGGGGAAGCAGGCATTTGGTGAGTGTCACAGGTGCGAAAAAATTGATTTCCATCAGCCGCCGGTCGACTGCCGGCTGGGTCTCTTCCGCCATGGATCGTTGCGTAATCCCTGCATTGTTAATCAATATGTCGACGTGCCCATAGGCCTTCAATGCGGCGGCGGACAGCTGTTGCAAGTCATCCTTTTCCAGGTCTGCCGGCAAAAGCACCGACTCACCGCCGGCTTTCTGCTGCACGGCCGCGAGCGCTTCCCGGTTGCGGGCGGTCAGCACCAGCCGCGCATTTTCCCGCGCGAGCTGTAACGCCAGTTCTTCCCCCAATCCGGAAGAAGCTCCGGTAATCCAAATCACTTTATTTGTAAAAAATCCCATGCTGTCAGTCTTTAGTGGCGCGCCACACAATTTTTTGTACCCTTTTCGTCAATATCACTGCATTCTCCGAAACGCGCAAAAACAGTTGTTTATTTCAGCGGATGATCGCCGTGACTGTTAAATTTCCTCCGGGTGCCATTATCATCGGCCCTACTACTACTGGTTTTCCGGGATACGGCAACAGGCATTGGCGGATAAACCCCGTGGCCGGTAAATCTTCCGGGCGAACCTTTGTTAACAGCCGGGCTACCGGTTTTCCCCTGATGCATCAGGCGCCGGTTCCCGGAATCGGGTGGCAGGAAATCACTGCCGCTACCTGCCGCATAGGCGCCGGAGGTAACGCAACCGGCTGCACGAAGTACAGGCGGCCGGTACAGGGAAGCGGGTTATTTGCCCGGAAATCCTTTAGCATGGCCGGTTGTCGTGGTCGTTGATGTAGCCGGATCATTTTTTCTGCGGAAGGCTCCCAACAGAAAGGCAGCTTGCGGATTCATGCAACGATGGAATAATATCAATGAACTCAATGCGTACGTGGTGTTCACTGGTGATGAAGATAAGAAAATTAAAATCTTTTCTTACTTTGAATCAGGATTAACTTTTCTCCCCGGTAAAAATGATGAAACGATTAACATTTATCCTGGCAGGCTGCCTGCTGGCCGCAGGCCACGTTTTTGCCCAGGTTGGCGGCGAACAGCTGCAGCAGTGGCGCG
This sequence comes from uncultured Chitinophaga sp., assembly GCA_965653365.1. GTDB lineage: Bacteria > Bacteroidota > Bacteroidia > Chitinophagales > Chitinophagaceae > Chitinophaga. The sequence goes on along the minus strand of CBFGZV010000011.1, from coordinate 109,774 downwards.
ACCGCAAATATGCGATGTTCATCCACTTCGGCGTGTATTCCCAACTGGGTGGCGTGTGGGAAGGGAAGCCCGTGAGCCGCGGCCTCAGCGAGCAGATCAGGGCGCAAGCGGCGGGGCTCTATAGTGATACGTACGAAAAAGTGGCGGCGAGTTTTAATCCGGACAAATGGAACGCGGACAGCATCGCCATGCTGGCTAAAAACGCCGGCATGGGCTCGGTGGTGATCACATCCAAGCACCACGACGGCTTTGCGCTGTATGATTGCGCCTATACCCGCTTCGATATCATGGACGCCACGCCATATAAGCGGGACATCCTCCGGGAACTGTCCGAAGCATGCAAGCGGCACGGAGTGGCATTCGGGTTATATTTTTCGCTGATCGACTGGCATTTCCCGCCGGCGATGCCCATTTCAGGGCATAACTCCGACTCCATTCCGCCGGAGCATCATGAATACAATAAAAAACAGATCACCGAGCTGCTAACGAAATATGGCCCGGTTACTGAACTGTGGTTCGATATGGGCTCCATGACCCTGGAGCAGAGCAGGGAAATGCGGGAACTGGTGCACCGCCTGCAGCCGAATTGTATGATCGGCAGCCGCATCGGTAACAATATGGGCGATTTCACCGTGATGGGCGATAACCAGGAGCCGGATTATATCATCGGTGTGCCGTGGCAAAGCCCGGCATCGTTTTTCCACGAAACCTGGGGCTACCGTTCGTGGCAGCAGCGGGGCGACATCCGGGCCAAGATCAGTGAAAAGCTCACCAGCCTCATCCGCGTGGCCAGCCGCGGCGGGAACTTCCTGCTCAACATCGGCCCGCGGGGCGACGGCACCGTAGTGGAATTCGAACGCGACGTATTGCTCGCCATCGGCCAATGGCTCCAAAAAAACGGAGAAGCAATCTACGGCACATCGCCGGATCCGTTCCACGTACCTTTCAGCTGGGGCAGCATCACCAGCCGGAAAAACAAGTTATACCTCCACCTCATCCAGCCGCCGGCTCAAAATGAGATCGTACTGCCCGGCCTCCGGGGAAAAATCAGGAAAGCGTACCTGCTCGATGGTAAAACACCCGTGAAAACCGCCGCCTCAGCCAGCGGCGTAACCGTTCAGGTGCCAGCCAATGCGGCGCCTTTCCAGGTGATTGTGCTGGAAATGGGGGACGGGTATACCGTTCCGCCCGTAAACATCGTAGCGGAAGGCGCCACGCTGCAGAACAGCAACGCCTTCCGGTATTTCAGCAACGCTACCGTGGACTATAACACCAGCTTCACCAGCACCATCAAAAACGCATGGACGCTGCAATCCGCCAAAACCGGCACCAGTACGCCGGTATTGCAATACACAAACGAAGAAAAAGGCAAAACGATCGACCTGCAACTGGGGAACGACAGTAAAACGGTGGTGCTGGATGGCGGCACAGCCGAAACCCTCCGGCCGGAAGGGTTGCAGTTTGGCGCATTCTACTTGCAGGGGCCCATGTTTTCCGGCATCGGCGGCAGCAACGGCAGCCTCGCCAACGTAGACGTGAACAAACCCTGGCCCCGCGAGAAAGGCCAGGCATGGACGAAACGGGACGATTATAAAAACGGACAAACATACTGGCTGCCGGCGGGTATGATGACGGGGTACTATATTTTACAGGAAATCACGTCACCGGTACGGCAACCGGTGCTGGTAAAAATCACGGCCGGTGACGCCGTGCGGGTGACCTTGAACGGGAAGGAACGCTACATCCAGAGCAACCCGCTGAAAAAAGACAGCATGGAACACATCCTGCTGCTCGACCTGGAACAGGGAAAGAACCAGCTCGTGGTGAAGCTTTTCAATAATTTCAAGCAACAAACGCCGCTGAATATCGATTTTGATGTCCCGCAGGTGATTTACCGGAAAACCCTGCCGGCCGTGCCGCTGAAAAAGGACGATCTGCTGCCGGTGAGCTGGCAGCGCCACCGGCCGGCCACGCCGCACGACGATATGGGCCTGCCGAACCTGTGTATGCAGTTGCGGTAAAACAGAAGGAGTTGACAACGCGTCAACTCCTTTTTTTATTTCGGGGTAACAAAGATCTGTTTCAGGCCGTCGATCAGGTTGGTGTTGCCGCTTACGCTGATCGTGCTGATTTTTTCAGCGATCTTTTCCACGTATTCCATCTCTTTCAGCTTGAACAGCATCGGGTTATCGTCCATCAATCGAGCGGTGTTCAGCAGGCTGCGGGTGCTGGCCGTTTCCTCACGGCGCATGATGATGTTGGCCTGCGCTTTCTTTTCCGCCATCAGCACCTGGTTCATGATATCTTTCATATCGCCCGGCAGCACAATGTCGCGAATGCCCACGGCGAGTACTTCCACACCCAGCGCCGCGGCGTCTACCGACAGGGCGAGGGAGTCTTTCCTATCCAGCAGCTCGTCGAAGCTGAAAGCCGCCACGTATTCGCGCAGGGCCAGCTGGATCAGTATGTACAACTGGCGTTCGTAGTCTTTGTTGTGCAACAGGGCTTTTTCCACGTCGGTCACCTTGTATTGCGCCCAGGCGTTGATGCGCAGCGCGGCTTTATCGCGGGTCAGGATTTCCTGGCCGTTGATTTCCACCTGCAGCTGGCGCGTGTCCACTTTACCCACGTGAATAGCGGTGTTGTTTTTCCACCAGGCGTGCGCACCGCTCGCCAGCTCGCGGCGGAACCGGCCGTCTACGAACAGCAGCGCTTTTTCGTAGCTTTCCACGATGTAGTTGCGGACATAGGGCGCCACCAGTTTATGGTGCAGCACATTCCGGTCTATCGCCTCGTCGATTTCAGCTTCGCTGATATTGATGTGCACGAATGAATATTGGATAACACTTTTCCAGAAAGCGTATCTGCCCGCGGTCAGTACTTTTTTCAGCAAGCCGTTTTCGTATTGCAGGACGATTTCCGTGTCTTTTACTTCAACAACGATCAGGGCATCCGCCAGTTTGGGATCCTGCAGGTACACATTCAGATCCTGCGGCGGGATAAACGCCTGCAGCGTGCTGTAGCGTACCATTTTTTCGTTCAGGTACAGCAGCCAGTGATGACCCGGGGCCATCATGCGCAGGTATACGCCGTTGCGGTACACCAGGGCTACTTCATGTTTGTGGATGGTTACTCTTTTCATCATGATACATCGGTTTAAAAAATAAATCAGGCCGGCGATACTTTCCAATGCGATGTGCACGGAAGCGGATGGCAGGGATGTAACGCTCATGCAGTTGTGCAACTCAAAAAACAAGTGCATGATGTACAGGCCCATCTGGATCCGCCTGCGGGGCGCTTACCGGATTACGGAAGCCCCGGCCTGGATTCGCTGATTTGTTCAGGGGAGTAGCGATTCTCCCCGGGTGGTCGCCATTTTTTAAGGAGCGGCGTACTCCTCCTTGGTTGGAGTTTTCATTTCCAACATGAAACCAGCCTGTTGCTCTACCAAATGAGCTAACGGTTTTAGCCGTGGAGGATTCGAACCTCCTGCACACAGATTATTATCAGATCAGTACATAACCGCAACAGCATACGGCCGGCTACCGCCGCCGCACCACGGGGCTCTTCTGAAACCCTCGCCTGGTTTGCGTGTTACATATCTGGTCTTTCTTCCCGCAAGGGAAGCTCTTGAAAGGATCGACAGCTTCCGGCGGGCGGCCTTTTGCCGCCGCGCCTCCGCTATGCTTCTCCTTTTTAACGACGGCCAGGTGAGATTCGAACTCACATCCTCCGCATCCGTAATGCGGCGCTTTATCCGGTTAAGCGACCGGCCGTTCTTTATGGGGTGTCAGCGGGGATCGAACCCTGATCTTCCGGTCCACAACCGGGCGTTCTGCCATTGAACTACAGACACCATTTGTCGCGACTTCCGGATTCGAACCGGAATTAACTGCCTTATGAGAGCAGGGTGTTACCGGTTACACCAAGTCGCTGCATCGCATACTGCGGTCTGTACGGGAATCGAACCCGTGTTTCCGGATAGACAATCCGTGATGTTACCATTACACCAACAGACCGGTTTTTTACTGCATAGTATTGCCTGTACGGGAATCGAACCCGTGTTTCCGGATAGACAATCCGTGATGTTACCATTACACCAACAGACCGGTTTTTTACTGCATAGTGTTACCAGTACGGGAATCGAGCCCGCGGCTCCGGAACGAAAGTCCGGCTCGTTAGCGTTTCATCAGCAGACTAAAAAAATGAAAAACCCGGTTACGCAGCGCAACCGGGTTTTGTGTACGATCAGATATACCTATCTATGTACCCAAAAAGGTTGCGAAATACGCCATTGTATTTCCATCAAAAAAGGATGTTTCCTGGTCATCGCTTAAAAATTAAAAAGCCCCGCTGTTGATTGCGGAGCCTCAATTATATTGAATCGTATTTCGAATTCAACGTACGGGTCCGCATCGCATGCAATCCTGCTCAAACCGGCTATCGTAGCGGCTTTCGCGTTTTGTTTCAATTGTATGTTGCATGTTGCTTGGCATGATGTTTTTTATTTGACGGCACAAAGATGAAACTAATTTTCGAATTACAAAAGCGTTCGCAAGGCTCCGCACAAAAGGAAAATAAATCGACTGGCACTAACGCAATGCAGTGCGCTTTCGCGGGATGAAATGCGTTGATCATTTGACGAAATTTTGGGGCGACCAGGAACACTGTTCCCGCATATTTCAATAGTTCCAGGCCATACTAAAGCAGCGCCCGGAAGCGTTTTACCGTAACGAGCGTGATGAGAACACTGATTTTGCTTTTTACCAACGCCCTGATGGGGGCCTGCTCCTCCCGCCGATAGGCCACTGAGCGAGCTTACAGACGATTGGGTGATCATCTCCGTTACCAATAACGAGATCAAATTAACAGACGATAATACCAACCAGCGCGGAGTTCCTGATAATCGGTAAAAACTGACCAAAAACAGACAATTCTCTATCAATAACAACAATACGAATAACGAATTTTCGCTATCTTTGTGGACCTTTTTACCATATCGAAATAAACCAATTGTTAAAGAAAACGAAATTGACGCGGATGATTTTACGTATTAACAAAAAAGCATACATAGTTCCCTTCCTTGTCCTAACATCCCTCTTCAGCCTGAAAGTATCTTCCATCGGCAAAAAGAGTACAGGAGTAATCGCAGCAGCACCGGCGCCCGTTGAGGCCTCGGAAGCAGCCATGTTGTACGAACAGCTGGCGCTCGATTCTTTGGGACTGTCACCTGAAGCATATCAATATGCCCTGAAGGGTCATGAGCATTTACTGAAAGCCGGGAAACTGCAGAATGAGGACATCCTTTCTATTGTGGATTTCAGCCTGCCTTCCACCAAAAAACGGCTGTTCGTCATCGACCTGGCGTCGGGGCAACTGCTGTTTAATTCCCTGGTTTCGCACGGGCGTAACTCAGGTAAGGAGATGGCTACGCGATTTTCCAATAAGCCGGAAAGTTTCCAGTCGAGCCTCGGCTTTTACGTGACCGGCCAGACCTACAAAGGTGCGCATGGCTATTCGCTGCGCCTGGAAGGAGAAGAAAACGGCATTAACGATAACGCCATGTCCAGAGGCATCGTCATGCATGCCGCGGATTATGTGAATGAGGGTATCGCCCGCCTGCAGGGGTACATCGGCCGCAGCCTCGGCTGCCCCGCCGTGCCGGTGGCGCTGCATAAAAAGATTATCCAGAAAATACAGAACGGCTCCTGCCTGTTTATGTATAGCCCGGATAAAAGATATCTCTCCAGGTCAAAAATGATCCAGGGAACAGCATAAGCGCAGTATTGAGAAAATATCGGAAAGCAGCCGCAGGGCTGCTTTTTTTATGCCCGGGATGCATTGGGCCTGGTTTTTTCACGGGTTGTGGTGTGAATTGCAGCCATGATAACGGTTGCACAGGTGAGATTTATAATCGTTGCCATGGCAGGGATGAAACCGGATTCAATAATCTTCACTGCTCTACCTGGGTATAGGCAGGCTTTTCACGATGTCGGATAGATTGACTGCGGTATCGGCCGGTACACATAACGGTTCGTCACCTACAGATTGTCTACTTTTACCGAACAATGCTACCATTATGAAACGCTGCCTGTTGCTGGTTATCCTGCTGCCCTTACTCATCGCCGCAAAAAAAGAAACGACGGAGCACATCCGCATCAACCAGCTCGGCTACCTGCCGGGCGGTGTGAAAGCAGCGGTGTGGGGCAATCTGGCCGGTGGCTTGATCTCTTCTTTTGAATTGATTGATTCCGCCAGCAACAAAGTCGTATTCAAATCGTCCGCCGGTAAGCCCTTCGGGGCGTATGGGCCGTTCCGGCAGAGTTTCCGGCTCGATTTTTCCGGATTCACCGCGCCGGGCACTTATTTCCTGAAAGCGGGCGCCGCCGTTTCGCCCATGTTCCATATTAGAGATGACGTTTATAACGGCGCCGCCGACTTCTGCCTGCGATACCTGCGCCAGCAGCGTTGCGGTTTTAACCCTTTCCTGAAAGATTCCTGTCATACGTTCGACGGGTACACGCTCTACGGGCCGATGCCCGATAGCACCCGCATCGACGCGTTCGGCGGCTGGCACGATGCCAGTGACTACCTCCAATATTCCACCACATCCGCCAATACGGCCTGGCACCTGCTGGCCGCCTACCGCGATTTTCCTGCCGCGTTCACCGACCGGCACAACGCCAGCGGACTGCCCGGCAGCAACAACACGGCTGATGTGCTGGATGAAGCGCGCTGGGGGCTTGACTGGCTGATGCGTATGCACCCGCAAAGCGACTGGCTGTTCAACCAGATCGCAGACGACCGCGATCACCGCGGGATGCGCATCCCCGCGCTCGATTCTTTCTACGGCCGCGGCTTTGAAAGGCCCGTGTACTTTTGTTCGGGCCAGCCGCAGGTACAGGGCGTGAAGTATAAAAAGATGAACAAAAGCACAGGTGTTGCGTCTACCGCCGGCAAGTTCGCCAGCGCGTTCGCGCTCGGTCATTCCCTGCTGAAAAAAGACGATCCCGCGTATGCCGCGGAGCTGCTGAAGCGCGCCAACTCGGCCTTTGCGCTCGGTGTGCGGAAACCCGGTGTGCAGCAAACGGCTTCCGTACTGTCGCCCTACATTTATGCGGAAGACAACTGGACGGACGACATGGAGCTGGCCGCCGCGCAATTGTACGGCGTACAGCAGAAGGCACACCTGCTACAGGCGGGCATGAGCTATGCGCAGAAAGAACCGGTGACGCCCTGGCTCGGCGCCGATACCGCCAGCCACTACCAGTGGTATCCCTTCATCAACATCGGGCACTATGAGCTGGCGAAAGTTGCGGCGGGCGGGCAAAAACAACAACTCACCGGGTACTATAAATCCGGCATAGCAAAAGTATGGGCGAAAGCCAGGCAGAATGCCTTTTACCGCGGCGTCCCCTTTATCTGGTGCAGCAATAACCTCACCACCGCCTTTGCGATACAGTGCTACTGGTACCAACAGCTCAGCGGCGACGACTCGTATGCCGCGCTGGCGCAGGCGAACGTAGACTGGCTTTTCGGCTGCAATCCCTGGGGCACGAGCATGGTGTATGGATTGCCGGAAAGGGGCGATACGCCGGCCGATCCTCACTCCGCTTTCACGCATCTCAAAAATTATCCAATTGACGGCGGGCTGGTAGACGGGCCGGTATATGGCACGATTTACGGCAGCCTCATTGGCATCCGCCTCGCCGAGCCCGATGAATACGCCGCCTTCCAAAGCAGCGTGGTGGTGTACCACGACGATTATGGCGACTACAGCACCAACGAACCGACGATGGACGGCACGGCGTCACTTATTTACCTGCTGGCGCTGAAGGAAAATGAAGGAAGGGGCAGGAAATAAAAGGAATGGGGTGAGGCCATTGGAGGCGCTTCTGCATACTGCTTCGCGGAATAAACGGGAATTCAGGAATAAAAATACGGAAGCCGATGCGGGCCATCGTGTAGCTTGTGAGGGAACCGCTCCACAGGATATCGTGCAATAAAAAACGGAAACCCGTTGCGGGTCATCGCGTAGCCAGCGCGGTAGCTTGCGTTGGAACCGCTCCACAGGAAATTGGAAAATATAAAAACGGGAACCCCTTGCAGGGCATCGCGTAGCTTGCGTTGGAATCACTCCAAAGGATATCAGAAAATAAAAAAGACGGAAACCCGGTGCAGGCCATTGCGCAGCAAGCGAAGGGCCTTGCGCATGTGTTGCTCTACTGTATTCACGGAAATCCCCGAGCGCTCCGCAATTTCCTTATTGCTTAACTCGCCGTTGCGGCTCAGCAGGAATACCTGCCGGCATTTGTCGGGTAGCTGCTGTACGGCTTCGGAAAGCTGCAGCACCAGTTCTTTGTGGGAGAGGTACGATTCCACATCGTTGCCGGCAGCCGCGGGGCGCGATTCCTGGAACAGTTCGTATTTCTGGTGGATGGCCTGGCGGTGCAGGAAATTCAGCACGCGGTTGCGCAGCGCGGTGAAAATATAGGCTTTGAAAGAAGTGTGAATGTCGAGGCGGTCTTTCCTTTCGAGCAGTTCCAGGAAAACTTCCTGCACAAACTCGCGGGCCGTTTCCTTGTCGCCCGTTTTTTCATAAGCTTTCTTCAGCAACATCACGGCATAACGTTGGTACAAGGCGTCAAATGCAGCCTGGTCGCCCTTCTTCCAAAATGAAAGCAGCTCAACGTCAGTATGGTCGATGTAATGTGGAATAGACTCTGGTTCTTTTGCGTAAGTTAAATGTAAGGAAAAATAAGTGCTAAATACAAAGTGAAAGCGGGAAAAATATTTTTTTACCGCGTGTAACGGTTTCGATTTTATTGTTTGTCCATATATGTAACCGAAGTTTATTTTTTAGCATATGAGCCTGTTCGACGTCAAAGAATTACTGGAAAAGTACAAGGCCGGAACTTGCAGTCCGGAAGAATTGCAGGCTTTGGAAAACTGGTATGAATCGTGGAAACACCCCGGCGCGGAGGAAGTGGAATGGCAGCCGGAAGAAGAGATGGCGCAGGAGCTGCTCCAGGATTTCAGGGAGGTGCGTCGCCGGAAGGATGCGCTGTTCAATGGCGGATCCCGCCAAACCTGGTGGAGGGCCGCCGCCGTGCTGGCGCCCATCATCGGCATCGGGGCCATTCTTTGGTTCAGCCGGCCGTCAACGCCCGCAGCGGAGAACAATGCTCCCGTACTGGCGGTAGCGGCGAAGAAGCCGGACAGTAAACGTTTCATCCTGCTGCCCGATAGTAGTACCGTGGTATTGCGTGAAGGCAGCAGCCTCACATATCCCGAACAGTTCACCGGGAATTCCCGCGAAGTGACGCTCACCGGGGAAGGTTATTTCGACATCAAACACCAGCCCGGGAAGCCTTTCCTGATTCATTCCGGCAAGGTGGTGACCACCGTGCTGGGTACCGCATTCAACATCAAGGCATATCCCGACCAGCCTTCCGTTACCGTAACGGTGAAGAAGGGCAAAGTAAAAATAGAAGAAGAAAAGGGCGGCAAACTGTTAGGCATTCTTACACCCGACCAACAGATCGTGTACAATCCCGAAAGAGTGGAAACATTGCCTGTGAAGGCCGAGGAAACGGTGGCGTGGCTGAAGAAGGGGATGGACTTTAACGCGGTGCCGTTTGAAGACATTGCACAGCAGATCAATGAACAATACCAGGTCAATATCCGCTTCGCCAACGAAGTCATGAAGCAATGCCGCATCAGGGCCACTTTTGAAGGCACCGAAACGCTCGATAAAGTGTTGTTCGTGCTCTGCACCGTTAGTAATGCCTCCTATACCATTTCCGGGAACGAAGTGGTGATCAGCGGGGAAGGATGTTCGGATAAATAAGGAAATCACCGGCAGGTAGCATGCCGGGGCCAACAAAAAGGGACACTTCAGTAACCAAAATCTTTATACCATGATTCTTGTTATGCGTCCGCCCTCCTGAACGGGGAGCGGACTCAGAAAAAACCCCTCCGTACTGTGGTAGGTCGGGAGGGGAAGCGCTTAAAACGTAAACAGCCCGAGGGCTATTTCTTCAACATTTTAAACTATTGCAAATTATGCAAAAATCCGTGGTTTTTGCTAATGGGCGGCTATTGCCGGCATTTACAACAGCAGTTTATTCTACGCAAATGCGTTTCATTATGAGATTGAGCCTCTCCACCCTCATTTGCATGTTGGTGAGTATTCAGCTTTTATGGGCTATCCCCGGTAAAGGACAAACGCTGGACGAAAAGAAAGTGACCATGGAGGCCTCCAACGCCACCCTGGAAAAAGCGCTGAGCCAGCTGGAAAAATTGTCCGGTTTCCGCATTGCCTATGCTTCCGAAAAGGTATCGAAATACAGCCGGGTGTCGCTCGACTTTGCGACCCGCAGCGTAAGCGCTACGCTGACCGCGCTGCTGAGCCAGACGGACCTGGGTTTCCGCCTCACAGACAATACCATCATGATCGTGAGCCGCCACGAGCAGCCGGCCGCGGAAAAGCCCGCGGCTTCGGTTGCGGATTCCACCGTGCTGATCAAAGGTAAAGTGACGGATGAGAGCGGCGCGCCCATGCCGGGCGTTTCCGTACGAATCCAGAACACTACCAAAGGCGTATTTACCGATGCCGAGGGCGGCTTCACCATCGCAGGCAACCGCGGCCAGGTGATCGTATTCTCTTCCATCGGTTCCGCCCCACAGGAGCATGTCATCTCGAAAGCGGGAACCATCAGTATTGTGCTGAAAACCGACAGCCGCAAGCTCGACGACATCGTGGTAGTTGGCTACGGCACCCAGAAAAAGGCCAACCTCACCGGCGCCGTATCCACCGTCGACATCAAGAAAACCCTTGAAGCGCGCCCCATTTCCGATATCGGCCGCGGCCTGCAAGGCACCGTGCCGGGCCTCACCATCACCTCCGCCAGTGGTGACCTGGGCCGTAATCCTAACATCCGCCTGAGAGGCATGACGGGCTCGCTCAATACCGGCGCAGCCGGGGCACAGCCGCTCATCCTGGTAGACAACGTGGAGATCCCCTCGCTGCAAATGGTGAACCCGCAGGATATCGAATCCATTTCCGTGCTGAAAGACGCGGCCTCCACCTCTATTTACGGTACCCGCGCGGCCTGGGGCGTGATCCTGATCACCACCAAATCCGGCAAAAAGGGCGCACCGGCCAGCATCAACTATTCCAATAACTTTTCCTGGAGCAAATACACTTCCATGCCGAAAATCGCCGGTGCGGTAGACGGCGCGGAAGCCATGCTGGCAGCCAAAACCCGCCAGGCGCCCAGTGAGCCCTTCCATACCACCCTCGGCATGAGTTTCGACCGGACAGGCATTGAAAAAATGAAGAAATGGCAGGCCGACTACGGCCATCTCAATCTACCGGATTCAATGGTGATGGGCCGCGACTTCGAAATCCGCGAAGGCAAACTGTACTTCTACCGCCCCTGGGACGTAGGCAAGCGCTACATGAAAGACGTGACCTTCATGCAGAAGCACGACCTCGCCGTATCCGGCGGCGGTGAGAAAACCAACTACCACCTCAGCCTGGGTTACCTCAACCAGGGTGGTATACTGCGTTTCAAAACCGACAAGTTCGACCGCTACAACGTAAACCTGTCCGTTAATTCCGCCGTTACCGACTGGATTGACGTGCGCGGGAAAATGATGCTCAGCCAGTCCATTTTCGAAACGCCGCATACTTTTTCCAGTTCGCAGCTTGGCCCCTGGTACTACCTCTACCGCTGGCCGATCATCTATCCGTACGGCACTTACCAGGGTAAACCGTTCCGCAGCGCGATGACGGAAACGCAGCAGGCCAGTATGGACCAGACGAAGTCCACCTTCGCAAGGGTGCAGGTGGGCACCACGCTCAAGCCCTTCAAGGATTTCACCATTGATGTGGATTACACTTACTCCAACACCAATACGCACCTGCATTCACCGGGCGGTGGTACGGCGGGTATCGACTTCTGGAATGCGCCTACACAACTGAGATATCTTCAGAACTACCAGGCGCCTTCCTGGGATGCGGTACGCTATGTGTCTTCCTGGAACGAATGGAACACCGGCCGCGCCTTCGCAACGTATAACTTCGGGCTTGGCGATCATACCTTTAAGGCAACCGCCGGTATGGACGTGGATTTATACAAAAACTGGAGCCAATCGTCCGAAAGAAGAGGCCTGATAGACCAGAACCTCCCGGAAATTCCCCTCGCCACCGGTGACCAGTTTGTGAACGGCGACCGCGGGCATTGGGCTACCAACGGTTATTTCGCCAGGATCAACTACGATTATAAAAACAAATTCCTGCTGGAACTGAACGGCCGTTACGACGGGTCATCCAAATTCCCGCGCAACCAGTTATACGACTTCTTCCCCTCTGTGTCTGCCGGTTACATCCTTACCGAAGACAGCTATATGGATTTTGCCGAGCCCGTGCTGTCGTTCCTGAAACTGAGAGGTTCGTACGGCTCCGTCGGTAACCAGAATGTGGGCGCCAACCGTTTCATTTCTGTGATGAACTCTTTCAATTCTGGCTGGATCATCGGTACGGCTAACCAGCTCAGTTTCTCCACACCTGAGCAGGTGTCTAAATCGCTGACCTGGGAAACCGTCTCTACCGTTGACTTTGGCGTGGACGCGCGGTTCTTTAACAATAAATTCGGTATCACTTTCGACTGGTACAACCGCCGCACGACGGAAATGATCGGCGCGGGCCTTTCGCTCCCGAGCACTTTCGGCGGCAGCGTGCCTGTGATGAACTTCGGAGCAATGCGCACGCGGGGTTGGGAACTGGCGCTCGATTTCTCCCATACATTCGAGAACGGGCTGCGTATAAACGCCTTGGCGACCCTGTCTGATTTCAACGAAAAAATCACGAAGCTGGCCAACGCTACCCGTACCGTTACCGCGAATTATGAAGGCAAAACCATCGGTGAGATCTGGGGTTATGAAACTGACCGCCTCTTCCAGGAAAGCGACTTCACCAAAAATCCGCAGGGCAAATGGATATTGAAACCCGGCATTACGCCGCAGAACATACTGGAAGGAAACACTGCATGGTTCTATTATTCGCCCGGCGATGTGAAATATGTGAACCGCAACGGCGACTCCACCCTTTCGCAAGGCGCCAATACGGTGGATGATCCGGGCGACCAGTACGTAATCGGCAACTCCACGCCGCGCTACCAGTATGGCATACGACTGGGCGCTGACTGGAAAGGATTCGATTTCAGCATTTTCATTCAGGGTGTGGGCAAACGGGAGCTCTGGCCTTCAGGCCCGCTGTTTATCCCGGGTTTTGGAGGCGACAGCTGGTATGCGCACCACCTCGACTACTGGACGCCAACGAACACCAACGCATATTATCCGGCGGCAACTTTCCACGATGGGTCCAACAACAGCCGGAACTTTTACCGCCAGAGCCGTTACCTGTTGAACATGGCCTATACCCGCGTGAAGAATATTTCACTGGGCTATACGCTGCCGGCACACCTGGCCAACCGTGCGAAAATGAAAACAGCGCGGGTGTACGTATCGGCCGAAAACCTGTTCACTTTTGACAAGTTGAAAATTCCGATCGATCCGGAAATCGATTATACGGCAGAACAAACGGACGCTTCCGCGTTTGGCCGTACCTATCCTTTCAGGAAAGAAGTTTCCGTAGGGCTTCAACTCACTTTCTAATTTTCAAAAAACGGATGTTATGAAATCGTACATATATATACTGGCTGTGTTTGTGGTGATGTTTTCGGCCTGTAAAAAGGAATTTCTCGAACGCGGACCGCTCGACCAGATGGAAGACGGCAACTACTGGACCAACGAAAAGAATGTGCGCACGTATGCATACTGGTTTTATCCTTCTTACTTCAATGGTTACGGCCAGGTGTGGACCTGGGGCGATTATTTTTACCAGGGGCAATCGCTCAACGACGATTTTGCGCCGGTAACGCCGCCGCAGTTCACGAAAGTGATACCACCTACAGACACGGCATGGGGTTTCCGTTTCGTGCGCAGGGCCAATATCATGATCGACCGTGTGTCGAAAATGTCGAGCCTGGATGCCGTTACCATGAACCATTGGGTGGGCGTCGGCCGTTTCTTCAGAGCCATGGCCTATTTCAGGCTGGTGAAAAAATTCGGCGACGTGCCCTGGTACAGCCGGGAGCTGCTGGTAACAGATGAACAGGAGCTCTACAAGCCCCGCGATCCCCGTACGCTGGTGGTGGACAGTATGATGAAAGACCTGCGGTTTGCGGCGGACAATGTACGGCCGGTAGACGGCGACGCGGGCCTGAACGTTACCAAGTGGGTAGTGTTGGCATATATGTCGAGGATTGCGTTGTTTGAAGGCACCTGGCAGAAATATCACGCCAATAACGCCGCCAAAGCCACGGAATACCTGGAAGCGGCAAGATGGGCTGCGGAAGAAGTGATGACGAAAGGTAACTTCTCGTTCTCGCACACCTACCGCGAGTCGTTCAACTCGCTCGACCTGGCCACCAACAAAGAAATGATCATGTACCGGCGCTATGCCACGGGCCTGCTGACGCACGCGCTGATGAGCTATGTGAACGGTGAGGGGCAAACAGGCCCCAATAAAAGCCTGATGGAATCATACCTGTGTACGGATGGGTTGCCCGTAGGCGTATCCGCCGTTTACGCAGGCGACAAAACCAACGAGCAGGTGCGCACCAACCGCGATCCGCGGCTGCTGGGCACTTTCAACCCGGAGTTGCGCCCGCAGGGGTCTATTGGCCGGTACAACAGACTGGGCGTTAGTACCAGCGGCTACGCCACCTGGAAGTTCCTCAACGACGACCTGCGCGATAAACCGGAAGGCGCTTCCAACGTAAACCCCATCCACGCACCGGTTATCCGTTACGGCGAGGTGCTGGTGACTTATGCCGAAGCCCGTGCCGAACTGGGGCAGCTGACGCAGGCCGACCTCGACCGCTCCATCAACGTACTCCGCAACCGCCCGAGCGGAACGGCCGCGAAACTGCCGCCGCTGCAAATCCAGGGCGGATTGCCCGCAGTGTCCGGCAAAACCTACGATGATCCGAAACGCGACCCCACCGTTTCCGCCATGCTTTGGGAAATCCGCCGCGAACGCCGCGTGGAGCTCACCATGGAAGGTTACCGGCTCGATGACCTGCGCCGCTGGAAAAAACTGGATTATCTCGACATGTCGAAATATCCCGACCTGAACAGGGGCGCCTGGATAAACAAAGCGGAATGGGTGAAGCCTGATGGTACATCGTGGCTTGCGCCGGGCGTAGTACTCGAAGGCGGTGGCCAGCAAGGCTACATTCTCGGCGCTTCGAGTGTTATCACCCACCGCCCGAAACCGGAAGACAAGGTGTACCTGAGCCCCATACCACTCGACCAGATCAAACTCTACAGCGATAAAAAATCTAAACTCGATCAAAATCCGGGCTGGACGCAGTAACTTTAAAAGAAAATTTTTTGCGTATGCTGACAGCGTTAACCGGAGCCACGATTTATACAGGACGGGATATTCAACAAGGAAAGGCTTTATTACTGGAGAACGGGATTGTGAAGGGCCTGGTAAACGACGGCAGCATACCATCAGAAGCCCGCATCATCAACCATACAGGCCACAGCATTGCGCCTGGCCTGCTTGATCTGCAGATATACGGAGGAGGCGATCATCTGTTTTCGGATGATCCCTCCTTCGCTGCTTTGACGCATATCGCCGATGCCCTCGAGGCTACCGGCACCACGGGTTTTCTGCTCACGCTGGCCACGAACCATCTTTCCGTATTTGAAAAGGCGATCGATACGGTGCGCGATCATCCCCTGGCATCCGTCATCGGCCTGCATCTCGAAGGGCCTTACATCAACCCGGTGAAACGCGGCGCACATATCCCCGAATGCATCAAACGCCCCACCGTGCCGGAAGTGAAAGCATTGCTGGATCGTGCACAGGGCGTGATAAAAATGATGACGCTGGCGCCTGAAATGTGCGACCCCGCCGTTATTGAGCTGCTGCTTAGCCACGGCGTGATCATCTCCGCCGGCCACAGCAACGCTACCTTTGCGGAAGCGGAAAAAGGCTTTCAGCTCGGCATCCAAACGTCCACCCACCTCTTCAACGCCATGAGCCCCTTCCATCACCGCGATACGGGTTTGCCCGGAGCGGTCTACCAGTCGAATGCCTACGCGAGCATTATCCCTGACGGGATTCATGTGGATTACAATACCCTTGCCATCAGTAAAAAGGTAATGGGTGAAAGGCTGTTCCTTATCACCGACGCGGTGGCGCCCAGTAAAGGCGCCTATGCACATGTGTTCAAAGGCGACCGGTTTACCCTGACCGATGGCACACTGTCTGGCTCCGCCATCACGCTGCTGCAGGGCGTTCACAACTGCGTGGCGCATGTGGGCATTCCGACCGGCGAGGCGTTGCGCATGGCGTCCACCTATCCTGCCAGGTTAATGGGCATGCCTGAAAGAGGTATTATTACGCCGGGGCAGCCCGCCAATCTCACCATCTTCACGAACTCCTTTCAGCCGCGCGGCATTTATCTGAATGGCATAGAAAAGGCCACCCCGCTTGCTTGAGGTGGCCCGCTGGTTGCGCGTGGTCACCCGTCAGGGCACGCGGGAAACCATTTTGGGATTTATAGCAACGATTGAATCGTGGGACCAGCTGACAATATGATGCCGCCGATGGCGTACGGCGCAGTAATTTGTTTAACGGGAAGCAGGGCTTTGTACAGATAGACATGTCCGCAGCCGCGACGGGTTGGGCACGGGATGAATTTTTTTCTTACGGCAGGTATCCCGGCAGCTGCGCCTATTCAGGGTTCATGTTTTCCTGAAAACGGAACACTGCCTGATTTCCCGCACTCTTCCATACCCATTGCTGCGGAAGCTGCTTCGGCCGGATATCCGCACACCGTAACTAGTCCGGTTTTTTGTTTTTCCGGAAGTACCACCTCAACTGTATTTCAAGGGAAGAGTGCGGCGGTGGCGGAGGTACGCTGCCAGTGAAGCCGTCAGCGGCTTTTTGGCCGCGCAGCTGGAGGTTGTAGCGGAGGCCTCCCTGCAATTGCGGCGTCAGCATAAAACCGATGCCGGCATGCAACAGCAAACTACCCGCACCCGGCAACCTGGTGGGCATGAACCTGGACGTCTGGGAGGGGCGGTTTACGGAATCGAGCCGCGAAACCACCGTGGTGTCACTTTTCCCGGTTATTTTCCATGTATGCCGGTAATGTAACCCGGCAGACAGTTCCCACCGGTTGAGCACGTACGCCGCCTGTATGCCGCCTTCGCCGAACCAGATGGCAGTTGCGTTGAACGCTGTTCCGACACTGTCGATCCAGAACCAGGTGGGAGGCCCGCCCGTGACGGCGCGCGTCCGGATCGCGGAATGCCGGTACTCCCTGGTGAAACCGGCGAAATAACCGGCTCCCAGGTAGGGCCGCAGGCGGATGTTGTATTTCAGCGGGAAGGTATATTCAGCCGCAACATTGAAGCCGTAAGTTTTATCGAGCGGGAGGCTGCCCGCTACCTTTATGCTAAAATTACTCCGGGCGTGGCCGGGTGTTGTTTGCGGAGCGGTTCGCAGGGGAATTTTATTGCGGCCGGGGTTGAGTGCGGCGCCCGGGTTTGCCGGGTTGTACCAAATGGTGGGAACGGGCGTTAGGAGGATGCCCGTTGTGGCGTCGCCGGTCCCTGGCGGTTGTTCCCTGTTGGTTAAACCACCCGCGTCGTGACCTGCCGTTCCGTGGGAGTTGCTTTCACTCCGGTTGGATGATCCGGTTCGTGTGCCGGCGGGATTATTCCCTGTCAGGATTAACCCGCCTGCTGAACGCATCCCGGTATCGTGCTCTCTCCGGGCGCCTCCACTGGTGATCCCGGATACTGTTGCTCCGCGGTTACCATTTTTGTCGCCGGTATTCCTATTTCGAGGTTGCGCCATACCGGTAGTACTATTCCCGTTGCGATTACTGCGGCTTTCAAATCGCGGTAGGGCTGTATCGGCATAAGCGCTTTCATTTCCGGGTTGCGCCATACCGGTAGCACTTTTCCTGCTGCGATCACTGCGGCTTTCAATGCCCGGTAGGGTTGTATCGGCATAACCGCTTTCCTTTCCGATCAGCTCATCGCCATGCGGCAGGCGCTGGCCACTTACGTTGCCCGGCACACTTTCTTTATCCTCCGGCTGCCGGGTCGCCGTTGCGGGCCGTACTGCTTCCGTCATTCCCTCTCGATCTCCCAACAGCAATGTGCAACAGATGATACCGGCCAGCAGCAGCGCACCTGCGCCACCCAGCCAGTACATCCACGGAACGCGCGGCGCCGACGGCTCGTCCAGCCGCGCACGCAGGGCATTCCAGCCCGCCTGCTTCTCGGATAGGGGCGATAGCTCCTCCTCCTGCAGCGCAGCGGCTTCCCGCAGCCATTGTTCCATATTTCTCTGACGCTCTTCCATTATGCCGGAAATTGTAAGAAGTCCTTCAGCAACCGTTTGCCTTCAGATACGTGCCATTTGCTCGTGCCCGTGCTGATGCCGAGCATATCCGCGATTTCTTTATGTGAATAACCTTCAATAATGAATAAGTTGACCACCACACGGGTGGCCGGCGGTAGCCGCTGTAAAATGGCCACCAGGTCTTTCAGTGCCATCGGATCGGCCACGGTGGCGCCCGCCGTGTTTTCAGTCAGCGCTTGCCGCTGCCGGCTCAATTCCGCCTTATGCGCCTGGAAATAATCCGCTACGGCATGCAGTACGATTTTCCGCAGCCAGCCTTCAAAGCTCCCGGTTTGTTTGTATTGTGCGATTTTTTTGAATGCTCTCAGAAATCCATTATTCAATATGATCAGGGCGGTGTCCCGGTCGGGGAAGTTTCTGCGGATCACTGCCAGCATTTTGTCGAAAAACATCATATACAGCTTTTCCTGGCATAGGCGGTCGTTCCGCTGGCACCCCTCTAAAAGGGCGGCCAAAGGTTCGGGTTGGCCGGCGCTGAATGCCGGCGGCTGCATATGTCGGTTTTGCTGATCCAAGGTGCTATAGGGTACAGACAGCCGTGGGGAAAAGAAAGGTTGGGTAACAGGGAAAATTTATTTCCGGGTAACCAGATAGTTGTAGTCGTTCAGCAAAGTTTCCAGGAACGTAACGGCGTCCAGGTCCGTTTCGATGTGCAGGATGGTTTTGACCTTTTCGGCAATGCGTTCGGCGGTGCCGGTGTCGCGGCTACGCCTGGCGTTGTCGAGCACAGACTTGATCTTGCCCAGGTCCCGGTCAGACAACCGGAGGATTTGCGAAAACTGCGGCACGTAATCTTCCTGGTCGATTTCCCGGAAAATGGTGTCCTGTATGGTATGCCGTTGTTTGCTCAGAACGATGATGGTGCCGGCGGCCATATCACCCAGCCGCTGGTTGTACTCCGACCGGAATACGATCACCATCGGGAGAATGCCGATGGCCAGCCAGATGAGGGCCACAAAGGGAGATTCGCGGGTGAGGGCGGTGACCATGAAAACCATCGTCAGCACGGGCGATTCCACCAGGCGGAACATCCAGCGCAGCAGGATTTGGCTCAGGCTGGGCGTGTTGCCGATGAGGCTCACCACTTTGATGCTCATGGCGCGTTTGCCGGGGCTCTGCCCTTTCATCAGCAACTCAAAAAGGAGGTAATACAACGATACAGGGAGAAACACGCAGACAAACATCACCTTTTCACGGTCGCTGTTCGACAGGCTGCTTTCGGAGATGAGAAATATTCCCAGCCACAATATCGCAATGCGCGCCACAAGGTCGATCAGATAAGCCAGTGCCCGCCGGCCCAGGTCGGCCCGCTCAAACTCCAGGTCGATGTTAAAAACAGTGGGTATTTTGATAATAGGCATAAACAAATTTAAAATTTATTATATTTCCACTGTGTTTTTTATCTCCGCTACCGAATGAGAGAATCGTCATTTATTAAAAAGAGCCTGCCCCGCTGGAAAAAAATCCAGGAGGAACCCACGGAAGACCCGGATGAGATGGCGGAACGTTTTACCTCCCTGCTAGACGACCTGGCGTACGCCAAAACCTTTTATAGCCACAGTAAAGTGACCCATTTTATCAATGGCCTCGCCGCGGGCATATTCCAACGTATTTACCGCGATCACCAGGGAGACAAAGGACGGTTCCGGAATTTCTTTCATTACCAGCTGCCCCTCATTATCCGGAAACACCACCGCGTATTTCTCTTCGCGTTTTGTTATTTCCTGCTGTTTTGCATCATCGGGGCTTTTTCCGCTGCTCACGACGAAACGTTCGTGCGTGGCGTGATGGGAGATGAATACGTGAACATGACGGAGCGCAACATCGAAAAAGGGGATCCCTTCGGCGTATACAAGAGTGAGAATGAATGGATGATGTGGCTGGAGCTGGCGTACAATAACATCCGCGTGGCCATGCTCTGCTTTGTGATGGGCATCGCATTTTCCGCCGGCAGTTTGTGGGTGATGCTGAAAAATGGGATCATGCTGGGCTCCTTCCAGTATTTCTTTTATTCGAAAGGGCTGGGCTGGGCATCGGTGCTGGTAATCTGGATTCACGGCACGCTTGAAATATCGTCGCTGATTATCGCCGGCGCGGCAGGCATGATCATGGGGAACAGCCTTTTGTTCCCGGGCACGCACTCCCGCATCGATTCGCTGAAGCGGGGCGCCAAGGATGGACTGAAAATCACCGTCACGCTGGTGCCGATTATCATCCTCGCCGCTTTCCTCGAAAGCTTCGTGACGCGGCACACCACTATGCCCATGGCGTTAAGTATCGCTATCCTGGCCACTTCGGCCGCTTTTATTATATGGTATTTCGTGATTTACCCCATGCAGGTGGAACGGGCAGGCTATCGCCTCGATGCCGGCGGGAAACTTTTAAAACCACAGGCGGTATGATAAAAGTGCGTTGGGTGATGATGGTGGTATGCCTGCTGCATGGTACTGCTGCAATGGCGCAGGATTCCATTGGCCGGGATGATTTCCGGTACGTGGATAGTGCCGGCAGCGCCGCTGCGTTGGCCGAAACGGACAAAGAATCGGAGAAAACGGCCGATCTCGAAACGAGGATCCGGAATGGCAAGGTGCGGCATGCGGAATGGGACGACCAGGTGCCGGGCGAATGGAGCGACGGGGCGCAGACGAGGCTGGGCCTCCGCGAGGCGGCGCCGGAAACGGTGGCAGCACTGCGGAAAATGAAAGCATTGCAGTACCGGAAAGCGGCAACTCCGGCCACCGCCAATTGGGCCTCCCGCACGCTGGCCTGGATGATGGCGCATATCGGGCTGTTGCAGACCATCCTGCTGTGGCTGCTCGGCCTGTTATTGCTGGCCGTCATACTGCTGTTCATCCGTAAAAACGACATCCCCGTTTTCCGCTGGGGCCGGCATAAGGAGACGGCAGGTGAAACGCACGACGTGCCCGCCGGCCCGCAGAATTACGCCGCGCTGGCCCAGGCAGCCATTGCCGCCGGCAACCTCCGCGAAGCCGTGCGCATGCGCTACCTGCAAAGCCTGCAATTGCTCCTGGACCGGGAGCTGGTGGCGCCGGGAAAAGATAAAACCAATACGGATTACCTCAGGGAGCTGGCGGCTACCAGCTGGCATAAACCCTTTGCCGCGCTCACCCTTCATTACGAATATGTGTGGTACGGCAAGGTGCCGCTTAGCGCCCCGCAGTTTTCAAAACTGGACGAGCAATTCGCCGCGTTCACAAATTCTTTAAGCAGCAACCCGTGAGAGGAGTCATCATTGCCATCATAGCGATTATTGCAGCCGGCCTGTTGTTTGTGCTGATACTGATAGCCGGCGCAGGCAGCGGCGCGGGGGAAGAAACACGCTTCTCCCGGCAGCACATCACCTACAGCAGCCGCGACAAAGCGCCGTACGGAAGCTTTGTAGCGTACCGCCTGCTGCAAGACCAGTTTGAAGGCAACCCGCAAACCGTTACCAAATCTTTCCACGCCACCTACCGTAAAAATGCGGACATGCACAAGGCCAACAACCTGTACATCATCGTGGCGGGCAAACTCTACATCACACCGGACGACGCCAACTCCATGTATCACTATGTCAGCGCCGGTAACCGCCTCTTCCTTGCACTCGAACAAACGGACTCCCTGCTGGAAAGCACATTCAATTTTTCAACGAAATACCTCGCCGGGTCTCCTGTATTGGAACAGCATTCGGGTACCAATACCCAATCCTTCTCTAATCCGCACCTGGCGCCGGACACCTTCTTCAAGGCCCGGGGCATCCCGATGTACAACGCACTGACCGCCTCCGACACGGCCGTGACCACCATCCTGGGTACCAACACCCGCCACGAACCGAACTTTTTCAGGATCAATGCGGGCAACGGGCAACTTTACGTGTTGCTCAACCCGATGACATGGACCAACAACTTCCTGCTCGAAAGCAACAACATCAAATCTTTCGAAACCCAGATGGCTTACCTGCCACGATACCCGCTGCACCTGTACTGGGATGAATACTACAAACAGCTGCGCAGCCGCCAGGACGGCGATTTTTCAGACTGGCAGGTGCTCATGAAGCATCCCTCGCTGCGTTGGGCGCTGTGGCTGGCAGTATTGCTGCTGCTGCTCTACATGCTGTTCGAGGGCAAACGCCGCCAGCGGCTGATTCCGATCAAGCCCGTGCTGCATAACAGCTCGCTCGATTTTGCCGAAACCCTGGGCCGCCTGTATTTCCTGCATCACAACAACAAAAACCTCGCGCAGAAAATGACCCAACACCTGCTGGAATATATCCGCAATAATTATTACATGAACACGAGCCAGCTGAACGAGGAGTTTATAACGATGCTTTCCCGGAAGTCCGGCCAGCCGCACGAAGCGGTGAGCAGCATGATCAGGCAGGTGCACGCCATCCGGCTGGCGCCTGCGGTAAGTGACGAAGACTTGCAGTATTTTTATGACAGTATCAATCAATTCTACATAAAAACGAACTAATGGAAGTACAAACCTTTGAGCCGCGCACCGACCTTTCGGCCCTTCACGAGGCAATAGCGGCCATCAAAGCCGAAATAGCAAAAGTGATAGTGGGGCAGCACCAGATGGTAGACCTGCTGATGGCTGGCCTGCTGGCCAATGGCCACATCCTTATCGAAGGGGTGCCCGGGGTAGCCAAAACGCTGGCGGCGAAGCTGCTGGCCGGTACGCTCGATGCCCGGTTTTCACGGATACAGTTTACGCCGGACCTCATGCCGGCCGACGTGCTGGGCACTTCCATCTTCAATCCGCAGAGCAAGGAATTCGAGTATAAAAAAGGCCCCATTTTCGGGAACATCGTGCTGATCGATGAAATCAACCGGGCCCCGGCCAAAACGCAGGCCGCCCTGTTCGAAGTGATGGAAGAAAGGCAGATCACCAACGATGGTGTTACCTATCCGCTGGATTCGCCTTTCATGGTGGTGGCCACCCAGAACCCGATCGAACAGGAAGGCACGTATCGCTTGCCGGAAGCGCAGCTCGACCGTTTTCTCTTTAAGATCGAAGTGAAATACCCGGCGCTGGAGGATGAGATCGCCATCCTGCAATCTGCCAACCGCTACAGCAGCGAGCACGACCTCTCGAAGGTGGTGAACAAAGTAGTGAACGGCGCCGCCATCCAGCGTTTGCAGGCACAGGTGCGGCAGGTGCTGATCGAAGAAAAGCTGCTGCTGTACATTGCCACGCTGGTGAACGAAACCCGTCACAATGCGAGCATTTACCTGGGCGCATCGCCCAGAGCGTCGATCGCCGTGATGAATTGCGCCAAAGCCATCGCCGTGATGCAGAACCGGGATTTTGTAACGCCGGACGATATCGTGTTCATCCTGCCCCACGTACTGCGTCACCGCATTATGCTCACCCCCGAGCGGGAAATGGAGGGCATCACGCCGGACGAAGTGGTGGGCGAAATACTCAAAGCAGTAGAAGTTCCGCGTTAACATGACATCCTTCAAGAAACTATACAAGTCTCTGTTTTTCAGTATCCGGCTATACCTGGCCATGGGTACGGCGATCCTCTTTTTCATCGCCGGTTTTTTTGTGCCGGTATTTTTTAACGTCGGCGTGTTGCTGCTGCTGGCGCTGGGCGTTCTGATATTGCTCGACGCGCTGCTGCTGTATTTTACGGCGGATGCCATGCATGCGCGCCGCCGCATGGCCGACCGGTTTTCCAATGGCGATCCCAACCCGGTGAGCATTCAGGTGCGCAGCCGGTACCGTTTCCGGATAAAAGTGGAATTGCTCGATGAAATTCCCTTCCAGTTCCAGCGGCGCGATTTTTCGCTGAAAGGAGAATTGAAAAGCATGGAAGAGCAGGTGTTTGATTATTTCCTCCGGCCGGTGGAACGGGGAGAGTATGGCTTCGGCGATGTGCATGTGTTCGTACAAAGCCCCTTCGGGCTGATCAGGCGCTGCTTCACTTTCCCGCAGGAGCGGCAGGTAAAAGTCTACCCCTCCTTCATCCAGCTGCGCAACTACGAACTGTTTTCCATCCGTCACAAGCTCAACGAAATGGGCGTGCACCGCAAACGTGTGCTCGGCCACAGCATGGAGTTCGATCATATCAAAGAATATACCCGTGGCGACGATGTGCGCACGCTCAATTGGAAAGCCACGGCCCGCCGCGGCAACCTGATGGTGAACAGCTTCATGGAAGAGAGAAGCCAGCAGGTGTATTGCGTGATCGACAAAGGGCGCGCCATGAAAATGCCGTTCGACGGCCTCACCCTGCTCGACTACGCCATCAACGCCACGCTCGTGTTCAGCAACGTGGCGCTGGGGAAGGGCGATAAAGCGGGACTGGCTACTTTCACGGGGCACCAGACCGAGTTGCTGCCGGCGAGCAACAAAAAGGTGCAGCTGAATAAAATCCTGGAGCAACTCTACGCGCAAACCACGCAGTGGATGGAAAGCGATTATGAGCGGCTGGGCGTAAGCCTGCGGGCATCCCTGTCACAACGCTCCCTCCTGATATTGTTCACCAACTTTGAGTCGGCTTCCGCGCTGCAGCGCCAGTTGCCCTATTTACGGCAGCTCGCCAGATACCACCTGCTGCTCGTGGTATTCTTTGAGAATACCGAAATCAAAAAACTCAACGAAAAGCGCGCCGGCAGCGTGGAGGAGATTTATATCCAGGTGATTGCACAGAAATTCGCGCACGAAAAAAAGCAGATAGTAAAAGAACTGGCGCAGTACGGCATCTTATCCCTGCTCACCACACCCGAACACCTGACGGTTGACGTAGTGAACAAATACCTGGAGCTGAAAGCGCGGATGCTGGCATAGCGGTGTTGTGACGGCACTGCTTCCTGCGGGATTGGTTGCGTTATGTGGCGTTGTCGTTTGTAGCCGGCCAAGATGCTGACTCGATGGAATCCCCCAACCCACGCAACTACAGCGGTTCTTCCTTCTCGAAATCTTTCGGTCCTTTCTGCCCCAGTTTGGTGAATTTCCGGATGTTGTACGTCACGTTCAGGCTGAGGTAGCGTACGTTCCTGCGGGCGTTCGAAAACTGCTCGTAGGTGTTGGTGAGCTCGTAGGAATTGCGGACGGAAGAGCCGAAGAGGTTCTCTACGGTGAAGGCCACGTTCAGCTTCCGCTGGAAAAGGTTCACCTGGCTGCGGAGGCCGCTGTTGAAACGCGCTTCCTGCTTACCCTGCGCATAATACCGGGGGCCGTTGTAACGTGCGTTGACTGATACGGAGAATACGCGGATACGGTAAGCCGCCCACACGGTGAGGTGCGACGTCCAGCCTTCTACATGCGCGAATTTCGCGCTCACCGCATCCTTCCCTTCCTCGCCGCCGTCTGTAGTGGTGTTGTAATACCGCAGGCCGCCGCTCACGTTCATATTGAACGCGCCTTTGTTGTTCTGCAGCGCCTTGAAGAAATGGGAGTTAAGGGTGATGTAGGCGTTCCTGTCGCGGCGCGAAGCCAGGTTAGTGAAGGTACTGGTGGTAATCACCGTGCTGTCGTTGATATAGTCCACTTTGGTGTACCGCGATATGATGTCGTCCGCATCCTGCGCTTCCACACCGGCTTTGAGCTGGTGGCTTTTGTACTGGAGCATGTATTCCGCCCGGTAGTCCTTTGTGAAGGAGGGGCGCAGGTTGGGGTTGCCCATCCGGATGTTGAAGCTGTCCGCAGTATTCACATATGGGTTGAGCTGGTCCGGCGTGGGCCGGTCCATATTCCGGTTGAAGTTGAGCGTCAGCTGTTGCTGCTTGTAATCGTACTGGAAGTTGATGCCCGGAGAAAAATTGGTGTATTTGAACGGAACGCGGCTTTTCAGCGAATCGAGCAGGGCCAGCTGGTTGAAGAACTGGATGCCCGGGTTGAAGCGCAGGTTGGCCATGTGGTTCTTGGCGGGGCTGTAGTTGATGCCCATGGAGCTGCGCACCTCGTATGTTTCGTTGTTGAACTGGTTGCCCGCATAAATTTCCTCCGATTTATTGCCCGCATAGCTCAGGCGCCCCGTGAAGTTATAGCCCAGCTTCCGGCTGCGTTTGCCCACAGCGGCGTTGAGGGCGTAGGTCTGGTCGAAGTTCGAATAGTCGGTGGAAAGATGGGGCGCAAACAGCAGGTCCACATCGTTCACGTTTTTACGCCGTGCCAGGTTGATGCTGGAACCGCTGGCGAGGTCTGCGCTGCTGCTTACATCGTAATATTTACCGTTGTCGAGTGGCTTGCGGTAATGGAAAGTGGCGCGCATGCTGTAGTTCCCGTTCCGGCGCTTCGTGCGCTGGAGTGAGGTGTCTTCCGTCATCAGGTAAAAATAATCGTTGTTGCCGTACCCGGCGCCATTGCTTTTTGTGAAGTTGAAACCCGCTTCCAGTTTATGCTCCGGTTTTTCGTACTCTTTAAAGTAGAACCAGTCGGTAACGGCGCGGTAGCCGTTGCGGCGGTTTTTGCTCTCCTGGTCTTTCAGCATGGTGGGCTTACGGTTCTTGTCGCTGTTCACGCTGTTGTTGTAGCCGTTGGAGCCGTCGCCCGTCCAGCCCAGCGTCACGGACCCGCGCAGTTTTTCCTTGTCGGTTATTTTCAGTTCGTACCGCCCGTTGAGGTTGTGGTTGAAATTATAGGAGGTGCGGAAGTTCTTCTGTTCGAGGTAAGTGGTGTCTTTCCCCACCTGCTTCGGGAAGTTCTTCCGGCTGAGGTAGCTGCTGTCCGAGTTGTACTGGCCGTTGTTGAAATACGTTACCTGGAAAGGCGCCAGGTTGAGGTTGTACCGCATTTTCGCGTTGAGGTTGCGGCGGCTGTCCATCCCGGCCGTAAAGGCCGCGGAGTAACCGCGAAACTGGATTTTCCGGGTAATGATGTTGATGTACCGGATATTGGTGCGGCCTTCTACCAGCGCCTGTTCACGCTCTACCGCATCCGGCGGGGCTTTCAGCACTTCGATCCTTTCAATCATGAACGAGGGCAGGTTATTCAGGTAGCTGTTGGCGTCCATGCCGGTGGTGGCAATAGGCTTGTCGTCCACATAAAACTTTACCTGGTCTTTGCCCTCCATGGTAATATTGTTATTCGCGTCGATGGTCACCCCCGGCACGTATTCCAGCAGTTCCATACCCGTGCCGCCCGGCAGGAAGTTTTCGTCCGGGGTGAAGATGATGCTGTCTTTATTCATGGTGAACATCTTCTTCTGGCTGACGATATTCACTTCTTTGAGCGTGCGTGCGCCGGATTCCATGAGAATGGTGCCGAGGTCCCACAGCGGGCGTTCCGCGTGGGGCTTTACTTTGAGATAAGCAGGGGCATAGCCCATGGTACCCACCCGTAGCAGGTAGCTGCCGTACGGAACGGGCTTGAGCACAAAGGCCCCCCGTTCATCCGCGGCCACGCCGGTGATGATGGTGGAATCGTCTTCGTTCATCAAAGCGATGGTAGCAAAAGGGATAGGTTCTTTATTGGACGCCTGCAGTACTTTTCCGCTGACCGTGCCCGTTTCCGTATCCTTGTTGGATGGGGTTTGCTGTGCCGTAGCTTTGTTTGCAGACAACATACATCCCAGCAGGCATACACACATTACTGCGGTAATGCCGCCGTTTAGCTTAATACTCATCTAAAATACTTCTAGGTTGATGGCCGTAAATTACTACCCTGCTTTCTCCCGAATGTATTATTTACACATATGCATGATAAACAGGATAAATGGTAGGGATGCGCTACAGATGTGCCGGGCGGGGAGCATGGCGCTCCGCCTCGTCCACAAATGCCTGCGAACGGCCGCGCAATAACAATAAGACGATGAAAAACGGGAAAACCTGCGGACGGGGAATTTTTCAATGGTCACCCGCGTGTGAACCGCTCAGAGCTGGGGTTCCGGGATATGAAAAAAGCCCCGCAGCCGGGGCCTTTTCGTTTTTATGGCAGGCGCGCTATGACGGCGCAGGATAACCGGTGACCGGTATAGTATTAACAATCTGGCCGCTAAAGAGTTGTGATGATTAACACATTTGTGTGATGCCCCTCCTGACGCATAATAAAATCTGCATATTTCTGTTTATAGAAACGACATCCGGATTCCTGATGAACCTAACCTACAGGCACATATTGTTTTGTATCCCCGCCTGGCTGGGGCTCAGCAGCGCCGCGGCGCAGAACCTCGTGGCCAATGCGAGTTTTGAGGATGTGAACATCTGCACCGAATACAAAGCGCCCTGTACGCCCGCCGCCTGGGAAAGCGTGGCGCCGGAGGCCTCGAAGCTCGACTATATGTACCATCATTACCCCCAAGGCGCGGGCAACAACCTCATCCGCCTGATACACATGTCGCAGAACCTGCTCCGGAACTACGCGCAAACGAGATTTTTGTGCCCCCTTGAAAAGGGCCGGCGGTACAGGGTGACCATCGTGGGCTGGAAAGACGGGGATGCGCCGCCCGAGCTCGATCTCCGCTTCGACACCACATGGTTGTTCCGCGAATCGCCCGCCGTGCTGTCCGACCTGGAGCCAAGCCTGCACCTTGGCCCGGGAAACCTGGTCAAAAGCATGGGAGGGAAAAAAGTGTTCACCCTGCAACGGGAATTTGTGGCGGAGGGCCACTACGGCTATCTTGCTTTCGGAACAATGCGGAATACAACGGCCGCGCCGCATGTTGTGTATAATTACATCGACAGCATCGCCGTTGAGCCCGTGAATGGCGACGGCCGGCTTTGCCCGGCGGCGCAACATACGAAAGACAGCCTCTATAGCCAGCATAACCGCCATAGCATTCCCCGCCGGGCGTTTGAGGAGCAGCAGCAACAGCGCCGCCGGCTCGAAGCCCGGTATCTCAAATGCGTTACGCTGGAAGTAAAAGATCACCGTATTTTCACTGCCGCCGGCCGGTTGGAACATCCGGCCACCGCCGCCAGGCTCGATTCCATTGTGAGGGCCTACGAGCCGGGTATCGGGATGAAAGTGCGCGTTACCGGGCACGCTTACCGCGAGGGTACGTTTGATTATAACAAAGTGGTGGCCGAAACGAATGCGAAAAAAATCATGGAAACGCTGATTTACATGAAGGGCTTCAGTTTCGAAGACTTTACAGTAGAGAGTAAGGGCAACACCCAGCCGCGCTACGATACCAGTACCGCCGAAGGCCGCGAGCAGAACAATTTCGTGGAACTGGAATTCTGCATGCCATTGCCCGCGGTGGAAACCGTTTCTCAGCACGCACCGCCGGCACCGGATACCCTGATGGTGCCCGACGTGTTGTTCCGTACAAACAGCAGCGAACTGAACACCGCGTTGCTGAAAGAGCTCGATGCGCTGCTGGCGCAGATTCCGGCGGGCGGAGGCGTGCAGTTGCAGCTGGTAGGGCATACTGACGACCGCGGGGAAGCGGACTACAACACCGGATTGTCGAAGCGGCGGGCGCTGGCTGTGGCCGACTACCTGAAGCAGCAGGGAAAGGGCGCAAACATCCGCCACGTTTCGGGGGAAGGGGAAAACAGGCCGGTGGCCTCCAATGGCACGGCCGAAGGCCGCCAGCGCAACCGCCGGGTGGAAATTATCATCTATAGAAGCGCCGAATAAGAATTTGCTGGCAAGCAACAAAAAGAAGGCCGGTCAACGTAATGTTGATCGGCCTTTCTTCATCCCGGAGAATAATTATTTCGTGATGTACGCGCGCAGCATCCACGCCATTTTTTCGTGCTGGCGCAACAGCCCGGTCACGAAATCGCTCGTGCCGAGGTCTTTATGTTTATCCGCAAACTCCGTGATCATTTCACGCAGCGAACGGATGATGGTCTCGTGATCGTCGAGCAGATATTTAACCTGCTGCGACTGTTTGTCGGTGTATTCCTGTTCCACGAGGTTGGTCAGCTTCAGGAAATCTCCCAGCCTGCCGGTGCTGAAGTGGCCGATCATCCGGATGCGCTCCGCTACTTCGTCGATGATTTCCGCCAGCTCTCCATACTGTTTCTCATAAAA
Source organism: uncultured Chitinophaga sp. (assembly GCA_965653365.1). Taxonomy (GTDB): domain Bacteria; phylum Bacteroidota; class Bacteroidia; order Chitinophagales; family Chitinophagaceae; genus Chitinophaga. The sequence continues at coordinate 79,317 of CBFGZV010000011.1, read as the reverse complement.
AAGATGCATTTCCGAAAAGTTGTCTCCCACCACATTCCAGTGAAAATTCCTGGTTTTGGTGTACAACACGTGTTCGTCTGCCAGTAATACCTGCAATCTGTTGGCCACGGCCTGTAAATGCTTGTCGGAAACGCCAATATTAACTTTCATGGTTATAAATGTTTTAGATAAAAAATTACAGTTCGATCAGGGCATACACCTTATCGTTCAGGTACCGCCCACCGGGGTGCCTGGCGGAATAGTCGAGGTTTATCCAGTATTCGCCCTTCATTTCATGATAATATAACTCCTTAACGGGCGGATTGTTGAATAAAAGTACAATCGCCTGTTTGATGGTTTCAAAATCTTCCTGGTTGCCGCAATACAGCTCGGGATAGGCATGGCCCCTGATCAGCACAATGCGGGTTCTGGCGCCGATGGCCTGCAGGCACGAGGCCATCAGAATGGAATGATCGTCGCAATCGCCGCCCAGCCCGTTTTTAATGGTTTCCATGGGCGTGGCGAAATATTCGTCGCGCTGGCTGTCGTTGACATACTTGAAATTCTGCCGGACGTGTTTGAAGAGGGACAGGTAGCGTACGATTTTCCCGTATTTCGGCCAGTATTCGTCGAAATGTTCGAGCGAGGCCGCTACGGCGAAATTGCGGACGGTGGAATCGTGGTAGTTGGCCTTTTCGCGGATGCCACGCACGGTTTTATCGACATAGCTTTCCACTTTCCGGGGGTAAAGGCTGAGGATGTCTACCTGCTTGTTATCCTTGGTGCCCCAGTTGCCCTGCACCACGCCCTGGTAATCGTTGAGCACATTGGTAAAGGAATAGCGCCCGGTAAGGGAGTTGAATACGAGCACACCCGCCACCAGCACAAACGCCGGAATGATGAGGGGCTTAAAAACCCAGAGCAGGATGCGGGTGAATAAAAATGCGATCAGAATGGACAGGAACAGGTCAATATGCCATTGCCCGAGCTGCACAATTGGCATAAACCGGTTGATGTACGGCGCCAGGGGCAGTATCGTCAACAGGCTCAACAGGTTCAGCAAAAACTGCTGAAATGTAGTGTATTTACTCTGATCAATGGCCATGCGGTAATCTAGTACCGCAAAATTATGCCAATTATACGCTAACGATTCGTTAAATGATGCATTATAGCTGCATCAGGTTGGGCAAGGCCTGGGTGAAGGTGGTACTGCCGCGGATGATCTCGATTTTGTGCATCGCTTCTTTTTGTTGTTTGTCCATTTGCAGGTGATGATAGATCCGGTTCAGCACGCCGAAGTTGAGCAGGGAAAAGATCTTGAAGTCGAGTTTCTGCGCCGTTTCCATGGCGGACTCGGCAGCCCTGATGGCTTTGTTGCACTCGTTCTCACGGAACCAGATTTCGGCGGAAATGATTTTCTGCAGCGTTTCGAGGTGGCGGCCGTTGAAGAAGTCCGAGGAATAATGCCGCAGCACTTTGTCTACATGCAGGTTGATTCTTTTGGCGGCGGCCACATCGTTCAGCGCCAGGTGGGCCTGGGCCTTCCAGCATAACATCATAAGGCGGAACGGATCGGTGCGGTTAAACAGGAAAGAGGGGTGCTCGTTAAAGAGCCGTTGAGAAAAGTCGATAAGGTGCTGGTGGTCGCCCAGCAGTAAAAAGATGAAACTGATGGCGCGGAACACGGCCTCGTCTGCAACGGAGATGTTTTTTTGTTGCGGGAAGCTCCAGCAAAGGGCGAAGTGATATATTTTCTCCTTCGCGGCTTCGTCGATGACGCCGAATTTCAGGTATTCGTAGATAAAATAGAAAGCCTCGTAGGGCGTCACGCGCATGTCCCGGATGGCGTCGTCCGACTGGCAGATTTTGCGGATGTTGGACAATTCTATCTCGCACTGTTCCGCGTCCAGCTGCATCAGCGCCATGATATACAAATTGGAGCGGATCTTCAGCCTGTCTTCCGTGGATTCCGCGAGGCTCAGCAGGGCATGGAGCAGCTTTCTTTTTTTGAAATGCACAAAGTCGTCGCTGATGAAGCTGCTGATAGGATTTTTCCGGAAGTAGCCCGCGGGGAATACTTTGGAAAACTGGGGGTTCCCTTCCTGCTGGTAGTGCAGCACGAGGTATTCCAGCAGATGGGATTTTTCGAGGGCCGACAGTTGCAATGTGAATACGCCCTGGATGCCCGTTTCCTGCCGGTGGGTGATGGCATACCGCAGCAGCCATTTAAACACGTACATGCGGAAGGGCGACTGCGGGAAATCGTTCAGCACATTATTGAGGAGCGCGTTGCTGACCTGCCCGCCGTGCGTCTGAATATAATGCATGGCGGTGAAGTATTCCAGCAGGAAGTTGTGGGCAAAGCGCACTTTCACGTTGAACATGATTTCCTGGCTGAGGTTTTCCTCAACCAGTATATTATCCGCCAGCAGCTCGCGATAGGCCGGGAATAATTCCGGGTGCTGTTTGAGCAGCGCGCTTTTGTCTGCATACAGGCCGGTACGGCCCAGGTCGAGCAGCTGCAGCAGGCGTTCGATGATGCTTACTTTGAATGCGTTGTTGGGCGAATTGAACAGGCGGTTCTGGATAAACCGCGAGATGATTTCGAACAGGCTGAGGTTTTCATCTACAAAGGCCTGACCGGGCGTGCCGTTGAGCTGGCTGAACAATTGCAGGTAATAGGGATGCCGCAGTTTCTGCAGGAAGCCGTCGGTAAAGAGCCGCACGGTTTCCGGTTCGAAATCGAAATTGTACAGCACGCTTTTTACTTCCTGCTCGGTGAGCATGGGGATGTTGGTATTGGTATCCTCATCCATTTCGGCGCCCAGGAACCAGAACCGCCGGAAGGCGGGCGACTGCTGGGATTGCTGGAATACCTCGCTCCAGGTACTGGAGCGGATGGACAGGATTACCTTTATCCAGGGGTGCTGGTCGTTCGAATACACAAAATCTTCCAGTTTATTATAGAGCAGCTTCAGCTTGTCCGCCCCCATGGCCAGTTCGTCGAATCCGTCGATGATGAGGATGAGGCGGCCGCTTTTTTCGTTGGGGTGGGCGCTGAAGTACTCCCGGAAGTTGTCGCCGTTGCCGATGTTGAGCTGGTTGTCGAGCCAGGAGGAGAGTGAAAACCCCTTCAGCAGGAGGCTGCCGGCGGCGTGTGCGTTGATGAACCAGCAGATGTCGTGCTGGCAGAGCGCATTTTTCCCGAACCAGTAATGTTCCGCGGCGTGCACCAGCGCCAGTGATTTCCCCCAGCCGGCCGGCGCAATAAAAACGGTAGCGGCGTAATTGCTTTCCAGGAACCGTTCAATGTGTGAAAGGCAGTACTGGCGCGGGGCGGTATGTTCAAAGGGAATACCGCTGCGGTTTTTGAGGGTAAGGGTGGTGTACTGCGACACGGCGTTGGCCTTTTTTTTAATCTCGCTCCACCGGGAGAGGTCTGCCTGTTGACGGGGACGGAAGGCTTTTTTGTAATAGTGCGCCTGGAAGTCTTCCCAATCTTTATACCGGCAATATTGCGCCAGTGTGTTCAGGGTGTAGCGGGAAAAGCTGTGCTGTGTGACGGCGAATCCGAAAACGCGTTTCAGGGTAGTTTCACTAACAAGTTTGCCTGTGTGGTTCAAGATGGCTTGGGCCAGTAGTTTGCATTGATTTGGTTGAATGTTGTCAACGCCAAACTGCCGGAGTACTTCAGACTGTAAGGTGTTGATAAAGTCGTAGGACAGGTCGATCATAAGGGTACAATTAACAATTAATGGAGCTTTTGCGATATAGGACCAGAAATAATTGAATAGATACGTAGTAAAATGAATGCGCGGATTTATGGGTTTAGAAATGAATAAACTGAACAAAATACATTGGGTTGAATGCCCATATTTATGATTTTGGTTATAAGGAAGTTACTTGATTTAAATGATTAAAAAAAACTTTTAAGATTTTATTTGCCAGCATCTTATAAGTAGGATGCCTAACGGAGTAAAAAAGAGTGAACGGGGAGGGGAATATTGCTTGGATTTGACAGGAAAGTGACAATACGGGCGGATTGGCCGGTTTATACAATTGTAGCGAAGATTTGTTTTGTTGGCCAGTAAATGAATAGACTTTTTTTTGAATGAACGGAATGGTAAATCGAGGGTGGAATGAACAGGAATGACCTTTCGTTTGCAGCGGCAAGCCTTTTAATTTCGTTCCGGGAATGCATAATTATCGAATACATCCAAAAGAAAGTATCCTCTCAAAAACCATGATGAACGCGTAAAGCAGCACGACTCTTTTTGACAGACATTCTTTCTGCAATTTTTATGGCCCTGTGAAAAACAATAGGACAACGATAAATCGGAACCATATCCTGTTCATGTGCAGGTATGATCCCTATCAGCAAACACCACTATAAAAAACCTTCATTCTTACCCAAACCATTGTATATGAGTTTTACTGTTACTCCCGGGAACTTATTGCGCTTCATTTGTATCCTGGTCGCCGGAATGCTTCTGCTCAAGCCGGAAGCCAGCCGCGCAACCGTGTCGCCGCAATACTGGTGGTACCCCGATCACCACGAAAACAAAACGGCTCCGCAGTACCCCTATGGCTACTCGCCCCTGACGGCGCCATTATCCGATTACTCCACCCAGGCATTCGCCCCCGGGGCCATCGCCGCAAGAGGCGTCTCGGCACAGCCGGTGAACGCTTTGTTGTGCATCGGTTGTACGCTGACCAATCCCACCTATTCGTACGACCCCGATCCGAATACCGCCACCGTTGTGAACAAAGGTATCGGCATCGCGGCCGACTACGGTCAGCGCATCAACTTCGCCGGCACCTACGAAGCGGGCGACAGTCTGCTGATTGATTTCGAGATACCCAGCGCCATGCTGAGCCTCGACCTGCTGCAGGCAGTGAATGTGACGTTCAGGAATAATGGTACGGCCGTATCCACCGTCAACCTCGGCAGCCTCGTTAACCTCCGCTTGCTGGGCGCAGGCGTTGGCGCATCGGGCAAAAGAAGGGCGGCCATTGTAGTGCCCGGGCAAATGAACAGTGTCGACATTACACAGGGCGGTTTGATTACTGCCCTGGGCTCATTACATATTTATGATGTACGTGCGATGGTGCCGGTGGTGGTCACGCCCTCTCCCGCCGTTACACCTTATGGCTCCACCGCTACGATGAACGCCAGCATCCGCGCTACCAGCCCGGTTTTTAACTGGTATACCTCACCAACCGGAGGGACCCCCGTTTTTACGGGGCCTGCCTATACCACACCGCCGCTTACCCGCAGCACCACCTATTATGTGGACGCAACGGCAGACGGCGTTACCAGCTTTGAAAGGCAAGCGGTAGCCGTTAACCTGGCCGGTGGTCCCGGCCCGCTGTGGACGTATGGCGACCGCCAGGAAGGCCCCATCGTGGACGGCCTGCTGTGCGTGGCCTGCGGCATTACCGATGCACCAAATGCGTCCGACGGAGATCCCACTACGTCGTCCCTGATCACCATGGGCGTCGGCGCGGCGGGTACCGTGTCACAACTGATCCATTTCCCCGGTACATACCAGGCGGGCGACAGTATCGCGTTCGATATTGAACTGCCCAACCAACTCATCAGCGCAACGGCGCTGGGGGGTATTACCGTGCAGACATATAATGGCAATACGCCTAACCCCGATGCGATCACCCTGGCGAACGACGCCGTGCGTTTTGAGGCCCTGGGCCTGGGCGTGGGCACCAGCGGCAAGTTCCGCGTGACCATCCCCGCCACGGCCGCATTTGACGGCGTGCGCATCGGCACCGGCGGCGTGCTCGCCGGTTTGGGCGGCCTTCGCGTATACGAAGCTGCGGCCTTTATGCCGGTAACCGTTACGCCGCCTGCGCCGGTGATCACCAACGGCAGCACGGCTACCATGACGGCTTCCGTAAGAGCTCCGGGCGCTACCTACCAATGGTTTGATTCACCTACCGGCGGTACGCCCCTGGGCACCAGCGCGTCCTTTACCACACCGCCACTCAGCAGGAGCGATGTGTATTACGTACAGGCGTCTACGCCTGACGGTAAAACAAGCTTTGTCAGAACCGCGGTGCCGGTAACGGTTAGCGGCGGCGCCGGTCCGTTGTGGACGTATGGCGACCAGCAGCAAAGCCCGCTCATCTCCGGTATCTGCGTTGGCTGTACCGTGAATAACCCCGATAACGCGATCGATGAGGATACCACCACCGCCTCCACCCTGTCTATGACAGTAGGGGCGCTCGGCTCCGTTGGCCAGCTCATCAAATTCCCCGGCACCTACCAGGCCGGCGACAGCATTGCGCTGACACTGGGTGTTCCGGCAACGGCCATCAACGCGGCCCTGCTGTCTGGCATCAGCGTGCAAACCTACAACGGCGCCACGCCAAATCCCGATCAGCGGACACTCGATAATTCATTGGTAGACCTGCAACTGCTCGGCCTTGATGCCACAGGCACGGTTGCTAAATTCCGTGTAGTCGTTCCCGTTAACAGTACTTTCGACGGTGTGCGGGTAGACCTCAACGGCACGGTGTCCGCACTCAGCAATTTGAATATTTATGAAGCAGCGGCCTTCATCCCCGTAACCGTTACACCAAGCAATCCTTCCGTTCCGTTCGGCAGCGATACCACGCTCACAGCGTCTATCCGTCTTCCTAACGCAACCTTCAACTGGTACACCACACCTACCGGCGGCACGCCCATTGCCACCGGCGCTACCTTCAACACGCCGGTGCTGGTACAAGGCACCACTTATTATGTGGAAGCGGCTACGCCAGACGGCCTGACGAGCTACATCCGCACGGCCGTTCCTGTTGCCGTAACGGTTGGCCCCAACAGCCCCAACCTCGATTGCGGCGCGGGTACCTCCCAAACCAACGCCATCACAGGAGTGTGCGCATTGTGCGCCGTGAATAACGCGGCCCTGGCGGTAGACCAGAATCCGCAAACGGCTTCCAACCTGCATTTACCGTTAGCATTACTGGGCGGCACCGTATGGCAGCGCATCGCGTTTGCCAACGAAAGCGCCGTGGGCGACAGCTTGCGTGTGGTGGTAGGTTCTACCACCGGCCTGCTGAACCTCAGCCTGCTTGGCAACGTAACGCTGCGCCCGCGCAATAACGGGGTGGAAAACACCGCCGACGTGCGCGCCTTGAACAACGGCCTGCTCAACCTCCAGCTGCTCGACGGTGGCGCACGCGCTGCGATTACGTATGCGCCTGCCGCCGTATTCGATGAGGTGGAAATCAACATCGCAGGCCTCGCTACTGCGCTGACACAGGTAGACGTGTATTACGCACAACAGATTACCGCCATGCCGGGCGTTGTTGCGGATACCGTGAACGTCTGCACCGGTCAAACGGCAACGCTGACCGCCAACGCGCCGGCATCGGCTACCTTTAACTGGTACGATGCTCCCACCGGCGGCAACCTGCTGTTCACCGGGCCTTCATACACCACCGGCGCCGTTACCGCGGATGCGGTATACTATGTGGAAGCCGTTTCCGCCGGTACACAGTGTAAGAGCGAAGTGCGCAGACCGGTATTCGTAAAAGTGGGCCTGGCCTCCGTTTCGGTGACAGCTTCGTCTGTAACCATCGGCAGGGGACAAACCGCCACCTTCAACGTGAATACGCCGGATCCGGCACTGACATACAAATGGTACAGCATACCCACAGGCGGTACCCCGCTGTTCACCGGCCCCTCCTTTACCACCCCGCCGCTGGACGCTACCACCACCTATTACGTGGAGGCTTCTACCAGTACCGGTTGCGCCAGCGCACAACGTGTGCAGGTGATCGCCAACGTACTGATCGATAACCCGGATGTGCCCTGCGATTATGCAACCACCCAGGAAAGCAATGCCAACGGCCTGCTTTGCATCGGTTGCTTCGTGGAAAACCAGGCATCGGCCGTAGATGCGAGCACGACCACTTTCTCCACGGTGCATGTGATTGCCGGCCTGCTGGGCGGCTACGTACAACAAACGCTCATCTTCCCGTCTTCCAGCGATGCCGGCGATAGTGTGAAGGTGGTGCTGTCGTTCCCGTCTTCTCTCGCCGATGTAGGCCTGCTGGGAAGTATTCAGCTGGCTACTTACAATGGCGCTACTTTCAATAATGACCGCACTGCGCTGAACAGCGCCCTGCTGAACCTGCAATTACTGCCCGGCAACCAGCAGGCGCTGGTTACCTTCGCGCCCGCCGCCGTGTTCGACAGGGTGGAAGTGCGGATGAACTCCGGTGTGGCTACTGCCCTGAGCGCCGTGAATATTCATTACGCGCAGCGGTTCGTGCCCGTGCCCGATCTGCAACCGGATACCGTTACCACCTGTGTGGGCGGCACCGCTACGTTCAACGTTGCACCAAGGGCCAATACCACCTTCAGATGGTACAGTACGCCCACCGGCGGTACGCCGCTCGCTACAGGCGCCACCTTCCAGAGCGGTACCATTACGACCGACACGGCCTTCTATGTTGAAGCCGCCAAAACTTCCATTAATTGTGCGAACCCGGTTAGGGTGAAAGCGGTGGTGCAACTCGGCACCGCACCTGCTGCGCCCACCGTGGATAATAATACGGTTACCACCTGCGGTGGCACCTCTGCCGTGCTGAGAGCAACTGGTCCGGCAGGCGCCACCTTCCGCTGGTATGCTCAGCAAACAGGCGGTACCGCCATCTTCACCGGCGATACCTTCACAACCCCTGCGCTCGACAGCTCGGTGGTGTACTATGCTGAAGCGGTATCTTCCGGCGGTTGCGCCAGCGCTACCCGCACGGCCGTGCAGGTGAATATCGCCGCAAGGCCCGGTACGCCGGTGGTTACGCCAAACGCAGGCACTATCTGCGCCGGTTCTACGGCTACTTTAACGGCCAGCTCCACCACGCCGGGCGTTGTGTTTAACTGGTACTCCAGCGCAGCGCTGGATAACCTGGTATTCACCGGACCTATCTTCACTACGCCGGCATTGACGGGCAACACGACATACTATGTGGTAGCCGCCTCCGGTCAGTGTACCAGCGCAACGCCAGCTGCCGTTCAGGTAACGGTGAACACCACGCCTGTGCAGCCGACTGTGACGACAGTTCCGGTAAGCGGCATCGTTGACTACGGGCAAACAGCCACACTCACCGCATCGTCCACCACCCCAGGCGCCATTTACAAATGGTACCTCGATGCCACTGGCGGTACGCCGGTATTCACCGGGGCGGTGTACACTACGCCAGCACTGGCGGCCACCACCACCTTCTACGTGGAAGCAGCCAGCGCTTCCGGTTGCGCGAGCGCACGCACACAGGTAACCATTACCGTGAACCGGAACGTAGTGCCTGATTGCGACTTCGCAACAAGCCAGACCAACCAGGTCGGCGGCGTGTGCCTGCTTTGCGGCGTTGCCAACCCGACGAGGGCAGTTGATGCGGACACTACGAATGCGTCCACCCTGTCTATGCCTGTTGGCTTGCTCGGTACCTTTGTTTACCAGCGGCTCGAATTCGGCAGCCTCGCTGCAGCAGGAGATACCGTGAAGCTCCGGCTTTCTGTTCCCACCGGTTTGCTCGATCTGAGTGTGCTGTCTGCTATCCAGATCACTTCTTATAACAATGGCGTATCCAACAACGACGCCAAAGTGCTGAATGACGCCGGTCTCAAACTGCAGCTGTTAGGTTCGGCGAACGAAGCGGTGATATTGTTCGCGCCGGGCGGCGCCTACGATGCCGTGGAAATCCGCCTGCTGGGCGGCGTGGCATCTGTGCTGCTGAATGTAGACGTACGGTATGCCAACCGCGTGCTGGCTTCACCAACGGTTACGGCAGACAATGCTGTGATCTGCGCAGGCGGCTCGGCCACGCTGACCGCCACCGGCTCCGCAAGCGGTACCATTCGCTGGTATACCGCTCCTGTGGGCGGCACGGCCGTACATACCGGTAACGTGTTTACCGTAAACGGTCTCACGGCTAACACCACCTACTATGCGGAAATCATGAGAACCTCCACCAATTGCGTGAACCCCGTTCGTACGCCGGTTACGCTGCAGGTGCGCCAGGTGCCTGATGCTCCGCAGATATTGAAAGGAGATACCGCTATTTGCGCGGGTAGTACCGCCATCCTCATTGCACGCCCTGTTGACCCGACGCATTCCATCCGCTGGTTTACGACAGCCTCGGGCGGTGTGCCGGTTTCGCTCGACAGTGTGTTCGTAACACCTGCATTGGCTGCCAATACTACCTACTACGCAGAAGCCTACAACGGCACCTGCGGTAACGTAACCCGTGTTCCGGTGAATATCTCGGTAGGCTCAGCACCTGCTGATCCGGTTCCGGCATCCAACAATGTGACCGTATGTACCGGTACAGCGGCTACATTGAACGCCACTTCTTCTACTCCGGGTGCGATCATCCGCTGGTATACCGTACAGTCTGGCGGTACGCCGGTGTTCACGGGCACGCAGTTCGTGACTCCGCCGGTAACCGCCACCACATTGTATTATGTGGAAGCTGTGGGCAGCGGCGGTGGTTGTACGAATGCAGGCGGCCGCGTACTGGTAACCGTGAATGCAGATGCTACACCGGCGGTGCCTGTTGTAGCGGACAACGCGAAAACATCCTGCGCCAACCAGTCCGTAACGTTTACGGTTCAGAGCCCTGTTCCGGGAATTACCTATAACTGGTACAATGCAGCTACCGGAGGCACGCTGCTGTTCACCGGAGCCAGCTATACAACCGGCCCGCTCACTGCAAATGCCGTGTTCTATGTGGAAGCGGTAGGGGCAGGTAATTGTACCAGCACTGCGAGAGGCACGGCCAGCGTAACGGTTGTGAGTGCACTCAATCCGCCAACGGTAGAGTCTGCCAGCGTAACTGTATGCCGTGGCGCTCAGGCAACCCTGCGGGTCACCAACCCGATTGCAGGGGTATCTTACCATTGGTACGATGCGCCGGGCGGCACCAGGCTGTTTACAGGCACCACGTTTGTAACAGGTGTGCAGATCGCCGCAGGCAGCTTCTATGTGGAAGCAGTCAGCAGCAGCGGTTGCAGCAGCAACGGCCTCACCCGTGTAGATATACAGGTAACCGACGCTCCGCAGGTACCGGTTGTGGCAGGCGCCACCACCATCTGCGAAGGCACTGCGGCCAGCCTGTCTATCCAGAACCCGGTTGCAGGTGTGGTTTACAGCTGGTATGATGCGGCCACCGGCGGCAACAAACTGGCCGAAGGCACCACCTTCTCACCGGCCGGCCTCACTACCACCACCATCTTCCATGTTGAAGCAATGAGCGGCAGTTGCGCCAGCGCCAGCAGATCGAGCGTCACCATCACCGTGAACCCGGCACCGCCTGCGGTAACGGTAGATGCTACTACTAAATCTGTCTGCATCGGCAACACCGCCACATTGAATGTCGTAAATCCTGTACCGGGCGTTACTTACCGCTGGTACGACGTGCCGACGGGCGGAACTGCGCTGTCCACGTCTACCGACTTCATCACCCCGGCACTGACGGCGAATAAAGATTATTATGTAAGTGCAACGAACAGCAACAACTGTTCAAGCCTCACCCGCACGAAAGTCAGCATCACAGTAGGTAACGGCCCGGCTGTACCGGTTGCTCCGGCGGAAGTGACCGTATGTAAAGGCCTGCGCCCGACCGTGCGGGTAACCAACCCGCGCAGCGACCTGCAATACCGCTGGTACGATGCGCCGATCAACGGCACGCTGCTCTTCATCGGCGAGGCTTATTCCACCGCCAACCCGCTGACCGTGAAAGACACGGTGTACGTGGAAGCCACCTTACCAGGCGGCACCTGCGCCAGCAATGGCCGCGCACAGGTTATCCTGATTGCGGCGGACGCACCGGCAACCCCGGTACTGGCCAACGGCGGTGCGGTAACGATCTGCTCCGGCACGACCGCTACCTTCAGCGTGCAGAACCCGCTGACGAACGTTACTTACCGCTGGTACGACGCGGCCGGCAACCTATTGCAGGACAATGCAACCGGCACCTACACCACCGGCGTGCTCACGGCTAACATGGAAGTGTTTGTGGAAGCTGTGATCGGCGGCGGCTGCGCCAGCGCAGGCAGGGCAAGGGCTGTGGCTACAGTAGGCCTCGTTCCGGCGGCACCCGCTATCAACGCGAGCGCCAATATGGTTTGTCCTGACAGTACGGCCACCCTCACCGCCACCTCTACGCAGGCAGGCGTTGAATTCAAATGGTACACCACCGCCACCGGAGGCACGGCTATCTTCACCGGGCCGGTATTCAAAACACCGGGCCTCAAAGCGGCCACCACTTACTATGCGGAAGTGACGATGCCGGGCGGCTGCGTAAGCGCTACCCGCACGGCGGTGACCATCGGCGTGTACGCACAGCTGCCGGCGCCGAGTGTGACCGTGGCTTCGAAAACGGCCACGTCCATCACCTTCCAGTGGAATGCCGTTGCCGGCGTACTGGGCTACAGGGTATCTGCAGACGGTGGCGCTACCTTCACGCAACCCAGCTCCGGCCTCACAGGCACCACGCATACCGTAACGGGCCTGGAGCCAAATCAGACCGTTTCGCTGATGGTAATGTCTGTAGGCGCTACGGAATGTGCCAACAGCGCATGGTTCCAGGGCGGTGGCGGAACCGACAACCCTGCCGGTAACACCATTTTTGTACCGAATGCCTTTACGCCGAATAACGATGGCGTGAACGATGTGCTCTACGTATACGGCACCACCATCAATACCATGGAAATCAGGATTTACAACCAGTGGGGACAACTGGTGTTCGAGTCCAAAGACAAGAGCCGCGGATGGGATGGTACCATGAGCGGCCAGCGTCAGCCGGTGGGTGTTTACAACTACGTGCTGCGCGCTACCCTCCAGGATGGCACCACTGTTCAGAAACGGGGCACGATCACGATCGTAAGATAAGCTCCTGACCATACAGGCAAGCAACAACAAAACAGCCGGAATGAAGCCTGCGCTTCATTCCGGCAAAACCAAAAACAAAAAAGGAATCCCATGAAAAATAAAATCTTTATAGCCCTGTTAGCAGTCAGCGCATTTATTGGCGGTACTGCCACGGCACAGGTTGACCCGCATTTTTCACAGTATTATGCTTACCCGCTCTGGCTCAATCCCGCCATGGCCGGTGTGATCGACGGTGACTACCGCCTTACCGGCAACTACCGGAACCAGTGGGCCAACTTCGGCGCGCCGTATTCCACCGCCGGCGTTTCGTTTGATGCGCCTACGGATAAGAATATCGGGTTGGGGATTACGGCGTTGAACATGTCGGCCGGCGAAGCAGGGTTCAATTATTTTAATGCCATGGCCACCGTATCGTACAGCGGTGTGAAGATGGGCAAGAACGGTACCACCAGGCTGGTGGCCGGTGTGCAGGCGGGCGTGATCAACCGCAGGGTAGACCAGTCTAAATTCCAGCTGGGTTCCCAGTACAACCCTGTGATGGGGTTCGACCCCAATATTCCTTCCGGCGAATCGCTGAAGGCTACGTCTTCCACGGTGTTTGATGCCAATGCGGGGTTGCTTCTGTTCGACGGGAATCCCAATCACCGCTTCAATCCTTTTATCGGTGTAGCGGGTGCGCACCTCACCCAGCCCGAAGATCCCTTCGTGGCAGACGATACCGAATCCCGCAAACTGCCCGTGCGCTACCTCGTGCATGGCGGCTCTCGCATCCGCCTCACAGACATCCTCGGTATTACGCCGCATGGCCTGTACATGCGCCAGGGCAACGCGGAAGAAATCGTTGCCGGGGTCTATGGCCAGCTGAAAGTGAACGAAGAATGCGATGTGCTGCTGGGCGCCAATTACCGGATCAACGACGCGGTGTCTCCCTTCGCCGGGGTGCACTACAAAAACTTTACGCTGGGCCTGAGCTACGATGCCAATACGTCCAATCTCCGCCGCCTCGCCAGCGGGAGCAACGCCTTCGAAATTTCGCTGTCGTTCATCGGCCGCAAGCGCCGGATCATGCAGCCGGAATATTTCATCTGCCCGAGATTATAAAAGTTCCCCAGTAACATCAAACGAACCTTATGAAAAAACTTACCCTCATATTATTGTTCATTGCCGGTTGCTCCCTGAACAGCCTGCGTGCACAAATGATATACGACTACAAGCGCACGGCGGATATGTATTTTGATCAGAAGGACTATTATTCCGCCGCCCAGTACTACAGCAAGGCGCTGGGCACCTTTACGGTGAAGCCCGGCGAATACCGGCCGTACCAGCTCGATAAAGACGGGAAGAGCAAACAGAAAAAACTGAAGGATTATGAAACAGTGGTGTACCGCCTCGCCGAATCGTACCGGATGTACTACGATTATGCCAGCGCGGAAAAATGGTATGCCGAAGCCGTGAACTTCGACCCAGTCCAGTTCCCGCTCGCCCGTTTCTGGCATGCCTCCTGCATTCGCGCCAACGCCAAAACGGCGGCCGATTATGAAAGGGCGCTGGCGCAGTTCCAGCAGTTTAAACAGAACTATAAAGGCACCGACGAGTATTCCAACCGCACGGCGCTGGAAATACAGAACTGCGAATTCGCCATCAACGAAATGGAATTCCCCCCGCGGTACGAAGTGGTGAAAGTAACCGGCAACATCAACCAGGGCGGCGCCAACTATGCGCCCGTGCCGGTAAGCAACAACACGTTCTATTTTACCTCTTCCCGCCCGGACTCGTCGCTGATCGAAAAAAAGACCAATCCCTTTATCAACACCTTATACGTAGCCAGGGGCGGGCAGAATAGCTTCGACAGCAACGAAAAGCTGGCCATTCCCATGGAAAAGGGGATGGAGCAGGGCGCGGCGGCCATTTCGCCGGACGGCAATACCATGTACCTCACGCGCTGGACAAAAAGAGACGGCAACAAACAATCGGCGTTGTACCGCAGCACCCGCAGCGGCAACAGCTGGTCGGAGCCCCAGCAACTCGATGCTTCGGTGAACGCGCCCGGCTACAACTCCAAAGAGCCGTACGTGACGGCTGACGGCAAATACCTGCTGTTTGTGTCTGACAGGCCCGGCGGCAAGGGGAAATTCGATATCTGGTACAGCACCATCAATGCCGGCGGCACCCTGAGTGCACCGAATAACATGGGCAACACCATCAATACCACCGAAGAAGAAAGCGCGCCGTTTTATGATCCGGCGAAGCAAATATTGATATACAGCACCAACGGCCGCGTGGGTTTCGGCGGGCTCGATTTTTTCAGCAGCAAAGGCAACTTCGGCGGCTGGAGCACGCCTGAAAACATGGGCTATCCGCTGAACTCCGCCAAAGACGACCAGTATTACGCCGCACTGTCGTCTGCCAACGCGCTGCAGAAAGGATTCATCAGCTCCGACCGGGAATCGATCTGCTGCCTGGAGATTTTTGCCGTGAAACGCAAAGCACGCCTGGCCGGCGGGATGGTGGTGGACTGCGAAACCAATCAGCCGCTCAGCGGGGCCAAAATCACCCTGCTCGACAGTACGCAGCGGAATGTGATCGAAACACAGACCACCGGCGGCGGAGGCCGTTACTCGTTCGAGGTGGAGATGAACAGGAAATATAAAGTAGTGGTGGAAAAAGACAACTACTTCTCCAAAAACTTCAACTTCAGCTCCGAGCAGCTCAGCATGGTCGATTCCATGATGAACCCCACTGTATGCCTGAAACGTTTCGAAATCAACAAACCGATTGTCATCAACGATATTTTCTACGATTACAACAAAGCGACCCTGCGGCCCGAGTCGAAGCTGGTGCTCGATTCGCTGTACTATCTGTTGCTCGATAACCCCAAAATGGAAATTGAACTGGGCGCGCACACCGACAGTAAAGGTACCGATGCGTACAACCTGAAATTATCCAACGAGCGCGCCAAATCCTGCGTGGATTACCTGGTAGGCAAAGGTATTCCCACCGCCCGCGTGATCAGTAAAGGTTACGGGGAAAGCAGGCCCATTGCCCCCAATACATTGCCTAACGGAAAAGATAACCCGGACGGCAGGCAGTTGAACCGGCGAACGGAATTTAAGGTGCTAAGGAATTGATTCAGTTAACGCAGTAAAGATGTTCTTACCGGGAATTCTTTCCCACCATGAACCATATCCTATTCATATACAATGATGGCCGGAAATTTTCCGGCCATTTCTTTTTCGCGCAAAAAAAGGCTGCTCTGCATAGCAGAACAGCCTCCTCCATCTATCAACTAAAAAACTGTACGATTGGGGAATTACTGTGCGTTTTTGCCGATGTTGCCGATCGCAGCAATGCTGTCTTTCGGCGTTGCAGGCACCTTCAGGTCTACGAAAGAAACACGTGCGAAGCCATCGTATTTCAGCAGGCTGTCGTAAGTGAATTTTTTCTTCGTGGTTTCATTGATTCTGATGCTGTCGATTCTATCGATTTTTGCTTCCAGTGCTGCGCCGGTAGTCTGGCTTTTGATTTTGCCCAGGGAAATCGCTGTGTCGAGTGTGGTGGCGCCTTTATTGCCTTTAAAGATGGCGAAGGTGTACACCGTGTCTTTTGTGGATTTGTCCAGTTTCACGATCAGGCGGAAGGTACTGTCTGATGTTTCCTGTACGATTACTTTGCCAGAGGCTGTGGTTCCGGTTGCGCTGCTATTGAGGGTATACTCTTTCGAACGGTACACTTTCGTCGGGTTGTCGTCTTTCGAGCAGGATGCAATGGTGATTCCGGACACGGCAATGGCGATCAGGCCCAGATTCCGGGCTTGTTTGTGAAGGGTAAGCATGATTTCCGTTTTTAAAAGCTTAGTTTAATAATTAGGTTAAGTGATGTACTTTCTGGTTGTTGTACAGATGTTAAACGGGCATGGTTTTAAAATGTTACAAAGAAATTATCCGTTTTTTTGAAAATGCTCCTGTTGGCCCTGCTGAAACTCCCTGCCATAGCGGATTTTGCCAAGAAATATTTTTTTGTTTATCGTGTATTTTGTTGAATCAGGGGCGGTTGCGAACGATGAATACCCTCGTTTTATTGTGCGGATGTTGCGGGATGAATCCGCTTCGTCCTTTTCCCGTCAGGATATACGCATTTCATAAAATTTCACATGGCAGGGCCATTGATTCCGCTATTTTTGCAGTCGTCAATCTTACGCATATGAAATTTTAAGCCCGCCGGCATTGCGCATGCCAAACAACATTCAACTCGTACCGCGTTCCCCGAACGCCCTGTTATCAATTACATTATTCATTCTTCAATACCTCAGGCATGCGAAGCATTTCGCGGGCAGCTTCCCGCACGCAGCAATTTTTCCAGTTATTTAAAGAAGCCATTAAAGGCGAAGAGAAAGTTTACACCGCGGGCAGCATCAACCGCGCATTAATATTACTGGCCATCCCGATGATGCTGGAAATGGCGATGGAATCGCTATTCGCGCTGGTCGACGCCTTTTTCGTAGGCGGCCTCGGTAAGGCTGCCATTGCCACGGTAGGCCTTACGGAGTCCGTGCTCAGTATCATTTATGCCATTGCGCTCGGCATCAGCATGGCGGCAACCGCCATCGTTGCCAGGCGCACCGGGGAAAAGGATCCGGAAGGGGCGGTCAGGGCGGCGGTACAGGCCGTGTACCTGGCCATGGGGTTTTCAGCGCTGGTAAGTGTGGCCGGCCTCCTGTATTCCCGCGAAATACTCCAGCTCATGGGAGCAGATGCGGAGATGGTTAGTACCGGCCATGGATACACGAAAATTGCCCTGGCCTCCAACTTTGTGATTGTGTTCCTGTTCCTGATCAACGGGATATTCCGTGGCGCCGGCGAGGCCAGTATCGCCATGCGCAGCCTTTGGCTGGCCAATATCCTCAACATATTCCTGTGCCCTCTCCTGATTTACGGGCTCGGGCCTGTTCCCGGCCTCGGGCTCGAAGGAGCGGCCATTGCCACCACCATTGGACGGGGCGCCGGTGTGGCCTACCAGGTATATCATCTCTGCAGCGGCAAAAAACTGATCGCCATCGCCTGGCGGCATCTGAAGCCCAGGTGGGAAGTGATCCTCAAACTGGTGAGCCTTGCTTCCGGCGGCACCCTGCAGTTCCTGATCGGCTCCGCCAGCTGGCTGTTCCTTATCCGCATCATTTCCCGGTTCGGGGAAGATGCCCTCGCCGGTTACACCTTTGCTATCAGGGTAATCGTTTTTGCCATTCTGCCGGCCTGGGGCCTGGCCAACGCCGCCGCTACCCTCGTGGGCCAGAACCTCGGCGCCGGCCAGCCGGAACGGGCTGAAAAGAGCGTCTGGAAGGCCGCTTATATGAACATGGTCTTCCTCGGCATCGTATCCGTGATATTCATTATCCTGGCGCCCCAAATCCTGCGGGTGTTTACCCGGGACGCCGCGGTACTGGCCATCGGCATCAAAGGCCTGCGCCTGATGAGCATCGGTTACGTGTTTTATGCCTTCGGCATGGTGATGTCCCAGTCGTTCAACGGCGCCGGCGATACCCGTACCCCCACGCTCATCAATCTGTTCGGCTTCTGGGCCCTGCAGATTCCCCTCGCCTGGATGCTGGCCGTTATGTTCAAATGGGGCCCCAACGGGGTGTTTACGGCCATTGTGATCGCCGAATCGGTGATTGCCGTTATGGCTATCGTTATATTTAAGCGGGGAAACTGGAAGAAAATAAAGGTTTAAGGGCGAATTCGTTACATTTGCTCCGTTTTTAAAACCTTTAAATCAGTTCCTTTCATGTCTCTTACCGTAGTTGGTACCATGGCGTTCGACGATATTGAAACGCCCTTTGGCAAATCGGATAAAATTGTGGGTGGCTCCGCTTCCTATATCGCATGGGCAGCGTCCAATTTTGTTCAGCCTGTTAACCAGGTGTCTGTAATCGGCAGCGATTTCCCGCAGGCTGAACTGGATGCCCTGGTGGAAAGAGGCGTGGCGCTGGACGGCGTGCAGGTGAAGAAAGACGAAAAATCCTTTTACTGGGCGGGCAGATATCACCTCGATATGAACTCCCGCGATACGTTGGCGACGGAACTGAACGTGCTGGCGGACTTCCAGCCGGTTATCCCTCCCAGCTACCAGGGCAGCGAATTCCTCATTCTCGGTAACCTCACGCCTCAGGTACAGATGAGCGTGATCAACCAGATGACGACCCGTCCCAAGCTCATCGTGATGGATACAATGAACTTCTGGATGGACGTGGCGCTGGAAGACCTGCTGAAGACCCTCAAAATGGTTGACGTGCTGATGGTGAACGATAGCGAGGCCCGCCAGCTGACCGGGGAATATTCCATCGTGAAGGCGGCTAAAAAGATACTGACCATGGGCCCGCGTTACCTGATCATCAAGAAAGGTGAGCACGGCGCGCTGCTGTTTAACGAAAACCACGTGTTTTTCGCGCCCGCCCTGCCGTTGGAAGAGGTGTTCGACCCCACCGGCGCCGGCGATACTTTCGCGGGCGGTTTCATGGGCCACCTTGCCAAAACGAAAGACATTTCGTTTGAAAACATGAAAACGGCCATCATCGTTGGTTCCGCCATGGCGTCTTTCTGCGTGGAGAAATTCGGCGCGGCACGCCTCCGCGAAATCACCAAAGAAGATATCAGCGCCCGGCTGGAGCAGTTCGTGCAGCTGGTGAATTTCGACATCGACCTGGTATAACAGGCCTGCATATACTAAAAGCGGTTGCCGTCCCGAAAAGATGGCAACCGCTTTTTTTTATGTGAAATCCGTTATTTGAATACTTCGTTCAGCACTTTCGCCAGCCGTACGCCGCCTTTGAGCAGCTGATCGTTGAGCGTTTCCGCAAACAGGAAGTTGTAGCGGTAGCTGAGCTTGTCGCCCGGCCTGATCTGGTCATAAATGGCGTCCGACACCAGGTGCGATTCCCACATCCAGTCCGCCAGACTGCCGTTCTGTACTTTTTTGAGCTGTCCGGGTGCGAGGAGGCGCTGCAAGATGCCGGCATATTCGGTATAGCTGTATTGCTGGAAATCGATGAGGTGCTCGTCCCATACCCGGTGGAGGTTGGTAGGCCGCTCGAACCAGGTGACCTGGATTTTGTTGCCGCCCATGTCTTCGTCGCGGCCCACGTGCAGGGGCATGTGCATGTCGCCGATCATATGCACGAGAAAGCTGAGGGCGAACCGCTTGCGCTCTTTGGGCGTGGCCGGGCTTTTCAGTTCTTTGATCATGGCCAGCGTCATGGTATGGATGTTTTCGCCGGTGGAGGCCGCCATGATACTGTCGAACACGCCGCGGCTGCAATGGCCGGGGAAATCGAGATAATGCCAGGGAGAAGTATGTTTATACCGGCCGGTGGTATCCGATTTGATGAAGTCGGGCCAGTTGGCGATCATCGCCAGGGTTTCGTTGCCGATGATGGCGCTGATGCCTGCGCGGGCCTTTTGGCTCAGGTAAAAGCCGGCAATTTCTGCTACAACGCGGTGCCCGGTGGGGCCCCAGGCTTTGGCGGAGATGGTTCCCGTCAGCAGCAGGCCTGCCAGCGCCGCCGCCCAAAAATGTTTTCTCATGAAGTGCTATTTGTAATATTTTAACGTCCGAATTTCGGTCATTCCCCGCTAAATACCGAAATTCGTTTCCCAATCAGGAAATCCAGATTATTTATGCCATTTAAGTTGCATGCACCATATCAGCCCGCGGGCGACCAGCCGCAGGCCATCCGCCAGCTGACGGAAGGTTTGCAGAACGGGGAGCACGGACAAACCCTGCTGGGCGTGACCGGCTCCGGGAAAACATTTACCGTGGCCAACGTTATACAGAACGTGCAGAAGCCCACACTCGTACTGACGCATAACAAAACCCTGGTGGCACAGCTGTACGGCGAATTCAGGCAGTTTTTCCCGGAAAACGCCGTGGAATACTTTGTGAGTTATTACGATTATTACCAGCCGGAGGCCTATATGCCGGTGAGCGATACCTATATCGAAAAAGACCTCGCGATCAACGAAGAACTGGATAAGCTGCGCCTCCGGGCCACCAGTAACCTGCTCTCGGGCCGGCGCGACATCATCGTGGTGGCCAGTGTGTCGTGCATCTACGGTATGGGAAACCCCACCGACTTTGAAAACGGCATCATCCGCATTCACAAAGGGCTCACCATTGGCCGCAACACCCTGCTGCATGGCCTCGTGAACGCCCTCTACACCCGCACCACCGGCGATTTTAACCGCGGTAATTTCCGGGTGCAGGGCGATACGGTGGATATCAACCTGCCGTACGTCGACTATGGATACCGGATCACGTTCTTCGGCGACGAAATCGAAGAGATAGAAAGTTTTGACGTCAGCAACGGCAAACGCATCGCCACGCTCGACACGGCGGCCGTATTCCCCGCCAATCTTTACCTGGCGCCGAAGGACCTGATGGTACAGATCCTGCACGAAATCCAGGATGAGCTGACGGCCCAGGTCGACTATTTCAAAAGCGAAGGGAAACTGATCGAAGCGCAGCGGCTCTCGGAACGGGTGAATTACGATGTGGAGATGATCCGCGAGCTCGGTTACTGCAGCGGCATCGAAAACTATTCCCGGTTTCTCGACCGCAGGAGCCCCGGCACACGGCCATTCTGCCTGCTCGATTATTTTCCGAAAGACTTTTTGCTGGTGATCGACGAAAGCCACGTCACCATCCCGCAGGTGAGCGGCATGTATGGCGGCGACCGCTCCAGGAAACTGACCCTGGTGGATTTCGGCTTCCGCCTGCCGTCCGCACTGGATAACCGGCCGTTGAACTTCCATGAGTTCGAAAACCTGCTGAACCAGACCATTTATGTAAGCGCCACCCCCGGTGAATATGAGCTGAAGCAGACGGAAGGTGTGGTGGTGGAACAGATCGTTCGTCCTACCGGCCTGCTTGACCCACCAATCGAAGTGCGGCCCAGTAAAAACCAGGTAGACGATTTGCTGGATGAAATAGACAAGCGGGTACTGAAAGGCGACAGGGTGCTGGTGACGACCCTTACCAAGCGGATGGCGGAAGAAATGGACAAATACCTGCACCGCATCAATATCAAGAGCCGTTACATTCACTCCGAAGTGGATACGCTGGAGCGGGTGGAAATACTCCGCGACCTGCGCCTCGGTAATATAGACGTGCTGGTAGGGGTCAACCTCCTGAGGGAGGGCCTCGACCTTCCTGAAGTATCGCTGGTGGCCATTCTGGATGCAGACAAGGAAGGCTTCCTGCGCGACGAGCGCTCGCTGACCCAAACGGCGGGGCGCGCGGCCAGGAACGTAGACGGGCTGGTGATCTTTTACGCCGATAAAATGACCGACAGCATGCAGCGGACGATCGACGAAACCTCGCGCCGCCGGGAGAAGCAGCGGAAATATAACGAGGAACACGGCATTACACCCAGAACGGTACGTAAATCAAAAGAGCAGATCATGGGGCAAACGTCTGTGCTGGAAATCAGGCATTTCGACGACAGCTCCCCGTATGCCGTGCACGACGAAATGGCCATGGTGGCCGACGAAGGGGTGGCCTTCAACCAAAACACCATTACCAGCATTCCCCAGATGGAAAAGTCCATCCAGCGGGTGCGGAAGGATATGGAAAAGGCAGCAAAAGACCTCGATTTCATGGAAGCCGCCCGATTAAGGGATCAGATGTTTGCCATGCAGCAGGAACTGGAAACCATGAAGCGGAAATAGTTGCTAAAACAATAAACATTACATAGAATTATTTATAATATTACTGAAGGGATAATGATGTTTTTCACCAAACAGCATTATCCCTTTTAATATTTAAATCCTTATCAGTCAAAAGTTTCGGACGGTTTGGCCCATTTTACAGTGATAAATGCCCCGGCGAAAATTAGAATTTCGTAATTGCGGCGATATTTTTTTATAAATAGTTGATTTACAGTTGTATAAAACCCATATTTATCTGTTTGTAGCCTCAATAAGTCCTGTTAAAACCATATTTATATTACATTTATTTGGTATTTGATTGCTGTCTAACCCTTCTGCGCGCCCCTTTTTTCAAATATTTCCAATTTTTGCCCCTTCTATTTGACGTTTTAAATCACATGCCTACTTTTATTTCGAAATTTAAAATGATACGCTATGAAGAAAGTTTCAATTCAGGACTATCTGCCTTTTGTTTTTTTGACCGCACTTGCGGTAATTGGCATATTTCTCCCTACTATGCCCACATTTGCTGACGCCAGCAAATATAATGTAGCAGATATCGCCTGGATATTGGTAGCTACCTCTTTGGTGTTTTTAATGACACCCGGTCTTTCATTCTTCTATGGAGGCATGGTAAACCGCAAGAATGTAATCTCTACCATGATGCAAAGCTTTATTGCAACCGGCCTCATCAGTGTGATCTGGGTGGTGGTTGGCTTCAGCCTTGCATTCGGCACTTCCCAGAACGGCCTGATCGGCGACCCTACCACCTTCTTTTTCTTCAAGGGAGTTGCATCCGGTGAGCCGTGGAGCCTGGGCGCCACAATTCCCCTGTTGCTGTTTGCGCTCTTCCAGTTGAAATTTGCCGTAATTACCCCGGCTCTCGTGGTTGGTGCGGTGGCCGAGCGTATCCGCTTCACTTCTTACGTATTATTCATGGTACTGTTCAGTCTCCTGGTATATGCACCCATCGCACACTGGACCTGGCATCCGGAAGGCATCCTCTTTAAACTGGGTGTGCTTGACTTCGCCGGTGGTACCGTTGTACATATTTCAGCCGGTTGCGCTGCTCTCGCCGGCGCCCTGGTGCTGAAACGCCGCAAGGCTCATATCGCCAAACAGGAACTGCAGCCCGCCAACATTCCTTTCGTACTGATCGGTACCGGCCTGCTCTGGTTCGGCTGGTTCGGTTTCAACGCAGGGTCTTCCCTGGGCGCTAATTCCCTGGCCGTAACCGCCTTCGCAGCTACCAATACCGCCACCGCCGCCGCCGGTCTTTCCTGGATTTTCTTCGATGTTATCCGCGGTAGAAAACCTTCCGTACTCGGTTTCTGTATCGGCGCCGTAGTTGGCCTGGTGGCCATCACGCCTGCCGCAGGGTACGTTGGCGTACCACAGAGCCTGTTCATCGGTTTTGTTGCAGCCATCATTTCCAATGTGGTGGTACACTATAAAAACAAATCTTCCATCGATGATACGCTGGACGTATTCCCCTGCCACGGTGTAGGCGGTATGACGGGCATGCTCCTCACCGGTGTATTTGCCTCCGCTGCCATCAACCCCGCACTGACTGAAAGCGGCTGGGCTTACGGTAACTTCAACCTCTTCAAAAACCAGGTGCTCGGCCTGTTGCTGGTAGTGAGCTATAGCTTTATCGTATCATGGGCTATATTCAAACTCATCAACTTCATCCACCCGCTGCGCGTAACGGAAAAAGAAGAAGAGCTCGGCCTGGACGTTACCCAGCACAACGAAACGTACCATCCCACCAACCTGAGTGTGAATGGCCACGGTGCGCTTGCAGACGAAGAAGTAGGCGTACAGCAGTCCTGATTCCCTTTTCATCTTATCAACCAGTCGATATTTTTTAGTTAGTTCAAAATTGTTTGACCCGGATTTAAAATTGTTTACCACCACGGCGCTACATCGCTGTGGTGGTAAGCGGTCCGGGTGGCTCATGCCCCCACTCAGCACCTCAACAACCAGCGGCCCTTATTGCTTTTTTAAACCAAGTTCAAACCAAACCTCCCGTATAATGAAAAAAAGTTTATTCGCGCTTCTGGCTGTATGCTTCGCTATGTCTGCTTCCGCACAGGATTCTACACGGCTGCTGCCCGTAGGGTTCAAATTGTCAGGCTCTGCCGATGTTTATTACAAGTATAACCTCAACGAAAACGCCACCGACGGAAAAACCAGTTTCACCAACACCCACAACTCATTTGAGCTGAACATGATTTCCCTCAAGCTGGAAAGCTCGTTCAAGAACGTGGGCCTGGTAGCGGACCTCGGTTTCGGGAAACGGGCGGAGGATTTTTCGTATAACGACGACCGTACCCGTTTTGCCATCAAACAATTATATATCTCTTACGCACCGGCCAGCTGGCTGAAATTCACCATGGGCAGCTACAGCACGCACGTAGGGTACGAACTGGTAGACGCTTATGCCAACAGGAACTACAGCATGTCTTACATGTTTTCCTACGGCCCCTTCTTTCACACCGGCGTGAAGGCAGACATGACCTTCGGTTCGCATAATTTCATGGTGGGTGTTTTCAACCCGACCGACTTCAAAACCGCCGCGGGATGGGGAGGAATCAAATACGTTGGCGCCCAGTATGGATATGCGCCTGCTGAAGTGCCGTTCAAATTTTACCTGAACTACATCGGCGGTATCGATACTCTCAAAACCCGTAACGACCAACTGGACGCGGTGATCACCTACCAGGTAAGCCCCAAGTTCAGCCTCGGTTACAACGGTACCGTGAGCATGTATAAAAACAAACCGGAGGATACGAAAGGAAATTGGTTCGGCTCCGCGCTCTATGTAAACTACGACCCGGTTGAAAGCTTCGGCCTGACGCTGCGCGGCGAGTACCTGAGCGACAAAGACGGCAAGAAATTCTATTCCCTGGCCGAATACCCGGAAGGCGGCAACGTATTCGCCCTCACGCTTTCCGGACAATACAAAATCGGCGGGTTCACGCTGATTCCCGAAGTGAGAATGGACATGGCGTCTGAAGATGCGTTTATGAAGAAAGCGGAAACGCCTAAAAGCAATTCCGCCAACGTACTGCTGGCCGCCATTTACAAATTCTAATTCCAATATACCGGTTGAAGCAGCCGGTCTTGGGCCATCATATGGAAGGCTGGCTACCCGGCCTTATGTAGCAACTCCGGTTTGCTGCGGGAAAAAATCCCGCGGCAAACCGGAGTTTTTGTATCTTTTTGCCCCAAATGGGGCACTTTTTATGCTACAACGTTCCACTTTGAAATTCCTGAAAGACCTCCGGCTGCATAACGACAAAGCCTGGTTTGATGAAAACAGGGCTCAGTATCTGCAGGCGAAAGAGGATTTCGAGAGCCTGGTACAACAGATCATAGACGGCCTGGCAAAAATGGACCCGGCTATGGCGGGGCTGCAGGTGAAAGACTGTGTGTTCCGGATCTATAAAGACGTCCGGTTCTCCAAAGACAAGACGCCCTATAAAACCAATATGGGCGCCTCCTTTTCGAGAGGCGGCAAAAAAAGCCCGTATGCCGGTTATTATTTCCATCTCGAGCCAGGCGGCAACAGCTTTGCCGGCGGCGGCCTCTGGATGCCCGAGGCGCCGGTGCTGAAAAAAATAAGACAGGAAATCGATTATAATTTTCCCGCGTTCGAAAGCATCGTGGGACAAAAGGAGTTCATCCGTGTTTTTGGAAAAGTAAACGGCGATGCGCTAAAAACGGCGCCGCAGGGATATCATGAAGATAATCCCGCCATTGCGTATCTCAAATTGAAAAGCCTGGTGGTGACCCACCATGTGACGGACGAAGCCGCCATACAACCTACACTCGTGCGGGAGATTCTGCGCACCTTCGCCGTGATGCAACCGTTCGTTAATTTCCTGAACAGCGCGCAGCACGATTAAATCAAAACACCCCTTCTTGTACTAGTTACCGGAGATGTACCCGCAGCATGCAGGCTCTGCCGGCAACTAGTATTTCACCGCAGCCATACCACGGGAAATCAGGGAAACAGTAAATCAGTTCTTGTGTATCAAAAATTCAAACGGGCGGGATTTACGGTTTTTCAGAAGGTTTTCTTTGTCTGTGCGAGTCTGGGCAAAACGCTGGTTATATACGTTCGCCACTTCAATGATCGGCATAATTCCATCGAGGGTGTCTTTCTGATCAACGATGTTCATGATCCGGGAGACCTGTGAGGAAAAATTCGTGCTCCACTCTTCGGTAAACTTGTGCATTAACAGAAGTTCACGGTTAGTGTTGGTTTTCATAGGATAAAGGGTGTTTAGTTTGATAGTTTAGTTGTCATGCAAAAAACAGATAAAGAATTTATTAGCATAGGATTGTAATTCAAAGTTGAAGTTTATCCCCCACATATCAATACTACTTCCGTGTAGTTTTTATCCCTAGTTATTAACAGTTTCTGACGCTATGAAAAAATAAACACCCGCAGGCACTTGGCAGTAGCTCTTCAATACAGATAGTTCGTATATCCCGCAACGTAATTTTGACGGGGAAGTGAATTTACATCTCTTTTTTACAAATTCCAAATGTGCAACTGTATAATTCATTGAGAATAAATGAAGCATGCCGGGCATTAACAAAAAAACGCAAAAGTGAGTTTGATAATCGGTTAAAAGTAGCTACAGGTAAGTGGTTGAACTGCAAGGGTATATTGAAAAATGCAAAAAAGCCGGAGCAGTTTTAAACACGCTCCGGCCTTCGAAAAATAAATTTTTGTAACCAGTTTATAACCAGTTCTTTCCCTGCAGGTATTCCGCAATTTGTACAGCGTTTGTTGCTGCGCCTTTGCGCAAGTTGTCTGCAACGATCCAGAGATTTAACGTGTTAGCCTGCGATTCATCCCTGCGGATGCGGCCCACAAAAACTTCGTCTTTATCGTGCGCATCTTTCGGCATGGGGTAGCTTGCATTCGCCGGATCGTCCACCACAATCACACCGGGAGTAGCCGCCAGGATCTGGCGTACTTCGGCCAGGTCGAAATCCTTATCGAACTCGATGTTCACGCTTTCACTATGGCCACCCATCACCGGAATTCGTACAGTCGTCGCAGTTACTCTGATGCGTTCGTCGCCCATGATCTTTACCGTTTCCTTCACCATCTTCATTTCCTCTTTGGTATACCCGTTATCGAGAAAAACGTCGATCTGGGGAATCACGTTCAGGTCGATCTGGTGCGCGTACGCTTTTTCTCCTTCGATGCCCTGGCGCTCATTCATTAACTGCGTTACCGCCTTAACGCCGGTACCGGTTACCGACTGGTAGGTGGAAACCACCACGCGCTGGATGCCGTATTTTTTATGGAGCGGGTCGAGCACCAGCACCATTTGGATAGTAGAACAGTTCGGGTTGGCAATGATTTTGTCTTCCGGCGTCAGCGCGGAGGCATTCACCTCGGGGACCACCAGTTTTTTGGAGGGGTCCATGCGCCAGGCGGAAGAGTTGTCGATGACGGTAATGCCGGCTGCCGCGAATTTGGGCGCCCACTCCAGGGAAGTGCCGCCGCCTGCGGAAAAAATGGCCACATTCGGTTTCATGCCGATAGCCGTATCTGCAGTCACAACCTTGTACGGCTTACCCTTATACATCACTTCCTTGCCAACAGACTTTTCGGAAGCTACGGGTATCAATTCCGTTACAGGGAAATTCCTTTCCGCCAATACTTGCAACATTTTGGAGCCGACCAGTCCGGTTGCTCCTACTACGGCTACTTTCATTTTGAATGTTTATTTAAGAGGCCCCAAAATTAATACAGAAAACCAAGATTTTTTTTATATTCGGAGAGTTTGTTAACTCATTAAATACTTCTTGCATGCATTCCATTGTTTGGGGCCTGTTCCTGGCCGCCCTGTCTCTGCCCGCTGCGGGCCAGGGGCCATCACCGCACCGCTTCCGGGTGCTCATTCACGAAATTCTTGCAGACCCGTCACCTTCCGCCGGCCTTCCGGAATGGGAGTTTATCGAACTGCGCAATATGAGCGGCGCGCCGGTGAACCTGAAAGGCTGGCTGCTGAAAGACAGCAGTCAGACCATGAAATTGCCGGAATACTGGCTGGGGGCAGACAGTCTGGTGGTGATTTCGGCCCGGCACGTGTTTTCACCGGGCATTGCCGGCAGCAGCTTCCCGTCTCTCGGGAACGACGGCGAAACCATTGCGCTGTACGACGCGGCCGGGGCGCTGGTGCATGCCGTTGCCTATCACAAAAGCTGGTACGGCGCCACCATCAAAAGCGGCGGCGGATGGAGCCTGGAAATGAAGGACCCGCGCTGGCCCTGCGGGGGTGCCGAAAACTGGGCGGCGTCCGTTGCGCCGGCAGGCGGCACTCCCGGCCGGGAGAATTCCATTGCGGGAAGCATTGAGCCACCGCCGCACCCGGACATTCTTCGTATATCCGTGCCGGATAGCGCGCAGCTGGTGTTGCACTTCTCCGCCGGTACCGACAGCGCTTCGGCCGCGTCGCCTGCGTGTTACAGCCTGCCAGGCATTGCGGCCGTGGCCGTGCCGCCGCCGCTCTTCAACACCGCCTTGCTGCACCTGTCGCAGCCGCTCGAAAAAGGCCGCCTGTACCACCTGCAGGCCACCGGCCTCCGCGATTGCGCCGGGCGGGATGCCGGCCCGGGCCGCCAGGTGGCCTTTGCGCTGCCGCTGCGGGCAAACGGCGGCGATATCGTCATCAATGAAGTGTTGTTCGACCCGCCGCCAGATACGCCCGACTTCCTTGAAATCCACAACCCGGGCAATGCCGCGCGGGAACTGCATCCGCTGCACCTGGCCACCCGCGGCCCCGACGGGCAGATCAGGCAGGCGGTTCCGCTCACGGACGGGCCACGGACGTTGTTGCCCGGCGCATACCTGGCTTTTACGGAAGACGCCGCTGCGCTATGCCGGGCATATCCCTGCAAAGGGGAAGTGCTGCAACTGCAAGCGCTGCCCTCGATGCCGGACGATGAGGGAAGGCTGGTGCTGCTGCACCCGGACGGCGCTGTGGTGGACGCATTTGACTACCGCAGCGCTTTTCACCTGGGCACACTGCCCTCTACGAGGGGCGTGTCGCTCGAACGGCTCGACCCGCACGGGCCTGCGCAGGAACCGAAAAACTGGCACTCGGCCGCTGCAACGGCCGGGTATGCTACCCCGGGGTACGCCAATTCCCAGCTGCAGGTTGGGGCGGCGGCCGGCGAATTCTCCATACAGCCCGCCCGCTTCAGTCCTGACAACGACGGGCACGATGACGTGGCTGCCGTGAGCTGGCAACTGCCGGGCCCCGGATTTACAGGGTCCGTCACGGTTTTTGACGCGTTGGGCCGGGAAGTGCGGCTTCTGGCCGGTAATTTGCTGCTTGGAAGCAGCGGCAAGGTGTTCTGGGATGGCCTGGATGCCCTGAAAATGCCTGCACCGGCCGGAATCTATATTATATTTATCCGGATTTTTAATGGCGCCGGTACCGTAAAAACCTGGAAAGCCGCGCTGGTATTGAACCGGCCCTGATTTTCCCGGGGCGGGCGGAGGGGGTGAAAATTTGTCAGGTTTATATCTATTGCTATTTTTTTATATTTGCCGTTCTTAAAAATGAATTCATGCAGTACAGAGAAATTGTTGCAGTAACCGGTTTAGGCGGTTTATTCCAATTGCTGGCCAGCAAACAGGATGGCGCTATTGTAAGATCGCTGGAAGACAAAAGCACCCGCTTCGTGTCTTCACGGGTACATAATTTTACCCCATTGGAAAGCATTGAGGTTTTTACAACTGGCGATAATGTAAACCTGTCGGCGGTATTCAAAGCAATGCAGGAAAAAGAAGCCCAGTTCCCCCTCGCGGATGGAAAGGCAGACAATAACGCCATCAAGGCTTACTTCAAAAACGTGTTCCCCGAGTTCGACGAGGATCGCGTGTATGTAAGCGACATGAAAAAGATGGTGAAATGGTATGCCATCCTCAAAAGCAACGATCTGCTGACGTTTGAGGAAGAAGCTGCCGAAGTGGAAGAAGCTGAAACGCCTGCACCGGCTGAAGAAGCAAAACCCAAAGCGAAAGCTAAGGCCAAGAAAGAAGAAGCTGCCGCTGACGAAGCGCCCGCAGCGGAAAAAGCCGCTCCGAAGAAGAAAGCCGCCGCTAAAAAAGCTGCTGCCGACACCGAGGGCGCCGAGGGAGAGGAGAAAAAGCCTAAAACTACCCGCAAAAAGAAAACCGAAGAATAACAACACTGGTTTTTTCCAGCTCTTGAAAATTCCAAATCCCGCCCGGATTTGGAATTTTTTTTAAAGGGGCTTATCTTTTTACAATGAATGAAATAATTGAACAGATCATGCAAAGCGCTCATATAACCGCGCCGCCAAGGCGTTTTTTACCGGAAGATTTCAGTGTCACTACCTGGGAAACCCTGCAGCCCTACTTCGAAGCCCTGCAGCACCGCGACATCAACAGTACCGCCGATATGGAAGCATGGCTGGCGGATCTCAGTGAACTGGAAGCTGTGATCAGCGAAGATGCCTGCTGGCGCCAGATCCGCATGACGCGCGACACGGCCAGCAAGGAATATGAAGAAGCGTTCACCTACTTCTGCATGGAAATCCAGCCCCGCCTGCAGCCCTACGCGGACGCTCTGAACCGCAAGCTGCTGGCCTCGCCCTACAAACAACAGCTCGATCAGCAATTGTATTTCACCTACCTGCGCAATGTGGAAAAAGCCGTGAAGCTCTTCAACGAGCAGAACATTCCCATACAGGCGGAGCTCAGCGTACTGGCGCAACAATACGGCGTGATTTCAGGGAAAATGACAGTGGAAGTGAACGGGCAGGAATACACCCTGCAGCAGGCGGCCAAATTCCTCGAAAACCCGGACAGGCGGCTGCGTGAGGAGGTGTTCACCAAAACTGCCGCCCGCCGTTTGCAGGACAAAGACGCGCTCGACCAGCTGTACACCACGCTGGTCACCAAACGCGACCAGGTTGCTAAAAATGCCGGCTTCGCCAACTACCGCGATTACAAATTCGAGGAGCTGGGCCGTTTTGAATACACGAAAGAAGACTGTTTCCAGTTTCATACCGCCATCAAGGAGCACATGCTGCCGCTGGTGCGCCAGACGCTGGAAAGGCAGCGCGTGAAACTGCAGCTGGATGTGCTCCGGCCCTGGGATACGGAAGCGGAGCCGGACGGCACCACGCCCCTTGAACCGTTTAAAACCGGCGACGAAATGATCAGCAAATCCATCGCCTGCTTTAACCAGCTGCGCCCGTTTTTCGGAGAATGTTTGCAGGTGATGAAGGAGATGGGCCGGCTCGACCTCGACAGCCGTAAAAACAAAGCCCCCGGCGGATACAATTGTCCCCTCGCGGAAACCGGCGTGCCTTTCATTTTCATGAACGCCGCCGGCCAGATGAAAGACCTCACCACCATGGTGCACGAAGGCGGCCATGCCGTTCATTCCTTCCTCAGCCACCACCTGCCGCTCAGCGCGTTCAAGGAGTACCCGATGGAAATAGCCGAAGTGGCCAGCATGAGCATGGAACTGTTCAGCATGGACCACTGGGATATTTTCTTCAGCAATAAGGAAGACCTGCGCCGCGCCAAACTGCAGCAACTCGAGCGCACCATCACCATTTTCCCATGGATAGCCACCATCGACAAATTCCAGCACTGGGTGTACGAACATCCGCAGCACACCGTAGCGGAGCGTACCGCGGCATGGCTGGCCGTCATGGACGAGTTTACGCCGGGGAATGTGGACTGGAGCGGTCACGAAGCCTACCGGGCCAGTAACTGGCAGCGGCAGCTCCACCTGTTTGAAGTGCCGTTTTATTACATCGAATACGGCATCGCCCAGCTGGGCGCCATCGCCATGTGGAAGCAGTACAAGGAAAACCCGGCACAGGCCCTTGACAATTACATGAAGGCGCTCAGCCTCGGCTACACCAAAACCCTGCGCGAGCTCTATACCGCCGCCGGCATCCGGTTCGATTTTTCACCCGCGTACGTGAAAGAACTGGCAGGCTTTGTGCAGCAGGAAATAGACAAGGTGATTGCCGAAGCATAATATGAAACGTCTCTTTATACTGTTGTTGCCGGCCGTTGTGGCCGCCGTTTCCCTGCAGGCGCAGGTGCCTTCCAACCCTGCGCTTGCCAGGCAGATGGACAGTATTTTCAAGAGAGATCAGCTATACCGGCAACTGATTTACGCCATTGATACCAGCCAGGCGCTGAAAGACTCCATTGCCCGCGCCGCCGGCATCCCGGTCGGCAGGGACCATGTATTTGATTACCTGATGCATGAAATGGCTACGATCGATTCTTCCAACCTCCGCTTCATCGATTCCATCGTCAGGAAGCAGGGTTATCCCGGAAAAACCGTACTGGGCGCGCAAAAAGCCTTTATTCCATGGCTTATCATCCATCATTCGGATGCAACAGCACTGGCAGCGTACCTGCCTGTTTTCAAAGAGGCGGCTGAGAAGGGAGAAATGCTGTTCGCCAATTATGCCTATTCACTGGACCGGGTGCTGGTGGCGCAGGGGAAGGAACAGCGCTACGGTTCGCAGATCGCGCAAGGCGCGATGAAAAAAACAGGAAAGCAAATGAAGTTCGTTTGGCCGCTGGAAGAGCCGGAAAAAGTGAACGAACGGCGCAAGGCCGCCGGCATCGACGGAACGATCGAAGCATATGCCCGCCTCCATGGTTTTGAGTACCAGGTGGTTAAACTGGGCGATTTCCGGTTGGAGGAAGAATGATTATTTGCACTCTTTGCACACCCCGCTTACGACTACTTCCACATTGCGCATATCATAGCCCTTGGGCAGGGAAATAACTGGAATGTCCGTTTCTTCGAGGCAACGGGTGCTGCCGCATTCCTCACAACGGAAGTGCACGTGATGATCGTGATGATCATGCTCCCCGCAATCCGATTTGCAGATAGCATACCGTACAGACGTATCGGTGGTGGGGATTTTATGTACGATGCCCTTATCGAGGAACGTTTGCAGGGTACGGTAAATAGTCACCCTGTCGAACGATTTTCCGCTCAATTTTTCAAAATCAGCATGTTCGAGTGCGCCGTTACTTTTCAGAAAGAGCTCCAGGATTTTAACACGCGTATCCGTAATACTGAGTTTACTGGAGCGCAACAACTGCACAATGAGTTCTTTTTGTTTTGCAAGCATGTTCGTCAAATTTATTCCTGCATGAGCCGGTCAATATCCTTGATCAGCTTCTCAATGTCTTTGTCTTTCGTGCCTTCATACAGTCCCCTGATCTGGCCGTCGCCGTCTACCAGCGCAAACCACTGGGTGTGTATGAAATCGTCTTCGCCGGTAAAAGTACCATCGTCTACCAGGTAACTTTCACGGGCCAGCTTGTACAGGTGCCGTTTGTCGCCTGTCAGAAAGTGCCAGTTCTTCGAATCCGCGCCGTGTTTTTCAGCATAGGCTTTCAGCACGGGAATGGAATCGTAGTCGGGGTCGGACGTATGGGAGAGAATCATGAAGTTGGGCGTCTGGCCGTATTTCGCATAGATTTTCTCCATGTTTTTGTTCATCACCGGGCAGATGTTCGTACAGGTGGTGAAAAAATACTCGGCTACGTAGATTTTTCCTTTCACGTTATCCTGTGTCACGGTTTTCCCGTCCTGGTTAGTGAGGGTAAAACCCTGCACCTTGTGGCCGGACGTGCCCAGTACCGGCAGCTTTTCCTTTCCGAAAAACTCGCCTGTGCCTTCTTTGATCATCAGCCCGGAGTAACCCATAAAGGCCACGCTCAGCAGCACGAAAAACACAATATAAAAGATCGCTTTTTTAGACATAACCACGCTACTTAAAATCTAATATGCAAAGGTAGCACAGTTTGTTTACTTACCCATGTATACGGCATCGTCCAAATTATAGTATAATTCGTATATGTTTTTCTCGTTGAGTCTTAGTCTTCCCTGAAAGCTTACATAATCATCCGTTTCAAAAGACGGTTTGCCGGATTTGAATTTGAGGGCCATGATGGTTTCCGGGCCGGCGCCGCCGCAGAAAAAGCAGGAGCTGTTCGGGTTCGACGACAGTACGTACATGCCGCCCTTCGCATCCACGGGAATAACGTAACCGCTGATGCGGATGGTTTTGCCGTTGAGGGCTTTGATGTTGCGGGAAAACGACGGGTAGAGCATGGGCATCTGCATTTTTTCATCCCATTTCCGGTCGAAGATCACGTCGGACAGTTGTTTCCAGCTGACTTTGCGGACGGCCGTGTCCTGGTAGCTAACCGTGGATACGGGGAGGTGTTCCGTGTACCCCGTCTGTTCGCGCAGGCGGAGGATCTGGCTGAGGTAACCCGTTGCCGCGCCGCCGTGTTTGCACCACTGTGAGATGTTGGAGCACGAAACGAAAGTAAAAGCCATTACGCCGATCAGTATTTTTTCAATTCTAAGCATTCGCCAGTGTTTTAGAGATATTCAGCCGGAAGGCCCGGATGGCGGGAAAAAGCGCCGCCAGCAAGCAGGCCGCGAGTATGGCCGCGGCGGTCAGCAGGTCCGCCTGCGTGATCTTCCATGTTCCTGCAAAGTTCAGGTGGTATTTTGAAAAAACTTCCTGCTGGAGCAGCCAGCCGCCGAGCCCGCCGAGCAGGAATCCCCCGGCGATACCGGCGATGCCCAGGATGGCCGCTTCGGCCAGCACGAGCGCCAGGAGGCGGCCGCGGCCACAGCCCATGCTGCGTAGTAATGCGAGCTCATAACGACGTTCGTGCGTGCCCTGCACCAGCATCACAAATATACTGCAGGCCGCCAGCGCGGCCAAAAGCCAGCCAAGAACACGGAGGATAAGGGTGCCGGAGCCCAGCAGCGACTGCAGGCGGTTGATTTCAATGGCGGGCACCGCGGCCTGCATATTCGTGTTTTCGTTGATCATGCGGGGCAGCTGCAATTGCGCGAGCGGGTTTTTAAACTTCATCAGCACAGCGGTGATCTGCACATCGGGAGCCGATGTGCCGGCGCCCGGAGTTTCCGCTGCATGGTTTTCGCTGCCTGCGGTGATATTCTTCGCGCGATCTTCTCTTTCATGATCATGTGAACCAGCTTCGCCGGAACCAATACCCTCACCATGCGCATGATCTCCTTCCGCATCCCGCACCTGCACCTTCGTTTCGTGAATGGCCCACACGCTTTCCAGCGGCGTCAGTATCAGCTGGTCGATAGACAGGCCGGTGGCCGGAAGGATACCCTTCACCACGTACCGGTGCTCTTCGTGCACATGTCCTTTTTCACCAAGGCCGTGCGTGCCGGCAAAGCTCGCACCCAATGCGAGGCCCGTGCGTTTTGCCACTCCCGCGCCAATCACCACTTCCATCGGTTTGTTGAACATTGCGCCCGTTGCGGGTTTTAACCCGTATTTGGCGAGATATGCCGGTGTGGTGCCGATGATCCGGAACCCCTGGTAAGAATCCCCGAGTGACACGGGGATGGCGTATTCCACCAGCGGGTGCTGCATGAAGCGTTGGGCGTCGCGGAGATAAATGTTACCGGTAGGCGCATCCAGGTTGTACACGCTGGAAAGGATCAATTGTAGCGGGCTTCCTTTCGCGCCGATCACCATGTCTACCCCGGCAATCTGTTTTTCCAGCTGTTCGTGCGCCTGGCGGTTGAGGGCGATGAGCAGCAACAACACCGCGGTACTGCAGGTGAGCAGGAGCCAGCAAAGGCCGGCATACAAAGGTTTATGCAGAAGGTTTTTGAAAGCGATGCGCAGGATCATGACAAGGTTATCTGGTTGGCAAATATTTCTTTCAGGCGGCTGTCGTGCGTCACAATGAGCAGCGCGGCGTTTTGTTCCCGTGCCTGTTCGGCCAGCAGCTGCGCCACGGCGGTGCAGTGATGATCGTCGAGGCTGGCGGTGGGCTCGTCGGCCAGTAAAAGCCCCGGTTGCTGCATGAGCGCCCGGGCGATGGAAGCTCTTTGCTGTTCCCCCTGGCTAAGGCGCGCCGGTTTTTTATGCAGCAGGGCGGCGATGCCCAGTTTTTCCGCAACCGCCTGCATACGGGCTGCTTCGCCGCGGCGGTGCCCCAACGCAGCGGGCAGTGCCAGGTTTTCGCGGAGGGAGAGCGAGGCAATGAAATGCGACTGTTGGTAAATGATGCCAATGTGCCGGCCGCGGAAGGCATCCATGGCAGCGGCCGAGAGATCCCCGATGGCGCTGCCGGCCACGGAAATGTTTCCCCGCGTTGGCCGCAGCAAACCCGCCAGCAGGTGCAGTAAAGTTGTTTTCCCCGTGCCGGACTGCCCCGTGATGAGCAGCACCTCGCCGCTCTGGCAGGTTATGTCCGGAAACGCCAGCTGGCGGCCGCCGGGATGGGCGTAAGCAAGGTTTTTGGTGTAGATCATTCCATGTATGTATTAAATAGCAACATAGTTGCATTCCAATGGTTCGGCGGCGTGAAGATACCCATCCCGCCTGAAATTATTTCTTAAATTTACAAGAAAATGCAACAAAGTTGCAAATAAGTCCTTAGATTTGTTCTCCAATTCAAAAGATCGTCACTTATGAACCTGTTCTCAAAATGGAATCTGGATGCACTGGGCATAGGCGCTTCACTCGTTTGCGCGGTGCATTGCGTGTTATTGCCGCTGGTCATTACCGCTTTGCCGCTGCTGGGTTTTGAAATATTTGAAAATGAGAGCCTCGAATACGGGTTGCTGGCTTTTTCATTTGTGGTGGGCTACACGGCGCTTTTCAGGGGATACAGGAGGCATCACCGCCATCTGAAGCCCCTGCTGCTCTTCTCGGCTGGTTTTGCGGGCTTGCTGGCGGGGCATTTCCTGGCCCCTGAAGCACTGGAGCCGTTTGTGATCACTGCCGGCGCGGGCCTCATTGTTTGGGCGCACCTCCGGAATATCAAAGAGTGCAGGAACTGTAAAGAATGCAGGCAGGAAGGTGCGGCCTGTGAAACAATGCCTGAATAATTAAAGATATAAACCTGCTATATGCAAAGCTTCCCTGCCTGCTGTTAAACGCAGCGGTGCAGGTGAAGCAATGTCTCCTTACACTCACCGTCGTGCCACAAAGCCGGCAAATCAGCCTGCCAATAAGGGCGGACGGGAAACAGCACGATCGCCCGGGTTTTTTTTGGGGTTATCTGGAGTTTTATTAGCTACCATGAACCTAAGGTAGCGCTGTGCTTACCGGTAATGATAGGCATCCCTGTATAGCTGGTCTGTGGCATGCCCGGGTTATCTTTTTTCCACTTGGGTTGTCCTGGGTTTTACAACCTGCAATTATCCTAAGATAATCCTTTGCTTACCACGGGGAAATGCCGCGGGCCGGCGAATGCGGCAAACGCGGATTTCCGCGCGCCTGACCCGGGAAAAATAATTCTTCACGCTTCTATCAACGCCGGAAACGGTGGAGGGGAAGTATTGCCTGACATAAACGGCCCGACTCATGAACAACACTTTCCAACTCACTGCAGACTTACTGCAGCCGCTGCGTAAAAAATTACCGGTAACCGTGCTCAGCGGTTTCCTCGGCGCGGGTAAAACCACCCTGCTCAACCACATCCTGCACAACAAAGAGCAGCTTCGTGTGGCCGTTATCGTGAACGACATGAGCGAGGTGAACATCGACGCACAGCTGGTGCGCAACGAAAACGTGCTCCACCACACCGAAGAAAAACTGGTGGAAATGAGCAACGGTTGCATCTGTTGCACGCTGCGGGAAGACCTGCTACAGGAAGTGCAGCGCCTCGCCGCGGAAAACCGGTTCGACTACCTGCTCATCGAATCCAGCGGCATTTCGGAGCCGCTCCCGGTAGCGCAAACCTTCACGTACCGCGACGAACAGCTGGGCATCGATCTCGGCGCCTTCAGCCGCCTCGATACGCTGGTAACCGTGGTGGACGCCTTCAACTTTTCCCGCGACTATGCCGGCCGGGGCACGATTGCCGAAGACGGCCGCACCATCGTGAACCTGCTGACGGACCAGATCGAATTCGCCAACGTGATCGTACTGAACAAATGCGACCTGGTGCCGGCGGCGCAGGTGGCCACGCTGAAAGCGCTGCTCCGCAAACTGAACGCCAGCGCGCGCATCGTGGAGGCCACGCGGGCCAAAGTGCCGCTCCGCGAAATACTTCATACGGGGTTGTTCGATTTCGACACCACGTCGCAGAGCGCCGGCTGGATAGCCGAGCTGGAAAAAGAGCATGTGCCCGAAACGGAAGAGTACGGCATCAGTTCTTTCGTGTACCGCAGCCGCGCGCCGTTCCATCCCACCCGCTTCTGGCGGCTTATACAGGAACAGTGGCCGGAGGGGATCGTCCGGAGCAAAGGCCTTTGCTGGATTGCCTCCCGGCCGGATATCGCCATTAACTGGAGCCAGGCGGGGGCTTCGCTGATGGCGGACAAAGCAGGCCAATGGTGGTGCTCCTTTCCGGAAACGGACTGGCAGCTCGACGCCGCCGGCGAAAAAATGGTGCGCGACCGCTGGCATCCTGTGTTTGCGGACCGCTACAACGAAATCGTGATCATTGGCCAGCAGATGGAACCGCAAAAGATTTCCCGGCTGCTCGACGATTGTTTGTGCAACGAGGAAGAAATTGCGCAATGGCGGAAAGGGGAGGCGTTTGCGGATCCGTTTCCAGCGCTGTAATGCACGCGGTTTCAACAATGAAGAAAGGGTGTAGTGGCGGAAGCAGGAGGCGTTTGCGGATCCGTTTCCGGCGCTGTAATGCGCGTGGTTTCAACAACGAAGGAAGGTGCAATGGCGGAAGGGCAGACGTTTGCGGATTCGTTTCCAACATTGTAATGCACGCGGTTTCAACAACGAAGAAAGGGCGCAATAGTGAAAACAGGAGACGTGTGCGGATTTGTTTCCGCCATTGTAATGCACGCAGTTTCAACAATGAAGAAGGGCGCTCCCCTGCTTCCGGCGAAATCGTTCGGCTAAGCCAGTATGCTTTCGTTCCGATGGCGCCAGGCGACAGCACCGGCCGGGTGTGTAGCGCATCCGGCTTAATGCTAAAGTAACCTGGCCGCTATTGCAGGAGCAACGGGCCCAATATAAATTTGTTGCAGGCAAATGACGTATGATACAAGAACAGGAGCATAAAATTTAGACTAGCCTAAAAATAAATTTAGATACGTATCATTTTCCGTTTTAAATTTGCCTTAGAAAATTTCAACATGTCCGCTAGAATCATTTGCCTCTTATTATGCCTGGCCGCTTCGGCTTCCGCTGCCGCGCAAGGCCGCCTCAAAGGGAAAGTCACCTCAGGCGACCAGCCGGTACCGTTTGCCAGTATCGGATTTAAAGACCTCAAAACGGGTACTGTCACCGACGAAGGGGGAGAGTTCGATATCGCTTCCGTGACCCCCGGCCGGCATATTCTGCAGGTAAGCGCGGTGGGCTATGTCACCTATTCGCAGCCCATCCAGATCAAAGCCGCAGGCGCCACCGTAACGGCTATACGCCTGGAGGCTACTTCTTCCAGCCTGAGCGAAGTAGTGGTAAGCGGCACCCTGCGCCCGGTCACGAAAATGGAAAGCCCGGTGCCGGTGGAGGTGTATTCTCCCGTATTCTTCAAAAAGAACCCCACACCCAGTATATTCGACGCACTGCAGAATGTGAACGGCGTGCGCCCTCAGCTCAACTGCAACGTGTGCAACACGGGCGATATCCATATCAACGGCCTGGAAGGCCCTTACACCATGGTGATGATCGACGGCATGCCCATCGTCAGCGCCCTGTCTACCGTATACGGATTGTCGGGCATCCCGAACAGCCTGGTGGAACGGGTAGAGATCGTGAAAGGGCCGGCATCCACGCTGTACGGATCCGAAGCGGTGGCCGGCCTCATCAACATCATCAC
This sequence comes from uncultured Chitinophaga sp., assembly GCA_965653365.1. GTDB lineage: Bacteria > Bacteroidota > Bacteroidia > Chitinophagales > Chitinophagaceae > Chitinophaga. Next base: position 38,866 of record CBFGZV010000011.1, on the reverse strand, counting down.
TAAATCTCCCGGCAGCGCGCCGGCCTTTACCGCCGACGTGATGGCCACCAGCTGGCAGGAGTACAATGTGGACATGGGGGTGCGCTTCAATGCAGGCGCAAAGGCGGAATCGCTGCTGGGCCTGAATTACTTCAACTACCAGCAACCCTACGATAAAAATGGCGACGGGTTCACAGACGTGACCCTGCAACACCGTATCTCCGTATTCAATAAATGGAATTTCAAACGGCGCGAAGGAAGGGTGGCCACGATTGCGGCAAGGTACTTTTATGAGGATCGCTGGGGCGGACAAACGCAGTGGGACAAGCAATGGCGGGGCACCGACAGCGTGTACGGCGAAAGCATCTTCACCAGCCGCGCCGAGGTGATCGGGCAATACCAGCTCCCCCTGAAGGAACGGGTAATGCTGCAGGCATCATTCAACTACCATGACCAGAATTCCTATTACGGCGTAACGCCTTTCATGGCCAAGCAATCTATCTCGTTCGTGCAGCTGACGTGGGACAAGGCGGTGGGGAAACACAACCTGCTGGCCGGCCTGCCCTTCCGCTACACGTTTTACGACGACAATACGGTGGCTACGAATGAAAAGGGCGTCAACGAGCCCGAGCGCACCCTGCTGCCCGGGGTGTTTGTGCAGGACGAGATCAAGTTTTCCACGCAGCACTCCCTGCTGACGGGGCTCCGATACGATTACAATTCCATCCATGGCAACATTTTCACCCCGCGGCTGGCCTACAAATGGTCGCCCAACTACCGCAACGTGCTGCGCCTCAACGCCGGTACCGGATACAGGGTGGTGTCCATCTTCACCGAAGATCACGCCGCGCTCAGCGGCGCCCGCGAGGTGGTGATCCAGAACAAACTGAAGCCGGAGCGCAGTTGGAACGTGAACCTGAACTACACGAAAAAAATCCCGGTCAACAATGCGTTCCTCAATCTGGATGCGACAGCCTTCTACACGTATTTTTCCAACAAGATCATCCCGGATTACAGCAAGCCCGATACCATCGCGTACGACAACCTTTCCGGGCACGCCATTTCCAAAGGGTTCAGTTTTAATGCCGACCTGATGTTCGCTTTCCCGCTGAAAGTACTGGCCGGGGTCACCTTGATGGACGTTTATGAGAAAGACGGGGGCGCCAAAACGCGTCCCATGCTCACGGAGCGCTTCTCCGGCACCTGGGCGGTCACTTACAGCTTTCCCAAGGCCGGCCTGAGCGTGGACTATACCGGTAATATATATGGTCCCATGTTACTGCCGATACAGCCGGCGGACCCGCGGCCCGGCCGTTCGCCCGTTTGGAGCATCCAGAACGTGCAGCTCACGAAGAAGTTCGGCGCGGGCTGGGAAGTGTACGGCGGGGTGAAAAACCTCCTGAACTTCCTGCCGCCGAAAAATTCCATCGCGCATGCGCACGATCCCTTCGACAAAAATGTAGGGTATAATGCGGACGGGTCGGTAGACCCCTATAAGCTGACGTTCGACCCCGCGTATGTATTTGCGCCCAACCAGGGCATCCGGGGATTTTTGGGCGTGCGGTTTACAAAACAGTAATTAAAGGCCGAGGCCTACTTTGATACCAAGGTGGAGGCTGGGGAGCACGTTTACCACTTCCCCGTTGTCTGCGTGAATGTTGGCGCCGCTGGCGGAGTGTTTCACGAAGCTGTACACTTTGCTGCGCACGCCGATGCCCAGGTAAGGATCCAGTATCCATTTCCCTTTCGTGATTTGCCTGCCGAGCAGGAATTGAATGCCATATACACTTTTATCGCCGCTGTCTTTATAGACGGTGTTGTTGAGGGTGACATCCTCTTTGGGGTAGAATACTTTTTTATAGAACAGTACGGGCTCGAAGTAGGTGCCGCGGGCGTTAAAGGCGGAAGCCTGCCTGATGAGGTACCACTTCATGCCCACCCTGAAGCCAAGGCCCCTGCCTTCCACGAACTGCTCGGTGGAGATGCCCGGTTTCTCGCGGCCCAGGTCTATCCGTTTGAAAAATACATAATCCGGGTAGTCGGTGTATATACCGGTGATACCCAGTTCCAGGCTCAGTTTTTCGGAGAGGTCCTGCTCAAGGTAAATGTCCAGTTCATTAATAATGGTGGAAGGGTTCACTTTAAGGTAGGTGCCTTTCCTGAAAGTCGCCTGGCGGGGTTTGGCGTCCTGGGCAACGGAGGGCAGGCAGTAAATTGACAACAGGAGGAAAAAGGGCAGTAATCTTTTCATACAACTGTAGGTTCTCTTCATTATTTCAATAATCGTTCCACAATTAGAGGGAACCATTGGTGTTCCAGCACCTGCACTTTGCGGGCCAGGGTTTCCGGCGTATCGTCTGCCGTTACGGCGCAGCGCTCCTGGAGGATGACCCCGCCGTCGTCGTACTTTTCGTTGACATAGTGGATGGTGATACCGCTTTCCGTTTCACCCGCGGCCAGCACCGCTTCATGCACGAAGTGGCCGAACATGCCTTTGCCCCCGAATTTGGGAAGCAGCGCGGGATGTATATTAATGATCCGGTTGGGGAACGCCTGTACGAGGTTGGCGGGCACCTTCCACAGGAAGCCGGCCAGTACCACCAGGTCCGTTTCCTGGTCCTGCAGCAATTTCACATACGTGTCTCCCCGGAAGAACTGTTCCTTGTCGATCAGCACGGCGGGAATCTGCTCGCGTTCGGCGATCCTGAATATACCGGCTTCGGCCTTGTTCGACAGGATGAGGGTGACCCGGGCCAGGCCGGAATTTCTGAAATGATCAATGATTTTCTGGGCGTTGCTCCCCGTTCCGGAGGCAAAAATCGCAATGTTTTTCAAGCCGGTCTGTTTATTAAGGTGCAAAAATAGGCAGATAAGACTTTATGGTTCAGGTATTTTTTTCCTAAATTTAGGAAATGAGCCTCCCGTGCTGCCCGTTTATGATGACAATCATATCATGTGAATGACCCTGATCAGGCGGACTCAACCTTTACTTTTCTATCTTGTTAGGGATTGTCGACGGCAGGCAGGCACTTTTTCAATCAGCAGGCATTCTTTCCACTTGCAAAAATAGTATCACTCAGCGGCCGCATTTTTATCACCGGCGGAAATATGATTTTTATCAGGAATTTATAAGAGGGTATCGGGAGCGGTTGGGTGAGGTACCCTCAGAAACAGCTATGACATTGAGTTTCCGCAGATGAACGTCTCGCGGATATTATATAAAAAGTGCTTTCAAAACAAGGACAACTTTTTTTTAATTGTTGGTAAATTGTCAACATTCTGTCTTATTTTTGCTGGCACTTTTAAGAAACCTTAGGTCAAATCTAAACTAAATAGGCTGTGTATCGTCGTGTTTCCATTCGTTTGCGTAAGCAATTTGTGAGTGTTCTTATCCTATGCGCGGGACTGGTTGGTTCTTTTTCCGCAGCTCGGGCAGCAGATCCTGGTGCAGGTAAGACGCTATTCCAGCAGAAATGTGCCTCCTGTCACAACGTCCATAAACAACTGACAGGCCCGGCCCTGGCAGGCGTTGAAGACCGGTGGCCGGACAAAAAACTGCTTCATCAGTGGATCCGCAATTCCGCGTCCGTTCTTGCAACTGGTGATAAGTATGCGAACGATCTGTTCAATCAGTACAACAAGCTCTCCATGACGCCGTTCCCGGAGCTGAAAGACGAGGATATCGACAATATCCTGGCCTATGTAGCTTCCGTTCCTCCTCCGGGTGCCGCCAAGGCGGGTACAGGTGTGGCTGATGGTGCTGAAGCCAAGGAAGACTCCGGCGGCAACAGCCTCCTCTTCGGCATAATCACCCTTATCCTCGCGATCGTAGCGGTGATCCTGATGCAGATCAACAGCAACCTGAACAAACTCGCCGCTGAGAAAGAAGGCCATGAGCGCCTTGAGCCCGTTCCTTTCTACAAAAACAAAGCTTACATCGCCCTCGGTATTGTAATCCTGTTTGTGATCGGCGGTTACTTCACCATCCAGGGTGCGATCGGCCTGGGCCGCCAGCAGAACTACATGCCTGAGCAACCCATTTTCTACTCCCATAAAGTGCATGCCGGCATCAACCAGATCAACTGTCTGTACTGCCACTCCTCTGCGGAAAAGAGCAAGCACGTCATGATTCCTTCAGAAAACGTATGTATGAACTGTCACAAGGCCGTTACCGAATATTCCGGCCCGGACCTGTACACCGCTGAAGGCAAAAAAGTAAATGGTACTGCAGAAATCCAGAAATTATTCGACCACGTAGGCTGGGATCCGAAAGCCGGCCGTTATACCAAACCCGGTCAGCCCATTGAGTGGACCAAAATCCACAGCCTGCCCGACCACGTTTACTTCAACCACTCCCAGCACGTAGCAGCCGGCAAAGTACAATGCCAGACCTGCCACGGCGATATCCAGCAGATGGACGAAGTGAAACAGTTCGCTGACCTCTCTATGGGATGGTGCGTGAACTGCCACCGTACTACCAAAGTACAGTTCACTGAAAACAACTACTACAGCATCTTCGAAAAATTGCACAACGATATCAAAGACAAGAAAATCGACAGTGTGACCGTAGAAATGCTGGGTGGTACCGAGTGTCAAAAGTGTCACTATTAATATATAAGGAAGCAACGGGCGTCCGTAAAAACGACCGTAACTCAACATTTTTTAAATCGTAACTCGATATAATCACATGGAGCAAAAAAAGTATTGGAAAGGCTTGGAGGAGTTGCACAATACCGCTGCGCATCAGGAAGCTGTGAAGAATGAATTCAGGGAAGATCTGCCGTTCGAAGAGAGTGAAAGCTTTTTAGGTGCCACTACCCCCCGCCGGGATTTCTTGAAATACCTCGGGTTCACCACTGCGGCCGCAACCATCGCCGCCAGCTGCGACATCCCGGTTAAGAAGGCCATCCCTTACGTTAATAAACCCCAGGACATCACGCCTGGCGTACCCAACTATTATGCTTCTGCCTATACCATTGACGGTGAGTACGTGCCCCTGGTGGTGAAAACCCGCGAAGGACGCCCCATCAAAGTGGAAGGCAACGAAATGTCTGCAGTAACCGGCGGTTCCACCACGGCCCGCGTGCAGGCTTCCGTACTGGCCCTCTACGATGTGGCCCGCCTCCGTTACCCGGGTATCAACAACGGGCCGGACAAAGAAGAGCTGAAAGACAGGGTGAAGGAAATCGCACAATGGTCCGACCTCGACCGCCAGGTAACCGCCGCCATCGCCGGCAAGCCTGTTGCGCTGCTGACTTCCACCATCCTCAGCCCAACCACTAAAAAACTGATCGGCGAGTTCCTGGCCAAATACCCCGGCTCCCGTCACGTAACATACGACGCAGTGTCTTACTCCGGCATGCTGCTCGCCAATGAGCAGTCTTACGGCAAAAGAGCCCTGCCTTCCTACCATTTCGAGAATGCACAGGTAGTGGTAAGCCTGGGCGCCGATTTCCTCGGCACCTGGCTGAACCCTTCCGAATATTCCCGCCAGTACGGTAAAAACCGTAAGATCGATGCCAAAAAGCCGGAAATGAGCAAACATTTCCACTTCGAAAGCATGATGAGCCTTACCGGTGCCAACGCTGACGAAAGGTACACCCACCGCCCCTCCGAAACCGGCGCCGTTGCACTCAACCTGCTGGCAGCCCTGGGTGGCGGCGTGACCGCTCCCAACCTGACAGACGCGCGTTTGAAAGAAGGTATCGCCAAAGCCGCCAAAGCCATCCAGGCTAACTCCGGCAAAGTACTGGTGGTATCCGGCTCCAACGACGTGAACGTGCAGATCATCGTCAACGCCATCAACAACCTGGCAGGCGCCAACGGCAATACCATCGACTGGGCAGTGACCAGCAACTACCGCCAGGGTATCGACGGCGATATGGAACAACTGGTGAAAGACATGAACGCCGGCGCCGTGGGTGCGCTGCTCGTGCATGGCGTGAACCCTGCTTACGATTACCACGACGCGAAGAAATTCGTGGAAGGCATCAAAAAAGTAGGCGTGACCGTATCTTTCAACGACCGCTACGACGAAACAACACAGCTTTGTAAATACATCGTTCCCGATCATCACTTCCTCGAAAGCTGGGGCGATGCGGAAGGCCGTACCGGCTATTTCGCCTTCATCCAGCCTACCATCGCACCGCTGTTCAAAACCCGCGCCTTCCAGGCTTCCCTGCTCAACTGGAGCGGCAACAACGTTGCCTGGGAAGACTACCTGAAAAACGAATGGGTGGCCAAACTCGGTTCGCAGGAAGCATGGGACAAAGCGCTGCAGGACGGTGTGATGGAGCCCGCCGCAACAACCCTGCCGGCTGCCGCCACCCTCGCCTTCACCGGCGACGTTGCAACAGCCGCCGCCAAAATCAATGTCCCCAAAAACGCCGGCCTCGAAGTAGTGCTTTACGAAAAAGTGGCCATCGGTAACGGTAAGGAAGCCAACAACCCTTGGTTGCAGGAAATGCCCGACCCGATCACCCGCTCTACCTGGGACAACTACGCCTGCGTTTCCAATACACTCGCCAAAACCTTCAAAACCGAACTGGGCGACGATTATGAAATCAACGCCGAGAAACGCGTATTGAAAATCACTGCCAAAGGTTACTCCGTAGAACTGCCGCTGCTCATCGTGCCCGGCATCCACCCGGACGTGATCGCCATCGCAGTGGGCTACGGCCGCGGCAAAAAACAGTTCATCGGTAAAGCTGCCGGTGAAGTGGGCGCCAACGCTTATCCTTTCGCATCTTTCAACGGTCAGACCTTCAGCTACTTCGCTACCGAAGCCAAAGCCGAAGCGACCGGCAGAAAATACCCGGTAGGCCTCACCCAAACGCATAACAGCTACGAAGGCCGCCCGATCATCAAAGAAACCACCCTCGCCGAGTTTATCAAAAACCCGAAAGAGGTGAACCACGACCGTGAGCACCTGGCCCACTACGGTAAAGACTTCCGTAACGACGCCACGCTCTACACCAACGGCACCAAGTTCGAATACCCCGGCATCAAGTGGGGCATGTCTATCGACCTCAACTCCTGCTTCGGTTGCGGCGCCTGTGTGGTGGCCTGTACCGCGGAAAACAACGTAGGGGTGGTAGGCAAGGAACAGGTGGTACTGGCGCACGAAATGCACTGGCTGCGCATCGACCGCTACTTCGCCGGCGACGAGAACAACCCTGAAGTGGTGTTCCAGCCGATGTTGTGCCAGCACTGCGACAACGCTCCGTGTGAGAACGTTTGTCCCGTTGCCGCCACCAACCACAGCTCTGAAGGTATCAACCAGATGGCTTACAACCGTTGCATCGGTACCCGTTATTGCGCAAACAACTGTCCTTATAAAGTACGCCGCTTCAACTGGAGAGACTGGAACGGTGCAGACAGCTTCGAAGGCAACCTGCTCGACACGGCAGACATGAACGACGCCATTACCCGTATGGTGCTGAACCCCGATGTGGTGGTGCGCAGCCGCGGTACCATGGAGAAATGTTCTTTCTGCGTACAGCGCCTGCAGGACGCGAAACTGGCTGCCAAGAAAGCCGGCCAGCCGCTGAAAGACGGCGCCGCACGTACCGCTTGCCAGCAGGCTTGCGCTACAGACGCCATCGTGTTCGGTAACATCAACGATAAAGACAGCCGTATCGCCAAGGTTCGTAACGAAGAGCAGACTGACCGCCTGTACTATGTACTGGAGGAAACACACGTGCTGCCGTCTATCAACTATCTCGCGAAAATCCGTAACAAGGATGCCGCACCGGTAGCTGCAGGAGCGCACAAGGAAGAAAAAGCTCATCACTAAGAAAGCCGCGCCCGCAAGGGTCAGCAAAAGATTGAATTAGAAAAGAATCAGTTTTAAGTTTTGAAACAACGTAGTTCCGGAGCAATCCGGGACGGACAAAGCTCAAAATACTATGCATTTGAAGTACGAATCCACACTGAGAGAACCTTTAGTAGATGGGGTTAAGGATTATCACCAGGTAACTGAGGATATTATCAGTCCTATTGAGGCCAAGCCCGGGAAGCTGTGGTACATTGGTTTATTTATTTCCATAGCCCTGCTGCTGTTCGGCGTGTTCTCCGTAGCCTGGGAAGTGTACTGGGGTACCGGTGTGTGGAACCTGAACAAAACAATTGGCTGGGGTTGGGACATCACCAACTTCGTATGGTGGGTAGGTATCGGTCACGCCGGTACGCTGATCTCCGCCATCCTCCTGCTGTTCCGCCAGGGCTGGCGTACAGGGGTGAACCGCGCCGCGGAAGCCATGACCATCTTTGCGGTAATGTGCGCGGGCCAGTTCCCGATCTGGCACATGGGCCGCGTTTGGATGGCCTTCTTTGTACTGCCTTATCCCAACACCCGCGGGCCGCTTTGGGTGAACTTCAACTCACCGCTGCTCTGGGACGTGTTTGCGATCTCTACGTACTTCACCGTTTCCCTGCTGTTCTGGTACTCGGGCCTGCTGCCCGACTTCGCTACCGTGCGCGACAGGGCCAAAACCAAACTGCGTAAATATTTATATGGTGTGGCTTCTTTCGGCTGGACCGGTTCCACCAAACACTGGCAGCGCCACGAAGCTCTGTCGCTCGTGCTCGCCGGCCTGTCAACGCCGCTCGTACTTTCCGTACACACCATCGTATCTTTCGACTTCGCCACTTCAGTAATCCCCGGATGGCACACCACCATCTTCCCGCCCTACTTCGTTGCGGGTGCGATCTTCTCCGGGTTTGCGATGGTACAGACGCTGCTGATCATCACCCGTAAAATCCTGGGCCTCGAAGAATACATTACCCTGGGCCACGTAGAGGCCATGAACAAGGTAATCGTACTGACCGGTTCCATCGTGGGTGTGGCTTACCTCACAGAATTATTCATGGCCTGGTACTCAGGCGTGCAATACGAATTCGACACCTTCTACAAGTTCCGCGCCGCGGGTCCCCTGGGCTGGAGCTACTGGATCATGATGACCTGCAACGTGATTTCGCCGCAGGTGTTCTGGTTCCGTAAAATGAGAAGGAACATTATGGTAACGTTCATCATGTCCATCATCGTGAACATCGGTATGTGGTTCGAGCGCTTCGTGATCATCTGTACCTCTCTTTACCGCGACTACCTGCCGTCCAGCTGGAGCTACTACCGCCCCTCCTGGCCCGAAGTCGGCTTCTACCTCGGTACGTTCGGCCTGTTCTTCACCTGCTATTTCCTGTTTGCCAAATACTTCCCGGTAATTGCAGTGGCGGAGATCAAGTCCATCCTGAAAACTTCCGGCGAGAACTATAAAGAGAAAATGGTGAAGTACGAAGAAGAGGATGCGCAGAAATTCGCACACGACCAGGCACACCACTAAGAATTGAATTTGATTAACGGATTATTGAATATTTATCCATATGGCTGTTAAAAAATTTGTTGTAGGCTGTTTTGATGACGAGGCGGTATTGTTCCCGGCGGTAAAAAAAGTACGCGCGGCCGGTTACAAAATACACGATGTGTACACGCCTTTCCCCGTGCACGGGCTCGATCATGCCCTGGGCCTGAGAGAAACCAGCCTGCACACTGCCGGGTTCATTTACGGTATTACCGGTACCACTACCGCTTTATCTTTCATGAGCTGGGTATTTACAACAGACTGGCCGATGAACATCGGCGGTAAGCCGCACTTTCCGCTGCCGGCTTTCATCCCCATCACTTTCGAGCTGACCGTACTGTTTGCGGCAGTAGGCATGGTGATGACGTTTATGTATCTCTGCCAGATGGCTCCTTTTGTGAAGAAACACATCTTCCACCCCCGCCAGACCGACGACCTGTTTGTAATGGCCATCGAGGTAACGGAGAAAACACGGCCCGAGGAAGTGAAAGCTTTCCTGGACAGTGTGGGCGCGAAGGAAATCAACGAACAAACCGCGGAAGCCGGCTGGTGGTTAGGCCGCTTCGACCGGGAAGACAAGCTGTTCAGCAAACAGATCGAACCGCTGAAAGCTTAAACCAGACAAAAAGATCAGTCAGACATTACAATACAGATGATACCAGGCACGCTTTAAAAGCGTTTGAGTTTTACAGGAGCAGCCGGGTAACATCCGCAACAACGAGATAAATAACAACGGATGAAAAGGACTTCCAACATACTGATTGTAGCTGCCTTAGCCGGTGGAGCTTTGCTCTCCGCCTGCGGTAACAAGGGAGCGCATAATAGAAAGCCGGGCAAGATTTATGCACCTGATATGTACGAATCCCGTGCATATGAGTTTTACAGCGGCCGTCTGGCCGGCCTGAAACCGGTGGAAGGCACGGTAAAGAGGGGAGCGATGCTGCCTTATCACCTGAAAGCAGAAGATACAGCGCAGGCAAACGCAGTGAGAAATCCGCTGGTGTTGGATGAAGCCGGTATCAAAGAAGGCAAGCGCCTTTATGATATTTACTGCGGCGTATGCCATGGCCAGAAACTCGACGGGAACGGTCCGCTCTACAAAGGCGGCGACGGCCCGTACCCCGCAGCTCCTGCTTCTTTTATCGCAGGCAAGGTGCTGGGCTACAGCGAAGGCCGCATCTTTCACGTGATCACCCACGGGTATAACGTGATGGGCAGCTACGCCAGCCAGCTCGACATCGAGCAGCGCTGGAAAGTGGTGGCTTACATTAAAAACATCCAGGGTGGTGGTAAAGCACCCGAGCCGGCTGCAGCACCTGCAGCAGACTCTGCCGCAACCGCACCCGCCACAACGCCCGCAGTAGCAGTGGCCCAATAATTTGTTTTAAACGCATTTCAACTTAGTATTTTAATATACAACGGTAATGAAGGACCAATTTGTAGTACCAGCAAGATTAAAAACGACCAGCTTCGTGCTTTTGGGCATTGGCTTGCTGACTTTATTGATCGGATTATTTGCATTCCATGGCGAGCATGGCTCCACCCGCTTCTGGGCAGGTTTACTGCAAAACAGCACTTTCTTCCTGATGGTGGTGTTGTCCAGTACCTTCTTCATTGCGGCAACCACCCTGGCCCACGGCGGCTGGCAGATCGCGTTCCGCCGCGTGCCGGAAGCGATTTCCATGGCTGTTCCGGTGCTGGGCGCCATCGTACTGGTAGTACTGGCGTTCCTGATTTTCGGGAACAAAGGGCACATCTACCACTGGATCCACCCCGAAGGCGACCGGATCCTGGAATTCAAATCGCCGTTCCTCAACCCCACCTTTATTTCGATCGCTACCGTAATTACCATAGGTGCATGGACGGCGCTGACGCTGAAGCTCCGCAAAATGTCGCTCCAGCAAGACACCATGAAGTTCGACCAGGAAGGCCGTAAAAAGCTGATCTGGAACGGTACCGTTTGGTGTGCCGGCTTCATCGTGGTATACGCTCTCACCATGGGCTCCACCACTCCCTGGATCTGGCTCATGAGCATCGACGCACACTGGTTCTCCACCATGTACAGCTGGTACACCTTCGCCAGCACCTGGGTGTCCGGCCTGTCGCTGATCGCCCTGTTCGTGATTTACCTGAAAGGCAACGGTTACCTGCCCTGGGTGAATGAAGAGCACCTGCACGACCTCGGCAAGTTCATGTTCGCCTTCAGCATTTTCTGGACATACCTCTGGTTCTCCCAGTACATGCTGATCTGGTACGCCAACATGCCCGAAGAAACCGTTTACTTCCAGCCGCGCGTATGGGGCCCGTTCAGGCCGATCTTCTTCTTGAACCTGATCATCAACTTCATCGCCCCGCTGTTAATTTTCATGAAACGCTCCACCAAGCGTAACTATACACTGGTAGCCGTAATGGCCGGCGTAATCATCTTCGGCCACTGGCTCGACTTCTTCCAGATGGTAATGCCCGCCACCGTGAAGGAACTCAATTTCCCCTGGTTCGAGCTCGGTATCGGCCTCGGTTTTGTAGGCCTGATCATCTGGATTACGGCTCATCAGCTGGCAAAAGCGCCGCTGACGCCGAAAAACCATCCTTACCTGAAAGAAAGTATTATTCACCACACCTGATCCGTGGGGTAACGATAGGAGAATAAACGTTTAGCATTAGATAACTTAATTATTATTCATAGCAATGTCAGGATTTTTAGCAGTTTTAGTAGTTGTTCTCATATTCGTCGTGATCTTCCAGATCGCGAAAGCCAGCGAATATGTGTCCATTCTGAAAGGTGAAAAGAAATCGCGTGAGCAGTCCAACCGCATCAACGGTTTCCTGATGATCGTATTCCTGGTGTTGGGGCTGGTAGCCGTTTGGTGGTGCCACGACCTCCTGGATGACAAGATGCTCGGAGAGTCTGCTTCCGTTCAGGGTGAAGGCATCGATCAGCTCATTAAAGTAACATTTATCATCACCATGGCCGTGTTTGTGGTTACACAGATACTGCTGTTCTGGTTCTCGTTCAAATACCAGGAAAAAGAAGGCCAGAAAGCCTTTTACTTCCCCCACAACAACAAACTGGAGGTGATCTGGACCGTTATCCCGGCTATTGTGCTCACCATCCTGGTGGCATTCGGTATCCGCCACTGGCTGCGCATCACGTCCGAAGCACCGAAAGATGCCATGGTAGTGGAAGTGATCGGCAAACAGTTTAACTGGATGATGCGCTACCCCGGTAAAGACGGGCAGCTCGGCCGCCGTAACTTCCACATGATCAACGAAAGCAACAACCCGTTGGGCCAGGACTGGAAAGACAACCTGAACCAGGACGATTTCATCTCTTCCGAACTGCACGTGGTAGTAGGTAAGAACGTGAAACTGATCATCGGTTCGCGCGATGTGGTGCACGACGTTGGTTTGCCCCACTTCCGCCTGAAAATGGACGCTGTGCCGGGCATCCCCACCACGCTGTGGTTCACGCCCAAGTACACCACCGCTGAAATGAAGAAACGTACCGGCAACCCGGACTTTGTATATGAACTGGCCTGCGACCAGATGTGCGGCAAGGGGCACTACTCCATGAAAGCCAACATCATCGTGGAAACACAGGCTGAATATGACGCATGGCTCGCCAGCCAGCCCACGCAGTACTCTCAGGCACACCCTGCGCCTGCTGCGCCCGGTGCCCCGGCAGCAACGCCCGCGTCGGACACCACGAAGGCAGTAGCTGCGGTAACTGCCCATTAATAAGAAGCCAGCGATTTTTGAAGAGAAAAAATTAAAGAAATAGCCGGCAGGCCTGCCCCGTTTACCGGCTGATCATAAACAGAACTTATTATGAGTAACGAAGCAACATTGCACAGTCAAGATTTAGCGCATCACGGCCACGTGGAGCACGGGCATGGTAATGGCCATGATGGTCACGACCATCATCATGAGGAGACCTTCATCTCGAAGTATGTTTTCAGCATGGACCATAAAATGATTGCCAAGCAGTTCCTGATCACAGGGATCATCTGGGCCATCATCGGCGCCTTCTTCTCTGTACTGTTCCGTTTGCAACTGGGTTATCCCGATGCTACCTTCCCCTGGCTGGAAAGCATCCTGGGCCACTGGGCAGAAAACGGCAGAATCACCGCCGAAGCGTATTACGCCCTGGTTACCATGCACGGTACCATTCTCGTATTCTTTGTACTGACAGCCGGTTTGAGCGGTACTTTCTCCAACCTGCTGATTCCCCTGCAGGTGGGCGCCCGCGACATGGCTTCTCCGTTTATGAACATGCTGAGCTACTGGTTCTTCTTCCTGGCCAGCGTGGTGATGATGAGCTCCCTGTTTGTGCAGACCGGGCCTGCTTCCGGCGGTTGGACTTCCTACCCTCCGCTGAGCGCCCTGGGCGATGCTTCCATCGGTTCTAAAATCGGTATGGACCTCTGGCTGATCAGTATGGCACTGTTCGTAGTGTCGTCGCTGCTGGGTTCCCTGAACTATATTTCCACCATCCTGAACATGCGTACCAAAGGTATGAGCATGACGAAGATGCCGCTCACCATCTGGGCCTTCTTCTTCACCGCCGTACTGGGCGTACTGTCGTTCCCCGTTCTGCTGAGCGGCTTCGTACTGTTGCTGTTCGACCGTCATGGTGGCACCAGCTTCTACCTGAGCGAAATTTTCATCCAGGGTAAAGTGCTGCCGAACGAAGGCGGTTCTGCCATCCTCTATCAGCACTTGTTCTGGTTCCTGGGTCACCCTGAAGTATATATCATTATTCTCCCTGCGATGGGTATGGTGTCCGAGATTCTGGCGGTTAATTCCCGCAAGCCCATCTTCGGTTACCTGGCAATGGTGGGCTCCATTTTCGCGATCACCATCCTGGCCTTCCTCGTTTGGGCGCACCATATGTTCGTGACCGGTCTGAATCCGTTCCTGGGTGCGTTCTTCGTACTGCTTACCCTGCTGATTGCGGTGCCGTCCGCCATCAAGGTGTTCAACTGGATCACCACCATCTGGCGCGGTAACATCCGGTTCACCCCGGCCTCCCTGTTCTCGATCGGATTCGTGAGCACCTTCATCTCCGGTGGTCTGACCGGTATCTGGCTGGGTAACTCCGCGATCGACATTCACCTGCACGATACTTATTTCGTAATTGCGCACTTCCACATCGTAATGGGCGTGTCTGCATTCTTTGGTATGTTTGCCGGTATCTACCACTGGTTCCCGAAAATGTACGGCCGTTACATGAACCAGACCCTGGGCTTCATCCATTTCTGGATTACGCTCGTGGGCGCTTACCTCATCTTCTGGCCGATGCACTACGAAGGGATGGCCGGCATGCCCCGCCGTTACTTCGACTACTCTACCTGGGCTTCTTTCAACCAGTTCGAGGGCCTGAACATGTTTATCAGCTTCGTGGTAATTATTGTGTTCGCTACGCAATTACTGTTCGTGTTCAACTTCTTCTACAGCATCTTCAAAGGCCGCAAGCTCACCACGCCTAACCCGTGGCAGGCAACCACCCTTGAATGGACAACCCCCATCAACCCCGGCCACGGTAACTGGCCCGGCGAGATTCCGGAAGTTCACCGCTGGGCTTACGATTATAGCAAAGACGGTAAGGATTTCATCCCGCAGACCGTGCCTGTATCGCCCGACGAGTCCAAGCACTAATGTTGTAGCTTTGTTGTAACTGCTTTGAAACCAGTTTTAAGCAGTTACAACACAAAACAGGAATGAGGAGAGAGAAGGAACAATGTGTTGACGGATTTAGTGTAGAAATCATATGTTGCAAGAAAATTCCATAAAGTTGTCTTTATCATACGCCATCGCAAGCAGGGTGAGGGATTACTTCATGATGATGAAGTTCACGCTCACGTTCATGGTTGTGTTTTCCTGTGTGGTTGCCTACCTGCTGGTGCCTGGCGTGGAATTTAACTTGATCAAAGTTCTTTTATTATTCGCAGGCGGTATCCTGGTATCCGGCTCGGCCAATATCATCAACCAGATCCTGGAAAAGGAAACAGACAAACTGATGGCGCGCACGGCCCCCCGGCCTTTGCCCGCAGGGCGGTTATCGGTTTCCGAAGCCAGCGTGGTGGCGATTGTGACCGGCGCCGCGGGAATTGCCATCTTAGGGTTCGGTTTCAACTGGCTGGCCGCTGGTGTAAGCCTCCTGTCCCTGGTGCTGTACGGGTTTGTGTACACACCCTGGAAAAAATGGAACTCGCTGGCTGTGCTGGTGGGTGCATTTCCCGGAGCTTTGCCGCCGCTGATCGGATGGGTGGCCGGCGCCAATGCATTCACAGAAGGCGGATGGGCGTTGTTCGCCATTCAGTTCCTCTGGCAGTTTCCCCACTTCTGGGCGATTGCCTGGGTGGCGCATACGGATTACACCCGCGCGGGATTCAAGCTGATGCCGTCTGACAAGGGGCCCGGCAAGATGATTGCCCTGCAGAGCGCGATGTACACTCTGCTGCTGATTCCGGCAGGCGTGGCGCCTTACCTGCTGGGTGTTACGGGGTACATTTCCGCCATCGTGGCCATCGCCATCGGCGGGTTTTACCTGTACCGCGCCATCGCCCTGTACCGTAAATGCGATGTGCCTTCGGCCCGCAAGCTGATGTTCGGCTCATACATTTACCTGGCGGTAATATTGTTGGCATTGTTGTTCGATAAAGTAAAATAGTGAGGAGATGATTACAATGAACGCACAGAAAAATAAGATACACCCTCATAAGTACTCCATGTGGATAGCCATGGCGAGCATCACAATGATGTTCATCGGCTTCACGAGCGCTTATGTGGTAAAAAGGGCGCAGGCCAACTGGCTGAGCTTCGAGCTGCCTTCCATTTTCTGGGTGTCGACCGTGCTGATATTGCTGAGCAGCCTGACCATTTACCTGGCCCAGCGCCAGTTCAAAGCCCGGAACATGAGCGGTTACAAACAGCTCATCACCATTACGGCTTTACTCGGCCTCGGTTTTGCGATATGCCAGATCATCGGTTTTTCCGATATGAAGAACCATGGCCTGGCGCTCGACAGTACCGTGTCGGCCTCCTTTATCTACGTGATCGTAGGGGCGCACATTTTACACGTACTTGGTGGCGTGGTGGTGCTGATGGTGCTGTTTTTCCGCGCCTACCGCACCCGCATCAGAACCTACAGCGCAGTGCCCATCGAAGTGGCCTCCACTTACTGGCATTTTGTAGACGGGCTCTGGATTTACCTGCTGATATTTTTCAGCCTGGCAAGATAATTTTAGAAGATACTGTTTAGAACCAATAAAATTCATAATTCGTACAAATGGATAACGCAGTAACAGCGAAGAAAAAATGGTGGAACGGAGGGTATTCCCCCTTCAGCGTGAGCTATGGCAAGTTGATGATGTGGTATTTCCTGATCTCTGATGCCTTCACGTTCGGCGCATTGCTGATCGCTTACGGTACGCAGCGTTTCATGGCAGAAGCCTGGCCCGACCCGAACGTAGTGTTCCACTCATTCCCGTTCATGGGGCACGCAGACCTCCCGCTGGTGTTCGTGAGTCTGATGACCTTTATCCTGATCATGAGTTCCGTTACCATGGTACTGGCCGTACATGCCGGCAAGTATATGGACAAACAGGCCGTTGCCAAATGGCTGATACTGACCATCATCGGTGGCGCCATGTTCCTCGGCTGCCAGGCCTGGGAATGGACGCATCTGCACGAAGTAGGCGCCTGGTGGGGCCGCAACCCGTTCCCGAATGCGGACGGCACGGCAGCGCTTTCCACTAACTTCACCGACTTCTTCTTCACCATCACCGGCTTCCACGGCCTGCACGTAACGTCCGGGGTAATCCTCAATATCATCGTGCTGGTGAACGTACTGAAAGGTACCTATGAGCACCGCGGTCACTACGAAATGGTGGAAAAAGTAGGCCTCTACTGGCACTTTGTAGACCTGGTTTGGGTATTCGTATTCACCTGTTTCTACCTGCTGTAAGCAAACGGAATTGAACTTATTATCATACAAGTAATTGAATTTTTTAGATCATGGCGCATACACATTCAGCACACGATAAAGACGCACAGGTAAAAGTTATCTGGAAAACGTTCTGGATTTTGTTAGGGATCACCATCGTGGAAGTTGGTATGGCATTCCTGCACCTCTACACAGGCTTTCCGAGCAAATTATGGCTGAACTCCCTGTTCATCCTGCTCACCCTGTTCAAGGCATTTTACATTGTGGCGGAGTTCATGCACCTGAAGCATGAAATCAAAAACCTGATCATGACGATTCTCATGCCGCTGACGCTGTTCATCTGGTTCATCATCGCCTTCCTGGCCGACGGTGACTCGCAGAAAAACATGCGGAGGAATCTCTCCCCTGGCACCAAAGCGCCCAGGGAAGCCGCAGCGCCTGCGCCCGCTCATCATTGACACATCGTTCAACGATAATCGCAAAATGTAAAAGTGATTCCATCAACCAGATAGTGATCGCTTTTACATTTTTGCATTTATATCACTTTAAAACCTG
The DNA here is from genome assembly GCA_965653365.1 of uncultured Chitinophaga sp. Classification (GTDB taxonomy): domain Bacteria; phylum Bacteroidota; class Bacteroidia; order Chitinophagales; family Chitinophagaceae; genus Chitinophaga. The sequence goes on along the minus strand of CBFGZV010000011.1, from coordinate 21,025 downwards.
ACGGCCATTAAACGGAAAGCATTATTAGGAGTAGCATTGGCCATACTGGTACCCCTCGCGGGTTATCTCATTGTGGATCATTATGGCAAGAACGTGGTGCACGTACCGCCTTATCTTATCGCGGAAAGGGTAGACACGGTGGTGAAAGACGGTAAAACAACCTACGATACGGTATATCACCAGGTGAAGGATTTTGCGCTCACCAACCAGCTGGGCCAAACCGTGCGCCTCAGCGACGCGAAGAATAAAATCCTCGTGGTGGATTTTTTCTTCACCAGCTGCCCCACCATTTGTCCCACCCTCACCAAACACCTCAAACGGGTGCAGGACGCGTACGCGAAAAACGATACCCTCATCCAGATCATTTCCATCACGGTAGACCCCACCCGCGATACCGTGGAAACACTCAAACGATACGCCGACCGTAACAACATCGACCCGAAAAACTGGTGGATGCTGACGGGCGACAAAAAAGAGATCTACGACCTGGCCCGCCACGAATTTTTCGTGAACGCCGTGGAAGGAGATGGCGGCCCGGACGATTTCATCCACACGGAGAAATTTGTGGTGATCGACAAAGACCGTTATATCCGCGGCTATTACAACGGCCTGGATACGAACGATATCAGCCGCATGGTGAACGACATCGCCGTACTGCACATTGCTAAAGACAAGAAGAAACCCGGCCTCCTGAAGCGCATATTTTCTTCTTCCAAATAATCAACCGAGATATGAGTAACCTGAAGAACAAAAACCTGAACCTGCCCATCGCCATCGTTTCCATCCTTATCCCGCTCGTGGTGGCCGTGCTTTTCGTATTGCCCAAACCGGACATCCGGATCGGTTTCGATGTGCGCGTGATGCCTTTTTTCCACGCCATGCTCAACTCCGCCACGGCGGTGCTGCTGCTGGCCAGCCTTTACTTTATCAAAAACGGCCACACCAAAGCGCATAAGTGGACGAACATCACGGCCGTGGTGCTCTCGGTTTGCTTCCTGCTCTCGTACGTAACGTATCACTTCCTCACCGAAAGCACCAAGTTCGGCGACATCAACCACGACCAGGTGGTGGATGCTTCTGAGATTGCCGTGCTGGGCGGCATCCGTTACCTGTATTATTTCCTGCTGCTGACGCACATTGTGCTGGCCGCCGTGATCGTGCCGATGGTGCTGTTTACGCTGCTGCGCGCTTTCCAGAACGACAACGAGCGCCACCGCAGGATTGCGCGCATCACCTGGCCCTTGTGGTTCTATGTGGCCATCACCGGCGTGATCGTGTACATCATGATTTCGCCGTATTATGCCTAGGAGCTGACGCAGATCAGTTACCGGCAGCGCGGAATCGATTAACTTTGTTCAAAACCCGGTATTGTGAAAAAGCTGTTTTTTATACTCACCATCATAGCGCTGCTGCTGCCCTGCAGTGAATTGCTGGCGCAATGCTCCCTCTGTACCAAAACAGCCCAGCAATTGGGCGAAGGGCCCGCCAAAGGCCTCAACAACGGCATCCTCATGCTGGCGTTCACGCCGCTGGCGCTGATCGGGTTCCTCGGCTACCGCTGGTGGAGAAGCCAGAGAGCACAGTAATTTTTTTCCTGGAAATCAAGTCATGCCCGTTCATGAACGCGTTGTGTGGCCCGTAGCAAACGATGTAGAGCCTGCATGAAGTGCGGTATTGCGCTATTGGGGCACTTTTATCGGAACGGTAAACTCGGGGCAGTCTACCCGCAGGTCGCCCGCGTTCAGAAACGCCTGCACGAGATTGCAGTAATGCAGCTTGTTTTTCTTCTCGTAGAAGCGGCAGTTGAGGCACATGCGCTGCGGCGTGATGATGAGGTTGCGGTTCAGGTCCTGGATAAGATAGAGCAACTGCTCCAGCAGCCCGGCCTGTTTATCGGGCGCCAGGCTGTTCACCGAATGCTGGATGGGATTGGCGAAATCTTCAATTTTCCGCGCGATGTTCTTGCCTTCGCGCGTCAGCAGCAGCGTATGGCTGCGGCTGTCGTTCACGTCTTCTTTGCGTTTCAGGAAACCTTTGGATTCCACTGATTTTATCGCGTCGCTGATCGTCGCTTTCGTCATGTTGAAATGCGAGGCGAGATTGGTGACGGTTTTGAATTTATCGGGATAGTGCAGCAGGTAAGTGAGTATCTGCACCTGGATGGGGCTGATGCCATGCTGTTTGGCTTCCTGCCAGAGCAGCACGCGGAACGCTTCCGACAGCCGTTCCAGTGCCGCAACCACCTTGCTCGCGGTATTGGTTGCCTGGTGTTCAGGATTAAAGGTGGATTCCTTTGCCATGTTTGTTATTGAAAATATGCAGCATGATGCCCCAAAGGGCCTAAAAATACAAAAAATCGGCAGTGTGCGAATAGCACTTTCATGTTGTTTGAAAAACCGACCATAAAACGATGGAAATCAAACAAAATTGTGTTAGGTTGAATTACGGCTTAGATAGATAATTTATAACAACGATAACCAATACAAAGTTTGAAATTCCTGCACTTCTTTACCCGGCGGAAAGGCTTGCCGCCGGTGGACTTCAGCCCCGCGCCGCAATATCTGCAGCTGCCGTTGCAACGGCGCTGGCGGATGCTGGCGTGCTGTTTCGGCTGGTCGGCCCTCGTCGCTTCTTTCGGGGCGTTGGTAACATGGCTGGCCCATATGCTGGAAACGGCCCTGCTGCGGCCTTTCCCGCTGCCGCACGAACTGGGCGTACTGGCGGCCCTCATTCCGCCGGCGGGCGCCGTGATAGTGGTATTGCTGCTGCGAAAGTGGCCGCGCGCCCGCGTTTGGGCCGACCTTGTATGGCTGGCGGCCGCCATGCCTACCGGTGTTGAAAGCGCCGCGCTACGATTGGGCGCTGCCACTTCACTGCCAAAATATTTCAGCGAAGCGGAAACGGAATGGCTCCTGATTTGCGGCGCCGCGGCGGGCTTCACCGGCGCGCTCGGCACACCGGTAGCGGCCATCGTGTTCGTGCTCGGATTTATTTCCGCGCGCAGGCCACTGCCGGTTGTATTGGTCGCCATCATGGGGAAGGCCGTGCACTATTGCATCACCGGGCAACCGATGGTATGGCCGGCGGGTGAATGGCACGCCACGCTGCCGGCGCTGCCTGTTTTTATACTGCTCGGTATGCTGACTGGCCTCACCGCGGCCCTCACGGTGAACGCGGTAAAAGGGCTGCAACGGCTTACCGCCCGCCTGCCGTTTTACGGGTGGCCAATTGCCGGCGCCATAGTAGTGGGGCTGATCGCCTGGTACCGGCCGGATACGTACGGACAGGGTTACGCACGTACGGCGCTGATACTGGAAGTGAATAATATCACCCTCAGCCTGCTGATGGCGATGAGCATCTACAAGCTGATCGCTTTTTCCGCTGCGAAAGGAACAGGTATGCAGGGGAGCATTGTTTCCCCGTTGCTTGCCATGGGTGCGGCTTTTGGCCTGCTCACGGCATTGCTGCTACAGTTGTGTTTTCCTTCCATTCCCATTCATCCGCCCGTTGCCGCGCTGGTGGGCGCTGCGGCCATGCTGGCGGGAACAACGCGGTGCTGGTTGCTGGCTATCATACTGCCGCTGGAGCTCAGCGGACGGTTGGATGCCGTGCTGCCGGTGGTGCTGGCCGGCCTGGCGGGGTACGCCGTGGCGGCGCCGCTGTTGCGGAGGGCGCGGTAAGCGACCTTCTATGTGCGGGGGAATAACGTTGCGGTATAACCCGTTTTGCAGGGCGGTAATGCGGCTGAATCAGGGGGACGGGAAGATCTACCTGCGGGCGCGCGCTCACGAGGCATACGCCTGCACAATGCGGTAAAGATTGAAATGGGGATCAATATAGCTGCGGGCATGCCCTCACAAAGCATGCGCCTACATAATGCGGTAAAGATTGAAATGGGAATCAATCTACCTGCACGCGCGCTCACGAAGCATACTCCTGCACAATGCGGTAAAGATTGAAATGGGGATCATCCAGCAGCTGCAGCACCTGCTCAAAGAGGGCTTTTTTATCCACCTGCTGCATGCGCCGGTGTTGAATGAGCTGGTAAGCTTTTTCGGCCAGCAAAAGGGCTTTTCTGGAGCGGTTGCCATGTACCTGTGCCCGGTGCGCGTCGAGGGCCGCAATGAGCTCGGGAATGCCCTCCGCGTTGGTTGCAATGGTTTTGATCACAGGCGTTTCCCAATCGCCGGTGCGTTTGGTGTGCGCCAGCAGCCGCAGGTTTTTTACAAAAGCATCGGCATTGGGGCGGTCTGCTTTGTTGACCGCGAAAATGTTTGCGATTTCCATCAAGCCGGCTTTCATCGTTTGTATCTCGTCGCCCGCTTCCGGCACCACAACGACCACCGTGGTGTCCGCCACCCCGGCAATCTCCACTTCACTTTGTCCTACGCCTACGGTTTCGATGAACAGGTAATCGAATCCCGCTGCCTTCACCAGGTCGCTCACCTCCAGTATTTTCGGGCTCAGCCCGCCCAGCGCGCCGCGGCTCGCCATAGACCGGATAAACACGCGCGGGTCGGAAAAATGAAGGCTCATGCGGATACGGTCGCCCAGCAACGCGCCGAAATTAAATGGGCTCGAAGGGTCCACGGCAATGATCGCCACTTTCTGGTCCGCCGCCGTCAGCGCACTGATCAGCGCATTCACCAGCGTGCTTTTTCCCGCGCCCGGAGGGCCGGTAATGCCCACCACCCGCGTATCTCCGCCTGCGGGCAATCCCTCCAGCAGTGCGGCGTAACCCGGCGCTTCATTTTCCACCAGCGATATGCTGCGGGCCAGCGAACGGGTGTCGCCTGCGAGTAAACGGGTGAGCAATTGCGGATACATGAAACAAATGTATCGATGATTTTCCACATCTTTGCAGCTTATACGCGATCCATGAAAGTGTCAGGATTTACATTCGTGCGGAATGCCGTCAAATACGATTACCCGGTGGTGGAAGCCATCCGCTCCATCCTGCCGCTCTGCGACGAAGTAGTCGTAAGCGTGGGCAATTCGGACGACGGAACGCTCGCGCTGGTCGAATCGATCGGGTCTCCGAAAATACGCATCGTACATTCCGTATGGGACGATTCCCTGAAAGCGGGCGGCCGCATCCTGGCCGTGGAAACGGACAAGGCGTTCGAACACGTGAGCGCAGACAGCACCTGGGCGTTTTACATCCAGGCAGACGAAGTGGTGCACGAAGCCGATTATCCCGCCATCCGCGGAGCCATGGAACAGTATAAAGACGACCTTCGCGTGGAAGGGCTGCTCTTCAATTACCGGCACTTTTACGGCAGCTACGACTACCTGGGCGACTCACGCACCTGGTACAATAAAGAAATCCGCATCATCCGGAACAACCGCCGCATCCGCTCTTTCCGCGATGCGCAGGGCTTCCGCCTCAACAACCAGAAACTGCATGTGAAACCCGTGAAAGCCTGGATTCACCATTACGGGTGGGTGAAGAACCCCGCGGAACAGGCGAAGAAAAATGAAAACACCACCACTTTGTATCACGGCCACGACAAAGAACTAATGAGCCGCTACATGCGTGAAGACGAGTTCGACTACTCGGCCATCGATTCCCTGAAGAAATTTACGGGTACGCATCCCGCCGTGATGCAGGACCGCATTGACCGTAAAAACTGGCAGTTCGAATACGACATCAGCCGCAAAAACTTTTCGAGCTTCAAAAACCGCCTGCTGTACTGGATTGAGCAGCAAACGGGCGTCCGGCTGTTCGACTACAAAAACTACAAGCTCCTCCGTTAGTAAAGTTCCCTGTATAGCTGAAGATAGGCCTGCGCCGCGTCGTTCCAGTTGAACTGCGCCGCATGTTCGCGCACCACGGCTGCCCTTTGCAGCTGGTGAAAGTGCTGAAGCCCGTCTTGCAGCACCGACTGCATGTAAGCCGGATCGAAGTCGTGAAAGTAATACGCCTTGTCGCCGCCGATTTCCGGCAGGCTGGTTTTATCCGATAAAAAAACGGGCTTGCCGAAATGCATGGCTTCCAGTACGGGCAGCCCGAAACCCTCCGCCAGCGAAGGAAAGAGGAAGGCTTCGCAATTTTTCAGGTACCAGTATTTTTCCTGTGCGCTCACCGGCCCGATGATTTTTACCTGCGCGCTCACGCCGTGTTTTTTCGCCTCTTCCTCGATGCGCGCTTTGTACGCTTCGTTGATATTGCCGGCGATCACCAGTTCCATGCCCGTATGCTGTACGAGGCACGGCAGCACGTGGAAATTCTTTTTCGGCAGCACGGTGCCCATCGAAAAAAGATACGGCGCCGGCGGGCGGTAGCGGGGCGCGTTGAACCCGGGATATTCGTGCACGGTAGAGCCGTTGTAAATCACATGCAGCGGCTTTTTACCGATGTTGAGGTACTGGAGTACTTCCTGTTTGGCGAAGTGGGAAATGGCCACCAGCTGGTCGGCATCATTGATGGTACGTTGCACGATGCCGAGGTATTTCTTGACATCCCCGGCGGATTTGCCTTCGTGCAGGAAATTGAGATCATGGATCGTGAGCACCCGCCGCGTGGCCTTTTTGGCGGTGCGGTAGGGCGACGACTGGTAGGTGGTGTGCCATACGTCGATGCGTTGCCGGTGGGGCAAATAAAATTTGTGCAGCGAGTTCTGCCAGATGTACCCGGCCTGTTTGCCGAAGTGCCCGCCCAGTTTCCGGGGGATGTAGAACAGCAGGTGCTCGTGGCTCCGCGCATGTTGCAGCAAGGCTTTGCCCAGGTCGTCGCAAAAAGTAAACAGCCCCGTGTTCGGGTATTTCATTCGCTCGCAGTCAAACAGGATGTTCGGCATTGATTTCTGGTTGTAGGTGGTGCCGGAAGGCGTGACAGCATTTTTTTAAAGAACGTTCAGCCTGATTTGCCAGAACATTTTGATGCAAAAGAGGAATTTCCGGAATGCATTTCTCTTTTTCATGCCCAGCAGGTAGCGTTGATACCTGAAGTAGGTGAACATCCGTAAAAAATTATTGGCGAAGGTATAACCTTCATTGCTTTTTTTCAGGTTATACAGCACTTTCTTTTCCATGGAGCGCTCCACGGGGCAGTACTGGTAGAATGCCTCGAGGATGGCCAGGTTGGTGGCCATTTTGTACGCCTTGCCGTGCGGCGATTTGGTGACGTTCAGCGGATGCTGGCGCCATTGCACGAGCGGTTTGTCGTAGCACAGCAGCGTGCCATGCAAAGTGGCCACGAACGGCAACCATTGGTCGTGCGGCGTTTTAGCCGGGAAGGGCAGCGCATGCTGCAGCAGGCTGCGCCTGAATATGGTGGCATGGCCGCACACGCAATCGTCCTGTGCAAAATACAGGCAATTGTCGAACGACCGGAACTGTTTCACATCCGAATGCCGGCGGCCGAGGCTGTTAAGCTGTTCATCCACGAACAGCGAATCGCAGAAAATCAGCTGGTGGTCGCCGATGGCTTCCATCAGCAGCGCGGTCTTTTCCAGGTCCCACACATCGTCCTGGTCGCACAGCGAAATGTAATCGCCTTTGGCGAGCGTGCAGGCCTTCTCGAAATTTTTAATGAACCCCAGGTTGGTATCGTTCACCACGTACCGGAAATTCGGATATTGGTCCGCGTAAGCCTGCAGGATGGCCGTTGTGCCGTCCGTGCTGCGGTCGTCGGTGACGACGATCTCGAAGTGGGGATAGGTTTGCCGCACGAGGCTGTCTAATTGCTGCTTCAGGTATTTTTCGCCATTATAAGTGGCTACCACAATAGAAACCAGCGGAGCGCCGTTACCCTGAAAAGGCATTATTAGAGGATTTTATAAATATTAATATTTGCTAATGTACTTTTGGCCCGTGAAGATACAATTTTTCACACCATTGGCAAGAGGCGCTGCCCGCGCCTGGTTGACCAACTCCGCGCTTTTTTTTAAATTAGTGGTATGACCAATTTTATTCCCATATTTCCGCTTGGGATTGTTGTTTACCCGGGTGAGCAGCTGAACCTGCATATTTTCGAGCCGCGTTACAAACAACTGGTCAGCGAATGCATCCGCGATCATAAGCCGTTCGGCATACCGGCGGTGATCGACAAGAAGCTGAATGAGTTTGGAACGCTGGTAGAGATCGAGACGGTGGAAAAGCAGTACGACAACGGGGAGCTCGATATCCGCACCCGCGGCGTGAAGGTGTTCCGCATCCTGGAAGTCATCCGCGAGGTGCCAGACAAGCTGTATGCCGGCGCCATCGTCAACTATCCCGATAACCATTTGCGCAGCAGCGCCAACCTCCGCAAGCAGGTGCTGGCCGCCGTGCGGGAGCTGCACCATATCCTGCAGGTCAGTAAATCGTTCCCCCGCGCCGACGAGCAGCTGCATGCCTACGACATTGCCCATCACGCCGGCCTTTCCCTGGAAGAGGAGTATGAGCTCCTCCATCTTTTCCAGGAACTGCAGCGGCTCGAATACCTCAAACGCCACCTCACCAAGGTGATTCCCATGATGACCGAAATGGAAAGGCTGAAAGACCGGGTGAAGCTCAATGGCCACTTCCGGAATTTATCCGTGGATAATTTTTAACTTGGCGCCATGATTGGGCCGATTTTTTGCCTCGACCTGGGTAATTCCCGCCTGAAGTGCGGGGTGATGCAGAACGGGGAGTTACAGCAGGAACTGTTTTTTTCAGAACCGGATTTATTGGAGCAGGTGCGCGATGCGCTGGGGCAGTTCCGCCCCGCCGCGGCAATTTTATCGTCCGTGATCGACCATCCGCCTGCACTCGAGGCCCTGCTGGCGAGCCATACTTTTTTTACCAGGCTGCATCACACGATGCCGCTGCCCATCGGCATCACCTATGAAAAGCCCGAAACGCTGGGGGTAGACCGCATCGCCCTGGCAGCCGGCGCCTGGAAGCAGTTTCCCGGCCAGCACAGCCTCATTATCGGGGCGGGTTCCGCTATTACCTACAATTTCCTGCACAAATCCGGTCAGTTCATGGGCGGAGGGATCAGTCCCGGTATAGACATGCGCTTCAGGGCCCTGCATGCGTTTACAGACAAACTTCCACAGGTGGAGCCCTCCACCCAGTATTCCTTCATCGGCTACAACACGCGCCAGAGCATCCTGAGCGGCGTGCAGGAAGGGGCGCTGGCGGAAGTGGAAGGCATGATTGCCGCGTATGCCAGGCGGTACCGGAACTTTAACGTGCTTTTAACAGGGGGGAATTTGGTTTTTTTTGCTTCCCGCCTTAAAAGTAAGATATTTGCAAGCCCATATTTAATGTATAAAGGTTTAAATTCAATTGTAGAACTCAATGTATTGGACAAAAGCTAGCTTCTTTTGCCTGTTAGGCGTTTTAGTGCTTTCGGCAAAAAATGCTGCAGCCCAGGATAACACTCCGTACTCTCGCTTTGGACTAGGCGAGCTTTCGCGTTCCGAAAATGCCGTTAATCTGGGTATGGGAGGGGTAGCGCAGGCTTATTCAGACGCCCAGTCCATTAACTTCCTCAACCCGGCGAGTTATTCCAACCTGCAGCTGGTTACATTCGATGTGGGGCTCAACGGTGGCGTACGCCGCCTGGCAGGCAACAACATCAGCTCCCGTGCCGGTTTCGGTACCCTGAGCTATCTGCAGCTGGGCATGCCCCTGGGCAAAAAGTGGGGCCTCAATATCGGCCTGCGGCCCATGACCCGCGTGTCTTACAACATCGCGGAATCTGAAGAAAAAACATTTTTCGATACCCTGAAAGTGCCCGTTGTACACCAGTATGAAGGCAACGGGGGTACTTACCAGGCCTATGTGGGCACCGGCATCGGCTTCGGCGGGTTCAGCATCGGCGCCAACATCGGGTATATTTTCGGGAATGTGCAGCACAGCGCCAAAGAGCTGTATCCTGTTACGTCCAACATCTTCCCCAGCAAACACAGCCGCCGCATCAGCTATAACAGCTTCTTCTATTCACTCGGCATCCAGCAGACGGTGGAACTGAGTAAAGACCTCGAGCTGAGCTTCGGCCTCAGCGGCAACCTGGAGCAGCAGCTGACCGCCCGCCGCGAAAGGATGCGCGAAACCCTCTTCTACGACGCATCGTCCGACGAATACGATACCCAGGATACTGTACTGTACGAAAAAGGAACCAACGGCAAGATCATCTACCCGCAAACCATCGGCGGGGGCATCATGCTCACAAAAATCGACAAGTTCAGCTTCGGCGCAGACTTCACCACTTCCCAATACGCCAATTTCCGCAGCTTCGGCGACCCGGACTCCACCCAGAACAGCTGGAGAGTGAGCATCGGTGGCCAGTTTGTGCCTAACGCCACCTCGTTCAGCGGCTACTGGAACAAAGTGTCTTACCGCCTCGGCGGCTTCTTTGGAAAAGACTATGTGAAAGTTGGCGGGAAAGACATGAACATCATGGGCTTCTCCGTTGGCGCAGGCTTCCCCGTAAGGAGAATCATGCCGGCCATGAACCAGTTCACCATGATCAACGCGGCTTTTGAAGTAGGCCAGCGCGGCGACATCAACCTCGTGAAAGAAACGTATTACCGGCTGACGCTCGGTTTCACCCTCAGCGACCGCTGGTTCATCAAGAGCAAATACGACTAACCGCTTGAAACAACTCCTGTCATACCTGGCAATTGCACTGGTTTGCTGCAGCTGCGAAAACGACATGAATGCCGTGCGTAAGTTCGATGCCAACAAACTGGGCGTGGAACAGGGGTTTGATGTAGAAACCATCATGAGCCAGACCGCCCACGTGAAGGGCATCCTTACCTCACCTTACATGGAACGGCATACCAATACGCCTTCATTTACAGAGTTCCCCCGCGGACTGAAAGTGGTGTTCTACGATTCCCTGAAGATCTCCAGCGTGCTCACGGCCCGGTATGGTAAATACATGGACCGCGAAAATGATGTATACCTCCGCGACAGCGTGGTGTTCATCAGCCTAAAAGACCCGAAGGAAATCAAGCGCCTCGACTGTAAAGACCTCCGCTGGGACGCCAAGCGGGCCATGTTCACCACCGACAAATACTGCCGCTTCTCCACGCCGTACGATACGCTTTACGGGGTGGGTTTCGACGCCAACCAGGACTTTTCCTGGTCGGAGTTCCACAACGTGCACGGCTCGTTCAAATCGCCCGACAGCAGCTTCGTAGAATAATCCGCATCACGTAACTTACTATAACGCAACAAGCCGGTCAGATGACCGGCTTGTGCGCTTTAACCTATTTTTTAACCTAAAATTTCCTGCCCTATTGGTCCAACAACCATGCCAAAGTATTATTTTTCAAGGCTTCCTATTCGGGGAATGAATTTTTACTTTTGGAACCTCAACTCACAAAAAACATCATGGAATACAGAAGACTCGGTAAATCAGGCCTGCAGCTGAGCGTATTGTCTTTCGGCAGCTGGATAACGTTTCACAAACAGATAGACGACTCGCTGTCTGACCGGCTGATGGGGCTGGCATACGACAACGGCATCAATTTTTTCGACAACGCGGAAATATATGCCCTCGGTGAATCCGAAAAGATGATGGGGCGGATATTGAAGAAGAAAAACTGGGACAGAACCTCCTATGTATTGTCGAGCAAGGCCTACTTCGGTTGGCGCGGCGATCAGAACAAGCCCAACCAGACCGGCCTGAGCCGCAAGCACCTGATAGAGGCCTGCCACGAAGCCCTGGAGCGCATGGGGGTAGACTACCTCGACCTCTACTTCTGCCACCGGCCCGATAAAAACGTGCCCATGGAAGAAGTGGTGTGGACGATGAACATTCTTATCCAGCAGGGAAAAATCCTGTATTGGGGCACTTCCGAGTGGAGCCCCGCCGAAATTATGGAAGCCCATATGATAGCCCGGCAATACAATCTTATCGGGCCCGTGGTGGAGCAGCCCGAGTACAATATGTTCAGAAGGGAGAAGATGGAGCACGAATACCTCGACGTGTTCCGGTCCGTTGGCCTGGGCACCACCATTTTCAGCCCGCTGGCATCGGGGCTGCTCACCGGTAAGTACAACAAAGGCATCCCGGAAGGCTCCCGCCTGGGCCTGGAAGGGTTCGAATGGCTCAAAAACCGCAATTTGCTCGACGATAACCTGGCCCGCGTAGTGAAACTGGAAGCGGTGGCCGAAAAGCTGAACACCAGCCTCGCCACACTGTCAGTTGCCTGGTGCATCCGCAACCCCCAAGTTACCACCGCCATTCTGGGCGCTACCAAGGAATCGCAACTCACCGAAAACCTGCAGGCGCTGGCCGTATACCCGTTGCTGACAGACGCGGTGATGGAGGAAATAGACGCTATTATGCAGACTAGACCGAAGGCACGTACGCACTAAGGGCGAAATGTGCTGGTTAAATTACTGTTAACAAGAGATGATTCGTAACGTTTACGAAGTAAAACCATCCTTTTACGGAAACGCCTCTACGGATATCAGGTACCTGCCTATCTTTGTATTGGTTTTTCATAGGATATGGTTAAAAATATTAGAGGGCGGTATTCTTACCGCCCTGTTTTTTTGCCCCTGACCCGCCCGTTTCTCCCCCAAACCCCTTAATTTCCGGTTATTAAATATTTATAGCATGGAAACCATTACATGGAATGATTTTGAGAAGGTACACATTCATGCCGGCACCATCGTGGCCGCCAAAGTATTCGAAAAGGCGCGTAACCCCGCCTACCAGCTGGAGGTCGATTTTGGGCCCGGAATCGGCATAAAACGCTCGTCTGCCCAGATCACCAAACTATATGGGCCGGATGAACTGGTGGGGAAACAGGTGGTGGCCGTCATCAACTTCCCCGTCAAGCAGATTGCCAACTTTTTCTCGGAATGCCTGGTGCTGGGCGTGGTGGGCGACGAACAGGAAATTGTGCTGCTGCAGCCGGAAAGGCCAGTCAAAAACGGCCACAGGATTGCATAGTAATAAATAATTTAAATTAAATATAATTCCTATGTAACTGCAAAATAGGTGAATTGGGTGCTTCACGAGGAATTTTATGGCGTTCACGGAAATCGACTTGCGAGGCAGCGGAACCGCCTTATCTTTGGTGTAGGTTTTTCATAGGATATGGTTAAAATTATTACAAAGGCGGTATTCTTACCGCCTTTTTTCATTTCCCACCCTGACTGCAACCCCTCTCTCCCCGATTTCACTACGTATTTGAACTATTGATATATCTACTGTTGTTACCGGGTTTTTTGATGGAACGAAGGCCACTTCCGGCGGTTTTATTCCGGTACGTTCACCGGCCCAAACGGAACGTTTACGGTTTGTTATAGAAGCGGGGCGTCCTGGGATGGGCATGCGCGGATTATTGGCGCGGAATGCCGGCAGCAGGTGGAAAACAGGGTCGATATACTTGTCTTGTGGGTGTTTTTTGCTTGTTAACGGGTGGTTTGCGCCATCGTTTAAACTGCTTTTCGCTACGTTCACCAGAAAAAATATAGCGTTCACAAATTCGGAGATTAGGGTTCCTTCTAAATTATTGAAATTTGTACTAGGTTTTTCAATAAAGATATGGTTAAAATTTTTCGGGGCTGTATTCTTGCAGCCCTGTTTTTTTGCCCCTACCTCATTAAAAAAGGTCATTCCATCGCGGAATGACCTTTTTATTTTGGTGAAATGATAGTCCTGAATCGCTTTTAACCTGTTTTCAGGGAATAATGACCTTATCTGATTTGTGTGGCCCGGTTTTCCCCGGGGGCAACGAAAGATCAGATTTTCCGGTCATTGTTCTTTGATCACCCGGGAAAGGTTCGTTGAACCTTCGTTCGGGCCTAGTTGGTGCCTTTGAACGCAGCCGGAAGGGGTTTGCCCAACAGGTTGGCGTACACAAAGCGGTAGGTTTCGTTCCGGAGATGGGTGCCTTTGGCCCCGCCCCATCCATGGCGTTCGCCGGGGTACAGCATGAGCTCGAAATGCTTGCCCAGATCCTCGAACTTGTTCACCAACTGGATGGAATTCTGGAGGTGCACGTTATCGTCCATGGTGCCATGCACGATGCGCAGCAAGCCTTTGTATTTGGCGGCATGGGTGAGCACGGAGGTAATTTTATAGCCCTCCGGGTTGTCTTTCGGCGTATCCATAAACCGTTCGGTATAATGGCTGTCGTACAGCGCCCAGTCGGTCACGGCGAAGTTGGCCATGCCGTAGGGGAACACATCGGCCCCGTACGTCAGCGCCATGCAGGTCATATATCCGCCGAAACTGCCGCCGGTCATACACACTTTCGCGGCGTCCACACCGGGCAGGCTGGTGAGCCAGCGGGTGGCGTCCATATAATCTTCAATTTCGTATTTGCCGAGCTGGCGGTGGATGTAATTCATCCCTACCTTGCCGAGGTGGCCCGCGGCGCGGTTATCGATCGCCACCTGGATGAGCCCTTCCTGGGCATACCACTGCGAGGTCAGCGTATTGGGCTTCCACACGTCGTATACCGTGCCTGCGTCGGGGCCGCCGTAGATGCTGATCAGCACCGGGTATTTCTTGCCGGCTTCCATGTTCAGCGGCCACATGATGGTGATGGGCAGCTCCAACCCGTCGCGGGTTTTGTATGTTTTCAGTTCGGTGGCGGCGAGTTTGTAGGTATCGAAAGCGGCGCCGCGGGCGTTGCCCAGTTCGCGGATCACCTTGCCTTTTTCATTCACCAGGGCCATGCGCGGCGGCGTGGTGAGATTGCTGTAGGTGGTGATGAAATGATCGCCTCCGGGCGCCAGGCGCACGTCGTGGGAGAACTCGCCGAAGGTGAGGCGTTGCGGCTGGCCGCCGTTTACGCTGATCTTATAGAGATCGTACCGGGTGCTGGCTTCCTTACGGGCGGTAAAATACATCGCCTGCTTCTGCTGGTTCAGCTCCAGCACGGCTTTTACGCGCCAGTTGCCGGTAGTCAGCTGCTTTTTGAGGCTACCGTCCATGTTATGGAGATAGAGGTGGTCCCAGCCGGATTTATCGCTTTTGATGATGAACCCTTTGTTGTTATCGAGGAAGTAAATGTCGGTGAACCAGTCTATCCACGTTTTCTGCGTTTCGTTGTAGATGGGTTTTTTGGCGCCTGTCTGCGCATCGATCGCGTAGATGACCAGGTTATTCTGCTCCCGGGGCATCCATTGGGCCCACAAAGCGCTGCCATCGGGCGTCCAGAAGGGCTGACCGAAATACTGGTCGTCCTGCGCGTTAAAATCGGCCCAGGTGATGTTGCCGCCGGTAACGGGCACAATGGCCAGTTTCACTTCGGGGTTGGTATCGCCTGCCTTGGGGTAGCGGGTGTTTTCGAGGAAGCCGTGCTGGCCTACTTCGCTGTAAATGGGGAATACGGGCACTTTGGAATCGTCGAAACGCATGAAGGCCAGTTTCCTGCTGTCGGGGCTCCACCAGAAAGCGCGGTATTTCGAGGGCCGACCGAGGATTTCCTCGTAGTACACCCACGATGCCCAACCGTTATAGATCACGTCAGAGCCGTCGGTGGTGTAGCGGATTTCCTTTTTGGTAGCCACTTCCACGGCATAGAGGTCGTTGTTCCGGGTAAAGGCCACGTATTTTTCGTCGGGAGACAAGGTGGCGTTCTTTTCGATGGCGCTGTCGCCCGTGAGGCGGATTTCCGCGCCGCCGCCTGGCTCCTGTACATATACGTCATTCCCGCGAACGCTCACCGTTCTGCCGGTTGCAGGCGGCGGCGTATAAGGAGCCGTTTGACCGGTTTTTACGTCTACCGTCAACGCCTTGCCGGCGCGGGTTTCGATAAAATGGTCCTTGTCTGCCCAGCCGCGCACTGCGGGCAGGGGCTCGGTGATGTTGACCGGACGGGTAAAAATCTGGTCGAAAGTAAGGTCCTTTTTTTCCTGTGAAATGGCTGGAATGGCTACCAGTAACGCAATTCCGGTAAGCCAGGCTGGCATCGGTTTATACATGCTTCTCATAATTTTTTGCTGGTTGATGGCAGGTTCAAGGTGACGAAAATAAAGATCAAAGTTGAATTATGGCAATGAAATGTACCGGCGGTACCGGTTACAGGCGGAAAGTAACCTGTTATGCGGCGAAAGCCGCAGGGTAGGAACTGTTGCAGCGGCGGGTGTGAAATTCCACCTACTTTAGCCTTGGTTTTTCATAGGATATGGTCGAAAATCAAACAGGGCAGTAACTCAGTTACTGCCTTGTTTGTGAATAGGCCGGATGTTGGCGATGATGATCGCCCCGGCCATCAGTCCCAGGTCTTTCAGTATGCTCACCGGGGCCATGAAGTTGCCCTTGATCAGTTGCGGTACGTGTACCGAAAAGATGAACACCAGCAGCATCGCGGCCAGCAGGTATCCCGCCAGCCGGGCCTGTATGTTGAAAATAATGGCGGCTGCCGCCAGCAGCATGGCCACGCCCGTTAAGTATATCCAGAAGGCGCCGCCGGGAACGGGCACGATGGCGACCATTTCTTTCGCATTCACGAGATGATTGACGCCGAAGGCGGCCCAGATGAGGGCGTACAGCACCACGGCTGCCTGTGTTGGGATGTTGAATCGCATGGGCAGTTTTAGGGTATAACAGCGGGAATGCGGAAGGGGTTCAAAATAAAAAAGGCTGTCCCGTAACGGAACAGCCTGTATGTGGAAAAAACATGTCGATTTTATGCTTCGCCGCCGGTCTTTTCTGGGCGCATCTGCGGGAAGAACAGCACGTCCTGGATGGAGGGCTGGTTCGTCATCAGCATGGTAAGGCGGTCTATCCCGATACCGATGCCGGATGTCGGCGGCATACCGTATTCCAGGGCACGGAGGAAATCGTAATCGATGTACATCGCCTCATCGTCCCCACGCTCCATCAATTGTACCTGCTCTTCAAAACGCGCGCGCTGATCGATGGGATCGTTCAGCTCGGAGTAGGCGTTGGCGATTTCCTTCCCGTTCACGATCAGCTCGAAACGCTCTACCAGCCCTTCTTTACTGCGGTGTTTTTTGGTGAGGGGGCTCATTTCAACGGGATAGTCGATGATGAAAGTGGGCTGCACATAATGGTGCTCGCATTTCTCACCGAAAATTTCGTCGATCAGCTTGCCTTTGCCGGAGCTCGCTTCCACGGGGATGTGCAGTTGCTTGCACACGTCGCGGAGCTGGGCTTCGTCCATGCCGGTGATGTCGATGCCGGTATGCTCCTTGATGGCGTCGTACATCGATACGCGGCGGAATGGAGCTTTGAAGCTAATGGTTTGCTCGCCGGCCACCACATCCGTGCTGCCGTTCACGTTAACCGCCACTTTTTCGAGCAGCGTTTCGGTGGTGCGCATCATCCAGTCGTAGTCCTTATAGGCGGCGTACATTTCCATCACGGTAAATTCGGGGTTGTGGGTGCGGTCCATGCCTTCGTTCCGGAAGTCTTTCGCAAATTCATATACACCTTCAAAGCCGCCTACGATCAGCCTTTTCAGGTACAGCTCGTTGGCGATGCGCAGGTACAAAGGCATGTCGAGCGCATTGTGATGGGTGACAAACGGGCGTGCGGCGGCCCCGCCGGGAATGGCTTGCAGAATGGGCGTTTCCACTTCGAGATAGCCCATGTTGTTATAGAAATCGCGCACCGTCTGCATCAGGCGGGTGCGTTTGATGAACACTTCCTTTACGTCCGGGTTGATCACCAGGTCCGCATACCGCTGGCGGTATTTGAATTCGGGATCGGTCACCGCGTCGAAGGTTTCGCCTTCTTTTTCCTTCACCACGGGCAGCGGACGCAGGGCCTTGGCCAACACAGTCAGCTCCCGCACATGCACGGAAGTTTCGCCGGTTTTGGTGGTGAAAACATATCCTTTCACGCCGATGAAATCGCCGATATCGGTGAGTTTCTTCCAGACGGTATCGTACAGGCTTTTGTCTTCTCCGGGACAGATATCATCGCGTTTGATGTAGAGCTGGATGCGGCCCTTGCTGTCTTGCAGCACGGCGAAATTCGCCTTGCCCATGTCGCGGGTTTGCATGATGCGGCCAGCCAGGCATACCTCCTGGTACTGGTCTTTCGTCGCTTCGGAGTAACCGGCTTTGATATCCGTAGAATATGCGTTTACGGGATATTCCGGCGCCGGATATGGGTCGATGCCCAGGTTTTGCAGCTCCTGCAATTTTTCCCGGCGGATAATTTCCTGTTCGGAGAGTTGTTGTTGGGTGTTTACGCTCATTTTTGTTGCTGATCTACGGCGTGCGGATTCAGCCCCGCGCGCCTTCAAAGGAGTGCAAAAATAACGGATTTGTGCAGATTTGTCTATAGCCGCGCGGCCGCCCTTCTATATATCTATCTTTTATAATTTATTTATGACTTCAGGTCAGCGATTGGTGCGGTTATTGTGTAACTTTATGTAAAACCTCCCCGGCATGAAAACCATCATTGTTCCGACTGATTTTTCAGAAACCGCCTATAACGCGGCCCGCTATGCGTTGGGCCTGGCCCGGCAAACCGGCGCTGTGCGTATTTTGTTGTATCATGCCTACGAGCTGATCGTGCCCATTCCGGACCTGCCAACCGCCGTACCCATGGTGAATATGGAAGACCTGAAAGCGTCGAGCATTGAAGGGCTGCAGCATATGAAAGCGGAACTGGCCCCGGTGGTACCGGCCGGCGTTACGGTGGATTTCAGGGCAGACAATCATTTGCTGGCGGCCAATATAGACCAGGTGTGCAAGGACGAACATGCGGATATTATCGTGATGGGCATCACGGGCGGCAGCCAGCTCGAAGAAATACTGGTGGGCTCCAATACGGTAGACGTGGTGAAGAATTCCAGCTATCCCGTAATCGTAGTGCCCACGGAGGCGGCGTTCCGCCCTATCAAAAAAGTGGTGTTCGCCTGCGACCTGCGTAAGGTGGCCAAAACCACCCGGAAAGACGTGCTCTACCGCCTGCTCGACGAGTTCAGGCCGGAGCTGCTGGTGCTCAACGTACAGAAGGAGGGAAAGGAACATCTTCATCCCGAAGAAAACCAGGAGCTCGATAACATGCTGCATAACTACAACCCGCAATATCACTTCATCGACCATCCCAACGTGGTGGAAGGCATCACCGGGTTTGCGGACCAACAGCAGGCGGACCTGCTGCTCATCATCCCGAAAAAGCACGGGCTGTTCGACAGTATCTTCAAACGCAGCCACACGTCGCGCATTGCGTTCAATACCCATGTGCCGTTATTATCCATTCATGAATAAATCCCTTTCATTCTCCATCCAGAATAACAGACTATGCTAAAGAGAACAATCGTATTGCTGGCAGGCGCACTCGTACTGCACACCACATCCCAGGCGCAGATCCTGAAAAAGGCCGCGGGCATTTTGAACGGCGGCGGCAGCACCACCACCGGTTCGGTAACCGAAAACGAAGCGGGGCTGGGTATTAAGGAGGCGCTTGAGAAAGGCGTGAGCGCCGGTATTTCGCTGCTCAACAAACAAAATGGGTTTTTCGGGAACGAGCTGTACAAAGTGCTGCTGCCGCCCGACGCGTTGAAAGCGGAGCGTGCGCTGCGCAGCATCGGGCTGGGCGGTGAAGTGGATAAAGCCATCCTGCAGATCAATCGCGCGGCGGAACAGGCCGTGGGCTTTGCCAAACCCATTTTCGTGAACGCCATCAAACAGATGACCATCACCGACGCACTGAACCTGCTGCGGGGCGGCCAGCGTTCGGCCACAGACTATTTCCAGAACAAAACCACCGAGTCGCTGAAAACGGCGTTTTCGCCGGTGATAGACAGCGCGCTGAATAAAACGAGCGCCACCAGATATTACGGCAGCCTGGTGACAAAGTACAACAGCCTGCCCACCACCTTCAATAAAATCAATCCGGACCTGAAAGGGTATGTTACCGAAAAGGCCGTGCAGGCGCTGTTCGACCAGATCGCCAAGGAAGAGCTGGCCATCCGCCAGAACCCGGCGGCACGCACAAGCGAGCTGCTGAAGAAAGTGTTCGGGAGCAAGAGCTGATCAAGATTTTCAAACAGCAAGAGGTTGCCGCATGTTATCGCGGCAACCTCTTGCTGTTTCGGGCCCGTCGTGCAAGGGCCCGCGCTGCTTTGTGTCAATTTTGCCAGTAGTGCCTGTATGCATCCGCGGTTGTGCACGGGCCAGCGCGATTTGAAATCAATTTTCTGCCAGCTATATGCATCCGCCCTTTGTACACGGGCCAGCCCGGCATAAAATCAATTCCCTGCCAGCAGTACCTGCCATGCATCCGCCACTTTCCCCTGCTCCAGCAGTTTGCGGGCGTATTGGTGCAATTCCTTTTCCATTTCGTCCGGGCTCACGCTGTAATACTGGATGATGTTTTTGAGATGATCGTCGCTGAAAGCCGCATCGATGGCGGGGATTTCATGTACGTTGCCCAACTGCCCGAGATTGTTGCCGGTAAGCACGTGGCTGTTGCGGATGCCGTGGGGAAGCGCATCCACCCCGATGCCGAGCTGCAGGTTGGGCTTGGCTACTTCGAACACGGCGTCGCCGGAAGCGCGGCAATAATAGTCGGCGCCCATACGGGCCACCAGGTCGATTTTGTGCGGGTCGATTTTACCCTGGCTGTTGAGCACGTTTTCGTTGATATGGACGAGCACCGGTTCGCAGATCACGAGGTTGCCCGCGCCGCCCTGGTTGCCGGTTTCAATTACCTGCTTCACGATGCATTCAAACTGCACGGGGCTTTCCTTCACCCTGAACGGCTTTATTTTTTCGGAAGCAACGGGCGTGAAGCCGGACTTCTCGAATTCGTTGACGCCTTTCGGATATTCGCAACTCGACAGCGACGCCTGCTGCACCATGGCATAATTGACGACGTTGATCACCACTTCCCCGGTATCGCGGATGTTTTCGAGGGTGTGTTTCACCGTGTTGTCGCGCACGCGGCGGGCCGGCGAAAAGATCATGGTGACGGGATTGGAGCCAAATACGTTGAAGAAACTGAAAGGCGACAGGTTGGGCCGCCCGTCCGCGTCTACCGTGCTCGCAAAGCAGATGGGGCGTGGCGCTACGGCGCCCAGCAGGTAAGCGTGGAGGTCGGCCGTTTTGATTTCACCGGGCACTATTCTCATACGTTCTTTTTCTGGGCAAG
>CBFGZV010000010.1:0-137594 GCA_965653365.1 uncultured Chitinophaga sp. | reverse complement strand
GATGGTACTGCACTATCATGCGGGAGAGTAGGTAGCTGCCATATTTATTGAAAAGAGCCTTATCGGGTAACCGGTAAGGCTCTTTTGTTTTTACCCCATTCTATATCTGCCCGAACGGAGAGATGTTCTTCCCTCCCCGCAGTCATTTTACTCCCTTACAATGCCGTTGTTTGCCCAGGCGCTATGCCGGGAACGGGCTTTCTTATTCCGTTAATGACCTTGTTTCCATCCGCCATGCAGGCGGCCTGTCTTCATAAGAGCCTTGCCGGGAACGCAGTCCGTTTTATCACAATTTTCCATCCGCGAATCAACCTTCCGCTATTATCACCTCATACTCCCGCTGATCGCAGGAGGAAATTGGAACAGCTAAGTGAGCCTTTGCGATTCCATCTCGTGAAGCACACGACTACGTGATTGCCCGCAACCAGGCGCTGGTGAACGCGGGTCAGCCACCCAAGTTTCCAGCCGAGCAAATCGACCGCATCAAGCGTTGCATCGAGACACCGGTTTTTGGGTTACTCCCTGCTATTTTCCCGCTTTCAATCTGCTTTCCGGCATCCATTCAACAGTTTTATCAATCGAAACTGCGGATGAGATTTACAGCTGTTTCCCGAATTCACGACGCAAATACCCTGCGTAGTAAATTCCTACCTTCACAGCTAACCTAACGCGTTTTCAACATGAAACCTCTTGAAGGAAAAATTGCCCTGGTAGCCGGTGCTACCCGCGGAGCCGGTCGCGGCATCGCATGTATGCTCGGAGAAGCCGGCGCCACCGTTTATTGTTCCGGCCGCAGCGTACGCGGAAATTTGGCTTCCGGCAGCCACCGCCCGGAAACCATCGATGAAACCGCCGAAATGGTCACGGCATATGGCGGTACGGGAATTGCCGTAAGAACGGACCATAGTGTGGAAGAAGAAGTTGCCGCACTTATCGCGCGCATCAAAAAGGAACAGGGCAGGCTCGACATCCTGATTAACGACGTATGGGGTGGCGATGAATTGATGACCTGGGGCAAGAAATTCTGGGAAATTGATTTGCAGAACGGTTTTAAAATGCTGCGCCAGGCCATCAATACACATATCATTACCAGCAAATACGCCGTGCCGTTAATGCTGGAAGCCAAAAGCGGGATCATCATGGAAATCACAGATGGAGACGGGTACTTTTACCGGGGGCAGCTCTTTTACGACCTCGTCAAAACATCCATCATTCGCATGGCCTTCGGCATGGCGGAAGAGCTGGAGGGAACCGGCATTACAGCGGTCGCCGTTACACCGGGATATTTGCGCTCCGAGGCCATGCTGGAATATAAGGGTGTAACAGAGGCCAACTGGAAAGAAGGCACTACAATCGACCCCAATTTCATTGCATCAGAAACGCCCTACTTTGTCGGCCGGGCTGTGGCGTCCCTCGCCGCAGATCCGGATGTATCGGCGAAAAACGGGCGGGTGTTCAGTTCATGGGATCTTTCCGACGAATACGGCTTTAAAGATATTGACGGGAACAGCCCGCATTGGGGACGGTATGTAGCGTCCACCATTCCGAAGTATCAATATAAACGTTGTGACGACGAGTTCTATAGCTACTGGCGGTTTCTTTCCGGCGTTAAAATCGGGGAAACGGAATGGAGCTGATGTTATATGGCCATCGAAAATTCATGGCATAAGAAAGGTGTACCTGCAGTACACCTTTCTGTTTTTTATATCACAATGTTGTATTTGTTTCCCGCGACCGCTCAGCTGAAACTGAATGTGGCCAGCTCTTCCGGCTTGATGGCAAACCGTTGTTTATTCGCAATATGCTTGATGAAAATGGTGCCGGGCTCATTGTCTTCCACATACGCAATAAACGGAATGCCCCGTTTTTCCGCATACTTATATTGTTTGTCCTGCTTGATGTTTTCCGCATACAATTCAGTGATCACTCCCTTGGCGCGTATCTGGGATACATATTCAAAAGCCTCGGCCAGCCTGCTTTCGCCGGGATAGAAGAACAACACCTGTGTGCCTTGTTGTGCTTCGGCCGGGAACAGCTGTAATTCTTCCAGTACATCATAAATGCGGTCTACTCCGAACGAAATGCCCACGCCGGAAATGCCCGCGAGGCCAAAGAGACCCGTGAGATCGTCGTAGCGGCCGCCTCCGCCGATACTACCCATGTTAACGGTAGCGGGTGCTTTCACTTCCACGATCATACCTGTATAATAATTGAGGCCGCGGGCAAGCGTGAGATCGATCACCGGGGCTTCATTAAATGCGACTAGCTGGCTGCCGGCAATAAACCGTAGTTCTTCCACACCTTTCAAACCGGTTTCTGAAGCGGCAAGCAATTGAGTGAGTTGGGTGAGCTTTTCATCGTTAGTGCCGTCAACGGCAATAAAACTCATCACCGTGTCGATTTCCGCCGGCAGCAGGCCGCGGCCGGCCAATTCCTGCCGTACGCCACTGTCACTGATTTTGTCGAGTTTATCGATGGCCACTGTAATTTCGGTCATCAGCTCCGGCCGGCCTACCAGTTCCGCGAGCCCCGTGAGGATTTTGCGGTTGTTTATTTTAAGCTGGTATCCTTTCAGGCCCAAGTCGGTGAGCACCGTATCATATATTTTCAGCAGCTCGATTTCATTCAACAGTGAATTGCTCCCGATCACGTCCGCATCGCACTGGTAAAACTCGCGGTAGCGGCCGCGCTGAGGGCGGTCGCCTCTCCATACCGGTTGAATCTGGTAGCGCTTGAACGGCAGCACCAGTTTTCCCTGGTTCATCACCACATACCTCGCAAAGGGGATAGTCAGATCGTATTTCATCGCTTTTTCGCAAAGCAGCAGCCCCAGTTCGTGCGCATCTTTGGCCATCTGCGCCTGCCCGTAAATGCTTTCGCCGTTATTGAGGATTTTGAAAATCAACCGGTCGCCTTCCTCTCCGTATTTCCCCAGCAGGGTGGAAGTATTTTCCATGGCTGGCGTTTCAAGGGGCTGAAACCCATACAGCTCAAAGGTTTTACGAATGGTCGCAAAAATATAGTTTCGCTTGCGTACCACATCAGGCCCAAAGTCCCGGGTACCTTGCGGGATACTTAATTTTTTCATTATTATCTGTAATGAGTTGTTCCAATTTGAATTTTTCCGCCGTAAAGGCTATTGCCGGCCCCTGTTCATCCTCCCGGAACTGCTCCTGCGCGATCTGCCGGGTTGCCCCGCAGCCGCTCGTCAGTCCTGCGCTGCCTCCTCCTTCACAATCCGTTCGCAGGCATTGTAAATGAGTTGAAATACAGGCTCGAACAATGCATCGTCGTACCAGGGATCCGGTACGGGCTGCTGGTGCTCCAGCAATAATTGTACCCTGTCCCTGTCTGCGTCGGTGTGTGCTTTTCGCAGCACATCACGGTAGTTGTCCAGGTCCATCACATAAATCCGGTCGAACCGGCCAAAATCCGCCGCACTGAATTGCCGCCCGCGGAGCCCTGAAATATCGATGCCGTGGCGGCGTGCCACTTGTACCGAACGGCGGTCTGGCGGGTCGCCCACGTGCCAGCTACCGGTTCCGGCGGAGTCGATTTCCCAGTTCAGCTGTCGCGCTGCGGCGAGATGCCGGAGTATGCCCTCCGCCAGCGGTGACCGGCAAATATTTCCCAGGCAAACCATCAATATTTTCATCGTACGATATTCTTTAGGGATAAATTACTGTAAATCAGTAGCTTAATTGCCCAATGGGTAAGGACATTTCCCGTTTTAACCGACCGCAAACCTACCGAATTTTCAGGGAAGTATATAACGCATTTCACTACCTTGTATATGTTAAAAATGTCAGGCAATATGGAATTTGCGGTGCGGTGCATCTTAATCCATAAATCGCCAGGCCCGGCCGGCACTGGATTTTAACAAACGAATAAAGTTTCTATAACTACTTGAAAACAATTTTTTTTGTATAATTGTAATTTACCGACAATGCAACAGGAATACGACAGCACAAACAAACGGCGAAACATTTCATACCGGCCAATGGGGGAATTGGTAAGAGGATTATTTTTTATCGTTTTCGGATTATATGCACTGCTGGCAGAACGCATGGGCTGGGGCAAACTCAGTCTCCCGCAGGAATTGATCTATGCATTGGGCGGTGTCTTGTGTGCGTATGGATTGTACCGTGTGTACAGAGGCATCAAACAATTATTTTTCTGATCTGGAATTTTTCGTCATTACTTTAGACAGTGCTTATGTTTTTTAAGAATAAGAACCTGAAGAGCGTATTGTTTGCAGTGATCTGTATTACCTTCGTAGCAGTGAGCTGCACACAAAGACAGGCAAAGCAAGGAGAAGAACAAGACACAGCCACGTCAGGCACCATCCGGATTTCCGTAGATGAAACCTATCAGCCGCTGATCGAAGCCGAAATAAAAGTATTCCAGTCACTCTACCCGAAGACAAAAATTATTGCCGAGTATAAACCGGAAATCGACTGTTTTAAAGACCTCTTTAACGACAGCTCGAGAATGATCATCGTAACGCGTGATCTGAAACCGGAAGAAAGGGAATATTTCAAAAAAGAGAAGATTCGCCCGCAGAGCATGCAGCTGGCAACAGATGCTGTAGCCCTGATCGTGAACAATGCCAATCCGGACTCCATCCTTACGATGGACCAGGTGCGGCAGATCATGGCGGGCAAAGCAGAGAAGCCCTGGCAGATTGTGTTTGACAATCAGAATTCCAGCACGGTGCGTTTCATCCAGGATTCGATCAACAAAGGCGCGCCGCTGCCTGCCACTACCATGGCGGCAAAAACAAACCCGGAAGTGATCGATTATATCACGAAGAACAAAAACGCGATCGGCGTCATCGGGGTGAACTGGATATCGGATACCAGCGATCCCAAGGTGATTGACTTTAACACCAAGATCACCACGGTGAAACTGAGAGGCGATGGATATACCGACTTCGTAAAACCTTACCAGTTTTATATCGGTATGAAATCCTATCCCCTGACCAGGGGCATGTTTTATGTACTGAAAGAACCCTATCAGGGTCTGGGCGCGGGGTTTGCCACTTTCCTCGGCGGCCAGGAAGGCCAACTGCTGATAGGGCGGTATAAATTATATCCTGCAAGATTGAACATTGTTTTCAGAGAAGCCACGCTGAAATAACCACGTCTTGCAATATCAACCTTGTAAACAATAAATACTGATAACACAACTAAAACCGGATTGCTCATGAACAGAAGGAACAGTTTATTTGTAGCCATGCTCTGCGTAGCCAACGGAGCCATGGCACAATCTGTGGAAGATGGTTTGAAGGATTTGTACTATGGCAAATACCAAACCGCGAAGCAGAATCTTGAAAAAGCGATTGCTGCCAAACCGACGGACGACCGCGGATATTATTACCTGGGTATTGCCGAGCTGGGTCTTGAAAATAAAGACGCAGCAGCTGCAGCCTTCACGAAAGGTCTCACAGCCGTTCCCAACTCCCCGTTGCTGACCGCAGGTTTAGGCCGAATCGATCTGCTCAACGGTAAAACTGCGGAAGCGAAACAGAAATTCGAAAGTGCCGCTACCGCCAGCGAAGGCCGCGACGGCGATGTAGCCCGTGCTATTGCCGATGCCAACACCGAAGTGAAAGGCGGCGACCGTGGCTATGCCCTCAGCACCATGGAAAAACTGCTGAACAACGAAGGCCGTAAGAAAAAACAGATGTACACAGCCACTGCCGCTGATTACGTTGAACTGGGCGACGCCTATCGCTTCCTCGGTGGTGAAAACGGCGGTAAAGCCATCACCTCTTACGAAAAAGCACTGGAACTGGACGCCAACAACGCCGAAGCAGTGACCAAACAAGGGATGGTGAACTATAACGCAAAACTGCTGCAGGCAGCGGTGGCCGACTGGACCAAAGCTTCCACTATGGACGCGAACTACGCCCCGGCGTATTTCGAGCTCTACCAGTTCTACATCACCCAGCGGAAAGAGCAGTTCTCTCTGCCCCACGCATCCAAATACCTCCAGAAATATGTGGAAGTAGGCGACCCTTCAGACAAAATCAAAAACGAATACTACCTGGCCGCCATCTCTTTCTACCAGAAAGACTATGACGCCGCGATCGCCAAGGCAAAATCGCTGATGGCTACCGCTAACGACGTATACAAAGGTAAACTGACCCTGCTGGCCGCCGATGCGCACCTGCAGAAAGGTGACTCCCTGTCTGCCAAAGGCCTGATGGACGAGCGCGTGAAAACCGTAGGCGACGCCAAACTGGAGCCCAACGACCTGAAACTGCTCAGCGCCATCTACGGCAAACTGAAACACGGTGATTCCGCTACGATGGCTGGTTATCAGACCCTGGCCGGCAACTACCTGGAAAGGTACGCCGAAGCAGACACCGCCAAAGACGCTGAAAAATTCCGCAACGTAGCAGAAGCTTTCAAAGATATGCGTAACTGGGGCAAAGCCGCCCAATGGTATGGCCGTGCACTGGAATTTAAAGACAACAACAGCCCGGTAACAGACCTGTTCTACAAATCGTACTATGAGTACTATGCGCAGGATTACACCAAGTCTGAAGCCAGCTGGACTGAATTTACCACTAAATATCCCGAGCAGACCACCGGTTTCTACTGGAAAGGCATGGCTGGTTTCGCACAGGACCAACAGGCTAAAGACGGCAAAGCCAAAGAAGCTTTCGAAAAATATATTTCCCTGCTGAAGCCTGAAGACGAAGCAAAAAGCAAACGCTTCCTCCTCAATGCTTACACTTACCTGATGCTGTACTACTACAACCTGGACGATAAAACCAACATGCAGCCTTATATGGACAAGCTGGTGGCTATCGACCCGAACAACGATGCAGCCCGCCAGGTGAAGGAATTCATCGAGGCTTCCAACAAACCTGCAGGCGGTGCGGCTAAAACAGCCGGTACCAAGGGCAGTAAATAAACAGATATAATTAGCTGACATACAAAAGCGGTGCCTCCCGGCGCCGCTTTTTTTTATGCCCGTTCCTTTCGTACCAGAAAATTAACTTTTCATGCATTGTTATTCCCGAAAGAATTGAGTAAATTCAGAAATGGGTGCAACGCTCACCTGATCAGCCCCTATTGAAACTGGCATGTTTTTTAGAGCATACAACCCATACTGACGCCCGCCCTGATTGTGCGGCGTGTTTTAACGGATTAAAACTAAAATCATGAAGAAGCGTATCAGTACCGTAATTGCCCTGCTTTGCCTCGCTGGCGGGGTTATGGCTCAATCTATAGACGACGGGCTTAAAAATTTGTACTACGGCAAGTATGCCGCAGCCAAGGCGGATTTTGAAAAAGTGATTGCCGCCAAACCGAATGAGGAACGTGCACATTATTATCTGGGGGTAGCTGAGCTGGGGCTTGAAAACAAAACCGGCGCCGCAGCCGCCTTCCAGAAAGGATTGCAGGCCGTGCCCAATTCACCGCTGCTGACGGCGGGAATGGGACGGATAGACCTGCTGAACGGAGACGCCGCTGCCGCTAAGCAGAAGTTTGATGCGGCGAACGCGGCCTCGAAAGGAAAAAATGGAGACGTGGCCCGCGCCATTGCCGATGCCAACACGGAACTGAAAGGGGGGGACAAACAGCTCGCGCTCAAGGTGATGGAAACACTCCTGAACAATGAAGGCCTGAAAAAGAAGGATCAATATACCCCCACCGCGGCCGATTACATTGAAATGGGCGACGTGTACCGCTACCTGGGCGGCGAAAACGGCGGTAAGGCCATTAACGCTTACGAAAAGGCACTCGAGCTCGACGCCAAAAACGCGGAAGCCGTCGTGAAACAGGGGCATGTGAATTATAACGCCAAGCTGCTGGAACAAACCGTGGCCGAGTACGCCCGCGCCACCCAGCTCGATCCGAACTACGCTCCGGCATTCTACGAACTGTACCAGTTTTACTACACACCGCGCCCGCGCCAGTTTTCCCTGGCTAAAGCAAAGGAATACCTCCAGAAATACCTGGCGCTCTCCGACCAGGCAGACCGGGTGAAAAACGAATATTACCTCGCCTCCATCATGTTCCTCGACAAGGATTATGACGCGGCCATCAATAAGGCCAAAGGACTGATTCCCCAGGCCAACGAAGGGTATAAAATGAAACTGGAGCGCCTCATCGCCGACGCGTATCTCCAGAAAGGCGACTCCCTCGCCGCCCAGAAGTCGTTCGACGACTATGTGAACAAAGTTGGGAAAGACAAACTCGAACCGATCGACTATAAGCTCGGTAGCGAAATCTACAGCCGTATTAAATCCACGGATTCCGTGGCCCAGGCAAAAAACAGCCAAATGTCGCTCGAATACCTCGAAAAATACGCGAATTCAGACACCGTGAAGGACCTGGACCGCTACGAAGGCGTGGCCAAGGCCTTCCAACAGGCGAAATTGTTCGCCAAGGCAGGGGAGTGGTACCAGCGCTATGCGGACCTCAAAGTGGAGCAGAAGGAGAAACCGGCTGCCGTAGACTGGTACAACGTAGGGTTGAACTACTACCTGGCTTCCGCCGGCGCTACCATCGACACGAGTATGCTGACCAAATCGCAGGCCGCGTTCACCCAGCTGGCCACGAACTACCCGGACCTCACCACCGGTCACTACTGGCAAGGGATGTCCGCCGCGGCGAAAGATGTAGAGGCCAAATCCGGTGTGGCACTGCCGTTCTTTGAAAAATACCTCACCCTGGCCGAAAGCGACCCGGTGAAGAACAAGGCCGGCCTGATCAAAGCTTACACTTACCTGATGGTATACTACTACAATAAGGACGATAAAGCCAACATGCAAAAATATATGGATAAACTGGCGCCGCTCGACCCGGCCAGCGAGCCGCTGAAGCAAATCAAAGACGTGATGGCCAGCAAATCCGCCGCACCGAAAGCGGGCAGATAATTGAAATTCAGTTTGTTATTGTGATGGCGCCCCCGGTTTTGCCGGGGGCGCCATCGTTTTTTAGCCGGCCCGGAAACCACGGAAACCCAACCCTTCATATCTTATTATATTACATATACAAAAAAAAGATTAGATTTTAAGTCGTCGTCGATTTGAATTATGCTTTACTTGCAGTATTTTTGCGCTTTCGGACAATTTATATTGGGAAGCTTATGTTTTTTGCCTCTGATTTTTTGACTGCTAACAACACTCCTTTCAGTTATTTCCCTATCGTTTTGCAACTGATTGCGGCTTTGGGCTTCGTGGGAATCACCATGATTGCCACACACTTACTCGGCCCCAAGCGTAAAACCAAAGACAAGCTGATCAACTTTGAAAGCGGCATTGAGCAGATGGGGAACGCCCGTCAGCCCGTGGCGGTGAAGTACTTCCTGACAGCAATTTTGTTCGTTCTGTTCGACGTGGAGGTGATCTTTTTCTATCCGTACGCCGTGAATTTCAGGGAGCTCGGATGGGATGGTTTCCTCGCTGTGGTGGCCTTTGTGGCCTTTTTCATGGGCGGCTTTTTCTACATTGTCAAGAAGGGTGCGCTCCGTTGGGAAGATTGATTTTTTAAGTTAACTATTAATTAAGGAGGGTAAAGATTATGTCTCGTCCTGTTCAGTTCAATAATAAGGTGAAGCTGGTGGAAATGCCGGAAGGCCTGACCGGTGAAGGTTTTTTTGCGACATCTTTCGACAAGGTGATCGGCCTTGCCCGTAAGAACTCCATCTGGCCGCTGCCGTTCGCCACTTCCTGCTGTGGTATTGAATTTATGGCTACCATGGCCGCTCACTACGACCTGGCGCGTTTCGGCTCCGAAAGGCTGGGCTTCACACCCCGCCAGTGCGACCTGTTGATGGTGATGGGCACCATCGCCAAAAAAATGGCGCCTGTATTACGCCAGGTGTATCTGCAAATGGCCGAGCCCCGCTGGGTGATTGCCGTAGGCGCCTGCGCCAGCAGCGGCGGTATTTTCGATACTTACTCCGTTTTGCAGGGGATTGACCAGGTGATACCGGTAGATGTGTACGTGCCGGGTTGCCCGCCACGCCCGGAAGCTATCCTGGACGGCGTGATTCGCATCCAGGACCTGGTTGGCCAGGAAAGCCTCCGCCGCCGTCATTCAGAGCGGTATAAAGATCTGATGAACTCATACGGAATAGAATAGAAACGTTAATAGCTTATACATGTCTTTGACGAACGAGCATATAAAAAACAGGCTGGTAGAAAAATTCGGGGATGCGCTGACCAATTTCGAAGATTCCTTCGGAATGATGTCGTTTCACGCCCCTAAAGAGCTCAACCTCAAAGTGATGCAGTTCCTGTACGATGAGGAAGACCTGCAGTTCCGTTTTCTGTCGGACCTGACGGCCGTACATTATCCCGATAAAAAAGGAGCGGAGCTGGCTGTGGTTTACCATCTGCACACTTTTGTGAACAATGTGCGCCTGCGTTTTAAAGTGTTTACCGACATCTCCACCCCGCAGGTGTACACGGCCACCAGCCTCTACGCCACCGCCAATTGGATGGAGCGGGAAACCTACGACTTCTTCGGCGTCGATTTCGTTGGCCATCCCAACCTTGTACGCATCCTGAATGTGGACGAGATGGACTATTTCCCCCTGCGCAAGGAATTCCCGCTGGAAGACCAGACGCGTGTGGATAAAGACGATGAAATGTTTGGCCGCGGCGGAAGCGTGGGGATTTAATCAATTGAATTTTATTTAGCTAGGATTATGTCAGAGCAGCAACATATAAAATTACCGGAAGGTTCCATAGAGAAGCAAACCAACACGCTCAACCTGGGACCCACGCACCCCGCTACGCACGGGGTGTTCCAGAATGTGCTGGAAATGGACGGTGAGCGCATCGTGTCTGCTACCCCCACCGTGGGATACATTCACCGCGCATTTGAAAAAATCGCGGAGCGCCGGCCCTACTACCAGATCACTCCCTTAACAGACCGCCTGAACTACTGTTCTGCGCCTATCAATAATATCGGCTGGCACCTTACCGTAGAAAAACTCCTGGGTATCCAAACCCCGAAAAGGGTAGATTACCTGCGCGTGATCATCATGGAGCTGGCCCGTATTACTGACCACCTGATCTGTAACTCCGTAATCGGGGTAGACAGCGGGGCGTTTACCGGGTTCCTCTATGTGATGCAGTACCGCGAGCTGGTGTACGAAATTTATGAAGAGATCTGCGGTTCGCGCCTCACCACCAACATCGGCCGCGTTGGCGGTTTCGAAAGAAACTTCACACCCGTGGCTTTCCAGAAAATCGAAAAATTCCTGGCTGAATATCCTGCGGTGCTGAAAGAGTTTGAAGCACTCTTTACCCGTAACCGCATTTTCATCGAGCGTACACAGGGCGTGGGCGCCATCACCGCCGAAAGGGCGATGAATTATGGCTTCACCGGCCCCAACCTGAGAGCCGCCGGCGTTGATTACGACGTGCGCGTGGCCAATCCGTACAGCTCTTACCAGGATTTCGAATTCTCCATTCCTGTAGGCACCACCGGCGACACCTACGATCGCTTCCTGGTGCGCAACGCGGAAATGTGGCAAAGCCTCGGCATCATCCGCCAGGCCATGGAGAAAATCAAAACATTGCCGGAACACGAATATCATGCGGACGTGCCGGCCTATTACCTGCCAGACAAAGACGACGTATATACAAAAATGGAAGCGCTCATCTACCACTTTAAAATCGTGATGGGTGAGTCGGACATTCTGCCCGGCGAGTTATACTACCCGGTGGAAGGCGCCAACGGCGAGCTCGGTTATTACCTCATCAGTGACGGTGGCCGCTCTCCTTACCGCCTGCATTTCCGCCGGCCGTGTTTTGTGTACTACCAGGCATATCCCGAGCTGGTGAAAGGCGCGATGCTGAGCGATGCCATCATCTGCCTGAGCTCGCTCAACCTGATTGCAGGCGAACTGGATGCATAACCGGGCGCCTGTTCTTTATTTGTACTATACCTGGACGCTCTATTGTGAAGTATGCATCCGATTGTTTTGCCGGCGTAACTGTATCGTCCATTTTCCGAAAGGACCGGCCCGGCAACACAGGGCAAAGTGCTGGCAGACAGTGTAATTGCCGGAACACAATATTCTGAAGTTTATAAAAAAGACGTTTGATAAATGGCCGTTCAATTTTCTGAAGAGAAGCTGAATAAAGTAAATGAAATCATTGCGCGCTACCCGGAAGGGAAGCAGAAGAGCGCCTTGATCCCGGTGCTGCACCTGGCGCAGGAATCGTTCGGCGGCTGGCTGAGCGCCGAAACCATGGACTATGTAGCCTCGCTGCTGCAGATCACGCCCATTGAAGTGTACGAAGTGGCCACCTTTTATTCCATGTACAACCTGAAGCCCGTTGGTAAATATCTCTTCGAGGTATGCCAGACCGGCCCGTGCATGTTGAACGGCTCCGACAACATCATTGCATACATCCAGGAAAAACTGGGTATCAGGAACGGTGAAACTACCGCCGATGGCCTGTTTACCCTCAAAACCGTGGAATGCCTCGGCGCCTGCGGGTATGCACCGATGATGCAGCTGGGGAAATTTTACAAAGAGCACCTGACGAAAGAAAAGGTAGACCAGATTATTGCCGAATGCCGCGCACAGGCCGGTAATTAATAAAACCAATCCTGCTCTCCGGAGCAGACCAATATAAAGCGAGAAAATGGGACGTAAATTATTGTTAGATAAGGCGCATATAGAAGGCATCCGGTACTATGACGTGTACCGGCAGAACGGCGGTTATGCCGCTGCTGAAAAAGCCCTGAAGAGCATGAGCCCGGACCAGGTAACGGAAGAAGTGAAAAAGAGCGGCCTGCGCGGTCGTGGTGGCGCGGGGTTCCCTACCGGCCTCAAATGGAGCTTCCTGGCCAAACCGGAAGGCGTGCCCCGTTACCTTGTTTGCAATGCGGACGAGTCGGAGCCGGGTACGTTTAAAGACCGTTACCTGATGGAGTTTTTGCCCCATCTGCTGATCGAAGGCCTGCTGATTTCCAGCTACGCTCTCGGCGCTAACCGTACTTACATTTACATCCGTGGCGAATACGCCTGGATTCCCGACATCCTGGAAGAGGCCATCCGCGATGCACATAAAAACGGCTGGCTGGGTAAAAACATCCAGGGCAGCGGTTTTGATCTCGACATATACGTGCAGCGGGGAGCAGGTGCTTACATCTGCGGTGAAGAAACGGCACTGATCGAATCGCTCGAGGGCAAACGCGGCAACCCGCGCATCAAACCGCCCTTCCCGGCTGTTAAAGGCCTCTGGCAATGCCCCACCGTGGTGAACAACGTGGAAACGCTCGCGGCGGTAGTGCCCATTCTCAATATCGGCGGCGACGAATATGCCAAGATCGGCACCGGCAAATCCACCGGTACCAAACTGATCTCCGCCTGCGGCAATCTCAACAAGCCGGGCGTTTACGAGATCGATATGGCGATTTCAGTAGAAGAGTTTATTTACTCTGAAGAATACTGCGGCGGCATTCCCAACGGGAAACGCCTCAAGGCTTGCATCCCCGGCGGTTCTTCCGTGCCCATTCTGCCCGCCAACCTGCTGCTGAAAACAGCCAAAGGCGAACAGCGTATGATGACGTACGAAAGCCTCAACGACGGCGGGTTCCCCACCGGCTCCATGATGGGCTCCGGCGGGTTTATCGTGCTGGACGAAGACCAGTGCGTGGTGCGCCACACCCTGAGCCTGGCACGCTTCTATCATCACGAAAGCTGCGGCCAGTGCAGCCCCTGCCGTGAAGGCACCGGCTGGATGAAGCGCGTGCTGATGAACATCGAGAACGGTAAAGGTAAAATGAGCGATATAGATTTGCTGTGGGACATCCAGCGCAAGATCGAAGGCAATACCATTTGCCCCCTCGGCGACGCCGCTGCATGGCCTGTAGCTGCCGCCATCCGTCACTTCCGTGACGAGTTCGAGTGGCACGTGAACAACCCGGAAGAAGCGCAGCGCCGCAACTTCGGGCTGGCACATTATGCAGATCCCTTGCCGGTAGTAGCTGCGGCTGCTGCCGTTTAATACAATCATTTTCTCCCGGTGAATGGCTTTCCGGGGAATGCAAAGTTTTAGTACAATGGCGGAAGAAAAGAAATTATTCAAGGTTACGATCGATAACATTCCGGTTGAGGTGGAGCCGGGCACTACCATCCTGAACGCCGCGAGGAAAATAGGAGGCGACGTGGTGCCGCCTGCCATGTGTTATTATTCCAAACTGCAGGGCAGCGGCGGTAAATGCCGTACCTGCCTCGTTAAAGTATCCAAAGGCTCAGACGCGGACCCGCGCCCCATGCCGAAACTGGTGGCCAGCTGCCGCACAACGGTGATGGACGGGATGGAAGTGGCCAACATCACTTCGCCCGAAGTGCTCGACGCCCGCAAAGGCGTAGTGGAATTCCTGCTCCTCAATCACCCGCTCGATTGCCCCGTGTGCGACCAGGCCGGTGAATGCGACCTGCAGGACCTCAGCTACGAGCACGGCGCGGAAGCCACCCGCTACGAATTCAAACGCAGAACTTTCGAAAAAATCGATATCGGCGATCATATCAAACTGCACATGACGCGATGCATCCTGTGCTACCGTTGCGTGTTTACGGCCGACCAGCTCACTAACAAACGCGAGCACGGTGTGCTCAACCGCGGCGAGGCGTCCGAAATCGGCACCTATATTCAAAACGCCCTGGATAACGACTTCATCGGCAACGTGATCGATGTTTGTCCCGTAGGCGCACTCACCGACAGAACGGCCCGCTTCAAAAACCGCGTTTGGTTCCTCAAACCGGTAGACGCGCACCGCAACTGCGAGAACCCGAAGTGTTGCGGTAAAACCGTGCTCTGGATGCGCGGCGACGAAATATTCCGGGTAACGGCAAGAAAAGACAAATACGGCGAGGTGGAAGAATTCATCTGCGATACCTGCCGCTTCGAGAAAAAAGACGTGAAAGACTGGGTAGTGGAAGGTCCGCGCACCGTGGCGCGCCATAGCGTTATTTCGCAGGGCCACTACGTAGGCGTGCACAAACCGCAGGAAACCATCAAAGAAGTGATGAGCGGCCGTGATCCGAAACTGCTGATGAACATCCACAGCGTCAGCGAAGTGAACCAGCCGAAGGTAGACCTCAGCCAGATCGACGGTCCCGCCCATTCCACCGATTTTCCTAAACTTAATGGCGTTCAATAAAGCGAGATATGACCTTACTTAATATTGCAATCGACTGGGCTTTTATTATCGAAAAAATCGTGCTCATATCCGCGGTACTCGCTGTATCGCTATTGATCGCCATGTACGAAACATACGGGGAGCGTAAAATCGCTGCCTGGATCCAGGACCGCCGTGGCCCGAACCGCGCAGGTCCTTTCGGCATCCTGCAGCCGCTGGCCGATGGCGGCAAGCTCTTTTTTAAAGAAGAGATTATTCCCACCAACTCCAACCGCTTCCTGTTCGTGCTCGGCCCTTCCATCGCCATGTTTACGGCCTGCCTCACCAGCGCGGTAATTCCCTGGGGCGATGTGCTTACCATCGGTGGCCGCGAAATCAGCCTCCAGGTAGCGGACATCAACATCGGCCTGCTGTGGATCCTGATGGTGATCGGCCTCGGTGTGTACGGTGTGATGATCGGCGGATGGGCTTCCAACAACAAATTCTCCCTGCTCTCTGCTTGCCGCGGTGCGTCGCAGGTGATTTCATACGAACTGCCAATGGGGCTTTCCCTGATAGCCCTGTTTATGATCAGCGGTTCCCTCAGCCTGAAAGACATCGTTGAACAACAACGCGAAGGCACCTGGTACGTATTGCTGCAGCCGCTCGGCTTCCTGATCTTCCTGATCTGCGCGTTCGCCGAGTGTAACCGTACGCCGTTCGACCTGCCGGAAGCGGAGAACGAACTGAACGGCGGTTTCCACCTGGAATATTCTTCGATGAAGCTGGGCTTTTACCTCTTTGCCGAATACATCAATATGTTTATGAGCTCCGTGCTGATGGCCACACTCTATTGGGGCGGATATTCATTCCCCTTCATGGACAGCCTCGGCCTCAGCCCGAACCTGGTGACCATCCTGGGCATCCTGGCGCTGTTCCTGAAAACATTCGTGTTCATTTTCATATTCATGTGGGTACGCTGGACCATCCCGCGTTTCCGCTACGACCAGCTGATGAAGCTTGGATGGCACGTGCTCATCCCGCTCGCGCTGCTGAACATGCTGGTAACCGGCGCGGTGATTTTGTACCGCCAGGGGTAAGAACGACATAAAGGACTGGTGAAACAACATTCCATCAGTCCGCCGAACGACATAAAGAACTGATGAAACAACATTCCATCAGTCCGCAGAAAAAGACTTAATGAACTGATGAAACTTATTATATGCAAACACTAACGAACAGGGCACAACCGGTAGACAGGAGGCCCATGAATTTGTGGGAGAAATTGTACCTGCCGGCAGTTGTAAAAGGCATGGGCATCACCCTTTCGCATATATTCAAAAAGAAGGCAACGGTTAACTACCCTGAAGAGAAACGTCCCTTCAGCCCGGTGTTCCGCGGCCTGCACGTTTTGAACAGGGATGAAGAAGGACGTGAGCGCTGCACAGCCTGCGGTCTTTGCGCGGTTGCCTGTCCTGCCGAAGCCATCACCATGGAAGCCGCCGAGCGCCTGCCGGGTGAGGAGCACCTGTACCGTGAAGAAAAGTATGCGGCCCGTTACGAAATCAACATGCTGCGCTGCATTTTCTGCGGTTTCTGTGAAGAAGCCTGCCCCAAACAGGCCATCTACATGACGGAGACCTTTGCTCCCGCCAATTATCAGCGTAAAGGATTTATTTACGGGAAAGATGATCTGCTGATCCCCGATCCTAAAAATCCCATCACTGTAAAAAAGTAAAGGAAGAATGGACATACAACAGATTATTTTTATCGTGCTTTCCGCCATTGCCTTAGCAGGGGCGTTGGGAGTGATTTTGAGCAAGAACCCCGTGAACAGCGTGTTGTGCATGATCACCTGCTTTGTTGCCATTGCGGGCCATTACATCATGCTGAACGCACAATTCCTGTTTGTGGTGCACCTGATCGTGTATACGGGCGCCATCATGGTACTGTTTTTATTCGTACTGATGATGATGAACCTGAATGCGGATATTGAGCCCCAGAAGCGCAACTGGCTGAAATATGCCGGCGCCATCAGCGGTGGCGCGCTGTTGCTGGTACTGGTAGCCGCCCTGCGCGACGCCAGCATGCTCGCCATTCAGCCCGCTTCTTCAGACATCGGCCTCGTGGCCAACCTCGGTAAAACATTGTTCACCAGTTATGTAGTGCCTTTCGAGCTGAGCAGCGTACTGTTCCTCAGCGCAATGGTAGGAGCTGTTGTGATTGGTAAAAAATAAAAAATCATCTCGATGCCGGTTCAATATTACATCTTCCTCAGCATAGCCCTTTTCTGCATTGGCGTAATGGGCGTACTCATGCGCAGGAACGCGATCATTATTTTCATGTGCATAGAATTGATGCTGAATGCCGTGAACCTTTTGCTGGTAGCCTTTTCCAAAATGTGGGTAGACGCCGGCCGGATAGATGCCGCTGCGGCGCAGCTTTTCGTGTTTTTTGTGATGGTGGTGGCCGCCGCCGAAGTAGCAGTAGGCCTGGCCATTATCGTGATGATGTACCGCAACACGCATTCGGTAGACATCAATATTCTCAGCAGATTGAAAAACTAAGGAATTTAAAAATAGTATAGATCGATGATACATCTTGTTTGGCTGGTACCGTTCTTACCGTTGTTAGGGTTCCTGATCAATGGATTGGGCAGGAGGTATTTATCTAAATCGCTGACAGGCGTTATAGGTAGCGGAAGTGTGGTAGCGGCGTTTGTAATCAGTTTGCTCATTTTCTTTGAAGTGCGCACTCCGGGCTTTACCCCCCAGGTAGTTACACTGTTCGATTTCATTAACGTGGGCAGCCTGCGCATTCCATTCGCCTTCCAGGTAGACCAGCTGAGCGCTTTGTTCCTGCTGATCATTACGGGCGTGGGCTCGCTCATTCACATTTACTCCACTTCCTACATGCATGAGGAAAGCAACGAAGGCTTCGCCCGTTATTTTGCTTACCTCAACCTGTTCGTGTTTTCCATGCTGATACTGGTGCTGGGCGCCAACTACGTGATGA
Source organism: uncultured Chitinophaga sp. (assembly GCA_965653365.1). GTDB lineage: Bacteria > Bacteroidota > Bacteroidia > Chitinophagales > Chitinophagaceae > Chitinophaga. Next base: position 119,466 of record CBFGZV010000010.1, on the reverse strand, counting down.
TGTTCATCGGCTGGGAAGGCGTGGGGCTCTGCTCTTACCTGCTCATCGGTTTCTGGTTCAAGAATATCAATTATAACAAGGCCGCCAACAAAGCGTTCATCATGAACCGTATCGGCGACCTCGGTTTCCTGCTGGGCATTTTCCTGCTCATCCAGCAGTTCGGTTCCGTTACCTTCACCGAAGTGTTTGCACAGGTGCCGGCTGTCGGCGCCAACAGCAATGTGCTGTTTGCCGTCGCCATGCTGCTGTTCATCGGGGCGATGGGTAAATCGGCACAGATTCCCCTGTACACCTGGTTGCCTGACGCGATGGCGGGCCCGACGCCCGTATCGGCCCTCATCCACGCCGCCACCATGGTGACCGCGGGTATCTATATGGTGGCCCGCAGCAACGTGATTTATTCGCTGGCGCCCCACATCCAGGCCATTATCGCCGTGGTGGGCCTGGTAACGGCACTGCTGGCGGCTTCCATCGCACTTAAACAAAACGACATCAAAAAAGTGCTGGCCTACTCTACGGTAAGCCAGCTGGGATATATGTTCCTGGCGCTCGGTGTGGGCGCTTATACCGCCGCCGTGTTCCACGTAATGACGCACGCTTTCTTCAAAGCCCTGTTGTTCCTTGGTTCCGGTTCCGTGATTCACGCCATGGGTGGCGAACAGGACATCCGCAAAATGGGCGGCCTCAAAAAGTGGATGCCCGTAACCAACATCACCTTCCTGATCGGCTGCCTGGCCATTGCAGGCATTCCGGGCCTGAGCGGTTTCTTCTCCAAAGATGAAATCCTCGCCCATACCTTCGGTTACAACAAAATCATGTACGCACTGGCCCTTATCGGCGCGCTGATGACGGCTTTCTATATGTTCCGCCTCTATTACATCACGTTCACCGGTAAATTCCGTGGTACGCATGAACAGGAACATCACCTGCACGAGAGCCCCGCTGCCATTACCCTGCCGCTGATCGTGCTGGCAGTGCTGTCTGTGATTGGCGGTTATGTGGGTATGCCCGAAGTATTCGGCGTACCGCATTTCCTGGCCGGTTACCTGGCACCTGTTTTCGAGCCCTCCGCACCTTTCCTGCATGCGCATCACCTGAGCCATAGCCTCGAATGGGGACTGATGGGCCTGAGCACTGGCCTCGTGATCGTCATGATCCTGTTTGCGCGCAGCAGGTTCGCCAACTATCAGGATAGTGGCGCGGAAAACACCGGTATTGCCAAAGTGCTGGAAAATAAATGGTATGTAGACGAGCTGTATGATGCCGTGATCGCGAAACCCCTGATGGCGCTGAGCGCTTTCTTCCAGAGCGTGGTTGAAAAAGCCGGTATCGATGCCGTGGTGAACGGCGTTGGCCGGGGCGTGAAATGGGGCGGCGGCCGGATGAGGCTGCTGCAGAACGGCCAGGTGGGTTTCTACATCTTCGCCATGGTGATCGGGATGATCGTGTTGTTGGTGATCAGTTTGTTTTTATAATCGATAGCGGATTAAGATAAAGATATGTTGACAGTATTACTCATATTGATTCCTTTGGTAACAGGGCTGATCACGTTCGGGCTGAAAGGGCCGGCTGCAAAAGTATTCAGCTTGTTATCATCATTTGCCTCGCTGGTAGTGGCAGTGATTGCATGGCAGCAGTTCAGCGCTGCGCCGGAAAGCCTGCAGTTCACGCAAAGCTGGATTCCCCAGCTGGGCAGTCAATTTAACGTAGGGTTGGATGGCATGGGCACCATGCTGTGCCTGCTTACGGCCATTTCATTTCCGCTCATCTTCATCACGGTGTACAACCGCGAATATGAGAAGCCGGGTGCTTTCTATGGCCTCATGCTGCTGTCGCAGGCCGGCCTCATCGGGGTGTTTACCGCCTACGACGCGCTGCTGTTCTATGTATTCTGGGAACTGGCGCTGATTCCCGTCTATTTCCTCTGCTCTATGTGGGGCGGCGAAAGAGCAGTGCCCGTTACATTTAAATTCTTTGTTTACACATTCGCAGGTTCCCTGCTGATGCTCGTAGGCATTATCTATATTTATTTCCAGACGCCGGACCATTCTTTTAGCTGGACGGCCTTCACGTCGCTGCAATTGGGCGCGCAGGAACAGTCGTGGTTGTTCTGGCTCTTTTTTGTAGCCTTCGCTATCAAGATGCCGGTATTTCCTTTCCACACCTGGCAGCCCGACGCGTATGAGCAATCGCCCACCCCCGTTACGATGGTGCTGAGCGGCATCATGGTGAAGATGGGCCTGTTCGGCGTTATCCGCTGGCTGCTGCCGGTACTGCCCCAGGGTGCGTTCATGTGGCAGGAAGTGGCCATCGTACTCTCTATCATCGGCATCATCTACGCTTCCTGCATCGCCATTATGCAGTCTGACCTCAAGCGCCTGATCGCCTACTCATCCATCGCCCACATCGGCCTGATGAGCGCCGCGATTTTCGCCAACAACGAACAGAGCATGCAGGGCGTACAGGTGCAGATGTTCAACCACGGTATCAACATCATTGGTTTGTGGATGGTGGTGGAGATTATCCAGAACCGCCTCCAGATCAAGAATATGAGTGAAATGGGCGGTATTGCCTCCTATGCGCCGAAGCTGGCCATTGTGCTGGTAGTGGTGAGCCTGGCCAACATTGCGCTGCCGCTTACCAACGGTTTTATCGGTGAGTTCCTGATGTTCAGCGGGCTGTTCCAGTATAATGCCTGGTTTGCCGCCATCGCCGGGCTGGCTATTATCCTGGCCGCCGTTTACATGCTCCGGATGCTGCAGCAGGTGATTTTCGGCGAAGCCAACGCATTGACGGCCACCACCACGGATTTGAAATCCGGTGAAATGCTGGCCATCGGTGCTGTGATTGTGGTGATCTTTTTCCTGGGCGTGTACCCCAAACCTTTACTGGAACTGGTGCATAGCACTACGGCAATTGTGAACGCAACGGCGTGGGTGAAATAATTTAAAATAGAGATTCTGTAACGTTAAGATATGAACGCATTAATTTCTACTGCTGTATTTGGGATTGTTCTGATGTTCGTCGGGCTGTTTGTGAAAAATAAGCAGCACATAAAATATTATGCCATTGCCGGTACCATTATCGCTTTTATTGCCAACTGGTACGACGGTCAGCTGGCCGGCGGCAGCAGCACCATCCTGTACGGCATGCTGGAGGTAAGCTCCGTGTCTGTTTTATTCAACGGTATCGCCATCGGTTGTACATTCCTGTACTTCCTGCTGTGCGGCAGCGCTTTCGAAAAAGTAGGGGAGGATGTGGCCGACTATTTTGCGCTGGTATTTTTTATCCTTGCCGGCATCACGCTCACCGCTTCTTTCAGCAACCTGCTGATGCTGTTCCTGGCCATCGAGATCATTTCCATCCCACAATACATTCTGGCGGGCGCCGATAAGAAGAACCTGAAAAGCAATGAGGCCTCCCTCAAATATTTCCTGACGGGCTCTTTCACCACCGGCATTCTGCTGATGGGCATTGCGTTGCTCTACGGTGCTACGGGTTCTTTCAACATCCGGGAGATGGGCCTCGGCACCGGTGATTTATCGCCCCTGGCCCTGTGCGGCATCCTGCTCACCGGTTTTGCCCTGGCATTTAAAGTGTCTGCCGCGCCCTTCCACTTCTGGACGCCCGACGTGTATGACGGATCTCCCACCGTATTCACCGCATTCATGGCTACCATCGTGAAGGCCGCGAGTTTCCTGGCCTTTATCCGCCTGTTCCACGTGAGCTTCGGCGAAGGGTCCATCACCGGTCACTGGCAGCTGATCATCGCCATTATTACCGCCGCTACGCTGCTCATCGGCAACTTTACCGCCGTGTTCCAGCAGAGCGTGAAAAGAATGTTGGCCTACTCCAGCATCGCACAGGCCGGGTTCATGCTGTTCGCTATCGTGGCGTTCAATGAAACGGCCACGCAGGGTATCATGCTGTATGCCATCGCCTACAGCGTGGCTACCATCGGTATTTTTTCCATCCTGCTGAAACTGAAAGACTATACGTTCGAAGGATATAACGGCCTGGCCCGTACCCAGCCGCTGCTGGCGCTGGCCAACACCGTGTTTTTATTGTCCCTCGCAGGTATTCCCCTCACAGCGGGGTTCTTCGCGAAGTATTTCCTGCTCTCCGCCGCCGTGCAACAGGGCAACCTGTTATGGCTGGTTATTGTAGGGGTATTGTGCGCCGCCATCAGCGCCTATTATTATTTCCGGGTGATTATGGCGATGTACTTCAAATCCGGCGATGCGGAAACCAGCGTTCCCATTACCTCCGGCTACAAGGGCCTCCTGGTGGCGGCTGTTGCCGTGGTGATCATCCTGGGTATTTTCCCGGGTCTCATACTGCAATTCCTGTAAACCGGTTGCACCGGTCAAGATATCTGAAGCGCCTCCGGCAGGGGGCGCTTTTCTTTTTTATGCCGCTCATCCCGCCGGGGATTTTTTGAAGGGGAATTATATTAACTTTAATTAACCGTTGTTATGAAAGTCAGAGATATTTTTTCCCTTGCATTCCGCTCCATCAGTGCAAACCGTTTGCGCGCCGGTCTGACGATTGCCATTATCGCCTTTGGCATTATGGCCCTGGTAGGCATCCTGACGGCCATCGACGCCATGAAAGGCAAGATTTACGACAGTTTTGCCAGTATGGGCGCCAATGGTTTCTCCATCCGCAACCGCGAAATGATTATCCGCATGGGCGGTTCCGGCAATGCCACCCGTGGTTCCAGCCGCAAGATGAGGGTGCGCAGTTCCAACCGGAACAAGCTGATCACTTACCGGGAAGCCATGGATTTTAAGGAACGATACGCGTTTCCTGCCACCGTGGGCGTGTCTTTCCGGGCCGGCGGCAACATGACGGTGTACAAAGACGATAAAAAGACCAATCCCACCGTGCAGGTGGTGGGCGGGGATGAGAATTACCTGCAGCTGAACAACTACGACCTCTCGATGGGCCGTAATTTCAACTCCGCCGATATGGAGTCGGGCCGCAATGTGGCCGTGCTGGGCAGCGATGTGGTGAAGAAATTGTTTTCAGGGAAACCGGAGAGCGCGTTGAATGCCGCGGTTCGTGTGGGGAACGTGCGGTTCAGGGTGATCGGCATTCTCAAAAGTAAAGGCAGCAGCAACGTGTTCAGCGCAGATAATGTGGTGATCACCACCGTGAGCAGCACCCGCCGTGTGTTCAACCGCCCCAATGCCACTTACCAGATCAATGTGAACGTAGACGATATTTCAAAACTCGATGCCGCCATCGGGGAGGCGACCGGTGTGTTCAGGGTTGTCCGGAAAATGGCGGTGAATGAGGAGAATAATTTTTATATCAGCCGCAGCGACAGCGTGGCCGAAATGCTGTTCCGCAACCTGGGCACGGTAACGGCCGCGGCGGCCATCATCGGTCTCATTACCCTGTTTGGCTCCGCCATCGGGCTTATGAATATCATGCTGGTTTCCGTTGCCGAGCGCACCCGGGAGATAGGCGTGAACAAAGCGTTGGGCGCCACTGCTCCCACCATCCGCCAGCAGTTCGTGTTCGAGGCGATTATCATCAGTGTAATGGGCGGCGCACTGGGCGTGTTCCTGGGCATGCTGGTAGGCAACATCATGTCGCTGGCCCTGGGCTCCAACTTCGTTGTGCCCTGGGTGTGGATTGGGATCGGTATTACATCCTGCGCGGTAGTGGGGCTCATTTCAGGAATATACCCCGCCATTAAGGCTTCCCGCCTCGACCCCATTGTGGCGTTGCGGTACGAGTGATTTTACTTTGGTACCTTCCTTTGCAGGAATATTTAAAACGGGCGCCACATCCGGCCGCCCGTTTTGTTTTTTGGGATCAGTGCGTTAGAAAAACAGCTGCGAAAGGGCATTGGTCGCGTCGTTCGTTTTCGGTTTCAGTCCAAGGAATTTGGCGTACTGTGCCACAGACAAAATCGTTTTGAGCTTTCCGAATAACCCATTTTGCAGGCCGGAGAATTTGGTGGCGTAGGCGGCTTTGTCTGTTTTGGCGAGGCTCAGTATGCCTGATTTCTCTTTCAGGAAACCGGTTACGGCGTTGAGCACATTCGGTTTTTGCACCGCACTCAGGCCCAGGGCGGGCGTCAGCTGGCCGATGATGCTGGTGGCAATGCCTTTTACGTCGAAGCCCTGGGTAGCCTTGGCTGTTTCGAGCACTTTGGCGGGGGCGGCGGCAGGGTTGCTCTGGGCCATAGCGGAGCCGGCCAGCGCTACGAGAACAAGGATAGCTAAGATTTGTTTCATGACAGGATTGTTTTGAGGGGGAGTGATTGGAATGAACATCATAAACAACAATGCGTGGCCGGGAATTGTTGCGGAAGGGAGGGCAATAGCAGGGAGGGATATAAAAAAAGGCTGCTCCCGGAGGAACAACCTTTTTTAAAGCATATCAGCGGGAGATTACTCGGCTACCACTTCAAATTCCAGTTCGGCGTCGTTGCCTTTACCGAAATCGAGGCGGGCTTTGTAAGACCCCAGTTCTTTTACATCGCCGATGATGTGGATGCGGCGACGGTCGATCTCATATCCTTTTTGTTCTTTGATAGCACGGGCGATCTGAACGCCGGTAACACTACCGAAGATTTTGCCGGAAGTACCGGTTTTGGCACCGATCTTCACAGGAGAAGCTTTCAATACTTCCACCACTTTCGCGATTTCAGCCAGCATTTTTTCTTCCTTCACTTTCTGCACTTTCACGCGCTCGTTCAGCTGCTTCAGGTTGGAAGCGCTTGCTTCTACGGCAAACTTCTGGGGAATCAGGAAGTTCCTGGCGTAACCGTTCTTCACGGTTACCAGTTCATTCTTCTGTCCCAGGTTATCTACGTCTTGTATTAAGATTACTTGCATTGTTTCTTACTTTAAAAGGTCAGTAACATAAGGCAATAAAGCCATTTGACGAGCTTTTTTGATCGCCTCGGCCACCTTGCGCTGGAATTTCAGCGAGTTACCGGTGATACGGCGAGGCAGCATCTTACCCTGATCATTCAGGAATTTTTTCAAAAACTCGGCATCTTTGTAATCTACATACTTGATACCCAATTTCTTGAAGCGGCAGTATTTTTTCTGGCGCTTCTCTTGCTTAACCGCGGTTAAGTACTTGATCTCTTGTTTAACTGCCATAACTTTAAGCTTCTACGGGTTTAGGTTCAGCATCGTAGGTACCTCTTTTTTTGGCATTGTACGCCTGAGCGTGCTTGTCCAGTTTGGTTACCATGTAACGCAATACATTTTCATCGCGGTTCAGCTGAATTTTCAGCTTCTCATTGAAGTCGGATGGCGCCTTGTACTCCAGAACCAGGTACATGCCCGTGGTTTTCTTCTGGATTGGGTACGCCAGTGATTTTAAACCCCAGGGATTTTCGTGCACTAATTCGCCGCCGTTGTCTGTAACGAGGTCTGCGAATTTTTTCTGGGCAGCTTTGTAGTCTTCCTCAGAAAGCACAGGGGTAAAGATCACCATCAATTCGTAGTTTGACATAATTTTCCCTTGTTTGTTTGTAATAAAAAATAAAAATCGGAGTGCAAAGATAGGGGTATTTTTCAGATAATCCGCTTTATGGGCCTGAATTCACGCCGTTTTTCCATAAAAAAAGCCGGGAAACCCTTCTGTTGCCCGGCTTTGATTTTAATACATTGTTTATCAATGATATACAAATACTTTCTTTACTTCTATCCGGTTGCCACTCTGCACCTTCAGCAGGTACACGCCCGCCGGCATGTTCCCCACGTCTACTGTTTTCACATTCCGGCCCTTGGTGAACACCGTCTGCCCCTGGTATCGTATAACACCCTGCATGTCAATCAATTGAAGGGTAGCGGGCCCCTGGTTGGGTGCATCGAGATAGATATACAATTGGCGGCCCAGAATAACGCACAACAGGCGGAACCAGGCCTCACGGCCCAGTATCAGCACGCTTTCCACCGGGCTGTACCGCACCGAGCCATCTTTGCTCACCTGTTTCACCCGGTAATGCCAGTAGCCAGGCAGTACCGTATCGTCCTGGCTCAGGTAGGCCGCGCTTCCGCCGTTCGGCGCCGCGGCAGGCACCGTGTCTGTTGGCGTGAAGTGCCGCTGGTTCCGGCTTCTTTCCACCACAAACCGGTCGTTGTTGATTTCGCGGCTGGTTTGCCAGTTCAATTCCACCCCGCCGTTTTCGGGCCGCGCTGAAAAATGGCTGATCACCACCGGGTGAGCCAGCACCCGTACGTCGTAGCGGGTAGCCACCGGGAAGTGGTCGGAGGTGCGGGAAGCATACGAAGGAATGATGCTTTCCACGCTCCTCAGCACTTTGGCGGATTGCGGCACGTACGCGTACTGCATTTCATTGGTGCCCATGGCATGGTCGATCATGTCGGCGAAGGTGGCGGTAGACCGCTGCCGCGCCAGGCTGAGGGGATAGGTGAATGGCGTATAATTCACGGTATCGAGCTTGAAGTCGATGTACGAAGTGGTGGTATCCGGCATCTCCGTGGTGATGGTGCGGTCGAAATCGTCGTTGAAATCACCGAGTACAAGCACGTTTTTATATGGAAAGTGCACGTCCAGCGTGTCTTTCAACTCTCTGGCCCCGTCTTTTCGCCTGTGCCAGCTCTCAATTTTGTCGGCCGCATCGCCGGTATTGGCTTTGGCGTGTATCACAATAAAATAAACGCGTGCGGTATCGTTATTGAGGTTCACGTTGGCCTCCAGCAGGTAAGGGAAGCGGCCGGACGACCAGTTGTGGTACGCCACAGGGCTTCCGCCTTTCCGGAGTACGCCGTACGTGCGCACGCTTTTCACCAGCGAATCGCGGTACACGAAGGCGAGCTTCTGCGCGCTGTCGTATTTGGGAGCGGTAAGGCTATCCACCCGCGAACCGAAATCGGATACGGTATAGCGGTAGCCCGGCAGTGAATCCACCAGTGCTTTCAACCGGATGGTGTCTACGACTTCGCTGAGTGCGTACAGGTCTGCATCCGCATGTCTGAACACTTTCAGGGCATTGGCCTGTTGCAGTGCCTCGTCCGTAGGCCCGAACTGGAGGTGCCCGAACCATTCCATGTTCCAGTTCACCACTTTCAGTGTGCGCAGCGAAGTGCCGGAGAGCATTACCTGTTGTACGTTCAGGCCGGGAGAGCTGAAGCTGACGGCGGCGCTGTAATACTGATCAGCCGCTGCGGGAGCAAACCTTGCCCATACGGTTACCGGCCCGGTGGTATTGTAGGTAAGGGTGGGGAAGTACTGCACCTGGTCGTTCGAAATTTCAAATCCCGCGGGCGCCGTTACCTGGAGTGGCCCTGTGAGGTCGTTGCCCCAGAAGGTGAAGGACTGCGGGGCAGATTTATTGCCGGCTTTCACATAGTCGAAATCGAGCAGCTGCGGGGTGGTGGTGACTGTGGGTGGCGGCGCGGTGGCGGAGTTGGTGAGGTGTACGTCGTCGATCGTCCACCGGCTGGCCTGCAATGTGGGAGAGGAGGTGTAGACCCATGCGATGTAAACGTCCGTGCCTTTGAAGTCGGCGAGGTTGATGCCGGAGGCGGTTTTCCACACATCCGACGCGGTTTCGGGGAAGCGGCCGTTGATGGTGGTCCACGTAGCGGCGCGCGGATCTCCGCTGCCGCTGTAGTTGGTAGAAACGCGCAGTTCCAGTGCGGGGCCGGCGAACGCGCTGCGGCTGGCAAAGGAAAGCAGGGGGAAATTGAATGCGCTGAAATCGAATACCGGTGATATCAGCCAGTCTTCATTTTCCCTTGCCCCGGAGGCAAAGCCGTTGATCTGCACCCCGGGCCCCGTTTGCCCGAACGTAGTGCAGCCCCACGTTTGGGCGCCGGTTACACTGTATTGGGTAAAGCCGTCCGGCAGGCTGCCGGTACAGGCGGAGAAATCGAAGCCGAGCAACTGCGGGCCGGTACTGAAGCGCCATACAGTGCTGTCCGCGATGCCGGCAAAAGCATTGCCATTGGAATCTTGCACGGCGTTACTGTCGAGGGTTACATAGTACTCCCGGTTTCCTCTTGTGCCGGCGGCGATTCGGAGGCTGCTGCCCGAAACCGTTACCGCGGAAGTGATGATATCGATCACCTGTACGGTGCCCTGGCTGCGGTCGTGAATACGTACCGCGCCGGTATGCTTCTTAATGTTTTCGTTGAAACTGATCACCAGCGGTATGCCCGGTTGCACGTTGGTGGCGCCGTTGACCGGTTGCAGGGAGCTGATCTGCGGAGGTGTGACGTCGCCGCTGACGCCTGCCACGGTAACACTGTCGATGGCGAACGAAGGCCGGGAGCCGGCGCCGCTGATCTGCCGGTTAACCCAGCGGAGCTGCACCACGGGCTGGTTTTCACACTCCGCCGGCAGCAGCACCTCGTGGTACGCAACGTTTTGCGGGGTGGTGACGCCGGAACCGGTTTGCTGCACGGTATTGTTCTGGTACGCCGTGGCGGGGAGGCTGGTAAAGGCGCTGGTAGATCCGGTACGGTATTGCAGCACCGCCTCATTCACCCGCGTGTTGCTCCCTCCGTCGTACGGGTTCCGCAGGGTCATCACCAGGAACCCCACTTTAACGCCGGTGTTGCCCGTGGTGTTGATGCTCAGCGCCACGGCATTGTCTACCGACCCGCTGTTGAGGAACCCGATTTTGCCGTTATAGTTATGTACGCCGTTGGCGGTGCTCGAGGCGCTGCTGCTGGCCGTCAGCGCTTTGTCCGCCGCGGCCTGGGCCGTGTTGAAACTGCCGCCTGGCGCACCGCTCAGCGTCCATCCCTGCCAACCCGCAGGAAAGGCGGTGGCGCTGTGGGCCAGCGCCGAAAAGTCCTGGAAATAAGGAAGGCCCTGGGGAACAGGGTTCGTGGCCTGTGAAAACACCAGTACGGGAGCCAGTAAAAGTGCCAGGAGTAAAGGTTTGATCATAAGAACGATGGTTTTTAGGGGTGAACCGGGGTGAGTTTTATTATAACCCTAATTTACGCCAGTTCCGTCACCCGGCATGCAAATGATAATGATGTTTTTGTTAATATCGCGGGCACGGTCATCTTGTCAGCCACGGCGGCCGTGGCACAGCCTTTGACAAGGAATTTCCCGTTAAAAACTCAAATAATATGCAGAAAGGTGCCATACGTGTACAAACAGAGAACATCTTCCCCATCATTAAAAAATTCCTTTATTCGGACCACGACATTTTCCTCCGTGAACTGGTGAGCAATGCCGTGGACGCCACGCAGAAACTGAAAACGCTGGCCAGCGTGGGCGAATTCAAAGGAGAACTGGGCAGCCTGGATATTACGGTAACCCTCGACAAGGAAAATAAAACCATCACGATTGCCGACCAGGGCGTGGGCATGACGGCGGAGGAAGTAGATAAATACATCAACCAGGTGGCGTTTTCCGGAGCGGAGGAATTCGTGAAAAAATACAAGGGCCAGGAAAACGGCGCCAACATCATCGGGCATTTCGGGCTGGGATTTTATTCTTCGTTCATGGTAAGCGGCCAGGTGGAAATTTTTTCAAAATCGTGGAGGCCCGACACCCAGGCGGTTCGCTGGGAATGTGACGGCAGCCCTGAATATCAGCTCGAAGAAACGGAGAAAGAAGGCCGCGGTACCAGCATCGTGCTGCACATCAACGAGGAAAGTGAAGAATTTCTCGATGAGCAACGCATCCGCACCATCCTCGAAAAGTTCTGCCGCTTCCTGCCGGTGTCCATCAAATTCCAGGACCAGCAGATTAACAACACCGCGCCGGCCTGGATTAAAAAGCCCAGCGAGCTGAGCAAGGAAGACTACGAGAATTTTTATAAAGAACTGTATCCGTTCGCGGAAGCACCGCTGTTCTGGATTCACCTGAATGTGGACTATCCGTTTAACCTGACAGGCATCCTGTATTTCCCGAAAATCACCAAATCGTACGAAATACAGAAAGACAAAATCAATCTTTACAGCAACCAGGTATTTGTGACAGACGAAGTGAAAAACATCGTGCCCGAATTCCTGATGTTGCTGCATGGTGTGATCGATTCGCCGGACATTCCGCTGAACGTGAGCCGCAGCTATCTGCAGGGCGACCCGAACGTGAAGAAGATCAATGCTCATATTACCAAGAAGGTGGCCGACAAACTGGATGAAATGTTCCGCACCGACCGGAAAGCCTTCGAGGAAAAATGGGAGCACATCGGCCTGTTTGTGAAATACGGGATGATGACGGAAGACAAGTTCCTCGACAAAGCCAACAAGTTTCACATCATGGGCGATGTGAACAGCACCGATTATTACACGCTCGACGAATACCGTACTGCCGCCGCAGCATTGCAGACCAACAAAGAAAACAAGCTGGTGGTTCTCTACGCCACCAATACGGTGCAGCAGGACAGTTACATCAAAGCAGCGCAGGCCAAGGGATACAAGGTAGTGAAGCTCGATACGCTGGTGGATGCCGGTTTCATCAACCAGATGGAAATGAAATGGGAAAACGTACAGTTCACCCGCGTGGACGCCGATATTGCCGACAACCTGATCAACAACGAGGCGCAAACGCAGAGCGTGCTGAGCGAAGAGCAGGAAGGCAAGCTGAAAGACCTCTTCGGCCAGCAACTGCCGCAGCCCAACATTAAAGTGGAGCTGAAGGGCCTCAACACGGCCGAGCAGCCTGTGATCGTTACCCGTTCCGAATTCATGCGGCGCATGAAGGATATGGCGGCGATGGGCGGCTCCATGAGCAGTTGGGCAGCCGGTATGCCCGATGAAATCACCATGACGGTAAACGCCAATCACCCGATTTACCAGCAGATCCTCAAAGAAGGAAATACCGACCGGCAGCAGAAGCAGGTACGCAATCTGGCGGACCTGGCGCTGCTTTCGCAAAATTTATTGACGGGGGCCGACCTGACGGCGTTTGTGCAAAGGAGCGTGGAGCTCATGGGAGCAGAATAAGCATAAAGGAATTGTATATGATGATTCCTGATGAATTATAATTTTATATAAGCTGGCAGCGGTTTTTAGCCCTGCCGGCTTCTTTTTTTGGTATAACAATTGCGCTTGGAGGGTCACTGAAAAACAGCGATTTTTAACCATATCAAGTATTGCCGGATGATGAAAAATTTCAGCTTCAAGACAAGCGTAATACCTATACTCGTGTTTGCCCTGCTGGGCACGGTGGCCTGTTCGAAACAGGGGGGCGTGGATGCACCCGCGTCGCCGAATCCCGGAGGTTCTACCAACAATCCACCCGAAACGGTGGATACCAGTAATTTCAAGCCGCAACAAACCGGTATTTCATTCAGGAAAGTGACGAGCCCTAAGAGCGTCACCGATTACCTGTTGCAGATTCCCGCTACCTACAACGAGAAAAAAACGACCCGTTGGCCGGTTATTATCTTTCTGCATGGAGTAGGCGGGCGAGGCAGCGATCTGAACAAAGTTAAAAACGAAGGGCTGGCCGCCATCGCCGGCCGTAACCCCGATTTCCCTTATGTGCTGGTATCGCCGCAGTGCAAAGAAAATCAATGGTGGGACGTTCAGGGCCTCGACGCGGTGTATGCGGACATAGTGAAGCTGTACAATGTGGATACGAACCGGATTTACATCACCGGCCTGAGCATGGGCGGATACGGTACTTGGGACTGGGCTTCCGCGGCGCCGGGGAAATTTGCGGCTGCAGTGCCCATCTGCGGTGGCGGTACCGTTGCCAGGGCTTGCGCCTTGAAAAACCTGCCGGTATGGGCGTTTCATAATGCCGATGATCCTACTGTGAACGTCACACAGAGCCGGCAAATGGTGAAAGCGATAAAAGATTGTGGCGGTACGCTGATTAAATACACAGAGAACCCTACGGGCGGGCATGATGCCTGGACGAAGGCCTATAACGATCCCGCTTTATACACCTGGCTGAATCAGCAAACAAGGAAATAGGCATGGCTGATTGTCAATCCGCGACGGTTGCAGCGGCGTTTACCGCGAAGGAAGGATGTCTATCGCCTTCAGTTGCAGGCTCGTATTGCCGTTCCATTCGTTCTCTTCCAGCGTGAACGCCATATCGAAGGGCTTTTTGCTGGTCACCAGCTCAAATTTATCCGCCATAAAAAATCCGATGCCGGAGAAAGAGGGGCCGTTCCCCTGTTTGACGGACAGTTTGAGGTGCTCTTCCTTTACGATCCTGGAATACCCGGTATCGGTGAGGTTTCTGGCTACGAATACAGGGCGCAGGTTTTCCGGGCCCAGCGGCTCGAACTGGCGCATGATATTATAGAATGAAGGCGTCAGGTCGGCCAGGCTGATTTCCGTGTCGATCACGATTTCGGGGATCAGCATGTCCGGCTGGATGGTGGAGGCCACCACTTCTTCGAATTTCTGTCGGAAAGCTTCGACATTTTCCGGTTTGAGGGTCATGCCGGCCGCGTAGAAGTGCCCGCCGTAGTTTTCCAGCAGGTCCTTGCATTGGTGAATGGCCTCGTATACGTTGAAGCCCGATACGGAGCGGGCGGAACCGGCCACCTTGCCGTTGCTCTGGGTGAGGATAATGGTGGGGCGGTAATAATATTTGTCGATCAGCCGCGACGCTACGATACCGACTACCCCTTTATGCCAGTGAGGCTGGAACAGTACGGTTGATTTTCGGGTGTGCAGGGCTACATCGTTTTGAATGATGCTGACAGCCTCCTGCGTAATATTCATGTCTACCCCTTTTCTTTCCTGGTTGTCGCCATGCAGTACTTCGGCGATGGAATAGGCTTTCTGGTAATCTTTTTCGATGAACAGGTTCACCGCCTTGCGGGCGTCGTCCATCCGCCCGGCTGCATTGACCCTTGGCGCGATCACGAACACTAGATTGGAAGTAGTCAGTTTTTCCTTCAGTTTGCTCAGGTCGATGAGCGCGCGGATACCCGCATTGGGCGCCTCGTTCACCTGGTGGATGCCGTGGAAGGCCAGTACGCGGTTTTCCCCTGTGATGGGCACAATGTCGGCGGCGATGCTCGTGGCCACCAGGTCGAGGTACCGGTATACCTCTTCCATGGGTATGTTTTTCTGCTGGGCGAGGGCGCTGATCAGCTTAAAGCCAATGCCGCAGCCGCTGAGTTCCTTGTAAGGGTAGGGGCAGTCCGCCTGTTTCGGGTTAAGAATGGCCACTGCCGCCGGCAGCTCCGCATCGGGCAGGTGGTGGTCGCAAATAATAAAATCGATTCCCAGCGAACGGGCGTAGGCAATGTATTCGATGGATTTGATGCCGCAATCGAGCGCGATCACCAGTGAAAAATCGTTTTCCCGCGCATACTCGATGCCCTGGAGGGAAATGCCGTATCCTTCGCGGCTGCGGTGAGGGATATAAAATTCGATATTGTCGTAAATGGTTTGCAGGAACCCGTAAACGGTAGCCACAGCAGTAGTGCCGTCTACGTCATAGTCGCCATACACGAGGATTTTTTCCCGTCTGAAAAAGGCGTCTTCCAGGCGGTGGATGGCTTTATCCATGTCTTTCATGCTCCAGGGATCGTGAAGATCGCTGAGCTGCGGCCGGAAAAAGTGCTTGGCTTCATCGTACTTTGTGATTCCCCGTTGTACCAGCAATCTGCAAAGCAGGGGATGTATTTTCAAAGCGGCCTGCAGCTGTTGTTCCTCTTTTGGTTGATATTTCTTTACTGTCCAGCGTTTCTGCATGAAAAAAATTAAGCTTACGGGAATTTCTTCCGGTGTTCAATCAAGTCTACTGTAATATAAGGATCATTAGCGTATAATCGCTGCAACGGGCAGGGATGTTTCGCTAAAACCGGGAAATTATCAGGAAACGGCTAAAATTTACGGTCGGTAGTATAACGAACCAGTGATTCGAGCCCGTTGCGGATGGTGCCTTCCGGGAGCCGGTGCAGTATGTCGAGGGCCTCGTCGCGGTATTCCAGCATTTTCTGCCGGGTATAGTCGATGCCGCCGCTTTCCCGTACCAGGGCAATCACTTCATTGACCTTGTCTTTATCGGTGTTGTGGTTTTTGACAATATTAATAATGTGTCTTTTCTGGTCCGGCGGGCAATGCTGGAGGGTGTAGATCAGCGGGAGGGTCATTTTCTTTTCCCGGATGTCGTTACCGGTTGGTTTGCCCACATTGGCGGAGCCATAATCGAACAAATCGTCTTTAATCTGGAAGGCAATCCCGACCTTTTCGCCGAAGAGGCGCATTTGTTCCGTCGTATCGTCGTTTTCCGTCGTACTCCAGGAGCCGGCGGCACAGGCGGAGGCGAGGAGGGAGGCTGTTTTACGGCGGATGATCTCGAAATAGATATCTTCTTTTATGTCCAGTTTACGGGTTTTCTCGAGCTGGAGGAGCTCTCCTTCGCTCATTTCCTTAACAGCCGTAGTCAGTATTTCGAGGCTGCGGAAGTCCTTGTTGTTCAGGGAAAGGAGCAGCCCCTTGGTCAGGAGGTAGTCGCCCACCAGTACGGCTATTTTATTTTTCCAGAGGGCGTTGACGGAGAAAAAGCCCCGGCGTTCCAGGGAGTCGTCCACCACATCATCGTGCACCAGCGTGGCGGTGTGCAGTAACTCTACGAGGGCGGCGGCGCGGTAGGTGGTTTCATTGATTGCCGGGCTGAAGAGGCGGGCGGAAAGAATCACGAACATGGGCCTGATCTGCTTGCCTTTCCGTTTTACGATATAGTGCATAATCCGGTCCAGCAGAGGAACATTGCTCTTCACTGCATCCGCAAACTTTCCTTCGAAATCCTGTAATTCCTTCCCGATCAGTTGTTTAATTTCCTCCATGGATAAAATAAAAAGGTTCGCTAAGCTAGGCCGAAATTACCACATTTTGTAAATTTGGCCCCGAATTTGTATGCATTACCTGAATGTTCTTTAATTTACCCTCTAGTTTTGAGGGAGTTATCAATACAAATAAAATCGCAAGAAAAATTTGTATATTCATTTAGGATTTTTACCTTTGCTTGGTAAAAAACGCGTTAATTGTAAAATCTTTAACAGTTTTTAAATAAAAAAACAATTATGGCAAGCAAAAAGTACTTACTACTGGCAGGTGCAATGACTCTTCTGGCAGCATCTCCAGGTTTTGCGCAGGTTAAACCCTCATATGACGCCCTGGACTCCTCTAAAGTTTCGGCTAAGAATATGGCGCAATTCAACAGCTTCAGAAACCATCAGTCGGACTACCCGGCAAAACCCAGAAACATGTGGGAACTTGGTTTCCACGGTGGTTACCACTTTATTAAAGGTGACGTAGCGGCTCTCCCCGGTTTCGGCGGTGGTCTCTCTCTCAGAAAAGCCCTCGGTCATACTTTCTCTATCAGAGGTGAGTACACCGGTTCTTTCGACTACGGTCTGGATTATCAAAAGAAAGCCAACACTGTAGGCGGTGCATACAATGCCACTGCTAACCGTAACGGCTTCATCGTTCCGGCATATAAAACTGCCACACACCAACTCTCTTTGGACGTGATTGCTTCCCTGAGCAACATCCTGTTCTACAAATCACAGCCCAAAGTTAACTGGTATGTACTGGCTGGTTACGGTATCATGATGGCTGACGTTGACGTTGACGCTCTGGACGCTTCCGGCGCGGCTTACAACTACAGCGGCATCAACTTCACCGGCAAGAAAAAAGACATCCGCGACGCGCTTAAAAATCTGCACGACAAAAAATACGAACAAAACGCTCCTGCACAAGGAAACCGTGTTCAGATCGGCCGCAGAGACGACAACCAACTTCTGCGTCATGCGCTGGAAGTAGGTACTGGCGTAGCTTTCAAAGTGTCTAAACGCTTCAACATCGGTATTGAAGAGAAACTGACCCTGCCCTTCGACGACTACCTGGACGGTTACACCGCCGGTGCTTACGATGGCAGCAAAGACTTCTTCTCTTACACCAGCGTTCGCCTGAACTTCAACCTGGGCAACCCCAACAAACGTGTTGAACCGCTCTGGTGGGTTAATCCCCTGGATTTCGCATACAACGAGCTGACCAGCCCCCGTCGTATGAAACTGCCCCAACCCGTTCTGCCTGATGCTGACGGTGACGGCGTAACCGACCAGTTCGACCGCGAGCCGAACACTCCTGCCGGCGCTCCTGTTGATTCTCACGGTGTAGCGAAAGATACCGACGGTGACGGTGTACCTGACTACAAAGACAAACAACTCATCACTCCGACATATTGCCAGCCTGTTGACGCTGACGGCGTAGGTAAATGCCCGGATCCTGAGTGCTGCAAAAACATTGCTCCTCAAGTAACCTGCGCTAGCCTGGTTCTGCCTTCAGTTTCTTTCAAAGGCAGCTCTACCAAAGTATCCAGCGACATGGAAGCTGTACTGGGCAGTGTAGCAAACACCCTGCGTCAAAATCCTTCTTGTAATGTACTGGTTACCGGCCACGCTGGTGCTAAAGGCAAAAAAGGTGGTGTAGACCTGAGCAGCCGTCGTGTTGACGCTGTGATCGACTACCTGGCTGACAAACAAGGTATTGACCGCGGTCGTTTCATCAAACAAAACACTCCGGGTGAATCTTCAACTGTTGACTTAGCTCCTGCTAACTAATACAGTTCACTCTGGTAAATAATTAAAAAAAAGAGGTCCGCTTTCCGCGGGCCTCTTTTTTTATTTCATCCGTCACCTTCCTACGGCTGTTGAATTACCCGCCAAAATTTCCGCCCCTGCATTATAATAATTACTACATTTGATATTTATATATAGTATATAGCGTGGTTAAAGACTTCAATAAAGCTACCCTGGCCGGCCTCATCGTGGCATTAGGGATCATCTACGGCGATATCGGTACCTCTCCGCTCTACGTTTTCAAGGCAATTGTGGGCACGAATGAAATCAGCGAGTTGCTCGTGATCGGCGGTATTTCCTGTATTATCTGGACCCTCACCCTCCAAACAACCATCAAGTATGTGCTGCTCACCCTAAAAGCCGATAACAAGGGGGAGGGCGGTATTTTCTCTTTATATGCCCTCGTGCGCCGGCACGGGAAATGGACGGTCATTTTTGGGATGATCGGCGGCGCAGCGCTGCTGGCCGACGGGATCATCACCCCGCCCATCACGGTTACCTCCGCCATCGAAGGTTTGCGAACCCTGCCTGTCTTCCGTGACCTCGGGGAATGGACCATCGTAAAAATAGTAGTGGCCATCATCAGCGGCATGTTTTTTATGCAGCAGTTCGGTACCATGAGCATCGGTAAAATGTTCGGGCCTATCATGATCATCTGGTTCAGTATGCTGGCGGTGCTCGGCGTTTCCCACATCGCGGACGACCTGAGCGTGCTGAAAGCATTCAACCCCTACTACGCCATCGAATTACTGACGTTATACCCCCACGGCTTCCTCATCCTGGGAGCAGTGTTCCTCTGTACAACCGGGGCGGAAGCCCTGTACTCCGACCTTGGCCACTGCGGCCGGGGCAACATCCGGGTATCCTGGATTTTTGTGAAGTCGTCCCTGATTCTCAACTACCTGGGACAGGGGGCATGGCTGCTGACGCAAAAAGGCAAAGTGCTCACGGGAGAAAACCCCTTTTTCAGCATCATGCCGGAGTGGTTCGTGATTTTTGGCGTACTGATCGCCACAATCGCGTCTATCATCGCCAGCCAGGCGCTCATTTCGGGTTCATTCACCCTCATTTCAGAAGCTATGCGGCTGAACCTGTGGCCGAAGCTTAAAATCAACTACCCTACCGAATTAAGAGGCCAGCTCTTTATTCCCGGCATCAACCTGATGCTGTATGTTGGCTGCGTGGCCATCGTGCTGATATTCAAGGAGTCGTCGGCGATGGAGGCGGCTTATGGCCTGTCTATCACCATATGTATGCTGATGACGTCGTGCCTGTTCGCGTTCTATCTATACACCCGCAGGGTGAAACTGGTCTGGATTGGGCTTTACCTCGCCGTATATCTCACCATCGAATTCTCATTCCTCTTTGCCAACCTCGTGAAATTCATGCATGGCGGCTACGTAACGGTGATCGTGGCGGGCGGCCTGTTCCTCGTGATGTATATCTGGTTCCGCTCCCGTAAAATCAAAAACCGCTACGTGGAATTCGTGAAACTGGAAGATTACCTGCCCATCCTGCAGGAGCTCAGCAACGATTCCTCCATCCCGAAATACGCCACCCACCTGGTGTATATGACCAGCGCGGACAACCCGAAGGAAATAGAACATAAGATCATCTACTCCGTACTCAATAAGAAACCCAAACGCGCCGACATCTACTGGTTCGTACATGTGGATGTAGTGGACGAGCCGTATATGAGCGAATACACGGTGCAGACCATCATTCCCAATGAGGTTATCCGGGTGGAGTTCCGGCTCGGCTTCAGGGTGGAACAGCGCATCAACCTCATGTTCAGGATGGTGGTGGAAGACATGGTGCGGAACAAGGAAGTGAATATCACCAGCCGCTACGAATCGCTGAGCAAAAACAATGTGGTGGGCGATTTCCAGTTTATTGTCATGGAAAAATTCCTCTCGCACGATAACGACCTGCCACTGCACGAACGCATCACCATGCGGCTGTATTTTATCCTGAAAAAAATGGGCCTGTCTGAGGAACGTGGTTTTGGGCTCGATTCCAGCTACGTGACCATTGAAAAATTCCCGCTGGTAGTGGCGCCGGTGACCAACCTGCAACTCAGGAGGGTCGTGGATCGCCACCGGTACGAAGATTAGTTGCTTGTAAGGTTGCAGTATAGATACTATATTTATTGCTTCCTAATATGCAACCAGTTATGATCAGACACGTTTTTGCCGCGCTGCTACTCGCGGCAATCGCTACCGGCGCACGCGCACAGCAATCCAATTACAGGGAACTACCCGATCCGAGACCGGTTGACCCGGTTGCCTGGAGCACGGTGAAACCCGGGACACATGCCTTTTTTGGCAGCGCCGATGTCCGCTACGACAAGATTTTTGCACCGGCCGCCGGCACACTTCGCTCGACATGGAGAACGCAGGCCTGGCGCGGAGAAAAAGTCCATACCCAGTTCGTGATCTATACCACCAAAGCCGTTAAGGCGGTCAGCATCGAAAAGTCCGATCTGAAAGATGCGAAAGGCAACAAAATCCCCGCTTCGGCTATCACACCTGGTTTCATCCGCTACGTGATGACAGACGAACTGAACAGCGAAGGAGGTGGATGCGGGCACCGCAGGCCGCAGGACTTTGATTCCTCGCTCGTTGCCGACGGCATCGATATTATTCCCACGATAGACGTCAACGCCAACAACGTACAGCCCGTTTGGCTGAGCGTGGCCGTTCCGCCCCAAACGCCCGCGGGTGTGTACAAAGGCGCCATCAGGATAAAAACCGCGGGGGGCTACCTGCCTGCTCCCCTTCAATACGAAATCACCGTATCCGAGCGTGTGCTGCCGCAGCCGAAAGACTGGGCCTTCCACCTCGACCTCTGGCAGAGCCCCTACGCCATTGCACGCGTGTATAATACCAAACCCTGGAGCAAAGAGCACTTCGACGCCATGCGGCCGTACATGAAAATGTTGGCTGATGCGGGCCAGAAAGTGATCACCACCAGTATCATATACGACCCCTGGAACAGCCAGACGTACGACATTTACGGCGATATGATCAAATGGACGAAGAAAAAAGACGGCAGCTGGCATTTTGATTATACGGTGTTCGACAAATGGGTGGCCTTCATGATGGAAATGGGCATCAGCAAACAGATCGCCACTTTCAGCATGATACCCTGGAACCTGAAGTTCTATTATTATGACGAAGCGACCGGTAAAGACCAGGTACTGACGGCCAAACCCGGGACCCCGGAATACGACGCGCACTGGCGCCCCATGCTGACGGATTTTGCCCGCCACCTGAAATCAAAAGGTTGGTTCGACATCACCTGCATTGCGATGGACGAGCGCCCGCTGGAATCCATGCAAAGTGCCATCAAGCTGATACGCAGTGTAGACAAAGATTACAAGGTGTCGCTCGCCGGCCTGTATCACAAAGAGCTGGTGGATGAAGTGTACGATTATTGCCTTGCTTCCGGCCTTGATTTCACAAAGGAGGAGAAAGAAAAGCGCCTCGCCAAAGGCTGGCCCAGCACGGTATATACCTGCTGCTCCGAAGGCTTCCCCAACACCTTTACCTTTTCCCCGCCCGCGGAATCTGCCTGGCTGGGTTGGCACGCCGCCGCTAAAAACTATTCCGGTTACCTGCGGTGGGCCTATAACTGCTGGGTGGAAAAACCGCTGCAGGATTCGCGTTTTAAAACATGGGCTGCCGGTGATACTTACCTGGTATATCCCGGGCCGCGCTCTTCTATCCGTTTTGAACGGATGATCGAAGGGGTGCAGGCTTATGAGAAAATCAGGGTGCTGAAAGCTGCCGGCAAAGGCGCGGAGCTGGAGAAAGTGCTGAAAGCATTCGAGATCAACGCCCTCAAACAGAAAACAGCGGCAGATATGGTGAATGCCGCCAATGCCGCGTTAAACCGGTTATAGCGGCAGCCTGGGCTTATATTCCGGCTGTTCGATGCCTTTATGGCTGATGAACGAGTTATCCATTCGCATCAAAGCCGGATTTGCCCAAGACCGCACTGCGGGCAACTACATAAAAATGTGCATGCACGAATACATAAAAAAATCCTCCGAGGAATCGGAGGATTTTTTTTAACACAACTAAAAAACAATCAAACGTAATATCATCTATAATTCATCAATCCGGCTTTTTCCCGTCTAAGAAGGTGTTGATCGTATTGATTTCTGTCTGGTTATCGTGATTATTCCCTACAGTGTAGCCGGAATAGAACTGCTCGGCGGAGCCGGCGCCATTATCCAGGTCTACGTTGCGGCGGAGGTAAGCAGGCACGTTTTCAATTTCCTGGTTGTTCTCCATGTTCTTTACGTTAAAGCTGATGCTGCGCAGTTTGGCCACGCGCTCCAGTTGTTTGCGTTTCTGTTCTTCCGCCTGTTCGTCCGGCAGCTGCTGTGGTATGGCCTGTTGCGGCTGTGGCTGCTGTTCGGGTGCGGTCTCTTCCCTGAACACCATTTGCATTTCGGGCTTATCGTCGCCAGTGTTATTACCGGCTGGTTCCACGTAAATATTGGACGGGCGGCTCAGGTAACCGCCGGAAACGGTGTTGCTTGTATTGGTGGCAGGTTGCTGCTGTACCTGCTGTACCGGTTGCTGCGGCGTTTGTTGCAGGGGCTGCGGGGCAGGGGCGGGCTCTACCGGCTCAATGTTGAGCGTGTAGGTTTCGCGGGCTGGCGGGGGCGGAGCGGGCTGTACGTAGGCTGCGGCAGACACGGGGTGTGTTACCTGCGGTTCTACGAGCCGGGGCGCCATCACGTCTTTCACTGCTTCCGCTTCATCACTGAAGAGCATGCCCTGGTTGTTCATCTTTTTTTCGTCGCCTTCGTTGCCCAGCGTCATCACGATTTTAGGCTCCTCTTTCACTACCGGCTGCACGTTTGCCGCAGGTTTCTGCTGCTGAATGGGATTCTGCTCAAAACCTGTGGCGATGATGGTTACGCCCAGGTTGCGTTGCAGCGACTGGTCGTAGCCCACACCGAGGATCACATCGCAATCTTCGCCGGCCATGCTTTGCACGTACGCCTGGATGGTATCCATTTCGTCGAGGGTGTGCTCAAATTCGCCTTCGGCGGATGAAATGTTGATGAGTATCCATTTGGCGCCTTTGATATCGTTGTCGTTGAGCAGCGGGGAAGTGAGAGCTTCCTCGATGGCTTTCTGCGCGCGGTATTCGCCTTCGGCGATGGCCGCACCAAGAATAGCCACACCACCATTGCGCATTACGGTGCAAACGTCCGCAAAGTCAACGTTGATCTGGCCGGTGGAGTTGATCACATCGGTGATACATTTAGCTGCCGTGGCCAGTACGTTATCCGCTTTTTCGAAGGCCGCCTTGAACTTCAGGTCTCCGAATTTCTGGCGGAGCTTATCGTTGGAAATGATCAGCAGCGTGTCCACATATTCCTTCAGGCGGTTGATGCCTTCTTCGGCTTGCAGCATTCTCTTCTTTCCTTCGTAGGAAAAAGGCGTGGTAACGATGCCGACGGTGAGGATGCCCAGTTCTTTACAAATTTTGGCGATAATGGGAGCGCCGCCGGTGCCGGTGCCGCCGCCCATACCTGCGGTGATGAATGCCATTTTGGTATTCACCTCCAGTATTTTTTTGATTTCTTCGAAGGATTCTTCCGTGGCCTGTTCACCAATCCGGGGATTGGCGCCGGCTCCCAAACCCTGTGTGAGATGGGGCCCCAGCTGCACCTTGTTGGGCACGGGACTGTTTGCAATCGCCTGTGCGTCGGTATTGCAAATGATGAAGTTCACCCCGTCTATGTTCTGACTGAACATGTGGTTCACCGCATTGCTTCCTCCGCCACCAATGCCTATCACTTTGATGATGGAAGATTTTTCCTTTGGAAGATCAAAATGTATCATGACTCTACTCTTTAAATGGGTTAGTATTTGGTGTACCGTTCCTTACACTCCTGTTTTGACTCGTATTTTAAAAAATCGGTTATTACTTACAACAATCACGCCACAGCCTTACAACCGCGCGTCTTCCTCTTCAGTGAACATGTCGATGATTTTTGTTTTCATCCTGTCGAGGAAACCTTTGAGGGAAGCGTTTCTTTCTTTCGCTTTCCGGTCTTGCCGCGCATCCGCCGTTTCGTGGATGTCTTCTTCCTCTTCTTCCGTCCAGTCTTCCGCGCCCTGCTGCCGTGCGGCTTTCTCTTTGGCGAGGTAGCTGGTGTTGATTTTAACGTAGTTTTCCTCGAGGGCCCTCTTGTCGTTTTCGTAATCGTTGTACCCTTTCAGAATGAGGCCTACGCAGGTGGCATACATCGGCTTGGTGAGCTCGTCTGTATGGCCGCTGGCCAGGTGTTCGTTCGGGTAGCCGATGCGGGCGCTTACGCCAGTGGTGTATTCGGTTAACTGGATTAGATGTTTCAATTGGGAACCGCCACCAGTGAGGATGATACCGCCATTCAGCATTTTGTTGTCCATGCCGATCTGTTTGAGGTGATATACCACAAAGTCGAGTATCTCGCTCATCCGGGCCTGGATGATGTGCGCCAGGTTTTTCACCGAAATTTCTTTCGGGCTCTGGCCGCGCAGGCCTGGAATGGTGATGTATGCGTTGTTTTTCGCCTCGTCCGCCAAAGCATAACCGAACTGCACCTTCATCTGCTCCGCCTGCGTTTTCAGCACGCCGAGGCCGTTCTTGATGTCGTTCGTAATGTTTTCGCCGCCGTAGGGGATAACGGCTGTATGTTTCAGCACGCCTTCGTAGAACACTGCAAGGTCGGTGGTGCCGCCACCGATGTCCACAATCGCAACGCCGGCTTCAAAGTCCATGTCGCACATCACCGCGGCGGCAGAGGCCAGCGGCTGGAGCACCAGGTCTTTGATCCGCAGGCCGGACTTCTCCACACTGCGGTTGATGTTACGGATGGCGTTTTTGTCGCCCGTAATGATGTGGAAATTGGCGCCTACCTTCACACCGCTCATGCCGATGGGGTAGGTGATGTTCTGCAGGCTGTCTACGATGTACTGCTGGGGAATCACGTCAATGATCTGGTCACTGGCAGGGATCACCGTTTTGTACTGGTCGTTGATCAACTGGTCGATGTCTTTTTGGGAGATCTCCGCGTCCGTGTCGTTGCGCACGATGTCGCCCCGGGTTTGGAGACTTTTTATGTGATGGCCCGCGATACCTACATACACCTCGTTGATTTCGAGGTTGGGGTTAGATGCATAGCAGTTTTCCAGAGCCTGTCTGATAGCCTTGATAGTTTGATCGATATTCAGTACCATACCGTGCTGAACACCAAATGATGGGGCCTTCCCGAATCCGAGGATTTCCAATTTCCCGTATTCATTCTTCCTTCCTGCGATGGCTGCTATCTTCGTGGTTCCAATGTCGAGACCTACAATGATGGGAGCTTCCTGATTCATGGTTCTATATTGTTTTTAGTTGCGATTACGATTATTACTGTTTGGTTTATATACTGCCTTGGGCTTCGCTGCCGCCGCCTTTGCGGGCTTGCGGGCATCGGGCTTTTTAGCAGCTGCCGGTTTGTTTTCTTTTGCCTTTTCTTTCGGCTTTACGGGCGCCGCCGCCACAGGTGCCGCTGTATGATCATCGTCCACAGCCACGTCGGCCATGGTTGAATCTTTGTACATGGGCGGGGGCGGTGCGCTTTTGCCGTCTCTTCTCGTTCCGATCACTTCGTCCTGATAAGCAATATTTATCCTTGAATATGTATTCCATCCTGTCTTGCTCAACCCTTCGCGGTAGAAGATGAGCAGTTTGGCGAATTTGTTGCCGATGTCCGTTCCTTCCCCGAATACCACTACGTGGTTACCGAATTTCGGGGTGATCTCGAATTTCCGGTCGCCGGTGATCACGATTTGTTCCACCTGCGCGTTCCAGAAGGTGTCTGCCGAAATGAACCGCGCCATATCGCGCATTTGGGTATACAGCAGGCTGTCTTCCTTTTTCAGCTGCTGGGCGTCGGTGGGGAAGCCGGTAAATACGGGCACCCTGGCCGAAAACCGGTCCGATACCGGGATGCGCTCCCCATCCCCGTCGAGGTAAAAACTGTTGCCGGAGAAGGTAAACACGCGGGCCAGCGGGTCGCGTTGTTCCACTTCCACGTTCAGCAACTGCTGGTTATCAAAGAACAGTTCCGCACTGCGCACCCAGGGATCGCGCTCCACCGTTTTTTCGAGGTTGGCGATGTTGATGCTGCCAATCGTTTTACCAACGGGGTTTTGTGTGCCGTCGCCACTGATGAGGGCTTTAATGTCTTTTTTGTCGATAAACGCATTGCCGCCGTCGCCTTTCATCGTCACTTTGATGCCTTTGCACTTGCTGTTGTCGCGGTCGTTCACGGCTGCAACCAGCAATACGGAAAAGCCCGTGAGCGCGCCGCCCCAGAGGAGCATGCGGCCAATGCGTTTAAAGGCTGTTTTCGTTTTCGGTTGCATGTTATGCGTTTTTTAAAAAATTAGATGTCCTCGCCAACTCATTTGTTATATAACCTCCCCACACGGACGTGAGCAAGCCCCGATCATATGCGCTCCAGCATCTCCCGCACGGGCTCCCGCAGCAGGTCAATATCCCCGGCCCCGGCGGTGATCACCAGTTCCGGTTCCTGCGACTTCAGCCAGGCGGGCACTTCGTTGCGCGGCATGATCTTTACCTGTGGGCCTTTGATGCGATCGGCGATCATTTCGCTGGTCACCCCTTCTATCGGCAGTTCCCTGGCCGGGTAAATGGGGAGCAGCACCACTTCGTCTGCCAGCGCCAGTGTTTCGCCGAAACCGTCGGCAAAGTCGCGGGTGCGGGTGAAAAGGTGCGGCTGGAAAATGACGGTGCACTTTTTCCCGCGGAACAGCGATTTGGCGCTGGTGATCAGCGCTCGCAGCTCTTCGGGATGGTGTGCGTAGTCGTCGATATACACCACGTTGCTCTTTTTCACCAGGTATTCGAAGCGCCGGCGGATGCCTTTGAAATCGGCGACCGCGGCTCTTATTTTTTCGTTGCTGATGCCGAGCAGATGCGCCACGCCGATGGCAGCCACGGCATTTTCGACGTTGTGCATGCCGCCGATGTACAGCCGCACGTTGTCGATCATCCAGTCCTGCTGCACCACGTCGAATTCGTACCCACCGTTATCCATGCGGATGTTGGTGGCGTAAACGTCTGCCGCATCATTCTGCAGGCTGTACCACAGTTTGTTATCTCCCTTCAGTTCCGAGCCGCGGGCGAGGCCGTGCCGCGCCAGCAGAGTGCCGTTGGGCTTGATATTGCCGGTGTACTGGATGAATGCTTCTTCCACAGCCTGCTCTGTGCCGTAGATATCCAGGTGGTCCGGATCCATGGCGGTGAGCACGGCAATGTCCGGGCTCAGTTTCAGGAAAGAGCGGTCATATTCGTCCGCTTCTATCACGGCCACCGGCTTCTCGCTGCTCCAGAAGTTTTTGCCGTAGTTGGAGCTGATGCCTCCCAGGAAGGCATTGCAGCCATACCCGCTATGCCGCAGCAGGTGTGCGATCATGGTAGATACGGTGGTTTTGCCGTGTGTGCCCGCCACCGTGATGGCAAACAGCTCGCGGGTGATTTCCTGGAGCACGTCGCTGCGCTTCACCACTTCGTACCCGTTTTCCCGGTAATACACAAGCTCTTTCTGGGTGGCGGGAATGGCGGGCGTATACACCACCAGGTCTGCCGCCTTGTCGATCTGCCCCAGGTCTTCCGTATAATGAATACGGATGCCTTCCGCTTCCAGCTGTTGCGTCAGTTGGGTGGAGGTACGGTCGTATCCGCTTACTACCGCTCCTTTTTCGTGAAAGAAACGGGCGATGGCGCTCATACCGATACCGCCGATGCCGACAAAGTAGATCCTATGTATCTGTTTTAATTCCATCCGGGAATTTATATTTAAATGAGCCCGAGCACTGCCCGGGCTATGGTCATATCTGCGTTTGTGTTGCCCAGCGGAGCGATGTTCTTTTCGAGCTGCTCCATGAGGGCTTTGTTTTGCACCAGGCTGAGCGCTTCGTTCACCAGCCTGCTGCCGGCCTCGCCATCTTTGATGAGCAGGGCCGCTTTTTTATTCACCAGGCTCATGGCGTTCATGGTCTGATGGTCTTCCGCCGCAAAAGGGTAGGGCACGAAAATCACCGGCTTTTTGACTACGCAAAGCTCGGCGATGGCCAAGGCGCCTGCCCTTGAAATCACGGCATCCGCTGCTTTGTAGGCGAAGTCCATGACGTTGATGAAATCGAGCACCTTCACGTGTGTGGCAAAGGGTGCGGCGGCCGCTTTCGCCTGTTCGTAATACAGTTTGCCGGTTTGCCAGATCAGTTGTACATCCGCATTCACAAAATCCGCCAGCCGGGGCAGGATGGCCTCGTTGATGGATTTTGCGCCCAGACTGCCGCCTACCGCCAGCAGGGTGGGTTTGCCCATCATCAGGCCGAAGTGGCGCAGCGCGTCGTCTTTCGCCACGGCGCTCTGGGAAATGGCGCTTCTGACGGGATTACCGGTGTACAGCAGCTTTTCCGCCGGGAAAAATTTTTCCATCCCTTCGTACCCGGTGCAGATTTTCGCTGCCCTGCGGCCCAGCCACTTGTTGCTTTTGCCGGCGTAGGAATTCTGCTCCTGTATAAGGGTGGGAATGCCTTTCTTTTGTGCGGCTTTCAGGATAGGGAAGCTGGCGTAGCCACCCACGCCAACGGCCACATCAGGCTGGAAGCCCGCAAGAATATTGCGGGCCTGGCGAAGACTTCTCAGGAGCTTGAACGGCAGCAACAGGTTTTTGAACATGTTGCTGCGGTTAAAGCCCGCGATCTCCAATCCTTCGATTGGATAGCCTGCCTGCGGCACTTTTTCCATTTCCATTTTGCCGGCGGCGCCCACAAAGAGAATCTCGATGTCCGGCTCCAGCTTGCGGAGCGCGTTCGCAATGGCAATGGCCGGGAAGATGTGCCCTCCGGTACCGCCGCCTGCTATGATTACTTTGTGTGCCAAATCAGTTGTTTATCAAATATCCTTTTATAAAAATGACGTACCTCGTGCACGCAGATCGCTTCTTTATGCCGCAATTGCGGGCCTCTTGTGTTTTATCGCCCGTTCCTTCCACGTTTTCCGGGCACGCAGTTCGTTCCTTTATGCCGCAATTGCGGGATTGGTAACCTCCTGTGTTTTATCGCCCGTTTCTTCCACGTTTCTCGACACACTCAGGATGATTCCGATGGCCAGGCTCGTGAATATCACAGATGAACCACCCATACTCACCAGCGGCAGGGTCAAGCCCGTTACCGGCAGCAGATGCACGTTTACCGCCATATGCATCAGGGCCTGTATCACCAGCGTTACGCTGAGGCCGAGGGCCAGAAAGGCGCCGAAGGCATACGGGCAGTTTTTAAATATCCTGATACTTCGCAAGAGCAGAATGAGGTACGCCGCCAACACCAAAAAGGCGCCAAAGATACCATACTCTTCAAGAATAATCGCATAAATAAAGTCGGAATAAGGGTGCGGCAGAAAATTTCTTGCCGTACTGTTACCCGGACCTTTGCCCACTACGCCGCCGCCTGCGATGGCGATCATGGATTGCTGCACCTGGTAGGGGGTATCTTCATCGTTGTTGCTGAAAAAGCTTTCGATGCGCGATACCCATACGCCGGTACGGCCTTTGTCGCCCGTTGCTTTCGCGATGGCAAACATCAGCACTACCAGCAGCAAGGCCCCGCCTACCATCGACAGCAGGAACTTCAGCGGCACCCGGCCAATGAAGCAAAGCAGCATGCAGCTGGCGCCCAGCAGCAACGCCGTACTCATGTTGGCCGGCATGATGAGCGCGCAGATCACGCCTACTGGCACGATGATCGGCAGAAATCCTTTCCTGAAATCGGTGATCACCTGCTGCTTGCGCGACAACTGGCGAGATACGTACATGAACAGTGCGAGCTTGGCGATGTCCGACGTCTGGAACGTGAGGTTGATCACCGGCAGCCTGATCCAGCGGCTGGCGTCGTTCAGGTTGGAGCCGAACGCCAGGGTATAGATCAGGAGCGGAATCGACAGCAGAAAACCGATCTGCGCCACACGCGAGTAAATGGTGTAATTCACCCGGTGCGCGAAATAGATGATCAGCACGCCCAGCAGCAGTACAGACAACTGCTTGAACAGGTAATATTCCGTATGCCCGCTGTAAACGCGGTATGCCAAAGAGCCGGTTGAACTGTACACAGCCAACAAGCTTACTGCAGACAGGAAGAACACGATCGTCCAGATCACCTTATCGCCTTTTGTCCTTTGAAGTAAGTTGTTCACGTGTATGGTTTTAAAATATTAAAGTTCTCTCACCGCTTCCTTAAACTGGCGGCCGCGTTCTTCATAGTTCTTGAAGAGGTCGAAGCTCGCGCAGGCGGGTGAGAGCAATACCACATCCCCTTTGCTGGCCAGCTGGAAGGCGGAGGTTACCGCGTCTTTCATGTTGTCGGTATTCATCATCACTTCCATGTCTTTCGACAGCGCTTCGTGGATAGGCCGGTTGTCGACCCCGAGGCAAACGATGGCTTTGACCTTTTCGCGCACCAGTTCGCGGATGGCGCTATAGTCGTTGCCTTTGTCCACACCGCCCATGATCAGGATAACGGGGCGTTCCATACTTTCGAGGGCGAACCAAACGGAGTTGACGTTGGTTGCCTTGCTGTCGTTAATAAAGTCCACACCGCGCACAGTGGCCACGTACTCCATCCGGTGCTCCAGGCTTTTGAATGTGCTGAGGCTTTCACGGATTTTTTCTTTCCGTATATCCATGGTGCGGCCTGCAATACCTGCTGCCATTGAATTATACAAATTATGTTTACCTTTTAATGCCAGGTCGTACATAGACATAATTACGGGTTCGTCTTTCACGTTGATGTTCACCTGGTCGTTCTCGATAAATCCACCTTCTTTCAATTGTTCCATAATGCTAAAAGGTATTGGTTCTGAATAAATGGGTTTCATTGCTAAATAATTCCTGATCTCCGGATCATCCATGCAATAGATAAAATAATCTTCTTTCGTTTGGTTCATGGCTATGCGGAATTTTGACGCCACATAGTTTTCCATTTTATAATCATAGCGGTCCAGATGATCGGGTGTAATGTTCAGGAGGATGGCTACATCCGGTTTGAACGCCACGATATCGTCCAGCTGGAAGCTGCTGATTTCGATGATGTAATAGTCGGCGGGCTCGATGGCTACCTGGCGGGCGTAGCTTACGCCGATGTTTCCCACCAGTGCGGCATTGAGGCCGGCCGTTCTGAAAATGTGGTAAGTGAGCGCCGTGGTGGTGCTTTTACCGTTGCTACCCGTGATGGCAATGATCTTTTTGTCTTTACTGTACCGCCAGGCCAGTTCTATTTCCGAAATCACCGGTACGCCGCGTTCCCGCACTTTTTTCATCAGCTCCGACTTTTCCGGGATGCCCGGGCTCTTCACGATTTCATCGGCATTGAGTATCACATCCCAGGAGTGGTGCCCCTCTTCGAAGGCGATGTGGTTGACGGCCAGTTCCTGTTTATAGATGTCTTTGATCTGCCCGCCGTCCGACACAAATACCTCGAGCCCCTGCTTTTTTCCCAGCAGCGCCGCGCCAATCCCGCTTTCTCCGGCTCCTAGTATGACGAGTTTCATCCTTATCTCATTTTTAAAGTCGCGATGGCGAACACAACGCACATCACGGTTACAATCCAGAAGCGCACGGCGATTTTACTTTCGTGATAGCCGAGTTTCTGGTAATGGTGATGCAGCGGGCTCATCAGGAACACTCTTCTGCCTTCGCCGAACTTCCTTTTGGTGTATTTGAAATAAGCAACCTGGATCATCACGCTGAGGCTTTCAACGAAAAACACGCCGCAGATGATGGGAAGCAATAGTTCTTTTCTGACGATAATGGCCAGGGAAGCAATGATGCCGCCCAGGGCCAGGCTACCCGTATCGCCCATGAATACCTGGGCGGGGTAGGCGTTGTACCACAAGAAGCCCACGCAGGCGCCCACGAAGGCTGCGATGAAAATCGATAGCTCTCCGAGGTTGGGGATGTACATGATGTTGAGGTACTCCGCAAACTGGATGTTGCCGCTCACATACGCAAAAATGCCCAGCCCGATGCCAATCACGGCCGACACACCCGTGGCCAGCCCGTCGAGCCCGTCGGTGAGGTTGGCGCCGTTGGATACCGCCGTGATGATCAGGATCACCACCAGGATGTACAGGATGAAGGTGTATTTCTCCGCGCCGGGGCCCATCCAGGAGATCAGCTTGGCGTAGTTGAACTCGTGGTTTTTAACGAAGGGAATGGTGGTGATGGGCGTTTTGACGTCCACGAACCGCTGCCCGTCGGGCGTAGTGCGCTCTGAGCTGCTTACCACCCTTTCATACGGGGCCAGTTTCTTGTCGCTCATGATTTCGCGGCTCATCACCACGTTGTCGTTGAAATAGAGGGTGGCGCCCACGATCAGGCCGAGCCCCACCTGGCCGAGTATCTTAAACTTGCCGGCGAGCCCTTCCTTATTTTTCTTGAATACTTTGATATAGTCGTCGATGAACCCGATCAGGCCCAGCCAAATGGTGCTGAGCAGGATGAGCAGGATGTACACGTTGAGTACCCGGGCAAACAGCAGGGTGGGAATGATGATGGCGGCCAGGATGATGAGGCCTCCCATGGTGGGGGTGCCTTTTTTGGTTTGCTCGCCGGCCAGGCCCAGGTCGCGGATGGTTTCGCCGATCTGTTTCCGCTGGAGGTACTTTACGATGCGTTTGCCGAGCAGCAACGAGATCACGAGCGACAGCAGCAGGGCCATCGTTACGCGGAAAGTGATGTATTGCCACATCCCGGTTCCGGTGTAATTGAATTCTGACTTTAAATAATTGAACAGATAGTATAACATATATAAAGAATCGTGATCTTACTTTTCAAATAATCCAAACATTTCGTTCAGCACCTGCTTGTCGTCGAACGGATGTTTTACGCCGCTGATTTCCTGGTATTTTTCATGGCCTTTGCCGGCCACGAGAATGATGTCTTCCTGCTGCGCCAGGCTGCAGGCAGTTTTGATGGCTTCGCGGCGGTCTGCAATGGAAATGGTTTTTTTCCGCTGGTGAACTGCAACGCCGCCTTCCATCTGCCGGATGATCTCCGCCGGGTCTTCCGAGCGGGGATTGTCGGAGGTGAATATCACCCTGTCGCTGTGCTCGGCCGCTACTTCTCCCATCAGGGGCCGTTTAGCCGTATCCCGGTCGCCGCCGCACCCTACCACGGTAATGATCTGCTCATGGCCCTGGCGCAGGTTTTTGATGGTGGCCAGCACATTGAGCAATGCGTCGGGCGTATGGGCATAATCGACGATGCCGATCACGCGCTGGTTTTTGGAGATGATATAATCGAAGCGGCCTTCTGCTCCCTGGATGTTGCTGAGGGCGGCCAGCACGCGGTCTTTATCTTCTCCCAGCAGCACGGCCGCGCCGTATACTGCCAGCAGGTTGTAGGCGTTGAATTCGCCGATGAGGCGGAAATGCACTTCCTTCACCCCGATGGTCATCACCAGGCCGGTAAGGCTGTTTTCGAGGATCTTCCCCTTGAAATCCGCCATGCTGCGCAGGCTGTAGGTGGCTTTGCGGGCTTTGGTGTTTTGCAGCATCACGTTCCCGCGTTTGTCGTCGAGGTTGGTGAGGGCAAATGCCGAAGCGGGGAGGTTGTCGAAGAAGCTTTTCTTTACCCGGATGTATTCGTCGAAAGTTTTATGATAATCGAGGTGATCGTGCGTGATATTGGAAAAAACGCCGCCCGCGAACTTCAGTCCCGCGATGCGTTGCTGGTGTACGGCATGCGAGCTTACTTCCATGAACGCGTACAGGCAGCCTTCCTCCACCATGTTGGCCAGCAGCGCGTTGAGGCTGATGGGGTCCGGCGTGGTGTGGGTGGCGGGCACAATGCGGTCGCCGATCTGGTTCTGCACGGTCGACAGCAGGCCGCAATGATAGCCCAGTTGCGTGAACAAGCGGAAGAGGATAGTGGCGATAGTGGTTTTGCCGTTGGTGCCGGTGACACCTACCAGCTTCAGCTTCTGCGACGGGTTGTCGTAGAAATTGCCGGCGATGATGCCGCTGGCCTGTGCGCTGTTAGCCACTTGCACGTAACAAACATCAGGAGCTGTTGTTTCCGGGATGGTTTCACAAACCACCGCGGCAGCGCCCAGCGCAATGGCCTTGGCAATATACGCATGCCCGTCTGCCGCTGCGCCGCGGATAGCGATGAACACGCCGCCTGCTTTCACCTGCCGGGAGTCAATGAACAATGCCTGCACGGCAATGTCGTTATTGCCCTGCACCTGCAGGATGTTGACGTTGTATAATATTTCGCGCAGCGTTTTCATGAATGCTTTTCCTCTTGCTGTTCCGGCTGGTGCCGTTCGTCTTTTTATGTTTGACCGGCGAAACCGGAAGGTTGTCGTCAGTACGTTAATTTTTATCGGTCCAGCGATACCGCTGGATGTGTATCAGGCGGGCGACATCATCCGCCCGTTGCTACCCCAGTTCGATCACGATCGTCTGTTCTTTCCCCACCGGGCTGCCGCCCTGGATAGACTGGGTATTCACTTTTCCCGCTCCTTTGATCACCACCCGCAGGCCGGCGTTTTCGAGGAGATACAGGGCATCTTTCAATCCCATTCCCTTCACGTCCGGCACTACGCCGGGATTCGTTTTGACGGGCGAGAAGGCGAGTTTGTTATTCCTGATGTCTGCATTGACCCAGTTGGAAGCCGTGAGCGATCCTTCGAACGGCAGGTTGAGTGTGCGGGCCACACTGCGCCACTCGCTGCCTTTTCCGCCTTTCATGGCCATCAGGGTATCGAGCGAAGTGTTTCCTTCCAGGGAGCGCGGTTTTTGTATGGCCAGTGCATACAGTTTGTCTGCCACTTCCCTGAACACCGGGCCGGCCACCGTGCCGCCGTAAAATTTGGCGGCGTGCGGTTTGTTTTTGATCACCACCACGCAGGTGTATTGCGGGTCGTCCGCGGGAAAATATCCTGCGAAAGACGACTGGTAAATTTTATCCGCATAGCCCCTGTTGCCGTTGGCCACGAGGGCGGTACCGGTTTTGCCCGCAAAGCGGTAATAAGGAGTTTGCAGTTTGGCGGCAGTGCCGTTAAGCACCACGCCTTCGAGCATGTCCCGCAGCTGGGCGAGGGTGCGGGCTGAACAGATGCTGTCGTTCAGTACTACCGGCTCAAACTGGCGGACCGGCTGGCCGAATTCCATAATGGAGTTGACCAGGTAAGGTTTCATCATTTTGCCGTTGTTGGCAACCGCGTTGTACAGCATGGCCGTTTGCAGCGGGCTTTGTAGTACGTTATAGCCGAAGGCCATCCAGGGCAGGGTTACCGCGCTCCAGTGTTTGCTGGCGGTAGTGGGAATATTCGGCCGCCCTTCGCCCACCAGGTCGATGCCCGTGCGCTGGTCGAGGTGCAGTTTTTTCAGGTGCCCGGCAAACTCGTTCGGTTTTTTATAGTAGTACTGATAGGCGAGCTTGGCCATGCCTACATTGGAGCTGCGTTCGAATGCACGTTTCACGCTCACGGTGGTGAGGTGATGAGGTTCCGAATCGTATACCACGCGGCGGTTGATGGGCCACCTGCCGTAGTTGAGGTCTACCAGTGTATTGGCATTGGCGTATCCGTCTTCCATCACGGCAATCATGGTGGCCAGTTTGAAGGTGGAGCCGGGCTCGCCTACCATCAGCGCGTAGTTCATGTCTTCCCAGTAGCTGCCGTCTTTCTGCCGGCCGAGGTTGGCGATCGCTTTGATTTTTCCCGTTTTGACTTCCATGAGGATGCAGGTGCCGTGCTGCGCTTCGTTCTGCACCATCATTTTCATGAGGGCGTTTTCGGCGATGTCCTGCATGTTCACGTCGAGGGTGGTGATGATGTCTTTACCGTTTTCCGGTTCAATGTCGTAGCCTTCCACGGGCATGTAAGTGCCGCCGGCAATGCGGCGCATGAGGCGTTTGCCGGTAACGCCGCTGAGGCTGCTGTCGTAAGTTCTTTCGAGGCCTACGTTCTGCGCGTTTTCACGGGCCAGGCCGATGGTACGGTTGGCCAGCAGTTTAAAGGGGTTAATGCGTTTGTTTTTCGTTTCGGCAATCAGGCCGCCTTTGTTACGGCCGAGGCGGAACATGGGAAAGTTGCGTACGGCCTGGTATTCGTCGAAGCGGATGTCGCGTTTCAGGAGAAAGTAGCGGTCTTTGTCCTTGAACCCTTCCGTCAGCATTTTTTTGTACTGGGCGGCGGTGCGGTCGCGGAACAGGTTGGCGAGGTAATAAGACAGGGAGTCGATATTGTCTTTAAAGATGCTCTTTTTGGGGTCCTGCAGTCCATCGGCTTTAAAATCGATGCGGAGGTCGAAGTAGGGGATGGAGGTGGAGAGCATGCGGCCCTCTTCGGAGTAGATGGTGCCGCGGTCGGCATCCAGGTCCATGAAGGAGGTGTGCAGGCTGTCTGCCAGGCTACGCCATTTGTCTCCTTCCACCTGCTGGATAAAAAAGACTTTTCCCAGAATGGCCACGGCAAATACACCCATGCCAATAAAGCAGAGGTATGCTCGCCATAGTATGTCTTTTTTAATCTCCATTTGCCGGGTTCGGTGTCAGTATCGTTTAAAAATTATTGCGCTGTTTCGGCGGTTTTCACTTCAATCCGCTGCGGCGGGGTGCTCAGTTCTTTTAATCCCAGCGGTTCCACGGCTTTGCTCACTTCACTCAGTTTGCTGCGGAACATCAGTTCACTTTTCACGCTCAGGTACTCCCACTTCAGTTCTTTTATTTCTTTGCTCAGCTTGTTGATTTTACGGACCTTTTTTTCGGCCAGGTGGCTGTTGGCGATATAGACCAGCGCAATCACGGCCAGAAAAAGGATGAAGGGCAGGTTCTGCGTGATCAGCCTGTAGTTGATCCGGAGGCGCCATTCTTTCCTGGGCTCCCGGGGCAGCTCAGCCGCGTTGTCAGCGCCTGCTTCTTCGTTGATATGCTTTTCTTCTTCCCGCAACACATTACAAGGTTTAGCAACAGTTATATGATGTCTGATTTTTTTCTTAGCAACAGGGGATAGGATGGAAGTAACAATAACGGCTATAATTTTTCTGCGACGCGTAACTTGGCGCTGCGGCTCCGGGGGTTAGCCCTTAATTCTTTCTCACTGGCCGTTACCGGTTTTTTCGTGATCAGTTTGAACAGCTTCGGCGGTGTTTCAAAACTGTAAGGATTTTCATCCGCCGTTTCGAAGCTGCCTCCCTTCATGTAGTTTTTCACCAGCCTGTCTTCCAGCGAATGGAAGGTGATGATGGCCAGTTTGCCGCCTGGCTTCAGTACGGA
Source organism: uncultured Chitinophaga sp. (assembly GCA_965653365.1). GTDB lineage: Bacteria > Bacteroidota > Bacteroidia > Chitinophagales > Chitinophagaceae > Chitinophaga. The sequence continues at coordinate 81,574 of CBFGZV010000010.1, read as the reverse complement.
GGACGACTGGTTGAGCAGGTCTTTGAGCGCGCCCAGTTCATCGTTCACTTCTATTCTGAGTGCCTGGAACACCTGTGCCAGGTACTTTGCGGGGTTGCCTTTCACGATGGGCTGAATCAGCGACTTGAATTCCGCGATAGTCCGCAGCGGGTGCGCCTTTCTCAGCTGAACGATTGTTTTGGCCAGGGTGCGGGAGTTGGTGACCTCCCCGTAGTCCTGGAACAGCTGATGCAGGTGTTGCTCCGAATAGGTTTGCAGAATGTCGGCTGCGGTGGTGGCGTTCCGGGTGTCCATCCGCATGTCGAGGTTGCCGTCGAAGCGGGTGGAAAACCCCCTGGCGCCGGTGTCGAACTGGTGCGATGAAACCCCGAGGTCGGCCAGCAGCCCGTCTGCCTCCATGGCTTTGTGCAGTTTGGCGAACCGCTGCAGGTGCCTGAAGTTTTCGCGTACGAACACCACCCGCTCGTCGGCAATCCGGTTGCGGTATGCATCCTCGTCCTGGTCGAACACGATCAGCCGGCCGTGCGGGCCCAGTTGATCCAGGATGGCCCTGGAATGGCCGCCGCCGCCGAAAGTAGCGTCGATATAGGTGCCATCGGGCCGGATCTGTAAATTCTCCACCACTTCGTGGAGTAAAACGGGCAGGTGATATCCGGATGTTTCCATACTTGCCGTTTTACAGAACCGGGTTTGATGAACCATCGCCGCCGCCCATTACCTGTTGGGCCAAGCTGCTGAAAGCTTCCGGTGAAAAATTATCAAAGAACTCCTGGTATTTCGTTTTGTCCCAGATCTCGATCTTGTTGTTGGCGGCCGTCAGCACAATGTCTTTATCCAGTCCCGCATGTGCCATCAGGTTCTTCGGGATGTTCAGCCGCCCGGCGCTGTCGAGCTCCAGGATGGTGGCTCCATTCAGAAAATAGCGGCGGAATTCCCTAACTTTCGGGTCAAAATCATTCAGCTTGCCGATTTTCTCCTGGATGGGTTGCCACTCGTTCATCGGGTACAACGTCAAACACTTTTCGAAGCCGCGGTTCAGCACAAACTGGTTGCCCGCACTTTCCGCTATCTGCCGTTTAAATCCGGCAGGGAGCAGGAAGCGCCCTTTTGCGTCCAGCGTAGCTTCATATTCTCCAAGAAAACCCGTCATGCTTCGTTTTAGGTGTTGATTTCCATTTTCTAACACAAAATAACACTTTTTCCCACTTTTAACCGAAAAAATGAATTATATATTTTTTCCACAGGAATATAATGCCTGCCAGAAAGCGGTTGAGGGGTGTTGAATGCGACAGTGCTGTGGATAATGAATGGGGTCGTGTGGATAAAATGTGTAAATGCCAGGCTTATCTGTGAATAACCCCGGATCGCCTTCAAAATCACCGTTTTTGCAAAATTTTAACGCCGTCTATTACAGCATTACCTTTTTTTGCTTTTAATTCGTACCTTCGCGATTCTTTTTTTATGAGGAAAATTCTCTTGTTTACCGGCCTTTTGGCCTTTACCATTGGCGCAGTCTCCTGTAACAGGGAGCTCCGGAAGATCGAAAAAAGCAACGACCTGGAGAAAAAGCTGGCCTATGCCGATAAAATGTACGAAAAGAAGAAGTACCAGATGGCCCAGACGCTGTATGAGGAGATGATCCCCGTATTTAAAGGCACTGAGAAGTTTGAAGGGCTTTATTATAAATATGCGTACTGTTCTTTCTACCTGAAAGACTACACCCAGGCGGCTTTTCATTTCAAAAACTACCTGGACGCCCTGCCCAGCAGCCCCCGTGCACAGGAAATAGACTACCAGCAGGCCTACTGCTATTATAAACTGTCGCCCAAAGTGCCGCTGGACCAGACCAATACCATGAAAGCCATCGCTTCCATGCAAACTTTCATTAATTCGTACCCGAACTCCGAAAAGGTGGCCGAGGCCAACGTGGTGATCGAGCTGCTGCGGCGCAAGCTGGAACAGAAGGAATACAATGCCGCGGAGCTGTATTACAACCTGGGGCACTATAAATCGGCCGGGGTATCTTTCAAAAGCCTGATGCGGGCATACCCGGATTCGGATAAAAGCGACAACTACAAGTATATGGCTATCAAGGCCTATTACCTGTATGCCAAAAACAGCATTCCCGTAAAGCAGAAAGAACGTTACGAAACGGTGGTAACCGAGTTCCTGGAGTTTTCAGACCGGTACCCCACCAGCAAATTGCGTTCAGATGCGGAAAAATACTTTACCTTAGCAAAAAATAACATTAAACACCTGGAAAATGAGCAAAATAAAGAGAAGTCTAACCAGTAGTATGAACCCCTGGGTAGAAACCAGGAACACGACTGACATCAAGAACAGAACCGGTAACCTGTACGAGTCCATTGCCATTATTGCCAAAAGGGCAAACCAGATCAATATTACCGTAAAGGAAGAACTGCATTCCAAACTGGAAGAGTTCGCCAGCCATACGGATAACCTGGAAGAAGTGCATGAAAATAAAGAGCAGATTGAAATTTCCCGTTTTTATGAAAGACTGGCGAATTCTGCTATCCAGGCTACCAACGAGTTCCTGGAAAACAAAATTTACTTCCGTAAGAACGATGACGATCTGTATAGCTGATCCCCGCATCGTTTATCGCGAAATATATTAACTTCATAGCGGCAGAATGTTTTGTTCTGCCGCTTTTGTTTTGTTGCATGTTACAAGGAAAGAAAATTCTGTTAGGGGTTTCAGGCAGCATCGCGGCTTATAAAGCTGCCATACTGGTGCGCCTGCTGGTGAAGGAAGGCGCCCAGGTAAAGGTGCTGATGACGCCGGCGGCCTGCGATTTCATCACCCCGCTCACGCTATCCACCTTATCCAAAAACGAAGTAGGCGTAACCGTCAGCGAAAACGGCAGCTGGAGCAACCATGTCATGCTCGGCAGATGGGCCGACGTGATGCTCATTGCGCCCGCCTCCGTCAATACCATCGCCAAAATGGCCAACGGTATCTGCGATAACCTGCTGCTGGCCGTATATTTATCCGCCACCTGCCCGGTGCTGTTTGCCCCGGCGATGGACGAGGATATGTGGTTGCATCCCGCCACCAGGGCCAATGTTGCGCGCCTGCTTTCCTATGGTCACCGGCAGCTGCCCGTACACAAAGGGGAACTGGCCAGCGGCCTCTTCGGTGAAGGCCGGATGGCGGAACCGGAAGCCATCGTGTCGTACCTCTACAGCTTTTTCAGCGCCGGCAACGCCGTTAAACCGCTGGCCGGCAAAACGGCCCTCGTGTCTGCCGGCCCTACCCAGGAGCCGATAGACCCGGTGCGTTTCATCAGCAATCACTCCAGCGGTAAAATGGGCATCGCCCTGGCCGAGGCCCTCGCGGAAGCGGGCGCCGCCGTGGAGCTGGTGCTGGGCCCCACCCATCTGAGCACGCTGCACACCGGCGTGCGCATTAGCCGGGTGGTGACCGCCGCGGATATGTTCGACCGCTGCTCGGAAATGGCGCCTTCGGCCGACATCATCGTGATGGCGGCTGCCGTAGCGGATTACCGGCCCCGCAACGTGGCGGACAAAAAAATCAAGAAGAAAGACGAGGAGATGAGCCTGGAGCTGGAAAAAACGGTCGACATCGCCCGTTCCCTCGGGGCGCAGAAGAAAAACGGACAGGTGCTGGTGGGCTTTTCGCTCGAAACCAACAACGAAAAGGAATATGCGCTTAAAAAACTCCAGGATAAAAACCTCGACATGGTGGTGCTCAACTCCCTGAACGACGCCGGTGCCGGGTTTAACCACGATACCAATAAAGTAACGCTGCTCACCCGCAACGGGAACGAGCAGGCACTGCCCCTCCAGTCGAAACAGGAGGTGGCCCGTAACATTGTTCTGGCCATAATCGATCTGCAACATGCTTAAAAGGATTGCTTTCTTTTCCCTTTGCCTGCTTGCCTGCTTTCGCACCAGCGCGCAGGAATTAAGAGCCAACGTGTCCGTTCAGGCATCGCCTCAGCTGGGCAACAGCACCGACAGAAAGGTGTTCACCACGCTGCAGACGGCCATGTCCGAATTCATTAACAACCGCCGGTGGTCGGACGATGCCTATACCCCTGCGGAGCGCATCGAATGCAACTTCCTGCTGACCATCAACGCCGCGCTCGGGAACAATACCTACCGCGCCACGCTGACCATCCAGGCCACCCGCCCGGTGTACAACGCAGGTTACGTTACCAGCATCCTCAATACCCAGGACCCGAACGTGGTGTTCAAATACGTGGAATTCCAGCCCCTGGAGTTCAACGAACAGCGCATTGTGGCCAACGACCCGCTGGTGTCCAACCTCACTGCCATCCTTGCTTACTACAACTACATCATCCTCGGGCTCGACTACGATTCGTTTTCTCCCCGCGGCGGCGATAACTTTTTTAAAAAGGCGCTCAACATCGTCAACAACGCGCCCGACGGAAAGGATATATCGGGCTGGAAGGCCTTCGAAGGCAACCGCAACCGTTACTGGCTGCAGGATAACCTGCTGAATGTCAAATTCGCCCGCTTCCACGATGTGATGTATCAGTATCACCGCCTGGGCCTCGACCAGATGTATGAAGACACCAATAAAGGCCGCGCAGCCATCACCAACTGCCTGAACCTATTGATGGGCATTCACCAGGAACTGCCCAATTCCATGCTGCTGGCGGCTTTCTTTAATGCCAAGAATGACGAACTGGTAAAAATATTTTCAAAAGCGCCGCCGCAGGAAAAAGCACGGGCGGTGCAGATGCTCGCACAGCTGGATGTGCCGAACGCAAATAAATATCAGCAATTAAAATAAATGATGAACTTCCGAAAGATAGCCGGTGTTGTATTGTTCAGCCTGCTGCTTGCCTGCGGACAGGCAGACAAAACGCCGGCAAACGTGATACCGCCCGATAAGATGCGCGATATTTTGCTGGATATGAACTACGCGGAAATCTATGGCCGCGACCCCGGTGTGGATACCACGAGGGTAGCCGATTCGGTACGGGAACTGAACATCAAGAAATATTACGTGCAGATATTGCAGCTGCACAAGGTCTCGAAAGACGAATTCATGCACAGTTACCGGTACTATGAAGCGCATTCAGATAAACTGGAAACGATTTACAAACAGATGCAGGACATCGTGAAGAGCCGGAGGGACGCGATGGATTCGATCGAGAGAAAGGAATCGGACAGAAGAGCCGGCATATCAAAGAGAACGCACTGGGACTCGCTGTACTGTCCGATCGACAGTATGCGCCTGATTTTACCCTGAACCATATAACACCAAAACATGCAGAAAGTAATTGCGAACGCCGATGATGCCGTTAAAGACATACCCAGCGGCGCCACCCTCATGCTGGGAGGTTTCGGCCTGTGCGGCATCCCCGAAAACAGTATTGCGGCGCTGGTGCGCAGCGGGATCAACGGGCTCACCTGCATTTCCAACAACGCGGGCGTGGATGACTTCGGCCTGGGGCTGCTGTTGAAAACCAGGCAGATCAAAAAGATGATGTCGTCGTACGTAGGCGAAAACGCCGAATTCGAACGGCAACTGTTGTCGGGCGAACTGGAAGTAGATCTCATTCCGCAAGGCACCCTGGCCACGCGCATCCAGATGGCCGGCATGGGCATCCCCGCTTTTTTTACCCCGGCCGGTTACGGCACCGAAATCGCAGCAGGTAAAGAAACCCGCCGCTTCAATGGAAAGGACTATCTGATGGAAATGGCGCTCCACGCCGATTTCGCCATTGTAAAAGCCTGGAAGGGCGATACGCTGGGCAACCTCATGTTCCGCAAAACCACCCGTAATTTCAGCACATCCATGGCGAAGGCGGGCAATATCACCATCGCCGAGGTGGAAGAGCTGGTGCAGCCCGGGGAACTGGACCCCGACCACATTCATGTACCCGGTATTTATGTGCATCGCATTTTCCAGGGACGCGGATATGAAAAGCGCATAGAGCGCAAAACGGTAAAAATCTAAAATGTACAAGTATGGCCCTCGATAAATATGGAATTGCGAAACGCATTGCCCGGGAATTGCGCGACGGGATGTATGTGAACCTTGGCATCGGCATCCCCACGCTGGTGAGCAACTTTGTGCCCGTGGGCATTTCCATTATGCTGCAATCCGAAAACGGCATGCTGGGAATGGGGCCTTATCCGGACGAAGAGGCCGTGGACGCGGACCTGATCAACGCCGGTAAGGAAACCGTAACGGTGCTGCCCGGCGGCGCTTTTTTCGACTCCGCGGAAAGCTTCGGCATGATTCGCGCCGGGAAAGTGGACCTGACGGTGCTGGGAGCGATGGAAGTATCTGACACCGGCGACATCGCCAACTGGAAAATACCCGGCAAAATGGTCAAAGGCATGGGCGGGGCGATGGACTTGGTGGCGTCCGCCAAAAACATCATTGTGGCCATGATGCATACCAACCCGAAAGGGGAAAGCAAATTGCTGCCGCAATGCAGCCTGCCGCTGACAGGTGTTAAATGTGTGAAAAAAATTGTGACCGAACTGGCCGTGCTCGACGTGACCCCGGAAGGGTTTCAGCTGCTGGAACGCGCCCCCGGCGTGAGCGTTGACGAAATCAAGGCCAAAACGGCCGGCCGGCTGGTGATCAAAGGCGATGTGCCGGAAATGGTTTTATAATCGTAACTTACGGTATGCAATTGTGTTATAACGGAAAATTCATGGCGGCCGACAAACCGTTGCTGACCGTAGATAATCGCAGTTTCAGGTATGGCGACGGTTGCTTTGAAACCATGAAGGTGTACCAGGGGCAGGTATTGCTGGCCGATCTTCATTTCGAACGGCTGCTCATGAGCCTGCACCTCCTTCATTTTCACATTCCGCGGCATTTTACAAAAGAATACTTTACGGGCCTGGTGCTGGACTTGTGCCGCGCCAGCGGCGTAAGCGACCTGGCGAGGGTGCGCCTCACCATCTGGCGGAGCGGCACCGGATTGTATGATCCCGTGGAGCATACGCCGGAGTTTATCATTCAGTGCTGGAAACTGCCCCGGCACATTTTCGAGCTGAACGAGGCCGGCCTTACCCTCGATGTTTTCCCGGATGCCATCAAGCCCGGCGATAAAATATCCAACGTTAAATCCAACAACTGCCTGCCATACGTGCTGGCCGCCCTGTACGCCAAACAGCACCAGCTCAGCGAATCCATCCTGCTCAACCAGTACGGCCGCATAGCGGATACCACCATCGCCAATATTTTTGTGGTGAAAGGGAACGATGTCATCACTCCACCGCTCAGCGAGGGCTGCGTGTGCGGGGTGATGCGCAAGCACCTGCTGCAAACCGATATGCCCTTCAAGGTCAAAGAGCAGCCGCTGTCCGTCAGCGACCTCGAAAGCGCGGATGAGATTTTTCTCACCAATGCCATTTACGGTGTCCGGTGGGTAGGCCAGTTCCGCGATACCAGCTACGGCAATGCCGCTTCGGTCATCCTCCATGATCTGCTGTATGAGTCAATGCTGTGAAGCTCGCCCGGCCACCGTACCATCGTTGACGGCCCTTGTTTTTTCACACATTCAAATAGCTACAGCCGACCGTTGCGCTTGATCACCATACCAATCCGGTTTTCGCCCGGCGATGGTTGTTGAAACCGGAATTGCCCTGTTCAGGAAGTAGACCCCGCCCCAAATCCGTGCCCGCTTTTCATCGATAAATACGCTAACGCCATCAGTAACCCTGTATGAAAAATCTCTGCGCCTGCTTTTCATCGTTAAATAGCCCACGCATCAGTAACCCCTGTATGAAAAATCTCCGCACCTGATTTCATCGTTAAATACGCTAACGCCATCAGTAACCCTGTATAAAAAATCTCTGCACTTGCTTTTCATCGTTAAATAGCCCACGCATCAGTAACCCCCGTATGAAAAATCTCCGCACCTGATCTCATCGTTAAATAGCTAACGCCATCAGTAACCCTGTATAAAAAATCTCCGCACCTGATTTCATCGTAGATTCACCTGGCAAATCCGATTAAATTTCAATCACATGGTTGTTCTTTGCTGGCTCCGCCGCGATTTACGGCTGACCGATCAGGCCGCCCTTTACCACGCATTGCGCAGCGGCCACCCGGTAGTACCGGTATTCGTGTTCGATACGGAAATTCTCGGCGACCTGGAAGATAAGGCGGACCGACGCGTGCAATTCATCCACGACGCCCTGACCCGCATACAGCAACAATTGCTGCAAAAAGGCAGCACCCTGCACTTGTTTCACGGTACGCCCGAAGCCGCTTTTGACGCTTTCATACAGCAGTACCCCGTTGCGGCCGTTTATGCGAATCACGACTATGAACCGTACGCCCGGCGGCGCGATGAGGCGGTGAAACAACAACTGCATAAAGCCGGCATTGCCTTTCATACGTTTAAAGACCAGGTGATTTTTGAAAAGGAAGAAGTGGTGAAAGATAACGGAGAGCCCTATACGGTATTCACGCCTTACAGCCGTAAATGGAAATCGAAGCTGACGGACTTTTACCTCCGGCCGTATCCCCTCGAAAAGTATAGTGATCGCTACTTTCGGCAGGCTGCTATACCCGTGCCAACGCTGGAAGAGATCGGATTTCTGCGGGTTAAGGGAGACTTTCCGTCACCTGAGCCGGACGAAGCCCTTCTCCGCCATTATCATCAAACCCGCGATTTCCCGGCGGCGGGTACCAGCCGGCTGGGCGTGCATCTCCGTTTCGGCACGATCAGTATCCGGGCGCTGGCCAACCAGGCCGTTCAACTGAACGAAGTATACCTGCATGAATTGATCTGGCGGGAGTTTTACCAGATGATATTATGGCATTTCCCTGAAGTGGTGAACCAGTCTTTCCGGAAGGAATACGATGCCGTCCGCTGGCGAAATAACCCCGTGGAATTTGAAAAATGGTGCAGCGGGCAAACAGGTTACCCCATCGTGGACGCGGGCATGCGGGAACTGAATGCCACCGGCTATATGCACAACCGGGTCCGCATGATTGTGGCGAGTTTCCTCACCAAACACCTGCTGATCGACTGGCGATGGGGGGAGGCGTATTTTGCCAAAAAATTACTGGATTACGACCTGGCTGCCAACAACGGCGGCTGGCAATGGGCGGCAGGCAGTGGCTGTGATGCGGCGCCGTATTTCAGGGTTTTTAATCCCACCCTGCAAATGCAAAAGTTCGATAAAGACCTGGCGTATGTACGCAAATGGGTGCCGGAGGTGGACGGGCTTACCTATCCCGCGCCGGTAGTAGTGCACGAGGAAGCCCGTAAACGCGCGCTGGAAGCATATGGAAAGGCGCTGAAAAAATGATTACGCTACCATCGTTTTCAGCTTCTCGATGGCGTTGCGGCCTTCTACCCCCAGGTCGAGGCTGAATTCGTTCACATACAGATCGATGTGCTGCCGCATCACGTGCTCGTCCATTTCCTGCGCATGCGCTTTTACGTAGGGAGACAGGGTAGGGTAGGCGGCGAACGCCTGTTGCAGGCTCTGGCGAATCAGGCGGTCGACCTGTTGCTGCACGTCTCCAGGCACATCTTTCCGGATAAAGATTCCGCCCAGCGGAATGGGTTGCCCCGTTTGCTGTTCCCAGTATTCGCCGAGATCGGTTATTTTTACCAGTCCCTTTTGCTGGTAGGTGAAGCGGTTTTCGTGGATGATCACCCCTGCATCCGCCTCGCCGCTGAGCACTGCATTTTCGATGTCGGAAAACAGCATGATCTTTTTGCGGATGGCGCCGGGATAGGCAATGCCGAACAACAGGTTAGCGGTTGTGTTTTCGCCGGGTATCGCAATGGTGAGGTCTTTTACGCGCGCGGGATCCACCGGTTCGCGGGCAATCAGCAGCGGGCCGCAACCACGGCCGAGTGCGCTGCCGCTGTTGAGCAGCCGGTATTGATCTGCCACTTTCAGGCCGGCGGCGAAACTGAGCTTGGTGATATGCAACTTGCCCTGCATGGCCCATTTGTTGAGGGTTTCCACGTCTTCCAAACGGGTGTCGAATTGCAGCCCGTTCGTATCTATCCTGTTATTCACCAGCGCGTCGAATATAAAGGTATCGTTGGGGCATGGTGAAAATCCTAAAGTCAGTTGCATATCGTCTTCTATTAATAACCCTTGTATTTTTTGCAATAATTCGCGGCCGTTCTGCCGGTGTTGCTGCCATGGCAGGCATTCGGAACACAGCCTCCGGGTTGCTCCGGACCTTCGATGCGCTTTCAGCCAGATGTTACCCCAACGTGTTGCTGGTCCCATCATTGCCATCGCTCCGCCATGCGCTGTCAGCCCCTTAACTCCGTCAGCAGCGCCCGCAAAGTGCCGTTCAGGTTTTCCACCGCAAGCGGAATGTTCCAGCGGCTTTTGTCGCGCACTTCCACATAATTGGAAATGGTGCGCAGCTGAACGAATGGCACCTGCTCCACGAGGCAGCTGTAGTGAAAGGCCGCTCCTTCCATCGATTCCACGTCGGGCCGGTATTTTTGCCCGAGCCGGGCAATGGAGGCGGTGCTACCGCTCACGGTATTGACGGTTACCCCGGCCGCCTGGGGCAGCCCCTGCAGCGATTCGGGGACGAGGCTTAACGTATTGATTAATTCCTTATCCGTAAACGGCTTCATACCAGGTTGCCAGAGGCCGATGTCGAACAGGTCGCGGAAATCCTGGTTGTCTTCCACCCCCAGGTCGCCCAGCGTTTCGCGCGTTACTAATACGGTTTCTCCCAACGGCCAGTGGTGGCGGAAACTGCCTGCTATACCGGCCTGGATAGCCAGCCCGGGCCTGTTACGGGCCAGATAGCGCCCCAATTCCCAGGCCGCGGCCATCATGCCCACGCCGGTCACCAGCACGTCCACGTCCGGATAACTTTCCTCTCTGAGCCAGTGCAGTATTGGTTTTATCTCTGATTCCGTAGCGGCGGCAAGGAGCAATTTCATCCGGTAAAGTTACTCAATCCGCCGTTCTCATTGAATTGCTTTATTTTTGCAGAAATTTATCTCAATTAACAAAATGATCTATCTGACGCGCGTGGAGCATTTTAATGCGGCACACAAGTTATTTAATCCGCAATGGAGCAAGGAACAGAACCTTGAAGTATTCGGCAAATGTGCGAACGACAATTGGCATGGGCATAACTATGATCTGCACGTAACCATTAAAGGCAACCCCGATCCCGAAACCGGCTTTGTTTTCAATGCCAAAACACTGGGGGTGCTGATCAAGGATGTGATTATCGAGAAGCTGGACCATAAAAACCTGAACCTGGACGTGGATTTTATGAAAGACAAGTTCACTTCAGCGGAAAATGTGGCCATTGCCATCTGGGAACAACTGGAAAAACACCTGCCGGCGCCGGTACAGCTGCACTGTATCAAACTGCACGAAACCGCCAAGATCTACGTGGAATACTACGGCGGTAAATAACTGATCTAAAAACAGGAATATGGCTTACAAGAAGGTTGAATCATTCGACGAGAAGGTAACATCAGGGCTGGTAGAAAATTATAAAGAAGCGATTTCATTGCTGGGTGAAGATCCGGAGCGGGAGGGGTTATTGAAAACCCCTGAGCGCATCGCCAAAGCCATGCAGTACATGACGCAGGGCTACCAGCTCGACGCCCGCGAAATTCTCCGCGGCGCCCGTTTCACAGAAGCATATAACGAAATGGTGATCGTGAAAGACATCGAGTTGTATTCCATGTGCGAGCATCATATGTTGCCCTTCTTCGGTAAGGCGCACGTGGCTTATATCCCCAACGGCTACATCACCGGCCTGAGCAAAATTGCCCGGGTGGTAGACGTGTTTGCCCGCCGCCTGCAGGTGCAGGAGCGCCTCACACACCAAATCCTCGGCGCCATCCAGGAAACCCTGGAGCCGCAGGGCGTGGCTGTTGTGATAGAAGCACAACACCTGTGTATGATGATGCGCGGTGTACAGAAACAGAATTCCGTTACCACCACATCGGCCTTCAGCGGCCAGTTCCAGGATGGTACCACCAGGGCGGAATTCATGAAACTGATCAGCAGCGACCTCATCAGCCGCCGGTAGCCGGCACCGTTAAAACCGGCTCATGGTTTAACCGCATTTTGCTGCGTTAAACCATATTTTTTTATATATATTTGTGCTCTGATAATTAATAAGATCAGTGATGCCCATGAGCGGCCATCACAGCACTGAAAGACTGAAAACAATGAAACACGCTTTTGTATTTCCCGGTCAGGGAGCGCAGTTTACCGGAATGGGTAAAAGTTTTTACGACAACAATGCCCAGGCCCGTTCTTTATTTGAAAAAGCCAATGAAATACTGGGCTTTCGGATTTCAGACATCATGTTTGAGGGGTCCGAGGAAGATCTGAAGCAGACGAAAGTAACGCAGCCCGCTGTGTTCCTGCATTCTGTGATCGGTTACCTGTGCCTGACCAATCCCCGCCCGGAAATGACGGCAGGCCACTCCCTCGGGGAGTTCTCAGCGCTGGTGGCCAATGGAGCGCTCGGGTTTGAAGAGGCCCTTCGCCTTGTTGCCATCCGGGCCAACGCCATGCAGAAAGCCTGCGAGATCACGCCGTCCACCATGGCCGTAGTGCTGGGCCTCGACGATGCAAAAGTTGAAGAGATCTGCGCTACCATCACAGACGATGTGGTGGTGCCCGCCAATTATAACTGTCCCGGCCAGCTGGTGATTTCCGGCACTAAAACTGCCATTGCCCGCGCCATTGAGCTGCTCAAGGCCGCAGGCGCCAAACGCGCCATGGAATTGGCGGTAGGGGGCGCTTTTCACTCCCCGCTGATGGCGCCCGCCCAGGCGGAACTGGCCGCCGCCATCGAAAAAGCCACCTTCAACGCACCCATCTGCCCCGTATATCAAAACGTAGTGGCCAAAGCCGTTACCGACCCGCAGGAAATCAGGCAAAACCTGATCAGCCAGCTCACCGGCGCGGTGAAATGGACGCAATGCGTGCAGGCGATGATCGCCGATGGCGCAGGCAGGTTCACCGAAGTGGGCCCCGGCAAGGTACTGCAGGGCCTGATCGCGAAAATCGACAAAAACGCCGCAACAGACGGTATCAGCACCGGCCTGGAAGAAGCGGTGGCGAAATAATCCGCATCACATGCAAACGAAAGCCGGGCTGCGATGCCCGGCTTTTTATTTTACCCGCCCGTTTCAACGTTTCAACAGCCGCATTCGCCCATTCATCACACACCTGTAACTATTTCATTCCACCTGCCGTTTCAATAGCATAACCACCCCGCTATGCGTCTTACATTGCTCTCTATACCGGCGGTGCTGCTGCTGGCAGCCTGCGGTAAATCCCAAAGCCTTGAAGAAAGATGGCTGGAAAAAAGCCAGCGCAAAGAAGTAATCGTTTTCCGCCACGGCAAGCCCGATAGCAGCGATATGTACCTGGGAGAGGAAAGAAGTTTTTATTTCCAGGCCCGCCCTTTGCCGCCCTCGTCGAGCAGGGCCAACGAATCGGGCATCTATTTTTATTCGGTGGCAGGCGACAGCCTGATCTTAAAAACCCGCCAGGAAAAGTACTATTTCCACATGAGCAGCGACGGCCGCTCGTTTACCATCGGCCGTTTTTTTGCGGACCCCGGTGGGCTGGGCGACCTGGTTACTTTTGAGAAGCAGTAAACGCACACCATGCCACCAGGCCTCAATATCAATGCTGGTGTTCTGTCATTCCGGGTCGAATCGGGGCATATATTTTTTATAGAAATTGATAGCGGGCTTTTTCCAGTACTGCACCTGCCATCAGCCATCAATATCAATGCTGGCATTCAGCCATTCCGGGTCGAATTTGGCATTGTATTTTTTATAAAAATTGATGGCGGGCGCGTTCCAGTCCAGCACCTGCCATACCATGCCGCTCAACTGTTTTTCTTTGGCTTCCACCAGCAGCCGCTCGAACAGCAGTTTGCCGATGCCCTGGCCACGGGCGCTCTCCGTTACGATGATGTCTTCAAGGAACATGCGCTGTCCTTTCCAGGTGGAATAACGGATGTAGTAGAGCGCCAGCCCGGTAACGATACCGTCCGACTCCGCCACAAAAGCCCACCACACAGGATTAGGGCCAAATCCGCTTTCCTCGAAATGTTCCTGTGTAACGGTCACCTGTTCCGGCGCCTTTTCATATTGGGCGAGCTCGCGAATCAGCTCCATCATGCGCGCGCAATCTTTTTTTTCAGCTCTTCTGATGTGAATAGAGGGCATAACTATTTTATTGCAGGGCCTGGTCCAGGTCGTTAAGAATATCGGTCACGGCTTCGATACCTACGCTTACGCGGATGAGCCCGTCGGTAATTTCATATTTTTCACGCATTTCTTTCGGCACGCCGTAATGCGTCATGGAGGCCGGGTGGCAGATGAGCGTATCGCAGGTGCCCAGCGAAACGGCGCGCAGGCACATCTGCAGCCGGTCGATGAAACGTTTGCCCGCTTCCAGCCCCCCTTTCAGCTCAAAACTCATCATCGCCCCGGCATGCTTCATCTGGCGGGAAGCGATGGAAAAATCCGGATGATCGGCCAGGCCCAGGTAGTTCACTTTTGCAACGGCGGGATGCGCATCGAGGAAGCCGGCCACTTCCATGGCGTTGTGGCAATGGCGCTCCATCCGAACCTCCATGGTTTTGATGCCCTGCGTCAGCAAAAACGCGTCGAAGGGATTGCTGTTTGCGCCCAGCAGGCGGTGCACTTTCTCCAAAGGGCCGTTCATCTTTTCGATGTCCCGCCCGATCAATACCCCGCCGATGGCGGTGCCATGGCCGTTGAGGAATTTTGTGGTGGAATGGAAAACATAGTCCGCGCCATACGCGAACGGCTGCTGCAGGTAAGCCGTGGCAAAGGTGTTGTCTACCGCCGACACGAGTTTGTACTGGTGGGCAAGGCCGATCAGCGCCTCAAGATCGACACAGCGCAAGGTAGGATTGGCGGGCGTTTCGAGGTACATCATGCGGATGGACGGGTCTGCCTTGATGGCGGCTTCCGTTCGCCCGATATCGTGCATGTCTACAATCACCGCCTCAATGCCCAGCGGCGGCAATATTTTCCGGAACAGCTCATCCGTACCGCCGTACAGGGAATAGTGGGAAATGATTTTGTCGCCGGCCTTCAGGTTACCGATAAACAGGGTAGACAGGGCGCCCATACCGGAGGCATGCAGTTTGGCTTTTGCCTGCAATGGGCCGCCGCCGGGCGCGGTGAGGCCGAAACATTCCAGCGCAGCGATTTTCTGCTCGGCTTCCCGGAAATTCGGGCTGTCCCAGCGGGTATAAATAAAACCGTCTTCCTGGCCGCTGAAGCGCCGCATGCCCTGGTCTGCGGAGTCATATACGTAAGTAGAGGAGGCGTATATGGGAGTGAGGTGGGCGTAATGAGGATCCTGCTCATGCCCGGTATGAACGCATACGGAACTGAATCCAGTGAGCGGTGTTTGTTTCATGGCTTGGCTATTTGAATGTTTTCCGGTTTAGAGTATATTGTTATAGATTATTCCGTTGTAAAAATAAGATAATAGATGAAGGATCTCCTATTGCAGTATGCGATGTACAACATATGGGCAAACCAGCGGCTGCTGAACGTGCTGGGCGGGCTTACGGAAGAGCAGCTCGACCGCGACCTGGGCAGCAGCTTCCCTACGTTGCGGGGAACCGTATATCACATCTGGGACGTGGAGAGCATCTGGTATCAGCGGCTGCAGCTGGCGGCGCCGGTGATCAGGCCGGCGGAAGGCTTTACGGGCAGCTGGCCCGAGTTCGTACAGGCGTTCCAGCGGCAGAGTGAAATGTTGAAAGACTTCATCGCCACCGCGTCGGACGCCCGGCTGGCCCATACCATCGAATACCACCACCCGGTTAGGGGTATCTGCAAATCGGCCGTACAACATGCCGTGCTTACCGTGTTCAGCCACTCCGGTTTTCACCGCGGGCAACTGGTGACCATGCTGCGCCAGGCGGGCGTTTCCAAAATCCCGGCTACCGATTTTATTGAATTCACCCGCAGCAAGAAATAAGTTAAGTTTGTAGCTATGAGTCTCCCTTCATTTTACGGAAATGTTCCCCGGCACCTGGTAGCGGTGGATTGTATCATCTTCGGCTTCGAGGATGGTAAGCTGAAGCTCCTCATCATCAAAAGGAAAGTAGCCCCCATGGAGGGCGCCTGGTCGCTGGTAGGCGGGTTTGTGCAGCAAGACGAAAGCACCGACCAAGCGGCTATCCGTGTGCTCCAGCAAACCACCGGCATCCAGGATATTTACATGGATCAGCTCCAGTGCTACGGCGAAGCCGGTCGCGACACGGGGGCGAGGGTCATATCCGTCGCTTATTACGCCCTGATACGCATCAGCGAGCACGACCGGATGCTGGCCAACGCGCATGGCGCCCACTGGCTGGCGCTCCACCAGATTCCCGAGCTCATTTTCGACCATAGCCGCATGCTCAGCGACGCCCTGGCGCGGCTGCGCGACAAGGCCCGCTTTCACCCCATCGGCTTCGAGCTGTTGCCGGAAAAATTCAGCCTGCCGCAGCTGAGGAACCTGTACGAAGAAATATACCAGCGCCCGCTCGACAAGCGGAACTTTCGCAAGAAGATACTGGCAATGGACATCCTGGAAAAACTCGACGAAAAAGATAAAAGCACTTCAAAGAAAGGGGCTAACCTGTACCGTTTCGATAAAAAGAAGTACGCCGCGCTTGCCCAGCACGGCTTTGTTTTTGAAATCTGACACAAACGCGATGGGATATTGTCCGCTGACCGGAACCCCTGGGTTGTTACCGGCCGGAAAATCAAAGGGCGCTTCCGAGGAAGCGCCCTTTTTATGTATGGAATCAGTTCTTATCGCCGTCGTATGCCCACTTAATGTAGCAGGCGCCCCAGGTAAACCCGCCGCCAAAGGCTGCCAGTACCAGGTTGTCGCCTTTCTTGAGCTTGCTTTCCCAGTCCCATAGGCACAGGGGAATGGTGCCGGCCGTGGTGTTGCCGTAGCGCTGGATGTTGATCATGATCTTTTCCTCCGGAACGCCCATATGGTCGGCCGTAGCGCTGATGATACGGAGGTTGGCCTGATGGGGCACCAGCCAGGCGATGTCTTCCGCGGAGAGGTTATTGCGCTCCATGATGCTGCGCGCGGCGTCGCTCATATTGGCTACGGCGTATTTGAACACGGTTTTGCCTTCCTGGAACACGTAGTGCTCGCGGTTGGCCACCGTTTCAGCCGTAGCGGGCTTGTTGGAGCCACCGGCTTTCATATTGAGGAACTCGCGGCCGTGGCCGTCGCTTTTAAGAATGCTGTCGATCACGCCGAAGCCGTCGGTATTCGGTTCCAGCAGCACGCCGCCGGCGCCGTCGCCGAAAATGATGCAGGTGGCGCGGTCGGTATAGTCGATAATGGAGCTCATTTTGTCGGCCCCGATCACCAGTACCTTCTTGTAGCGCCCGCTTTCGATGAACCGTGCCCCCGTGTCCAGCGCATATAAAAAGCCGGAACAGGCGGCGCTGATATCGAACCCGAAGGCGTTTTTGGCCCCGATCTTATCCGTAACCACGTTGGCAGTAGCCGGGAAAACCATGTCTGGCGTTACCGTGGCCACTATCAGCAGGTCTATTTCTTCCGGGCTGATACCTCTTTTCTTACAAATCTCCAGGGCTACCGGTACGCACAGTTCCGACGTGCCCTTGCCCTCGCCCTTCAGTATCCTTCTTTCCTTGATGCCCGTTCTGGTGGTGATCCATTCGTCTGTTGTGTCAACGAGTTTCTCCAATTCCTGGTTCGTCAGTACATAGTCGGGAACATACCCACCCACCGCCGTAATAGCGGCCGTTATTTTGCTCATATTGTTAGGATAAGTTATTAAAATGGGCGTAAAAATACGACATAAACGAATAATTATATTTATGATTTAAATTTGGCCACTTATTATTGCATATGATCGCTTACCTGAACGGCAAATTGGCCTATAAATCACCCGCCCTGGTACACCTGGATGTCAACGGGGTGGGGTACGAAGTACAGATCAGCCTCCACACCTGGTCGCAAATCCAGCACCTCGAAACCGTCAAGCTCCTCACTTTCGTACATATCAAGGAAGACGCCCACACCATGTATGGCTTTTTCGAAGATGCCGAAAGAAGCATGTTCCTGCAACTGATCAGCGTTTCAGGCATCGGGGCCAGCACCGCCCGGATGATGCTCAGCTCCCTGCACCCCGAAGACATCCAGCGGGCCATTATGATGGAAAACGAAAAAATGCTGGAGGGCGTCAAGGGCATCGGCGCCAAAACCGCCAAACGCCTCATCCTGGAGCTGAAAGATAAAATGAAGAAGCATAAGGAAGAAATAACATATTTATCTTCCCCTTCCCACAATACTATACAGGATGACGCGTTAAATGCTTTAGTCACCTTGGGTATTGCCCGCAATATGGCTGAACAGGCGGTACAGAGGGTACTGAAAGCCGAGCCGCAATTGAATGAATTGGAGATACTTATCAAAAAATCCCTCAAAAATTTATAAATTTAAATCCTTGACCTCTTATAAAACCTAAGATCGCTTGGCAAGAAAGAAATACTATGGTGCACTTGCAGTAATAGGTGTTGTATCTTTTATCATTGTAGAATCGGCCGCCAGTAAAAGTTCGGGGAATACCTATAGAAGCTTACCTGAGATTGTAGAGATTGAAAAAACTGATATACCTGTTCCAGATACGACTTCCAAACCAGACACGCTGAAATACCCCATCCGCGACAGGAGGGGGACTGCCGTGACAGACCCCGTGCGTAATGCCATAGATCTGAAAGACCCCGCCAATATTCAAAAGTCTGTTGAATACGACCCGGCTACCAAACAATATATCGTCACTGAAAAGATCGGGGGCCAGTTCTACCGCCAGCCTACGGTGATGAATTTCGCCGATTTTTACCGCCTGCAGGCCGCCCAGAGCGAAAAGGACTACTGGCAGAAACGGGCCAGCACCATCGGCAACCTCAACCAGCGCAGCCAGGCGCCCCAGCTTTATTACGGCGATAAGTTGTTCGACCGCGTGTTCGGCGGCACCAAGGTAGACATCCGGCCCCAGGGGAGCCTCGGCCTCACCTTCGGCTACCAGGGCCAGAACGTGAAAAACCCCGTGCTCGTGGAAAGAGCCCGCAAAAACGGGGGATTCGACTTCGATATCGACATCAACATGAACGTGACCGGGCGCATCGGTGAAAAACTGAAGCTCATCACCAACTATAACACCCAGTCTACCTTCGACTTCGAAAACCAGGTAAAACTGGAATATACCGGGTACCAGGACGAGATCATCAAGAAAATTGAAGCGGGGAACGTAAGTTTCCCCCTCAGCAGCTCCCTCATCCCCGGGGTGCAGTCGCTCTTCGGTATCAAAACCCAGCTGCAGTTCGGCCGCCTCACCGTTACGAGCGTGCTCTCCAACCAGAAGTCTCAGAAGCAGAACATGGTGCTGCGCGGGGGCAACAGCACGCAGGACTTCGTGAAGCGGGCAGACGAATACGAAGACAACCGCCACTTCCTGCTCGGCCAGTTTTTCCGGGATACCTTCAACTACGCCATGGGCAACCTGCCCGTGATCAGGAGCCAGGTGTACATCAACCGCATCGAGGTGTGGGTGACCAATAAAACCGGCGCTACCACCAACACGAGAGACATCGTGGCCCTGATGGACCTCGCCGAACAGAAGCCCTTCAACACAACCGCCATTATCGTTCTTACCAACGACCGGCGGCCGGACAGGAATACGAACGACCTCTACCGCAACCTCATCAGCGACCCCGGCGCCCGCTTTTCCGGCACCGTGGTGAGCCGCCTGCTGGCCATGGGCCTCAAACCCGTGCAGGAATTTGAAAAAACCTTCGCCCGCAAGCTCGATTCTACCGATTATATCCTCAACCGCCAGCTGGGCTTCATTTCACTGAACCAGCAGCTGCAGCCGGACGAGGTGCTGGCCGTAGCCTACGAATACACGTACAACGGGCGCCACTTCACCGTAGGGGAGTTCTCACAGGACGTGCCGCCGGATCAGAATAACGCCGCCAACCAGCAGATACTCTTCCTGAAAATGCTGAAAGCCACGTCTGCCCGCCCTGCGCTGCCCATCTGGGACCTGATGATGAAAAACATCTACTCCACAGACGCGTTCCAGATAAACCGGGCCGACTTCAAGCTGGACGTACTGTATAAAGACCCCGGGAAAGACCAGGGGGCCGATACCCGCGTGCCCAGTGAAAAAAGGTACCTGCCCGATGCCAAGGGGCAGTTTGCCGGGGCGCCGATCATTACCATCCTGAACCTCGACCGCCTCAATAACCAGAACGATCCGCAGCCGGACGGGGTGTTCGACTACGTGGAAGGGTATACGATCACATCGCAGAACGGGAAAGTGATGTTCCCCGTGCTGGAGCCCTTCGCCGCCGGCCTCCGCCCGGCATTCGGGGGCGACGTGGCGCTGGAGAAACAGTATATGTACACCATGCTGTACGACTCCATCAAGGTGGTGGCCCAGCAGTTCCCGAACCTGAACCGCTACCTGCTCAGGGGCTCGTATAAATCCAGCAACTCATCTGAAATTTCGCTCAACGCCTATAACATTCCCCGGGGCTCCGTGTCTGTAACGGCCGGCGGCCAGATGCTGCGGGAAGATATCGACTACGTGATCGATTACAACCTCGGCCGTATCAAAATCATCAACGGCGGGGTGCTCAGCTCCGGCGTTCCCATCAACGTACAGTTTGAAAACAATGCGCTCTTCGGGCAGCAGGTGCGCAATTACATGGGCACCCGCCTCGATTATTTCGTGAACGACAAACTGAACATCGGCGGTACCGTCGTAAGAATGAGCGAACGGCCGTATTACCAGAAGGTGAACTACGGCGACGACCCGATCAAAAACACGGTGGTGGGCCTCGACGCGAATTATATTTCGGAATGGCGCGGCCTCACCCGGATGCTCGATAAGCTGCCGAACTTCCAGAGCTCCCAGCCGGCATCCATCAACTTTACCGGCGAGGTGGCCAAATTATTCCCGGGCCACAGCAAGCTCGTCAACGCGCCGGGCAGCAAGCAGGGCCAGGTGATGATCGACGACTTTGAAGGCACGCGCAACGGTTTCGACCTCAAATTCCCCGCCACCAGCTGGGCGCTGGCCTCCACACCGAAAGACGCGACAGACGCCAACGGCAATATTCTCTTCCCGGAGGCGGACGACAACGATACGCTCTCTTATGGCAAAAACAGGGCATTGCTGGCCTGGTACATCATTGAGCCCACCCTGCAAATTCCCAATTCGCCGAACAGGCCCAGGGGCGTAACAAAGGAATCCCAGCACGACCCGAGGACCCGCCTCATTTACCAGCGCGACGTATTCCCGAACCGCTCTACCGATTTCGGCCAAAGCCAGCTCAGTACGCTCGACCTCGCATACTACCCCACGGAAAAAGGACCTTATAACTTTGAGTCCAACGCCATCGGCATGAATGCGGACGGTACGCTCAAAAATCCGAAAAACCGCTGGGGCGGCATTATGCGGGCAATCGACAACAGCGACTTTGAAACGGCTAACATCGAATTCATCGAATTCTGGATCCCGGACCCGTTTTATAATAAGCCCAACAGCGACGGCGGTTCCCTGTATTTTAACCTCGGCAATGTTTCGGAAGATATCCTGAAAGATTCCCGGAAGTCGTTCGAAAACGGCCTGCCGGATCCGTATAACCCCGCCAACCGCAACAAGCTCGATTCTACCAAATGGGGCCGCATCCCCAGGTTCCAGCAGCAGATCACGCAGGCGTTCGACAATGATCCCGCCATCCGCGGATACCAGGATGTGGGGTACGATGGTCTGAACAGCCAGGACGAGAAGGGATTCCGCCAGCAGTACCTGACTAACCTCGCTGCGGCGTTCGGCACCAGTTCTCCCGCTTACAAAAATGTTGAGAACGATCCTTCCAACGATAACTATGTTTGGTACCGCGATGGCGCTTATGATACCGGCGCCGGTACAGACATCCTTGCCCGTTACAAACGCATCAACGGGCCCGACGGTAACTCTCCTGTTTCCAACGATAATTCCGCTTTTTCACAGGCAGCCACTAACTATCCCGAATCGGAAGACCTGAACCGCGACAATACCATGAATGAAACGGAAGAATACTTCCAGTACCGCGTGGATCTGAAACCGAATATGCAGATCGGTGAAAACTATGTGGTAGACAAATTCCTGGTGAAAAACGACATGGGTGACGGCACTGTGCTCGAACAATACTGGTACCAGTTTAAAGTGCCCGTTACACGGTACGACCGGAAGGTGGGCAGTATTCCGGACTTCAAGTCCGTTCGTTTTATGCGTATGTTCCTGACCGGGTTCGAAGATTCCGTGGTGCTGCGTTTTGCAAAGCTCGACCTGGTGCGTAACCAGTGGCGCCGCTATCTCTACGAGCTGAAACCAGGCGACCCGATACCGGTGGATGAAAGCACGACTTTCAATGTATCCGCCGTGAACATCGAAGAAAACTCGCGCCGCAAACCGATTCCGTATGTGCTTCCTCCCGGTACCCTGCGCCAGAATACGCTGAGCAATAACAATACGAACATTCAGCTGAACGAGCAGGCGCTTTCGGCTCAAATCTGTAATCTGAAAGACGATGAAGTGCGGGCGGTGTATAAAAACCTGAATCTCGACCTTCGCCAGTACAAACGCATCCAGATGTTTGTGCACGCAGAATCCGTGGGCGATCCGCTGAACCTGAAAAAGAATGCGGTGCAGGCGATTGTGCGCGTGGGTAGCGACTTCACGGAAAACTATTACGAATATCGCATCCCGCTTGAGCCCACCGCCTGGGGCGCTTCGCGCGATACGGAAGTTTGGCCGGCCGTCAACGAGCTCGACCTCGACCTCGATGCCTTTGCCAAACTGAAAATGCAAAGGAACAACGACCCATCTGCCTCGCCGCTGCTGCCTTATGTAAAAGCAGACGGCAAAAACTTCATGGCCGTGGTGGGGAACCCCAGCCTGGGCGATGTACGTAATATTATGATAGGGGTGTACAACCCGAAAGACGACGGGCTGCCCCAGTGCACCGAAGTATGGTTCAACGAGCTCCGCCTCACCGGCCTCGATGAAAAAGGCGGTTACGCCGCTTTGGCAAGGGTAGACCTCAACCTGGCAGACCTCGGTACCCTCACCTTCAGCGGTAACATGCACACGGCCGGCTTCGGCAGCGTAGACCAGCGGGTGAACGAACGTTTCCGCGACAACTTCCTGCAATACGACGTGGCCACCAACCTCGACCTCGGCAAGCTGCTGCCCAAACGCACCGGCATCACCGTACCCGTGTACGCAGGGTATTCGCAAACCACCAGCAATCCGGAATACGATCCGTACGACCTCGACATCAAGTTGAAAGACAAACTGTCGATGGCCCGCGATAAGGAACACCGCGACTCCATCCGGAAAAACGCGCAGGACTTTACGTCCATCACCAGCCTGAACTTTACCAACGTCCGCAAAATGGGCGTGGGCAAAACCAAAAACAGGCTGTGGGACATCGAGAATTTCGATGTGAGCTATTCATTCTCCAAAATGAACCGCCGCAGCCCCGTGATCGAAAACGATATGCTCACGCGCCACCGCGGCGGCCTCGGGTACAATTTCGCCGGGCAGGCCAAATACATCGAGCCGTTCAAGAACCTCATCAAGAGCAAGTCGCCCTGGTTTGCGCTCATCAAAGAGTTCAACATCAACTACGTGCCGTCTATCCTCAGCTTCCGGGCCGACATCACCCGCCAGTTCGGCGCCACCCGCCTGCGCAACGTGGGCGGCGGGCCCTTCCAGCTGCAGGAAACGTACGATAAATATTTCCGCTTCGACCGCTATTATACTTTCAAATGGGATTTCTCCCGCAACCTGTCGCTCGACTTCAATGCCGTGAACAACTCCCGCATCGACGAGCCGAACGGGCGCATCAACACCGGTCCGAAGAAAGACAGCGTGCGCAGCAACTTCTGGAAAGGCGGCCGTACCACCAACTACTTCCATAACGCCACCGTTACCTATACGGTGCCTATGGGCAAGTTCCCGCTCCTGAGCTGGACCAACCTGGCCCTGAGCTACGGCATGGAATACCGTTGGATAGGCGCTTCCCGCCTGGCCATGTACCTGGGTAATGCCATCGAGAACTCCAATCAGAAAACCATCACGGCCGAGCTGAAGTTTTCCGAATTGTACAACAAGAGCAAATGGCTGCGCAAAATGAACGCCAGCAGCCCGTCCAGGGAATACGTGCCGCCCGGTATGATGAATACCGGCCAGCCCAACGCGGCGGCCACGCAGCCGAAAAAGGCGGAAGACGACGACAATACATCGCCCGTATTGAAAGCGTTCATGCGCATCCTGATGTCGCTGAAACGGGTGAACATCAACTATACCGAGAACGTGGGCACGCGTTTGCCCGGCTATCTCGATAGTACCAAACTGCTGGGCATGAACTTCCAGTCGATGGCGCCGGGCTTCGATTTCGTGGTTGGCAAGCAGCCCACCCGGAAGTGGCTCGACGATTTTTCGAAGAAAGGTCTCATCACGCCGGATACGCTCTTTAATATCCAGTTCCAGCAGCAGTTCACACAGAAGCTCGACATCCAGGCGCAACTGGAACCCCTGCGCGATCTGCGCATCGATCTGAACCTCACCAAGTCGTTCACCAAAACGCACACCGAGCTGTTCAAAGACACGGTGGGCAACGGCAGCTTCGGCCACCTGAGCCCCTACGACGCCGGCGGTTTCGACATCACGTTTATCGCCATCAAAACCATGTGGGGAAAGATCAACACCACCGAAGGCGTATCTGAAACCTTCCGGCAGTTCGAAAGCTACCGCGAGATCATTTCGCAGCGGCTGGGCAGGGATAACCCGTACAGCAACAACGGCACCAACCCGATATATGATCCCAAGGATCCGAAATACCGCTATGGTTATGGCCGTTATGCGCAGGATGTGCTGATTCCCGCATTCCTGGCGGCTTACACCGGTAAGAGCCCTGAGTCTGTTCCCCTGCTGAAACAGAGCAGCCCCACGGTGCGCACCAATCCGTTCAAGAACATCCTGCCCAGGCCCAACTGGCGGGTTTCCTATAACGGCCTGAGCCGGGTGAAACCCTTCACCGACTTCCTCACCAACTTTACCCTCACGCATGCGTATGTGGGTCGTCTGACCATGAACTCGTACAACACGGCGCTCATGTTCTACGACCCGCTGTACATGGGCTTCCCGTCGTTCGTGGATACCGTGTCCGGCAACTACGTGCCCTACTTCCTGGTGCCGAACCTGACCATTTCCGAGCAGTTCGAGCCGTTGCTGGAGGCAGACATGACGTTCACCAATTCCCTCAACCTGCGCGTGGGCTTCAAACGCAGCCGCACCCTCAGTCTCAGCCTCATCGACTACCAGCTGAGCGAAATGCGCAGCAGCGAGGTGGTGATTGGCGGCGGTTACCGGGTACGGGGCCTGCCCATGCCGTTCAGCATCGGCAAAGACGGCAGCAGGAAACTGGACAACGACATGAACTTCAGACTGGATATGAGCTTCAGGGACGATAAAACCGTGAACAACCGCCTCGATGCGGATTCGCCGCTGCCAACGGGGGGGCAGAAGGTGATCAGCATCGCCCCGTCTATCGACTACGTGGTGAACAACCGCCTCAACATCAAGTTCTTCTACGACAGGCGGCAAACCATCCCCGTGATATCTACCGCCTACCCGATCACCAACACCCGCGGCGGCATCACGCTCCGCTTTATGCTGGCGCAGTAAGCGTACAGCCATATAAATTTTCCAACGGGGAATCCAGCCAAAAGGATTCCCCGTTTGTAATTATGGAAATGAATGATGAAAATCATTTGGTGGCAAAGGCGATACTTTTACATTTGTGATGTTCTCTATGAAGCAAATTTTCGTCATACTCACCTTAACCGGCATCTTGCTGCAAACTTTCGGCAAGGGGCTTGTATTGGCGGAATACATGCTGAACAAGGAATACATTGCCCGCGTGCTCTGCATTAACAAGGCGGAGCCGAAGAAAGGTTGTAACGGCCAGTGCCACCTGATGAAACAAATGGAAAAGGAAACGAAGCAGGAGCAGAAGGGCAATGCCGTAAAAGAGAAATACGAGGTGTTCTTCTCCCAGATGAACGCCCCGCTTGAACTGGCGCCTTCCGTCAGGGTTGTAAAGCTGTTGGCAGCCTATAACGGCGGCCTGGCGCAAGATCCGCTCCACGCGGTATTCCACCCACCCCGCGTGTAAACGCTGCAATTGATGCAAGCCGCCATTCCTTCCGGCGGCAATTTTTCAGCAATCCATTCTTATCGGGATGCGGACTGAACGTCCCATCAACCGGCAGGCTGTTGTAAATGGCGCAGGCATGCATGCTGCACCGTGCACAACGCCCCCGTATTTATTCATGGCGAACCTACGCTACCAGGCGCCGCATTTGCGCACCCTGCGGCCCGGCGGCGGATGTTCCCGCACGGAATGCCGTGCCCTGCACCGTGCCGCTTTATGTAGCGGGCAACGCAGCGGCGGCGGACTACGTAAAAATTCTAACATGCAATGTTTTCCCATCCTTATTGCGCTCTTTTTATACACCATACCCCTGGCAGCACAACAGCCGCTTGAAGGCAGGGTGGTGGATGCCGTCACCCGCGAAGCCCTGCCGGGCGTCAGCGTAAGGGTACTGCATGCCGCCAGCAAAGGCTGCCTGAGCAATCAGCGCGGCGCTTTCACCATCCCGGAGCTCCGCAACGGGCACGATTCCATCGCCGTTTCTTTTCTCGGCTATGCGGAACAGCGGCTGCCGGTAGCCGGCAACAACCTGGTAGTGTACCTCGAGCCGCTGCCCACCCGGCTGAACGAGATCATCGTTTCGGCCGGCCGCGACCGGCAATACCGTACCGAAGCGCCCGTGGCCATCAGCACCATTTCCACTCAAATGATCAAAGAAACAAAAGCCACTTCGCTGGAACAGGTACTGAACAAAGTCAGCGGCGTGTATATGGTAGACCTGGGCAACGAACAGCATACCATGGCCATCCGCCAGCCCATCGGCTACCGCAGCCTGTTTCTCTACCTCGAGGACGGCATTCCCATCCGCACCACCGGCGATTTCAATCACAACGCGCTCATCGAAATCAATATGGCCGCGTTGAAAACGGTGGAAGTGATACGCGGCCCGGCTTCTTCATTGTACGGCAGTGAGGCCGTGGGAGGGGCCGTCAATTTTATCACCGTTTCGCCTACATTGCTCCCTACCGCGAAGGTACAGGCTGAAATGAGCGACCGCGGCTACAAACGCACCGACTTCAGCGTGTCCGGCACGAAAGGGAAGCTGGGCGTGGTGTTGGGCGGATACTACGCCAACCAGCGGAACGGCTACATCGAGCACAGCGATTTTCACAAACTGGCTCTCACGCTCAAAACCGAATACGCCATCAGCGAACGCAGTAAATGGACCAACAGCATTTCATACGTGGATTATAAAACGGATCAGACGGGCGGGGTAGACAGCGCGAATTTCTATTCCAGGAATTACAAAAGCTACCATACTTTTTCTTACCGGATGGTAAAGGCTTTCCGGCTGCGCAGCACGCTCGCGCAACAGTGGAACGATCACAATTTTACCAACTTCACTTTCTTTTACCGCAACAACGAAATTGGGCAGAACCCGTTTTATGCCATTAAAACCACCAGCAACCCGCTGAAGGCACGCGGTGAAATCAACAGCGACCAATTCCGGAGCTTCGGCTTGCTGGCGCAGCACAAGAAATATTTTAACTGGCGGAAGGCCTCGCTGATAGCAGGCCTGAGTGCGGATTACAGTCCTGCCGGATACTTTGCCCGCTACATCGAGGTAGACAGGGACGCAGCCGGTTACTTCACCGGTTTTACCCGCACGGATTCCGCGCTCACCGACTACCAGGCCAATCTGCTCAACACCGCCGCGTACATGCAGGCGGAGATGAGCCCCTTCAACCGGATGAAGATCATCGCGGCCTTGCGGTACGACCGGATGGATTATGATTTCGACAATCACCTGCCGCCCTCCGCATTCACCGGCTCGCCCGATGAACGCAACTACTTCCACGCCTGGACGCCGAAGCTGGGCCTGACGTACGACTTCGGCCACGATCGCGGTTTGTACGCCAACTACAGCGTAGGATTTGCGCCGCCTAACATTTCCGAACTGTACCGCGGGGTGAAAGTGCCGGTGCTCAAACCCGCCACGTATCATAACTATGAACTGGGCGGCTGGTTTGCGTTTGCCGGAGACAAAGGCTATGCTGATGTAAGCCTCTACCGCATGGACGGCCGGAATGAAATCGTGAGCGTTCGCCTGGCCGACAATTCTTCCGAGAACCGCAATGCGGGCCGCACCCGGCATGCCGGGGTGGAATGGAACCTGCGGTATGCGCCCATTGCCGCGCTGTTGTTCCGCACCGGCGGTACGTTCGCACGGCACGACTTTATTACGTACGAAGAGAAGGGCAAACAATACGGCGGCAACCGCATGAACGGCGCGCCGGCAGTGATCACCAATACCGAGTTGGGCTGTAAATTTTTAAGATATTTCCGCACTTCGCTCGAGTGGCAGTATGTAGGCCGCTATTATATGGATCCTGCCAACACCGAAATGTACGGCGGCTATCATCTGCTGAACGCACGCGCCGGCATTAACCGGGGCAACCTCGAATGCTGGGTGAACTGCCGCAACTTAGGGGGTGTGATGTACGCCACCACGGCAGACAAAACTGCGTTCGGCAAAAGCTACCGCCCCGGCCCGGACAGAACTTTTAACGTAGGGGTGGCGTATACCATCACCGCAAAAAAATGATCATGCGATATTACCTGGTGCTGATCGTAGCCGCGCTGGCGGCTTGTAACAACAACGCTGCCAGCGATGACAAAGAACTGATGCTTTCAGACACTACCCGCAACGCTTCCTGCGCATACCTGACCAATACGGAAAAAGGGCATCCAGCTGTCAGCTGGGTGGAAGACGGGCTGATGTACTACGCCGTTTCTCCCGACGGTGGCCAGACCTTTTCCGCGCCACGGTGCATTACCAGCGCCACCGGCATTCAGCCCCATGCCGAAAACATGCCCAAGATCATTTTCCGTCCCAACGGGGAAGTGATCGCGATGTACGGGGTGGCCGGCAACGACCCGCGGAATAAATACGCCGGCAAGGTGTGCTACACCCGCTCGTTGGACGGCGGCGCCACCTGGTTGCCGGCGCAGCCGCTGGTGACGGATACCGCAGGTTACGACCAGCGTTATTTTGATATGGCGCTGCTGCCGGGCGGTGAAGTGGCCGCTATCTGGCTCGACAACCGCAAGTTTCACCAGCAGGAAGGCTCCACCCTTTACATGGCAACCTCCGGCGCCGGCGGTTTCGAAAAGGAGCGGCCCCTGGTGCAAACCGTTTGCCAGTGCTGCCGCACCGCATTGTATACAGACGGGCAGGGAGCCTTGCATGCCGCTTTCCGGGATATCATCAACGACAGCATCCGCGATATGGTGCACATCGTGTCTACCGACAGTGGCCGGTCTTTTTCCCAACCCATGCGCATCAGCGCGGATAATTGGGTGATCAGGGGTTGCCCGCATACGGGCCCTGCAATGGTCAAAAACAGTAGCGGCCTGCATTTCGCCTGGTTTACGATGGGCGGCGGCGAAGGGGTGTTTTATTGCCAGTCGCCCGACAACGGCCTTTCCTACACCAGGAAAGAAAACATCAGTGCCCTGCCCACCGCCAAACATCCCCAACTGGCCGCGCTGGGCAACGGGGAACTGGTCCTTGTGTGGGACGAAGCCGTTGATACGGCGGCCAACCGCATTGGCCTGTTGCATAAATCCCCTGCCGGGGAAACCTTATCGAAGCGCTTCCTCACGGAAGGCGGCGGATATGCGAACTTCCCGGTGCTGAAGGCGGCCGGTAACGGCAGCGTGCTGGTGGCGTATAAAAAACGTGTAGGCGCGCGCGAGGTAATTTGCGCCCGCCGGGTGGGTCTCTAAGGTGTATGCGATGATCGGATCGGGAAAAGTGGGAGCACTGGCGGAATTCCAGCGCACGATTACCAGCCGGCGAAGCCGCTTCGACCGTTTCCTCGACGGCGAATACAAAGCGATGACGGACGAAGAAATACACGGCATGCACCTGTTCCGCACCAAGGCCCGCTGCATGAACTGCCACAACGGCCAATACCTCACCGATGAAAGTTTCCACAACATCGGCCTCACGTATTACAAGCGCAAATACGAAGACCTCGGCCGCTATCACCTCACCAGCAACCCGGCCGACGCAGGGCGGTTCAAAACGCCGTCTCTCCGGGACGTGATGCATAACGCACCCTGGATGCGCCGCAGGCAGGACCGGCATGCTCCACCGCTTCGCAGGAGCAGCGCGCCACATGATATTACCGCAAAAAATAAGAGGGTGCTCCTGTATTAAACGGAAGCACCCTCTTATCGTGAAAAAGTAATTTTTCAGCTATAGCCGAACGAGTAGGATTTCTCTACTTTCCAGCTTTGACGCATGGCCCACCGGCCGTAATTGTTTCTGCGTGACCTGTCGAAATAGAAACTCAGAAACTCCTTACATCTAGGATAGTACAGTCTGAGGACGTACATAGTAACTAATGTCAGCATAGGGATATGGTTATAGGATTTATAGGCTCGTTTTCATAGTTGCATCCTTTTGACGCAGCTGTACTTTTTTCTGATAGCTAGTCTGTGGTATTTATAAGGCACCCGGCTCCGCAGCCGGTACATCATCTGCCGCTCAAAACTAATAGGATTCCAAATATAGTATATATGTTTAAAGTATGTAATAACACGTATGTGTAGTTTTTACCGGTGGATGTAATAGGCGTTCGCCTGCGCCGTTGGCGTCACCACCAGATCGTTGATACAAACGTGCGCGGGCAGCGAGCAGCAGTAATACACCACATCCGCCACATCTTCTCCGCTTAACGGCGTGAAGCCCTTGTATACGTCTTTTGCCCGGCCGGCGTCTCCCTTGAACCGGACCAGCGAAAACTCCGTTTCGGCGGCGCCGGGATGCACGGCCGTCACTTTGATATTATAAGGCAGCAGGTCGATGCGCATGCCCTGCGACAGTGCGTCTACGGCCGCTTTGCTGGCACAATACACATTGCCTTTGGCGTATACGGTTTTGGCGGCAGTGGATCCGATATTGATAATGTGGCCTTGTTGCCGGGCCTTCATCCAGGGCATCACGATGCGCGACACATACAGGAGGCCTTTCACGTTAGTATCCAGCATGGTATCCCAGTCGTCCGGGTTGCCTTCGTCGATGGTGGAAAGGTCAAGGGCCAGGCCGGCATTGTTCACCAGCACGTCAACGGCCTGCCATTCGGGAGCCAGGGAACCGAGTGCGGCGGCACAGGCTTCGCGGCTGCGTACGTCGAATGCCAGGGTGGTTATTTTGACGGTGTGTTGCGCCTGCAGTTGCTGCTGCAACTGGGCGAGGCGTTCGGCCCTGCGGCCGGTGATGATGAGGTCATAACCTTCTTTTGCGAATCTTGCTGCGCAGGCTTCTCCAAACCCGGCCGTTGCGCCGGTGATAAGGGCAATTTTTCCAGTCTTCATGATACACGGTTTAACGCAGCAAAGTTACCGTTCCTTTCTTTGATATTTTCTGCCCGTTCAGATCGGTGCCTTCCAGGATCCAGAGGTAGGTGTCGATGGAGGCAGGGCGGCCGCGGTAATACCCGTCCCATCCCCGCCGGAAATCGAGCGAGTCGAAGATCAGTTCGCCCCAGCGGTTGAAGATGCGGAAATAGGCGTATTCGCGGATGCCCACGGGCGTGAACCGGAAAAAGTCGTTCAGCCCGTCGCCGTTAGGGGAGAAGGCATTCGGGATATAAAACTCGGGGCCGGTATAATATTTCACGTTGATGGAATCGTAGCCGAAGCAGCCCTGTGCGTTGCTCACGCGCAGCACGAGGTTGATTTCGCTGTTCCAGTTCAGCGTTGGGTCGCGCACGTTGGGGTCAGACAACCCGGACGAGGGCGACCATGCGTAGATATCGCCGCCGGAGCCCTGCAGCCGCAAGGGCTGCCCCCGCGCCAGGATGGTGTCGTTACCGGCAAACGGGTTCACTTCGTACAGGCGCAGGTTTTTGACGACGGTGGCGGCACAGCCGCGGTTGGTTTGCAACTGCAGGGTAACAGTATACACCTCGCCGTGTGGAAAGCGGTACACGGGATTGGGTATCAGCGCCGTGTCGAGCCTGGTGCCGGGTACGCCGAAATCCCATTTCCGCGACGTAATGCGACCATACCGGTAGCTGGACGTATCGGTGAAGTACACCGGGTTTTCACGGCAAAGCCCGTCCGCCGTAAAGCCCGTACGAAGGCCGGGGTAGTTGTTGATGCGCCCGGTGGTGCTGTCGGTGCAGGGCAGGCCGGGGTTCACCACCAGCTTGACCGTGTAAGAACCGGTATCCGGGAACTGGTGGAAAAACACGTTGCGGGAAGTGGTGGTGGTATCGGTACCGTCGCTGAAAATCCACCGGTAGGTAGACGTGAAGCCGGCCGTGCTGTTATTGGTGATGGGTACGGCAAACCCCAGCGTGTCGTTGCAATGATTGAGCAGGGTAGGTGTGGACGCCACAATCCGCGTCACGCAATTGTACACGGTGATCAGGATGTCTTTGTGATGTACGCCGAGCAACCGCCCCGTACCGCGGTCCCATTCGGACACACAAACAGACACCACGAATTTGCCCGCCCGGTCCGGCACGCCGGTAATCAGGCCGCTGTTGTCGATGGCCATGGCAGGGTTGCCGCCCATGGGCACTCCGCCATGGTAGGGCGGAATGTAACTGACCGTGGTGGTATAGGGTGGCGGGGAAATAGACTCGCTCGTCCGCGAGTTCCCCCCTGCCAGCGCGCTGCACAGCGAATAAGTGAGGCTGTCGCCGTCCGGGTCGGTGGCGGAGTAATTGTAACGGAACGGCAGCCCCGCGCAAATCACCGGCGCCTCGTCGATCCCGAAATATGCGCCGTTATTGCCCGGCCGCACATCGCTGCCAGGTATCACCGTATAAAAAGTGGAACCTTCCCGTTCGGAGTTGAAAATGTTGGTGAGCGCCTCTCCGCGGCAGCAGCGCTGGTAAGATACATAGTAGCCGCCCGGAACTGGCGCGAGGTCAACGGTGTCGCTTTCATAAAACGCCACTTCGAGATAAATGGTTT
The DNA here is from genome assembly GCA_965653365.1 of uncultured Chitinophaga sp. GTDB lineage: Bacteria > Bacteroidota > Bacteroidia > Chitinophagales > Chitinophagaceae > Chitinophaga. The sequence goes on along the minus strand of CBFGZV010000010.1, from coordinate 48,302 downwards.
GCGGGGCCAGGCAGGGATTCTTGAGCGTATCGCGGATGGCGCGCGTGGTTTTGATGGTGAGGAGTTTGGCCGGCGTTACCCGCTGGCCGGCGGCGTTGAAGATGTTGATGGGAACGGGGTTCTCGAAATAGTCGAGGCAGCCCTGGCGTGAGCCGCATACAAAATCCCCGTCCCTGTATAGTTTTAAAATGAAAACATACCGGAAACTACCGTTGGTGAAATTGTATCCCACCGTGCGGTAATAGATCTCGCCACCGATTATATGATAGGCACTGGCGGTACTGATCCAACAATAAAAGAACAAAAGCAGGATAACAGATTTGCCCATGGGGAAAGGCTTTTCTTGCTACTCTGAATTTACGGAAAATAAAGGGCATGCTGAAATATAAATGGGCTGAAACGCGCTACAGTACTATATAAAAAAGATAATAAAGTGTAACGCCCTAGTTGATAATTTTATCCCGGCTCTTACCGTATCAACACCACCGTCCCTTTATATTCAACCACCTGTCCGGTATCGTTCAGGCCGCCTACCACCCACACGTACGTTCCGTTGTCTGCGCCCCGGCCGTCCCAGCCTTTCATATATTCCTGCGTGCTGTACACCAGCTGCCCCCAGCGGTTATACACCCGGAAGTAATCGAGCCGGGTAATGCCCACGGGTATTGGGCGGAATAGGTCGTTCAGGCCGTCGCCGTTGGGGCTGAAGGCATTGGGGACGTAAATTTCCGGGCCGGCCATGAAACGCAGGCTGATGTCGTCTTCTCCCAAACACCCTTCTTTCGTGTACACTTTCAGGTGATAGGTAAACGCGCGGTCGATGGTGGTCACGGGGTTGGGGATGTTGGCATTGGTCAGCCCGTCCGCAGGCGACCATTCGTACCGGAACCCGCCCCTGCCGTTTAGCTGGAAAGGCCGCCCCTTGATGAGGATCGTATCATTGCCGGCAAATGCGGGCACGGGCGGTACCACGTTCACCGTTACGTCGGCGGTGACCGCTTTAGGGCATCCCAGTGTATCCGTTACCGTTACAGTATAAGTCGTGGTGTCTGCGGGCCAGGCCTGCGTGCGTGGGCGGCGGGGACTGGTGAGTGTGGCTGCCGGCTCCCAGCGGTATGACGAACCGCCGCTGGCCTCGAGCCAGATCGTTTCGCCGTGGCAGATGGTGGCGTCGGCGCCGGCGTCTGCCCTCGGCGGATCTACCAGTTTGTAATACACGGAATCCCGGTTGAAGCAGGTGCCCAGCGTAACCAGTATTTCGTACATGGAACTGCGGGCGGGTGTGATGGTGACGTTTTGCTGCGTGCCTACCACCTGCCGGGTGTCGACGTCTGTCCAGGTGAAGTCATACGGTCCGTCCACCACGGCTTTCAGGTCTACCGGGTCGCCCGTGCAGATCACGCTGTCGTTCGGCGCCGTCACCAGCAGCTTTTCTTTTACGTCGATCGCTACCTTTTTGGCGTTTACGCAACCGGTGGCGTCGGTAAACGTCACTTCGTATTCTGTATCCACCCTGGGCGAAACCGTGGGCGTGGGCGTGTTTTCGCCGGTGATGTTGTACAGTGGCGTCCACTGGTAAGAGCCGGTCAGCGGGCTTTCCGCGCGCAATTGCAGCGCGTCGTTGATGCAAAGCGCCGTGTCGCGGGTGGTGGTGAAGGGTGGTTTATCGTAAATGACGAGCGTTTCGGAAATGGTGCGTTCGCAGCCTTTGTCTGTCCGCATCAGCAGGTTGACCGTGTAGTTCCCCGGCACGGTGTATTGCCAGCGTGGATTGGGCTGGTTGGACGTGTCGTTCTGAAGCGATCCTTCCCCGAAGTCCCACTTCAGGTATTCGAAATTGCCGACGTCGTTGGTGGACGTATGGGTGAAATCCGTCGGCTTGGTGGTGCACAGGCCCGCCACGTCAAAGGAAGGGCGGAGGAAGGGATACACATGCACGGTGGCATAAGTGCTGTCGCCGCAGCTGCTCTGCTGGTCTACCACCAGCTTCACGCGGTAAGTGCCCTGTGCGGCGTAGGTATGCGCGAAGGTGGCGAGGTCGGTGGTGACGAACAGGGGAGAGCCGTCGCCGAAATCCCAGACGTACTCTTTGCCGGGCGTGCTGTTATTGACAAAATTGATCGTATAGCCGTTACAGTCGGCGTACTTCTCCGGCATGGCGGCCGTAACCTGGCGCACGCACGATTCTACGGTGAACTGGAACTCTTTGCGGTGTTCGCCGATCAATACCTGGCCGCGGTATTCGCGGACGGATACGGTGACGATGTAGAGGCCGCTGCGGGGCGCGATGCCGGATATGATACCGGTATGCGGATCGATGGTCACCTTGTCGCCGAGCGGTTGCTCAGCCGTAAACGGACTGATATAGCTCACCGGCACACTGGGCGTTTGGGAGCGCGTAGGCTTCGGGTCGCCCTGCGTGCCGCCGGTGTAGGCGGTGGAAAACGAATACACCAGCGAATCGCTGTCGGGATCTTCGGCGGCGAAGTTGTACCGGAAGCGGTTATTCGCGCACACGATGGCGCCTCTTTCCGCTTCGAACCGCGGGCTGTTATTGGCCTGGAACCCGCTGTTGGTGCCGGGAATGCGCGTAAAATAAGTAGCGCCCACGTCGTTCCGGTTCGATGAGATATTCGCCAGGCCGGTACGGCGGCAGCAGCGCTGGAAGGTGGCGATGTACCCGTTCGCGTTGGCTGGCAGCGTCACCTGGCCGGTGTAGTAACCGATCTGGTAACATACGTACGGTGGGTTCACGATGCAGGGATCGATATCGTTGGCGGTGAAGCGCTGGAGGTTATTCCGGTCGAAGCGGAAGGTATTGAAATGGGTGCCGCCTGCGTCGTACACGCTGATGTCCACGTTCTCGTCGATCTGGGCGTCGCTGGCGTCGCAGCGGAGGAACAGCTTGAGTGTGAGGTTGTACACGTTGTTGCCGCTGCCGTCTGTACGAACGTAGGTATAATACATCTCCCCGCCGATAATATGATCGGCCCTCGCAGCCATGGATACCAGGCCCAAGAGAAGTATCAGCAAGAGTTTCCGCAATGTCGGGTAGTGCTACGACGAATGTTGGCAAAATGCAACGAAATGGTGTAATATCAGGTTGCTCTCTTCATATACTTCGAGCAACCCCATGTGCCCCACCTGGTTGAATAGGTGGATGCTGGCAACGGCTGGCATGGTGACTTGCGACAACGCATTGTCGACCGGCACAGCCTGATCTTCTTTCCCGATAAAAAATAAAACGGGCACCTGGATGGTTTTCAGAACCTCGGTACGGTCGGGGCGGGCCATCATTGCTTCATAGTAGGCGATGGCGCCTTCTGCCGTTCCGGAGGCCAGCGCCTGCTGGATATAATTTTCGATCATGGCTGCCTGCCGGTTGCGGAAATCCGCCGCGAACATACTGGGCAGCATCTGGCGGAAAAAAGATTCCAGCCCGTACTGGCCAATCATCCGGATGGATTTTTGCCGGCCTTCTTTTTTCTCTTCGCTGTCCGGCCGGGCCGTTGAGCTGAACAGGCCGAGGCCCTCCAGGAGGTGAGGGTATTTTTCCGCGAAAGCCAGGGCCACGTAACCTCCCATCGAATGGCCGATAATGGTGACCTGGCTGATGGCTTCGGCTACCAGGATGTCGTATATGAATTCCGCCATGCTTTCGATGCTCAGCGGCGACGTGATCTGTGAGCGGCCGGTACCCGGCAAGTCCGGCACCAGTACGCGGTGATGGTTCCGTAAAAATGCGGTCTGATGTTCCCACACGGAATGATCTTCCGCGAAACCGTGAATCAGCAGCACCGCTTTTCCTTCTCCTTCCGACCAGTAAGCGCCGTCGCGGCCCCCGTTGTTAATTGTTTTCCACATACTTCCTGCGTGTTACCCGTAAAACAATGGTGTACGTCAGCAGCAATATACAAAAGATCAGCGGCGCTTTGACCATGTAATCGACGAATCTTACATAGAACGTCTGCCCGCCGCCGGGAACGAGCGCCGTTTTGAAAACGCCTTCTTCCCAATACGGCAGTGATTCGTGTATCCTTCCCCGGTCGTCTATCGCGCAGGAAATACCGGTGTTAGCGCTCCTGACCACCCACCGGCGGGTTTCGATGGCCCGGAGCCGGGCGTACTGCATATGTTGTTTGTGCCCCTGGGTGTTGCCCCACCAGCCGTCGTTGGTGCTCACGGCCAGGAAGTTAGCGCCGGCCTGCACCTTTTGCGCCACCAGGTCGCTGTACACCGACTCGTAGCAGATGGCATCGAACACCTTCATGCCGCCCGCCGCCGTAAAGAGGGGAACGCCGGGCGTAAGGCCGTAGCTGCCGGTAATGCCGCCGAAATCCAGCGCCAGTTTTTTCATGAATGGGAAATAGTTCATGTACGGGGTGATTTCCACGCCCGGCACCAGCTTCACTTTATGGTACACCTGCACGTTGAAGGAGGTGTCAATTTGTATGGTGGAATTGAATGCGTCGTAGGTCACGGTTCCGTCGGAGGTGGTGCGGGCCGAAGCGGGCACGTCGTCGGTGCCCGTATATTTTTTGTAGGTGGAAGCGCCCGAGATGATGGTCATTTGCGGATATTCCCGCAAGAAATCACGGATGAGCCGTATTTCCGGTTGCTCGTTGAGCTCGTGCTCCCAGGCGCCTTCAGGAAAGAGGGCGGTTTCCGGCCAGATGGCATACCGGGTGGAAGCATCCGCTTTGGAGCGCGTCAGCGCCAGCAGTTTTTCGACTTGCCGCTGCGCCATGCCGGTGCTGAACTTTTCATTGTACGGGTCTATGTTCGGCTGTACCACTACCACGCCGATGGCGGGCGCCTGTGGCCCGGGCGAACGAAGAAGCAGGGACGCGGCGATGGGCAAAAGGATGAACAGTAGCGGTTTCCAGATTGCTTTCCAGCCGGGCGCGTTTTTGTATTGCCGGATGGCTTCGTACGTTAAAATGTTGGCCAGCAGCACGTAGAGCGACCCGCCGGCGGTGCCGGTGAATTCGTACCACTGCACCCAGTCCGGCCGCATGGCGAATGCGTTGCCGAGCGTGAGCCATGGCCACGTCAGCTCCCATTGCTGGTGAATGTATTCGAATGTGAGCCAGTACACGATCAGGGCAAAGTAGGCCATGTTGCGGCCCATCTTTTCTTTTGCGATTTTGAAACCGAGCAGCGGGATGCTCATGAGCAGCGCGTTGAAAGCGTTGGCGAAAATGCCGCTGGCCGGTACGGGTGTATTGCCCACCCACCAGGTGGTGCCGGTGTTCCATATCCACAGGGCGAGGTAGACCAGCCCCCAGAAAATGCTTCTCCGCTCCACCCGGTCTGCGATGGCCAGGATGGGCACGAAGCCTGCGAAAACGAGAAAGGTAAGGGGAGAAGTGGGCCAGGCCGCCCACATGGTGCAGCCAGCCAGGAGACTGAGCAGCAGGGGGGCGCGCTTGCTGAGGAAAGGGTTCATCGTCCAAAAATAAAAAGAAAAAAGGGCATCCGAAGCAGGTGTGCACCCGGTATGCCCTTTTTAATATGTTGTTAATAGTATCCTGATCAGCGGCTGTAGTTCGGCGCTTCTTTCGTGATCACCACATCGTGCGGGTGGTTTTCTTTCACCGTGGCGGATGTGATTTTTACGAACTGCGCGTCCTGCAGCGTCTTGATATCTTTCGCGCCGCAGTATCCCATACCGGCGCGGAGGCCGCCTACGAACTGCTGCACTACTTCAGACAGGTTGCCTTTGTACGGTACGCGGCCAACGATGCCCTCGGGTACCAGTTTCTTGATGTCGGCTTCCACGTCCTGGAAATAACGGTCTTTGCTGCCTTCAGACATGGCTTCGATGGAGCCCATGCCGCGGTAGCTCTTGAATTTGCGGCCTTCGTAAATGATGGTTTCACCGGGGCTTTCTTCCACGCCTGCGAAAATGGAACCAGCCATGATGGTGGATGCGCCTGCTACCAGGGCTTTCACCATGTCGCCGGTATAGCGGATGCCGCCGTCTGCGATCACGGGGATGCCTGATTTTTTCAGGGCCTGGGCGGCGTTCATGATGGCGGAGAGCTGCGGGAAGCCGGCGCCGGTCACTACGCGGGTGGTACAGATGGAGCCGGGGCCTACGCCTACCTTCACGGCGTCTGCGCCTGCCGCCGCCAGCGCCAGCGCGCCTTCTGCGGTGGCTACGTTACCACCGATCACCTGCAATTTCGGGAAAGATTTTTTCAGCTTGCGGAGCGCCTCCAGTACGTGCACGGAGTGACCATGCGCGCTGTCGAGCGTTACGACGTCCACACCTACATGTATCAGCGCAGCGGCCCTGTCGTGCAGGTCGCCGGTGATGCCGAGGGCGGCGCCTACCAGCAGGCGGCCGTAGTTGTCTTTCGCGGAGTTGGGATAGCTTTGCAGCTGCAGAATGTCGCGGTAGGTGATCAAACCGGTCAGTTTACCCTGTTTGTTCACTACGGGTAATTTTTCAATGCGGTGCTGCTGGAGTATTTTTTCGGCTTTCTTCAGGTCGGTTCCTTCCGGAGCGGTCACCAGCTTGTCTTTGCCGGTCATCACCTCGCTGATGAGCCTTTTGGTGTTGGATTTTTCAAACCGCAGGTCGCGGTTGGTGAGGATGCCGATCAGTTTTTTGTCGCCATCCACGATGGGAATACCGCCAATGCCGTTTTCCCGCATCATGCGCAGCGCCTGGCCAATGGTAGAGTCGGCGCTCAGCGTGAGAGGGTCGAGGATCATGCCGCTTTCGCTGCGTTTCACCTTTCTTACCAGCTCCGCCTGTTTTTCAATGCTCATGTTTTTGTGCAGGATGCCGATACCGCCCTCGCGCGCCAGCGCAATGGCCAGGTTGGCTTCCGTTACAGTGTCCATTGCGGCAGACACCATGGGAATGTTGATACGGATGTTCTTGGTAAGTTGGGAAGTGATGTTGACTTCTCTGGGCAGCACTTCTGAGTAGGCTGGTACCAGCAACACATCGTCGAAGGTAAGACCGTCAGCTACAAATTTTTGTTTGGATTTTCCCGCAGGCATATTGCAATTATTTTGGCAGTTTTCTAAATAATTGCACGCAAATGTACGACTATTTTACGTAACCAGCGCAGTTCATTTTTCATGTGCATATTAATTGATATGTATTGCCGGGCATGGGCCGCACCAGTCCTTCCATTTCGAGCTGCAGCATGGCGCCGGAAATTTCCTGCCGTGGAACGCCGCTTCGGTGCTGGATTTCGTCGATATGCAGATGGCCATCGCCCAGCGTTTCCACGATGTGCTGCAACGCGGGCGCAAGGTGATGGAACAGCCGGCGTTGCACGGCGGGCGCGCTTTTAGGAGCTGCCGGCCGCCAGTTGAGCATATCCAGCACATCTTCCGGCCCGGTGACGAGCGCCGCCTTGTTGCGCCGCACCAGCTCGAGGCAGCCTTCGGAGCGCAGATCGCCGATACGCCCCGGCACCGCCAGCACGTCGCGGTTATAACTGCCGGCGATGTCGGCGGTGATGAGCGACCCGCCTTTGATGCCGCTTTCGATCACCAGTGTGGCATCGCACAAACCGGCTACTATCCTGTTGCGGCGCGGAAAGTTCTGTTTGCTGAGCCTGGTGCCGCTGCCGAAATCGGAGAGCAGCCCGCCGTTTTCCTGCATCTGCCGTGCCGTGGCGGCATGTGTGGAGGGATACAGGCTGTCGAGCCCGTGCGCCAGCACACCGATGGTGGGGAGGCCGCATTGCAGGGCCGTTCTGTGTGCGGCAATGTCGATGCCATAGGCCATGCCGCTGACGATGGTGATGTGATGCTGCGTAAATGCGGATACAAACTGTTCGCAGATAGCCAGCCCGTACGCCGTGGGTTTGCGCGTGCCCACAATGCCGAGCATCTTTTCCGCCTGCAAATCAAGCTGCCCTTTGGTGTAAAGCATCACGGGACTGTCGTAACAATGCTGCAAACGCTTCGGGTAGGCCGTATCGGTATAAAACACGGGACGCACACCGCTGCGTTGCATGAAATCCATTTCCGCATCGGCCAGGTGGAAGGCGTTGAACCGGAGGATGGCCGCCGCGCGTTGTGCGCCAACGCCGGGTATGCATTCGAGGTGTTTTCTTTTCGCCTTGAAAATATCGCGGGCGGTGCCGAGGTGCCGGAGCAGCTCTTTCGCCACTACGTCGCCCACCTGCGGAATGAGGGTTAATGCAATGCGGTAGTGTAATTCATCGCGCATGGGTTAACAATTTAGGTACATTCAATGTACGTTTTTTTGGTGAAGTTTGCAGCACATCCACCCGCTTATGCATATCAAATACCTGCTCGCAGGCCTGCTTGTTTTAGCCGCCTGCAAAACACCGGAACAAACTTCTTCCGTTTCGTTTTCCACCACGGGCCCTGCCTGGGGAGCGCTCTGGCAGCAGCGCGCGGCGGAATACAAAGCGCTCTGCCTGCAGGCATACCAGGTGGCGGGGCAACGGGTGGAAGTTATGAGCCATCAGCAAACCCTGCGGCCAAGAGCGATCGTAACGGACATCGACGAAACCATCCTCGATAACAGCCCCTTCTCCGCAAAAAGTGCCCTGTCGGGAAGGCCTTACTCACAACAGGCCTGGGAAGAATGGACGGCCCTCGCCGCGGCAGATACCGTACCGGGCGCGCCGGCCTTTTTTAAAGACGCAGCTGCGAAAGGATTCACAATCTATTATATCACCAACCGCCTCGAAAAGGAAAGGGCCGCTACCCTGAAAAACCTGCAGCGGTGGGGCTTCCCATTTGCCGACAATGAGCACCTCCTGATGTCCGACGGCAATTCCAACAAGGAACCGCGCCGCGCCGGCGTGGCGCAGAAATTTGAAATCGCCATGCTGGTTGGTGATAACCTGGGCGACTTCGCGGAAGTGTTTTACCGGAAATCGCCGGCGGAAAGAAGCGCCGCCGTAGATCAGCTGCGCGAAGAATTCGGCGGGAGGTTCATCGTGCTGCCGAACGTGATGTACGGCGACTGGCTCAGCGCCCTGGCCCCGCGCGGGCTCACGCCGCAGCAAACGGACAGCGTGCTGAAAAAGCAGGTGAGGGAATTTTGATATCTTCGGAGGATAAATCCCTTGGCCATGAAAAAGTTCATCCTGTTTTTTAACGCGCTGCTGGCCTGTTACGCCGCAAGCAGTCAAACTTTGACAAACGGTATTGTAGTTCAGCCCCCCGACGTTCAGGCGCAATTCGCGCATCCGCTGGGCCTGACAATGTCGACCACCACCTCCTTTCAGAACAATCAGGCAGTCAGTTACTGGGGCCTGCAACGCAAGCGCTATCTCTCCACAGCCCCGGGCGGTAACGACCTGAACGACGAAGTAGGTCTATGGATAAAGGGCTTCTATCAGAATACCGGCACAGCTTTGCCCGTTATGCTGGGAGGGTATGGCTATAATAGCGAAGATGCCCATATGATCATCGAGCGCAATGGCAACATCGGCGTTGGCACACTCGTTCCGGGCAGCTTTTACAATCAGAACCAGGTAAGTTATCCACGCACGTATTCTCAACAGGATAAAGTTGTAAGCATTGCATCTGCAGAACAGCCGGTATTGGAACTCGGCCGGCCCGTCAGCGCATTGGGCGCCGGAGAACGGGTAGGGGCAATATTTTTTTCCAATCTCACCGGCCAGTCCGATGCGCATCGCCAGGTAGCAGGCATATGGGCGGAAAAAGCGGACCTTCCCAGCCATCCGAACCTCATTGGCGGAAAACTGGTGTTTGCCACAAAAACAAACGGCGGTGCCGAGCATAATAAAATCATTATGGACGAATACGGGGGACTCTGCATTGGGACCAGTCAAAGCAGCGGCTACAAACTGGCGGTGAACGGTGATATAAAAACACGAAGAATAAAAGTTACCGTATCCGAATGGCCCGACTTCGTATTCCAGCCCGACTATAAATTGAAAAGCCTTGAGGAGGTGGCAGGGTTCATCGCGAAACACAAACACCTCCCTGAAATCCCCGCGGCTTCGGAGGTGCAGGAGCATGGGCTGGACGTAGGCGGCAATCAGGCCATGCTCCTTCGGAAAATCGAGGAGCTGACACTTTATATGATCGATATGAATAAGAAAATGGCTGCACAGGAAAAGGTGATGAAGAGCCAGCAACAAAAACTGGCGAAGCAGGAAAAGGAAATCGGTGCGCTGAAAAAACAATTGTCTGAATAAACGAAGAAGGGAGGAACTGCATTTGTTCCTCCCTTCTTCGTTTTATCGCTTAACCATTACAAACTCACCACCTTCAATTCCGTACGCCGGTTCTGTGCCCGGCCTTCGTCCGTATCGTTGGAGTCCACCGGTTTTGTTTCCCCGTACCCCTTCGCTTTCAGCCGTTTGGCGTCGATGCCCTGCTGCACGAGGTACGCTACCACGGCTTTCGCCCGGTTTTCGGACAGTACCTGGTTGTCCGCGTCGCTGCCCACATTGTCTGTATGCCCGCTTAGTTCGGCTTGCATCGTGGGGTTGCTTTTGAGCAATGCCACCAGTTTATCCAGTTCCGTGGTGGATGCGGGTTGCAGCGTGTATTCTTTGCTGGCGAAAAAGATGTTCCGCAGCACCACTACGGCATTGGCTTCCAGCGGTTGCAGCGGCACGTTCTTTTCGTAGGGCTGGCCTTCTTTCACTGCTTTGAGCGAGAAGTTTTCCGAGAAAAAGAGATACCCTTTCCGGCTTACCGACAGCGCATAGTCTTTTCCCGTCGGCAGCGGCACCAGGTATTCGCCGTTTTCGCCGCTGCGTATGTTCGCCACCGTTAGTTTGGTGGTCAGGTCGGTCAGCTCCAGGGCGGCTACGAGGCGCTGGTTGGTTTTGGCGTCGTATACGTATCCTCTCACGTACAGCGTTGGCTGCGGGCGGGCGCTTTCGTACAGCTCGAAACTGTAGATGTCGAGCGAGCCTTTGCTGTCCGTACGGTCGGAGGCGAAGTAGGCCGTTTTGCCGTCTGCAGCTACGGTGAGACTGCCGTCTTCATCGATGGTGTTGATCGGGTAACCCAGGCTCACGGCCGGGCCCCAGTTGCCGTCGGGTTGCATGCGGGAATAAAATAAATCAAGCCCGCCGAAGCCCTGGTGGCCGGTGGAGGCAAAAAATAGCGTCTGGCCGTCGGCATGAAGAAAGGGTGTCATTTCGCGGCCGGGCGTGTTGATATTCGGACCGAGGCGTTCCGCCATGCTCCAGCGCCCGTCGGGGCCGCGGCGGCTCACGAAAATGTCTGCACCCGCGTCGGAGGTTTCGCGGGTGAAATAAAGCGTTTGCTTGTCGGGGGAAAGGCAGGGCTGCGATTCCCACAGTTCGGTATTGATGGCCGTGCCGATGCTGCGGGGCGCCAGCCAGCCGTTAGCGGTCTTAACGGAAAAGTAGATGTCGCAGCTGCCGCGCCCGCCGGGGAAATCGCAACCGGTAAACACGAGCATCTCCCCATCCTGCGAAATATTCTGCGCACCTTCGTTGAACTCGGAGTTTACGGGCTCTCCCATGTCTTTGGCGGCTAGCCAGAGCAGGCTGTCTTTTTCGGACACAAAAAAGTCTTCGTTGCGGCCGCCCACACGGCGTGTATACACGAGCGTTTTACCGTCGATGGTAAGAGAGGGGAAATACTCTGCGTCGGGGGAGTTGATTTTATCGCCGAGGTTTTTAGGCTCGAATGGTACGGGCTTGGTGGTGAGGGCGTACTCCATGTTTTTCTTGAAAGCCCTGAGCTCCACAGACGGATTCTTCGAGGCGGCCAGCTGTTCGTCGGCCATGCGCAGCGCATCTGCAAACTGGCCGTTCCCCGCCAGCGCCTTGGCGTACGAAAACCGGATGAAGCGGATGCCATCCGGATCGATTTCCAGCAGTTTCTTAAAAGCTGTGATCGCTTCCTTGTAGTTTTTTCTGGCCACATAGGTGAGCCCCATCTGCCCATACGCATCCGGATAGTTGGGCTTCACCTTCAGCGCTTCCTGCAGGAAGTGAATCGCTTCATCGTACTTATATACGCGCATCGATTCGAGCGACTTTTCAAACAGCTCATTCGCCTTCTTATCGGCCTTGTCGGTTTTTTGCGCCATCAGCCCGAAACTGAACAGGCAGCAGCATAATAACAGGATGTGTTTCATAGCAAGTCCCTAAATAACGGAAAAAAAGGGGTTTCCGGTATGAGGATTACAATGAAATGTAATATAATGCACGCTTTGGCTAAATGCCCCTCACTTTTACTCACGTTGATCATTCCGGGCCTGCTCGACCACGCATGCGAGCCATCCAATGCCCCATTGTTATTGCAACTCGGATTCCTTGAGCAGGAACGAAGGAGTAGCCGGGAAGCAAGGACTTGTTGGTGCTTTTATGGGGTGTTGGGCGTGCGTAAGCACCGCGGGGTAGGGCCGATTGCCACGCTGTTGACGGGTTTGAGGGCGTCGCCTGTGTGAAAAACACGCTCCGGTCGCAAAATATTCGCTTAGTGCGTTAAAATAAGGGTCATTTTCGGAAAAATCGCTCGTAAATGATTGATATCGTGCAAGTTGATGTTTTCCCTAAAACGCGTTTTTGCCGAAAACACGCACTCCCTACGCATTATCCCTTAAGTAACCCTTAAGTATCCCCTAAGTAACATGGGAGGAAGGAGGAAGTAAACCTTAAGGGTCTTGCCCTTGTCTTGTCCTGAAAAAACTTTACAGTCAGGTAGCCTGATACTGATTTTACTTTACAGCCAGGGTTATTAATCCTGAAGGAGCTTTACAGCTGTGCAAGAGCCAATTTAGTTGCTTTTGGGCTTTTTTGCTTCCATTTCTTGATCAATAATCCTGTTTGCTGGTGCGCCAGGTCGGGTGTCTTTCCTGAAAAACGCTACAATACAGGCACCCATCTTTAGTTGAAAACCGTTGTAGTGGATATGGTTTTTCCCGGCCACGGCTGTTGTCGGGCATCGCTTGCTCCTTCGCGGCCGGCTGTTTTACGGAACGTTGATGTACTTATGGATTTGCAGGGAAATCTGCCATTGGGGGTTGTCCTTTACGTAGTCGATGATAAAGGGCGTCATTTCCGCAGCGCGGCTCCATTCGGGCTGGAGGTATAGTTTGCATGGTTTCCCCACCATGGCGGCGTATTTCTCCGCCCAGGCGAAATCGGATTTATTGTAGATCACGATTTTCAGTTCGTGGGCTTTGGCGCAGATCTCGGGGAGGGGCGCCTTGAATTTTTTAGGGGAAAGGGTAATCCAGTCCCAGCTGCCGCTGAGCGGGGAGGAGCCGGACGTTTCGATATGATTCCGGAAACCTGCTTTGTGCAGGGCCTGGGTAAGGGCGGTCAGGTCGTGCATCAGGGGCTCGCCGCCGGTGATGACCGCAATACGGCCCGGGTTGGCGGCGGCTTCCCGCACCATGTCGGGGATGGCCAGCTGCGGATGTTTGTCCGCGTCCCAGCTTTCCTTCACGTCGCACCACACGCAGCCCACGTCACAACCGCCGAGGCGGATGAAGTACGCGGCTTTCCCCTGATGGAATCCTTCTCCCTGCAGGGTATAAAAAGATTCCATCACGGGTAAAGTAGCGGTATGTAAAGCGGTGCTTTGCATGGTACAAAGGTAACTGATTAATTAGTTCTGGTGCCCGCGCTGGCCGGTGGCGGCGTGGTAAGTGTTTTTCAGCAGTGCGGCGATGGTCATGGGGCCCACACCTCCCGGAACAGGGGTGATATAGCTGCAAAGCGGCGCCACGGCATCGTAATCCACGTCTCCCACCAGGCGGAAGCCGCTTTTCTTGGAAGCATCGGCAATGCGGTTGATGCCTACGTCGATCACTACCGCGCCTTCTTTGACCATTTCGGCCGTAACGAAATTGGGCCTGCCGATGGCGGCTACCACAATGTCTGCCTGTTTGCAGATCTCCGCCAGGTTTTTGGTGTGCGAATGGCAGAGGGTAACGGTACAGTTGCCGGGATGGGTGTTACGGCTGAGCAGGATGCTGACGGGCGTGCCCACAATATGGCTGCGTCCGATTACCACGGCGTGTTTTCCTTTGGTGTCGATGTTATAATGTTCCAGCATCAGCATGATGCCGTATGGTGTTGCGGGAATGAAAGTAGGCAGGCCGCTTACCATTTTGCCCACGTTCATGGGGTGGAAGCCGTCTACGTCTTTGCTGGGGTCGATGGTATTGATGACCAGTTCTTCGTTGATGTGTTTGGGAAGCGGCAGCTGTACGAGAATACCGTCGATGTCGGGGTTTTCGTTCAGCATGTTGATGTGGTCCAGCAGGTGCTTTTCGGGAATGGTGTCCTCAAAACGCAGCAGGGTGGAGTTGTAGCCGATTTCAGCGCAGGATTTAACCTTGTTGGCTACATAGGTTTCGCTGGCGCCGCTGTTGCCTACGAGGATGGCGGCCAGATGGGGGATTTTTTTGCCCTGTACTTTTAATTCAGCCACCTGGGTAGCCAGTTGGTCTTTAATTGCCTGGGATACGTGTTTGCCGTCTAAAATTTGCATGCGCAAAGGTAAAGAAAAATCGGGGAATGGAAAGGGGTTGCCCGGCCAAAGGCAACCCCGTCAAACCAAATTGATAAATGAACGTTGGAATCTAAAAGGAACACACGAAGTTTAGACGATGGAAATCCCCGGAGGGATGTCCGCAGTCGAACTGCGGGAGGTATAAAGGCAAACGGTTTACAGGTGAACGACGAATATGCGCTATAAGGCCTGGTATGCCGGGCGCTTGCTTTCAGCCGGTTGTGGGGCCGGCAAGCGCTGATGGCGTAAAAAGGCCGGTGGCGGCTACACTTTCGGCGCGGCGGCCAGGATTTCTTCTCCGGCCTGCGCGGCGTATTTTTCGAAATTTTTTACGAATTGCCCGGCAAGGTCTTTCGCCTGGGCGTCGTACGCTGCGGCGTCGGCCCAGGTGTTGCGTGGGTCGAGCAGTTCGTCGGGCACGCCGGGGCACACCTCGGGGATGGCTACGCCGAACACTTCATGGTTTTTGTAGGCTACTTTATCGAGCTCTCCTTTCAGTGCAGCGCTGATCATGGCGCGGGTGTAGCTGAGTTTGATGCGATGGCCGGTGCCGTAAGCGCCGCCGGTCCAGCCCGTGTTGATCAGCCAGATGTTTACCTGGTGCGCCCGCATTCTTTCCCCGAGCATCTGCGCATAACGGGCAGGATGAAGGGGGAGGAAGGGTGCGCCGAAGCATGCGCTGAACGTTGATTTGGGCTCGGTTACGCCTGCTTCCGTACCGGCCACTTTCGCGGTATAACCGGAAATGAACTGGTACATGGCCTGGCCGGGGCTCAGGCGGGAAATGGGTGGCAACACGCCGTACGCATCGCAGGTGAGGAAAAAGATGTTTTTCGGGATGCCGCCGATGGAAGGTTCCAGGGCGTTATCGATGTAGTGCAGCGGATAGCTCACACGGGTGTTTTCGGTGATGCTTTTGTCCGCATAATTCACTTTGCTGGTGCCGGGGAAGAAGACCGTATTTTCCAGCAATGCGCCTTCGCGGATGGCCTGGAAAATCTGCGGTTCCTTTTCGGCGCTAAGGTCGATGGTTTTGGCATAACAGCCGCCTTCGAAGTTGAAAACGCCGCTGTTGGTCCAGCCATGTTCGTCGTCACCGATCAGCTTGCGCTCCGGGTCTGCGCTCAGCGTGGTTTTGCCGGTGCCGCTCAGGCCGAAGAAAACAGCCGTGTCGCCGTCTTTCCCCAGGTTGGCGGAGCAGTGCATGCTCAGTACGTTCTGGGTGTGCGGCAACAGGTAATTGAGAATGGTGAAGATGCCCTTTTTGATTTCACCGGTGTAGGCGGAGCCGCCGATGAGGATCATTTTGCGGGTAAAGCTCACTACAGCGAAGTTGTGCTGGCGCGTACCGTCTTCCGCCGGGTTGGCGTGGCAGCCGGGCGCCTGGATAACCGTCCATTCCGGTTCCATGTGCTCCAGCTCCTCTTCGGTGGGCCGGAGAAACATGTTGTATGCAAAAAGGCTGGCCCAGGGGCTTTCCGTAATCACGCGCACGTTGAGGCGGTAGGCAGGGTCGGCGCAGGCCTGGCAGTCCCTCACCCAAACCGGTTTGCCGGCAAAGTAACGGGTGATTTTCTGGTACAGCTTTTCGAAATTTTCTGCGGAAAATGGTTGGTTGAAATCGTTCCAGTTTACGGAACTGGCGGTGAGCTGGTCTTTGACGATAAACTTGTCTTTAGGGGAACGGCCCGTGAACTCGCCGGTGTCTACCATCAATGCGCCGGTGTCTGTCTGGCAACCCTGGTGCAATGCCAGTGTCTGCGCTGTTAACTCCTCAGGCGGCAATTGGTAATGTACATCGGCGATGTTCTCTATGCCAAGATCCCGCAATTCTCTGAGTGTATCTCTTACACTGCTGATTTGCATAAAGAAAGATTGTTTTGGTGTATGAGCAAATCTATGCATTTTTTGATATTGTCAAATTTTATGGATGTTGCACCACCTAATTACCTGTAAAATCAATAGTTTTAAAGTTGTTTTTTAGATTTTATCTAATTCATTCGATTTCAATTTGCCGGAAAATCAAAGGACGGGGGGAATATTTATTTGTTAATTATCGTGCGGGCCGCCTGCCGACATAACCCCGATGCATTTTTGCCGGTTGCTGATTTTCCGGTAAGTTTGAGCCTTCATACTTGAAAACAGCAAAACAGATGAAATATTTACCGCTCGACCAACAGCTCTTCATTAAAAACAGGGAGCGCTTCAAAGCCAGACTGCAGCCGGGATCGATTGCCATATTCAATTCAAACGACGAGTTGCCCACCAACGGCGACGCATTGCATGCTTTCAAGCAGAATGCGGACCTGTACTGGCTCACGGGCATCGACCAGGAGGATACCATGCTGGTGTTGTTCCCGGATAATGCGGACCCCAAGTACCGCGAGGTACTGGTGCTGGTGCGCCCGAACGAGCTGAAAGAGAAGTGGGACGGCCATCGCCTCCGCCGCGAGGAAGCACAGGCTATTTCTGGAATTCAGACCATCGTGTGGCTCGACAGCCTGGACGCGCTGCTCCAGCCCTGGATACACGATGCGCAGAATATTTATCTCAACACGAACGAAAACAACCGTAAAGCCAATCTCGTACCCGTGCGGGATTACCGGTATGCGGCCGAACTGCGCGCACGCTACCCGCTGCACAACTTTCTGCGCTCGGCGCCCCTTCTGAAGGAGCTCCGCTCCGTTAAAACGGAAGAGGAAGTAAAAGTCATCCGCCAGGCCATCGACATCACGGAAAAAACGTTCCGCCGCCTGCTGGGCTTCATCAGGCCCGGTGTATCGGAGCACGAAATACACGCGGAAATCCTGCACGAGTTTTTACGCAACCGCGCTACCGGCGAAGCGTACAGCTCTATCATCGCTTCCGGCGACAGGGCCCGTACGCTGCATTATGTATCCAACAACCAGGAGTGTAAAGACGGGGAGTTGATCCTGATGGATTTCGGCGCCGCTTACGGCGGGTACAACGCTGACCTGACCCGCACGGTACCGGTGAACGGCCGGTTTACGGACCGGCAGCGCCAGGTATACAACGCCTGCCTGCACCTGCACAATTATGCCAAGTCCATCCTGGCCCCCGGCGTGACCATTGCGAAATATCACGAAATGGTGGGCGTGGAAGCCGGGAAGGAATTTGTGAAGCTCGGCCTGCTGACCGACAACGATATCAAGAACCAGGACCCTGAAACGCCCGCTTACCGCAAATACCTTTACCATGGCATTTCGCATCACCTGGGCGTGGATGTGCACGACCTGGCGCCGTCTTTCCATCAGCCCCTGCCCGAAGGCGCAGTACTGACCGTGGAGCCCGGCATCTATATTGAAGAGGAACAAATGGGCGTGCGGATTGAAAATAACATCTGGCTGAAGAAAAGCGGGAATGTGGATCTGTTTGACAACATCCCGATCACGGCCGAGGAAATTGAATCGCTGATGAAAGCATAATCTTGTATATTGGCACCGGAACCGGCTTCAACCGCCGGTTCCGGTGTTTTTACAGCAGGCTGGCGCACCTTTGCCAGGCCATTGAAAAGACGAATAAATTTCTGATGAAACATTTGCCAGACCCGCTAGTTTGTCGCAAAGAGAATGTTCCATCAGGCCATTGAAAAGACGAATAATACGCTGATGAAACAAATTCCGAATATCCTTACCCTGTCCAATCTTTTTTGCGGCGCGCTTGCGATCATCTTTATCCTGCATGCGCCGGAGTACATTGCCGAATTCAACAACACCGAATATACCGTCACAAATCCCGAGCCCATCTACTGGGCGTCCGGCCTGGTGGTGCTGGCCGGCATCATCGACTTTTTCGACGGCTTCGTGGCGCGGCTGCTCAAGGTTTCGTCGCCGCTGGGCAAAGAGCTGGATTCCCTGGCGGACGTAGTGTCGTTCGGGGTGGTGCCCGGGATGATATTGTTCCGCCTGCTCCGCAGCGCCTACCTGCGCACACCGGATGTGTTCGACGTGTCTTACTTCAACCTCGCCCCGGCATTGCTGGTGCCCTGCTTTGCGGCCTACCGGCTGGCGGTGTTCAACCTCGATACCCGGCAGTCGGAAAACTTCATCGGCGTGCCTACGCCGGCCGTCGGCTTCCTGGTAGCTTCCTTTCCGCTCATCATGCTCAATAATCCCTTCAACCTGGCGCGCTGGCTCGAAAATGTATGGGTGCTCTACGGCATTATCGCGGCGCTCTGTTACCTGATGGTCAGCTCGCATCCCATGATCAGCCTGAAGTTCAAGAACTTCAGCGTGAAAGACAACTGGCCGCGCTTTCTGCTGATCGCCCTTACGATCGCCGGTATTCCCGTACTGGGATTCGCCGTGGTGCCGTTTATCTTCATCGTGTACGTAGGGCTCTCCCTGCTGGTGCCGCCTAAAATTTCAGCGGCCTGAAATAAGGTATCCAAATAAGGTGATATTCATGACTGTATTGTATTTCAAGGGAATTTACGGGTGCGGTGCATTTCGTAATTCCTGATTTATTCCTTAGGTTTGCGTCAAAATTTTCGAGACAAATGACATTTACTGCACATATCAACGTGATGCCGCTGAAAGAACTGCTGGATCCCCAGGGTAAAGCCGTATTGGGCGGGTTAAAAAACCTCGGCCTTGGAAATGTACACGATGTACGTGTAGGCAAGCACATCACCCTGCAGATCGAGGCAGGCTCCAAAGAAGAGGCGCAGCACATTGCTGAAAACGCCTGCCAGAAACTGCTGGCCAACCAGGTAATGGAATTTTACGAAGTTAATATCCAATAACTTGTCCAAACTCTTCATCATTCCATCGCCCATCGGAAACCTGGCGGACATGACCTACAGGGCCGTAAAAACGTTGGAAACGGTGGAGCTGGTGCTGGCGGAAGATACCCGTACCTCGGGTGTGCTGCTGAAGCACTATGGCATTACGAGGCCTGTAACACCTTATCATCAGCATAACGAGCATAAGGTGTTGCAGCACCTGGTACAACAACTGCAGGCGGGCAAACAGATGGCCCTCCTGACAGATGCAGGCACACCGGGCGTTTCCGACCCGGGCTTCCTGCTGGTACGCGAATGCATCCGCGCCGGCGTGCCGGTAGAATGCCTGCCCGGCGCCACGGCCTTCGTGCCCGCGCTGGTCAACAGCGGGATTCCCATGAACCGCTTTGCTTTTGAAGGTTTTCTGCCCCCCAAAAAAGGCCGCCACACCCTGTTAACCCGCCTGGCCGAAGAAGACCGCACCATGGTGTTTTATGAATCGCCCCACCGCCTCGTGAAAACACTGGAGGATTTCATCACTTATTTCGGCCCGGACCGGCCATGCTGCGTATCGCGCGAGCTGACCAAAATGTTCGAGGAAAATAAAAGAGGCTCCCTGCAGGAGGTACGCGACCATTTTGCGGAAAAAGGCGTAAAAGGGGAGATCGTGATGATCGTGGAAGGCAAAAACGCCTGACCCGCCCTTTGCCATGTTCGGAATTATAACTAATATTACAAAGTAGAACAGCCCCGGAAAAGAAGAATAAAAGACCGCACACTTCATTCAACCCCAGGATACCGAAAAAAGATGCAGCCCCAAAATACTCAGGCATCAGGTGTCTTACAGCTAATGGAACGAAAGTAACAGGTGCACTATGATTGGCATTTCCGCCGGCCGTGTTGTACACTCACGGATCTGTAAAACTGCTGCCCCGCAACCCAGGAAAGGCAGTTAAAATAAATACTTTATGGAAGTTTGGAACGGCGCATCGCCACAGCAGGAGCAGGAAAACGGGCTGTACCCTGAAGCAGAGCAGGAGCAGCAATGGGGCCTTTGCTCCGTGGATGAAATTTACCAGTACGCCTGGTTCTTTTTTATGCAGTATGGCCTCATTCCCTGGTGGATGCAGCAGGAAACGCCCGCTACGCTGGAAGAAAACATCATTGCGGCCGTGCAGCGGCACGAAGCTTTGTGCCGCCACAAATGGGCGAAAGCCTGGGCTGCCAACCGGCTGAATATCCAGCGCTGGGTGCAGCAGTGCTCTTCAGCCACACAGCAGGCAGTGCTGCGCGCCGTGTTCGGCGATGCCGCCGGAAAAGTGGCGATGGCGGGAGAAGGCGGCCTGCTGCAACGCTTCGCCGGCCAGGCGACCGCCGCGCAGAACCGCCTCCGCTGTATTTACTGGGATGCGCTCTTTGGCGCACTCATGGCCGGCGGCGGGCCGCTGCAGCTGAAAGACCGCATCCGCGAAAAGTGGCGCAGCTGGATGCAGGCAGACATCAGCATTTCCTCGGGTAAGCTGCTGGACGATATCGCTTTCCCGGAAGTACTGCAGGGCTTCCCCGCGCCCGTGCCGCGAAAAATAACCGTTCAGCCTGTTGCTTCACCCAACCTCGATCTGGATGAGCCGCTGCTCGTGAAACAGGCGGGTCTCGTATTGCTGCAGCACCAGCTGCCGGCACTGTTCGCACGGTTGAACTGGCTCGAACCCGGCGCCGGAACAGTGATACCTGACATCCAGGCCCGCGCCCCCCATCTGCTCGAATTCATGGCCGGCGGCGATGAACAGACGCCGGAATATAATATGGCACTGCATAAACTGTTGTGCGGCCTTCCGCTGGACGCCGCCGTGGAAAGCAACATCGGGCTCACGCCCGCCGAAAAACAGTGCGCCCTCGATGCGCTTGGCGAAGCCGCGGCAATGCACGGGATGCAGCGCGACGAGCTGCGCAGCGGCTGGCTGCAACAGGAAGGCCGCCTGCAATACAGCCATGATGCCTGGCGTTTAAAAATACGCCGGCAAACCCCGGGCAACCCGCCCGGCGCCGACGCCGTGAAACTGCCCTGGATGCAACAATGGCTTACCGTGCAATGGACACCATAAATCCCCAATCGTTTACTTATGATCACCAATGACATCAAACAGAAAATCCTGCGCATCGTCAATGTTTTTGAAACAGGCAGCGCAGACGGCCGGTACGACGCGGTAGTGATACTGCCAGACGGAAGAGGCGGCAGCCGCCAGATCACCTACGGCCGCAGCCAGACCACCGAACAGGGCAACCTCCGCAATCTCCTGCAACGCTACATCGACCTCGATGGCAGCTTCGCGGCAAACTTTGCGCCTTACATGGACCGCGTAGGCCGGACGTCGCTCGTCAACGACCGCAACTTCATCAGCCTGCTGAAGGAAAGCGCCCGCCAGGACCCGCTGATGCGCCGGGCGCAGGACGAAACCTTTGAAATCCTCTACTTCCAGCCGGCGCTGCACTTTTTTGAAGCGGAACAGTTTACGCTGCCGCTGAGCCTGCTCGTTATTTACGACAGCTACATCCATTCCGGCTCCATCCCGCCTTTCCTGCGCTCCCGTTTCCCCGAACGGACACCGCTGCGGGGCGGCGACGAAAAAAGCTGGATACTGGCTTATACCAAAGCCCGCCAGCAATGGCTGGCCAACCACCCCCGGAAAATTTTGCATCCTACCGTATACCGCACGAAGACATTTCTAACACAGGCCCTGAAAAATAACTGGGACCTGGCCGCCCCCGTCACCACGCAGGGCATCACGATCGCATAACCGGCCATACGCCTGGTATGCAGAGGGAAAAACCCGCCTGCCGGCCTGAACAGCAACAGACATGAGGATTCAAGGGCGCCGGCAGGCCCTATTCCACACGGCCCGACCGCACATCCCAAATCAGGGAACGCCTCCGCTTAAATTCATTATTTTCGCGCCTTATACCAACAATCTGAGTATGAGAAGATCATTATTCCCGGCCTTCCTCCTGGTGCTGGGAACAACAGGAGCCCTGGCGCAGACAGACAGATGGCAGCAACGCGTGAAGTATACCATGGACATTCAGATGGATGTACGAACCAACCGCTTCACCGGCAAACAGCAGCTCGAGTATACCAATCATTCGCCCGATACCCTTTACCGCGTGTTTTACCACCTCTATTGGAACGCGTTCCAGCCCGGCAGCATGATGGACGTGCGCAGCCAGGAACTGGGAAAAATCGTTTCCAGCAAAGACGCGAAAGGGAACGACAAGCACGACTGGGATGCCCGCGTGACCGATCGCATTTCAAAACTTAAACCCGACGAAACGGGTTACCAGAAAATAAAATCGCTGAAACGCGATGGCCGCCAGCAAGCCTACCGCACCGAAGAAACCATCCTGGTGGTAGACCTCGACCAGCCGATACTGCCCAACAGCAAAACGGTGTTCGATATGGAGTTCGAAGCACAGGTGCCCGTGCAGATCCGCCGCAGCGGCCGGCACAACAAAGAAGGCATCGACTTTTCCATGGCGCAGTGGTATCCCAAAATGTGCGAATACGATTATGAAGGCTGGCACCCCACGCCGTACATCGCACGGGAATTCTACGGCATCTGGGGCGACTTCGACGTCAGCATCACCATCGATGAAAAATACGTGATCGCCGCTACCGGTTACCTGCAAAACCCGCAGCAGATCGGTTACGGCTACGAAGCCAAAGGCAGCAAGGTGGCGCGCCCGGTGGGGAATACCCTCACCTGGCGGTTTTCCGCGCCCAATGTACATGATTTCGTATGGGCCGCCGATCCGGAATACAAACACCTCACCAAAGAAGTAGACGGCTTTACCGCGCACTTCTTTTACCGCGAAAACGATACCACCCGCACCACCTGGCCGCAGCTGGCGGAGATGATCCCCGCCGCGTACGCCTATATCAAAAAACATTACGGGCCCTATCCGTACAAGCAGTACTCCTTTATCCAGGGCGGCGACGGCGGCATGGAATACCCCATGGCCACACTGATCATGGGCAACGGGAAAATGGACGGGCTATACGGCGTGGCCATCCACGAATGGATGCACAGCTGGTACCAGGGCGTGCTGGCCACCAACGAAAGCCTGTACCCCTGGATGGATGAGGGCTTCACTACCTTCGCGGAAGACAATACCATCGGCAATACCGTAGACTCGCTGAAAGGAAAATGGCACCAGGCTGGCAACTACCGCGCTTACTTCGCGCTCATCAGAAGCGGCTTCGAAGAGCCCATGAGCACGCATTCGGATCATTTCAACACCAACTACGGTTACAGCATCAACGCCTATTCCAAAGGCGCCGTGTTCCTGGAGCAGCTGGGTTACGTGATAGGGGCGGCCAACCGCGACGCGGGGCTGCTGCGGTATTACAAAGACTGGCGCTTCAAACATCCCAACGCGAAAGACTTCATCCGCGTCATGGAAAAGGAAAGCGGCCTGCAGCTCGACTGGTACCTGCAATACATGATGAACTCCACCAAACACATCGATTACGCGCTCGACAGTGTGTACGAAGTGAACGGCAAAACCGCGGTGCGCCTGCGCCGGGAGGGGCAGTTCCCCATGCCGGTGGATCTTGCCGTAGAACTGGCCGATGGCCGGAAGGAAATGCACAACATCCCGCTGACGCTCATGTTCGGCAGCAAGCCGAATGAAAACCCGGCGCAGCAATACATAGTGCACGACGGCTGGCGCTGGACGCACCCCACCTACACGCTGATGCTCGACGTGCCCATCGGGCAGCTGAAAAGCCTCGAAATAGACCCCAGCCTGCGCCTGGCGGACATCGACCGGTCGAATAACAAGGCGGTAGCGCGATAAGAAAGATCCGACATGCTATATGAAAGAGGGCTGTATCGTTTCCTGATACAGCTCTTTTTCGTTAAGGAATTTCGAAGTTATTTCCAGGGCGGTAGCTTCGCTGTAAGCCACTGTTTTCGTTCCATGCTTTCGAAGCGTTTCCGCGATTCTTTCCTGTGCGAAACTGTTCCTGTTACGGCTTTCAGCGTGGTTCCAGGGCGGTAGCTTCGCTGTACGCCACTATTTTCGTTCCATGCTTTCGAAGCGTTTTAGGAATTCTTTCCTGTACGTAACTATTCCTGTTACGGCTTTTCAGCGTGGTTCCCGGCGATGCTTCGCCATGTGTAATCGTTTCCTGTTACAGGCTTTCGAAGTACTTCCGGGCGGTTTCTTCGCCGTACGCGACCATTTTTTTCATTTCGGCTGGGTCGAAGGTGAGGCCGCCGGGGCCGCCGTTCAGGGGCTTTTCGGGACGGATGATGTGCAGTTTCAGGTCTCGTTTGCCCATAAAAGGATTGTCGAACGGAACGTCGAAAAATGCCTCGATCTCTTTGGGTTTGAGACCAGCCGCTTTCATGTTGGCTTTCACCGCTTTCAGGTAGTCGAGGCTGCGGTTGATGAACTTCGGCATCTTCAGGTCGTTCACTGCCACATCCATCGTGAACCAGTCCATCGTCTGCTGCAGAATCTCGAACGGGCTCCTGAATTCATGATCATCGATGGCCGGCGCTTCCGGCGAAAGCAGAATGGCATACACTTCCGTGGCGCCGGTATCAATGGCCAGCTCGATGGGCGCATATTCCCGCAGGCCGCCGTCTACATACTGCCAGCGTTCCTGTTCAATTACCTTGTACGGCGGCATGAACACCGGCTGGCACGAGGAGGCGAACATGGCGCGGCGGAACGTGCTGCTGTTCTGTACGCGTATCACATCGTAGTCGGACGAGGTCATGGGCTGGTCGCTGTTCGTGAAATAGGTGATGCGCCCCGTTTGCAGGCACACGGTGGTGAGGTAGAGCGCTTTGCGGCTTTGCAGCAGCGCCTGGTACATGTCTTCCGTGTATGTGTTTTTGATGAGGATGCTGAGCGGCTGCGCGTCGAACAGGGAATAGGTGTCTTTTCCCGCAAACCGGCCGATGACGTTGCCAGTGGTGATGATGTCGCTCGTTTTATGCGTAGTGTAGAGTTTTTCGAGCAGGTTGATTTCGCCTAAAGCGGCCAACGGCACAATGAGTGAGCCGGTGCTGGTGCCGCAGAGCGTATCGAATTTAATTTTTGGTGTGGCGGCCATGTATTTCAGCACGCCTACGGCAAAAGCTCCTTTGGAGCCGCCGCCGCTGATGACCAAGGCAGTTGTGGGCATGTGGGTGGGTTTAAAGGTTTACAACGAAGGCGGCGGCGCCGTTTTTTTCCGGAAAAGGTGCAATCCCAGGCTGCCCTGGAACCACCAGCTGTTCAGCGCATAATCGCGGTGGGTTTTGACGGCCACCGTGGCAAGCGTGCCGATCTCCGCGGCGAAACCGCCGCCAACCAGCCGCTGGTCTTTAGTGCCGAGCAGGTATTCGCCGACCAGCTGCACATTAAATACGGAGCTTTCCAGTACTTTGGGGCCGTCCCAGATCATCAGGGACACCCTGCCGCCGCCGAAGCCGTAGATGCGTTTGGCGTAGAAGGCGCCTCCACCGGTAAGGCCTATCCGTAATCTGCCCGGCACCACCGTGACCTGCGGGGAAAACGCCAGGGTGGCCAGGTAGAGGTCAGGGGCCTGGTTGAAAGCGGTGACTGCGCCCTGCCCCAGTTCGAGGGGGAAAATCCATCCCTTTGCAAATTCGCTTTGCGCCATGCTGCGAACCGGTGCATACAGCAACAGCAGAACGACGCACATTAATTGCCGTTTATTTTTCATGGAATCAACAATTGGGGGCGGCGGAAGACGGTTCTGATTTTGGGGTGGCTTGCCGCAGCCCTGGGGTTAAAGAAGTAATGGAAGTTACGAATTTAATGGCAAAAAAAACGGGCGCCGCCGGCGCCCGCTCCTCAGGAAGTTATGCAAATTAGAATATCGTCCGTTCCAGCTGGCTGGCCCAGGGCTGGTTCAGCGCTTCGCGCTGCTGCAGCGTAGCCAGGTGGTGGCTGTTGTGATAGGCCGTAAAATACAGTACCTCGCGCACGGTGAGCTTGCCCAGCAGGGGATGGGGCACCTGGTACTTGTCCAGCTCTTCCTCCGTCCATTTATCCAGCAAGGCGATCATCTTGTCTTTCTGCAGTATGAACTGCTGCGTCAGCGGCGCTCTTTCTTCCGCTTCCGTTACCGGCGGAATATAGGGCCGGCCGGCCACGCCGCCCCGCGTGAGCACGGCGCGGTAAGTGTCGCGGATTTGCTCGAAGCTTCTTGACCGGCTTACCGGGCGGCCGAAAAAGCGGAGGAACACTTTGGGCATGCCCAGCGCGGTATTGACCGGCTTTGCGCTGCGGATGAGATGGTCCATCTGCTGCCCCGCCGACCATTTACCTTCGGGCGACACCACAAAACGGTGATCAGATAATGTATCCGTGAAAGCGGAAAATTCCGTAAAACTGGTTTCCAACAGGGTCTTTATAGCTTGCTTGTTCATATGGTCATGGTTAATCTCCGTAAAAAATCATTCCAGTACTTCGCAATGGAAGCCCTGTTGCTTGACGAAGCTGATAATGGAACGCTCATCTACTTTCAGGTCTACGATCCGTAACACTTTATCACAATCTTCAATATCAACATGGCAGGACGTCACCTCAAAGTTATTACAAATTGCGTCAATAATGAGCTTCCTGTCGCGGTAGCTACTGATATTGGTTTTGAAGATACCGATCATAACGGCACTGGTGTTGAAGGAGGGTTGCATAGAGTCAGGTTAAAATTTGTGAGGGTTATTCCAGTTCGTCCTTCTGCGGCTTGCGGCCCCAGGGGCCCGACATACAGCGGCTGAAGGCGTCTTTCATTTTTTCTTTTTCTTCGGGGGATAGGTGTTCCATCTTGGCCTGCATCTTTTCTTTCCACATGCGCTTTTTACGGGAACAGCCGCGCTCGCCGCCGCCTTTCGGGAAACCGATCAGTATCCTCGACAGCACCAGCAGACCCAGCGCCTGCCAGAATGTGATGACGGGGCCTGTGAACAGTGCGGGCACCAGCCAGTTCCACAGGTACATCGTCACAAAACCCACCAGCGCGATAAAAGCGGGTGCCAGCACTACGATGCACAGTATTTTCCAAACCTTTTTCATTTTCATACTTTTAATCGTTCATTAATTCTTTGTACAGGCTTGCCAGGCTTTCTCGCAAAGCCAATACAGCATAGCGTTTGCGGGAAAGCAGCGTGTTCACCGGCACGCCCGTTGCGGCAGCCAACTCCTTGAACGAACGGCCCTCCACTTCATGTTGCAAAAACACAAACCGTTGTTCCTCCGGCAGTTCGTCTACCGCTTCCATAATGGTTTCGAGCATCACCTTCCGCAGCATGGGCTCGTCCGTTTGAGAACCGGCGTCTGGCAATATATCTGAGAGAAAGAGCGGCCCGTCGCCTTCAGCGGAAGCCAGGGCTGTATCCGAAAACCTGTCTTCCTTCTTTTTCCGGAACCAGTCTGTGATGCGGTTACGCGCAACGGCAAACAGCCAGCCGGTCAGGGAGTCGATATCCGAGCCCACGCGCAGGTATTGGGTGAACTGCACAAACACATCCTGCAGAATGTCTTCCGCGTCGGCCACATTGTCTACCCGCTTCCGGATAAAGTTCAGCAACCGCTGGCGTTCTTTTTCTACCGTGCGTTGTATGCGCTCGTTTTGTTCCGCTGCCATGGGTTTTTTTATGGAAAGCCACTCGTTCATCTTACATAGGTAGACGAACGAAAAAGGGGCATATTTTGTAAAACTCAACTTTTTTTTACAATCCTCGCCCGGCTATCTGACACTTGTTGATATTCAATCATGTATTGGGCCAACCGCACTGGCCGGCCGCCAAATGCGCACATGAAAATTGGTGCATCGAAGGATATATCGTGCCGGCTATCGCGCTGCGGCGAATGGTTGCGAAACGTTCCGGCCGGTGGGGTTTATTGCACCGCTACCACAAATTTCTCCTGGAAAAACTCCTCGGGGAACAGTTTATAGATATTGACGAGACGGGGCCTGCAGCCGCTTTCGGAAATCTCCTGGGCGAGGTCGCCCCCTTTGAGGCAGATCAGCCCGGAAGGCCGGTCGGCCGGCGGATTCTTTCTGAGCAGGGGCTTGCTCCAGGTCCACAGGTCTTTCAGGGGCGCTACCGCACGCGACACCACCAGGTCGAACTTCCGGTTTTTGACGTCTTCCACCCGGCTGTGCGCCGTGGTCACGTTCGTCAGGTTGAGGCCTTCGGCCACCGCTTCCACCACCTTGATCTTTTTGCCGATGGAGTCTACCAGGTGGAATTGCACTTCGGGGAAAAATATGGCCAGGGGAATGCCGGGAAATCCGCCGCCGGTGCCCAGGTCGATCACCTGCATGCCGGGCGTAAGGTCCGCTACCGCAGCAATGGCCAGGGAATGCAGTACGTGTTTCTCGTACAGCGCGTCGATATCCTTGCGGGATATGACGTTGATCTTCTCGTTCCATTCCTTGTAAAGCGGCGCCAGGGTCCGGAACTGGTCGAGCTGCCGGGGCGTAAAATCAGCGAAATATTTTAAAACGATCTCCATGCTTATTTCCACTTGCTTCTTCCTTTTTTGAAGAACAATGCGGGCGTGAAGATAACATAATATAGGAACATGAGGATGTCCATCAGCCAGCTGTACCAGAAGAGATCCCGCTCGTCGAGCTTCTTCAGGGCGAGGAAGGTAATGACGGACTGCACGAGGATTTTACCCCCGAGGATATACAGCGTGATGTACAGCATGGGCGGGTAAAACAACGCCGCCACCATGGCCGGGTAAAAAACGAAGTGGGAGAGGGAAAACAGGCCCAGCAGCAACTTGTGGCCGAAGCGGTAGTGCTTGCCGGTAGACATATGCCGGGTTTTCTGGCCGAACCAGTGTTTCCATTTGGTTTTGGGCTCCGAGTAGGCAAAGGCGTGCTTGTCTATCACCACCGCGGTATTGCGGCTGTTGGCCGCGCGGTTCACGAACAGGTCGTCGTCGCCCGAAGCCAGGTGCTGGTGCGCGGTGAAGCCCTTATGCCGGAAAAACAGCTCCTTTTTATACGCCAGGTTGCGGCCCACGCCCATGTAGGGAATGCCCGCCAGGGCATAACCCAGGTATTGCACGGCGCTGAAATACGTTTCGTAGCGGATCACCTTGTTGAGAAAGCCCGGCTTTTTGTAGTAAGGCCCGTAGCCCAGCACAATCTCCTTTCCCCCTTCGAAGCCCTGCGCCATCAGCGACAGCCAGTAGGTGCTGCCGGGCTTGCAGTCTGCATCCGTCAGTACCAGGGTGTCGTGCTTGGCGCCCTTGATGCCGATCGAGAGGGGATATTTTTTACCCGGGATGAACTGGGCGGCCTGTTTGATTTCGATATGGCGGTAGTGTGAATAACCGTTTTCAATGGAGGCGAGGTAATACTTGGAATCGTCTTCCGAATTGTCGTTCACTACAATCACCTCGTAATTGGGCTCCTGGTGAACGTGGTACCGCTGCTGGAGCACGGTGGGCAGGTTTTTGGGCAGGCTTCTTTCCTCGTTCTTGGCGCAGATGACCACGGAGAGTTCTTCCTGTGGCGGGTAATCTTCGTCAAACCGGCGTTTGTAGAAGGCCACCCTGGAAAAAAAGATCAGGTAATACAATACCTGCACGCCTGCCGCGGCGGCAAAACAATAAAAAACGATAATCCCCAATTGGTCCGACATAGGGGGCAAAAATATATGTTTTTATTTAGCTATGTAAGGTTGTGGAAAAAATAATGATCGGCGTACGGGTGGGCAATATTCAATACCTTTGCGTCCTGAAAAAAATACAGGGCTTTGCAATTCGATTTATTGACCACAGACAGCTCCGGCGCGAGGGCCGGCCTTATTACTACCGACCACGGCAGTATTGAAACGCCTATTTTCATGCCCGTGGGCACGGTGGGCTCGGTGAAGGCCGTTACCCAGGAGCAGCTGCGGGGCGACATCAACGCCCAGATCATACTTGGCAACACGTACCACCTCTACCTCCGCCCCGGCACCGATGTGCTGCGCCAGGCCGGGGGGCTGCATCAATTCAACGGGTGGGAGCGCCCCATTCTGACAGACAGCGGGGGGTACCAGGTATTTTCCCTGGCCGCCAACCGGAAGATCAAGGAAGAAGGGGTGGTGTTCCAGAGCCACATCGACGGCAGCCGCCACCTTTTTACCCCTGAAAACGTGATGGACATCCAGCGCACCATTGGCGCCGACATCATCATGGCGTTCGACGAGTGCCCCCCTTACCCGAGCGAGTACGGCTACGCCAAGCGCAGCATGGAGCTGACGCACCGCTGGCTCGACCGGTGCATCCGGCGGCTGGGTGAAACCGCCCCGGAATACGGGCACGAGCAAACGCTCTTTCCCATCGTGCAGGGCAGTACCTATAAAGACCTCCGCAAAATATCCGCCGAGGCCATCGCCTCCCGCAACTGCGCCGGCAACGCCATTGGCGGCCTCAGCGTAGGGGAGCCCGAAGCCGAAATGTACGAGATGTGCGGGCTGGTGACTGAAATCCTGCCCAAAGAAAAACCCCGTTACCTGATGGGCGTGGGCACTCCCTGGAATATCCTCAACAACATAGAACTGGGCATCGATATGTTCGATTGCGTGATGCCCACCCGCAATGGCCGGAACGGCATGCTGTTTACCTGGCAGGGCGTGGTCAACATCCGGAATAAAAAATGGGCCACCGACTTTTCGCCGGTAGACCCCGAAAATCCCTGCGCCGCCAGCCAGCAATATACACGCGCCTACCTGCGCCACCTGTTCGTGGCCGGGGAAATACTGGGCATGACGCTGGCCAGCATCCATAACCTCTGCTTTTACCTCGAGCTGGTGAAAGCAGCACGGGTACAGATTTTGCAGGGAACGTTCGGCGCCTGGAAAAAACAGGTGGTGCCTCAGTTGCAGACGCGCCTGTAATAACATTGTTTTATTTGCATATGTATTGCTAGCTTTGGAACTTTAAAGCCCTGCCGCCAAATCGTATGAAGAAGATCGACTGGTATATATTACGCAAGTTCATCGGTACTTTCATTTATTCCCTGATGATATTACTGGTGATTTCGGTCGTAATAGACATCACGGAGAAAATTGACGACTTTATGAACCACAACCTCTCTTTCGGGTTCGTGTTCATGAATTATTACATTGGCTTTATCCCGCACATCGCAGCGTTGCTGTTCCCTTTATTCATCTTTATTTCCGTTATATTCTTCACCTCCAAGCTGGCCTATAAAACCGAGATTATCGCCATTCTCAGCTCCGGCGTGAGTTTCCGGCGGTTCCTGCGGCCATACTGGGTAGGGGCTTTCCTCTTTGGGGGCATCCTGTGGGCGGCCAACCAGTGGGTGGTGCCCAATGCCAACCGCATCCGCACCTCTTTCGAAAATAAATACGTGAGTGCGCCCAAAGAAGCCGCGGCGCTGAAAGATAAGACCATCCGGGTAGACAGTTTTACCTACATTACTTTCGGGTATTACGATCCCAATTTCAAAAACGGGTCTGATTTCGTGATGAAG
Organism: uncultured Chitinophaga sp.; assembly: GCA_965653365.1. Classification (GTDB taxonomy): domain Bacteria; phylum Bacteroidota; class Bacteroidia; order Chitinophagales; family Chitinophagaceae; genus Chitinophaga. Next base: position 16,545 of record CBFGZV010000010.1, on the reverse strand, counting down.
CGTGTAAAGGGGCAGCAGGTCATCTACAACATGCGCGCGGAAAGGGTTTCGTGGGATTCCACCAACCGTAAATGGAAGCTGGAATACGCCAGCGAACGCACGATCAACGGGCTGAAGGAAACCCTCACCCCCCATAACGACACGAGCATCAAAATCCCCCTGCACCCGTCCGAACTGGTGGAGGAGAAAAATAAACAGGAGGCCATGACCACCCCCGAGCTGACCCGCTACCTCGAAAGGGAAGAGCTGCGCGGGGCCGAGGGCCTGAACGTATATTACGTGGAAAAATACCGCCGCACCTCCGCCGCCGTGGCAGTGGTGATACTGGTGCTCATCGGCGCCATCATTTCCAGTAAAAAGGTGAGGGGCGGCAGCGGCCTGCACCTGGCCATCGGTATCGTGATCAGCGCCACCTACATCCTGTTCATGCAGTTTTCCACCGTGTTTGCCACCAAAGCCAACCTCGATCCCCTGCTGGCTGCCTGGATACCCAACTTCGTTTTTGCCGGCCTGGCCTTCTGGCTCTATCTCCGCGCACCTAAATAAGGATAAAAACAATATGTTGAAATAATACGTTAAATCTGCTTTCGGGCTTAGTGTTTTTGCGATTAATCGTTACTTTTGTTCATTGATCGAATTCGTTAATTTTTCTAAATCATTGTGGGAAAATGAGTTATATAAAAGAGAAATTCAAGGCTAAGGCAGATGAACTGAGTGCGGAAGTTAAGGACCTGCTCAAAAATCACGGCTCCAAGAAAGTAGATGACGTTACCATCGCTCAGGTATACCAGGGGATGCGCGGCATCACAGGGCTGGTTACGGAAACCTCCCTGCTGGATGCAAATGAAGGTATCCGTTTCAGGGGTTATTCCATACCCGAATTGCGGGAGCACCTGCCGAAAGCCCCGGGTGGCGTAGAACCGCTGCCGGAAGGTTTGTTTTACCTGATGCTGATCGGCGAACTGCCGACCGAAGCGGACGTGCAGAACCTCAGCAGCGTGCTGGGCCGCCGCTCTCATGTGCCGAACCACGTGTTCGACGCCATCGAAGCCCTGCCTGTTTCCACTCACCCCATGACCATGTTTACCGTGGCGGTAATGGCGCTGCAGACCGAATCTGTATTCGCAAAAGCATATGCAGACGGGATGAGCAAAAAAGATTACTGGAGCTATATGTACGAGGATACGCTCAACCTCATTGCCCGCCTGCCCCGCGTGGCGGCTTACATCTACCGCCGCAAATACAAAAACGGCCAGCACATCCAGCCGGACGGCATGCTCGACTGGGCCGGCAACTTCGCCCACATGCTGGGTTACGACGATGACGGTTTCAAAGAACTGATGCGCCTCTATATGGTGATTCACGCAGACCACGAAGGTGGTAACGTGAGCGCCCATACCACGCACCTGGTGGGCTCCGCCCTGAGCGACGCCTACCTGTCGTTCGCAGCCGGTATGAACGGTTTGGCTGGTCCGCTGCACGGCCTGGCCAACCAGGAAGTGATCAAGTGGATCCTGAGCATGCGCGAAGAGCTCGGTGGTGGCGCCCCCACCAAAGAGCAGATTGCCGCATATGTGAAAAAGACCCTGTCTGAAGGGAAGGTGGTGCCGGGTTACGGCCACGCCGTACTGCGTAAAACGGACCCCCGTTTCACCGCCCAGATGGAGTTCGCCAAAAAACACCTTCCCGAAGACGAGCTGGTGCAGATCGTATGGAACGTTTACGAAACCGTTCCCCCCATCCTGCAGGACCTCGGCAAGGTGAAAAACCCATGGCCGAACGTAGACGCCCATTCCGGCGCCCTGCTGTTGCACTACGGCTTCGTGGAATATGAATTCTACACCGTGCTCTTCGGCGTATCCCGCGCGCTCGGCGTACTGGCCTCCCTTTGCTGGGACCGCGCACTGAGCCTTTCCCTCGAGCGCCCCAAATCAGTGACATCCGAATGGATGAAACTGTTTGTGGAAGGCAAGGTGGAAGCCATCGCAGAATAATACTCATCAACGTACCGATAAAAAGGCAGACGGCGCAGGTGCCGTTTGCCTTTTTTTATGAAATTGCCGTACTTCGTGCATTGAAAATTTAAAGGCGCTTGTCGTTCATTTCCTCCATATTATCCAACCCGATCGAATACCTGAAAGGGGTAGGCCCGCAGCGCGGCGAACTGTTGCGCAAGGAGATCAACCTGCATTCTTTCCGGGATCTGCTGGAGTATTACCCGTTCCGGTATGTAGACCGCACGAAGGTGGACAAAATCCGCCACCTCAGCGGCATGGAAGACTTTGTGCAGATACGCGGCCGCATCGTGCACATGGAAGTGGTTGGCGAAAAGCGCGGCAAACGGCTGGTGGCCACCCTGCAGGACGAAACGGGGAAAATAGACCTCGTATGGTTCCAGGGTTGGCAGTGGATGCAGAAGTCGCTGCGGGAAAATACCGGCTACCTCGTGTTCGGCCGCCTGTCGCAATTCAACGGCATTCTGCAGATGGCCCATCCGGAAATGGATCTCCTCACGGAAGAAACCGCCACCGGCAGGCAGCACCTGGAACCGGTGTATTACACCACCGAAAGACTGAAGGCCCGCGGACTAACGGCCAAGGCTATAGGAAAATTAACCCGCAACCTGCTGGAACAGTTGCAGCTGGCGGAAATCAGGGAGAACATCCCTTCGCCGGTGTTGCAGCAATTCAGGCTGATGCCGCGCGCGCAGGCATTCTTCAAAATACACCTGCCCGCCACGGAAGAAGAAGCCAAACAGGCCCAGCGCCGCCTCAAATTCGAAGAGCTCTTCCTGGCACAGATACGCATCTGCCGGCTGAAGATCAGGCGGCACAAAGCCAGCCACGGCTTCGTGTTTAACGCCGTGGGCAATGTGTTCAATTCGTTCTACAACGATCATCTTCCCTTTCCTTTAACGGGCGCGCAGAAAAGAGTGCTGAAAGAAATCAGGAAAGATACCACCACCGGCCGCCAGATGAACCGGTTGTTGCAGGGCGATGTGGGTAGCGGTAAAACGATGGTGGCCCTGCTCACGCTGCTGATGGCGCTCGACAACGGCTTCCAGGGATGCCTCATGGCGCCCACCGAAATACTGGCGCAGCAACATTTCAAAGGCATCTCCGAACTGCTGAAAGACATGCCGGTGAAAGTGGCGCTGCTGACCGGCAACATCAAAGGCAAGGCGAGAAAGGAGATACTAACGGGAACGGCTGATGGAAGTATTCATATTCTCATCGGCACGCATGCCCTGCTGGAAAAGGAAGTGCAGTTCCATCACCTGGGCATGGCTATCGTGGACGAGCAGCACCGCTTCGGCGTGGCGCAGCGCGCCCGCCTGTGGGAGAAGAACAGCACCCCGCCGCACATCCTCGTGATGACGGCCACGCCCATTCCCCGCACGCTGGCCATGACCGTGTACGGCGACCTCGACGTGTCCGTGATCGACGAAATGCCGCCCGGCCGTAAACCCATCACCACCGTGCACCGCACGGAATACCAGCGCCCGCAGGTGATGGACTTCATCAAAGAAGAAATCCGCAAAGGCCGCCAGGCCTATATCGTATACCCGCTGATCGAGGAATCGGCGAACATGGATTATGAAAATCTCACCAAAGGATACGAGGAAGTAAAAGCGTTCTTTCCCGAGCCGAAGTACTGGATCAGCATGGTGCATGGCCGCCAGCCGGCCGAGCAGCGGGAGGTGAACATGCAGCGCTTCATCACCAACGATACCCAGATAATGGTGGCCACCACGGTGATCGAAGTGGGGGTGAACGTGCCCAATGCCTCGGTGATGGTTATCGAAAGCACGGAACGTTTCGGCCTCTCCCAGCTGCACCAGCTGCGGGGCCGGGTGGGCAGGGGCGCCGAGCAGAGCTACTGCATCCTGATGACGGGCAACAAGATCGGGAAAGACTCGCAGGAAAGAGTGAAGGTGATGGTACAAACCAACAACGGTTTTGTGATATCCGAAAAAGACATGGAGCTGCGGGGCCCCGGCGACATCGAAGGCACCCGCCAGAGCGGGCTGCTCGACCTGAAACTGGCCGACATCGTACAAGACCGCGCCATGCTCCAGGCCGCCCGCGACAGCGCCGAAAGTATCCTCGAAGCCGACCCGGATCTCGAACTCCCTGAGAATAAACCCCTTCACGATTTTTTGGCTACGCAACGGTCAAAATCCGCCTGGAGTAAAATATCCTGACCGCTTTTACGTTGTTAATTCTGGAATGACTGGCAGGGGTGGTTGATCCTGAACCTGTTGCTTGCCCATACCTTCGTGGACCGCCTCCTGCCAGTCGCCAACCAATCCATTTCCTCCGTAACAAATTGACACGCGAAACCGTTAAATAGAGTATATTAGTTTACTGGGACAATCTAAAAAATAAGAACCGTTTTGAAATCTACACGCCCTGTCAGTCTTTTAAGTGCATTGCAAGTATGGATAATAATGCTCATTGCCTTCCCCGTGGCTGCGCAGGAAGAAAGTGGCAATTATGCTCCATTGGAGTACGTGGAAAATAAAGGACAGTGGGCGGGCGATTTTCAATACCGGGCGGTTTTAGGCGGCGCCAACATCTATCTCAAGAAAAACGGTTTCCGCTTCCTGCTCCTGAACAAGGAAGACATGCGGCAGATGGAAGCTTTCCGCCACGGCCAACACAAAACCGCCGATACCGTGTACAACCCGCAGTCCGGCAGCTTCAAGCCGCCCAAACCCGGTATCCCTACCGCGCCCGCTCCGGAAAAGGTGAGGGGGCATGCGTACGACCTCGAGTTTCTCAACACCCTGCCCAATACCGTCGTCACGGCCAGCAAACCCAGCCAGGAAAATATCTCCTACTTCATCGGCAACGACCCTTCGCGGTGGAAGGCCAATATCGGCGCTTACACGAACGTGCTGTACAGCAACATGTACAACAAGGTAGACATGCAGGTGTATTCCGGCAGCGGGCAGATGAAGTACGACCTGATCGTCCATCCCGGCGGCGACCCCTCGCAGATCCGGTTTCAGTATACCGGCGCCGGCTCCGTTAAAAACGTAAAAGGGAACCTGCACATACAAACGTCCGTGGGCGAAGCCATTGAGCTGATGCCGTTTGCCTACCAGTACATTAACAATGTGCGGAAAGAGGTGACGGTGCGGTACCAGCTCGACGGCAATACCGTGTCGTTCAAAGTGTCGGGGAAGTACGACAGCCAGTACCCGCTGGTGATAGACCCCACGGTGGTGTTCGCCACCCTCACCGGGTCCCGCGCCGATAACTGGGGCTTTACCGCCACGTATGACGGCGAAGGCAACTTTTATGCGGGCGGCATCGCGTTCGACGCCGGGTACCCTACTTCAGCCGGGGCCTACGACCAGACTTTCAACGGGAGAACATACGATATGGCCATCACCAAGTTCAACGCCTCCGGCACCCGTATCATCTATTCCACCTACATAGGCGGCCAGGGCGAGGAGCAACCTCACAGCCTGTTTGTAGACGGGCAGGGCAACCTGGTGATTTCCGGCAGAACCAACTCCGGGAACTTTCCCGTTACGGCGCCTGTGCCCCCCATGGGCGGGTACGACATCACCATCACCAAACTGAACGCCGCCGGCTCGGCCATCATCGGCTCCATGCGCATCGGCGGCACCAATAACGACGGCTGCAATATGAGGAGCGAGAAAGGCGGGGGCATCGACCAGCTGCTCCGTAACTATGGCGACGATGCCCGCAGCGAAGTGGTCATCGACGGCGCCGGCAATATCTATATCGCCAGTTCCACCCAATCCGCTAACTTCCCCGTTACGTCCGGCGTATTTCAGCCGACTTTTGGCGGTGGCCGGCAGGATGGGGTGGTGATCAAAGTCAACCCGAACGTGAGCGCCGTACTGTGGGCCAGTTTCCTGGGCGGCTCCGATTCCGATGCGGCATACGTGCTGGCATTGAACGGCAACAGCGTGTATGTGGCCGGTGGCACCGCCAGCGCCAATTTCCCGTCTACCGGCGGCGTTCTCTATCCCGGCTACCGGGGAGGCGCCTGTGACGGCTATATCGCGCATATTGCGGGAGACGGCACTTCCATCCTGCAATCGACCTTCCTGGGGTCTGACAACGGACGGGCCGACCAGGTGTACGGCATCCAGCTCGACCGCAACGGCGATGTATACGTCATGGGCACTACCGAGGGCAGCTGGCCCATCATGCAGCCGGCCGGTACCGCCACTTTTTACAACGACAATTCCAAGCAGTTCATTTCCAAGCTGCGGCCCGACCTCAGCGCGTTCATCTACTCCACCACCTTCGGCAAGTCGGCTTCACAGCCCAGCCTTTCACCGGTGGCCTTCCTGGTAGACCGTTGCCAGAATGTGTATGTGTCCGGATGGGGCGGCGTGCTGAACACCGACTTCAGCAACTCCGGCACCAGCGGGCTGCGGGTAACGCCGGACGCGCGCAAGCCGACTTCCGACGGCAGCGATTTTTATTTCTTCGTGATGAAGCGTGATGCGCTCGGCATCCTGTACGGCACTTTCTACGGCGGCAACGGCCTGGCCGAGCACGTAGACGGTGGCACCAGCCGCTTCGACCAGAACGGGGTGATTTACCAGGCCATTTGCGCCGCCTGTCCGAACCCCGACCAGCCGCGGCTACGTTTCCCCACCACACCGGGCGCTTACAATGGCGGCATTCCCCGCGGCTGTAACCTCGGCGCGCTGAAGATCGCCTTCAACCTCGACGGCGTGCGGGCCGGGTTCACCACGCAGGAAAGACGGCGCAACTATTGTCGCCCCGCCGATATCACTTTTATCGACACCACCAACGTACCGGCGCAAAGCTGGCGCTGGGATTTCGGGGACGGCTCCGCCGAAGTGACCACTACCGTGCCTACGGTAAGCCACTCTTACCCGAACATCGGCAACTACAATGTGCGCCTCATCAAATACGACCCCGCCAGCTGTAACGTTTACGATACGGCCATTATGCCCATCCGCGTGCGCGACGACCGGGCCACGGTGGGTTATACCGACCTGCGCCTGCAGCCCTGCGAAGACCTGTTGTACGAATTCGATAACACCTCCGTGGCGCCCGCAGGCAAGCCTTTCACCGCCAAATCCTTCGTGTGGGATTTCGGCGACGGATCGCCCGTAGACACCACCGACGACCGCACCATGCGGCACCAGTTCGCCAACGAGGGCGTTTACAACGTATCGCTGACGCTCATCGACACCAATTACTGTAACGCACCCGAAACGGTGACGCGCCAGTTGCGTGTAGCCGAAAACGTAGTAGCGCAGTTCGAGCTGCCGGACAGCGCCTGCGCACCGTTTACCGCGCATATCAACAATACTTCCCGTGGCGGCGTCACCTTCCTGTGGACATTTGGTGACGACGGATCCACTTCCACCGATATTTACCCGGTGCATACTTTCACGCAGCCCGGTACCTGGACGGTGACGCTGCATGCAGACGACCCGAACACCTGCAACCGCGTGCACGACACCACCATGCAGATTGTGATACTGCCGCCGCCCGTGGCCGCATTTTCGTACCAGCCTACCAAGCCCGTGGAAAATACACCCACCACGTTTACCAACGAATCCACCGGCGCGGTGTCGTACTGGTGGGATTTTGGCGACGGCAGCACATCCACCGAAGTGAACCCCACGTACCAGTATTTCAAAACAGGCACCTACGAGGTATGCTTGATCGCTTCTACCCGCTTCGGTTGCCAGGACACGGTGTGCCAAACCGTGAGCGCCATTGTGAACCCGCTGTTTGATGTGCCTACCGCCTTCTCTCCGAATGGAGACGGCATCAATGATAAATGGGAAATCAAAGGATTTGGCGTGGTCAAATACGATATGAAAGTGTTTAACCGCTGGGGGCAGCTCATGTTCCAGTCGAACGACCAGAAACTGGGTTGGGACGGGCGTTTCAACGGCACCATTCAACCCATGGACGCATATGCCTTTGTGCTCAATATCGAGTTTTCGGATGGCAACCGGGTGCAGAAAACGGGGAATGTAACATTGTTAAGATAAGCACGGAGGGATTATGAGAAAGACATTGAAACAGATCACCTTTTTATGTTGCATGGCAGCGGCCGTTCCGGCCACCGCGCAGGACCTGCATTTTTCGCAGTTCTTCAACTCCCCGTTGTCGACCAACCCTGCCAATACCGGGTTTATCCCGGACGGCAACTACCGCATCGGCATCAATTACCGCAACCAGTGGGCCACGATACCCGTGCCGTATAAAACCATGTCGGCTTTCGGCGATTTCCAGCTCTTCCGCGAGCGGCTCACCTATGGCTGGGTGGGCGTGGGCGGCATGGTGCTCAGGGATGTAGCCGGCAGCGGCAACCTTACTTCTACAAAGGCTTACGGCTCCGTGGCCTATCACCAGTTACTGGGCCAGAGCAGCCTGTTGTCAGCCGGTTTCAATGTGGGCTATGCGGATAAAAGGGTAGACCTGAACAAGCTCACATTCGGCACGCAATGGAACGGCCAGTTCTTTGATTCGCAGATGTTTTCCGGCGAGCCCATCACCCAGGCTTCCGTAGGCTACCTGGATATGCAGGTGGGCATGAACTACGCCTATTTCCCGACGGAGGAAATTTACATCAACGGCGGTTTTTCTGTGCACCATGTAAATGAGCCCCGTGAAACGTTTTATGCCGGCAATAACCAGATAGAGCGCCGGTACATCGGATTTCTTAATGCCAGCCTGAAAGTGTCGGATAATGTGATCGTCAACCCCGGCGCATATTACGCCCGGCAGGCCTCAGCCTCTGAAACCATGGTGGGCGCGTATGCCGCCTACAACCTGGCGGACCACGGGGCCAAGCAGGTGTTTGGTGGCGCCTACTACCGGGTGAAAGATGCTTTTTCTTTCCTGGTGGGGTACCAGATGAATAACTTCCGGCTGATGTTCAATTACGATGTAACCTCCAGTTCGCTGGCCATTTCCAATAGCCGGCAGGGCGCATATGAACTGAGCCTGCTGTACATTGGCCTGTACCCGAACCGCAGCTTTGGCAACGCCAGGAAACACACGCTCTGCCCATCTTTCTAGGCCACTTAAAGAAACGTTAATATGCGCGGCGGAACGGTAAAAATCAGATAATTTCGCTGCTAATCAGTTCAGTATATGCCCATGAAACGTATATTCTCCGCAGTTATATTGCTAGTGCTTGCGCAATCCGTGTTTGCGCAGGAAATGAATGAAGCGCCAACATACCAGGAGCCCGAAAAAGGTTTCAATCCCCGCAATGTTATAGTGGGTGGCGCGCTGGGAGTGGCTTTCGGAGACTATACCTTCGTGAACGTGTCCCCCATGATCGGGTACCGCTTTTCCCCGAAAATTGCGGCCGGGGTGAATATCAACGCGCAGTACTCTTCCGGGAAAAGTTATGGTTATAACAATAACGTGATTGCCCGCAATAACTACACGATGTTCGGCGGCGGCCTCTGGGGCAGGTTTTATCCTTTTGAACAGTTCTTTATACATGCCCAGCCTGAATACAATGCCATTTCCGCGAAAATAACGGAGTATGAACCCCGCCGGGAATATAAAGACCGTTATGGCGCGCCGAGCCTGTTGCTGGGCGGTGGCTACTCCCAGCCCGTAGGCGGAAACTCCGCCATCACCCTCATGATCCTCTACGATGTGTTGCAGGATAAAAACACACCTTACCTCAACCGGCCGATCATCTCCGGTGGTGTGAATATCGGTCTGTAAAGCAGGTACATTATCGCCGTTGTCCCATCCCGGCAGTCATCATGTCCTTTCCTCCCGGTCGATCATCTTGCCTGGTGCAAGCATCGTCTCCCGGCAGATGATCGCAAGTTCCTTCAACGGGGCATATCCCGGATTGACGTACAAATCTCCACTTTATCAAATTGTTATTGGTTTATAAATACTAAATATTAATTTACAAATACTGCTATATTTGTAACCACGGATAAACCTTCATTTCTGATATGCTTCCACAAAAACAAGCAGACGTAGCCGTAGTAGGCGCGGGCATCCTGGGCCTGGCCATGGCGTACCACCTGGCATTACAGGGCAAAAGCGTTGTCGTATTCGAGCGTTCGCCCCGGGCGCTGGGCGCCACTGTCCGCAACTTCGGGCTGATATGGGTGATCGGGCAGCAGGCCGGGGAAGTGTATGACCGGGCCACGTATGGCCGCGGGATATGGAAGGAGCTGGCGGCCAAAACCGGTCTCAGCTGCAAGGAAACGGGCTCCCTTCACCTCGCGTATCATGCAGACGAGGTGGATGTGCTGGAAGAGTTTGTTCAAACGCCGGGCATTGCCAGCAGTTTGCTGACACCGGATGCCGCGGCGGGAAAAAGCGGGGCCTTTAAAAAAGAGGGACTGAAGGCCGCATTATGGAGCCCTACGGAAATGTCCGTTAACCCCCGGGAAGCGGCGGCGGTTATTGCGGCGCACCTGCAGGCCGAACATGCCGTACAGTTCCGGTTTCAAACGGCGGTGAACCACATCGCCATGCCGTTCATCGAAACGAAGAACGAGCAATGGAAAGTGGGGCATGTCTATATCTGCTCCGGTTCCGATTTTGAAACACTTTATCCTGCTTCCTTTGCAGCCGCGCCCATCACCAAATGCAAACTGCAGATGATGCGCACCATCCCGCAACCTTCCGGATGGGCGCTGGGGCCGGCCCTGAGCACGGGACTGTCGCTTATCCACTATGCTTCCTTCGCGCACTGCGGTAGCCTCGGCGCGCTGCGGGACCGCATTCATAACACCCTGCCGGAATATGTGAAATACGGTATCCACCTGCTGGTGTCTCAAAATGGGGCAGGGGAGCTGTCTATCGGCGATTCCCATGAATACGGCGACGAGGTGGATCCTTTCGACAAGGAGCTTATCAACCAGCTGATACTGCAATACCTGCCGAACTTTTTGCAGGCGCCCACGCTCCACATACAGGAACGGTGGCACGGCGTATATCCCAAACTGACCAATGGCGCTACGGAACTGGTGCTGCAGCCGGAAAAAGGCGTGACCATCGTAAACGGGATGGGCGGTGCGGGGATGACGTTGTCGTTCGGGTTGGCACGGGACATGGCGGCGAAGTTGTGAGTTGGGGGAGCGGCGCTGCGTCCGGCGAACAGGGTCCCAACCACGGCGATCTGACCGGCGGGAGCAACGCCACCGCGTCCATGGCAACTCGCTTTTTCGTACAGGCGGCTTATAAAACCCGGGGAATCGCTATTTTTAAGTTTTAAACCAGCGTTTCCTTAAAAGCAAAGCATGTTGCCCGGGATATTTTTATTGCTCATCGCCAGCTACTTTTTCCTGCTGCTGGTCGTTTCCTATTTCACTTCCCGCAAAGCCGATACCCAGGCCTATTTTATCGGCAACCGCAATTCGATCTGGTATGTGGTGGCTATCGGCATGATCAGCGACTCCCTGTCGGGCGTCACGTTTATTTCCGTGCCTGGCAAAGTGCAAACGGCATCTTTTTCCTACCTGCAAACCGTGCTGGGGTACGTGCTCGGTTATGTGGTGATTGCGGCCGTGTTGCTGCCGCTGTATTACAACCGGAACCTTACCTCGATCTATGCCTACCTCCGCCAGCGCTTCGGCCCGGCGAGCCAGAAAACGGGCGCCGTGTTTTTTATATTGTCGCGCCTCACGGGCTCGGCCGCACGCCTGTTTGTGATTACCGGGGTGTTGCAGCTCTTCGTGTTCGACTATTACCATGTGCCTTTCGCCCTTTCGGTTTTTATCATGATCGGATTAATGCTGTTGTACACCTACCGGGGCGGCATCAAAACGCTGGTGTGGACAGACGCGCTGCAATCCATCCTGCAGGTGCTCGCTATCGTGATAGTGGTGGTGGTGATCTGCCGCGACCTGCAATGGGGGCCGGCGGAGCTGGTCACCAACATCGTACGCAACGAAAAATCCGTCACCTTTTTCTGGGACTGGCGGGCGGTGAACTTCTTTCCCAAAGACTTTTTCGGCGGGATGATGATTGCCGTAACGATGACCGGGCTCGACCAGAATATGATGCAGAAAAACCTCAGCTGCCGTTCGCTGGCCGATGCCAAAAAGAATATTTATTCCTTCAGCATCCTGCAACTGGTGGCGCATGTGCTCCTGATGAGCCTGGGTATCCTGTTTTACGAATACATGAAGGCGCATGGGCTGCATGCCCCGCTCAACGCCGCGGGCGCGCCGGCTACGGACCAGGTGTTTCCCCTGCTGGCATTGCATCACCTCGGTGCTTTGGCCGCGGTATTTTTCGTGGTGGGGCTCACCGCGTCCACCTTTTCCAGTGCGGATAGCGTGCTCACCACGCTCACTACGTCTTTTTACATCGACATCCTGGGATATTCGACAGACGGGATGACGCCCGCCCGCAAGCGGCTGAAAAACCTGATTCATATCGGTTGCGGCGCGGCTTTACTGTTGACCATCCTGTTGTTCAGGGCTTTCAACCAGAGCGCCATGATCGATACACTGCTGTTCCTGGCCGCCCTGACCTATGGCCCCATGCTGGGTTTGTTTGCTTTCGGGATATTTAACAAACGCGCCATTGTTGACCGCGGCGCCATTGCGGTATGTCTTACGGCCCCTGTGCTGTGTTTTTTCCTGAAACAATATTCGGCGCAATGGATGAACGGTTATAAATTCGGGAACGAATTATTGATAGTAAACGGACTGTTTACGTATATTGGATTATGGTTGATTTCCCGCAAGGCGGTCAACCCGCAGTTATAAACTAAAACAGAAGAGGAGATGAACGATTCTTTAAAGAACCTGAACAATCGCGACTGGACGGAAACCAAAGCCCATTCCAGCTGGCAGATCTTTAAAATTATGGCGGAGTTTGTAGATGGATTTGAAGCGTTGGCAAAAATCGGTCCCTGCATTTCAATATTCGGCTCCGCCCGTACCCGCGATGGAAACCCTTATTACGACCTGGCCTGCGAAATAGCCAAACGCCTGGCGGAAGACGGCTTCGGCATCATTTCAGGCGGCGGCCCCGGCATTATGGAAGCAGCCAACAAAGGCGCCCAGAAAGCCAACGGAAAAAGCGTGGGCCTCAACATTACCCTGCCCCACGAACAATTCGCCAACACGTATATCGACTACGACAAGAACCTCAACTTCGATTATTTCTTCGTGCGCAAGGTGATGTTCGCCAAATATTCGCAGGGCTTTGTGATGATGCCCGGCGGCTTCGGCACTATGGACGAGTTTTTTGAAGTAGCCACGCTCATCCAGACCAAGAAAATGACGGAGACCCCGCTGGTGCTGGTGGGTAGACAGTACTGGAGCGGCCTGCTCGAGTGGATCGACGCGGTGATGATGAAAAAGGAAAGCAACATCCACCCCGAAGACCTGAACCTGCTGAAGGTGTTCGATACGGCAGACGAAGTGGTGGAATACTTCCGCGTGTTTTATACTACCAACAAACTGCGGCCCAACTTCTAGTATTACGGTTAAGATATATACATATGCGATATATTTATCCAGTGTATAAAAATTGAATATATTTAGGTAGTCACAGCCTATGATTAATAGTTGTGTCTATTAATGGTTAACATGGGGTAAAAGAGCCTGATTTTTTTGTCGGGCTCAATTTTTTTATATCCGTACGTTGATGTTAATCAGTGTTCCCGCCGTTTTTAACTGCCGCCCCGTTCCCGCATTTTTCTTAGGTTTGCAAAAAAAAGAGCGTATGGAGGTAATACCACCGGAGATACAGGCGTTTGCAGAGAAGTACACCACGCCGGAATCGGATTTGTTGTACCGCTTGCACCGCGAAACCTATCTGAAGGTGGATCAGCCGCATATGCTCAGCGGTCATGTGCAGGGCCGGTTCCTCACCATGGTAAGCCAGATGCTGCGGCCGGCGCGCATCCTGGAACTGGGTACCTACACCGGCTATTCCGCGGTATGCCTTGCGCAGGGGCTGGCGGAAAATGGGGTGTTGCATACGGTCGACGTGAACGAGGAGCTGGAAGACATGTGCGCCCGTTATGTGGCGGAAGCCGGGCTCACCGGCAAAGTGGTGCAGCACATCGGCAAAGCCGCACAGATCATTCCGCAGCTCGATGAGGTGTTCGACCTGGTGTTTATCGACGCTGACAAAGCCGGTTATGGCGCGTATTACGATCTGGTGTGGGAGAAGCTGCGGCCGGGGGGATTTATTTTAGCAGACAATATTTTATACCACGGTGAAGTAATTTTGCCGGAAACGGAGCAAAGCAACAACGCCAGGGCCATGGTCCGCTTCGCGGAAAAGGCGGTGGCGGACGATCGCGCCGAAACCCTCCTGTTGAGCCTTCGGGACGGGGTTTTGCTGATCAGGAAGAAATAAGACCCATTAAATTCAACATATTCATGCAAGTAAAGTCATACTGCCTGGCGGTTTGCCTGGTGATATGCGGAGTGTTCACAGCAAGCGCACAAAGCATCAGCACCGATCAGTACATCGACAGTTACAAAAACATAGCCATGGAAGAAATGCGCCGTTCCGGCGTGCCCGCCGCCATCAAACTGGCCCAGGGCATCCTGGAAACCCAGTCGGGCAACGGCTGGCTGGTGCTTAATTCCAACAACCACTTCGGCATCAAATGTAAAAACAACTGGGCCGGTCAAACCGTCAATTACGACGATGACGAGAAGCAGGAATGCTTCCGTAAATATGCCTCGGCTACGGACTCCTGGCGCGACCATTCCGAATTTCTCCGGAACAATCCCCGCTACCGCTTCCTGTTCGATTTGAACCCGGAAGACTACAAAGCCTGGGCCTACGGCCTGAAAACTGCTGGGTACGCCACCAGCAGAACCTACCCGCAGCAGCTTATCCAGATCATAGAGCGCTACAATCTCCAGCAATTCAACGCGCTGGCCATGAGCAAAGCGCCCATTCCCACCGGGCCCGTGTTTGTGCAGAACGACGGTTATGAGCCCGGCGCCCCGCAGCAGCAGGGGCAGAAGGCCACGCCCGTGGTACAGGCCGCGGCGCCGAAGCCCAGTTATCCGAAGGGACCGGTGTTTAAAATCAACGGCCGCAAGGTGATTTATGTGGAAGAAGGAACGGCGCTGATCCAGGTGGCCAACGACCGCGACATCCGCCTCAGCAACCTGCTGAAGTACAACGACCTCGCCGCCGACGTGCCCCTGGAAAAAGACATGCTCATCTTCCTGCAAAGCAAAAGCAAACGCGGCCAGAACGACTACCATATCGTAGCGCCCGGCGAAAGCCTGCACGACATTGCGCAGGCGGAAGGTGTGCAGATGCGCTGGCTGCGGAAACGCAATAAAATGCAGGAAGGCGAACAACCCGCGGCGGGCGAGCGGATCGCGCTCGACGGGTATGCTTCCGCCAAACCGAAACTCGGCAGCAATACCATCGTGAAGGAAGATGAGCACAAAGACCTGGAGCCGCGCAAGATTGTGCAGGACATTAAAGACGAAATAGAGAAAGCCCGGAACACTGCCCCTGAAACGGCACAGGGGCCCGCCACCACGCAGGGCCCCGCAGCGGGAGAGAGCGTTCCCCCGGCCCGCACCGCGCCGCCACGCGCCAATCCCCAGCCGGCCGGTATTCCGCCGGCCATGATGGAAGACCTGAAAAAAGCAGGCGGCTCCGTTACGCCGGCCGGCAATCAGTACCATACCGTTACAGAGAAAGAAACTTTATACAGCATTTCACGCCGCTACAGCATCACCGTGGCGCAACTGCAGCAATGGAATAACCTGCAGGACAACGGCATCAAAATCGGCCAGCAACTGATTGTTAGAAAATAACCGAGCGCATATGAAGATACAAGTGCACGACAAAAAATTCGTCCCCTATATCGCTGAAGCACAGCTGCAGCAACGCATTAAGGAACTCGCGCAGCAGATCAGCCACGACCTGGAAGGCACGCGGCCCCTGTTCATCGCCATCCTCAACGGCTCTTTCATGTTCGCCGCCGATGTGTTCAAAAACCTGACCATCGAGGCGGAAATCTCTTTCATCAAACTGGCGTCTTACAAAGGCACCAAGTCAACCGGCAACGTGATCACCGCCATCGGGCTGGAAGACGACCTGTACGGCCGTACCGTGGTGATTCTCGAGGATATTGTGGATACCGGTAAAACGCTCAGCCAGTTCCTCCCGCAGCTGGAGCACCAGCAACCCAAAAAACTCCTCATCGCCGCTCTGCTGCACAAGCCGGAGGCCACCACGCATCCCGTGCCCATCGATTACCTGGGCTTCAGCGTGCCCAACAAGTTCCTGCTCGGCTATGGCCTCGACTATGACGGGCTGGGCCGCAATCTGCCGGAGATTTACCAGCTGGAAGAATAATAGAAGGCTTGCACCGAATTATTAGTGTCCGTTTCGCGTGGTATGCGCCGGGGAGAATTGAGTTCACGCCGCGCCCCGGGCCACCCGGTTATTTCCCGCGGTCCTTCCGCCCGGCCGCGAACGGATGCCCTTCCCCGCCGGCACCGGATTTAATTTCCTCCCGGATTATCAATTAATTAAATATTTTCTTAATTTTATGTATCGTTGCATGTTA
>CBFGZV010000009.1:0-142987 GCA_965653365.1 uncultured Chitinophaga sp. | reverse complement strand
CAACTGTTGCCAGCTTCCGTTCAAGAAGTATTCCTTCCTGCAGCTCCCGTATACCATCATGTTGCTGCCTCTTCGCCACATGGAATGCCATGCCGCCGGCTGCATCTGCCGCCGGCTGCCCCAAGAACGCCATTCTCCCCGTACCGTCATACTGCCGCCCCTTGGCCTCCCGCAATTCATTGTCATTTTTCCGCCACCTGAAATTTTTTTTCGCCCCGATACGTAACCCGCGATTTTTATGTGTCTTATATAGCAGCAGGCAAATTGCTGCGCATATGGAAACAGACAAAGAAAGGTATTTATGGCTGGTGTCGAGAATGCTTTCCGGTGAAATAACGGGAGAGGAACGGCGGGAGCTGGATGCGCACATTAGTGCCCAACCGGCATTGCGTAAGGAGAACGAACTGTTGCAGGCCTACTGGGACCATAACCGGGAGCAGAACGACCGCAACGGCACGCAGGCCGCGTTCGACAGGCTCACCGCGCAGATGCAGGCCACGGATCCGGATCAATGGCCGGAACAACCATCGCCGCCCGGGACCCGTTGGTACATGCTGCTGGCCCGCATGGCCGCGGCGATATTTTTTTTGGTGGGCGCCTATTACCTGCTCAACAGCGCCGGCCTGCTGCCGGGCAAGGAAGACGGTATCCGCGCGGAATACAATATCCGCGGCACGCGCTCCCACATCAAACTGGCAGACGGCACCTCGGTATGGCTGAATGCAGACAGCGAGCTGAAATACCCCCTGCGCTTCAAAGGCAACACGCGGGAAGTACATCTGAAAGGAGAAGCCTTCTTCGACGTAGCGCCCGATGCCGCCAAACCATTTATCGTGCACACGGAAACCATGCATATTAACGTACTGGGCACCAGCTTTAACGTCAAAGCCTATCCCGGCGACAAAGTCAGCGAAGCCACCCTCATCAGCGGAGCAGTGGAAGTACAGCTGAAAAACCAGGCGGATAAACGAATCCGCCTGAAGCCCGCGGAAAAGCTGGTGGTTCCCAACGGTAAAGATTCCCTGCCTGACCGCGCAACCGCCGGTCAGGCCATTATCGGCACTGCCACCTATTTTTCAAAATCAGACAGCGCGATCATCGAAACAGCCTGGATAGATAACAAACTCATATTCCACGACGAATCATTCACCAGCCTGGCCACCCGTATGGAACGCTGGTACAACGTCACTATCCGGTTCGAGAATGCGGCCATCGGGCACCTGCGCTTCACCGGCATGTTCAGGAACGAATCGGTGACGCAAGCCCTTGAAGCGTTGCAGCTCACGGAAAAATTTCATTACCGCCAGGCAGACGATGCAATCGTGATTTATTAGGCATCACCAAAATCAGGAAACGCTTGAAGTAAACAGTAACAAAAAACGGGAAATGTTGCAGCATTCCCCGTCATTAGTTCCAATGGGTACAGTCTCTGTAGTGGGATGGCTGTGCCCGATTCTTAACAAC
This sequence comes from uncultured Chitinophaga sp., assembly GCA_965653365.1. GTDB lineage: Bacteria > Bacteroidota > Bacteroidia > Chitinophagales > Chitinophagaceae > Chitinophaga. The sequence goes on along the minus strand of CBFGZV010000009.1, from coordinate 141,523 downwards.
TAATTCTACGTAAGTTATGAAAAAAAAGCATTTAGCGCATGCTTACAGTCCGCCGCGTGCGCTAATAAAGGCCCTCGTGATTATGAAACTAACCTTTTTCTTCCTGCTCCTGTCTCTTCTGCACGTATCGGCGGCAGTCCGGTCGCAGGACAAGGTGTCGCTCGACCTGCAGGCAGCTGACCTGCGGAAGGTGCTGCTGATGATAGAAGCGCAAACGAAATATCACTTCATCTTCAGCGAACGGAAAGTGCGCATCGATAAAAAAATCGACCTCTCGGTGAAGGAAGAGTCGGTGTTTAAAGTGCTGGAAACCGTGCTGCCCATGGCTAACCTCGAATACCGGCTGCTGGAAGGCAACCTCATTGCCATCACCGCCAAAGAAGAAAAAGAAGTGACGGTGCGAAAAGACGTCCGGGGCACTGTGACCGATACCACCGGTTCACCGCTGCCGGGCGTTACCATTGCCGTGAAGGAAGCGCCGAGCATAGGCACCACTACGGATCTCAGCGGCAAATACGTGCTCGATCTGCCGGCCAACGCCACCACCCTCGTTTACAGCATGATCGGGTACGACAAACAGGAAATAGCGGTGAACGGCCGCGACGTGATCAACGTTCAGTTGTCGGTGGCCTCCAATCAGCTGGAAGAAACGGTGATTGTGGGTTTCGGCAAGCAGAAGAAAAAAGAAGTGGTGGGCGCCGTTACCACCATCAACCCCAAAGAGCTGAAGGTCCCCTCCAGCAACCTGACCACCGCACTGGCAGGCCGGTTGGCGGGCGTGATCGCCTATCAGCGGAGCGGTGAGCCGGGCGCGGATAATGCGGACTTCTTCATCCGCGGCGTCACCACTTTCGGGTACAAGAAAGATCCCCTTATCCTCATCGACGGTATTGAAGTGGGTACCACGGAACTGTCGCGTATGCAGGTAGACGATATCGCCAGTTTTTCCATTCTCAAAGACGCCACCTCCACGGCGCTGTACGGCGCACGCGGCGCCAACGGCGTTATCCTCATCACCACCAAGGAAGGGGTGGAAGGCAAAGCCCGCGTGTCTGTCCGCCTGGAAAATTCCATGTCAGCCCCCACCAAAAACGTGGAACTGGCGGACCCGGTAACGTATATGCGGCTGGGGAACGAAGCGGTGCTCACGCGGGATCCGCTCGGCGTGTTGCCTTACCCGGAATCCAAAATCGACAATACCATCGCCGGCACCAATCCGTACGCCTACCCGGCTACCGACTGGCGCAGGGAACTGTTCAAGGATTATACGATGAACCAGCGCGTGAACTTCAACGTGAGCGGCGGCGGCAAAGTGGCGCGGTACTACCTGGCGGCCACCATGAACCAGGATAACGGGATGCTGAAAGTGGACAAGCGCAATAACTTCAACAACAACATCAAGCTAAAGACCTACGCCATGCGTTCCAACGTCAACATTAACCTGACGAAAACCACGGAAGTAGGCATCCGCCTCTCCGGTACGTTCGACGACTACAACGGCCCGGTGAGCAGCGGCACGGAGATGTATAAGAAAGTGGTGCAGTCCAATCCCGTGCAGTTTCCCGCCTATTATCCCGTAGACGATGAACATGCCTATGTAAAACACATCATGTTCGGCAACTATGGCGACGGCAACTATATCAATCCTTATGCGGAAATGGTGAAGGGCTACAAGGAGTACAACCGCTCCGTGGTGCTGGCGCAGTTCGAGCTGAAGCAGAACCTTTCCTTCATTACCGAAGGCCTCAACCTGCACGCGCTGTTCAATACCACGCGCAAGTCTTATTACGACATCAACCGTTTTTACAATCCTTTCTGGTACCAGCTGGGGAGCTACGACAAGTATACCAACCAGTATACCCTGAGCATGCTCAACCCCAACACCGGCACCGAATACCTGAACTACAGCGAAGGGCCAAAGGATGTGAATTCGACCACTTACATCCAGGCTACGGCCAACTACAGCCACACTTTTAACGACCGGCATAACGTGAGCGCCATGGTGGTATTCCTGATGAATAACCAGGTGAATGCCAATGCCGGCTCGCTGCAGCTCTCGCTGCCGCACCGCAACATCGGCGTGTCTGGGAGGCTGACGTATGCATACGACAACCGGTACTTCCTCGAATATGATTTCGGGTACAACGGTACGGAGCGGTTTTATGCCGACAAACGTTTCGGGTTCTTCCCATCCGTCGGCGGCGCCTGGCTCGTGTCTAACGAGCCGTGGTTCAAGCCCCTGCAGAATGTGGTGACGACCCTGAAGCTCCGTGGTACGTATGGCCTGGTGGGCAACGACGCCATTGGCGACCCGAAATCCCGTTTCCTGTACCTGGCGGATGTGAACATGAAAGACCCCGTTCGCGGCATTGCCTTCGGCACCGACTATGCTTATTACCGCGATGGTATTTTCATTCACCGCTACGGCAATAACGACATCACCTGGGAAACCGCCGCCAAAACCAATTGGGGCGTGGAGCTCAGCCTGTTCAATAAAATCAACATCCTGCTCGATATTTATAAGGAAAGGCGCAAAAACATCCTGATGAAGCGTGCCTACATCCCCGTTACCATGGGGCTGCTGAGTAATGCGGACATCCAGGCCAACCTGGGTGAGGCTACCGGCAAAGGTTTCGACTTTTCCGTCGACTACAACCACAGCTTCAACCGCAACTGGTGGATACAGGCGCGCGGCAACTTTACTTACGCCACCAGCGCTTTCGATGTATACGAAGAGCCGGATTACACAGAAAAATACCTGTCGCGCGTAGGCTACCCGCTGAGCAAGCAATGGGGCTTCATTGCGGAGCGCCTTTTCGCCGACGATGCGGAAGTGGCCAATTCGCCGCTGCAGTCGTTTGGCGAATACCGCGCCGGCGACATCAAATACCGCGATGTGAATGGCGACGGCCAGATCACCAACCGCGACAAGGTGCCCATCGGGTATCCCACCACACCGGAAATCGTTTACGGGTTCGGGTTTTCCATCGGCTATAAAAGTTTCGATCTCTCCGCCTTCTTCCAGGGCCTGGCCCGCGAATCGTTCTGGATCGATGCCGATTCCACCGCGCCGTTCGTCAACAACAGGGCCATGCTGCAGGCCTATGCAGACAGCCACTGGTCCGAAGACAACCGCAACCTGTATGCTACCTGGCCGCGCCTCAGCACCCGGCCCATCAATAACAACTCGCAAACCAGCACCTGGTTCATGCGCAACGGCGCCTTCCTACGCCTGAAAACATTGGAGCTGGGATACACGCTGCCCGCGGATTTAACCCGGCGGATCAGGGTGGAAAAAACGCGTTTTTACGTCAGCGGCGTCAACCTGCTGCTGCTGAGCCGGTTCAAGCTGTGGGACGTGGAAATGGGTGGCAACGGTTTAGGGTATCCCGTGCAGCGGGTGATTAACATGGGCGCACAACTGTCGTTCTGATCAACGAAAATTAAAAGAGACTGTTATGAAATACATCAAAATATGGCTGGCAGCGTTACTGGGTCCGTTCCTGTTTTCCTGCCATTACCTCGATATTGTACCGGACAACATCGCCACCATCGACAATGTTTTCCGCATGCGCAATACCGCCGAACAGTACCTGTTCACGATTTACAGCTATCAGCCGAAGTATACCGATGCCTATAATTACCCCACTTTCCTGGGCGGGGATGAGCTGTGGGCGAACGAATTCACCGTGAACCTGAGCAAGCCCGCCTGGCAGATCGCCAAGGGTTTCCAGAATGTGGTGGAGCCGTATTCCAATTACTGGGTTGGCGCCAACGGCGGCCGCGGCATGTTCGTGGCCATCCGCGACTGCAATACTTTCCTCGACAACATCGGCAAGGTGCCGGATATGGACGATTATGAAAAAGTGCGCTGGGCGGCGGAAGCCAAATTCCTGAAGGCGTATTATCATTTCTTCCTGTTCAGGATGTACGGCCCCATTCCCCTTATCCGGAAAAACCTCCCCATCACCAGTACCACCACGGAAGTGAAGGTAAAGCAGGAGCACGTAGACACTTGCGTGGCTTACATCGCGCAGCTGCTGGACGAGGCGGCGGCCGACCTGCCGGAGCGTATCACCGCGGAGGCCACCGAGATGGGGCGCGTCACCAAATCCGTTGCGCTGGCAGTGAAGGCGCAGCTGCTGGTAACGGCGGCCAGCCCGTTGTTCAACGGCAACAGCGATTATGCCGCTTACACCGGTAAGGGAGGCGCCAAGCTGTTCAGCAGCACCTACGAGCCCGCCAAATGGGCCGTGGCCGCAGCTGCCTGCAAAGCCGCCATCGAGGAAGCAGAAAGAGGCGGGCACCGGTTATATCGTTTCAACCCGGCGTTTTTACCGTTCCCCGCTTCTCCCGAAACAATCACGGAAATGAGCATACGCAACGCCGTGTGCGAAAAGTGGAACCCGGAAGTGATCTGGACCAGCACGGGCAACCGCGCCACCACCCTGCAGCTCGAGAGCTTGCCCCGCCTGTATTCGAGCGACAAGCAAAGCACCACGCTGGCATCGTTCGGCGTGCCGCTGAAAGTGGTGGAGCAGTATTACACCCGAAACGGCGTGCCGATTTCGGAAGACAAAACCTGGAACTACAACGCGCGCTACGCTACCCGCACCGCCACTACGGCCGATGCGCTGCGGCTCAAGCCGAACTACGTAACGGCCAACCTCAACTTCAACCGCGAGATCCGGTTCTACGCGGGCCTCGGGTTCGACGGCAGCCGCTGGTTCGGGCAAGGGCGTTTCAACGATGCCGATAACGTGTACGTGGAAGCGAAATTGGGACAGATCGCCAATAACCACGCCTGGGCCTTTTCCATCACTGGCTACTGGCCCAAGAAGCTCGTGAACCCGCAAACCGTTTCGTCCGCCACCGAAATCACCGTGCAGAACTACCCCTGGCCGCTGATCCGGCTGGCAGACCTGTACCTGCTGTACGCCGAAGCGCTCAACGAATCGCAGGGCCCCGGTATGGAAACATTCAAATGGATAGACCTGGTGAGGGCCCGTGCCGGATTGAAAGGCGTGGAGGAATCGTGGGCGCAGTTTTCCACCAACGCCGGCGCACCCCATTCGAAAGAAGGCCTGCGCAGGATCATTCACCAGGAGCGCCTCATAGAGCTGTCGTTTGAAGGCGCCCGCTTCTGGGACCTCCGCCGCTGGAAAGAAGCGGAGCGCGTCATGAACGAGCCCATCACCGGCTGGAACTATTTCGGGAAAACGGCCGATGCCTACTACCAGGTGAAATACCTCTACACGCAAACTTTCCGGAAACGGGATTACCTGTGGCCCGTGAAGGAAGAAGACCTGATTGAAAACAACCAGCTGGTGCAGAGCCCGGGCTGGTGATCATCTTTTACCTGATCAATTAACGATACAACAATGCGCATATATTCATTCATCATACTTGGGATTGCTTTACTGGCCGCGGGCTGCAAGGAAGAAAAACTGGAGCCGCTCACCGGAGGCGGCAAAGCGCCCGGCCTGGTTTCCAACGTGACCGTGGAAAACCTGCGGGGCAGGGTCGTGCTGCGGTACGATATCCCGGCCGATCCGGAGCTGCTCTACGTGAAAGCGGTATATGAAACACGGCCGGGCAATAAAATGGAAGTGATCTCCACCTTTTACAACAACTCCATGACGCTCGACGGGTTTGGGGATACCGGCGAGCGGGAAGTAAAACTGTATTCCGTCAGCAAATCCGAAGTGGCCTCCGCGGCCGTGCCGGTGAAGGTGAAGCCCCTCACGCCTCCCGTGGAAGCGGCATTCAACTCGCTCGATTTCAACGCCGACTTCGGCGGTATCTCGGTGACCTTCAAAAACGAAGATTCCGCCAACATCGTGATCGGTGTGCTCACGCGCGACCTCCAGGATGCGCCCGTTCCGGCAGACATGTATTACACCGCGCAGAAACAGGGCGAGTTCTCGGTGAGGGGTTTCGATGCGAAGGAGCGCTGGTTCGGCCTCTACGTGCGCGACCGCTGGCTGAATTATTCGGATACCGTCTGGAAAAAAGTAACGCCGCTCTTTGAGCAGCAGCTCGACAAAAAGCTGTTCAAAACCCTGAAACTGCCTACAGACGCCACCACCGTGGCCGCCGGCGCGCTGCATAACCTTTGGAACAACAAGATCACCGGCGGGCAGGGCTCCAGCGATACCTGGTTCCGCACCGTGAACGGCTCCGGCATGCCGCACCAGGTCACCTTCGACCTCGGGGTGACCGCCCGGCTCAGCCGCTTCATCGAAATCCCCCGTGGCGCGGTGGATGAACAGTCGCTCCTCTACAGCGCCGGCGACCCGCAGCTGTACGAAATATGGGGCGCCACCAACCCCGCGCCGGACGGCAGCTATACCGGGTGGACGAAGCTCGCCGACTGCGAGGTGGTGAAAGTATCCGGCCTGTCCATCGGCGTTAACTCCAACGAAGACGTGGCCCGCGCGCAGGCCGGCCATCAGTTCAAGATTCCCGCCGGCGCGCCGCCCGTGCGCTATCTGCGCATCCGCATGTTGCAGACCTTCGGGAACGCCGATTATTGCTGGATGGCGGAAATGAGCTTCTTCGGTGAAATACAGTAGCACACTTTAAAACGAACAAACATGAAATGCATCCGATATAGCTGTTGGATACTGGCGGCCGGGCTTGGCCTCACCGCCTGCGATAAAACAGACAAGGCTTACAAAGACTTTGCGCCCGGTGGAGAAATCACCTACCCCGGCAAAGCGGATTCCCTCAAGGTGAATCCCGGCAAACAACGCGCCCAGCTCACCTGGCTGTTGAAAACAGACTCCCGCATCGTCAAATGCCGGATTTACTGGAACCGCAGGGCGGACTCCGCGGATGTTGGCATTACCCGCACGAATGGGGTAGACACCATCCGCCACACGCTGGCCGATATGGGCGAAGGGCCGTATGTATTCGAAGTGTATACGTTCAACGCGCAGGGCGACCGCTCCATCAAAGCCGAAGTGAACGGCGACGTGTACGGCAGCTTTTATGAAAGTAACCTCGTGAACCGCACCCTGAAAAGCGCCGTGATAACCGGCGGCAATACGAAGCTCGACTGGGACGAGTCCGACCCGCGCTCACCCGGCGTAGAGCTGCGGTATAAAGATGCTACCGGTACCGCACAAACGCGCCGCGTGCCCGCCACGGAGAAAACAACGCTCATCACCGGCGCCGTACAAACCGGCACCGTAGAATTTCAGACGTTGTACTTGCCAGTGCCGAATGCAATTGATACCTTCAGGGCAGCAACCGCCAAAGTGAATCTGTAGCTTCTAACAAACGAACCGTGCAAAGAAGAACTTTTATCTCCACGTCGATATTGGGCGCGCTCGCCACCGCCGTAAGACTGCCGGCCATGGCCGCAGACAACTACACCGTCATCAATGCCGGCGTGGGCGGCAACAATACCGCCGATCTGCTGAAACGAATCGACAAGGATTGCCTTGCGCATAAGCCGGCCCTGACGGTGCTGATGATCGGCACCAACGACATGAACAGCCGCAAGCACATTCCCCTGCCGCAGTACCGCGAAAATCTGTCGGCGCTCATTGAAAAGATAAAAGGCGTCAACAGCCAGGTGTTGCTGATGACCATCTGCCCCTTCATCAACGAATATCTGTTTACCCGGCACGATAAAGCGCATTATGGCGCGGAGGGGCCGGCGGGGAGAAGGGCGGAAGTGAACCGCACCATCAGGGCGCTCGCGGAGCAGTACAATACGTCGTTCCTCGACCTCGGCGCATTGTTCGATAAAGCCGGCAAGGTGGGGCTGGATAAACATTCGCTCATCCAGAACGAGGCCAACACGAATAAAACCGACGGGGTGCATCCCACGCCGGACGGTTATCGTTTTATTGCGCTGGCGGTATACCAGCACATCGTTTACAATCAATTGCCGCAAAGCCGCATCGTCTGTTTCGGTGACAGCATCACGGCCGGCGACGGCGGCGTACAGAAAGAAAGTTACCCGGCCTGGTTGCTGCGTTTGTTGCAGCCGGCCTAATTGTTCATAGATAAAAAGAATGTCATCATGCAATGTAAAATGCTGATCTGCGCCCTGGCGGTGCTCGGTTTGAGCGTGCAGGCGCGGGCGGATTATAAAGTGGATATCTGCATCTACGGCGGCACATCGGCCGGGGTGATAGCAGCCTACACCGCAAAAAAAGCGGGCCATTCCGTGCTGCTGCTGGAGCCCGGCAAACACCTCGGGGGCCTTACCTCCGGCGGCCTGGGATATACCGATATCGGGAACAAATACGCCATCAGGGGGCTTTCGCTGGAGTTTTACCGGCAGATCGGGCGGCACTACGGCAAGTTCGAACAATGGATATTCGAACCGCATGTAGCGGAAAGCCTTTTTGCAGACTACCTGCAGCGCGCCAAACTGAAAGTACTCTATCATCACCGGATCACGGCGGCCGAAAAGGAAAACGGCTATATCAAAAGCATCCGGCTCGATGCCAACGGCGCCGTCGTAAAAGTAACGGCGAAAATGTTCATCGACTGTACGTACGAAGGCGACCTCATGGCGAAAGCCGGGGTGAGCTACACCGTAGGCCGGGAAGCGAACAGCGTGTACAACGAAACGTATAACGGTGTGCAACTGCTCGACGGTCACCAGTTTCCCGACGGTATGGATCCCTACAAAACACCGGGCGACCCGAACAGCGGGCTCCTGTGGGGTATCAGCGCCGCCGGCCTGCAGCCGCAGGGCAGCGGCGATAAACAGGTGCAGGCCTACAACTACCGCATCTGCCTCACCAACAACCCGGCCAACATGGTGCCCATCACCCGGCCGGCCAACTATGATCCGGCCCGCTATGAGCTGTTGGCACGGCTTTTCAAGGCGCAGCCGGAAAAAACGAAACTGAGCGATTATTTCATCTGGAGCCGCATGCCGAACGGCAAAACCGATATCAATAACCGGAACGGCTTTTCCACGGACATGATCGGCATGAACTACGATTATCCGGAAGCCGGTTACCAGCAACGCGCGGAGATCATCAAAGCGCACGAAGACTATACGAAAGGCCTGCTGTACTTTTTCAGCAGCGACCCGCGCGTGCCGCAACAGGCGCAGCAGGAAATCCGGCAATGGGGATACCCGAAAGACGAGTACAAAAACAACGGCCACTGGTCGCCGCAGCTCTACATCCGCGAAGCACGCCGCATGGTTGGCGCATACGTGATGACGCAGGCCAACTGCACCGGCAAGGAAGTAGTGCCCGACGGCGTGGGCATGGCTGCCTATACGATGGACTCCCACAACACCGAGCGCATTGTGATTGAGAAAGACGGCAAAAAGATGGTGAAGAACGAAGGAAACGTGGAAGTGGGTGGTTTCCCACCGTATCCCGTTGCTTACCGGGCGCTGATTCCCAAAGCGGAAGATTGTAAGAACCTGCTGGTGCCCGTGTGTTTGTCTGCCAGCCACATCGCATACGGATCCATCCGCATGGAGCCCGTATTCATGGCATTGGCGCAGGCCACGGCCGTAGCCGCCCACGAAGCCATCGCCGCCGGCGTAGCCGTGCAGGAAGTGGACGCTACGCGCATCATCAATACCCTGCGCGACAATCCCCTGGCCGACGGCCGCACCGGGGACATATTGCTCGACAATACCGCCGGCCCCACGCTGGAAGGCTCCTGGAAAACACAGAAAGGCAAAGGCAGCTATGGGCCGGATATGCTCACGGCGGAGAAAAACGCCAAAGCCGTATTCCGCCCCGACATCCGCAAATCGGGCAACTACAGCATTTACCTGTATTACCCGCACCTGAAAGATAATGCCGCCGTTACCCCCGTAACCGTACGGGTGGGCGCCAAAGCGCACGACGTGCCGGTGAGAAAGGATGACGTGAAAGTGGTGGGCCAGACGTCCGGCGAATGGGTGAAGCTGGGTACCTTCCCCCTGGAAAAGGGCAGCGGCGCGGCCGTGGAAGTGTCGGCCGGAGCCGATTCCGACGGGATTGTGATAGCCGATGCGGTGCTGCTGGTGCCGGAGAAACGTTGATAGTAAAAGATTGACAGAATTGGGAAAGCGCCTTAACGGGCGCTTTTTTTGGGCCGTTACAACACCTGGCCCGCTTCACGCACCGGCTGGCCGGCCCTGATCTTTTGCGGCGGGTAACCGAAGTGCTTGCGGAATGCCTTGCTGAAATGGCTGATGTGACTGTAGCCGGAAAGCAGCGCCACTTCGCTGACTTTTTTCTTTTCGTGGAGCAGCAGCTGCCTGGCTTTTTCCATGCGGGTTTGTTGGATGTAGCCGTAAACGGTGGTGCCGAATATTTTCTTGAAATGTCGCTTCAGGTAACATTCATTGGTATCTGCCAGTTGTGCGAGCACGGGCAGCGGGTGGGGCTGGTGAAGGTGTTGCAGGATGATGTCGCGCACGAGGTGCATTTTCTGTACGTCCGCCGGCTTCATGCCTTCGTTGTTCGATTCAAGCTGCGCCTGGGTTTCGGACAGCTGTAACAATTGCAGGGAAATCAGCTCCAGCGTTTTCGCCTTGAGGAACACCCTTTTGTGCGCCGGTTCCATTTTGCAGTGCAGCATGTCGTAAATGATGCGGAGCATGGCCGGGGTGATGGGCAGGTTTTGGGGGCTGAGCGTATGCGGTTCCGCATGGCGCTGCATGGCGGCCAGGAAGGGATGATCTGCGGGCAGGTGCTGCTGGAATACATCCGGGGTAATATTGATTTCGAAGGTTTCTACCGCCTCGCCGGGCAACCACTCCACCACGGTTTGCCGGGGCGGCAGCCATACGATATTGTATTCCCGCGGTTGAAAGGCGGCGAAAGGCGGCTCGCTTTCATGGCGCCGGTACAGGCTGCTGCATTGCAGGGAAAAATTGATGTGAATGAATGGGGACGGGTATTCCACCAGCATCCGTTTCTTTTCAGCAAGCTGTACTTTCCCGTACCAGATGAAAATGCCGTCCGAAGAATGCAGTTCATGGATAGTTTCCTCTTTTCCCGAATGTATGGCGCTTTGCCTGGTTTCCGTTACTGTCCGCTGTTCGTTGGGTTTTGGGAAATAATAAAAATAGTCAGGTATCGGAACAGCGTTTGATCCGTTCATACGGCAAATTACGCGGTAAGGGGCCACCGGGCGCATCGGATCGGGAAAAGAATTTTCCGGATCGGGAAAAACGGCATAATTATATACAACTTCCCCTCAATTTTGTAACAAATACCGCCGGGTTTGCCCCATCTTTGTTTATTCAAATAGCCAGGCCTTATGGTGAGCGAATATAAAATACAGATCAAAGGAATGGTGTGCGAGCGTTGCATCGCCGCCATCAGGGACGCATTGCAGGAACTGCAGATACCGGTGACGGACATCACCCTCGGGGAAGTTACCACCGTTTCCGCGCTCTCCGCGCCGGATATGGAAGCCATCGCCCAGAAGCTGGGCCCCCTGGGCTTCACCCTCGTGGAAGACAAGCGCACCAGGCTGGTACGCGATGTGAAAATGCTCGTGGAACAGGTCTATTCCGGCGAATATGATTTCCCGGACGACTTCCGGTTCTCCGACGTGGTGGTGAACCATTTCAACCGGGACTACAGCACCGTCAGCCAGACCTTTTCCGCCGTGGAAGGCATTACGCTGGAAAAATACCTGATGGAATACCGGATCGAAAAGGTGAAGGAACTGCTGGTATATACAGACGAGCCGTTGTCCGCCATCGCCTTTAAACTGGGCTTCAGCAGTACGGCCCACCTCAGCCGCCAGTTCAAGTCGATCACCGGCCTGAACGCCTCGTATTTCAAGGAAATCCGCCGGGAGAAGCTGGCTGGCCGCGGCCGCCCGTAAAATTATATACAATTCCCCTTTAAAAGTGTAACACCCGCCCCCCGTGCCCGCCGTAGCTTTGTTGAAAATTACATCATATGTCATCAGCTATAGCAGTGCAGCCACCGGCTGCCGGGAACAAAAAAACAGGCCTCGCGAAGGACACCTTTCCGGTGCTGGAAATGACCTGCGCCGCCTGCGCCGTCAGCGTGGAATCGATGCTGAAAAACACGCCGGGCGTGCAGGATGCCGGTGTCAACTTCGCCAACCAGACGGCCTGGGTGCAGTACGACCCCGCCGCCGTTACCCCAGCGGTTTTGCAGAACACCGTGCGCTCCATCGGGTACGACCTGGTGATCGACAAGGAAAACCAGGACGAAGTAAAAGAGGAAGCGCAACGGAAACACTTCGAGGCCGTTAAACAGCGGACCATCTGGTCATCCCTGCTTTCCCTGCCCATTGTGATCATCGGGATGTTTTTCATGGACATGCCCTACGGCAACTGGATCATGATGGCGCTGGCCACTCCCGTGATATTCATCTTCGGCCGCAACTTCTTTCTCAACGCCTGGAAACAGGCCCGCCACGGTAAAGCCAACATGGATACCCTGGTGGCTCTCAGCACCGGTATCGCCTACATCTTCAGCGCATTCAATACCTTTTACCCAGAATTCTGGCACCAGCGCGGTCTGCATGCACACGTGTATTTCGAAGCCGCCGCCGTGGTGATCGCCTTCATTTCGCTGGGTAAGCTGCTGGAAGAAAAAGCCAAGTCCAACACTTCCTCCGCTATTAAAAAACTCATCGGCCTGCAGCCTAAAACGGTGCTGCGGGTAGAGGCCGGCGGACAGCTGCAGGAAGTGCCCATCGCGGCCGTGCAGGTGAACGACCGCCTGCTGGTGAAACCGGGCGAGAAAATCCCGGTAGACGGGGTGGTGGCCGCCGGCGACTCTTATGTAGACGAAAGCATGATCACCGGCGAACCGGTGCCTGTGGCGAAGAAGAGCGGAGACGCCGTATTCGCGGGCACCATCAACCAGAAAGGCAGCTTCCAGTTTACAGCGGAAAAAGTAGGTACCGACACGCTGCTGGCCCAGATCATCAAAATGGTGCAGGAAGCCCAGGGCAGTAAAGCGCCGGTACAGAAACTGGTAGACAAGATTGCCGGGATTTTCGTACCGGTGGTGATCGGCATCGCGATACTCACCTTCATCACCTGGATGGTGCTGGGGGGCGAACATGCCTTTACGCATGCGCTGCTCACATCCGTAACGGTGTTGGTGATTGCCTGCCCCTGTGCGCTGGGCCTCGCCACACCCACGGCCATCATGGTAGGAGTGGGCAAAGGCGCCGAAAATAATATACTCATCAAAGACGCCGAAAGCCTCGAACAGGCGCATAAAGTGAATGCCGTTATCCTCGATAAAACCGGCACCATCACCGAAGGCAAACCGGTTGTGACCGACATAGTGTGGAGCAATAGCACCGTACATGCCGATGTATTGCTGGCACTGGAGCAGCAATCCGAACATCCCCTGGCGGAAGCCGTGGTGGCCCATATGAAAGAAGACGGCGTGCAGCCCGCTGCGTTACAGGGCTTCGAAAGCGTTACCGGCCAGGGCATCACCGGGCGCTATGACGGTATCGCGTTTTATGTGGGCAACAAGCGGCTGATGGATGCCAACAACGTCGCCATCCCGCCGCAGCTCGCCTACCAGGCAGGCACCCTGCAGGAAGAAGCCAAAACGGTGATTTACTTTGCGGCAGGCAATCAACTGCTGGCCATCATCGCTATCGCCGACAAGATCAAGGCAACCTCTGCCGCGGCCATTGCGGCGCTGCGCAAAAGCGGCATCGAGGTGTACATGCTCACTGGCGACAACCAGCACACGGCCGCCGCGGTGGCCAAACAGGTTGGCATCACCACGTACAAAGCGGAAGTAATGCCCGCCTATAAATCCGAATTCGTGAAAGAACTGCAGCAGGCCGGTAAAGTGGTAGCGATGGTGGGAGACGGGATCAACGACTCCCAGGCGCTGGCACAGGCCGATGTGAGCATCGCCATGGGCAAAGGCTCCGATATCGCGATGGACGTGGCTAAAATGACCCTCATCACCTCCGACCTCACCAGCATACCCAAAGCCCTGAAGCTCTCCCGCAAAACGGTGAGCGCCATCAAGCAGAACCTGTTCTGGGCATTCATTTACAACATCATCGGCATTCCGCTGGCGGCAGGCGTGCTCTTCCCCGTGAACGGCTTCCTGCTCGACCCCATGATCGCAGGCGCAGCCATGGCCCTCAGTTCCGTTAGCGTGGTAGGCAACAGCCTCCGTTTAAAAGCAGCATCACTTTAATCTCATGACGAATACATATACCTGGCGTACAGCCGCCCTTATCAAAGAAACCCACGACACCGTGACTGTTCGCTTTGATACAGGCGGCACGCCCTTTTCATACAGGCCCGGCCAGTTCATCAACCTCACGCTCACGGTCAACGGCATGCGCGTTACACGCTCCTATTCGCTGAGCTCCTGTCCGGGGGAAGACACGCAGCCTGCCATCACCGTCAAACAAATAACAGGCGGGGTGATGAGCACATACATCGTACAGCAGGCGGCCGGCATCGCGGAATGGCAGGTAGCCGGCCCTTACGGCGCCTTTACGCCGTCAGACAATACCTATGCCGCAGACAACGTAGTATTGCTCGCCGGCGGCAGCGGTATTACGCCCCTGTGGTCCATCGCCCGCGCCATCCGCCGCTTTACCCCGCAGCCGCAATTGTCTTTGGTGTATTCCAGCCGCACGGCGGGCGACATCATTTTCCGCGAGGCCATCGAAGCGTTGGGCATACCGGCCTACCATGCCTTGTCGCAGCCCGCAGAAGGTTTCAGCGGTCGCCTCAACAAACTGGTAGTCAAAAAACTGATCAAAAACGCAGTGCCCCAACCGCAGGGAAACACCCATTATTTTCTCTGCGGGCCCGCCCCGCTGATGAAAATGCACCTGGAGGTATTGGCGGCCCTGGACGTGCCGGAAGCGCATATTCACAAAGAATGGTTCCAGCCGGAGGCCGATGCGCCCGCGCCCGAACTGCCGCAGCAGATGCAGGAAGTGCTGATGCATTTTTACGACCAGTACAACCTGCTCGAAGTGCAGCCCGGTCAGACCATCCTTTCCGCCGCCCTCGCGGACCATATCCCCGTACCCTATTCGTGCAACAACGGTACCTGCGGCACCTGTACAGCCCGCGTAAAGGCCGGCAGGGTAACCATGGCCAGCAATTACGCCCTGCGCGAAAGCGACGTGGAACAGGGCATGGTGCTGCTGTGCCAGAGCTACCCCCTCAGCCCGGACGTAACGGTGGAGATCGGATAATTATGTAAAAGGTAAGGCCAATTGTATAACAGCGGCGGCATGTAAGCGAAGTAATTTTACAGCATCATCAACACAAAAAATTCAAATAGCATGGATACGATTCAATTCAAGACCAACATCAAATGTTCAGGCTGTATTGCCAAAGTAACCCCTTCGCTGAACGAACTGGCGGGGGAAGATAACTGGGAAGTGGACCTGCAGAGCGCGGACAAGATACTCACCGTATCAACGGAGCAGACAGACGGGAAAAAGATCAAAGAAGCGGTCGAAAAGGCCGGGTACAAGGCGGAGCAAGTTGCTTAACGTACAAAGGGCGGATTCATACCCGCCCTTTTTTATGCCCGCTTCCGATAAATATAAAAGAATGCCCGAATTATGTAACAATGTCGCAACGGCAGGCTGCTATCTTTACGCTGTAATGAAAAAGTTCCTGGTACTCGTTTTACTCACCCTGTATATGGGCTCCGCCACGGGCGCCACGCTTCGCATGCATTACTGCAAGGGCCGCCTCATCGAGGTGCAGCTCACCTCCGGCGCCGACGGGCATTGCGCCCAGTGCGGGGCGGCCGCGCCGATGGACTGTTGCAAAAGCGAGCACAAGACCTTCAAGCTGGATAAAGACCAGCAAACGGCCGGGAACGCTCCATGGGTATTACCGGCAGCCGTGGTGGCCATTCCGCCGTCCATAATGGCGCCGTCGCCGTCGCCCCTGCAGGGAACGGCGCCCCGGCCCATCAGCCATGCGCCGCCGCCCGGGAAAGTGCATCCCTACCTGTTATATTGCATTTTCCGCATTTGAGCAAACCCCTGTTCCCCGCGTGCAATTTTCTCCCGTACGCATATTCCTCTTTCAAGAACACAGACTAATTGATACGCAGGCCACTGCAGTACAACACTGCACGCCTCCCGCAGAAAACAACATCTATGGTACATCGTATAATTGAATGGTCGCTGCGCAACCGGTTCATTGTGCTGGTGATGGGCGCCGCATTATTCGCCTGGGGCGTGTATTCGGTGAAGAAAAATCCCATCGACGCCATCCCCGACCTTTCCGAAAACCAGGTCATCGTATTCACGGAATGGATGGGCCGAGGCCCCCAGCTGATAGAAGACCAGGTGACCTACCCGCTGGTAACCAACCTCCAGGGCCTGCCCCGCATTAAATATGTGCGCGGTTCCTCCATGTTCGGCATGAGTTTTATCTACGTGATTTTCGAAGACGACGTGGATGTATACTGGGCTCGCGAAAGGGTGCTGGAAAGGCTCAGTACCGTTTCGAGTACGCTACCGGACGGCGTTACGCCGCAACTGGGCCCCGACGGTACGGGTGTGGGCCACATTCTCTGGTATACGCTCGACGCGCCGCAGATAGACCTCGGCGAGCAACGGGCGTTGCAGGACTGGTATATCAAATTCGCGCTCCAAAACGTGCCGGGCGTGAGCGAAATCGCTTCCTTCGGCGGTTTCCAGAAACAATACCAGATCACGGTAGACCCGAACAAGCTGCTGTATTACCGCCTCACCGTACCGCAGGTCATCAACGCCATCCGCACGAACAACAACGAATCGGGTGGCAGGAAATTCGAGCTGAGCGACATCGGCTATATTATCAAAACCTCCGGCTACCTTAAATCCACCGAGGAGATCGCTAACATTCCCGTGGCCAGCCAGAACAGCATCCCGGTACGCGTGGCCGACGTGGCCACCGTGCAGATGACGGGCGAAACGCGCCTTGGCATCTTCGACCAGGATGGCAAGGGCGAGCGTGTAGGCGGCATCGTGGTGATGCGGTACGGTGAAAACGCCGACGCCGTCATCACCAAAGTGAAGGAACGGATGAAGGAAGTGTCGAAGGGCCTGCCGGAAGGCGTGAAGTTCGACATTGTGTACGACCGCGGCGAACTGATCAGGGAATCGGTGTCATCCATCAAGAATACGCTGATCGAAGAAATGATCGTGGTGTCGCTCGTCGTGATCGTGTTCCTCTTTCACTGGCGCAGCGCGCTGAGCATCATTATCCAGATTCCCATCACCATTGCCGCCAGCTTCATTTTACTGAACGCCTTCGGCATCTCTTCCAATATCATGTCGCTCACCGGTATCGCGCTCGCCATCGGGGTGATCGTCGACAACGGGATTATCATGAGCGAAAACGCTTACAAACACCTGGCCGAGCGCTACGCGCTGTGGCAGGAACAACAAAAAACGCAATAACATGAAATGGTTCAGGAATATATTTAAAAAGCCGCCGCAGTGGATCAGCGAGGAAGAGCGCCTCAAAGTGATTGAAGGCTCCAGCAAGCAGGTGTCGCGCGGCGTGTTTTTCGCCACCATCATCATCATCACTTCATTCCTGCCGGTGTTTATGCTCACGGGGCAGGAAGGCAAACTGTTTCATCCGCTGGCTTTCACCAAAACGTTCATCATGATCGTGGATGCGTTGCTGGTGCTGACGCTGGCGCCGGTGCTCATTTCATTTTTCATGAAAGGGAAGTTCCGGCCGGATAATGCCAACCCGGTGAACCGTTTCCTCGAGAAAATTTACGAGCCCATTATCCGGGTGGTGCTGAAATGGCGCAAAACCACCATCGCCGTTAATATCCTGGCGCTGGTGATCACCATTCCCCTGCTCAGAAGCCTCGGCAGTGAATTCATGCCACCCCTTGACGAACAAAGCATCCTGTTCATGCCCGTTACCCTGCCTGACGTGTCGAATGCGGAAGCGAAGCGTATCCTGCAGGTGCAGAACAAGATCATCCGCAGCGTGCCGGAGGTGGAAAAGGTGCTGGGCAAAGCGGGCCGCGCCAGTACGGCGACAGACAACTCGCCCATCAGCATGATCGAAACGATCATCATGCTCAAGCCACAGGCTGAATGGCGCGAAGGCATCACCAAAAAAGACATCATCAACGAACTGGATGCGAAGCTCCAGATCCCCGGTGTGGTGAATGGGTGGACGCAGCCCATCATCAACCGCATCAACATGCTGGCCACCGGTATCCGTACCGACGTGGGCGTGAAGGTGTACGGGCAAAACCTCGATACCATCGCCGCCGTGTCCGAACGGGTGAAGCAGGCGCTGGAAGGTACGCCGGGCATTGCGGACCTGTACGTGGAACCGGTGACCGGCGGGAAGTATCTCAATATTGCCGTACGCCGTGCAGACCTGGCGCGCTACGGATTGAGCGTAGACGATGTGAACCAGACGGTAGAGACCGCGCTCGGCGGTTCGCCCATCGGCAATACCATCGAAGGCCGGCAGCGTTTTTCGATCAGCGTGCGGCTGGCGCAGGATTACCGTAACAGCGTGGAGCGCATCCGCCGCATCCCCGTAGTGTCGCCGGCGATGGGAGAGGTGCCGCTGTCTGCCGTAGCCGACGTGGCATTCGAAAACGGCCCGCCCATGATCACGTCCGAAAACGCCATGTTGCGCGGAGCCGTGCTGTTCAATGTGCGCGACCGCGACCTGGGCAGTACCGTGAAAGAAGCGGTCGACAAAATGAACCAGGCCCAGGGCATACTGCCGGCCGGGTATTACCTCGAATGGAGCGGGCAGTATGAAAATCTCATCCGCGGGCAGCAAACCCTCATGTGGATTGCGCCGGTGGTGCTGGTGATCATCTTTTTCTCCCTGTATTTCGCATTCCATTCCATCCGCGAAGCATTCCTGAGCCTTATCACCGTGCCATTCGCACTCATCGGCGGCGCGTACCTCATCTGGATTTGGGGCGTGAACCTCTCGGTGGCCGTAGCGGTTGGGTTTATCGCCCTTTTCGGGATTGCGGTGGAAACGGGCATCGTGATGGTGATTTACCTCAACGACGCGATGCAGCAACTGGTGAAGCTGAAAGGCAATTCCGCCACCACTATCACCCGCAACGACCTCCGCGAATATGTCATCCACGGCGCGGCGAAACGCCTGCGGCCCAAACTGATGACGGTGTGCGTGTCGCTGTTCGGCCTGGTGCCGGTGCTCTGGGCAACCGGGGTGGGTACAGACGTGATGAAGCCCATCGTGCTGCCGATGATCGGCGGGGTGCTCACATCGTCGACCCACATCCTGCTGGTAACGCCGCTCATCTTTTTAATGACGAAGGAATATGAATTACGCAAGTACGGTAAACTCGAAATACATGAAACGAATCACTAAATATATCCCGTTGTTCCTGCTGTTACTGCCGGGCTTCAGCCGGGCGCAGGAAGCGCCGGTGCTGCCGCTCGATACGGTGCTGCAACGGATAGACCGGAATAACGTGCTGCTGCAATCGTACCAGCTGAAAGCGGAAAGCTTCCGCTACAACGCCGATGCCGCCACGGCCTGGATGGCGCCGATGGTGGGCGTGGGCAGCTTTATGACGCCCTACCCCCGCCAGATGATCATGGACGATCGCGACAAAGGCAGCCTGATGCTCCAGATAGAGCAGGACATCCCCAACCCGGCCAAGCTGCAGGCGAAAAAACGCTACATCGCCTCGCAGGGCGACGTGGAACGCGCCAGCCGCGCCGTTACGCTGAACGACTTCAAAGCGCAGGCCAAACGCCTGTATTATAACTGGCTGGTGGCGCGCCAGCGCATCGCCGTGCTGGAAGAGAACGACAAGATCATGCGCACGATGAAGAAAATCGAAGAGGTGCGCTATCCGTACAACCAGTCACAGCTGGGCGGCGTGTTCAGGGCCAACGCGAAGATCGAGGAGAACGCCAATATGGTGCGCATGCAGGAAGGCACCATCGCAAAGGCCCGCGCCTGGCTCAACAGCCTGATGAACCTGCCGGGTAACACACCGTTTGAAGTAGACAGCACGCTCACGCCGGCTTTCAGCGCCGCGGCCTCATACGATACGGCCGCGCTGGCCACCGTCCGGAAAGACGTGTTCAAAATGGACGCCACCATCCGCTCGATGCAGCTGAACATCTCCAGCATGCAACGCGAAAAGAAACCCGATTTCCGCATCCGTTTCGATCATATGCAGCCGCTGGGTCAATCGATGCCCAAGGCTTACAGCGCTATGGGCATGATCAGCATTCCTATCGCCCCTTGGTCGTCGAAAATGTACAAATCCGGCATCAAGGCTATGGAGTACGATATACAGGCCATGCAGAAAGAAAGGGCGGCGATGCTGCAGGAGACACAGGGCATGCTGTACGGGATGCAGTACGAAATACAATCCATGCAGCGCCGGGTATCGGCCATGGAAGAAAAGATCATTCCTTCGCTGCGGCAAACGCTGGACGCATCCTTCCTGAATTACCAGGAAAACAAGCTCGCCCTGCCGAACGTCGTGGACTCGTGGGAAGCGCTCACCATGATGCAGCTGAACGTGCTGGATGAAAAACTGAAACTCTACGAAATGATCGTCGACTATGAGAAAGAATTATATCGCTAATATATCGGGCGGCATGTTGCTGACCGCCGTGCTGCTTTCGGCCTGCGAAAGCAAAACCACCGCTCCGCCCGCGAAGGAAGGCCACCAGGAGCAGCGCATAGACAGTTCCGTGGCGGCGCTGGCCCAACCGGTCAACATGCGGGTGGTCGCCAGCATGCCGGTAGTGAGCGCCACAACAGGCACACGTATTTTCACGACCGTGGCCAACGGTGTGGTTACCTACGACACGCGCAACCAGACCGGCATCGCCAGCAGGGTGGGCGGCCGCATCGAACGGCTGCTGATCAAATATAATTTCCAGCCCGTGCAGAAAGGGCAGCTGATCATGGAGATCTATTCGCCGGACCTGGCTGCCGCACAGCAGGAGCTGTTATTCGCCGCGCAAAGAAGTCCGGACATGCTGGCGGGCGCCAAGCAGCGCCTGCTGCTGCTCGGCATGCAGCCGGCGCAGATCGGCAGCGTACTGCAAACGGGAAAAATCATCTACCGCGTACCGGTGTACAGTCCGGCCGGCGGTTACATTCTTGAAAAAACGGCGGCAGCCACCGCAGCACCCTCAGCCGCTGCGCCTGCCGCGCCAACCGGCGACGGGATGGGAGAAATGGGTGCGGGCGGCGGCAGCGCAGCGCCTGCATCCGCTCCCGCCGCGCCTGCCAATGCGCCGGTGATGCTACGCGAAGGGCAATATGTGAGCGCCGGCCAGTCGCTTTTTACCATTTACCAGGCGCAAAACCTCGTGGCGGAATTTTCATTTCCGCCGGCGCTGGCGGCCCATCTGCGGCAGGGACAAAAATTACTCTTTCATCCCGTCTCAGACAAAGCGTTGTTGCAGCCGGGGCACATCGGCCTGATTGAGCCCGTGTTCCGTAACGGCCAGAACTTTACGCTGGCAAGGGTGTACCCGAAAAACGGCGCATTACGGCCGGGCCTGTTGCTGACCGCGCATGTGCCCATCGTGTATAAGGAAGGCTGTTGGCTGCCGGAACAATCGGTATGGCGGCTCGGCAATAAAGCCGTCGTATTCCGGAAAGAAAACGGTTCGTTCGTGCCGGTCACCATACAGGCGGATGTCGCCGTGCAAGGCATGGTACGCGTACTGACGGACATCGGAACATGGCAGGTGGCCGCGAATGCCGCTTACCTGGTAGACAGTGAAAGTTTTATTAAAACCCAACCGTAATGGAAAGAAAGACATTCATCAAAGCCATCGCATGGGCCGCCATTGCACCCGCAGTGGTGCTGGCCGCCTGCGGTGAAGCGGATAAGAAAACAGCGGAGGCAGGGGTAAAACAGACCTACACCTGTCCCATGCATCCGCAAATCGTACAGGACAAACCGGGTACCTGTCCCATTTGCGGGATGGACCTTGTGCCGTTCGATAAAAACAACAAAGACTTATCGCTCACGCTGGGCGACAACCAGGTGGCGCTTGGCAACATCACCACGCTGACGGTAGGCGCTGGTGCGCTGCATAATTTTAAGCAGCTCAACGGCCGCCTGGCTACCGACCCGGAAAAAACGGCGGTGATTTCCAGCCGCGTGCCGGGCCGCATTGAAGTGATGCATATCAAGGAAACCGGTGTGGCCGTCAGCAAGGGGCAGCCGTTGTACAAAATCTATTCGGAACAGCTCGCCTCGCTGCAACAGGAATACCTCCTGGCCGTGGCGCAGGCCACGCAGTTTCCAGGTGACGCCCGCTTCCAGCAGATCGAAAAGGCGGCGCGGCAAAAACTGGTGCTGTACGATCAGTCGGATGCACAGATCAGCCGCCTCGTGCAGGCCGGTAAAACCGATCCCTACATCACGTATCCGTCGCCCGTCAGCGGGCTGGTGGCGGAGCTTTCCGCCGCCGAAGGGCAGTACGTGGGAGAGGGAGGCGCCATCATGCGCCTCGAAGGGTACGGGCAGCTGTGGGTGGAAGCGGACGTATACCCCGCCGAAGCGGCCGCCATCAAACCCGGGCAATCTGTAAAGGTGATCGTTGCCGGCTGGGAAAACGAACCGCAGCAGATGACGGTACAGTTCATCAATCCCGCGCTGCAACCCGGCAGCCAGGTGATGCAGCTGCGGGGTACCATTGCCAACCCCGGCAACCGCTGGCAGCCAGGCATGCAGGCCAACATCCTGTTGCCGGCCGGCAGTACGGGCGATGTGCTAAGCGTGCCGGTAGACGCTGTGATCAGGGATGGCAAAGGCACCCACGTCTGGCTCGAAACCGCGAAAGGCAAATACGCGCCGCGTATGGTTAAAACCGGTGTAGAGAATTTTGACGCGGTGGAAATCACCAGCGGCCTGCAAAGTGGCGACAAAGTGGTAGTCACCGGCGCCTACCTGCTGTACAGCGAATACATCCTGAAAAAAGGGGCCGACCCCATGGCTAATCATCAACACTAAAAAGATACAATCATGAACATGCAACAATTGCTGAAAGTAACGTTTCCCCTGGCCGCAGTAGCGCTGCTGGCGGCGTGCGGCGGTAATGCCGCGACTGAAAAAGCAGCCGTCAAAGAAGACCACGCGGGCCACGACCATGCCGCGGTACAGGCTGCGCCGGCCGCCGTTCAACTGAAAGACGACAAGCTGAACGCCGTGTACCAGCACTATGTTCACCTCACCAAGGCGCTCGTGAGCGGCGATGCGGCGGAAGCGAAAATTGCCGGCAACGCGATCGAAACGGGCGCGAAGGAAGTGAGCGGCGGTGAAAAACTCGCGGCGGATGCGGGTAAAATAATGGCCGCGGCGGATATCGAAGCGCAGCGCACAGCGTACGCCTCATTGAGTAATGAGATGATCGCCCTGGTGAAAAAATCGGGGCTCAGCAGCGGAACGCTGTACGTGGATTTTTGTCCCATGGCGATGAACGACAAGGGCGGTTCCTGGCTCAGCGCGTCAAAAGAAATCAAGAATCCTTATTTCGGCGATTCCATGCTAACCTGCGGAGAAGTGAAGGAAACGATGCAGTAATGCGGTGAAAAAGCAATCCGGAAGGCCGCGGGCATTCGCCTGTGGCCTTTATCATTTGGATTATTACCGGCGAAATGATAATTTAACCGTTCGCTTAAATACGAATACCATGCTACAGAGATTCAGCTTTTGCCTGTATGTGCTATTGAGCATTTGCATTGCCACGCAGGCGCAGAACGGTAAAAAGACACGCCTTTTTATTATCGGGAATAGTTTTTCCGGCAACGCGGCCACTTTCCTGCCGCAACTGGCGAAGGAAGGCGGCATCGACCTCGAGATCGGCCGCGCGGAACTGGGCGGCTGCTCGCTCGAACGCCACTGGAAACTGGCGGAAAGCGGCGAAAAGGCCTATAAGGGACAATCGCTTCACGATATGCTGGCCAACGGCAAATGGGACCTTGTCACCATCCAGCAGTATTCCCTGCTCTCCGGCGATTCCGCTACCTATCAGCCTTATGCGCGGCAGCTGGTGGCTTTGATCAGATCGCTGCAGCCCCAGGCTAAAATCCTCATCCACCAGATATGGGCCTACCGCAACGATGCGGCGGCGTTCGGGAAAATAAAAGGAGAGGAGCGCGCCAAATCCGCCGCCGACATGCATCGCCATGTAAGGGCCGCCTATCACCACGTCGCGAAAGCGCTGGGCCTGGCAATTATCCCCACCGGCGATGCCTTCCGGGCCATCGACGAAAACAAAACCTGGGGCTACAAAAAAGACGCGGCCTTTGATTTTGCCGCGCCCAAACCACCGCAACTGCCCGACCAGACCAACTCCCTGCACGTCGGTTACAAATGGAACAATAACAACCTCACCTTTGACCCCAATCACGCCAATACAGCCGGCTGTTATCTCGGTTCGCTGGTATGGTACCGCACGCTGCTGGGAGGAGATGTGAAAGCAGTGAAGTTCAAACCCACAGGGGTGCCGGACGGCATGGCGGAAGCATTCAAAAAAGTAGTGGCTGCGCTGTGATAAAGCGATAGGATATTCCGAAAATAAAAAGAAGCGTTGAGCATCGCTTTCATAGCTGCCTGCTTCACCAGGCAGCAGCAACAAGGGCTGTATCAAAACAATGATACAGCCCTTGTTTTTATCTCGTTTGTGCCAGCGAACTGCCGAACACTGTTTTGAGCAATTCCGTTACACGGGCCGCGGGGTCGCGGCGGATTTTCTGTTCTTCCAGTCCCACCTCATGAAAGATGCCGCTGATGGCCCTTTCGGTGACGTATGCCGTGAGGTCCGTATTCACGGGGTTGGACGAGAACCGGTTGTATACGGTAAACACATCCGCCCAGTATTTGGTGGCGTCCACTTTTTTCAGCGCTTCGCCGATCACCGGCCTGAAAGCGTTGGTGAGCGCGGCGGTGGTTTTCTGTTTGAAGAAGTTGGTGGCCGCAAAATCGCCTCCGCGAAGGATACCGATGGCATCGGTAATGCTCATCTGGCGGATAGCGTTGATGAAAATGGGCGCCGCCGATTTGGCCGCTTCTTCCGCGCCGCGGTTCATGGCGAGGATGGCTTTGTCTACCACGCCCCCCAGGCCCACGCTGCGCAAGGTATTCTCCACCTTCTGCGCTTCCGGCGGCATCAGGATTTTCAGTACGGCATTCGCAAAAAAGCCGTTGGGGGCAGACAGGCGGTTGGCCGTGTTCTGCGTGCCGATGGTCAGCGCTTCCTTCAGCCCGGAAGCAATCTGGAAACTGTTGGGCTGCCCCGTTGTGGTGGTGGGCAGGTTGTTGATGATCTGCTGGGTGGTTTCGCAACCGGACAGCAGCCATACGGATAAAAAGCCGGCAAGGCAAACACGTTTCATGACAGGTGTATTTGGGTGCAAATATATAAACTCGCGTTTAACGTCATCCATGTATCACTGCTGCATACATCGTGCCACCATATAAAGATTCGTAGCTGCCGAGGCGCTGCACGCTGCTGTAGCCCATGCCGGCGGCCAATGCTTCGAGCCGGGCAAAGGAAAGGGGGTAGGGCACCCAAACGGGCACAGGCGTGTCGGTATCGTATTCCACTACCACAAACAAGGGCTGCTGGCGGAAGAATGCGGCTGTTTTTTTGAGAAAAGCGGGCTTGTCGGCCACATAGTGCAGGGAATTGGCCATCAGGATGCCGTCGAGCCCTTCCAGTGGCAGTTCGTCCGCCACAAAATCTGCTTTAACAGGCAGGATGTCTATCTCGCCTTTTTCGGGCGGCATCGCAATTTTATCCACGGCGTAAATGCGGCTGCGGGGCGCCAGCAGGCTGGCCAGCGCATGGGTGAACAGGTATTCGCCGCTGCCCATGTCGGCCCATTGCTGCGGAGTGGTCGGGTCAATGCCTGCGGGCTGCAGCAGGGAAATCGCATCTTTCAGTTTCATATGAGGAAGTTGCCTTGATGAAAAGATAAGCTAAATGACGGATTGTTTTTTAACCGCGTATTGATTAAATTACGTACACGGATTAAACCCCCTTCCACATGCGCGTTACCATCCTGACCGCCGCTTTCGTGAAAACCGCCGTTCTTTTCACCGCCTGTGCCCTGACCGTTCCCGTTCACGCCCAGGAGCCCGCTGCCCGCACCGCCGTCAGCCGCCTTGAAAAGAACATCCCTTCACTGATACACGACAACTACATCCCGGCGCTGTCCGCCGCCTATATCCGCAACGGCAAACCTTTCTGGCATGCCCACTTCGGCACGTCGCACGCAGCGGATAAAACGCCGGTGACGGACTCCACCATATTCGAAGCGGCCTCCCTCACCAAAGTGATCACGGCTTACGCCGCGCTGCAACTCGTGGATGCGGGCCGCCTGCACCTCGATACGCCGCTGTATACCTACCTCGGTAATAACTACGATCTGGGCGACAGTGAGCCGCGCATCAAAGGCATCACGGCCCGCCGCGTGCTCTCGCATTCGGCCGGTTTCCCGAACTGGCGCAACCGCGGCGATTCGCTGCTGCCGGTGAATTTTGAGCCGGGCGCGCGCTTCGGGTATTCGGGCGAAGGGTTCGTATTTCTGGCAAAGGTGATGGAAAAAATAACGGGTATGCCCTTTGAACAGCTGATGCAGCAGTCGGTGTTTACCCCCCTGGGCATGACGCACAGCAGCATGGTATTTCACACCGCACAGCGGCCGCGGTACGTCACCCGTCACAACTGGCTGGGCATACCCTCGTGGCTGGCCGATTACCCGAACCCTAACGCCGCCGCCAGCCTGCGCACCACCGCCGTGGATTATGCGACCTTCCTGGGCGCCGTGCTCAATGGTACGGGATTGTCGGCATCGTCCCGGCAGCAGCTGTTTGCCCCGCAGGTTAAGGTAGATACGGCGAAACCGCAACTGGCCTGGGGCCTTGGCATCGGGCTGGAAATCACACCGAAAGGGCGCTATTGCTGGCATTGGGGCGACCAGGGCGACTCCAAAGCGCTCTTCGTGGCGGATATCGACACACGGAACGGGCTGGTATATTTTACCAACAGCGCCAACGGCCTCGCCATCGCGCCGGAAATGACGGGCATGGCCCTGGGAAATGGCCCGCGCGACATCCTCGCATACGTCCGGTACGCGGAATTTGACCCGGCTGCCGTGCAACTGGTCAACGCCATCCGCAGCAAAGGCCCGGCGGCAGCCATGGAGGCCTATCGCAGCGGGCGTAAACACAATCTCAGCGAAGACGTGATGAATAATATGGGCTACCTGTTCCTCCGTGAAAAAAAGTATGCGGAGGCCATCGCCGTGTTCACACAAAACACGCAGGACTATCCCGCGTCGTATAACGTGTGGGACAGCCTGGCGGAAGCCCTGATGGAAAACGGCGACAAAGCGCCGGCCATCCGGTACTACGAAAAATCACTGGTGCTCAATCCCGACAACAAAAACGCTGTGGACCAATTGAAGAAACTGCGGCCATAACAACGGCATCATCCAAAAAACAAATCATCATGAAAACCTGCGTTGTTCTACTCCTGCTTTGCACTGCCTCCCTCGGCAGTAAAGCGCAGCTTGCCGGCCTGCCGGATAGTATGCTCCGGAAAATAGACCGGCTTTTTGAAAAATGGGACAGCGATCACAGCCCCGGTGTCACCGTTGGCATCGTCAGGAACGATTCGCTTATTTTCAGCAAAGGTTACGGCATGGCTAACCTGGAATATAGCGTGGAGAATACGCCTGCTTCCATTTTTCATGTGGCGTCCGTATCCAAGCAATTCACCGCATATGCCATCGCGTTGCTCGCCGGGCAGGGCCGGCTGAAACTTACCGACGATGTACGGCAATACCTGCCGTGGTTTCCGGACATGGGATCCAAAATCACCATTGCGCAATTGCTGCACCATACCAGCGGCATCCGCGACCAGTGGCAGCTGCTGGCTATCGCCGGCACCCGGCTGGATGATGTGATCACCCAGGAGCAAATCATCAAGATACTGAGCCGTCAGCATGAACTGAATTCCAAACCCGGCGACCGGTTTAATTATTGCAACAGCGGCTATACCATGGCGGCTGAAATAGTAAAGGCGGTGACGGGCAAAACGTTGCGGGCGTTCACGGATTCCGCCATTTTTAAACCGCTCGGCATGCGGGATACGCATTTCCACGACGACTATACCGAAGTGGTGCACAACCGCACTTATTCCTATTTCCGCGGCAGCGACGGCAAATTCCATAACGCCGTGTTGAGCTACTCCAACACCGGCGCCACGAGCCTGTTCACCAACATCAACGACCTGGCGAAATGGGTGATGAACTTCTATGCGCCGAAAGCGGGCGCCGCGGAAGATATAAAAAGGCTCCTGCGGAAAACACGGCTGAACGGCGGTAAGGAAATAGACTATGCCCTGGGAATCAGCCATATCCAATTCCGCGGCCGGCACGGGCTGGCGCACAACGGCGCGGATGCAGGCTACCGCACGGCGCTGACGGTATTTCCGGGCCTGAAGATGGGCTTCATCGTGTTGGCGAACCGCGCTGATTTTGACCCGAACGCCCGCGCAAGGGAACTGGCCGCGTTGTTCATACCGGAGAACGGCCGGGATGCCAGCAAGGCGGCGGTCGACAGCAGCCGCGCCATCCTGCAGAGCGCCGCGCTCATGCGCCCGTTCGAGGGTAGTTATATTTCGGATGAAGGCACCCAGATGAAACTCCGGCTCAGCAATAATAAATTGTATGCGGACGCTTTCGGCAGGTC
Organism: uncultured Chitinophaga sp.; assembly: GCA_965653365.1. Taxonomy (GTDB): domain Bacteria; phylum Bacteroidota; class Bacteroidia; order Chitinophagales; family Chitinophagaceae; genus Chitinophaga. Next base: position 112,820 of record CBFGZV010000009.1, on the reverse strand, counting down.
CGAACTGCTTCAGCAAAAGAAAGATACTTTTTATACGCTCGGCACACCGGCCGTGTCGTACGTCTTCAACGCATCGGGCAGTGGAGACACCTCGGCCTTCGTCACTTTTTCGCCGGGCGAAACGGCGCTGCTGAAAAAGGCCGTGGCCGTTCCGCAAACCCAGGCGGTACTGGACCGTTACACGGGGATGTACTACAGCGATGAACTGCAATGCTATTACGGCATCACGGTGAAAGACGGCCGGCTGGTACTGACCAACAGCAAGTACGAAGACGTGCCGCTACGTTTCGAGGGGCCGGACTACCTGCTGTGCGACCGGTGGTGGATGTCGAAGCTGCGGGTGCTGCGCGACTCCGGCGGGGTGACGGGTTTTGAGGTGAACGACGGGCGTGTGCTGCACCTGCGGTTCAAAAAAATCAGCCCTTACCTTCCTTCACCAACTCCCGGCGGATCGCATACAGCAGCTCCGGGGAGGTGATTTCTTCCTTCTGGTTACTGATCAGTTTCAGGCAGCAGAAATAGGCGATGTTGTTGATGTTGGAACCGGTGAGCTCATGCTCGTTCGAAATATGCTGCAGGGAAATGTCGCCGGCGAGTTTCACGCGTTCGGGGAACGACCGTTCCCAGAGGATGTAGCGTTCCGACGCGGAAGGCACGGGGAAGTATACCACGTTCTGCATACGCCGGAGGAAAGCCTCGTCCATATTGGCTTTGAAGTTGGAGGCCAGGATGATGAGGCCGTTATAACTTTCGATGCGCTGCAACAGGTAGCCCACTTCCTGGTTGGCGTATTTATCGTGCGCATCGTGTATCTCGGTGCGTTTACCGAATAGCGAGTCCGCCTCGTCAAAAAAGAGAATCCACTTTTTCTGTTCCGCCCGGTCGAAGATCCGCGACAGGTTTTTCTCCGTTTCACCGATGTATTTGGACACTACTTTGGAGAGATCTATCCGGAACACGTCGAGCCCGGTGGATTTGCCCAGCAGCGTGGCGGCCATGGTTTTGCCCGTGCCGGGAGGGCCGTGAAACAATGCACAGTAGCCGCGCTTCATCCGCTGCCCGAACTGCCACTCGTGCAGCAGGGTATGGTGGTGCTTGATCCATTCCTCGATCTCGCGGATTTGCTGCAGGGTATGCCCGTTCAGCACGAGGTCGTCCCACTCGCGGGAAGTGCTGATATATTCCGCGGCAAATTCGGAGGAGAAGCGAGGATGGCTGATGTGCCCGGTGAGCCAGAACTCCAGCGTTTCTTCGGCCAGTACCAGCCGCCCGGCCATCATCGGTTCACCGTAGGGCACCGTTTCGAGAGAGAGGATGCCTTTTTTGAAGAACGTGCTGCCGCGCAGCAGGCGGTGCTGCAGTTCCACGCGGCGGTTAACGTCGTTGCCGGCAAGGATGAACAGCATCGTTTCGCCGGTTGGCAGGGTGCCCCGGTGGTGCAGGCTTTTGGAGCCGCCGAAGTCGATGAAGTTGCTGCCGTCCGGCAGGTATTCGCGGATGATGTCGTCGAAAAAGGAAGGCTGTAAATGAGGCGCCAGCGCCAGCAGCAGGCACACGTATTCGTCGGCGTCCGGCTGCTGCTCTTCCATCCACAGGGCAAACGGGCTGCCGTCGTGCCAATAGGCGTCGGCATCCACCGTTACATCGTCGGTTTTGCCGAAATGCAGCGCCAGGCGGCCGGAGATATAGCTGCGCAGGTATTGCAGGGGAATATGAAATGAATGCGAAGCCATGTTATTCGAGTTGTGACAGGATTTGCAGATAGGATTTCAGTTCCACTTTCTGGAGATTGTCCGCGCTCAGGTCGCCGCCCAGTGCAATGGCCGGCACAAAACCGTAGCATTCGTCGTAGGTAATCGGGCCAAGGCGCTTCCGCGCTTTTTCGTATAGCTTGAAGTAATAGTATTCGTTGAGCGATTCGTCGGCAGTGACGGAGAAATTGAGCAAGTCGGCCAGACTGAATTCCTCATACGTCGTTATATCCAGGTAAGCGGGGTCGAAGGAATGGCAGGTGCCGCCCTGTTCGAAAATGATTCCGCCCAGCCCGGTGCGCACCATCGGCGTTACGCCTTGCAAATCGGCCACCAGTTCCGCTTCCGGCAGCAGGTCGTCCGGGTTCACCAGCCAGAAAAAACCGTTGTTGAAAGAGCAAAAACCGTCGGCTTTCCACATCTCAATAAGGAAGTCGGGCACTTTGCCGGTGTATTTCCGGATGGTGGTTTCACTCGCGGGAGCGAACGTACCCTCGTCTTTCGGGTGCTTGCGGAGGAAGATGTCTATTTCGTCCATGATCGTCAGTTTATTTTGATCTTCACGTTTTCACTGGTATGTTTGGCGGGCTTCACTTTTTCCACGCCCTGTACAATGAGCGGCACCTGTGTTTTCCATTGGCTGCCGAGCGACGAGTTGACGTTGGAAGCGCCGTGCCCGCCGAATTTATCGCCCTCGCCGCCTGCCACCTGGTCTACCTCATGCAGCAGCGCCTTGCCGGAAAGGAATGCATCCACTTTTTTCTCGGCCATGCTGTTCGCCTGGATGTCGAGCGCCGGCGGCTTCAGGGTGGGCGAACTGATCTTGAGCTCGTCGTACGATTCTTTCAGGTACTTCGACTTCAGCACCTGGCGTTCCTTTTTCTTGCCGCGGTCGAGGCCCGGCGTATCCCTGCCCAGTTTCTCGAAATTGTAGCGGTTGGCCAGCCAGTTCGCAATCTTCATATTGTTGATGGCCACCTCCTGCATTTGGAGCTGGTGCTGGAACTCCGAAGTGGGGTGTGCCGGATTTTTCACAAAGGTAAGGGCTACCACGTCCATTTTGTCTTTCAGGTTGTCGGTTCCTTTCAGCTGTGAAAGCACACCGGCCAGCAGGGTGAACTGCGCATCGAGGTCGGCCTGCTTCTTGGCGTCCTGGGCGGGTGTATCTGCCGGGGTGCGCTTGATAGTCCCGATCCTGCTCAGGATGCCGCGGGCGGTATTCACAGGGCCCACGTTCGCCGGGTCGAGCCCCTGCAGCCGCGTCAGGTAATCGTCTGCCAGGGTAGGCGTGGAGGCGATGATGACTTGTGCGTTCTCATCTTTCCCCTTGAAATATACCGAGTGCGATTTCTGATCGCCGCCCGTGAAGGTTTTGCGGATCTTCAGCCAGCCCATCAGCTTCTCCTTGGCTTTGGCCAGGAACTTCTTGCCTACTTTCACTATCCAGTCTATCACTTTATCGATCGCCTTGTCTACCGGCGCACGGAGTTTCTTGATGATGGCCACCACCTTGTCGGAGATCTTGCCGAGGCCGAGGAAGTTGGCGAGGAAGCTGATGGCCAGGCTCAACATGCCACCCAGTACGCTTTCTACCTTGTTCGCCGCTTTGCCGATGGCGCCGCTGGCAATTTCCACCATGCTGTCTATCACCGCCATGCCCACCTGCGCGATCTGCTGTATTTTCTGTACCAGGAACATGATGGTGTTGTAAATGGCGATGATGGACTGTATGAACGCGCCCGCAGGGTTGAGGCTGCTAAGCAGCTTGATGATGGCGGCCTGCACCACGGTAACGGTCACATAAGTGGTCACCTCGGAAATGAACTGTGCTTTCAGTTCTTCGATCTTGTCCTGCATCTTGTCCCACGCCGCCGCCGGTCCTTCGTTTACCAGCGTCTGCACTACGTCGAATCCGGCTTCCATGGCTACCACAGCCGTTTCGCCGATGGCTTTCACCAGCTTGCCGCGAACGTTCTGCCAGGTGAGGCCAAACACGGAGAGGCCGAGCTTGATGATCTCCTTGAGGGTAAACGCCTGTGGAATGTAGATGTTGGCGCCTTTCAGCGAGCCAAGCAGCCAGCCGATCAGGCCTTTTTTCAGCCACATGCCGAAGCGGTTCTTGAACTGGTTGAAGCCGAGCTTGGCGGCGTTGATCAGGTGGCCCACAAATACCATCGGCTTTTCGAGGATGGATTTGAACGCGCCGCGCACCCGCTGCAGGTAAGGCATGGCGCCGGGCGCCACTACGGAGAAGATGATCTCCAGCAGGTCGAAAATGGTGTTCATGGCCCAGTTTGTGAACGAAGTCACAAAACCGCCAAACACCTTGAATAATTTGGCGAAGAGATTGGGCAGGATGATAAAGTCCATCACCTCCAGCGATTTCAGCATGGCGATGAAATCCTGCGGGAAAGTTTTGACCAGGTCTACCAACCCCTTCATGGCTTTCTGGAACCAGGCGAACGCCTTGTCTACCGCGTTGCCTTTCTTGATGTTGTCCCAGATGTCCTGCCGCCCGATCATTTTCATGAACCCGCCGATGAGCGTGTCTGCATTCCGCGGTACGGATTCGTTGGTGATGGGGTTGAAGCCGATCACGGCGCAAAGCAGGTCGAAGCCGGGTTTGCCCGCGGCCAGTGCGGCGATGGGCTTGAGCACCGCATCGCGGATGAACTGCATGATTTCTTCGAACAACCCTTTGATGAAGCTGATCACATCATTGACAGGCGTGCTGAAAATGCTGACAGCCCTGTCCCAGGTCTGGCCGGGCGAAAATATGATGTCCGACAAATCCAGTTCGCTCCTGAACTGATTGATGCCGTTGATGATCTGGCTGACGAGGTTGGAGAATTTCTTGAGCTTGCCTTCCACCCAGCTGCCTGCTTTTTCGAACACGCTGTATTTTTCCAGCGCCTGGGTGATGACGCCGCCGCCGGGCAGAAATTCCACGATGGCCCGCAGGATGTTGGCGGCGCTGGTATCCACGCTGGCGCCCGTAATGGGGTTGGTGCCCACTACGATGGTAAACATCCGGAAACCGGGCACGTAGGTGTGCGCTTTTTCAGACATCCAGTCGAGCGCATCCTGCCAGGAGGGAATGCGCAGTTCGATGCGCTGCACCTGCGGTTCCACACGGGCTGGGGCGGGGGCTTCTGTGCGCTGTACGCTGTGGCCCTGCTGTACCACGTGGGTGAGCTCGTGTGCGAGCAGTTGCTTGCCGCCGGAAGTGCCGGGCTGGTATTCGTTCTGGTTGAAGAAGATGTGGTTCTGGTAAGTAAACGCTTTGGCCCCGGCCTCGTTGCTGAGCCTGGAGGCGTCGGGGCCGCTGTGGATGCGTACGTTGCTGAAGTCCGCGTTGAAGCGGTGCTCCATGAAGTTCTTCGTGTCGTCAGACAAAGCATGGCCGCCGCCGCTCTGCTGCCGGATGCCTTCGCCAAGATCGTTGATGGCGGACGAGGGCGTACCTTCTCCCTTCCGCTGCACTTCCGCTTCTTTTTTCTGCACCTTGTCGTCCTTCGCGGGAGCGGGGGCCATCGGCGCTTTTTCGTCTTTGGCGGAAGACTCCTTCTTCTGAATTTTGTCTTCTTTGGCAGGCGCCGCATTCGCGGGCGCCTTTTCGTCTTTGGCGGCGCCGCCGTCCTTCTTCTGGATTTTGTCTTCTTTGGAAGGCGCCGCATTCACTTGCACCTTTTCATCTTTGGCCGGCGATGCTTCTTTTTTCTGCACCTTGTCGTCTTTGGGTGGCATTTCCTTTACCGCCGGCTTTTCTTCTTTCGCGGGCGCGGCTTTCATCTGCACCTTGTCCAGCTTCGCGGCTGCGGGCTTAGGTTGCTCGGTGGCGGCCGGTGTTTTTACAGGCGGCTTTTTAGGACCCTTTTCGGGCGCGGGCTTCGTTTGAATGGGTTGCTGTTGGGCGGGTGCTTTTTTACTGCCGGCGCCGGGCATACGCATCACGTTGTCCGCCATCTGGTCGGCTTCTTTTTCAGCGGGGTCGTTGGGTGCGCCGATTTTCAGTTTGGCCTGAACGGCGGTGGACGATGCGGCAAAAAACGGCTTTTCCTCGCTTTTCTGCGAAGTGGATTTTTTCTGAGGCGGGTTGGCGACAGATGTTTTAGCAGCCGTATCTGCACCTGATTTCATGCGTCCTGGGTTTAGCGTGTTAGATCCATTCGGTCCAGATCAGTTTTTTCGGTTTGCCGAACGGCAGGCCGGTGACCTGGTAGCCCCAGGGCAGTTCGCCCAGCAGCCATTCGTCGTAGCTCAGGCATTCCACCTGCAGCAGCCAGTTGCCGTCGCTGTCTTTGGCCGACAGTTTGCCGGCGCGCTGCAGGAAGCTGGTGCGCAACCCGTCGATGCTGGTATTTTTCAGCACCGGCCAATTGGCGATCACGGAGCGCAGCAAATCTTCCGCCTCCGCGATGTGCGCGGGCTCCAGCGAATGAATTTTTTCGATGGGCCGCTGCACCGGGATGCCGCATAATATCTTGTTAAATACCATTTCATGTTCTCCTGTGCCGGTGCGGCCGGTAGCCAGGTATTCCAGCAGAGCCGCGGCATATCCTTCGCGCAGCAGTCCTTCGCCGTCCGCCGCGCCGCAGTTGCGGAGAAACGGGGCGATGAAGGGCGCCAGCAGAATGAGGCCGGCGTTATGAATGTAATAGGCGTCGAATGCTTCTTCCGGGAGAGCCGATTCCTCCGGTGTTGCGGCGGGTGCTTGCCGCAGGGCCAACAGTACCGATTGTACCAGCGCTTCATCTTCAGCTGCCGTTCGGTTACCTTCGCCGGTGCTGATATCGTGTAACCGTTCCCGTATATCGGCGGCCGTCAGCGACCGGAGTGAAGGTGAAGCGGAATAGGCCAGCTGCGCCAGGGCGCCGGCCACCATGGATAGGAACGGCGTATCGGTGTGCAGCACCGCCTGCAGCTGCCAGTTTAAAAACTGCCGCTCCGCAGCGGCAAACGTAATGGGAGAAAGCGCCAGCAGCGTGCGCCGTACGGCCAGCGTACGCGCATAGGCCGTATGGTTCAGCAACGGTAAAACGGCTTGCTGCCACTGGTGTGAAAACTGTAAAAGGAAACGTTGCCTTGCGGCGGGGTGATGGTAAAGGAGGGCGCGCAGTTCCAGTACGGTGCCGGGAGATGCGGAAAGAAGGTTGAGTAAAGCAGCTTCCCAAACTTTGACTTGGTCAGGGGATGCCCACCAGAGGAGGACGCCTGTCCGCAAAAAATGAAAAAGTACTAACTCAACCCTACTTTCTGTTACACTTTGTGCATCTCTTTTATACACTATCAAATTACCGTCGTGCGCAGGGGCAGGGGTTTCGCTCCTTTTGGGCTGGGCCCTGCTGTGAAGGGCGGCCTCCAGCTGGGTGGCAATGGAGGCGGTGATCGCCTCTTCCAGGTTGCCGGCATCAAGGCCGTCTACATCTATGCTAAGATAATCAATTATGATGTTTTCATTGTCATATAAATCCAACACTTTTTCGATGGCCGAAGGCAGCCTGCTGTCGCACAACGCCACCACGAGCCGCTGCAGTTCCAGCGCCTGTGCTTCCGTGCCGTTAGTGATCACTTCCACCGTCTGCCTTTGTATCAGGTGCATCGCCATCAGAAGTCCATATTTTTCGTGATCTCGAGATAATTCCAGCAACCTTCTTCACTGAGCACGATCACCCGGATATTGATGGGGTTGCTCACCGCCTGTTCCAGCGATACCTGCGAGCCGATGCCGAATGCGGGTACGGCGTCGTTGATGATCCAGTACACCGCCTTGTAGCTTTCGGGATTGGAAATCACCAGCAGGTTGCCGTCCGTCCCAATATCGAATTCGTCGGCAAAGCAGGGATCGTTCAGCGGTTTGTCGTCGCAGTCCGTGATGAGGCAGCCGAATTTGGGGATGCGGGTCTGGAACTGCCGCTCTTTATAACGGGCGGTAATGTACACGCCGGTATTGGTGTAGCGATATTCATAGTCGAATCCGTTCACCCGGATGGACACGTAAAACTCTACCTTGTAGCACTGCGGAGATGTGATCTGCAGCAGCCCGGTTCCCTGCCGGCCGGAACGGATGTCGTACTCGAACCGCACCTGTGCGGTGCCGCGCAGCCGTTTGATGATGTCTTCGGTGATCTGGTTGCACAACTCGGTGATCACCTCATCGTAATTGGCGTTGCTGATCTGTTTGAACTGCAGGGCGTTCTTCAGCTCTTCGGTGAAGTCTTCGTCGTAGATCACGGCGGAATCGCCGTCTTCGATGGTCACATAGGCAAACGACACTTCGATGTCGCCTTCCTTGTAAGTATCGGCCGGCTTGGCGAGCCACATGGGGTATTTGCAGGCATAGGTGATGCCGTTGCAGGGCTTGTCGCAGGCGGGCTCGCATGTTTTCGGGGCTACGGTCACAGAAGAGGAGGCGTTCGTACTGTCGAGCACGGTCACCTGCCCGCCCTGGTTGGAGCCGAACGTGCGGGTGAACTTGCTTTTTACTTCCACGCCGTTCTGGTAGTACGGCGCAATACCGCCGTTGATGCGGAACGTCACCACGTTGATGCCTTCCTTGCATTCCTCGTCTTCAATGATCAGTTCCAGCGGCTGCTGCGCTTCCTGTATGATGTACTGCACCGGTGTGCCGTCGTTGCTGATGATGTAGGGCAGGAAGAAGTCGGCGAACACGATGCCTTCGGTTACTTCCACGGTAGTGCCGGCGAGTATGTCGCGCACGAACCGGTTGTTCGGGCTCCTGCCGATGGTGTTTTTCGGCATCAGGGCCATGAACGCGTCTTCGGCGATCTTCTTCGTCTTCGGGTCGTCCGGGTTGAGCGCTTCTACCAGCGTGGTGTACGTTTGCAGCGCCTTGGCGTCTACATTATACTGTTTGGCGAACTGCTGGTTCACGGTGTATTTATTGTAGGCGCTTTCGCCGGTGTCTATCTCCACTACCGTCAGCAGGTTGGAGTTGCCGCCCACCGGGGGAGGGACCACCATATCACCGTGATATACGAGTATGAATGTACCGCCCACGGGCACGCCGCCTTTGTGTTGCAGCCCCACGTGTTTTTCGGCGTAGTTGCTGAGCAGGAAGGCTTCCTTCAGCGCGTCGAGGCGTTTTTTGTAGGCGGCCACCAGTTCTTCGAGTTCGTCTGCCTCGCATTTGTAATTGGCCGCCGTAATGTTCCGCAGCGCCTGGATGACGGCGGGCGTTACCTGCGAAAGGGAAGTGATGGGGTTGAGCACCGTTGCGCCCTTGCACTGCACGTTTTCGCGCAGCAGCAGGTAGTTCGTTTCGAGGTCTTCGAAGTGCGCGGTGAAGGAGGCAATGTCTACATTGTCTGCCTTGTTGCCGGTTTTAACGGCCACCACGTCGAAGGGCAGCCGGTTGCTTTTCCGCACGCTGTTCAGGTATTTGAGCACGGCCTTGTAGTTTTTGCCTATGTACCCCTCTATCCTGAAAAAGTTATACGGCTCCAGGTCGTACCGCAGCGGCGTTTTTACAAAGTCGGCCACGGCGGGGTATTCCACGGCGCGGTACGACAGGTTCTGGTTGGCCCTCCCGGCTTTGGTGAGTTTGTAGTTCCAATGCTCGAACAACCGCTTGCCGTTCCCCTGCACGGTTTGCGCATAGTAGTGGGGAATGGATTTCACGGAGAGGCTGCTGCCCATCAGCGAGGGCGTTACCCGCAGGTCGGAATTGAGCACGCCGTTGCCATTGAGGATGGTGGGCGCTACAATTTCGGGGAACGAGCCGAGCATGAGGTACAGCCGGTTGAACAGCTGCACGATCTCTTCGGCCCGCTGGCCTTCCTTCGCCAGCACGGGCGAAGGAATAAAGTAATGGCGATACTGGCTGGGCTCCGGCGGGTTGATGGCTTCCTTGAGGAATACATGCCGCGGGAACCAGGCAGGGTCGGGACAACAGGCGGCCAGTATCGGCGCCGCCCGGTCTTTTATTTCGTTGTAAGCTTCAATGAGGTCGCTGATGAAGTCGTAATAGTACTGGTAATAGTACTGCCGCGCCAGCTGGATTTTGTTGGACGCGTCGAAGGGAAACGCCTTTATCTTCTGGATGGCGGTATTCAGGTCGTTGACGGGGATGCCGAGAAAACCGAATGCGCTCACCGCGCTGAGGAGGTTGGCCGCCACCACGTCGCTGATGAAGGTTTTGGTGAGAATGTTGCGGTAGGCGTTCACCACGTCGTCCGTTGTGCGGAGGTTGGTGGAGAGCACGTCGAACCGGGGCATGCGAACGTCGGGCAGGTTGTTTTTGGTGGTATAGTAGGGGATATTCTTTTTCAACAGGTCCGCCAGCTCTTTTTTGATCAGCAGCGTGCGGATGGTCACGGAAATCGTGGCGCCTTTATCGTCGCAGGAGTTAGGCAGGCAGTTCTTGTTCGCTGTTTTGCTCAGTTCCACGAACAGTATCACCACTTTCCCGGTGAGGTAATTATTCACGTTATCGATGGGCTTCACCGTACCGTCGCCGATAGGTGCGGCCGGCAGCAGCTCCATGATGGGGTGCTGCGCGTCGTTCACGTCGAGCGGCGGGTACTTGACGTCTTTCGGCACTTTGTAGGGCCGCTGGAATTTGTGCACCACGTCGGCGTCCTGGATGGCGAGGTACCCTTCCGAGGTGACGCAGCAACCGCGGGTAACGGTAATGGAAGTGCCGTTGGCAGCGGTGACCACGTTCAGCCCGCAAACGATGCCGACGCCGATGAGGTGGCTGCGCGTGAGGCGCCCCTGCTCGTCCGTATAGGCAAAGAGGGTGTTCAGCTGGTCTTTCGTGAGCACCTGGTTCACTTCAAATTGCGGGTAGTTTTCAATTAACGGTATCATATCTGTTATGGGCTTCAATGATTGAATAATATACCTTAACCTAAAGCGGTGGCGCCAAGGCGTACGGGGTTCGTGTCGTTCCCATCCTCGCAGTCGTGCAGGGTGGCTGGCGGATAAATGCTCTTCAGTTCATATAGCAATTGAATCAGCACCGCATGCGTTTGCAGCAGCAGTAATTTGTCGTTGTCGTAAAAGCTGGTAAAAAGTGCGTTCACGGCGTCGGTATCGATACCGGCGCAGGCAGGCGCGAGCGCGTTGACCATGGCGTCGAACGATGCCTTTTGCAGGCCGGCGGCATAGTGCACTTTTACCCATTGGTGGATAGCGTGCGTGTACTGCTGCATAATACCCGTCACACATTTGCACAATTCTTTCTCCGGCACGTTCTTATTGGCCGGTTGCAACGCCAGCAGCCTGCGCAGCCGTTTTTCGAGGTAAGCGTCTTTGGGTTGCAGTTTGGCGTTTTCCACCAGCCAGGCGCACCACGCTTTTTTAAGCCGACTGTAAATGAAGCAGGCGCCGTTGTTCAGCCAGTAGTTCACCACCCAGGTGCGGATGGCGGCATGCGCCGTTACGGGAATGGTAGCGATGGCGGCTACCAGGGGCGCTACCGCCGCGTCGTACACGGCTTCCGCTTCGGCCTGTACCAGTGGCTCATGGCCCTTGTCCTGCATCTTGTTGCGGTATGCTTCGTTCATGGCGGCAATGATGCCGGTGGTGCGCAGGCACATCTCATGTTCGAGCACATCGGTTTTGGCGGGCACGGGATCCTGCGCGTTCCAGAGCAGGTCGGTGAGGTCGCAGAGCAAAGTACCGGGACAGGCCTCGTTGGCCACCCAGCATATTTTGGGTAGCAGGTGCGAAGGCGTTTCGAGCCGGATAGTGTTTTCGGCATAGCGCCGGTATTCGATCTTTTTGTTCTGCACATGCCAGCCCGGCATCACGAAAGTGAGGCGGAACGAATACGGGTCGTTGTCGTAGCAGGTATGGCAGCCATCGTCGAGGCAAATGGGCAGCAGCAGCTGGCCGGGTATGCGGGGCCGCAGCAGCAGGTGCTCGATGATCACCATGTCTTCCACGTCCGGAATGTTGAGCATGGCGCTCAGCCGCAGCTGCAATCCGGCGAGGTTGAGTATGTTGCACGGTGCGGCAATGGTATAGTCGATGGCGCGGGCGCGGTTGGGGCTGGCTTTGGGGTAGGCTTTCAGGAAATTCGTTTTCACCTTCAGCAGGTCGGCCAGCGCGGTTTCCTTGTTGGCCTGTATCTCACTGTACTGCAGCAGCGAATAGTCTGTAAAGTTCTCCGCAAAGCGGGCCATCAGGTGGTCCATGAACTGGTTGCGCCGCACGAGGCCGCTCTGGCCGGGCTCTTTCAGTTCCTGCAGCTTCGCCGCGCTCAGCGCGGGGAAATACAGGTCGGTGATGTTGTCCACGTCGGTATTGCCCAGCAGGCGGGTGAAATAGCTCCGCGTTTTGGTTTCATCGAGGATAAACAGTTCGCCGACGTGCTGGAGCTGGGCGAGGTAATTCACCAGTATCTGCTCGAAAAACAGGAGGTAGGCTTTCAGCTGCCGCGCCTGGGCCTTTCGCAGGTCGGTGGCGCCGGCGGGCAGGCCGCTTTCGCTGATGCCGTAAGTGGCGGGGAAGGAATATTGAACGGGGTAGTAGTCTTCAAAGTCGCGCACCTCGCCCACGGGCAGGTCGAGCGTGTTTTTGACGCCGGCCGTTTTCATGTGCTCGCGGTTACCGCGGAGGAACTGCAGGGTGGCGTTGAGCTCTTCGTTGCTCGCTTTCAGGAAGGGGTAGCCGTTCTTGAAAAAGAGGAACTTGGACCGCTGCAGATATAGCCTGGGCTGGTGGCCTTCGGTGATGGGCAGCGCCCAGGGCCGGCTGTGGTAGATCACATCGCCGCGGCTGTCGTAGCTGGTCATCAGGAAGTTGGTCACGGAAATCACGCCGGGAATGTCCATGATCTCGTTGATCATGTCTGAGGCGTACACTTCGGTGCGCAGCGTGGCCTTGTCGAGGTCTTCGTTGCGGATGAACCCGTTCTGCAGCAGCGGCCCGTTGAAAATCGCCGTTACGGGGTATTTGTCGTTGAGCAGCTGCGCGAGCGTATATACGGGAATGGTGGGGTTCAGGTACTGTTCGATGCGTACGATGATTTCGGCTTCCACCTTTTCGATGTCCGCATCCGGAAGCAGCTCGATGTCCATGCAAACGCTCACATCTTCCATCGGCACCAGGTTCACGTTGCAGAACGTTTCGTCGAGGTTGCGGTGGGCGTGGAGGTTTTTACGCGTTTCGCCGAGCAGCACGTGAATCTTTTCGATGTTCTTTTTGTAGGTGTGCACGATGCCGGCGGCGTCCTGGATGGCTTTGGTGATATCGTCGGCTTTCAGCAGGGCGGCGCCGGACGAGGGGATGTACACGTTCAGTACGGTGGAAGTCAGGGCGATAACGGTGCCGCCGTTGAGCGTTACGTCCAGGTCGAGTTGCATGGCCTGGCGCACGGCTTTGGCCGCGTTGGCGTTGGTAACGGGGAGCCCGTCCTTCCCGAGCAGGGATTTGACGGTTACCTGCGTCACCTTGCGGGCGGGGTCGGTGAGGGGCGCCAACTCGTCCCAGCGCTGGGTGATGGTGGTGTAGTCGGGGAGGCGCAGTTCGAGCACGGCGTCTTTCCGCTCGTCGTTATCGTAGATGAGCGTCTGGTATACACGGCCATCGTTGATGTCGCCGTACACGGGGTCGCTTTCGAATTCGATCAGCACGTCGTATAGCCCTTTTACGCTCACTTTTTCGTTGGGCTGCAGGCTACCGGTCGTTTTGGGCTGGTAGGTCAGTTTGCCGGCTTTTTCGTCGGCGTAAAACTCCGTTTCGCAATTGCAGTGATCGCCGCAGGCATCGTCGGCGCCGGGCGTATCATCGCAATGGCAAACCCGCGGTATCAGCCAGGCATTCTGGATGCCGGCCTGGTCTATCAGCAGCTTGCGGTAGTCGCGGATAGTGAGGGGATTGATGGTGAGTATTTCGTGGGCTTCGAAAAACGCCTGGCTGTGCAGCTGGCTTTGCGAGAGGTAGGCGGCGAAAATGTCCTTGCGGTTGAAGCCGGTCCGGTACGCCAGGTCGGTGAGGGCAAAGCACATCAGTTCCAGCGTGGTGATGCCGGGGTCGTGGAAGTTGTAGTCCGTCCACAGTTTGCTGCCCAGCTGCTGGATGTACTGAATGCCTTTCTGCCGCAGGAAGTAAAAATCTTCCGGTGGTAGCAGCTTCGGGGTTTTGGGTATGGAGGGCGTCTGTTCCATTATACTGATACTTCTTTTTTTAGGGGCATCCGCAGCCTGCCGTGCTGTCCGGCGCGGGTACGGGAATGTTCTGATTGATGACGGTGATGACGTGCTGGGCCGCTTTCACGGGTACGATGATGGCCGTTTGCCGGTCGGGCGAAATCGTTTCCTTTTCCACGCCGGCATGGTAGAGCCGCACATCGGTCACATAATTCACGTAATACTGTTCTTCGATAAAGTTCACGATCATGGCGTTGGTGATGCGGGATTCGAAGCGGAGCTCCGCGCCTTCCTGGTAAGCCCAGGGAGCGAGAAACCGGGTAATCTCTTCCTGCAGCCGCGCCCGGAAAAGAGTTTTATCGTATTGCGGGTGGAAATGCACGCTGGCTTCTACGCGTACCTGTTCATATTCGGGGTTGCACACGTGCAGTTGCACAAACGGCGAAATGAGCGTGCGCAGGTAATCTTTTACTTTTTCGAGTTCGCTCACGTAGGTGAACGGCCGTAACGGATCGATGCCGTTGCGCCGCTGGAGGTTGGGCACGGTAATGACGGTCACGTGGCCGGGCGCCATTTCATTATACTTTCCGGGCTCTACCCGGGTGTGCGGAATGCATTTGGCGCGGTACAGGCCGGGAAACTGCTGCAGCACCAGGTGCTCGTAGTCCCAGATGTTCACCCCCCTGTCTTTGTGCCGCAGCAGCTCGCTTACGCGGATGTGGAACTGCTGCTCCGTTTCGCCGGGAAAACCGCCGAAGGAAGAAAAAGGCTGGTGTATGCTTTTTACTTCGGGCACGGGCTCGGCGAGTTTGGCGATCGTGGACGCGGCCAGGGGATTGGGCAGCGAGAGCGACGGGTCTGCCGGTGCCACGAACGTGGCGGCCACTGCCTGTGGCAGAATGGACACGATCTTGCAAACGGCTTCATCGTCCTGGGATACCGTGGCCTTTAGCCAGGTGGTATCGGTCGGGAGCACATGGTGCGCGGTATCCGCTTCGCGCGGGATGCTGAACGAGATAATGCCGCTCTGCACCAGTTGGTTCGTGCCGTCTACCACCTCCGTAGCGGCCAGTGGCACCCAGCTGTCGCCTGCCAGGTAATGCCAGCGCACATGGTTTTCAGGCTTGGCCACCAGCGGGTTGGCGGTGCTTTCGTCGATCTGGAAAAGCATGTTCAGCTTGCGGGGCGGAGCAAATTGCCGGATGCCGATGTAAAACTCGGCCAGGCTGTTCACCACCGCCGCGGCGTTGTGCCTGAACTGCGGCATCAGCGATACGCCGGCGCCACTTTCTTTTTTCTCCCCGAAAGGATAGAGGTGGAAGAAATCCGCTTCCACACTCGTGGTGGCTTCGTATTGCAGGTATACTTCCTGCAGGGTAGGCGGTATGAATACGCCGGGCTCCTTGGCGCTGGCGGGGTTACCTGTTTTGGCAATATCGGCGAAGTACGCCACCCGTTTGGCCAGCGTTTCCTGGTATTTCAGATCGTTCGTGAGGTTGTAGCGCACAAACCCGCTTACGCTGGCGGGCGTGAAGGGCGTGTTCACGTCGCTGAATATGGCGGGAATGTCTGTGTATTCGTCTACGTAAAAATGCTCTTTTAATTTGCCGCTTGACGAGGTGGCGTCTACCGTGTCGAAGATGTTGAGGGGGTGGCGGATCACTTTCCAGCCGTCGTTATGGCGGAGAATGTGCAGCTCGGGCACATCGCCCAGGTTATCGACCGTGCCGGGCCGCCATACGAACACGGGCTTGACGGTGGCACCGGGTTTCTGGAAAATTTCGTCGCACCCGATCAGCAGCATCGACCCTTTGTGCGGAATGGCCCCGAACGCGAGAAACGGCTTGGAGGGATCCATCACACCGGCATCGGTTTGTACATAAATATTTTTCAGCTTGTCGGACGCTACGGTCAGGTCGAAGCGGGTCATGATGGTGTTTTTCAGCAGCTGCCAGGCATAGGCCCGCATGGGCTGGTGCACCAGGTTGATGCGCAGCACGGGCAGCGGGGTATCGAACGCCGCCTGGTGTACCGTGGCATTGTAAGGTGCGGTGCCGGGCTGCTTGGCCAGCATGCCGGCGGTGATCTCGAAGCCCTGCACGCCGTCCGGGTTGATGCGGAACTGGGTGATGGGAACGGGCTCCCAGCCTTTAGCGGTGGTGATCTGCAGCTCGAAGTCGCCGGGCTCCAGCCCGGTTACGTCGTTGCTGGTACGGATGACCAGCCGGATGCTGCGGTTGCCTTCGCGCAAAAACAGAAAGCGCGATGCGAAGGCGAATCCCACGCGAGCAGCGGGCATGTTCACCTGCTGGATGCTTTCATAGTCCACCCGCGTTTTATTGGCGAACGGATGCCATGGCGTGAGCGGTGCATCGAAGGGGGCGCCGGCGCCGTCGGCGGAATCGGCTTTGGGTGAGGCGTAGATGCGGTTGGAGGACACCGCCGCCGCGGTGTCTTCGTTATTGGATACGAACACGGATTGCAGGTGGCTCACCACGGCCGTGTTCACGGCAATATCCTCATCGGTGACGTACCACGCGTCGGCCCCGTTGGCGAACTTCCCGGCCTTCAGCCGCGTGCCTTTCTGCACGAGATGGTCGTTCACGAATTTCGCCAGCTCGAACGTAACGTAAACCTGGTTGGGCTCGGGCCCTTTCTTCGCCAGCCGCAGGATGTCTGTATAATACAGCTCGAGGTGCTCGCGGGTAAGGGTATTGAGATGCTCGCGCGAATAGGAGAGCAGTTTGAGAAACGAGAGGAACAGCGTGGTATGCGGCTCATGGGTGCCCCATTCTCCGAGTGTGCGCTGCAATTCTTTTTTGGCTTCTTCGGTGATGCGCGACAGCGCCTTGATGAACACGTCCACCGCGTCTTTGAAAAAGTTGTGGTTGGTGGCGAAAAACAGCCTGCGCACGATGGTGCCGCTGCCGTAAATGTTGGTGTCTGCCACGATGGAACTGGTCCAGGCGCTGCTGAACGCATGTGTGATCACCTGGTTGAAACTTTCGGACGCTTCGCCAAATATGCTCAGCTCAACATTGGCATCGTTATCCACCGCGGCGGAAGGCGATGCGTTGTACTGCCGCAGCTTTTCGAGCTGGTCTTTCAAACGGGTGCCGATCAGGGAACTGATCACGGATTTCAGCACCAGTCCGTCGGGCAGGCGGAGCGACAATTGCTCTATCTGCCAGGCGAGCGAATAAAGGGCGCTGTATATTTTACCGTAATGCGTTTTGGCTTTGGCGGATTGTGCGTTGGGGATTTTACCCTCCTGCAGGATGGTCAGGTGTTCTTTCAGTTCGTCGGTAAACGCCGTGGTATCCTGCGTGGCGATGAGCGCCAGCTGCACGGTCACGTCGTTCCGGAAAAATCCCTGCCAGTTGCCGTCGGGCTGGTTCAGGGTGGAAAAGTAGCGGATGAGGCCGGATAGCTGATGTGTGAACACCAGGTCGTGCTCCGGCTGGTGATGGTCCACCGGCGCGTAAGAAGGCGCCAGCGCCGGCTGCACCCGGGCCTTCTGGGATGTTCCGCTGCGTTGGAGGAACAGGGGGTTCAATACAAGTGGACAATCCTTGGACATATCGCGTGTTTACAATGTATCGTTGATGTTAACGGGTGCGTACAGGAAACTGCTGATTTCGGATCCTTCGCTGATGTAGAAGGGATACACGAAATTGAAACGGGAATTGGACGTTTTCACGGTGAAGTCGACCTTGATGAACAGCACGCCTTCCCATTCCCGCGAACCGTCGATGCTCAGGGAATCGATCTTGATGCGGGGCTCGTAAAAGAGGATGGCCGTTTCCACTTTCTCCAGCATCAGCGTTTGCAGCCCGGTATCCATCGGCTCGAATACGAACTCCTGCATGTTGCAGCCGTAGCGGGGCTGCATGATGCGCTCGCCGGGCAGCGTGGTGAGCAGGATGTGGAGGCTGCTGTAAATGTCCTGCACGTCTTCCAGCATCTCTACCGTGCCGCTTTTGTTGAAGGTGGGGGGGAAGCTCCAGCCCCTGCCGAGGAAATTACTGTCTGTCATCGTGCGTCAGTTTATTTGTACAAGCCCGCCTTTTACGGCGGTGATGCCGTTGCCGGCCGTCAGTTCGCAACCGCCGCCGCCGTCTGCCTTGAAGCCCATGGTGGCTTTGATGTCGGCGGATTTGCCTTCGGCCTTCAGGTCGGCGGTGGCTTTTATTTTGATGTCTTTGGGGCTTTCAATGCTGATACCGTCGCTGTTCATCGTGATCTTGTTACCGTGCTGGTCTTCGAGCTTGATGGACTTGTCGTCGTCGGAGACGGCGAATTTGTTGCCGCCGGGCGTTTCGAGCCGGAAGCTTTTTTTCGCGTCGTCGAACAGCATTTTAATTTCGCTGCGGGTCACGAAACCTTTTTCATCGTTGTCGTCTTTAGCCGGAAGCGGCGCGGGGAGGGCGCTGCTGTTGAGGCCGCCCAGTATCACGGGCGCATTGGGATTACCGTCTATGAATCCCACCAGCACTTCGTCTTTGATCTCGGGCCGGAAAAACGAGCCGCGTTTGTTGCCCGCGTCGAGCGTGCTGATGCGCGCCCACATACCGGTTTCCTTCCCGTCGATGAACGGCAGCACCACCTGCACGCGGTCTTCGCCTTCGGGATCGTTTTCCAGCTGTGTCACAATGCCGATGTGCAGCGAGGTGATGCCCTGGCTGAGCCGTAGCCCGGTGGGCATGGGCGTCAGTGGTACGTTGGGCTGGAAGCCGATCTGCGCATCGGTGGTCCAGTTGCCGTTGGCGATCTGGTGGCGCACGCCCTGGATGAACACGTTGCCTTCAAAGCGTTTGCCGGTGCCTTTCATGGTAACGATGGTGCCGGGTTTTATTTTGGGCGTGCCCTGGAAATTGGCGCGGCCCACTATTTTGGCAAGCCGGGCTACGAGCAGCAGCGCATCGGCCGCCGCCTGCAATTCCTGCACGTTGGTTTTACTGTTCAACCGCAGCAGGGGAGCGGGCGAGCCGGCGCTTTTCGCAAGGTCCTTGGGGGAAATGTTGCCGTTCAGCGTGCCGGAAGGCTCTGCTGCCTCCACTTCGCTGAGCTCCTGCCCGGAGTGGTCCCAGAGATAAGCCTTCAGTGTATCGGGCTGGGTGCGCGCATCCATTTCGAGGTCGGCTTCGAGCAGTGACGATCCGTATTGCACGGTTTCTACCGGCGACGCGCCCAGGTCTGGCTTCTTGATGATGCCCTTGCCGTCTTCGATGATGCAGAACAGTCCCGCGGCCTGCGCGCGCTGCAGCATAAAATCCCAGTCGCTCAGGTTGTATTGCGCCACCACTTTATGCTTTACGCTGGTGGCGCCTACTTCTTTCTGCAGCTGGTACTTTCCCAGGATGTCTTCGATGATTTCACTGTCTTTCTGCTCTTTGTAATATTTGCTGACGGGTGTGAGCGATGCGGGAAAAATCTTGTCGCGGCACTCTACGGTGAACAGCGATGTGTTTTTCCGGATCTTGATGCTGTTGCGCACCACCACGCCCTTGAAAATCGTTTCATCCTGCCCGCGGTAACCGGCTTTGATCTCTATTTCCTTGCCGGGAATAAAGTGGTCGCTGTCGGACGCGGGAAAGGTTTGTTTCGATGCCTCGCCGTCCTGAATGATGATCACGGCTCCGGGGATGCGGTTGATCTCACGGGTAACGGTGATGGACGCCACCTGGTAAGTACGCGGCAAAGCCTGTCCGCCGGAGAGGAGGGTGACCGTTGCCACGGACGGCGTGGCGGAAGTTTGTATGTCGCGGTTCTCAGGCATCTTTCAGGGGTAAAAACTGGAGAATGGTGCCGGGCTGCAGCTTCCTGAAATTGGTCAGGTTGTTGGCCCGGGCGATGTCGAAATAGTAACGCGGGTCTTCGTATTGCTCGAAGCACTTCAGCGAAATATGATCGCCGGGTTTCACCATGCGTTTGTGGGTGAGGTCGGGCGACAGGGGATCTTCCTTGGCCACGCGCTTTTTGTCGTCCACGCTGGCCTTGAACGTCACTTTGGCGAGCGCCCGCGTGGGGTGCCCGTCCGGCTTAAAGAGCTTGAACGTGATGTTGAGCGAGGTCATGCGCCCGGCGAAGTGCATGGGCCCCCAGATTACGCGGAAGTGGCGCGGCTCGTGTGCGTCGCCTTCGTAATCGGTGAGCAGCTTCTTGAACTTTTTGATGTCGTCCCAGATGTTGTCTTTCGCCTTTCCGTCGGCAATGCCGGTGGAATCGAACAGCAGGTCGAGCGCCAGTTCGTCCGGGGCGATGGCCTTGAACTTCTGCTGCTTTCCACTGGTGCCCTGTCCCTGGCCTTCGGCGTATTCGATCTTGTAGTTGAGCTGGTAGCTTTCGGGATTGATGAACGCGTCGAACTCGCCTGCTTTGGACGCATCGTCCATCTCAGGCTTTTTGTATGCGATGATCTTGACTTTCTCCAGCTTGCCTTTATCTAAGCTCATGGGGTTACATTTTAGCCGGGGTTACTTTTCTGTTTTTTCGCGCAGGATGCTCATCACCTGTTCCACGCATTCGGAAATAATGAGATCTTTATCGGTATCGCCGCCGCCCGTCGCCGCTGGCTGCTGGGCATCGGCGGAGGTGCTGCTGGGCGGGCTTTCCGCCGCGTTCACCACTACCTTGATATGTAGTTCCCTGATCTGGATGGGCATTGCGTTGCGTTTAACTGATGGTGAAATACTGGTATCGCAGGTCGAGGCTTTCTACCACCACGGAACTGTTTTCTGCGTTCAGCTCTGTAATCGTCCATTTCTTGGGCCAGGCGCCAACGATGTTCCAGGTCCGGATGGGCTCGTGTTCCTCGTTGAGCAGGGTGATGATAACGTCTGACAGTTTGAACTCCCTGTCCTGGAACGCTTTCATGCACCACTCGAATATTTTGGAATCGAGGTGGAGCATGCCGCGTTTCAGCGTCAGGTCGGGGTACTTGGTGCGCACGGGCAGGGTGTGCTCAAACCTGTTTTCACCGCCTTCTTTCACCGTTTCGGTCTCATATTCCACGGCCAGCCCCGTCACGGCCTGGAAGCGGGTGTCGTTATCGTTTTTGTCGAGGCCGGTGAATTCCACCTTGAAGTGAAAGCCAACCGGCGGGTAATAACCGGCCATAAGGAACAGTTTTATTTCACGAGGCTGATGCCTTCATGGGCGATTTCGATGGTTTCAACGGCTACCTCGTTGGCGTCCGCCTTGAGGTCGCTGGCCTGTACCTTCACGGGGAATGCATTGAGCACAGACCAGGTGAAGATGGGCTGATGAGCCTCGTTGAGCAGCTTGATGGTGATGGTGCGCCGCTGGATTTTGCCCAGGTTGTTCACTTCTTTAAACCAGTCGAAATACTCGGTCTTGTTGGGGAACGTGCCGCGCTTCATCGTGATGTTGCTGCTTTTCTGCAGGCCGGGCATTTTTACCTTGTTGTAGTCCTTGCTCTGACCTTCGCGATACTCGATCACGTCTACCTGCCGGTCGAGGCCTGTTACTTCCGTGAAGCCGATGGTGGCGTCGCCCCATTTGACTTCGAAATGAAACTTTGGAATTGGATATTCAGCCATGGTATGTGAGTTTTAATTGGGGTGATGGATTATGCTTCCGGCATTTTGTGCGAGAACCGGAGGATGATGAATTCTGCGGGGCGCACAACCGCCATGCCTATTTCCACGATCATGCGGCCTTCGAGGATGTCGAGGGCGGTCATGGTTTTGCCGAGGCCCACGGCCACGTAAAAGGCCTTGTCTGTCGTGGAGCCCTGCAGGGCGCCCTGGCGCCACAGCGTGGTGAGGAAGTTCTCGATCATGGCCTGCACGCGCACCCAGGTATTGGCGTCGTTGCTTTCGAACACGAACTGCTCGGTGGCCTTCTTGGTGCTTTCTTCCACCATGTTGAAAAACCGCCGTACGCTCACATACCGCCATTCGTTGTCGTTGCCGGCCAGCGTACGCCCGCCGTATACCAGCGTGCCTTTGCCGGTGAAGGGGCGGATGGCGTTGATGGATTTGCCGGACACCACGTCCACGTTCAGCCGGTCCAGCTCGCTGGCGGTATACACATGGTCGGGTTTATCCACCGCCGCCAGGCTTACATTGGCGGGCGCCTTCCATACGCCGCGGTTGTTGTCCGTGAAGGCGTAAATGCCTGCTACGGCGCCGCTGGGCGGTATGGCGGTGGAAGTATTGTTGATGCCGGATACGATGTTTTTATAGACGGGGAAGCCGGCGATGAGCGCGTCGTTCTTGGCCCTTGCCAGTTGCGTGGCCGCATCCTGGATGCCGCTTTGGTAGGCAGACATGAGGAAGCCGAAGCTGGCGTCGAGATAGGGGATGAGGCTTTGGATCTTCAGCGTGTCCGTACCGCCCTGCAGTACGGCGGAGGGGCCGGGACTGGCGGTGAACGTGGTGCCCCATTCCGGCGCGTTCACGGAAGCGCCTGCGGGTTTCTGCGCCGTATAGTTGGTGACGCCCGTGCCTGCCGCGGTTACTTCTTCCTCGTACTTGATGATCTCCGTAAACCGGGCCGCCAGGTTGCTCATGGTGGTTTGCGCGCTGGTTTTCAGCTCCGCGTTGGTGAACGAGCCGTAACCATTGAGCGTTTGGGCAATGGCGTACAGGTATTTGAACACCGCTTCCAGGTTCACATCGTTGGGCGTGGTGAGCACGTCTGAAATCTTCTTGTTGTACGCGGCAATCAGGTTGGTGCTGCCGGTGAGGGTGTTGGTGTCTGCGGTGATTTTCGCGGCGTCCGTTTTCAGGTTGTCGAGGTCGGTGATCACGGACTGGATGATGGGATCGGTGGTGAGCGTTTTCAGGTCGGGAACGGGGTTGCCGGCCTTGTTCACTTTCCCTTTAATGTCGTCGTAGGTCACGTTCTTGTTGAGCGTTACCTGTATCCACGGCGTATAGGCCATCCCGTACTTGAGGCTGTTGATGCCGATGTTGTTGCGGAATTCCGTGCCGTTGTAATCTTTCTGTTTGAGGTCGAACAGCCCCACGCGGTCTTTCAGCAATTCGCACTGCAGCAGCGAGGCTTTCTGCACGTCGTACAGCCCGTTCAGCGCCAGCAGGGAGGCGTCGGGGAAGAGCAGGATGGTGGGCTCGTCGTATTTCTCCAGGGCGGTGATGCCATCGGTGAAATGCGCTTTGTCCGGCGAATCCGTATGCAGGCCGATAGACACGATGTAGCAATCCCCGCCGCCATTCGCATAAAACAGGCGGAGCGCGTCGTAGAGGAATTTCTGATTGGTGATCTTGGCGCTCACGAAGTTATTGGCGAGATCGAGCTGGATGTCGCTCACGGTGGGCTTCGGGGCGCCCCCGAAATACAGTTCATAGTCCGCGATGGACCCGATGCGGGTGGGCACCAGGTGTAGGTCTTGCGCCGCCAGGTTGTCTGCCTTGGCGGTGTAGCCGATGAAGGCCGGAATGGCCGTTTCCACAGCGGCAATCGAGGGCGGGAACTTTGGTACTTCATCAATATACACGCCCGGCGTTTTGATGGCAGTGAGATTTAACATGTGTGGGGTTTTAATGCGTTATGGAATGCAGTGTTATTTTTCAAATAGTAACTGGAACTTGCTGTCCGGCGCGCCCTTCGCATACTTGATCTTCCCGGTGGCGTCGAGCAGGTCGTACGGGCTGGTGCTTTTCAGGATGTCTATTTCGATATAGCCGAATACCCTGACCGGTTCGGTGGGGTCTGCGGGTATTTTGTCGTCTTTGGAAATATCGGGAAAAGTGCTGCCGGCGAGGCGCGACACGGAGTTGCCGAACACGTACCGGCCTTCCTTGCCGCCCAGGAGGAAGTGCGCGGCGAGTTTGGTGTGCCGTGCCACGGCGGGGCCCAGGGAGAAGCCGATCTTCAGCCGGGTGCCGTTCAGCTCCGCGAAAGGCTCTTTGTTTGCTTTCACCCGCGCGGCAATATTGAAGCCGGTGGCGGAGGGCCTGATCACTAGGTGCTTGCGGTGCAACCTGACATTCGTTTCCTCGTCCGGATAAAACACGAGCCACTCCGGCACCGGCAAGGCGGCGGTGCTGCCGGTGAGGTGCTGGTGGCGGAAGCGCACTTCGCATAAATGCTGGTATGCCGTAACAATGCTTTCCATCAGGGTTTGGGTTGTATAACGCTGAATTTGTTTTCGATGGTTTCGATAATGCCGTCGCCGGTGGTGACCTTGTTGCTCTTCAGTTCCGATACGCGCATGATGTACATGATGCTGGGATAAATTTTCCCGCCGAGAATGGCCCAGATGTGGTTGAGGTCTTCAAACGTGGGCGAATAAAGGTTCACCACCGTTTTATAGTCCACCCCGTCGTAAGAGGCGTCAAACACGTTCTGGCCCTGCATGAACCGCACCACTTTCGCGATGTCTGCAATGGCGCCGGCATAGGCGGTGCGCCGGGAGCTGAACATCAGGTACGCATTAAGGTACACAAAGGGATTGAAGTATTCCGTCTTGAGCGTGTTGCTGTTCACCCGCGAGTACGCAGAATTTTTCATGGCGCTTTCCTCTTTCAGGTTGACGAGGGAAAGCAGCACGGGTGCCGCGTTGGCGGGAGGGTTGGCAATGTTGCCGATGTCGAACTCTCCGCCCGCGAACTCGGGGCTGATGGCGCTCTTGATGCTGTTTAACGCTTCTGCTAACATATGCTGTCAACTTATCAGCACGGTCATCACACCCAGTATAATGCTGCCGCCGTGCGCCGAGGTGTCGCTCAGCCGCGCGGCAGGCTTGCCGCCGATCAGCACGGTGGCGGAGCCGGTAATAATAGCGTCCGGCGCCAACGGGCAGACACAGGTATCACCCAGTACCGCGGCGGGCTTTCCGCCAATGAGTACCGTCGGGCATCCTGGTCCGGTGATGGGGCCGCCGCCATGGGGACATACATGCATGTCACCGATGGTCGCTGCAGGCAATGGCATAACCAGATGTTTTACACTGCTGTGTGTTAGTGCTCAATAAACTATTGTGATTTTATTCCTGACAATGCGCGTTCCGGGGATAATTCTGCGTCGCTATTTGAGGTTCACTTTTCTTTTGAGGTCTTGCTGCTAATCGTCAGGAAAAGATCCGGATAGTTTGAGGTTAAAAACTTATTTCATGATCAAGTTATGAAAAAAAATTCATTGAGGCCAAATTATTTTTTGCCGGAAGAGGCTGCCTGTTGCAAAAATAATAATTAAGTATTATTTTCGGGTACGTTACCGGTAAATGCGGTCGGTCTCCGGTTTCCGGCAAGGGATGTATGCGATGGTAACGTTACCGAAAACGGCGTTCCGCGACCGGATGGCAGCCGGCGCGCGGGAAGATTTTACCACAACACAACGGGCGTATCCACGGCGCCGCACGGCAAATATTTTTATGGCTTGTTAAATATCTGATGATGCGAAATGGAATCAACAGGAGGAACTTCGTGCGCAATATCGCCGCGTCGGCCTCCGGCATGCTGCTGGGCAACCGCCTGCTCGCCGCCGGCAGCGAAGTAATGCCGCCCGCTCCGGCGAAAGACCGGATAAAGGAAATGATGGGCTACCGGAAAATCGATTCGCACGTACACGTGGGCCTCTCGAAAGACGGCCCGGAAGTGAACGTGGATTTCATGGAACGCCTCGGCATCGAACGGATGTACATCTCCAAACCGATCGCCAAACCTACCGCCACGCCCGACGATTTCAGGGCGGCCAACAATCTCATGCTCGACTGTATGAAGCGCTATCCCGGTAAACTGGTGGGCATGACCACGCTCAACCCCCAATATCCGAAAGAGTCGCTCGAGGAAATCAAACGCTGCACGGGCGAAGGCATGGTAGGCGTGAAGGTCTACTATCAGGTGAAAATCAGCGACCCGCTCTTTTATCCCATCGTGGAAAAGCTCATCGACCTGAAAATGATCATGCTCATGCACGCGGAAGCCTCGCTGGGCGTCGGCGGTTACCGCATGAAATACGACCGCAAAATCAAACCCAACGTGTCTACCCCGGAAGACTTCATCGCCATCGCCACCCGCTACCCCGAAGCGATGTTCCAGTACGCGCATACGGGCGGCGGGCCGGACTGGGAATATGCCTGCAAGGCGCTGCGCGATTACCGCAACGTGTTCGTGGACGTGTCCGGCAGCAACAACGAAAACAACATGGTGGAGTTCGCGGTGGCGCATGTGGGGGAAGACCGCGTGCTGTTCGGTACCGATAATATGTACTACCACGGGGTGGGCAAACTCATCGATGCCCGCCTCACCGACGCGCAGAAGCGCAAGATCTTTTTCGATAATTATAATAATATCCTGAGAAAAGGAGGCTACCATGTTGATTGATATCAATGCTTATGTAGGGCACTGGCCCTTCAAACGCCTGCACGGCAATACCTGCCGGGGCCTGCTCGACAGGATGAATGAATACGGCACCGACCTGTCGGTGATCACCAACCTGCAGGGAGTGTTCTACAAAAACACCCAGTCGGCCAACGAGGAGCTGTACGATGAAATACGCTCCCAGCGGGCCTACCGCGACCGTTTTATTCCCTTCGCCGTCATCAACCCGATTTATGCCGGCTGGAAAGACGATTTCAAAACCTGTACGGAAAAGCTGGGGATGAAGGGCATCCGCGTGTTTCCCAATTACCACGATTACGGGATAACCGAACCGGCCCTGATCGAGCTCACCAAAATGGCGCGCGACAAAGGCATTCCCGTGGCGTTGACCATGCGCCTCGTGGACGAGCGGCAGCGGTCGTGGATGGACCTGGCTACGGAGTGGGCGCTGAAAGACTACCTGCCACTGGTGCAGGCGGTGCCCGATGCCCGGTACATGCTGCTGAACCTCGCCACCGGCATGGTGCTGACGGCGGAGGAAGAGGCGCTGATCAGGAAAGCGGACGTGCTGTTCGATACCTCCGGCCGGCACATCGCGCACATGGGGAATTTTATCAAACGTTTCGGGAACGACCGGTTTGCATTCGGCACGCACTTTCCCGTGCTGGACTATTACACCGGCCTGCTGCGGATAGAGTCGTTGCGGGAGGGGGAGGGCGATAAAGACGCCTGCCGGTATAAAAATGCACAACGTTTTCTGCGACTATAAACACATTCCATCACACCTGACTAAATCTGTATCGTATGACGAACAACAACCGGGGCCGCCGCCAGTTTCTCGGCCAGCTCACCGCCGTTACACTCGCCGGTATGATCCCTTCTCCGCTGCTGGCTATTTCCGGGGGCAGCCAGCTCGCCGCATTGGGCGGGCGGCCGGTGAGGCCCGCCCCTAAAACGTGGCCGAAGTGGCCGTATGTAGACGACCGGATGGTGGAAGCGGTGGTGAAGACCACGAAGAGCGGCATCTGGAGCAGGATCCAGGCACGAACCAACGGCAACGTGGCCACCTTCGAGCAGCAGTTTGCGCAAATGCTGGGCGCCAAATACAGCCTGGGTACTGGGTCCGGCACACAGGCGCTCGCCATCTGCGTGGCGGCGCTGGGCATCGGGCCCGGCGACGAAGTGATCACGTCTCCCTACACCGATTTCGGCACCATTTCCGCTATTATCACCAACCGGGCGCTGCCCGTGATGGCCGACCTGGATCCCGCATCGTACCAACTCGACCCGGCGGATGTGGAGCGCAAGATCACGCCGGCCACCAAAGCCATCATGCCCGTGCATATGATGGGCCTACCGGCAGACATGGATCGCATCATGGCCATTGCCGCCAAACATCAGCTGAAAGTGATCGAAGACGCCTGCCAGGGCGTACTGGCTACCCACCGCGGCCGCACGCTCGGCAGCATCGGTGAGCTGGGCTGTTTCAGTTTTCAGGCCAGCAAGCAGATCGCCTGCGGCGAAGGTGGCGCCATCATCTGTAACGATGCCGCGCTGATGGATGCCTGCTTCACGGTGCACAATCACGGCACCGACAAAACGGGTAAACACGTAACCATCGGCCCGAAATACCGCATGAACGAATTCGAGGCGGCCGTGCTGCTCGGGCAATTGCCCACCGCCGTGGAGCGCTTCCAGCTGCGTAACAAAAACGCCGATTACCTCACCGGCAAACTCAAAGGCTTCAGAGGCCTTGTGCCGCAGAAAAAATACGCCGGCACCGAAAGCGGCAGTTATTACAACTACGCGATGAGCTATAAAAAAGAACACTTCAACAACGCCACCCGCGCGCAATTCCTCAAGGCGCTGGCGGCGGAAGGCATCGCCATGAGCGGCTACATTCCGCGCGGCATGCACCGCGAGCCTTGGGTAGATTACCTGGTGGAACAGCCCGATTATAAAAAGATGTACAGTCCCGCCCGCCTGCAGGCCTTCCGCGAAGCGGCGCGCCACCTGCCGGGCTGCGATCAGGTGTGCGAAGAAATGGTGGCCATGCATGGATGCGGTACCCTCATTGCCGGCACCGCCGATATGGACGATGTGGTGAAAGCGATTATGAAAGTATATGATAACCGCGATAAACTGGCTTCTTTGTAACCAAGGCCCGGCTTCCGGAAAATCGCCAATCAGTTAATCAAGTTTTCCCCATCCCCTCCAATAGTTATTCGACTGCTGCCAGTCCGCAGCGGCGCCGGGCATTTTTGTCTTTCCATTAAGACACAGCCTGGCGGCCCGGCGGCCGCGGCGTATTATTCATTGTAAACCCGGATACACCCATGAAAACCTCTCATCTACAAACCGAAGACACCCCGGTTTCAGGCATCGCTTTGACGGCAGACGAACAACACACGCTCCTGGAACTGTTCAACAACACCCGTCATGAATTCCCGGCAAATGCCACCCTCATTTCCCTGTTCACGGAACAGGTGCGACAAACTCCCTTGCATACCGCTGCTGAATTCCAGGGAAGAAGCATTACTTACCAGGAGCTCGACGAGCTCAGCAACCGCGTGGCGAACGGCCTGCTGGCGCACCACGTAGGTACGGGCAAGTTTGTGCCCGTCTGGTTCGACCGGTCGCTCGAATGGCTCGCGGCCGTGATCGGCATCCTGAAAACAGGCGCGGCGTACATTCCCGTTGACCCGGCGTACCCGCTCAAGCGCGTGGAGTACATCCTCGCCGATGCCCGTGCGGAGCTGCTCATCACCGGTAAAACCCACGGCGCCCTGCTGCAGCCGGCCTGCACAAAAGCCTTGTACATCGAAGACATGCAGGCCTTCGCCGCCACGCCGGTGAACACGCCCGCCAACGAACTGGCGTATGTCATTTACACTTCCGGGTCCACCGGCAACCCGAAAGGCGTTATGATCCGGCAGGAAGCCGTGGTGAACCTCATTACCTGGCACATCCGGCGATTCGATGTGAGCGCCGCCAGCCGGCTGACACTGGTCGCCGGGCTGGCGTTCGACATTTCCGTTTGGGAGATGTGGTCTGCCTTACTGTCCGGCGCCACGCTCTGCATTGCCGGCAATGAAGAGCGCACGCATGCGCAAACCCTGCTGGAATTCTTCCGGCGCAACCGCATCACGCACGCGTTCACACCGGCGGTGCTGGCGCCCGGTATCGTGGAACGCAGCGGTGGCGACACCACGCTGCAGCTCCAATACCTGTTCACCGGCGGGGAACAATTGCAGCCGGTGCTGACGGACCCGCTGCGGTACACGCTGGTGGATTACTACGGCCCTACCGAATGCACCATCTTCGCCACCTACCGCGTGGTGAAAGATAAAGACGGCGCGTATGTGTCGTCTATCGGCACACCGGTGGCCAACACGCAGGCGGATATCCTCGGGCAGCAAGGGGAACTGTTGCCCGTTGGCGCAACGGGAGAGCTTTGTATCAGCGGCATTTGCCTTTCGCCGGGATACCTTCACAATGAAGCGATGACGGCGCAGAAATTTATCCCGCATCCATTCCGTGAAGGCGAAAGATTGTACCGTACCGGTGACCTCGCCTGCCGGCTGGCAGACGGGAGCATCCGCTTTCTGGGGCGGCTCGACAACCAGGTGAAGATCCGGGGCTTCCGGATAGAGCTGGGAGAAGTGGAGCGCAGCCTGCTGAAAATACCCGGCATCAGCAACGCTGTGGTCATTGCCAAGGAAAACAGCCGCCACCAGAAATACCTCATCGCTTTTTACGCCGAACAAGGTGCGCCCGACCTGGCCACTATTCGCCAGGAACTGAGAGCGGTGCTGCCCGGCTATATGATCCCCGCGCTATTCATCCCCGTTACCGCCATTCCGCTGACGGCGAACGGGAAAGCAGACAAAACCATGCTGGCCGAAATCGCGGCCCGGCATGCGGAAGACGCCGTGCTCACGGAGCCGCCTACCAACGACACCGAACAGGTGATTGCCGAAATATGGACGCGGGAACTGGAACGGCCGGTGATCAACATGACCGATAACTTTTTCGACATCGGGGGCGACTCGCTGCTCGTGGCGGTAGTGATTGCCGCTATCCGCCAGCGCCTCCAGGTCAAAACGTATATGCGCGACATTTACCAGTATCCCGTGTTGCAGGACCTCGCCGCCGCCCTCATCAGCCGTATGGCGGAAGGGGAACTGGAACTGCCGGTGGAAGACGTGGAGCCGTACGTGGAATTGCAGAACGATGTGTACCTCGCGCCTGGCACCACCTTTGCAGGCGATTTCGACGCCTCCGTGCTTCGCAGCCCTTCGGCTATTTTCCTGACGGGAGCTACAGGATTTGTGGGCATTCACCTGCTGGCCGACCTGCTCCAGCAAACTTCCGCGGATATCTATTGCCTCGTGCGCGCGAAAGATGAATACCAGGCGATGGAAAAAATACTCCAGTGCTTTACACGGTACCGCATCGATGTGGCGGCGCACCTGCAAAAGCGCATCATCCCGGTTACAGGCGACCTGTCGAAAATTTTCCTCGGCCTGCCGGAAAAGCAATACCGCCTCCTGTCGCAGAAGATCGACGTGATCTATCATTCCGGCAGTTCGGTGAATTTCATCGAGCCGTATTCTTACATGAAAGCGCCGAACGTAGACGGCATCCGGGAAATCATCCGGTTCGCCGGCGCGGTGAAGCTGAAGTGCCTCGTGTTGCTGTCTACCATCTCCGTGTACAGCTGGGGCCACGTGTTTACGCATAAAACGGTGATGAAGGAAACTGACGATATTGGCCAGAACCTGCTGGCGGTGAGCAAAGACATCGGATATGTGCGCAGCAAGTGGGTGATGGAAGCCATCGCCGATCTGGCCGCTGCGCAGGGGTTGCCGGTGATCACCTATCGCCTCGGGTACGCGATGTGCCACAGCACTTCCGGCGCCAGTGCGGATTACCAGTGGTGGTCGGGGCTGGTGCGCAACTGCATCGAGTTCGGCGCATACCCGCAGCTGACGGAGCTGCGCGAAGGACTGATCACCGTCGATTACATGACCCGCGCCATGGCGCACATTTCGCGGAAAGAAGATGCGATCGGCCGCAAGTTCAACCTCATCGCCTCACCCGACACCAATCTCACCCTGGAAGCATTTTTCAACCTGCTGCAGCAGCACTATCCTTTCCGTCTGAAAGGCCTGCCGTACCGGGAGTGGAGAGCGATCTGGGAAAACGATTCCAGCAATCGCCTGTACCCGCTCACCAGCCTGTTCCGCGACAATATGCACGAGGGACTGTCGACCGTAGAGCTGTACCAGCACACCTACATCTGGGATTGCGAGAACGTAGTGAACTTCCTGAAAGACAGTGACGTGAGGGAGCCGGTGTTCGACAAACAAATGCTCGACCGGTACCTGCAATATCTCGGTATCCCGGTTGCGTGAAATGACGTGGAAGCGGTTGTTGGGTAACGATGAAGAATCCGCACCCCGGTGCCCCCCGTTTCCTGAAAATAGCGAGGAAACAATTGCCTGGCAACAATCGTGAGACTTGCGACCCGGTATTCCCGTTTTCTGAAAACAGCGAGGAAACAATTGCCTGGCAACAATCGAGAGACTCGCAACCCGGTGTCCCCGTTTCCTGAAAATAGGGAGGGAACAATTGCCTGGTAACAATCGTGAGACTTGCAACCCGGTGTCCCCGTTTCCTGAAAATAGCGAGGAACATTTGCCTGGCAACAATCGTGAGACTTGCAACCCGGTGTCCCGGCTGCTTGAAATTAGCGGTGAAGCAGCAACCTGGCAACAACTGGCTATTCCGCAACCCGGTATCCCGGCTACCTGGCGCAGCAACAGGAACAGCAGCTACGGCAATTCGCGTGAGCTGTAATCGCCCCTGGCGCGCGTTCGCCGGGACCACAGCTTACCTAAGACCGGAGCCCGCATACACTGCGGCTCCGGTCTTTTTAAATACAGTAAATTCGTGTATATCAAATACGCAGGAGATGGATACTTCCGGCTTTGATTTCACGCATGCCTCCAACCAGCCGCCCGTGCTGGAGAACTACAATTCGTTTACGACCCATCCCGCGCTGGAGCAGGCGCTCGCCGCATACGGTGGACAGGGGATACAAGCGCGCGCCGCCGCATTTGGCGCCATCATGGGGAGCCGCGCCATGCAACAGGCCGGCCATCTTGCCAATAAACATACCCCCGTTTTGAAAACGCACGACCGGTTCGGTAACCGCCTCGATGTGGTGGAATTCCATCCCGCCTATCACGAAATGATGACGGTGGCGATCCGCCATGGGGTGCACACCGGTGCATGGACGGCCGGCGGCAGTTATCTGGAACATGCCGTACTGTCGTACCTGAAACAGCAGATCGACGAAGGCAGCAGTTGCCCAATTACGATGACGTTCGCCGTTGTGCCTTCATTGCAGCTGGAGCCGGACGTTGCGGCGGAATGGCTGCCCCGTGTCTTGTCGACCGAATACGACGAACGCCACATTCCCTACTACGATAAAAAAGGCTGCACCTTCGGCATGGCCATGACGGAGCCGCAGGGCGGCAGCGACGTGCGGGCCAATATCACTTATGCGCAACCCGCCGGCAGCGGCGTGTACCGCATTACGGGCCGGAAATGGTTTTGCAGCGCGCCCATGAGCGATGCATTCCTCGTGCTGGCCCAAACGGAAAAGGGCCTGGGATGTTTTCTCGTGCCGCGGTTCACGCCCGGAGGAGAAAAGAACAATTTGTATTTCCAGCGGCTGAAAGATAAACTGGGCAACCGTTCCAACGCTTCCGGCGAAGTGGAGTTCCACGGCGCATGGGGGCGCATCATCGGCGACGAAGGCCGCGGCATTGCCAATATCATGGAGATGGTTCGCCATACCCGCCTCGACTGTGCGATCGGTTCCGCCGCCACCATGCAGCGCGCCGTGGCGGAAGCCGTGCACCACTGCCGGCACCGCGAAGCGTTCGGCAAGCGCCTGATCGCGCAGCCGTTGATGAAAAACGTGCTGGCGGATTTGTGCCTCGAATCGGAGGCCGCTACCGCGCTGGCCCTGCGCCTCGCCAAAGCGTTCGACGATGCGGCCGTCAGCGAGGAAGCCCTGCACTTCTCACGCATGGCTACTGCCGTTGGTAAATTCTGGAACACCAAAAGAGCGGTGCTCGTGCTGGGCGAAGCGCTCGAATGCACCGGCGGCAACGGCTACGTGGAAGAATCCATCATGCCGCGGCTCTACCGCGACGTGCCGGTGAACGCGATCTGGGAAGGCTCCGGCAACATCCAGGCGCTGGATGTGCTGCGCGCCATGCACAAGGAGCCCGCCGCCGTGGAAGCCATGATGAATCACCTGCAGGCCGCCAGGGGCCGGCACAACGCGCTCGACGGACAATTGCGCCAACTGAAGGAACTGCTGTCAAAACCGGATGCCTTTGCATACCGCGCCCGCATCATCACCGAAAAAATTGCGCTGTGCCTTCAGGCCATCGCGCTCTTTGAAACAGCGCCCCCGGCTGTGGGGGAAATGTTCTGTACGGCGAGGCTGGCCGGTGACCGGAACCTCGGCTGGGGCACGCTGATGGACGAGGGGATGGCGGATGAAATGATCGGGAGATGCTTTATTCCATTGCCGTAACACCTGCGGATAATTTTTGCGGTGAACATCCGTTATTACTTCACCTTCCGCAGTACGGAACGTCACCTATTTTCCACTACCACGAACCAAAACAATTTTTTAATATTGCAGGTGCCAGCCAGCTACATCAACGCAATTTTATCAACCATATGACGGATCAGCCATACAGCACATTATCGGATACGGCATTGGCAGACTTGCTGAAGTCTGGCGACCAGTCTGCTTTTGCGCAGATCTATGACCGCTACTGGCGGGTCATATACGGCCATGTGTACAAGATGCTGCAGGACGAAGAGGAAGCCAAAGACGTGTTGCAGGAAGTGTTCAGCGAAATCTGGATCAAAAGGGAACAGCCGTATTCCAATCTCTCCGGTTACCTGTACGTTTCGGCGCGGCACAAGGTGCTCAACCTCATCCG
Organism: uncultured Chitinophaga sp.; assembly: GCA_965653365.1. GTDB lineage: Bacteria > Bacteroidota > Bacteroidia > Chitinophagales > Chitinophagaceae > Chitinophaga. Next base: position 78,603 of record CBFGZV010000009.1, on the reverse strand, counting down.
GAAAAATAAATACCAGAGCGCATACCTCAGCAGCCTGGCGGGTTTCGCGGCAGACCACAGCACCGCCACCCTCGAACGGCTGGATGAAAAAGACCTGGCCGCCGCCATCGAACGGGAGATCCAGGCCCTGCCGCCAAGGATGAAAGAAGTGTTTGAACTGAGCCGGAAAGAAAACCTGAGCTACAAGGAAATCGCCCTGCGCCTGGGCATTTCCGATAAAACCGTAAAAAAACAGATGTATAAATCCCTGCAACAGATTCGCCTTAACCTGAAAGATTCCGGCGCCATGGCCATTGTGCTGCTGGCCTGCATGCGCGGGTGAAATTTTTTTTCCGGCGGATACTCCCTTCCTTCTTTCCATTTGTCTTATTTCTAAAGCAGTTTTCCAGACAAACCTACCCATGAACGAGCAACAGGCAGCTGAACTTTTGAAAAGGTATCTCGATGGCACGGCCACGGACCCCGAGCGCGTCATCGTTGAGCGCTGGTACGAGGCCGAAGCGGCGAAGAAACAGCCGCGCGGCGAGGGCGACTTCGAGCACCTGGGTGCGGAGTTGTGGGCTGGTACACTTGACAGGGCCGGCATTCCACAGGGCCGCGCACGTATGCGCCGCCTCACGTGGTACAAAGTGGCTGCGGCGGTGGCAGTGTTGCTGGCGGTAGGGGGAGGGCTGGCATTGTACCTGCGCCCGTCAACACCCGCCATACCGGTGGTGGCCACCGTTACGCCTGCGCCGGTCACGCCCGGCGGCAACAAGGCCGTGCTTACGCTAGCCAACGGCGATGTTATTTCGCTGAACGACGCCGCCAATGGTGAACTGGCACGCCAGGGCGGCGCGCGCATCACCAAAACGCAAGACGGGCAAGTGCTGTATGAACAGCAGGGCGCCACCGCCGGCAGCGCCGCATCCAACACCATCAGTACGCCGCGAGGCGGGCAATACCGCATTGACCTGCCGGACGGTTCGCGGGTGTGGCTGAACGCAGCATCGCGGCTGACTTTCCCGCCGTCGTTCGCGGGGCTGCCGGAACGGCGCGTGGAGCTGAGCGGTGAAGCATATTTCGAAGTGGCCAAAGACGCCGCCAGGCCCTTTAAAGTGATCAGCCAGGCCAATACCGTGGAGGTACTCGGCACGGCCTTCAATATCAATGCATACAACGACGAGCCGGAGGTGAAAACCACCCTGTTGCAAGGCGCGGTCAAAGTCAACGGCAGCACGCTCAGGCCCGGCCAGCAGGCCGTACTGCACAACGGGAACACCAGCGTGCGGGAAGCGGAAACAGCCATGGAAACGGCCTGGAAAAACGGCGAGTTTATCTTTTCGGGGCAGGACTTCAAAACAGTGATGCGCATGATCTCGCGCTGGTACGACGTAGACGTGGTATACGAAGCCGAGCCGCGCCGGTTCCGCGTCGGCGGCGAGGTGTCGAGAAGCAGGGATATGAACGAAGTGCTGAAAATGCTGGAAGTAACGGGCAATGTGCAGTTTAAAGTAGAAGGAAGAACGGTTAAAGTGATCAGATAGGCCGGGACATTACCAACGCGCTCCAGCCGGAGCATTTATCAACTAAAATACCGCAATTGAATGTTCTCAGAAATTACCGCAACGGGTAAACGGCTGCGCCGTACCCGGAGGTTTCCACCTGTTATGAAATGGATGCTGGCCATACTGCTGGCCGCAGCGCTGCAAAGCGCGGCTGCTTCAAGCTACGCGCAAAACATTACCATTCACGAAAAGAATGCGCCGCTGGAAAAAATACTGAAGCTCATCCGCGCACAGAGCGGCTACGATTTCATGTACGACAAAGACCTGATCAGCCGGGTCGATAAAGTGGACCTGCAGGTGAAAAACGCCACCGTGCAGCAGGCCATGCAGCAGTGCCTGGCCGGTTTGCCGCTGAGCTTTTACATCGACGACCGCATGATCGTGATCCGCAAAAAGGAAGCCGTTTCGCCGCAACGGGCAGACAGTACCATTACCGGCAAGGTGGAAGACGATAAAACGGGAGAGGCGGTACCGGGGGTATCCATCATGGTGAAAGGCGCCGATGCCCGCGCTGTGACGGATAACAACGGCCGCTTTAAAATCGCCGCGCCAAAAGGCGCCGTGATCATGCTCAGCTTCATGGGGTACGAAAAAAAGGAAGTGACGGTAACGGCGTCGGATATACTGGTGAAGATGGCGCCCGCGCCCGAATCGATCCGCGAGGTGGTGGTCACGGGGTATGGCGAAGTGCGCAGACGGGATCTCACCGGCTCCATCGCTTCAGTAAAGATGGCGGACTTTCATAAAGCGCCCGTGCGCTCGTTCGAAGAAGCCCTCGCCGGCCGCGTGGCCGGTGTGCAGGTAAGCTCCGCCGACGGCCAGCCCGGTGCGGCCACCAAAATCGTGATCAGGGGCAACAACTCTGTTACGCAGGATAATTCACCGCTGTATGTGATCGACGGGTTTCCCATGGAAAACCCGGACAATAATGCCCTCAACCCGGCAGAGATCACGGGCATCGAAGTGCTCAAGGATGCGTCTGCTACGGCCATCTACGGCGCCCGCGGCGCTAACGGCGTAGTGATCATCACCACGAAAAAAGGCCGGGAAGGCCCGCCGGTGATCACCTACAACGGCTATTACGGCATCCAGCAGAACATCCGGAAAATGGAACTGATGAGCCCGTATGAATTCGTGAAATACCAGGTGGAGCGCGACAGCGCGCTGGCCAACCCCGCTTATCTCGCCAACGGGAAAACCGTGGAAGATTACCGGAACGTAAAGGGCCTCGACCTGCAGGATGAGATCTTCAACATACAGCCGATGCAGAACCACTTCATTTCCGTCAGCGGCGGCAGTAAAAACACCAAATATTCCATCTCCGGTTCCGTGCTCGACCAGGCCGGCATGATCGTCAATACCGGCTATAAACGCTACCAGGGGCGTTTCAACATCGACCAGACCATCCATCCGAATTTCAAGATCGGGCTCAACGCCAACCTCAGCCACCTCGACAAATTCGGCACTACCCCGGCCACCGGCAGGGGCGCCGTATTTTCCAGCAACCTGATGTACAGCGTATGGGGGTATCGGCCCGTCACCGGCAGCGCCATTTCGCTGATCGAGGAAGATGTGGACGATGCGGTGGATCCGCTGGCCGACTACCGTTTCAATCCCCTGTCGGCCGCAAAGAACGAGCACCGCAAGATGCTTTCCGACATCACCATCGTCAATGCCTACGCCGAGTACCAGTTTGGCAAATATCTCACCTTGCGTGTAACCGGGGGCATGACGAAGGAAGCCGTCAAAAGCGAAGCGTTCAACAACTCCAGAACACCCAGCGGTAGCCCGTTTACGCAAACGGGCAAAAACAACGGCGTGAATGGGTCCGTGAATTTCGTAGAGCGGGCCAGCTACCTGAACGAAAACACGCTCACCTTTAACAGGGAGCTCAATAAAAACCATCGCATCAACGCCGTGGCGGGCTTTACGGCGCAAACCAGCGAACGCTCCAACAATGGCTACGCGGCCAACATGGTGCCCAACGAGGCGCTCGGTGTGGCGGGGCTGCGCGAGGGCACGCCGGTAACGGTGAACTCCGGCGCGTCCAATTACACGCTGGCGTCATTTCTCGGCCGCGTCAACTATACCTTTCGCGATAAATATTTGCTGACGGCCTCATTCCGATCAGACGGCTCCTCCAAATTTTCGGAAGGCAACAAATGGGGGTTCTTTCCTTCCGGTTCTTTTGCCTGGCGGCTCAGCGAGGAAAATTTCCTGAAGCAGCTCCGCTTCCTGTCCAACGCCAAGCTGCGGGTGAGCTACGGGGTGACCGGCAACAACCGCGTGGCGGACTTCGCTTACCTGTCGGCCATCACCCTCCCCGCAGGCATCGCCTACAGCTTTGATAACCTGCCGCAGAAAGCCGCTGTTATATCGGAGCTGGGCACCAAAAGCCTGAAATGGGAAAGCACCTCGCAGCGCAACATCGGCCTGGACCTCGGCTTCTTCAACCAACGCCTCACACTGGAAGTGGACGCGTACAGAAAAGTAACGTCCGACCTGCTGCTCGATGCCAAGCTGCCTGCCTCAATGGGATTCACCAGCGCATTCAAGAATATCGGGAAGGTGGAAAATTCGGGCCTGGAGTTTACCGTAAATGGCGATGTGCTCACCAACACCGCCCTGAAATGGAATACGTCGTTCAATATTTCGTTCAACCGGAACAAGCTGTTGCAGCTGGCGGAAAACCAGCAGTCGCTGCTCTCCATTCTCCTCTGGAACCTCGATTTCAGCAGGGTGCCGCTGTACAACGCCGAAGTAAACAAGCCCATTGCCCAGTATTATGGCTATATGTGGGACGGCAACTACCAGTACAGCGATTTCGATCAGACGGGCACCGGAACCTATGTGCTGAAAACGGGCGTGGCCACCTATCATACCAACCGCGCCCTTACGCAGCCGGGCGGCATCAAGTACCGCGACATGAACAACGATGGCGTGATCAATACGGACGACCGTACCGTGATCGGCAATCCCAATCCCGATTACACCGGCGGTTTCACCAATAACTTTTCCTACAGGGGATTCGACCTGAATGTGTTTTTCCAGTTTACCGTTGGGCAGGAGATATTCAATGCCAACCGCATCATTTTCGAGGGCGGCGGCAGGATGCACCAGAACATGTTCGCCACCTACCAGCACCGCTGGACGCCGCAAAACCAGAACAATACCTATTTCCGTACCAATGGCGGTGGCCCGGCCGACTTCGCCTATTCTTCCCGGCTGGTGGAAGACGGCTCTTACCTGCGCCTGAAAACGGTGGCGCTGGGATATAACTTCCCCGCACACATTATCCGGAAAGCAAGGCTCACCGGCCTGCGCGTGTATGCGTCTGCACAAAACCTCGTTACCTGGACGCGCTATTCCGGTTTCGATCCCGAAGTGTCCGCCTTCGAATCCGCGCTCACCCCCGGCTTCGATTACTCGGTGTACCCGCGCGCACGAACCATCACCTTTGGCCTTAATCTGACCTTATAAAAAGTTCCGACATGAAAAAAACAATCGTCCTGTTCATTTCGCTGACTATGCTGGCCGGGACTTCCTGTAAAAAATTCCTGGCCACGAAGCCGAAGGATTTTTCTTCGCCGGAGCAGTACTACAGCACAGAAAAAGAGTTGAATGAGGCACTCGCGGGCGTGTACAATGCGCTGGCGCTGGACGCCACCTACGGTCTGTACCTGTCGCTGTTCCTGCAGCACGGCAGCGATGAGGCGTTTTACAAATCCACCACCAGTACGGCCAATGCCATGGCCTACGATCACAATACGGCCGATTCTTATGTTGACGCGCTCTGGCGCGATCTTTACAAAGGCGTCAACCGGGCCAACTACCTGCTGGCCAATATCCATAAACCGGTGATGAGCGAAGCCGCCAGGAATGTCATCAAAGGCGAAGCGCTGTTCCTGCGGGCATTCATGTACTTCCAGCTGGTGTCGCAATGGGGCGACGTGCCGCTGCTGCTGGAACCGACGGTAGACAGCCGGAACACCGACAATCCCCGTACGCCGCAGAAACAGGTGTATGACCGGATACTGGCCGATATGATAGCCGCGAAAGACCTGGTGAACAGCTACACCGTCACCGGCAAGCCGGTACATGTGTCCAAAACAGCCATCATGGGCGTGCTGGCAAGGGTATGCCTCAAAATGGCGGGGTACCCGCTGAAGGAAACCGCCCGGTATAAAGATGCGCGCGACTGGGCCGACAGTGTGATACAATCCGGCATACACAAGTTGCACATCGACTACAAACAGGTTTTCATCAACGAAACCGCCGACCTCTACGATACGCAGTTCAATGAAACGCTCTGGGAAATTGAATTCTACGGCAACAGCACCAATACACTGAAAAGCGGCGGCCGCTTCGTTAACTATGCTTCCACGCTGAACCGCGATAACGTAGCCGGATATGCGTATGAACGGATCGGCGCTACCGGCATCCTGTACCGGATGTACGCCACCGGCGACCTGCGCCGCGACTGGGCGATTGCGCCCTACAGCTTCCGCAGCAGCAACGGCACGGAAGAAGTGCCGAAAGCCGCCACGGATATCTATACCCGCAGCTGCGCCAAATGGCGGCGTAAATACGAAACCGTACTGCCCCGTAACACGGACTATGGTCCTACCAACTTCCCGGTGATCCGTTATTCGGATGTGTTGCTGATGTATGCGGAAGCAGATAACGAAATGAACGGCGGCCCTTCCGCAGCGGCTTACAATGCCATTAACCTCGTACGCAGGAGGGGGTACGGCAAACTGTTGCCCAATGCCACTAATATCACGGAAGCCGATTTGTCCGGCCTTGGACAGGAAGGCTTCCGGAAAGTGCTGCAGGACGAAAGAGCGCGGGAGCTGGCGTTCGAGGCATTGCGTAAGGGCGACCTCATCCGCTGGGGTATTTTCCTGCCGGTGATGAAGGCCGTAGGCGCAGACATCCAGGCAAACGCACCGGCCGGACTGAAATACGCCACACGGGGATACAACAACGTATCGGAGAAACATCAGCTGTTACCTATCCCCAGCCTGGAAATGTCGCTGAACAAAGCCATGGAGCAAAACCCGCTGTGGAAATAAGTGTCGCGGCTTTCTGAAAGAGCAGATCTAACTCCAAAATTCGCATACCGATTCATCGCCAAGAGCCGGGGTTCCCGGCTCTTTTATTTTTCGCATACGATCATAAAAAAGCCGGACGTCTGCCCGGCTTTTCTTATTGCGCAATGATGCGAAGCATTATTGACCGTCGATTTGTTGTTCCTGTTTATTCCATCCCTGCGGTGTTTCTACTGAAAACTGCCGCACATTGCTGCCCACGAAAAATACGCCGGCGGTGCAGTTCGCCACGCCCGCTACGTTCCTGATCTGCAGCCCTTCGACGTCATCCGCCACCACGGGAGGGCGCGGGTCGGCCGCTTCTGCGCCCAGCATCAGGCCGGTTACCTGTACATTCCTGGCATGCCGGATGAAGAGCCCGGAGGAAGGCAGTTCTTTCCAGGCGGTAGGCTGGGGGTAGCCCTTTTCATCTTCCTTCACATCATTGACGGTTTTGAGGTAGCTGCCCGTGCCAAGGCCGCCGCGGTTGAAGAACTGGATGTTGGACAGGGAGATGTTTTCCACGTAATGCCCTGGGATGGCGGTAATGGAGGAAGAATAGTTCCCCGTTCCGTAAGCCGTGATGTTGCTGATAACGATGTTTTTCATGGTGCCCACCGGCGGTGCGGGCGCTGCTGCCGTGTGTTTTCGCGCGCGGTTGCCGAGGCGGACGAACAGCGGGCAATCACTGCCGCTGACGGTAATGTTGCTGATGCTGACGCCTTCCATGTGCCCGCCGTCCACTATCTCCAGCGACAGCGCGGCAATGCCGCGGGCGGTGCCGTAGATGGGTTTTTCCGTGTTGCGGCTGGGCTTGATGACGCAGTTGGAGATCACGATATTTTTAAAGCCGCCGGTAGATTCCGTGCCGGCCTTGATGGCGTTGCAGAAGCTCGACACGATGCAGTTGGTGATCACCACATCTTCCGTGGCCGCGGCCCCGGTGCTCTTCAGCACAATGGCGTCATCGTCCGTATCGAAAACGGAGTTGGACAGCACGAAGCGGCGGCAACCGTCGATATCGATGCCGTCGTTGTTTCGGTTGGCATGGTTGTATACCTGCACGCGGTCTACGATCACATCTTCGCAATCGAGATAATGCTGGTTCCAGATGGCCGCATCGAGCATGCGTATCCCTTCCACCCGTACGTTGCGGCAGGAAATAAAAAGAATGTTGCGCGGCCGCCCGTCCATATCGCTGCCGATGCTGTTTTTGGGATTGCCGGGATGCCTGGCGCCATTGCCATTGATGGCGCCGTAGCCGGAGATGGCGATGTTGTCTGCCTCATTCGCATAAATGAGCGCCCGCCATCCGCCGGGATCTTTCTGCGAACGGTAGCGTGGCTGAGGCTGCGCGGGGAAGTCGCCCGCCTGGTCGCTCGCCAGCAAAGTGGCGCCCATCTCAAGGTGCAGCTCCACGTTGTTTTTCATAACGATGGTGCCGGAACTGAAAATGCCGGCGGGGATAACAACCCTGCCGCCGCCGGCAGCATGGCAGGCTTGGATGGCTTTGTTGATGGCCCCGGTGTTGAGGTGCCCCGGGCCGGGCTTCGCGCCGAAGCCGGTGATCGGGTAATCTTTGGCAATGGCCTGCTGTGCAAGCAACAGCAGGCACAGCAGCCCTAATTGTTTCAATATGGTCATGTGAAGAAGTTTGCGGAAGTGAAGGCTGTTTACTCTTTCAGCCACCAGCTGAGTGGCTCGGCCGCATCGGCGGTGATGCGCAGCTGCTGGTCTGCTTTGCGGTGACGGTATATGTTCCGGATAACGGCATCGTCGTCCCTGTTCGCAGCGCTGTGGCCGTTCGCGTCTGTGCCGCCTGCTATCAGCAGCCTGCGGGGCGCGAGGCTGGCTGCCAGATCGGGGAGGTCGTATACACCCGCGGAGCCCGCTACGGCGCTTTGTATGAGCGCGGGCGCATAGAGGCGGCTGCTGATGATGGACCACCACGAGGCGGAAGGCTCGATCAGCGCGACGCGGGAGATGCTGGTATCAAAGGCGGCGGCATGCAGCAGCACGGGCGCCATGTCTTTTTCCGCCAGGCCATATACGGTGTTGCAACCTTCGCGTTGAAGGAGCAGCGTGGCCAGCAGCGATACGTCGCCCGCGCGGATGCCCGTGATGCTCCGGCCGGTTTGCACGGTGGCGAACCAGAGGTTATACGACACGCTGTCGATGAACGAGTCGCCTTTGAATGTGCCCGGCCCGGTTTCGCCCGTTCCCACCATATCAAGCGCCAGTACGGCGAATCCTTCTTTCAGCAAGGCTTCCGCCTGCGCGGCCGCTTTGGCCTTGCCCAGCGGGTGCAGGTAAATGACCGCTTTCCGGCTGGCGTTGGCGGGTTTCATCAGCAAATAGGGGATGACATAATCGCCTTCGCCTTTCACGAACGCCTTTTCTATCACATACCCGTTTTTCTGTAAACGGCCCGCCTGAACGGGTTGTATGGCAGCAGCCGGTACGCGGTAGCCGGATAGCTTCCTGGCCGAATCAATCATGCGGGGAATATACGCCGGCGATTGCCGGGCCGCCTTTAAAGCGGCCTGTTGTTTTTGCGCGGCCTGCAGGTTGAGACTGAAGATGGTTTCACCTTTCAGGGACGTGCTGACTTGCCCGGTGGGCGTCACTTTCAGTTCTTCCGCGGTCAACGGGGGGATGTCCTCGTCGGTGCTGCTGCCGGGGTGGGCGAGGTGTTGTTGCAGAAAGGCATACAAGGCCTCCCGGTTCTTTTGGGTGGATGCATGCGGGGCATCGTCCGTCACCATCGTGAAATGGTCTTTTGAGCCCAGCGCGGTATACATGGCCTTTACTTCGGCGGCCGTTTCGATGGCGCCCTGTATGGAAAACATATCGCGGGTGGTGGCGATCATCAGGCAGGGCCTCGGTGCGCGCGCCGTCAGCAGGTCGCCCATGTCGAGGCCGCGGGCGATGCCATGCAGGAAATTCTGTTCCGCGTCCTGGGGGCCGATGGACTCGAACAGCCGCCGGAAGCTGGTGATGTAGTTTTCCGGCGCGGCCGCTTTTATCCGGTCGTCGAACGCCGCAATGTACGCGCATTGCGTGCCGCCGCCGGAACGGCCGGTGATACCGATGCGCTGTGGGTCCACCTCTTTGCGGGTAAGTAGGTAATCGACCGCGCGGATGCCGTCCCAGATCATATAACGAGCCAGCGTGCCGCCCGTCATGAACACCTGCGCGCCCGGGTAGGAATGTTCGTTCGACGGCCATTTGTGCCGCGATTTGTGGGTGGCGGTATCGTAATATTCCAGCCGTTCTCCCTGTCCAACCGGGTCGAACGCGAACACCACGAACCCTTTTTTGACAAGGTTCAACATCACGCGCTGGTACGCCGCCGAGCGGTAGCCGCTGGCGGAATGGCCGCTGCAATAGATCACGGCCGGGGCTTTGCCGCCCTGCTCAGGCAGGAACAGGGAGCCGGTCACAAAAAATCCCGGTTGCGACTCGAACACGACGTGCTCCACCGTATAGCCGTTTTTCCGGAGCGTGCCGGTCACTTTCGCGTGCAGCGGCGTTTTGGCGGGAAAGGCGCCAACGGCCTCGCGCAGCGTTTGCCGGATCCATTGCTGCCGTTGCTGCGGGCTGTAAATCTGCGGCCGGCGGGCGAGTAGTTGAATGGCTTCTGTGGCGAGATGGCGGTAGAGGGAATTCGGCGCATCGGAATATGCCTGCCATGTGCGGATAACATCCAGTTCCTGCTGGGCATGCGCGGTGGGGGAGGCCAGTAATAGCCCCGTTACGGTTATTCCCACCGCGCGCGCGTGTAATTGCAGTTTTTTCTTAATGCGGTATAACATGCCTGACGGTTGTGCTTTTAGATGAGACAACTGAAACGCGGCAGGGGAGTAGCGGCGGGCAAAATATTTCAGCCCGGCCGGCCCGGGGGCGGGCTGAACCGGGCTAGTGCGATTTCGCCATCATCCGCTTGCGGTGCCGGCTGCCCCATTTGTACAACTCCTGTATCACCGGGTCGAGAGAAGCGCCGTAGTCGGTAATCGAATATTCCACGATGGCCGGTATGGCATCGTACACCGTGCGCTTGATCAGCTGGTGCGCTTCCAGTTCCCGCAATTCTTTCGACAGCATCCTGTCCGTGATCTTCGGTATTTCCTTCGCCATTTCCCCGAACCTTTTATTGCCGAACGACAAACTGATCAGGATCGGCAGTTTCCATTTGCCGCTCAATACCTCCAGGGCATCGGTAATGGGCAGCAGCATACTGCGACATTTTCCAGGCTCATGGCCTTCACGTGCTTTCATTTTTCCGTGTTTACTATACAACAGTATAGTGCTATACGATCGTATAGTACTTACTTATGTATAGTAAATGTAGGTAGTTTTGTTGCCTAAACCAAAATAAATGAACAAAACCAAAATTGTCTATTGGGTGAGCACGGCGATAGTGGCTGTGATAATGATGTTTAGCGGATTTTCCTGCCTGGCGAGCGAAGAAATGAAACAGGCTTTCGGGCAAATCGGGTTTCCCGCCTTCTTCAGGATTGAGCTGGGAGTGGCGAAGCTGATGGGCGCTGTTTTATTGCTGGTGCCCGCGGTGAAGGGGTTTGCCAAACAATTCGTATATGCGGGGTTTATGATCGTGCTGGCGTCGGCCTTTATAACGCACGTGGCCATCGGAGATACGGTGATGAACAGCGCCAAGCCGTTGGTTTTCCTGGGAATACTGGCCGTTTCGTACGTGTACTACGGAAAACTGGCGAAGCCCGCAACGGCATAGCCTGGCATGCCCGGATGAGCGTTCCGCCGCTGCGCGGCGTTTTGGCGTGGCCGCGGAACGTTTTTTCATTCTGGTTGGCACAACCCCTTGTCTAGCAAAATAAAGCGGAGGAAAAAAGCCCCTTTCAAAAGAAAAAAAAGTTCATCTTTGCGCCTCATTTTTATAACGTATGAGCTCATTAGGCTGGAAGCTGATCAGGAATTTCGAAAAGGATTTTATCGTAGACAGTGAACAAGTAAGGATTAAGTTCGTGACCATGAGCTGCGTCCACAAACAATTGTACCAGGTATATGCGCCTTTTCAGGGCAGAATGGTGCGGTTTCATATGCAGAAAAACACGGAAGGCCGGTTCAAAATCGTCGGGAAGGGGGTTTGTCCCCCGCCGTACGTGCCGCTGGAAGAAGAATTCGCCGCGGCCATCGAAGCCTCGCCGGTAGGGTAGCAATGCTTCATATACGCGGCTCCGTTTTTTTTGTATTTTCATACCCATGAAGATTGTCTTTTTCTCCGCCAAGCAATACGACAAAACGTTTTTCAACAGGGAAAATGAAAAATACGGCTTTGCGCCGGAGTATCTGGAAACCCACCTGGGCCCGCACATCGTGAACGCGGTGGAAGAAGGTACGCCGGCGGTTTGCGTGTTTGTGAACGACAAGCTGACCGCGGACGTGATCGCCGTACTGGCGGCTAAAGGCGTGAAAGTGATCGCCCTGCGCTGCGCGGGATTCAATAATGTAGACCTCGGGGCCGCCAAAACCCACGGTATCCGGGTGTGCAGGGTGCCGGCCTATTCTCCAGAAGCGGTGGCGGAACATGCCGTAGCCATGCTGCTGACCCTCAACCGGAAAACCCATAAAGCATATAACCGCGTGCGCGAGCAGAATTTTTCCCTCAACGGATTGCTCGGATTTAACCTCCACGGCAGAACGGTGGGCGTGATCGGCACCGGCAAGATAGGCCGCGCTTTCTGCCGCATCATGCTCGGGTTCGGCTGTACGGTGCTGGCTTTCGACCCTTACCGGGATGAGGCGCTGGAAAAGGCGGGTGTGCAATACCGGCCGTTTGAGGAAGTGCTGCGCGAGGCAGACGTGCTATCGCTCCATTGCCCGCTCACGCCGGAGAACAAATATCTTATCAACCGCGGAGCAATTGCGCAGATGAAAAAGGGCGTCACCATCATCAATACCAGCCGCGGCGCGCTGCTCAATACGCACGACGTAACGGAGGGCCTGAAATCGGGCCACATCGCCTACCTGGGCATCGATGTGTATGAACAGGAAGAAAAACTGTTTTTCAAAGACCTGTCGGCCGCCATTATCGAAGACGATATGATCCAGCGGCTGATGAGTTTCCCGAATGTGCTGGTTACCGGCCACCAGGCTTTCTTCACCGAAGAGGCGCTCTCCCAGATCGCGGAGATCACCCTGCGGAGCATCGATCAGCTATGCGGCGGCAAGCCCGTGAGCGAAGGCGTACTGTTAGTATAAAATCTCTTATCCGATACCTATGAAAATCAATCTTGTCAGGAAATTCCTGGGCTACGTGTACGGCAACTACGCCGGCAACTTTCTCGGTTTTGTGGTAGGCCTGGCGTCTACCCGCCTCGTTTCCCACTTTTTTACCACCCGCAGCATCCGCAACCTCTGGGGGCTCACCGCGCACCGCACGGTGGTCGACAAAAAAACGTTCAGCATGATGGAATGGGGCGTTTCCATCGTGATCGGCTTCATTGTGTTCGAACTGGTGTCTAAATGGCTGAAGAAGAAGCTGGACGAATTCCTGCCCCGCTACAAGGCCACACGCTGGCTCGCCGGTGAAGATGAAGCGCCGGAACGCAAAGAACCGGTTGAAAGTATTTCTTCCGAAAATATGCTGCGCGGATAGATTGCGTAGCCGCAGCCTACCTTAGCAATGTCAAATAACCGAACCCCCAAAAATTCGCGGATTATTTACATTGTTAACTTTAAAAAGAAGAAAATGAAATCTGTTTGTTTGCTTACCCGCATCCTATCCATTGTCCTGATTTTAGGTATGCTGGCCTGTAACAAGGAAAAGCTGCCGGAAAGGGAGACCCTGTCCGCCGAAACCATCGCCGCCATCGACGTGCAGTCGCTTAACGGCGGCGCGGCCGTGCCCGTGTCGTGGTACAAGCTCGAATTAAAACTGATCAGGGAAAGCAGCGGCTTTACGCCGCCGGTGGCTGCACGGGCCATTGCGTACACCGGTATCACGCTGCACGAAGCGGTGGTGTGGGCATCGCCCTGGGGCCACACATTGAGCGGCCAGCTGAACGGGCTGTCCAATCTCCCCAAACCCGAAAAGTGGAAGAAGTACAATTGGGCAATTGCCGCCAACAGCGCCATGGCGCAGGTGATCAAAAACCTGTTCCCCAACGCCAGCGCCGCCAACCAGCAGCTGATCACCCAGCTGGAAAATGACAACCTCGCCGCACTGGCCGACAGTTGCCATCCCGATGAGGTGAACCGTTCCATCTATTTCGGCCGGCAGATCGCCACGGCGATTTACCAGTGGTCCGCCGCCGATGGGGGAAAGGACGGTTACCTGAACAATTTCCCGACGGATTATGTGCCGCCTGTTGGTCCGGGTTTATGGGTGCCCACGCCGCCGCAGTTCCAGCGCGCCATGCTGCCTTACTGGGGCAATAACCGCCTGCTGCTGAAGTTTGCTCCTTCAGATACCGCGGGCGTGGCGTTCCCGGCGTATTCCACCGATAGCACGTCGGCATTTTACCAGGCCGCGCGGTATGTGTACCAGAAAGGCATTTCGCTCACGCCGGAAGAAAACCTGATTGCCCGTTACTGGGCGGACGGCGGCGGCACGTTCACGCCGCCCGGGCACCTCATCGCCATCACCGCACAACTGGTGAACGATGAAGACCTCAGCCTCACCGGCGCCGCCAAGCTCTTCGCCCAGGTAGGCATCGGCCTGAACGATGCGGCTATCCTCTGCTGGCGGCATAAGTTCCGCTACAACGTACTGCGGCCGGTAACCTACATCCGTGCGCAGATCGACAGCAGCTGGCTGCCACTCATCGGCACGCCGCCGTTCCCGGCCTTCACCTCCGGCCACTCCACTTTCACGAGCGTGTCCGGCCATATCATGGCTGCGCGCTTTGGTACCGGTTTTTCGTTTACCGATCACCAGAAAGTGTCGGATGGTTTTGCGCCCCGCTCGTTTGCTAATTTCCAGGCCATGATCAATGAAGCCGCCATTTCGAGAGTATATGGCGGCATTCACTATGATTTCGACAGCGAGGTGGGCAAAACCGCCGGCTACAGCCTGGCGCAGCGGGTGCTGGCGTTACAATACTGAACGCGGTACAATCTCATCGCTACTGAAAGCACAAACCCGCACCGGAAGCGGGTTTGTGCTTTTTTTATCGCGGATGGCAATTTGTTGTAACCTTCGGCGGAGAGGATGCTGCCGTTTTATAGTCCGCAGGCTGATCGGGCTGCGAAGGCCCGCAGCCGGTGTGATGCGATGTTGCTATTCTTCGCAGGCATGGCCTCCCATCCCGTAATTCTATCCATGTTTTCAGTCGGAACGTCCATTGCAAAACAGGGGAATCCGGGGGAACTTGAAGCGCCGGCATTATTGCCGTATCTTCAACCAAAGACGATCAAAATGAATATGACGACGCTCGCGCTGATGGCCGCTATGGCCCTCGGGAACGGCGAAGACACGGCGGCCGCCCGGAAACCGCTGACCGCCACCATTCACCTGCAAGCCGAAAAACAAACCATGCACAGCTTCGGCGCGTCCGACTGCTGGGGCATCAAGTTCATCGGTAAAAACTGGCCCGTGAGCAAGCGCAACCAGATCGCGGATTTGCTGTTCAGTAAGGAAATAGACCGGAAGGGAAATCCCAAAGGGATCGGCCTTTCGATGTGGCGGATCAACATCGGGGCCGGCAGCGCGGAACAGGGAGAACAAAGCCATATCACTTCGCCCTGGCGCCGGGAAGAATCTTTCCAGTTGCCCGACGGCCGTTACGACTGGTCGAAGCAGGCCGGCAACCAATGGTTCGCCCGTGCCGCAAAAGCCCGGAAAGTGGAGCATTTCCTCCTGTTTTCCATCAGTGCGCCCGTGCACATGACGAAGAACGGGTACGCATTCGCGCCAGGCGGCGCCGATAAAGGGAAACTGAACCTGCAGCCGGGAAAAATGAACGCCTTTGCGGACTTCCTCGCAGACGTCACGAAACATTACCTGGATGCAGGTATACCGGTACGTTACATCAGCCCTTTAAACGAACCGCAGTGGGACTGGATGGCCAAAGACAACGCTAACGCCAGCCAGGAGGGCACACCCGCCACCAACGCCGAGGCATTCGAGCTGATCAGGGCCCTCGATGCCGGCATCATTAATAGGAAGCTGCCCGCCCGGATTGCGATGGGCGAAACCGGCGCGTTGAACTATGTGTACGACACGGTGAATACCGCACCCGAAAGAAGCGATGTGTTCAATTATCTCTGGAACCCGGCAAGTACGGGTTACATCGGCGCGTTCCGCTCCGTGGCGCCAGTACAAAGCAGTCACAGCTATTTTGCACAGCCCGACATTCCAACGCTCGTTCATCACCGCCGGCAACTGGCCGGGCGTATGGCTGCCGTGAACCCGGAAGTAGCCTACTGGCAATCCGAGTACTGCATCCTGGGCAAGGAAGACGGGATCCAGGGCGGCGGCAGGGATCTCGGCATCAATACGGCATTGTATGTAGCCCGCCTGATTCATACAGACATTGTGGTGGGCAACGCCACATCGTGGCAGTGGTGGCTCGGCGTAAGCCCGTCCGATTATAAAGACGGGCTCGTTTATGTGTCCGATTTGAATGGTAAAATGGGAGAGCTGCCGGCCACGCAGCACGACGGGCTCATTCATCCATCGAAATTACTCTGGGCGCTGGGCAACTTTTCACGATTCGTGCGCCCCGGTATGATCCGCGTGGATGCCTCGCTGGAAAACAACACCGACCCGAAAACCGCCGCCGCCAACCTGATGATGTCTGCTTACAAAAATTCCACCCGCAAAGAAGTGGTGGTGGTGCTGATCAATATGACCACGAAAGATGAACAGGTAAGCCTCGATGGCGTGCGGTTCGCCACGCCGCAAATTGCGGCGTATACCACTTCGGATACCCGGGAATTACAGTACAGCAGCGTGCCTGCCGGCCGGCCGGTGACGGTTGGCGCCCGTTCGGTGATAACACTGGTGGGAAAGTACCGTTGATGGCGGCAATCATATTTTGAATAGTTGGACGGGCGTTTTATATTTGCAACATTGTTGCAACATATATGGCGCCCGTTCGTACATATCGCTCCTGGTTAGCCGCGTTGTTATTGGCGCTGTACGGTTTTATTGCCCTGCCTGTGCAGTTGTGGCATCATCATGCCGGCGCCCGTTGTCATACGGAGAAATCATCCTGCTCACCGTTGCCGGCGTACGGCGGCGAAAGCGGATCATTGGCCGGTTCCTGCAAGATTTGCGACCATCAATATGCCTTTTACTACAACGATCAGCTCGCACCGTTTATACTGCTACCCGCGGCGCGTACCATCGCTTTTTCGTTTTACGGGCCAACGCTGATTTCCTCCTTTCATTTCCATGCTTCCAACAAAGGCCCGCCGGCAGAGGCTTGATTGCTTCTCTACATTAATATGAATGCATGTGATGACAGCGCATTTGCGGCTGCATTATTCCTGTACCTGTATACGGCATACATACACCACCTTTCCAACAATTACAACTACAAAGAGAATGACGAAAAGGCTGCTTTTTGTGCTGCTTTGCTGCGTTGTTCCCGGGTATGCATTTGCCCAGGGGACCATTATCCGCGGCAGGGTGCTCGATCAACAACACCGTGTACCGCTGGGCCAGGTAACGGTGCACATCCGGGAATCGGGTGTTTCCACGCAAACGGGGGCGAATGGCGAATTCGAATTCAAAAAAATAACGGCCGGCATTTACACGCTGCTGTTTTCTTTCGTGGGCTACCGGCCGGTAGAGAAAACGGTGCGGGTAGATGAAAGGTTGCTTTCATTGGAAATCACGATGCAGGCTGTGAGCACGGAGCTGACAGGCGTAACGGTGACGGGCCTGAGCGACGAACAGGCCGCCGCGCGAAGGGTGCGCAACAATGTGATGCCGGTTACCATCCTCACCGGCAAACAGATCGAGAACCGGGCCGGTAACCTCAACGAACTGCTGGCCCGGCAAACGGGTGTGCAAATCCGCCGTACGGGCGGGCTGGGCAGTGAGGCGCGGATTTCGGTACGGGGCCTGGAAGGCAGAAGGGTGCAGGTCTTCATCGACGGCAATCCCCTCAACACACCGGACGGTAGCCTCGGTATCAACGACCTGCCGCTCCAGATCATCGAGCGCATCGAGATCTACAAAGGAACAATGCCCGCCTGGCTGGGCGGGGACGGGTTGGGCAGCGCGGTGAACGTGGTCATCAAACACCGCGACGTCAGCTATATCGACGCCACCGCATCGTACCAGTCGTACAACACCCTCAACACCGGCCTCATCCTCAAAAAAACGTTCGACAAGCCCGGTATCGAAGCCGGCGCGGGCATCTTCACCAACAGCAGCGATAACGACTACGCAATGGAATCGCCCTTTCAGCCGGGTCTGCGAATCCGCCGCGATCACGACCGTTTCCGGTCCGTGCTGGCCGGCGCTTCCATCCGCTTTCACAAATGGTGGTTTGATGAAGTGGAGCTGGAAGGCGCCTATGTGGGCGTAGACAAGGAATTGCAGGGCATACAACGGAACATCCGGCATATCGAAAGCCACGGCAAAACCGGCGTGGTGATCCTGTCCGCCAAAAAGAAAGGCCTGCTGAACAACCGGTTGTCGTTTAAATACAACGCGGCGCTGGCCAACATCAACGTCCGGTTTGCGGATACTTCGTCGTTCAGCTACGATTGGGAAGGCAACCGTTCGCCGAGTATTTATGGAAAAGGCGAGATGGGCATCGGGCCTAATCTTTCCACCACCGCGCAGAAAGAGTTCCGGCACCTGGCCAATGTCAATTTCGAGCTGAATGAAACGTTTACGCTGAACCTGAACAATACGCTCCGCAAAGGCGACTTCGAACCGGAAGATGATGTGGCCAATGCCTTTGCGGGGAGAAACCTGTTCAACTATCCGGGCAAGCTGTTCAATACCATTACGGGGCTGACGCTGGAAAGCCGGTTGATGGAGGAAAGGTTATTGCTCTCAGCCGCGGTGAAGCATTATTACAGCGAGGTGCGCGGCTACAACACCAATATTTACCTGCAGGCGCCGCCGGAACGCGTCGGCAATTTCACCAACACCGCCGGCTATAACGCCGGAGTGCGTTACAACCTGACGCCCGGATGGATGCTGAAAGCAAGTTATGAAAGGGCGGTGCGGCTGCCGCTGAATGCGGAGCTGTTCGGCGACGGCGCGCTGATCACACCCGCCATTTCCTTGCGGCCGGAGCGGGCGCACAATTATACGGCGGGCGTCATTTTCGATCAGGCCAATTCCGCCGGTAACCGCCTGCAGCTCGACGCAAATGCCTTTTATATGCGGGTGGACAACATGATCCAGCTGGCCGGTACGGGTGGACTGACCACCGGGTATGTCAACTATGCCAACGTCGATATTGCGGGCGCGGATATGGAAGCGAAAGTGGATGTGACGAAACAGGTCTATGTCAGCGGTAACGTCACCTGGCAGCGGTTGCGCGACATCTCGCGGTATCTGCCCGGCACCGATAAGGTTGGCAATCCTACCTATCTGCTGCAAATTCCCAACGTGCCGGAACTGTTCGGGAACTGGAACGTGGAGTTCCATCAAACCGGCCTCCTCGCCAAAGACGCGAAAACGCGGGTAATTTACGAAGGGAGTTTTACGAATGAATACAGTTATGGCTTCAACATCAGCCGCTACGACCAGTTTTTTATCCCGGCCTACATAACGCACAACCTCGTGATAGAACAGTCGTTTCACCACGAACGGTATACAATTACGGGTGAAGTGCACAACGTCACCAACGAAAATATTCTCAACAACTGGAACATGCCGTTGCCCGGCAGAACATTCCGCATCAAACTCCGTTACCTGCTGATCGGGAAATCCGGTCACGGGCATTAACCAAACAGTCATCGACATGAAATATACTTTGATTCCGATAGTGATTATGCTGCTGGTAAGCGCATGTACGAAAAGAAGGGCGGATGCCGGCGACCGTGCGCCCGGGTACGATAAAATCGCCGTGATCACCAACATCAATACCGGCACCACGCCGGTGGCGTACCTGGGCACCCGCCCCGATTTCTCGAAAGGCGACTACAACAACGCCAGTGCCCGGCAGGTAGTGAGTTACGCGCTGGCGCAGGCATATGGTGGCGATGTGTACCTCATCGAAGCACGCAGCGGCGATAAGGTGAAGAAATATACCCGCCATACGGACGGCACGCTGCAGGAAGCCGGCAGCCTGACCATGCCGGCCGCTTCGTTCCCTTATTGCATCGCATTCGAGAGCGCTGCGAAAGCATACGTCTCTTTGGGCAATACCGGGAAGATCGCCGTCATTAATCCCGCTACCATGACGCAGATGGGCATGATAGACCTTACGCCGTACGCGTTGGGGGACGCCAGTCCAGATCCGGGCGTCATGGTGTATAAAAACGGTAAACTGTACGTTGCATGCCTGCAAACGTCTGACGGATACACGAGCATGCACCCGGCGCAGGTACTGGTGATTGATGTGGCGAACAACAACCATATCACCAGTATTATGGACAGCCGGGCCACCTATGCCGGCAACGCATCGTCTGCCGGTTCCATGTTCTTTACGGAAAACGGCGATCTGTATGTGTTGTGCATGAGCTCCTGGGGATTTGTACCGGGACAAAAATGCGGCTTCCTGCGGATTAAAAACGGCGACACCAAATTCGACCCCGCCTATTTTTTCAATATCAGCGACTACGTGGTGGCCAATATCCCGGGCAACCATCTCGACTACCTGCACCGCGTTGCATACGCCGGCAACGGCATCGTATACGCCACCGGGAACATCCCCAGGCTGATGAGCAACCCGCCCGATTATGTGAAAGACAAAACCTTCGGGGCATTCCGGGCCGACCTGCAAAACGGGGTGCTGACAAAGCTCGATATTCCATATTCGAATGGATACGCGGCCTGCGTACTGCCGTATGAACACAAGATCTATTATGGCATGTCGACGAACACAGGCGTCGGTGTTTTTTCGTTCGACCCCGCTACGAACACGGCCAGCGTGGGGCCTGTAGTGAACACGCAGGGGGATCCGAGCATCCTGTGCGCGTTCGAGTAACGGCGTTTCCTGCAAAGAGAAAGGAAAGGATGCAGTTCGTCGCCGGGAGGCGGCGTGCCGCCTCTATCGGGGAAATCGGGGCGGTTGATGAGACGGGTCAAAAAAACATGTAAATTGGTCAAAAAGCAACTGGCGGAACTGGCCGCAGTGGGGCTACATTTGAATAGACTGAAAACTGTTTTTTGAACTGCAACTTTCCCGGGATGAATTTTGAACGGCTCATATTAGGCACGGCCGGTATCGGTGGTATTTGGGGAAAGGTTTCCCCGGAAGCCTCCGTTCAAACCGTGCTGCTGGCGCTGGAGCGGGGCGTGAAGGCGATCGACACGGCGCCCGCGTATGCGCATGCGGAATCCTACCTTGGTGAAGCGTTGCGGCAATGGAAGGGCGCTGCGCCCGCCGTTAGCTCCAAAGCCGGGAGGCTGCAGGGTTTCACCGCCTACGACGGCCGGTACGACTACAGCCGCGATGCGATGTTCCGCAGCGTTGCGGCCACGCTGGAGAAAACCGGTCTCGATTCGCTCGACATACTGTTCCTGCACGATCCCGCACAGATCCCGGAGGTGGATTTCGGCGGGGCGCTGGCGGTGTTGCGGGAGTTGAAGGAAAAAGGATACACGCGGGCAACAGGGCTTGGCGGTAATCCGCCGGCATGGGCATGGCCCTGGCTGCAGGATGGCGCCGTGGATGTGCTGATGGAATACAACCGCTGCAACGCCTGCCATACGGAAGCGATGGATACTTCGCTGCCTGCCTGCGCCGCGGCCGGATTGCGCTATTTCGCCGCCAGCCCGCTGAATATGGGGCTGCTGGGTAAATCGTACGCCGGTTTTTCCGGTAATTATCCTGACTGGCTGCCGGGTAACGACCTGGAAGCGGCCCGACGGCTGCATCAGCTGGCGGAATCCGAAGGGATGCCCCTTCGCGCTTTGGCCCACCGTTTTCTGCTTTCCATTCCTTTCAGTTTCAACATTGTTATCGGTCCTTCCAATCCGCAGGAACTGGAAGAAACCCTCGGTGATTTTACCGCGGGGCCACTTTCGAAAGCCCTTTACGAAAAAATCTTGCATTGCAGCAAGGAGATATCTACACGATGAATAACATTAGCGAACAGATCTTTAATATTACCCGCGTCCGCATCAATGTGCTGGAGCCCGTTCCCGCTGTCACACCTTTTCAGGACGCCACGATGGGGCCTTTCCTGACATTCGGCCTGGCAGTGATTACCCTGGAAGACGAATCCGGTTTTGTGGGTGAGGCGCCTGTCTTCAGCAGTTACACCAACATCCTGCAGTCCTGTTTTTTACCCATTCTGCTGCACAGCAAGAATGTTCCGTACAACGAAATGTACAGCAAGCTATACTGGTCGATCCGCAATGAAGGTTTCCGCGGCGCGGCGGCCGCCATGCTGGGACAAATAGACTTCGCCCTGCACGACCTTGCCGCACGGCGGGCCGGCCAGCCGCTGCACCGTTACCTGGGCGCGGATCGCGATCATGTGAAAGTGTACGGCAGCGGCGGCGGCACCAACTATACCTTTGCGCAGCTCGAAACCGAAGTGGCTTATTTCCTCGACAAAGGCGTAGATTGTTATAAGATGAAAATCGGGAAAGACTTCGGTGGCCGGCCGCAGGAAGACGCCGAACGGGTGAAATTCGTACGCAGCCTGCTGGGCCCTTCCATAGAACTGGCGGTGGACGTGAACCAGGTGTGGGACTGCGACCAGGCGCTCCGGTTTCTCGACCTGGTGGCAACGGAAAATATCGAGTGGATTGAAGAGCCGGTGCATTCCGCGGGAATGGACCAGATAGAAAGGTTTTGTGCGGAGTCGCCGGTGAAGGTGTCGTTCGGGGAGTCCGAACGGACCTCTAAATTATTCCCTACGTTGCTGCAAATGGGCGTCGGGCACCTGCAGCCCGTTCCCACGCAGATCGGGGGGGTGCGCGAGTGGGCCGAGGTCCGCGATCTCGCCCGGGCGCAAGGGGCCGATTTTTCATCAGGCGGGTACTCGCTCTATACGGCGGGCCTGATGGCTACCGCGGAAGAGCATTGCCGCGTGGAGTACCTGTATTCCATCATGCACGGGCTGGAACGTTACTTCAGCGTGCAGCCGGTGTGGACCAACGGCGGGTGGTCGCTGCCAGACATCGAAGGCGCGCCGGTCCGCGTGGATTGGGACTACTGGCGCAATGCAGGCAAGATCAGCCGCTCGGAGCAATGGGAGCCGGCCTCCGTCAAAGCCTATTTGCCAAATGTGACTTTATAAATTCCAAAATTTCACTCATTGAGTATTACGCTGAACGGATCAGACTACAGCGTTTTGTTGCTGTACATCGTGGCATTGCTGGCCATCGGTTTTTACCTGAACAGGCGAAGCAAATCTTCCCGCGACATTTTTCTTGGCGGCCGCTCACTCAGCTGGTGGCAGATCGGCTTTTCGCTGTTCAGCGCCAACGCCGGGCCTTCCATGCTGGTAGGTTTCGCCAGCATCGGGTTTACGCAGGGCATGGTGGGTAGTAATTTCGAATGGCTGGCATGGTTCTTCATCTTTCTGCTGTCGATGTTTTTCCTGCCGCATTACATTTCCACCAAGGTGTTTACCATGCCGCAATTCCTGCTGGCCAGGTTCGGCAAGCGATCTTACAACTTCCTCGTGATCTACAGCCTCATTTCCATCCTGGTGGTGTGGCTGGGCAGCGCGTTGTACGCCGGCGGCCTCATCATTTCGCAGATCGTACAGATACCGCTCATGCAGGCAATCATGGTAGTAGCGCTCATCGCCACCAGCTTTACCGCCGTAGGCGGACTGAAAGCAGTGGTGCGCACGGGGATCTTCCAATCCGCCATCATCATCCTGTCGTCCATCATCCTCGTATACCTGTCACTGAAAAAAATCGGCGGCCTGCGGGCGTTGGTGGATGCCGTTCCCACGGGCCACTGGCAATTGTTCCGGCCGGCTTCGGACCCGGAATATTCCTGGGTGGCCATCGTGCTTGGGTATCCCGTGGTGGGCATTTATTACTGGTGCACCGACCAGACTATCGTGCAGAAGGTGCTGGCGGGCAAAAACATGCAGGAAGGGCAGTACGGGGCGATTTTTATTTCCCTGCTGAAGATCATCATGCCCTTTATTTTCATCTTCCCGGGCATCATGTGCTATGTGCTCTATAAAGACATCGCCCAGCCGGATAACGCCTATATCACGCTCGTTAGCCAGGTGATGCCGCACGGTTTGCTCGGCCTGTGCATCGCGGCGCTGATCGCCGCCCTGATAGACACGGTGTCGTCGGGCCTGAACTCCTTCAGCACCGTGTTTACGCTCGACGTACTGGCGCGCTACCGCCACATGGACGATGGGGCGAAAAGAAAAACCGGCCAATGGGTGACCGTACTGGCCGCAGTGCTGGCCATCGGCGTCGCGTACCTGTTTTCCCACTCGGGCAAAGGGTTTTTCGAATTGAGCCAGGGCCTGGTGTCGATTCTGGCGCCGCCGCTGTCCGTGGTATTCGTGGGCGGCATTTCTTGGAAGCGGGTCAACAGCACGGCGGCGGAAGTGGTGCTTTACGGGGGAGGACTGGCATGCCTCGCGGTAGGCGCCTGCCATGTGCTTAACTTCCCGTCGAAAGCCTTCTGGCCGCATTTCCTGCTGCTGTCGTTTTACCTTTTCCTGGCTATGTCCGCCGTATTGGTAGCGGTAACGCTGCTTACCAAACCGCCCGCCGTGAACGTACTGCCTTCCATCGTGGAATCATGGCGGGGAGCGGGCCGCAGCCCGGCAAGGGTTTGGTTGCTCTGGGGCGTGCTGGCTGTCATCATGTGCGTCATTTACATTTATTTCGCTTAAAATTCATCGATATGCGCAAGCAACTTATTTTGATGGCATCCGTGCTGGCGGGTGTGTTGTTATTCTCTTGCAGCCGCCTGAAACCGCTGGAAGAAAAAGTATTCGTGGTGAATATCAGGCCGGGCGAAGCGCAGCTGAAGGCGTACCTGGATTACCACCGCACGGTGTGGCCCGAAGTGGAAAAAGGTTTTATGCTGGCCGGCTACGAAAAAATCCGGTTGTACCACAGCCATCATACGGTGGTGATGATCATTTCCGTGCCGGAAGGGGCCGACCTGGCGGCGATGGGGAAGAAGGCGGAGTCGTATAACATACGCTGCGCGGAATGGAACCGGCTGATGGCAGGCTACCAGGAAGGCGTGGCGGGTACCGCGCCGGGTGAAACCTGGACGGAAGCGGCGCCGTTTTATCATTTCAGCCGGAATTAAACGGGCTGCTGGTTTTCGGGCGTTTCGTACTGGCGCATGAAGTCGCGCGGAGAAAGCCCTTTGATGTCTTTGAAATGTTTATTGAAATTCGAGAGATTGTTATACCCGCTCATGTAACAGGCTTCCGTTACATTGTGTTTCTTTTCCAGCAGCAGCTTGGCGGCATGGCCAATGCGCACTTCCTTTACAAAATCGATCAGCGTGCGGTTGGTGCGCGCTTTAAAGAAGCGGCAAAATGCCGCCGGCGATAAATGCAGCGTGTCTGCCACCGCCTTCAGGGAAATCTCTTCCCTGAAATTCGTGAAGATATAGTCGAACACCTTATTGATCTTCTGGGCTTCCAGCGAAGTACTGACGGCGTTGTAATACGGCGACGACAGCACCCGCCGCTGTTCGGCGTTGGCCAGCGTGTCGAGCAGGCTGAGCATCAGCGATACCCGGGCCATACCCGTAGAGAACAGCATTTGCTGCATGATCATTTTGGCCGTATGGATGGTATAGCCGGAGAATAAAACGCCTTTTGCCGCCATGGCGAACAACTCATTGACCTGCCGCGCCTCCGGTTTTTCGAGCAGCTGCTGCCCGAGGAAGTCCGGGAAAAAATGAATGACGGTGGCCTGCGGCGGGATCATCGGGTCGATGACGGTATAGTATTGCCAGCAATGCGGCAGATAACTGCCCAGCAGCACCAGTTCGGTACCTTCGAAGTCTTCGATATGATCCCCGATGAATCTTTTCCCGCTACAGTTTTCCAGCAACGCAATCTCGAAATTGATATGCGATTTTAACGTGGAGTACCTTTTAATCTCCAGTATTTCTGAACGGATGGTAAAAGACTGGTCCGGCGGGAAAGTGAAATTTTCATATATGTATTGCATACACTTGGTATCTCGTTGAAATAACCCTGGGTTGTTACAGGGCATATTGCCGAAGGATACAAATCTACTTAAAGTTAGCGAATCGTGCTACATCTCTTCATTATATAGGTATGAACGAAGGCAAACCGGCACCTGCAAAAAAAGCATAGCTAATTGTCAAATTTAGGGTGGTGAATGGGCGGGTATTGTTGGAATTTTATGTCATTGCCAAAGTACAGTGAACAAATATCGAGAGTTTAGCTAGTGAGTTTATCTCAAGCATTTTTTTAGAAGGGTTTTTACTAAAAGGGGAGTTTATTTTTCCACCTATACAATTCGCATTATGAGTCAATCAAAATTGAAGTGCTGGATGCTGGGCCTCCTTTGCCTGGTATTGTATTCCACGCGTATGTATGCACAAGAAAAAGTCGCCTTGAAGGGGACAGTTACAGATTCTACGGGTGCGCCCTTGCCGGGTGCTTCCATTAGCCAGATCGGTGGGGAAAAAAGAAATGTGATAGCGGACGGGGAGGGGAAATTTGTGTTGAATGTTTCCCCCGGCGCGCGTCTCAAAGCTTCCATGACTGGCTTCGAACCGCAAACCGTGACGGTATCGGGCACCTCCATCCGGATTGTGCTCAAATACTCGGCTACATCACTGAAAGATGTGGTGGTAACGGGTTACGGCACACAGCGGAAAGACCTCGTGACGGGGGCCGTATCGTCCATGAAAATGGATGAAGACCGCCGCAACTTTCCTACGACTTCGGTAGCCAACCTGCTGGCCGGCCAGATGCCGGGCGTATTCATCGGCACACCTTCGGGTATCCCCGGCTCAATGCCGTCGATCCGCGTCAGAACGGGAAGTACATTCCCGGGCACGGCGCAGAACCCGCTGTTCGTTATCGACGGGTTTGTGAGCTCGGCTGACGATTTCAATAACCTGGGGCCGAACGACATCGATAATATTTCCGTGTTGAAGGATGCCGCGGCGGCTTCCGTGTACGGCGCACGCGCGGCGGGCGGCGTAATTCTCGTGACCACCCGCAGGGGAGCCAGCGGGCAGGCCCGCATCAGTTACTCCTTTAATACAGGCTTTTCGAAAAGGGGTAAAAACGCAGAGCGCACCAACGCCATCGAAACAGGGGAGATCTACAACCGCCTCAATCCCGGCTCGAGCAGCATGTGGTCGCAATCGGATTTCGATTACTTCCGCAACATCAACAACGGGTGGGGATATGATCAACTGAAGGAAGTATACAATGATCCTAATATCAGTTCGCACAACCTCAGCGTAAGCGGCGGTAGCGAGAAAATTAAGTACTTCGTGTCAGGCGCCTATACAAAGGAAGACGCCATCATGAAAAACCTGACCTTCACGCGCTATAACTTCCGCGCGAACCTCACGGCAGACATCACGCCGCGCCTGCAGGCTTTTGCGGGTGTGGGCCTGTTTAACAACCTCACATACGGTCCTCCGACTACGGCCGTGGCAGGCAACCCGAACGATCTCTACCGCAAACAGCTGCTTTGGCAGCCTGAGCAGCCGGTATGGACAGACGGCGGCAACCCGATCGACTATGGATGGATCGGTAATGTAGGCGCGGAAGCCCGCGGCGACGGCGGTTACATCAAGCGGAATTTCCTCACGCCGAACATCAACCTGCGCCTGCAATACAAGGTGCCGGGCATTGCCGGCCTCACCGCCTCCGCACAGTTTTCCAAGTCATATACCAACAACCGCTCGAAGTTTTTCGAGAAGCAATACGATATGTGGGTGATGAAAACCACCGGGGTGCGGCAGATCAGCACAAAGGATGCCGACAGGATAGCCATCAAGCGCTCGTCGCAGATCGGAAAAAATTTCCTGCAGGAAGATTATAACTGGTTCACGATTCACCAGCTGAACTTCCAGCTGAGTTATGATACCACCTTCAACAGCGTGCACCACGTTCGCGCGATGGTTGTGTTTGAAAAATCTGACTATTCGAATGGCGGTGTATCTACGGCCCGCGATAATTTCCCCGTGTACCTCACCGACCAATGGTGGGCTACCAGCGGCGACCGGCTTGATTCCTACAACGGCGGTATGACAGAGCAGCAGAACGGGCGCCGGTCGTGGGTAGGCCAGCTCGGCTACGACTACGATGGTAAGTACATTGCCGCATTCAGCTACCGCTACGACGGCTCCATGCAATTCGCCTACGACAAGCGCTGGGGTTTCTTCCCGTCAGGATCCGTGGGCTGGATTATATCGAAAGAGAATTTCATGGCCGGCGCGAAAGGCATTCAATTCCTTAAACTCCGCGCTTCCATGGGCCTTACCGGCAACGATTTTGTGGGCGGCTGGCAATGGCAGCAATCGTACCAGAACGGCAGCAGCGCCTTTTTCGGTAACGACGGTAAAACCAATGCAGGCATCACCTACGGCCCCATCGTGAACGAGAACCTCACCTGGGAAAAAACGCTCAACTACAATGCTGCCGTGGAAGTGAATTTCCTCGACCATTTTAACGCCACGCTTGATGTATACAAGGTGAAAACCTTCGACATCCTGGGTCAGCGTATCGCATCTGTTCCGCCTACCTTCAGCCGTACACTGCCCAGCTCCAACTATGGAGAGGTGAATGTGAAAGGGATTGAGCTCTCAGTAGGTATGAACCGCAAGGCTGGTGATTTCTCTTATTTCGTGAACGCGAACTTCGGTTACGGCGCGGCGAAATATGCCATCCGCGACGAGAACATCACCTATCCCTACCAGAAAACTGTGGGCTATAATGTCAACCGCGTGGTTTCCCGCGTAGTGACCGGTATGCTGCGTACACAGGCGGATGTAGATGCGTTCCTGGTTAAAAATCTCGGTTATAAATATTACGGCATCGCGCCGCAGCCGGGACAGCTGACCTATAAAGACATCAGCGGCCCCGGTAATAAGGCGGACGGTATCATCGACGATTGGGACCAGGAAGTGCTGAAACCCAACAATAACCCGGTGGTGACAGGGCTGAACCTCGGCGGCTCCTGGAAAGGTATTTCCCTCCAGGCTTCTTTCGCCGGTTACTTCAACCAATGGCGCATGGTCAACAACCTGGTAGACGGCAACGTGGAATGGAACCGTATGTGGAAAAACTGGTATACCGATGCATGGACGCCGGAAACGCCCAACGCTTCACTGCCCCGCAGATATTCCGCGAACGACGGCGCCAGAAGGGTAACCAACGATGCGAGCTCGTTCTGGATGAAGAATGCCAGCTTCCTCCGCCTGCGTTTCCTCAGCGCCGGTTACTCCCTGCCTTCCAGCCTCACCAGCAAAGTGGGCATCGCGGGTCTGAAATTCTATTTCAACGGGTCCAATCTTTTCACGATCAGCAAATTCGGGAAGGAGTTCTACGACCCGGAAATCGCCGACGGCTTCACCTACCCGACAATGAAGGCTTTCAACTTTGGTGCTGTTCTTACGCTGTAATCACTTAATCTGGAAAACATGAAATTTCAACATAAATTTTTCGCATTGCTCTTTACGGGCGCTACAGTCATCGGCAGTCAGTCCTGCAAAAAGGGGCTCGACTACGTGAACCGGAACAACCTGAACCCTGAAACGGTATGGCAGGATTCATCGATGATCAAATCATTCCTGAGCGACATTTACGGGCGTATGATGCCGGGCTGGCCTTTCAATGGAAACAGTTCCGACGAAGGCATCAGCAACGTGCGCAGCATGCCGGACTATTCGCGGGGTATTATTTCCGTGTCGGCCACTACTTCGGGCCTGAACTACGGCAACATCGACCGGATTAACTTTTTTCTGGACCAGCTGAATGAAACGCCGGTCACTGTACTTTCCACACCCACCAACCAGCAATACCAGGGCGAAGCCAAATTCTGGCGTGCCTGGGCGTATTGGGGAATGGTGAGCAGCACCGGCGGCGTACCGCTCATCCTGCACACGCAGAAAACGGATGATATTGCCGCGCTGTTTGTGCCAAGGAACAAAACTTCCGAATGTGTGGCGCAGATCATCAAAGACCTCGACAGCGCCATCATGCTGCTGCCCGGCGTTTATCCCAACGCGGGCGTGAACTACGGCCGCATTACCCGCGTAGCCGCCATGGCTTTCAAGGGAAAGGTGCTGCTGCACTACGCCAGCCCGCTGTTCAATCCCTCCAACGACGCCGCCAGGTGGCAGGCCGCTTATGATGCGAACAAAGCGGCGGTGGATTATGCGGTGGCCCAGGGGCACGGACTGCATCCCATTTTCAGCAAAATATGGGTGCAGGAAAGGAACAAGGAGGTCATCATGGTCAACCAGTTCCAGTATCCCAACCATCCGAACAACTTCAACGGCATTCGCCCGGAACCGCTTACCAAAGACGCTTCCAACAACAACCAGCCCATTTTATCCCTGTTACTGGCGTTCCCGAAAAAAGACGGCTCGCCGCTTCAGTTCAACAAGGCGCAACTGACGGACCCGGCTTACAACACCCAGTTCATGACGGATTTTTATACCAACCGCGACGACCGTTTTTATGCGACGGTATTTGTCGGCGGTACGCCGTACCCATGCCCGGACGAAGTGGCGCCCATTTACGTAAAAGGCAACAGCTTCTGGAACGTATGGCGGTACAGCACCACGGAGAATAAATACGTGAACATCATGAACGTGATCCACCCAGCCATGCCGGGCAACCCGAGCATCACCGGCTTCTTCCAGCGGAAGGGGCTTGATACCACGGTAACGGCGGGCCTTGGCGGGCAGGCGCAGACCGATTGGGCGGAAATCCGCTTTGCGGAAGTGCTGATGAACTATGGGGAGTGCGCCAATGAAACAGGCCGCGCGGCAGAAGCCATCCAGGTATTGAAAGATATCCGCAAACGCGCGGGCATCCTGGCCGGGGCCGGCGATACCTACGGCATTACCGCCGTGTCCAAAACCGATATCCGGGAAGCGTACATCAGCGAACGGTATGTGGAATTCGCTTACGAGAACAAACGCTTCGGCGACCTCCGCCGCTGGAAACGGTACGACATCCTCAACAACCAGGTAACCCGTCATGGCCTCTACATCACCCTCAAAGACGGGCAGATGGTGGTGCCGGCGGACAACATCATGACGCCTTCGGTACGCGCGAAGTTCACCGCCAATTATATCGATAACCTCGATGGCGATGCCAACTTCAAGTTCAACCTGGACTTGAACCACTGGTTCTATGCCCTGCCGGAAAACCAGATTTCACAGTCTAAAGGCATATTGCAGCAAAACAAGGAATGGGGTGGTGCGTTTGATCCGCTGCAGTAAAAAAATATCAGCAAAAGAGATTTCAGGATAAGAGCGACAGGAGATTTTATCAGCTCCATTTATCCGTTTCGATGAGCCCGTTCATCGTGTTAATGAGCGAAAGCAGCGCAGGGAGGCGGTTGACCGGGTAAGCAAACATGAAACGGAGTACAATATTCACAATCAACAGAAGCGGCTACCTGGTATCTTTAAAGGAAAAGAGGAAGGGCTTCCCAAGGCCTGCCCTCTACCTTGATAACCCTGGTAACAGACGGTAAATCGATTCTGCCGTTCCCGGCAGAATATTCTCCCGGCATAATCAAGTTGCGATGGCCAGAGGGAATCCGCAACCATCCATATTTAACTGCAGCCGCGTTATCGCGGCTGCAGTTATTATTGTTTGAAAACGCTGCCGGCGCCGCTCAGGAGGCCCGGGACGTTGAATCAGGCAGTACGTAACCGGAAGTGGCTGCACCGGTACCGGAAAGCAAGGAAAAGATTAACAGGACTTTATAAAGCAAGTGATGACAATGACTAAGATAATATTGACGTGGATGTTATTTGTTTCGTGTGTAAGCGCGGCGGCGGCGCAACAGCGCGGCCTGCCGGAAATACTGCGCCCGCTCCACGGCGGGTTGCAGGTTTCCCTTCAGCAGTATCAAAAGGACACCCC
Organism: uncultured Chitinophaga sp.; assembly: GCA_965653365.1. Classification (GTDB taxonomy): domain Bacteria; phylum Bacteroidota; class Bacteroidia; order Chitinophagales; family Chitinophagaceae; genus Chitinophaga. The sequence goes on along the minus strand of CBFGZV010000009.1, from coordinate 46,784 downwards.
CGGAAAAACGCTCCGCTTCAGCGGCAATACGCTAACAGACGGGGAGAATGCCTGGCAGCTGACCTGGACAACCCAACAAGCGGCGGACCGCCGCAGTTGTGATGTGACGCTCCGGTGCCGCCTGCTGAAAGGTCACGCGGCGGCTACTGCGTTGTCGGTTGACTTTACGTTCGGGCAATGGGAAATGCGCAATTATGTGATGGTGCCCGGCATTGTATACAACGGCAACCGCTACCGCTCCATCGGTAACGGTTATAATCCGGATTACCCGAAAGACATGTACTTCAATCCCTCCGTGCCGTTGACTATTTCCAACAACCCGCGGCTGTCTCTCCCCGGCATCGACAGCTCTTTCCTCGAGCTCTCCACCACCAACACCGCCGTGCCGGCGATGAGCTTCTTTTCACCGGCAGCGCGGAAAAGCTGGATAGTGCTTACGGAGCAGGGTACGCGCTGGGGCAACAGCGGATTGACGATTATGGAGAATGGCCGGCGCGACAGCTGTACGTTCCGGATTTCGGTTCCGGCCATGCGCAGGCGTGCGGCCGGCTTCGGCGATTTTCACCCGAGCGGCGACAAGGCGCCTGACTGGAATGCCGGCGATGAGGTTGTGTTGCGCTTTCGCGTATGGGTATCGGATGCCGCAGGCATTCCGGAACACCTGCAGCAATTTATGCGCGTGCGCAAATCCGTTGCCGGTGCTAACCAGCCGCGCAACCTGGTGCCCATGAGCAAACTGGCGCAGCTGGGAATGGATATCTGCCGCAGCAATTTTGCGGAAACGGCCGCGGGGAAATATTACCTCCCCGAGAACAGCCGGCATTTCCAGCTGGGCTGGGTCAGCGGGATGATCAACACCTTTCCCATGCTCGCGCTGAATAATGCCGTGGAACGGCAACGGGTGACGGAAGAGTTGGATTTCATCACCTCGCGGATGCAAGGAAAAAGCGGGTATTTCTACGGTTTTATCAGCGCGGAGGGAAAACTGGGCACTGAAAAGGCCCATCCTGATTTTCCCGCCTTCCAGGCCATGGTGCGAAAGAACGGCGACGTTTTGCTCTGGCTGATGAAACACTTCCTGTTACTGAAAGCACAGGGCCATGGCCATATGATCAAACCGGGATGGGAAACGGCCGCCCGGAAGCTGGCGGATGCATTTACCGCTACCTGGAAAAAGCATGGCGAGTTCGGGCAGTACATTGTGCCGGAAACCGGGGAGATCGCCGTGTTCAATTCAACAGCCGGCGCCATTGTTCCGGCGGGCCTTGCGCTGGCGGCAGATTATTTCCGCATGCCGGAATGGATGTCTGTTGCGGAGGCTTCGGGCGCTTATTATTATCAGCGCGACGTGGAACGGCAGGGATTTACCAGCGGGGCCTGCGGCGATATTTCGCAGGACGCCGATTCGGAAACCGCTTTTGGCTTCCTGGAGTCGCTGATGGCGTTATACAATTACACGGGCAAGCCGGTATGGCTGGCCCGCGCCAAAGTGCAGGCCGCGCTCTGCTCCAGCTGGTCGCTGGCATATGATCCCGTGTTTCCCGCGGGCAGCGCTATCGCCAGGCTGGGTGGCCGGATGGCCGGCGCCATTTGGGCCAGCAGCCAGAACAAACATGCCGCGCCCGGCGTTTGCACATCGTCTGCCGATTATCTTTTCAAATTATACCGCGCCACCGGCGACGTACAATATGCGGAGCTCATCCGCGATATGCAGCACGCACACACCGAGGCGGTGAACATGCCGGGCCACATCACCACCAATTATCTCGTGGGCAGTAGCATGGAACGCATTCAGCCGAGCGACGCGGAAGGGAAGGGCGCCATCGGTAATTTCATCCACACCCGCAATTCATGGACGGAAACGAACGGCATCCTCATGGCAACGGAGTTGCCGGGCATCTATGTGCGCCCGGGAGAAGGGAAACTGTATGTGTTCGATCACATCGAGGCGACGACCCTGGCGGAAACGCGGTCGTCCGTCACGCTGCGCCTCACCAACCGTACCCCTTACGACGCGGCTGTGGCCGTGTTCGCGGAAACGGCCCGCATGGCGGCAAGGCCGGCGGGTTATACCGCGTTTTTGCGCTGGCCGAAAGTGCAGGTTCCCTCCGGCGGTGAACTGACGGTGAAAATCTCCTCAGACGGGAAAGTAACGCCGCTGCCGGCCGCAGGCAACTGAGCCGCGGTATGTTTTTGAATAGCAACCATGGACGGAACACCCTCCGGCAACCATCTCCGAACATGCAGCTGCAAACTTCAGCGAATTGCAGGCAGGTATCGATGGAACTGCCGCGCATGCAGGCGCGGGGAGGTTGATGGATTTTCGTTCCTTCTGTCCGGCGGAAAAAACGGTGCCGGATGCAGGCTCGTGAAAAAAGTCGTATTATGGGGAACAATCCGGCCGCCGGAGCACGGCGGCCGGGCAAAAAAGATGCACTCTATGAAATTTATTGTCTGTATTTGCTTTTCGCTGTTCACCGGCGCTACGGTCCTGTACGCCCAGCCCAAGCCCGAACACAACCTCCGTTTCGACCAGCTGGCCAAAAGGTGGGATGAAGCGATGCCCCTCGGCAACGGCATGATGGGCGCCCTGATCTGGCAAAAAGAAGGCAAGCTCCGGCTTTCACTCGACAGGGCGGACCTCTGGGACGAACGGAAAGCGCTCGACATGTCGAAGCTCACCTTCAAATGGGTGGAAGAGCAGGTGCTGAAAAACGACTACGGGCCGGTACAGCGGGTGGGCGACCACCCCTACAACGCGAGCCCTTACCCGACAAAATTACCCGCAGCCGCCATCGAATTCGATATCCGCTCCCTGGGCGAAGTGGCATCCAACGAACTGGACATCGCCACCGCCCTCAATACCGTTAAATTCACCAACGGCGCGGTGTTCCATTGCTACATCCACGCATCGCAGCAGGAGGGATATTTCAGTTTCGAAAACCTGCACGATACGTCAATGGCGGCAATGCCGCAGCTGCTGGCGCATAACTACAACGGCGGAAAACGGGACAACGACAACAGCCACGCCGGCGAGGGCCTCGAAAAACTGGGGTATGCCAGGGGGACCATCACCCCGTCAGGAAATTCGATCCGGTACCATCAACCCATTTATGACGGCCACTATTACGAAGTGATGATTCAATGGAAAAAATTTCCCGGCAACAAAGTGATCGGCAGCTGGACGGTCAGTAACGACCGGCCGGCTAAGCTGGCGCGCCTCACCGGCGCGGACGAGCCCACGGATTGGCCCGCGCACCTCGCCTGGTGGAAGAATTTCTGGGCGCAATCGGCCGTCACCCTGCCGGATAAAGCCGTGGAAAAACAATACTACCTCGAAATGTACAAGCTGGGCAGCGCTGCCCGCAAAGGCGCGCCCGCCATCACTTTGCAGGCGGTGTGGACGGCCGATAACGGCAGCCTTCCGCCCTGGAAGGGGGATTTTCATAACGACCTGAACACCCAGCTGAGCTACTGGCCCGCGTATACAGGCAACCGGCTGGCGGAAGGCGCCACGTTCACCGACTGGCTCTGGAAAATACGGCCGAAGAACAAACAATACACGAAACAGTATTTCGGGGTGGATGGCCTCAACGTGCCGGGCGTGGCAACGCTCGGCGGCGACCCCATGGGCGGCTGGATCCAGTATTCGATGTCGCCCACGGTCGTAGCCTGGTGCGCACAACATTTTTACTGGCAGTGGAAATATTCGATGGATAAACGCTTCCTGAAAAAACAGGCATACCGCTACCTGCACGAAGCCGCTACCTACCTCGAAAACATCACGCGGGTGAAAAACGGTGTACGGATGCTGCCGCTGAGCTCCAGTCCCGAGTATAACGATAACCGGATCACCGCCTGGTTCCGGGAGTGGAGCAACTTCGACCTGTCGCTCGCCAAATTCCTGTTCACCGCCGCCGGAGAGCTGGCCGCCGCCGCCGGGAAATCCGGGGAAGCGGCACACTGGCAGCAGGTACTGGCACAGCTGCCGGCATACGAAGTGAACGAAACCGGCTTTACCGTTGCGCCCGGTCAGAACCTCAACGAATCGCACCGCCATTTTTCACAGTACATGGCTATTTATCCCCTCGCTTTGCTGGATGTGAACAAACCGGCAGATAAAGCGATCATCGACAATTCGCTGAAGCGTATCGAAAAACAGGGAACGCGGGCGTGGTGCGGGTATTCGTTCAGCTGGATGGCTTCGCTGTATGCGCGGGCGTACCAGGCAGACAGCGCGGTGAAGCAACTGCAGATATTTGCGTCCAACTTCTGTTCGCCGAACAGTTTTCATCTCAACGGCGATCAGAAAGGCGGGCAGTATTCTTCTTTCACCTACCGCCCGTTCACGCTCGAAGGCAACTTCGCCTTCGCGCAGGGTGTGCATGAATTGTTATTGCAAAGCCGCAACGGGTATGTACAGGTGTTCCCGGCAGTGCCCGCCGCCTGGAAAGACGTGTCTTTTGACAACCTGAGGGCCGAAGGCGCGTTCCTGGTATCGGCCGCCAAAGAAAACGGCGTGCCGTCGAAAGTAACGGTGGTGGCGGAAAAGAAGGGAGTGCTGCGGATAAGGTTGCCGTTCAGGACCTGGCTGTCCAGGTCGATGCCCATGACCGCGTTCACTACCGGGGCAGACGGCATTGTGGCCGTGGCGCTCAAAAAGGGGCAGACGGTAGTGTTCGAGAACGGGTATGAATGAACCGCTGAAAATCAATACGCCGATAAACCCGTTAATCCATCCGCCGGCGGTGTTTTCGGATGTTTGCGTAGTGCTTGCTACTGGCATGGTTCCCGTGAAATTTCCTGCAAAATAGCGCAGGCACGACAATTTTCCGATATCAGATCCGGTTGTTCTGACGGGTGCAGTTGGCGCCCGCGGATATGGGAAAGCTGGTTAAAAACTGCATAAAAATGATCAATTGGCGTTCATAACCCTGTTTGTTTTTCCGTACCTTTCCTGCACGATCTGCAGATATGCTGCAACAAAAACCAAAATTATATGCTTAGACCGATGATATGATTGGCAATCCCCGCTTGCACCGGCTGCTAAATTCCACTCAAAACCGACTTTTTCAATTTGCAGGTGATTCCATTATACGACGAAGCGAGCCTTCTGACAAGGATGGCGGAGGGCGACGAAACCGCCTTCAGGATGATTTTTGACCATTACTGGGACAACGTGTACGGCGTTGCGCTGGCCTTTACCAAATCGGCCGCCATTGCGGAAGAGATGGTGCAGGACGTTTTCCTGAAAATCTGGCTGAAGCGCGAAACGCTCTCCGGCATCGGGAAGTTCAACGGCTATCTTTTCATGGTAGCCCGCAACCATATTTTTAACGAACTGCGGAAGAAAGTAAAGGAAGAGGAATTTACCGATCACCTGTTCGGTTATTTCCTCGAAACCGCGCAAACGCCCGACGCCCCCCTGCTGTGCAAGGAGCTGGAACAACTGGTGGAAGCGGCGGTGGACCGGCTTCCGCCGCAGCAGCGGACTGTTTTTCAAATGAGCCGCCGCCAGGGACTCAGCCAGGAAGAGATCGCCGTATCGCTCGATATATCCCGCCATACCGTGAAAAGCCATATGAACAAGGCGCTGCAAGCCATCCGGCAATACCTGCAGCAACACCACGAGATCGAGCTGCTCCTTGTTATTTATTTTTTTGGCCGCAACTAATACCTCCCCCTGATTTTTGTGTCTTTATCAGTATACCGGGCAATCCGGCCAAAATTTCACGCTGATACAAGATGGATAATGCACGTTTGAAAACACTGTTGCAACGCTACCTTAAAAATGACCTTTCCGCCGGCGAACTGGCGGAGTTGCTCGAATCGATGCGCGGGGACGCGTCGCAGGAGCATTGGCAGCAGGCCATAGAACAGTCGCTGACGGAAAACTCCTTCGCAGGCACTGCCGATAAAGGCCGCGCGGACGTCATTTTTCAGGGCATCCTGGAAAAGGCGGCGGAGGCGGCGCCCCTGAAAAAACGGGTGCCGCTGTACCGGATAGCCGCAGCAGCCGCTATTATCCTGGCGGCTGGCGCTTTGTCGCTGCTCTTCCTGCAGCGGTCTCCATCCCGGTTACCCGATATCACCCAGGCTTCCGGCAACTTCAAAAATGACATAGCACCCGGTACCAACAAGGCTTTGCTGACCTTGGGAGACGGAAGCACCGTGGTGCTCGACAGCGTTGGTAACGGCGCTATCGTGCCGCAGGGCAATACGCAGGTGCTGCGCCCGGGCGCAGGGCAGCTGGTGTATGCGCCGGCGGGCCATGCAGGTGAAAGCGTGGTATACAATACCCTCTCCACACCCAGGGGTGGCCAGTTTCAGGTAGTGCTGCCGGACGGTAGCAAGGCGTGGCTGAATGCCGCCTCATCGTTACGCATCCCTTCTGCGTTCACCGGCAGCGAAAGGCGGGTGGAACTGACGGGAGAAGCGTATTTCGAAATTGCGCATAACAAGGCCATGCCGTTTAAAGTCACCATAGGCGAAACGGAAGTAAAAGTACTGGGCACGCATTTCATCATCAACGCTTATAAAAACGAACCGGCCATCAGCACCACGTTGCTCGAAGGCCGCGTAACGGTACGCAGCAAGGGCAGGGAAGTAGCGCTCGTGCCGGGACAGCAGGCGCGGGTACAGGAAGGCATCAAAGTACTGGAACAGGTGGATACGGAGGCGGTCACAGCCTGGATGAACGGCCGGTTTTCCTTCAGCAACGCCGGCCTGGACGTGATTATGCGCCAGGTGGCCAGATGGTACGATGTGGAAGTAATATTCAGCGATACGATTACCGATACCTATAGCATGGACATATCCCGGCAGGTGCCCCTGTCCGGACTGCTGCAATTTCTCGAACTGAGCGGGGGCGCGCGTTTCATTATCAATGGCAACAAAATCACGGTCGAAAAGAACTAAGCGACAAAGTTATCCGGACGAAAAACGGGAAGTGTTTGCGGCACTCCCCGGAATAGTTGGATAACTCAATTATACAATCATTGGGACTGCTAATTGTTTACATCCAAACACTCACAAAAGTATGCAAAATGTTTTTTGTAGGGCCCCTTTTTTGGGCGGCCGCTACGGTGGGTTGAAACAACCTTCCACACATTTTTTCGCCAAAATCTGGTTAGTCATGAGGCTGGTTATGTTTTTCACACTGGTGTTGCTGATACAGGCCAACGCAGCAACAAAAGCCCAGACCATTACCCTTTCGTTGCGGAATGCTCCATTGGGTGCGGTATTCAAGGAAATCCGGAAACAGGGCGGTTATAATTTCGTGTACAATACCGGTTTGTTGAAGCAATGCTCCAACGTGGACATCGACGTGAAACAAGCGTCTCTCGAAGAAGTGCTGCGCCAGTGTTTCAGGAACCAGCCGGTTTCTTACGGAATTATTGATAAAACCATCATCGTCAGAAAAGGCGTACCGGAAAATGCAAACCGCAACAGCGTTGTTGCGGCGGCATATGCGGAAATCACCGGCAAGGTGACGGACGAAGACGGGGCGCCGCTCATCGGCGTGACCGTGCAACTGAAAGGCGCCACCACCGGGGTAGTGACAGGAGCGAGCGGGGAGTTCCGGATCAATGTGCCGGACAGTAAATCGGGCGTGTTGCAGTTTTCCTTCGTGGGCATGGAGCGGCAGGAAGTGGCGCTCAGCGGCAGAACCAGCATACGTGTTGTATTGAAGAAGCTGGTATCACAACAGCAGGAGCTGGTGGTAGTAGGGTACGGGGCCCAGAAGAAAGCCAGCCTCACCGGCTCGGTAGCTTCCCTGAAAGGGGAGGACATCGCCAAGGTAGCCACCGCCAACGTGTCGAACACATTCGCGGGGCGTATCCCCGGCGTGATCGCCAACAACCGCTCCGGCCGGCCGGGCGACGACTATTCGTCCATTTACATCCGTGGATTCAATTCCTTCAGCGGCGGCGTGGATCCGCTTATTATCGTGGATGGTATCCCGGACAGGAACCTCGATCGCATCAACCCCGACGATATCGAAAGCGTAACGGTGCTGAAAGATGCCGCAGCGGCCATCTACGGCGTTCGCTCGGCCAACGGGGTGATACTGGTGACCACCAAAAGAGGCAAATCCGGCAAACCGCAGATTGCCTACGAAGGTACGTACGACATCCAGCAGCTGACCCGGATGGACCACCGCGTGAACTCCTGGCAGTACATGACCTATTACAACGAATTGAACGGCTACCGCGGTAACACGCTGCCCTATACGGCCGAGGAAATCGCGAAGCACAAGGCGAACAACGATCCCAATTACACGAGCACCGACTGGCTGCGGAAAGTGTTCCGGCCGAATGCGCCGCAAACCAGCCATGGCGTTACAGTCAGAGGAGGAAGCGATGCCGTGCGGTTTTTCATTTCCGGGCGGTATATGTCGCAGCAGAGCAACTGGCGGAACAGCGACGAACGCTACCGCAACTATAACCTGCGCTCCAACATTGACGCCAACGTTTCAAAGAACCTGAAGATCAACCTGGATATCGCCGCCCGCAAAGAGGAAAGAGAATATCCCGCACTCCCTTCCGCCAACATCCTCCACGAAACGGTGAGCATGTATCCTTTCATCCCCGTGTTCTGGACGAACGGGCAGCCTTCCGCCGGTATTTCGAACGGGAGAAATCCTTACCTGATGACGTCTTCAGCACCCGGATACGACAAAGTAACCGACCTGGTGGTGCAGCCCAAACTGGGCTTCGACCTGGCACTGCCGGCTATCACAAAAGGGCTGTCGGTGAGCGGATACGCGGCGTTCGACTACCGCGTCAGGAGCGAAAAGATCTTCACCCGCCCCTGGGATGCTTACACGTACAGCCTTTCCACCAATACTTACAACAATCAGAAATCAACCACCGCTATTCTCAGCCTCACGCAGGATGAACGCACCTACAGTATGAACACCTATTTCTACAAGGTGGCGTACGATCGCACATTCGGGCAGCACAGTTTCAATGCGTTCGTGGGGTATGAACAAACCGTCAGCAGCTTCCGTAAAACCACGGCATACCGGCGGAACCTGGTGAGCGACCAGCTCGACCAGCTGTTTACCGGCAGTACGGTAGATCAGAATGCTTCCGGCAGCGCCGACCAGGACGGACGCGAGAGTTACCTCGGCAGGGTGGCCTACGCGTACGCCGGCAAATACCTCGCGGAGGTCGTGGGCCGGTACAATGGGTCATTCAACTTCCCTGAAGACAAGCGCTGGGGGCTGTTCCCTTCCGTGTCGTTGGGCTGGCGCGTGTCTGAGGAGCCGTTCTTCAAAAACAACGTCACGTTCATCGATAACCTCAAGGTTCGCGGATCGTGGGGACTGATGGGTAGCGACGCAATCTCGAAATACCAGTACATCGCCCGGTACGGGCTGGTGGCCGGCGGCTTGTCGAAGCAATACAACACTTACTTCGGCCCGAATTATTCGGAAGCTACCGCCATCTATCTCTCGTCTGTACCGAATGCGAACATCACCTGGGAGAAACAGGATACGAGGAACCTGGGGCTCGATGCGACGCTGTTGAACAACCGGCTTAGCATTACCCTGGATTATTTCAGGAACCTGCGGAAAGACATCCTCGCCCCGCGCAACGCCTCCGTTCCGCTATACACCGGCTTGAAACTGCCGGATGAAAATATCGGCCGCACGCTGAACAGAGGGATTGATTTCATCGTCAACTACAACAGCCAGGTGCGCGCATTCAAATACAATGCAGGGTTCAACTTCACCTACGCCAAAAGCAAGGTGCTCTTCAGGGACGAGGCGCCCAATATCCCGGCCTATCAACGGTCTACCGGCCTGCCCATCGATTCATGGGTGGTGTTTGAAACCAACGGCATCTATCGCACGCAGGACGAGGTGAACCGCTCCCCTCACATGGCGGGCGCCGCTCCCGGCGACTTGTGGCTGGTGGATAAAAACAAGGATGGCGCTATCACGAACGACGACCAGGTGCGCATCCCGGAGTCCGCTTATCCGAAAATCGTGTTTGGCGTAACGCTGGCCGGAGAATACAAAGGGCTGGCACTTGAAATGGTATGGGCCGGGCAAACCAAAGCGAGGCAACTGATTTTGCCCCAGCTGCAGGGTTCGGTAGTGGCGCCCCCGCAATGGTTGTACGACGGGCGCTGGACGGCCGAAAACCCCAATGCGGCCTACCCGAGAGCATTTAATGCAAGGGATACGCGGAATTCCGTGTATGCGGACTTCTGGCTCATGGACGCGTCGTTTATCCGGCTGAAATCCGCACAGCTGTCGTATCAGCTGCCGCGGCAGATATACAGCAGCATCGGCATCGAGAACATCCGGGTATTTTTGAGCGGGTTCAACCTGTTCTCCATCGACCATATGAAGAAATTCTACCGCGATCCCGAAACCAACAACGTGACCGGCATCAATTACCCGCAAACAAGGCTTTACCGTGCCGGCATCAACATCGGTCTATAAATCATTAAATCCATCAACGTGAAAAGAACATACTCGATCATAAGCGTGGCATTGCTGGCAGCAACTTTATGGACGGCCTGCAAGAAGAATGTGCTGGATAAAGTGCCGCTCGACTCGTTTTCCGACAAATCGGTCTGGAACGACCTGAACCTTGCAAAAGCTTTTGCCGATTTTCAATACAACGTGCTGCCCAATCCCGGCCACTACTGGAACAAGTTATCGAACCGCTCCTGGGCGCTGTCGTCTGCCTGCGACGAAGCATTCAACAAGTTCGACGACTATAATGCGTCCATCATGAACTCCGGCGCGCTGACGCCCGACAACCTGGGCAATTTCGATATATGGGACGAAACTTACAAACGTATCCAGGACTGTAACCTGTTCCTTTCCCGGATAGACGCGGTGCCCGGCGATGCCGCCTTCCGCGGCCGGCTGAAAGGGGAAGTGACATACCTGCGCGCATATGCCTACTTCAAGCTGATCAGCGACTACGGCGGCGTGCCGCTGGTAAAAACGCCATTCAGCCTTAGCAGTAATTTTGAAGTGCCCCGCAGCACGTTCGACGAGTGTGCGGACTTTGTCGCCGCGGAATGTGATGCCGCTGCCGCCCTGCTGCCCGATAATTACAGCGCGGGTAGCAAGGAGTTCGGCCGGGCCACCAAAGCCGCCGCACTGGCGCTTAAATCGAGAGCGCTGTTGTACGCCGCCAGCCCGCAGTGGAACACCACCAACGACAGCCGAAAATGGCAACGCGCATCCGATGCGGCAAAGGCTGTGCTCGACCTGCAGGGCTTCCAGCTGTACACCGGCAACTATGCAGACCTTTTCACAACACTGAACACAGAATTGATCATGACCCGCGGCACGAACAAGGAGCACCAGTGGAGCGCGTTCCAGGGCGCGGAGATGTTCCTGTCGCCCAACGGCTTTCACGGCTGGTCGTCTTTCGCGCCGAGCCAGAATCTGGTAGACGCATTCGGGATGGCGGACGGGAAAGACATCACCGACCCGGCATCCGGCTATAACCCGCAAAACCCCTATGCAGGCCGCGATTCACGTTTTTACAGCGACATCGTTTTTGACGGCCGCCCCTACGGAAGGCCGGATTTTTTCAAAGACCGTTACGATGCCGGGCACAGCAATGTTGCGGAGATGTTTGAAGGCGGCCTTGATTCCCAGCAGGGCTGGGATACCTGGAATGCCAGTTTCACCCGCTACAGTTTCCGCAAGTATGTAGACACCACCTTCAATTTCAACGTCGAAACACAAACCAACAAATTCTGGATTGTGGCGCGGCTGGCCGAAATATACCTGAACTACGCCGAGGCCGAATTCAACCTCGGGCGCGAAAATACGGCCAGGCTGCAGCTCGATATTGTGCGGCGCAGGGCAGGCATAACCGCCAGCCTTCCGGCTACATTGACGGGCGCAGCGCTGCTGCGTAAAATACAAAACGAGCGGCAGGTGGAGTTGTGCCTCGAGGGGCACCGGTATTACGACGTGCGCCGCTGGAAGATCGCCGATGTAACGGAAAACAAACCGCTGGGCGGAATGAAAATCGTCAAGAACACAGACGGTTCCAAAACCTATACACCCATCAAGGTGCAGGACAGGGTGTTTAAGGCGCAGCATTACCTGTTGCCGATTCCCCGTGATGAAATCAGGAGAACGAATCTGCCTCAGAACGCCGGTTACAATTAATAACCGGCGGTTGATAAATGGATCGTAACCCCTACGGCCCGTTCCGGGTATTGGAAATTCCTGTGCCCGGGCGGGTCGTATCTGCATCTTCAACATCTGACAAACGCAACGACTGTGAAAAAATACTTCGTGATAGCGATACTTGCAGGATTGGGCTGTTCCTGCAAGAAAAGCAATACGCCCGCTGATCCGCCTGTGGCTTCCGGTCGGGTGAAAGTGGCGGTAACCGCACCCGAAGCGGGTTTTATCTATATCGACGGAATTTATGCCGGGATCCGGGCGCCGGGGACCATTGAAGCGCCGAAGGGCAGCCACGTCATCGGCGTGGCGTTGCAAGGCTCCTTTCAGTATCTGAAAAAGACCATCGACCTGACCGCCAACACTTCGCTGAATTTTACGGCGGCCGACAAGCCGGCGCCGAAAGTATGGAAAGCATTATGGATCGGGTTGCACGAAACAACCGGCAATTCCCCCACTGGAGAGTGCAGCACCCGCTTTTCAAAAACAGACCTGGATGCCGGATTTGAGTTTTTCAGCTGGAGCCTCGCCAATCACTTTGAGAAATATGCGTATGGTACGATGCGCTGGGAAACCGAAAGGAAAGATATTACCGTGCCGGTGCGCCTCAAAAAAAGCAGCAACGCCTGGTTTACGGTCGAGGCCGATACCATCTCCAGGTTGTTACCGGATGTACGGCCCGGCGACTATGATTGTATTTTTGTATTCTGGCGGGAAAGCGAAGGCAGTTGCAGCTTTGCCAGCGGTTACTTCGGGCTGGCGTGGACCCATCCGATGAATGAGGCCATCAAGACCGGCTTCGTGACAGTGAAGTTCAATGCCGGTACCAATATCAACGACCGGATCAACGGTTACAAGGCCAATGATCCCGGCGTGTGGCTGCACGAATGGCTGCATACGGTAGGAGAACGTTTTTACCAGGACAAGGGGAAAAAGATGCCGCAAAAGGCGGGCGACGGGTTGGTAGTGCATGCCGCGGAAATGTATGGCTACAACTTCCCCTGGATGAACTGGTACCTCGATTTCATCGCCGGCCGGGTGCCCGGTTTGCAGGCAGGCTCCGGCTACCTGGGCATCGGGCCCGAGACTTTTTTGCAATGCACGGTCAGGGAAACCGCCGTGAATAGCTGCCCCTGAAGCGCTACCTGGCAATAGCGACATTATCATGAAGGATGGAGATATCTGCATTTGAAATTTAAATGTTGCGGCTCGTCAGACGAAGCAGTTTTGAACCGCTGACGACAGCAACTAATTTTTGAAATTACTGCAATGAATGTTCAACGTATGCTGCGAAAAACAGTATTGATACTGACGGTGGTTTGCTGCTGGCGTGAAATGGCCGCCGCGCAGCCCGCATCGCTTTCTTTTAAAACTACAGACACGGCCATGCAGCTCGTTTTTGACAGGGCGCGGGATATGGCCATGCGCTACCGGGGGAATCCTTCAGATCCGGTAGGGCCGTGGTACGAGGCGGCGCTACCCGCCCGTGCCGCATTTTGCATGCGCGATGTGTCTCACCAGGTGATCGGGGCCGAAATACTGGACCTGCGCAGGGAGAATAAAAACATGCTGACGCGCTTCGCCGAGAATATTTCCGCCGGTAAAGACTGGTGCTCCTACTGGGAAATCAACCGGTACAACCGCCCCGCACCGGAAGACTACCGGAACGACCGCGAGTTCTGGTACAACCTCAACGCCAATTTCGACGTGTTGGTTGCCTGCTGGCGATTGTATTTGTGGACGGGCGACACGGCCTATATCAACCAACCCGTGTTCACGCATTTTTTTGAAAAATCGGTGAACGAGTACATCACCCGGTGGGTATTGCACGAAGACTCGCTGCTGACCCGGCCCGCTCTGCCAAATGCTCCTGTTCCCTTCCATCCACGCGATAATTTCCACCGCTCCCGCGGCCTCGCTTCCTATGTGGAGAATGTGCCGGATCTGAAAATGGGCGTAGACCTGGTGGCCGCCATTTACAGGGGCCTGTCTGCATACGCCGATATGCTGCAGCTGCAAGGGAAAGCCGCAAAAGCAGCAGGTTACCGGCAAAGAGCCGCACGCTACCGTCAAAAGATCGATGATACCTGGTGGGACGCGAAAGACTCCCTGTATTTTACCCACTACGCCGGCAACGGAAAGTTCGGGAAAGGCGAGGGGGAAGTATTCCTGTTGTGGTTCGACGCCCTGGCGGATCCGCTGCGCCGGAAGAAAACGATCGACCACCTGGTGGCCGGTAATTTTAACGTCGAGAATACGTCTTACCTGCCGGCTTTGCTCTATGAGCATGGTGCCTGGAAAGAGGCGAACCGGTACATGCGGTACCTCACCCATCCGGCTACGCCCAGAAGGGAATACCCGGAAGTATCGTACGCTGTGATGGAAAGCATGATCCGCGGATGGATGGGCATTGCGCCGGATGCGGTCCGGAACACGGTGGCCACCTTCTACCGCGGAGAAAAGGGAACGGTATCCTCGCTCAGCGGGCTGCGGGTGCTGAATACTTTTATCGGGGTGGAGCATTCCGGCGCCACCACCACGTTTATCAACAACGGTCAAACGCTGCTGCGCTGGAAGGCCCTATTCGCCGGGCACCGGCGGGCTATTTCAGTCAACGGAAAGAAAATGCCGGCCGAACATGTGGCCGATGCCGATGGAAGCCCCTTGTCGTTTGTGGAAGTAACGGTGATGGGGGGTGAACGGATAACCGCAAAATGCCTGTAATATCACAAAACCCGCTTTCCGGGCGGGTTTTGTGATAAACATCGTTTCGGGACGTGGCAGCGGATGCCTGTGCCGCGCTATTTCGACGGAGCGATCATCAGCGCATCAATTTTCTTACCCTGGAGATCGAATACGTCTATCTGCAATTGGCGCGCATCTGCTTTCGCCTTGATGATGGTTGCATTGGAATTCACCAGGATGGGGAAGCGCCAGCCGTTGGCTTCGGGCGCTTTTTTCACATGGCGGTGCAGGTGGCCGGAAAGCATGATCTGTGCGCTCGCTTCGGGCCCGCCCGGCTGTAGTGGATTTGACTGGGCGGCTGCAACAGGAGAGCACCCGCCCGGCTGTACCGGATTTGAACGAGTGGCTGCAAAAGGAGAGCAGTAGGTTCGCCCGGCTGTACTAGATTTGATCGAGGAGCTGCAACAGGAGGGCAGTAGCCCCGCCCGATTACTTTCTTAGAATTTTTTCCATGGCCTTGCCTTTGGCCAATTCATCAATCAGCTTGTCTAAATAACGGACCTGCTGCATCAGTTTGTCCTGGATGTCTTCCACGCGATAGCCGCAAATAACACCCGTGATTTTTGACACATTCGGATTGATGCGCGGCGCCTTACCGAAAAAGTTCTCAAAATCGGTTTTGTCGTCGATGTGTTGCTGCAATGTCTGTTGGTTATATCCCGTCAGCCAGAATATGATTTCATCCACTTCTGCCTTCGTACGCCCCTTTTTCTCCGCTTTCTGGATATAATGCGGATATACGCTTGCGAAAGACATCCTGTATACTCTGGTATTGTTGCTATCCATTTTCAATAATTTAACGGTAAGTTGAGCGGCTTTGCATGGGTCCTGAAAAGTTAAAATACAAAATTATCCCGAGTTGCACCGGTAGCCCGCATGGGACGGTAATTGCCAATAATGCCGCGATGGGCGGGCGCTTTCAGCTATCATTAATAAAATAATAAAATAATCGAAATTACCAACACATTTCTTTCAATTTACGGATAATTTACAATCACTACTGCCGGCCGGTCCTGTACTGTCCGCGCATTGTATTTTCCTGTCGCTCACATACTAATTTGCGTCGCCGCTGCTCTAATTTCTGGGTGATAACAATACACGTCTCGCTGTAACCCAAAATCTTGATCTATGAAAAAACTGTTGCTACTCTTTATTTGCGGGCTATTGGCCTGCACAACCGCCTATGCCCAGTTCCCGGGCGTTAAACAGGGAGCAGGCGATCCTTCGCTTCCGCCCTGGGCAAAACTGATGTACGCCGCGAACCCGAACGTATGGGAGGTGGACAAAGCTTACGAAGCCTATTTCCAGGACCATCCCTTTGTGAAAACCACGCACACACAGTATTACAAGCACTGGCGCGCGTATGTCGACAAATTCGTGAACGAAAAAGGGTTTGTTGTTTACCCGACAAACGCTGCCCTCGAAGAAAAAGCCCGGTTGTTCCGTTCGCAGCAGGATAAAGCGAAAGGCGCCCGGGTAGCCGCTGCCGCCAACGTTTCGGGCGTAGCGGCATGGACCTTTGCCGGGCCCAGGGAAACTTATTTTATCGATGAAGGCGGCGCGCCCAACACGAATAAACCGGTTTCGTGGCATGCCAATATTTATTCGTTCGACCGGTCGCTGTCTAACCCCCAGATCGCCTATTGCGGGGCAGAGGGGGGCGGTATGTACAAAACGACGAATAAAGGGCAGACCTGGTCGTTCATTACGCCTGACCTCAACATGTCTACCGCCAAAACCGTCCGGATTCATCCCACCAATCCGGATGTGTTCTTCTTTGGCGGTAACGGCAACCTCTACAAATGTACCGACGGCGGTACCACCTATACGACGGTGGCTACCGGGATGGGTGAGGTGCGGGATATCAACTTTGTAGGCACTTCGTCCAACATGCTGGTGGCCGCACAAAACGGGATCTACCGGTCTACCGACAACGGCAACTCCTTTTCGCTGGTGCAGGCGGGCAGCGCCTGGAACGTGACCGCCAAGGCGAATGATTCCTCGGTGATTTTCGCGCTCGTTTACAACGGCACCACCAAGCTCACGCAATTTTACAAGTCCACCAACAGCGGTACGTCATTCACGCTCAAAAGCGCCGGCTGGTTTACGATCGGTGCCGGTGAAGATAATCCTGGCGGGAGGCTGGCGGTAACGCCGGCGGATCCCAACAAGGTGTATGCCCTGCTGGTGGGCAGCGCTTCCAGTCCCTCTACGCGCGCGTTTAACGGATTTATCGGCACCTATGTCAGCAACGACGCCGGCGAAAACTGGACGTTGCCGCAAAACTACCTGGGCGCTCCCTATGATAATACCGAAAACCCCGATGGTACCCGCAAACGCCCCAACCTGATGAACTTTCCGTGGGAGCCCGCCGGTGGTTATAACCAGATTCTTTACAACACTTGGATTGCCGCTTCCACGCTCGACGCGAACAAAGTTTTGATTGGCGGGCTCACCCTTTACCGGTCCGACAACGGTGCGGCGGGATATAAAACGGTGGGCGGATATGCCGGCAGCATCAGCGGCATCCATCCCGATATGCAAACCATCAAGGTGTATAAAACGGGCGCCACTACCGAAGAAACATGGCTCACCACCGACGGGGGGATCAATTATTCCACCGACTTCTTTACCACCAACAATCACACCGCGCTCAACTACGGCATCTACGCCGGGGAGTTCTGGGGCTTTGGCCAGGGCTGGAACGAAGATGTGATGGTGGGTGGCAAATACCACACCGGTAACGGCGGGTATTTCCAGGACTATCCCGACCGGAAGTTCCTGCGCCTCGGGGGAGCCGAATCGCCCACCGGGTATGTAAATCCCGCCGAGAACCGTAAAACTTATTTCTCCGATGTAAACGGGCGCATTCTGCCCACCACAATGGAAGGCTCGCTGGGCAATTTTGGCATGAACATCGACCCCAACGAAAGCTACGGCGCAGTGGAAAGCTCCACGCTGGCCTTCGACCCGCGTTGTTACAACACGGTATTTACGGGCTATCAGAACAAGCTGTACAAGAGCGTAGACGGCGGCAGCGTGTTCAACGTGCTGTACACTTTCGGTACCGCCACCACGGACCCGGTGCGCTGGATCGAAATATCGCGGGTGAATCCCGACGTGATGTTTGCATTTCAGAAAGCAGGGTCCGGCGGCAAGCTCTGGAAAAGTACCGACGCCGGAGTAACCTGGGCGGAAGTGACGCTGCCGCTGACAGATCAGCAACGGATGTCTTTTACGCTGAGCGGCAACAGCGCGGACGAGCTGTGGATTGCTTTCCGCTATGGAAAGGCCGGCCAGCGGGTGTACCGCACCACTAACAGCGGCGCCACCTGGACTAACCTGACCACTTCCGCCGTAGACGATGAGTTGCGCGGCATTGCGCATCAGCTGGGTACAAACGGCGGCGTATACCTCTTCACAAAGAGTAAAGGCATACACTACCGCAACGATGCGCTGGGCGACTGGACGGCATACGGAAACGGCATCCCCGTGATCTTCGACCTCACCAAAACGATACCCTTCTACCGCGATGAAAAACTTCGTGCGGCATCGTACGGTACGGGGATCTGGGAAACACCCTTCTATGAATCGTCTGCCGTGAAAGCACAGATCACGGTCGACAAACGCACGGCCAATTGTACCGCGCTGGAAATCCCGCAGTTCAGGTTTTCCAGCTATTCCGTCAATAAAGCGGGAGCCACGTACGCCTGGTCGTTTCCCGGCGGTACGCCGGACACCTCCAACGCCGTCAACCCGGTGGTGACCTATAAAAACGCGGGCAACTTCAATGTGACGCTGACGGTGACCAACCCCGGCGGCCTGAGCAATACGCAGACATATACCAATTTTATCTCCGTCACAGGCAACTGCGGATTCCTGCTGCGTACGCCGGAGAACCCGGTGAATGCCGCCGCTGGCCTGAACTACCGGTATTATGAAGGAACGTGGACAACGCTCCCCGATTTTAACGCGCTGGCGCCTGCGGAAACCGGAACCGTTACCCAGCCGGACCTTACGCCCAAAAACAGGAACGACAATTTCGGCTTTGATTTCAAGGGTTACGTGAATGTGCCCGCAGATGGCATCTACACCTTCTATTTGAACAGCGACGACGGCAGCCGGTTGTATATCGGCAGCACGCTGGTGGTGGATCACGACGGATTGCACGGGGCCACGGAAAAATCAGGCACCATCGGCCTGAAAGCGGGTAAGCATGCCGTTACGATAAAATACTTTGAAGCCACCGGCGCGGAAACTCTGACTGTGAGCTATGCCGGGCCGGGGATTTCCAAACAGGCCATTCCCGCCTCCGCTTACTTCAGGGATGCCACGGGCGCCTGTACCACACCTGCGCCCATCAGCAAAACCGGGTGGACGGTGCGCTCGTTCAGCAGCCAGGAAACCACCGGGGAAGGGCCGAACAATGGCCTGGCCATTCATGCGATAGACGGCAATACCACCACATTCTGGCATACCAAGTGGAGCGGCGGCAGTGACCCGCTTCCGCATGAAATACAGCTGGACCTCGGTGCAACGTACACATTGAGCGGCCTGCAATACCTTCCGCGGCAAGATGGAGGCACCAACGGCATCATCGGCAATTATCAGATTTATGTGAGCGACGACCCCGCCAATTGGGGCGCTGCGGTAGCAACGGGCACCTTTGCCGCTACCACCGTTGAAAAATCGGTGACGTTTACCGCCAAAAACGGCAGGTACGTTCGCTTCCGCGCCCTGACGTCGAACACGACGCCATTTGTATCCGCCGCGGAAATAGGCCTCACCGGTTGCCCGCTGACCACGACATGTTCCGCCACCGGCAATATTTTGCGCGAGCGGTGGAGCAGCCGCGGGAACGTAACGCTCTCCACATTCGACTTTACACAAGCGCCCGACAGCATCAGCCAGCCAGCGATATTCGAAGGGCCGACCAATGTGGGTGAAAGCTATGTGAGCCGCATCAGGGGCTATATTTGCGCGCCGCAAACGGGTAACTATACATTCTGGATCGCCAGCGACGACGATAGCGACCTGTACCTGAGCACAGACGATAACCCGGCTAACAAAACCCGCATCGCCTACATTTCCGGCAATTATGCCGGCGTGCGGGAATGGACGAAGCTGCCGAGCCAGCAGTCTGCCCCCGTTTCGCTGGTGGCCGGCAAACGGTATTACATCGAAGCAGTGCATAAAGAAGGCGGCGGCGGGGATAATCTCGCCGTTGGCTGGCAGTTGCCCGATGCAACGATGGAAAGGCCCATACCGGGCAACAGGCTGTCGCCCGCCACGGCGTTGCAGCTG
Organism: uncultured Chitinophaga sp.; assembly: GCA_965653365.1. Classification (GTDB taxonomy): domain Bacteria; phylum Bacteroidota; class Bacteroidia; order Chitinophagales; family Chitinophagaceae; genus Chitinophaga. The sequence continues at coordinate 26,557 of CBFGZV010000009.1, read as the reverse complement.
TATATGAAAAACCCTGCCGACAGCAAACCGGCCGGCGGTATTACCATGTACCCAACGCTGGTCAAAAAGGGACAGCCGGTGCGCGTGGTGTCCGACAAAACGGAGAAGATCGCTGTTAAGGTCTATAACCTGCAAGGCAGGCAGGTTTGGACGGGACGACTGGAATCGTCCGGAAGTATCCCGACAGACGGATTTATACCCGGCATCTACATCTGCAACATCCGTTCAGCGCGACAGATCATGAATATCAAATTCATTGTAACGGAGTAAGAATAATGTAATAGCATAAAATGCCGACAGGGCGCCGCGATATGACGTGGCGCCCTGTTGCTTAGCGCTTGCGGCAATGCACGCCGTCAGGCGATTGTGAAGCTAAACGCGGGTGAACATGAGAACGTAGTAAACGACAGATAGGATACTTGATGGTTTTCCAACCATGCTTTCTCGTGTTACAATATTTCCAGCAGATCGTCTTTTGACAGGTTTTGCAGCATGGTGGCGTCTGTTTTCACGAGATCCATCGCCAGCTGTTTTTTTCTCGTTTGTAGCGTCCTTATTTTTTCTTCGATGGTGCCGGAGCAGATCAGCCTGACGGCTACCACATGCCGGCTTTGCCCGATGCGGTGGCTACGGTCGATGGCCTGGTTTTCCACGGCAGGGTTCCACCAGGGGTCTACCAGGTACACATAGTCGGCTTCCGTGAGGTTGAGCCCCACGCCGCCTGCTTTCAGGCTGATGAGGAATACGCGGATGGTTTCGTTTGACTGGAAATTATTCACCCTGGCGCCCCTGTTCGTGGTTTGCCCCGTCAGGCGTTCAAACGGAATACCCATTTTTTGCAATTCCGCATCGATGAGGTCGAGCATGCCGGTAAACTGGGAGAAAACCAGGATTTTATGTTCTTTCGATTTGTTGGTGATCTGTTCCAGGAGCACCTCTATCTTGACGGAGTTGGCGCCCGAATGGCCTTCTTTCAGCAGAACCGGAGAGTTACAGATCTGGCGCAGCCTGGTGAGCCCGGTGAGCACATGCATGCTGTTTTTGTGAATGTCTTCCGTGCTGGAGGCGGCGATGTATTCGCGCAGTTCCCGTTCGTAGGTGTCGTATATTTTTCTTTGCTCGGCATTCATTTCGCAGAAGATGGTCATTTCCGTTTTTTCCGGCAGCTCGCGGGCCACCTGCTTTTTGGTCCTGCGCAGGATAAAAGGTTTTACTTTCTGCTGCAATTCAATGGCCCGCTTCGTGTAGCCGAATTTATCGATGGGAATGGAGTAGATTTCCCTGAAATATTGCCTGCTGCCCAAAAGGCCGGGGCAGGCGAAAGAGAGCTGCCCGTAGAGATCAATGGTATTATTTTCGACCGGCGTACCGGTGATGACGATCTTGTTGCGCGATTGCAGGAGCCGTGCTGCCTTGTACCTTTCCGAACCGGGGTTCTTGATAGCCTGCGATTCGTCCAGGAAAATATAATCGAAACGGAAAGATTTCAGGAAGCCGATGTCGGACAGCAGGGTGCCATAGCTCGTGAGCACGACAGCGGCATCGCTCAGGCCGTCCGTGCTTTTCAGGCGGTTGGCGCCGTAATGGAGCTGCAGGGGCAGCGACGGTGCGAACCGCTGTAATTCTTCCTGCCAATTGAACAGGAGGGAAGTAGGCGCCACCACCAGGTGGGTGGCGTGGCCGTGCTTTTCTTTTTGAGATAAGATGAAAGCGATGATCTGCACGGTTTTTCCCAGGCCCATGTCATCCGCGAGGCAGCCGCCGAAATTGAATCCGTCGAGGTAGCTCAGCCAGTTCAATCCCTCCCGCTGATACGCTCTTAATTCGGCCGTCAGCGATGCGGGTACCGCTACTTCGGGGATTTGTCCGCCGGCCTCGAAGGCCTGTTCGTACGCGGCAATTTCCATTTGCACCTCGCGGCTCATCACTTCCTGATCAAACAGCGTCGATATCTCCGAATAATTGATCTTGGGGAATTTCAGCATGTCTGCGTCGATTTCTCCTGCCTGAAAGTACTTTGCCAGGCTGCTGATCCATGCTTCGGGGAGTAATCCCGTAGTGCCGTCGCCCAGCTCCACAAATTTGCTCTTGTTCCGGATGGCTTTGTAGAGTTGTTTTAACGATGCTGTTTTGTTTCCAAAGCTAACCTGCACCTTGGCATTGAACCAGTCAATCCCGCTGTTGACCTCAATGCGGATGCGGGCCTTATGCTGGCTGCGTTTGTTGCCGGGGAGCTCGTTGAACCCGAGTATGCTGATGCTTTCTTTTCGCCAGGCCTCGAACGCGTCGAGAAACCAGTCCTCGTCCAGGAACTTGTTTTTATGCAGGTGAAAATATTCGGGTGCCTGGATTTGCTCTTTGAATTCGGGGTGCTGGTTCATGACGAGGGTTGTGAAGGCGATTTCCGCCTCCTGGTCCCTTTTTACTTTGAACTCGTTCCCGTTCCGGTCAACGTCCGTCAGTTGTTTGCGCGAATATACCGGCACTTCCAGGGCGCCGTATTTCATGACCGGGGTAATGGCGATGTAATTGCCCTGTTGCTGGATGTAGATGATTCTCTCGGTGGTGTACCGTCCTTCCGTCAATTGCGCCGGGGAGGCCTTTTGTATGTAGCTGTAATCGATATGCACCAGGTGTTCCAGCGATTTCAGCACCGTTTGCAGGAAGGCGTCGTACCGGGAGGCATGGACCAGCAAAATTTCGTTGTTCCGCTTGAAGAAGCGTATCACCCGGGTAATGTCCGGGTTGCTGACCAGGTACAACGTCTGCCGGTGGAAAATGAAATGTTGATGCCGGAGCACCACTTTATCAAACGGGATAGCGGCGTCGTCGAGCATTAGTTGGCCGGTGATTTCATAGAAAGGAGATTTCCTGAAAACCGTCAGGCCGATTTCTGCTTTGAGGATGTTCAATTCAATGCGCGAAAGGGAGCGGGCCGAAATCGACTCCGAAATACTGCGGTCGTGGTGGTAGACATCCAGCTGCATGGGATTGGCGAAAACCAGCCGCAAAGCCAGCAGGTCCGACGGATTGTTCACGTCCATCATCTTTTCGGAGAATGTCGATACGGCCGCGATGAATTTGATAAGGGAAGGTTCCTGGCTGTCCCAGATCAGGTGCAATGGATCCACTTTCTCTACCGGGTTTTTGATTTTGCCAGCGAGGGAAACTTCGGCATGCATCAGGTGAAAAACGGGTTGCTGGTAGAAGCGATGCTTGTCAATGACGAGGATGGTACGTTTGTCGGGATGGGCCGCTTCCTCTTTTTTTAAGCCCGTGTTGCCCAAAGGAAGGAGCTCCTTTTTGAACAAATGTTCATCGATGCTGATGAGCTCTTTCAGGATGGGCGTTATGTGAAGGTCGTTGTCCTTGTAACTGATCCGGAAATATTCGTCCAGGTCCGGTTCCTGCTCCAGGCCATAATCTTTGGCGGTTTTTAACAGGAGCTGGCGCCGCCGCCGCCCGTCGAAGAAAACCCGGAACTGGTGTTTTTCGATGATGCAGTGAATGATTTCCGCCTGGTGCTCACAAAGCCCGGTAGCGTGGCCGCCGCAGGTACAGGACGTGACAATGGCGTTCCCCGTCTGGCACACGGTTACATCTGGGAAATGGATGGCGTCCGTTTTTTTGGTGAAGGTACCTTCATCGATCGCCAGTGATACCGGATAGATGCTGTGCTGGGTGGCCGATTCCAGGAAGCTTCCGTTGCGGGTATATTTCAGCAGGTCGTATGCGGAAAGGGTACTGATGCTGGCGGCGGGTATGATATATTGCTCCGTAAAATCCATCATATGGTGCAAATATAGGCAGCGCATGGATGGCGTGGATGAATTTTTAGCTGTGCGTGTTGGCCATAATTGAAAAAAAGCTAAGACCGCCATCGGTGCTTAGCTTTTTACATACACTTTCGCAAGTCGAAATCCTGCAGGTGTCTATTCCAGCAGTTTTTTCAAGCCCGCCTCATAATTGGCGATCTCTGCCGTCAGGCTTTCGGTCAGGGCTTTCTTGGCGGACTTGTCGCCTTCCATAATGATGGACCAGCGGACTACCGACGTACCCTTGATTTCCGGATGCGATTCCACCAGTGCGGTAACGATCGCTTTGGAAACACCGGGCGTAAGGGGAGCGGCAATATGGAAAACGAAAAATTTGTAAGTGTCGTGAACCTGCTCTATTTCGTCCGTGCGCTTGCGGCCGTCCGCGAATACGAGGTCCCGGAACTGTGACCCGCCTTCGGTACGGATGTTCACTTCCGTGATCATACCATTGGAATAATCCTTTACTTTCGGTAAGTCACGTATAGTTTCCCAGATTGCCGGCGGATTGTTTTTGATTCTGGTTTCATGGAGGTATTCCGGGACGACTTTTTGCGCCGCTCCCATTTGCGCCATGGCGGTTCCGCTGCAGCATATCAACAACAATAACAGGTACTTCTTCATAGTTCCATAGATTTTCGGAAAAAGTAGATGTTTCGCCGGGGATTGAACCGGTTAAATGTGCAAACCCGGTAAATTCAGGGACGAACCGGTATTCCGTTATTACCAGGAGCTTGGGCGGGGTAGGGAGGCTTGAAGGGTCGCAGGCCGCAAAATTCTACAGCTGGAGCTATAAGGATTATGACCCGGAGGCTGCCTTCATCAGACCCGCAGAAGAAACGCGCACGGCCCTGAACGCTGCTTTTTACGCGCCTACCAGCCTCGTGTTCGCCCATAACTACAAAACCACGGGCGAACTGCCGGATATGCAGAACGGGCTGTTGCTTGACAGGAAAGCGGATACGCTTAAAACTGGGAGCGAAAGCTTTCCCCAAAGGAATTCGTGCGCATTTACAAGCGTTTTATTGTACACATGAAAAATATTAGATATATTAGTGGAGATGTTGTGGTATTGGATAGGATTGAACTGCCAATTGGGACGAACTTACCGGGAAAACCTTTTGAACAGGTTATGACAGCACGAGCAAAAAGTATAGATTGGCGCAACGGCTTCGCCTCCTTCATCATGACGTTTGGTATCTGCAAAAGTGATTCCGGTAATCACCTAAAATTACCATTAAGTTAATTTACCCCATTTGCAGAACCCTTCATTGCAAATCCTGCAATTTGTTTAGAAATTCGCGGGATTCATGACATGAATAGACGCACTGAAAACTCGGCCTACTGCTGCCAGGCTTGATCCTTTTAATAAATATGATAAAGATCCTAAGTTCCATTGTGCTGACATGCATCACCGCTGCGGTTGCTGCGCAAAGCAAAGAAGAAGTGAAAGACAGCTCTTATAATCCGCTGAAAGAGGTGGTGGTGACCGCTCAAAGACATGCACAGCCTGCTGTGACGGCGCCCTTTTCGGTAAGCACCGTTTCCAAACAACAGATCGATGACTTCGGTCCCCGCACAACGCCCGAAGCACTGATGGGTACTACCGGCGTATTTATTCAAAAAACAAATCACGGCGGCGGCTCCCCCTTCGTCAGAGGCCTCACCGGAAACCAGACCTTGATACTGGTTGACGGTATCCGTCTGAATAATTCCACGTTCCGCTATGGCCCCAACCAATACCTCAACACCATCGACCCCTTTATCATCCACCGCATAGAAGTGGCAAAAGGCACCGGCTCCGTCCAGTATGGCTCCGATGCCATCGGCGGCGTTGTCCATATTCTTACGCAAGACCCTCAATTCGCTGCGGATAAACCGAAATGGGGCGGTAAAGTGGCTGGACGGTATATGACCGGCGATATGGAAAAGACCGTTCGCGGAGATGCGAAGTATTCCGGGGAGAAATTCGCTTTCACTGCAGGCTTATCCAAAAGAAGCTTTGGCGACCTGATCGGGGGCGACACAACCGGGAAACAATTGAATTCGGGATATGAGGAATGGGCTTTTGATGCAAAAGCAAAATTCGCCCTGAAGCAGAACATGCAGCTCACCGTGGCCAGCCAGTTCCTCCGGCAGCAGGATGTGCCGGTTTATCATAAGTACAAGCTGGAAAATTTCGCGCTGAATATGATGGATCCGCAACAGCGCTTCCTGAATTACGCGAAACTGAACATACAAGGAAAAAGCTCCCTGTTGAAGGAAATTGAGCTGATCGGTTCCTGGCAACAAACCATTGAAAGAAGACATAGCCGGAAAAATGGCAGTAGCACTGAAACGCATGAATTTGATAAGATCAACACGCTCGGCTTAACGTTTGATATCTATTCTTCCATCAGTAAAAACTGGACCGCCAACTCTGGGATTGAACTTTATCATGACCGGGTAAACAGCTCAAAATATGACCTGAATACCCGGACCGCCGCCATTACCAACAAACGCGGATTATATCCGGATGATTCAAAATACGGCAACTATTCCATCTACTCCCTTCATCACTTCACTTTCTCCAAATTGATCGTGGAAGCGGGTGCGCGCTTTAACGCATTCGATATCCGGATCAGCGATACCACACTTGGCAATGTAAAAGTAATGCCCTCCGCGCTGGTGGGCAATGCCGCCCTGATGTACAAGGTCAGCAAAGGACAAACCCTCTATACAGCGTTCAGCAGCGGTTTCAGGGCGCCGAATGTGGACGATATGGGCACTCTGGGCATCGTAGATTTCCGGTACGAAGTGCCTGCTTCGGACCTGAAGCCGGAGAAATCCCAACATACCGAGATCGGGTACAAGCTGCAAACCGCCAAAGCTGCTTTCAAGCTGGCCGCTTATTACATGCATCTGAGCAATATCATTACCCGGGTAAGAGTAGAAGGACAAACGATCGAAAATTACCCTGTACACAAAAAGGAAAATACCGAATCAGCTTATATCAAAGGTTTTGAAACAGAATTGAACCTGGCTGTTACGAGCAGAATCGATTTTCAAGGAGGCGTTACCTATGCATACGGACAAAGCCTGAGCAAGCATGAACCCATGCGCCGCATTCCTCCTTTCCACGGAAGGGCCCTGGGAAGATACGCTTCCGGAAAGTGGTTTGCTGCCGCTGAATTTCAATTTGCAGCCAGCCAGAAGCGCCTGGCGAAGGGCGATAAAGATGATAACCGGATTCCGGCTGGCGGCACGCCCGCATGGCAGGTGCTGAACTTCTTTGGAGGTTATAAATTCTCCAAGCTGCACATCAACGCCGCCGTACAGAACATTTTCAATGAGGATTACCGCACCCATGGCTCCGGCATCAATGGCGTAGGCAGAAGCGCATGGTTATCGCTCAGCTTGGTATTATAATGAACCGGTACATTTTATCTTACTATAGTTCCCAAAGACAGCTTTTAATGATAATGCTATGAAAAATATTAAACTTCTATTGCTTTCTGCTAAATGTATTTTGCTGTTGCCTTCTTTGCTTTTTGCACAGAGTAAAATTGCGCAGGAATTGGCATCCCGCAAGACGGGGCTGCCCAATGGCTGGACGCTTACTCCTGCCGGCACGCAGCTCCAGGTAGGCGACTTGCCGTTGAACCTGGTGGTCAGCCATAACAAAAAGCTGGCAGCCGTTACCAACAATGGACAAAGCACCCAAACCATTGAGCTGATCGATATCGCACAAAGAAAGAAAACAGACACCATCATTATACCAAAATCCTGGTACGGGTTGGCCTTTTCTTCGAAAGACGACCTGCTCTATGTTTCCGGAGGACATGATAATATGGTGAGGATCTATGCTGTGAATAAAGGTAGGCTCTCTCATAAAGACTCCATTGTATTGGGAAAACCCTGGCCCAACCGCATCGGCATTGCTGGTCTGGATGTGGATGATAAGATCCGTAAGGAGCTTTACATCGTTACGCGGGAAGATAAGCAACTGTATGTCATCAACCTCGCAGATAAATCTGTAAAGTCAAAAATAGACCTGGGTGCGGAAGGATATACCTGCAAACTTTCTCCCGATTCAAAACATCTATACATCAGCGTTTGGGGGGCAAAGAAGCTGCTGGTATGGAATACAGCAGCGCGGAAAGTAGTGAAGGAGATCCCGGTTGGCAACCATCCCAACGAAATCACTTTCAGCAAAAACGGGAAATATTTATATGTTGCCAATTCGGATGATAATGCTGTTTCTATCGTCAATACTTCTGAAGGAAAGGTGGTCGAAACCCTGAACGCGGCCCTGTATCCCAATGCCCCCAGCGGGTCTACCAGCAACGGCGTTGCGCTTACTGAAGACGGCAGAACATTGTACATCGCCAATGCGGACAATAACTGCCTGGCCGTTTTTGACGTAAGCAATCCCGGGAAATCCTTTTCCAAAGGCTTTGTTCCGGTAGGTTGGTATCCCACCAATGTGAAGGTGGTAGGCAAAACGATTCTGGTTACCAATGGCAAAGGGATTACGCCTAAAGCCAATCCCGAAGGCCCTAATCCCACTGGCAGGAAAGAGAAAGTTGACCGCCACGCAGGTGATATGAACAAGCCGAAGGAGATCCAGTACATTGCAGGTCTCTTTAAAGGTACCATGAGCTTTATCGATAACCCAGACGTATCAACGCTGGCGGCGTACTCCGAGGCAGTTTATCAAAACACGCCCTATTCTAAAGATAAAGAGCTGAATGCGGAGGGAGAACCCGGCAATCCCATCCCAATGAAGATTGGCGATCCTTCCCCGATCAAATATGTTTTTTATATCATCAAAGAAAACCGTACCTACGACCAGGTTTTGGGCGATTTGCCGCAGGGCAATGGAGACACCAGCCTTTGCCTGTTCGGCGAAAAAATAACGCCGAACCAGCATAAGATCGTCCAGGAATTTGCGTTGCTGGATAACTTTTACGTGGACGCAGAAGTGAGCGCAGATGGGCATAACTGGAGCATGGGCGCCTATGCCAACGACTACCTCGAAAAAACCTGGCCTTCCAGCTATGGCGGTCGTGGCGGAACATACGGAGGCGAAGGAGAAAGAGAAATCGCGAACAATAAAGCCGGCTTTATCTGGGATAATGCCAAACGCCACAACATTACGTATAGGTCTTACGGTGAGTTTGCTGACGACGGAAAAGCGAATATCAAAGCGCTGGAAGGACATTTTGCAAAGAATTATACCGGCTACGACCTGAGCGTCCCCGACACCACCCGTTTCACGCAGTGGAAAACCGATTTCGAGCAGCTCCTGAAAGAAGGAAAAGTACCCCAACTGACCACACTGCGATTTGGCAACGATCATACCGAAGGGATGAGAGCGGGTAAAAAAACGCCTTATGCACATGTGGCGGATAACGACCTGGCCGTGGGCCTGTTCGTGGATTATATCAGCAAAAGCCCCATCTGGAAAGAATGCGCCATCTTCATCCTGGAAGACGATGCCCAGAATGGGCCCGACCATGTGGACGCACACCGCAGCCCGGCTTATGTGATCAGCCCCTTTGTGAAAAGAAAAATCGTGGATCATACCATGTATTCCACCACCAGTATGCTCCGGACAATCGAGCTCATTCTCGGCATGAAACCCATGACCCAGTATGATGCCGCAGCAACGCCCATGTGGAGATTATTTACCAGCACTCCGGATTTGACTACATTCAATCATCTTCCCGCCAATGTGAATCTGAACGAAAGAAATCCCGAGAGCGGAAAGCTGGCCGAATTAAGCAATAAATTCGACTGGTCGAAAGAAGACGCCGTTCCGGACCTGGTCTTTAATGAAATCCTCTGGCTGGGACTGAAAGGGAAAAGCGCCCCCACCCCCACGCGCGCCGCTTTCTTAAAATTAAGCAATACGGAAGACGAGGAAGAGGAATAGAATCTGATGCCTTTACCGAGGTCTCATCAGTAACACTATTGCCAGGATAAAATTCTGGCAATAGTGTTTTTGTTTTACAGATCACCAGCGGTTCAAATCCCTGGATTATGAATTTGTTAGTTGCATCCCGCCCTGTAAAACTTCCTGCCTGATTTTTCCGGTTTTGCTTCACATAAGAAGGTTGTTTATTTCTGGCGTGCTGTGCTATTAAGAAGCTAAAGCGTGTTTGAACTTTGAGATTTTGAGTCCATTTTTTGAATGAAATAACTGTGGTAAGGAAGTTGCCGATACCCAGGAAGCTAACCTGGTGGCCAGACCTGAGCAGGCGTTTAAGAAGCTGGCCCTATGGTACAACGACGTGAAAGAAGCAGGGCTTGCCTCCTTCAGCGCCATCATCGTATCAATTATTGCTGCTGGATTTCCCTGTTCTTCGCTTATAGATCGTTTTGACCGGTTGGAATATCTTAGAGCGGGGAATTCTTTCCTTCCGTGCCGCTTTACTAACTGATCTGATTCTTCATGGCACATTATCAAGTTTCTTTGGATTTAATTCCTCCTTTCCGGATCTGGTGATGAAAGTTAGAATAGCAGGTTCTGGATTTGCAAAATTCAGCGGAGCGATTGAAGCTTTGCGAGCTCCATAAAACTGTCCTTTTTTAACCACTTTCTTTCTTTCTCAATGGTATAAATTTGTGTATGCAAAATACCCAACATATTAAGGAGCGGGTGGAGAATGTGAAGAGTTTTATTGAATTGAATTTCAATAAAGAGATAAGTATTGATCAGATAACGGCTATTGCATTCTACTCTTACCGGAATATCAACCGCATTTACAAATCGGTTTATCAGGAAAGCATTGGGTCTTTTATTCAGCGATTAAGGATTGAATACGCTGCTAAAAAGGTTTTGTACTCAAAGAAATCAATTACAGAGATTGGCTTTGAATCTGGATACTCGGATTTACAGGCATTTAACAAAGCATTCAAATCTGTATATGGAGTATCTCCCCGGAGCTTTAAAAGAATAAGTGAGCAGAAACTTAAAACTTTTGTAATGAACAATGGAGGTAAAATTGCCGATAGGGAGCTCAATTTTGAAATTGAAACATTTCCTGCATGGAGATGCTTGTACGTGAGTTGTACCGGTGTACATAACCTTACTAAAATAGAGACTCATTGGGAAGATATCATTGAATTTGCGTTCGGCCGCGGCTTACTTTCAGATGACACCCAGTATGTTGGAGAGATTTTGGACGATGAGGAAATTACTCCAAAACAAAAATGCCGGTATAACTGCCTTATTTCGTTCCCGGAGAACCTGGAAGTTGAACCGTTGGCGTTCCCCAAAGTAAAAACCATGCCACATCAAAAATACGCGACCTTCTTGTTTAAAGGAAGATATCAGCATATGGAAAGCTTCTATCAATTGATTTACAGCGAATGGTTGTTTAATAATCCATACGAGATTGAAGATAAACCCGTTCTGGAAGTTTATCTTAACAATCTATCCCAAGTGGCTCCCGATGAACTTCTGACGAAAGTCTGCGTTCCCATTTTATAAAAAAATGACACAATGAAAGAAATTATCGAGAAGATCAATTCTGAAGTAGAATTAGTCGTGGGTTCCATTTACGTATTCTCTGTTCTTTTAGCGTTTGTTGAATTCATAGTTGAATTGCGGAAAAAGAAGATTGACAAGTGGCGATTAAAAGAAATGGGTGCAAGTTTTGGTGTTTTTATACCGCAGGCTTTAACGGAAAGTGCTGGTGTTGCAATTATGTCGGGGATTTTCATTTGGGTGGCGGGATTTATCCCCTGGAAAATTCCGGTGAACGGATATACGATGGTTTTGGCGGTTGTGGTAATCGATTTTCTGTATTATTGGGAGCACCGGATGGAGCACCGGATCCGTATCCTTTGGAGCTACCACAGCATTCACCATAGTTCTCCTATTTACAATTACACGACGGCATTAAGAGTATCATTTATTGATAATTTCGTTGTGTTTTTCTTTTTCCTGCCTGCTATATTAGCCGGTTTTCATCCAATTATGGTGATATTAGCCATAGGTGTCATGCTAATTTATCAGTTTTGGTTGCATACTGAACTAATAGGAAAACTTGGAGTATTTGAGTATGTGTTTATGACTCCCTCTCAGCATCGCGTGCATCACGGTAGTGATGATCTGTATCTTGATAAGAATTATGGAGCGATCTTTTCACTCTGGGACAGAATGTTCGGCACTTCCCAGAAAGAAATATTCCCACCCAAATATGGGCTGACAACTCCTATTGAAACTACAAATCCCATAAAAGTCCATACGCATGAGTACATTAGTTTGGTTAAAGACCTGAAATCGGCAAATAGCATAAGAACTAAATGGAATTATTTAACTAAACCGCCAGGCTGGAAACCCGCCGATAGGGATTTTGAAAAATGAATACTGTGGAAAATGAGGAAAAGGAAGGAGCAAATCCGGATAAATTCAGTGGTTCTCCTGGATTTACCTGAACTAGTGCCTAAAGTTCTGGTCTGGGTTGTCGTTTAAAATAGAGGAGATTAACTCAAGAGTAGCATAACGGGTTATTGCAACAACCGCTGCAAATATCATTTGTTCCTGCAAGGTCACTTTGGGGACAGGTTTCTAGGCTTGTCTCATTTTTGTCATTACTTCCGTGAGATGCTGATACCCCGATCTGCAAACCTTTTAAAAAAATGCGGCCGACCCAGATGAGACAGCCCTTTATTTAACTTAATCCTTGAAAACCCTTTCGTGTATATGATAGCAGGTTTTCAGTTTGTGATCCAGCCTATGTTAGCTCCATTGGTGCGGTTGTTTTTCTTTTCCCGTTGGAACCTGTTTCACGGGTCGAGAAGGCTTGGCTTCCGTTTTACTGTCTTACCTGCATTGTCTTTTTTAAGCGGATCTGTCTTTTGGCAATTTGATTGTGTATTCACGATGACGGCAGTACTGAATAGAAAAGTGTAGACCATGGTACGGGATACAAGCGTCTAAAAAGCCAGCCTCGTCAGTTGTTGCAATTGGTTATATATTAAAGAAGGACAATGGGAGTTGCCTGGGTCTTCCATGTTTGTTTCATTTATAAGACAACTGAAAGCATTAAAAGTCCCAATCTTCGGATGGCTTTTGGGGCACCGATTCGGAGAATATTTCCAACTTCTGGCCGCTTCGAGGTGGACGGACATTTTTTTTGTTTTTTTTGGGACCTTTTACCCAGAGTGGTGTCATTTAGATAACTGCCGGCTTATATGTGGGTTCGGCTGGCTAGGGAGGTATGATTCTACGGAAGGAGAGGGCTTGTGCAGTAAGTAGCTTTATTCGAGGTGGGCTGATCTGGCAAATGCCGGGTTTTAGTATTAATTTTATTGGTGACTGTTAAGTTTGTATATGCCTGATCAGGACAATGAACTTTTTAAGAGGATCTGTAAGAAAGATCATAAAGCATTTGAACAACTATACAAAGCGCATTACAAAAGGCTTTTGGTATTGGCCTACCGGTATGTGAAGAATGAAGATACAGCCGAGGAAGTTGTTAACGACGTGTTAATGAGAATATGGACGGAGGCTCCCCGGTTGAGGATCGAGCATGCTCTAAAGTCTTATTTGTCGAGAAGTGTGATTAATAGGTCATTGAATGTTATCCGCCAACAAAACCGCCTGGAGGCGTGGCAAGAGCAATACCAGGCGGAAATAGCCGGGATTGATACTCCGGAGGATCAGGCCGAGGTCCTGGAAGAGCAATTAGTGAAGCTCGAAAGCGTGCTGGAAAGACTTCCGTCTCAATGCAAAAAAATATTAATTATGAGCAAATTTGAAAAATGCCGGCAACAGGAAATCGCGGATCGGTTGAACATCTCTGTCAAAACGGTGAAGAACCAGTTGACGATTGGGTTCGATAAAATACGGAGGGCGATTTCGGGTGAGGCATGTGTTTTGGCTTTATTGCTGTCTATCGGTTTTTTAGGACTGTTAAACGAGATGCCTGTTTTATAATTATCATGGAAAATCATCAACAGAATCAGATTCCTTTCCAACTCATTTTGGATGAAATGGAGCGGGTGTTGTCTCCGGAAGAAACGAAGGAGCTTGAACGCTGGAAAAGGGCGTCGGAGGAAAACATGACCGAATATTATGCGCTTCGTGAGGCGGGGGATAAATTGGCACTCCTTGATCTTTACCAAAGGGCAGATGCTGAGAGGGCATGGAGCCGGATCAGTTCTCAGATACCCGGAGGATCCGATAGTCGGCATAATAAAAAACGGAGTGGGGTTTTGATCGCAGTTTACGGAGTTGCCGCCGCAGTTTTGATTGGTGTATTCGGTGTTATATTCAACTGGTTTTCTCCCGGCGAACAAGTTGTATATCGTACAGCGAGTCATGAACGTTTGCAGATTTTGCTTCCCGATGGCAGTGAAGTATTTTTGAACGGCAATTCGGTGCTCAGTTACAAGAAAAGAGGTTTCTCCAGGAGTCGCCGTGTGAAACTTTTGGATGGTGAAGCCTATTTTGATATTGCGCACAAAGAGAATAACGAGTTTGTCGTTGAAATGGGTGAAATCATCGTACGTGATATCGGTACGAGCTTCAATCTTAAAATGAGCAACGAAAATTATAAAGTGATTGTCAATTCCGGGATTGTTTCAATGGAATACAAGCAGGCTAGCAAGTTGCAGAAAACTATTTTAAGGGCAAATCATCAGGGTGTGTTTGATCGCAGAAATAAAGCAATTTCTCGCACAACCGATATTCCGGTTAACTACAGGGCGTGGCAGGATAGAAAAATCCGATTTGTAAATGCTCCATTGGCTGGTGTTGCAGAGGAGCTGAAGCTGATTTACGGAACGCGTATCATATTTCAGGATACAACTCTTAAAACACGAATCTTGAACGCTTATTTTGATCGCAGAACTGAGGAACAGATCATGCAGATTATTGCTACGTCGTTACAAATAAAAATAGAGAAAAAAGACAGTATCTTTGTTGTGTCACAGTGAACTGAAATCGCATAAAGGTACAATCTTCAAGCATGCCAAACCGCCCAGGCAGTAAAATTGTTTCGTGTCGATATCTTGTGAGCCTTGTTCCCATGCGATTGGGGAGAGGCGGGGGATTGATTTTTCTATGCGCATTACTGTCCGCTTCAAATTTATTGGCGCAGCAGAATCCACTAAATAGACGGGTAACGGTCAATTTTAATAATATTCCGCTTCAGAACGCGTTGACAAAGCTTTCCATGCAGTATGAGATCCCGATTTCCTTCGAGCCAACCCTTGAAGGTATGAGGAAGAATGTAAACGTGAGTTTTTCGAATGCTACCGTGTCGGATATTCTACGGGATTTATTGAATGATGTTGGGTTGGGATGGAGATATCTGGCAGAGGAGATTGTTGTTGTGCCGGCCAGAAAATATTCTACATTGAGCGGCCGGATTCAGGACGCTGAGAATGGGGAGGACCTGATCGGCGCCAATATGCAGGTTTTTCCAGGGCGTTCAAGTACCACCAGCAACAGCTATGGCTTTTATTCGCTGACCCTTCCGGAGGGAAGCCATGAAATCTGGCTCAGCTGCATGGGGTATATTGGGAAAAAAATTCAAGTCGTTTATACCGGTAGCGACCAGACACTTAATATCCTGTTGGAAAAAAAGGTGAACGAACTAAGGGAAGTGACAGTAAGTAAGAGCCTGATCGATTCACTCCGGCCCCCTGGCTTTGCTCAACAGTTGCAGTGGGATTTGTTGAGGGACCAGCCCTACTTTAGGGGTGAAGCTGATGTTGTCAAAGCCCTTCAGATGCAAAATGGAGTAGCTGGGATGACTGAGGGCAGCAGCAGCATGTTCGTTCGGGGAGGAAATAGAGATCAGAACCTGATCATGCTGGACGAAGCGGTGGTGTACAATCCTGCCCATCTGTTTGGCCTTACGTCCGTATTTAACCCCGATGCATTAAAAAATATTGAGCTTTACAAGGATGATATCCCGGCTAATTTCGGGGGACGTCTGTCTTCTGTCATAGACGCGCGGATGGCTGATGGAGATGACAAGACGTTCCGGGTCAAAGGCGGAGCGAGTCTGTTGTCTGGCCGATTTTCGGCGGAAGGGCCGATAGTCAGGGAGAAGGGATCATTTTTGATCGCTGGCCGAAGGAGCCTGGCCAGCCAGCTAAACAAGGACTTCGGCCTTTATAATCTCAAAGCGGCTTACTATGACCTGAACTTCAAATGCAACTACCGGCTGAATGCTTCCAGCCGGCTGTTTATTTCCGCTTATTTAGGCCGGGATCGGGTAAGCGCTGGCAACGGCTACCTGAATGAGTGGGGTAATCAGACTGCAACATTGAGGTGGAACCATATTTTCAATCCGAAGCTCTTTTTGAACTTTTCGGCTATTTACAGTAGTTACAGAAATGCCCTTAATATCAACGCCGATGCCTCCGAGGGCATGGACAATTGGGTGACGGGAATCCGGGATCTGACTTTAAAATCGGATTTTGCCTATTTCAGAAAGCCGGGTAACCAGATGCATTTTGGATTCAATGGTGTTGTTCATCTGTTTAAACCGGGTGAAACAACTGCTTCAGCCTACAATGACATCCCTCGGGCAAGGGCAGCTGAACTTGCGCTGTATTATTCACAAATGATCGCCGTAGGTGCCCGGTTAAAAGTCCTTTATGGCTTGAGGGTCAGTTTGTTCAGGAACTTTTCGTCCTTTAAGCTCTATACCGAAGATGATGCTTTCTCCAAAACAAAAAATACCGTCTTTGCAAGGTTGGAACCAAGGCTGACGATACGTTATGCCTTGTTTGGTCATTCAATGGTACAGCTGAGTTACAATAGAAACTATCAGTATTTGCAACTCCTGCAAAACGATGAGCTGGCTTTCTCCTCCCTCGAAACCTGGATACCTTCCAGCGACCATGTGAGGCCGCAGTATTCGGATATCTATGCATTCACCTATAAATGGAAGCTACCCGGCGGGACCTTTTCTCTTGGCGCCTATTATAAGTTTATGGGCAATCAACTCGAACTTGTGGATCACGCCCAGGTAATTTCGAACCCACTGGTTGAGGATCAGTTACGAACAGGTAAATCTGATGCATATGGGCTGGAGTTGGGCTTAGCGAAGCAGGTTGGCAATTTCAGGGCAACTGCATTCTACACCTGGTCGAGGGTTTTTCGTACGATGAACGAGATCAATAATGGAAAAAGATATGCGGCTAACTATGATATCCCTCATACCGGGAAACTATCGGTGAGTTATCAACCGATTAAATCCTTGCAGATAAATTCATACTTTACTTATACGTCGGGGCGGCCAGCTACACTTCCAACAGGGTACTATATTCAAAATGGCGTGAGGGTACCCATCTATTCCGGCCGGAACCTTGAGAGAATGCCTGACTACCACCGGTGGGACCTGAACATCTGCTGGAGGTTACCGATTTCAATTAACAACGAGCGAAAATGGATTAATACGTTTACTGTGGGTATATACAATATTTATGGCCGCCGAAATCCGTTATTCTATAAAATAAACCCACAGGAAGGCAATAATAGTCTGATTGAAGAACAAACATTTTCCGGTATGACACCCGTATTCAGTTACAGTCTTGTCTTTTGATATGAGAAGGATGTATAATTTGTTGCTGTTAGCAGTAATCATAACGATTACTGCCTGCCGAAAGCAGGATTTCGCCGCGGGGCCGCCTATTTATGATCTGATCGTGGATGGTGGGATAAACACGCAGTATGTTGATCAATATATCCGGCTTAGTAAACCGGCCAGGCTGTCTGAGATGGCAGTTCAGCCTATCAGTGGCGCCAAAGTAAGTGTCAGCACCATGGGAATTGAAGTACCATTCGTTGAAGTGGGCACCAGCGGAGTGTATAAGGGGGAAGTGGAAAATAATAGGAATTACTACGAGCCCTATACGCTACATATCCATTATCAAGGGAAATATTATGAGGCTATCGATACCTTAATCGAGGTTTTCCCGATTCTAGCCACATATGTTCCTCTCACGGTACAGCGAGGAAGTGTTTCCACCATCACTATTCCAAAACATATCTTTGGTGTCAGTATCCCTCAGCAATGGCTAATCCTGCCTAAAGGGGGTTTATGGGATCCCTCCTTATTTAATGCGGGGTCAAGTTTTAGTTACTCCCATATTTACGGCACACCGAATGCGCTCAATCCACTCACAAGGAAGCAAAGAATTATGTACACGGCACTGAACGACAGCGTGACCGTTTATAAGTTTTCGCTTTCTGAAGGCTACAGCAGATATCTATATAACCTTTTCCAGGAAACGGATTGGAAAGGCCTGCTTTCTTCAACACCCTCCAATGTCAAAGGAAATGTTTCCGGAAATGCCGGAGGTTTCTTCCATGCAGTTGATGCTGACAAGGAAATCATTGCGGTAAGCGATATTAATAAATAATTAATCTGACTTTCCATGGCAGCAACAGCCAGCCCCTATACCGTACACAATTCTACTCATTTTCTATGGAATTGATTCTTTAAATCCTATCCTTTTGGGTGCGATATACCAGGTCGACTTGAAATAGAAAAGTATTTTTAGTAATGATCTTTAGTTTTTTGGGACTTTATTCAGATCGATGTGTCATATGTGTGAATACGAAGTTTAACAGTTGGTAAACCTTTGAATACTCACTTAAAAAAACAATGACATACAATGAAAAATTCAAGCAAAGATTTCCGGGTAATATTCTGGGCAATGGCCGGCGTGCTAATCGGTGCTGTATCCTTACCGGCTTGCAAAAAGAAAAAAGACGATACTCCGCCACCCGTTTATGCAACTTATGATATCACTTCCTCGCCGGATGGAAAAGTTGCCGGTACTGACTCGAAAGCGGCTGCAATGGTTACAGCAACCTACGCCCAGGCGACCAAAAAAATGGTGTATAAGATTACGTTTACCGGTATAGATCCTACTTCCATAGACATTCATGAGGGTACGTCTACCGCTATTGGTAGCAAGTTATTTAGTTTGGCCAAGAACGGAGGCTCGAAGTATACCAGCCCGGTTGGCGGAGAAATAACACTTACAGCCGCTCAAGAGAAAACACTTCTTAAAGATCCTGCAACCAATAATATTTACATCAATTTCACGTCCGCACAGGTTACAAAAGGCGAAATACGGGGAAAATTCACATTAAAACGCAGACCATAACGGCGGTCTTGGTCAAAAACGGCCTGCCGGACCAACTAGATTGCCGGGGATTACCGAAATGACAGTTGAATTTCCTACAGTGCTGTTGCGTATTATACGGGTAATGGCTGCCTCCACCACTGAATGCAGAGGAAGGATGGCGGTCTTACCTGTTCGTAGATTTTTAAGACGAATTATTATATCTGTAGGACAATCATCATAATTGAATACTGTTTCATGATCAAACTAGCATCGAAAATTGAACATCCTTTGATGGAACCAGGCGAAGGAATTGTTTTATTCTATCCCAATATCCCCAGGAATGCGGCAGAACAGCTATTGGATGTACTCAATACTCGCTGGATTGGGCAGGGTCCCCGGGTGGAAGAGTTGGAGCAGGTATTCAATTTAAAATTCGCGGCTCCCTGCACAAGTATGGCGGTGGGTTCAGGAACCGATGCCCTTCATCTTTCTTATCTCCTCGCCGGCATTCAGCCTGGTGATGAAGTAATTGTCCCAGTCTTTACCTGCACAGCAACTAATATTCCTTTGTTGTATATAGGGGCCAGAATTGTCTTTTGCGATATAGATGAAAATATGAATATTAACGTCGATTTGATAGAGGGGCTTATTACCAGCAAAACCAAGGCGATTGTCTGTGTTCACTATGGTGGCCTTCCATGTGAAATGGAAAGGATCTGGCAGCTCGGTAAGGAGTATAACCTTAAAATTATTGAGGATGCCGCACATGCCCTTGGCGCCACGTATAAAGGGGGATTTGTCGGAAGTCAGAGTGACTTTTCAATTTTTTCCTTCCAGGCAATAAAACACATTACCACCGGAGACGGTGGAATGTTGACTATAAAGGACGCCAGTTTGCTGGAGAAGGCAAAGCGGCTGCGATGGTTTGGTATTGACCGTATTGGAAAGCAGCGGGGAATATGGGATAATGACATTACGGAAATCGGATTTAAATATCAAATGACGGATTTGTCAGCCGCCCTGGGAATTGCAGCTTTACAGGAATTTGATGACCATTTGGAACATAGGCGGCATCTCCTTAGAACGTATTGTGAATTATTGCATGGAATCCCCGGGTTGCGGGTTATTGGCGCTGATCATTCTGACAGAGAGCATGCTGCATGGTTGTTAACTGTAGAGGTGGAGCGCCTTGGCGACTTTATCGGCCATCTGAGAGCGTATGGAATAGAATCCGGTCAGGTCCATTACAGAAACGACAGGTATGCTGTTTTTTCCGCGAGTGTGAAGGGTTCTTTACATAATATGGATAAAATGGAGGGCCGGTATGCTGTGCTGCCAATTCATGCTAAGGTCACTGCAAGGGATGTAGAAAGAATTGCGGATGTTATAAAGTTGGGTTGGTAGTTGTTGCTTTAATGAATTTATTATTCAATGAATTACAAAGTAAATAAGGTCGAGCTTGACTATAAGCCTGTTTTTTCCATTCTGATTCCCTCCTGGAATAACCTTGCTTATTTGGTGTGTCTGGTGGACAGTATCCGTAAGAACAGCACTTATAAGCACCAGATTTTGGTGCACATCAACGACGGCTTCGATGGGACTGAATTTTGGGTTGCCAACCAGAGAGACATTGGTTATACCATGAGTGCGGAAAATAGTGGTGTATGTTTCGGTTTTAATGCGATTTCTCATTTGGCGGAATCTGATTTGCTGGTGCTTTTAGATGACGATCTTTATCTATGCCCGAAATGGGACGAATATTTAATGGACGAAATTAAGATGATGCCTGATGAAAAGTGGTGTATGAGCAGCACAATGATTGAGCCCAGAAAAAATAACAATCCCTGTGTAATAGAAGGGAAGAATTTCGGAAGAAATATATATGAATTCAATGAGTTGAATCTGCTTCTTCAATATGAATCTTTTAAAAAGAAGGATTGGAATGGCAGCCAGTGGTATCCATTGGTATTGCCTACGTTTGTCTATAGGGCCATCGGAGGGCTAAGCATTGAATTTTCTCCTGGAATGTATAGCGATCCGGATTTTATGATGAAGCTTTGGCAATATGGTGTTAGATATTACAAGGGTGTTAGTAAGAGCAGGGCTTATCATTTTGGTAGTATCAGTACTGGCAGGATTAAAAAGAATAAGGGGCGTCGCACTTTTATTTGGAAATGGGGGATGAGCGCAATAACATTTTTCAGGAATTATTTGGCGCTGGGAGCCGAGTTTCAAGGGTATATGGGGGATGTGAAGGAAACTTGGAAACTTCGGTTTATCAAACGTATTGACAGATGGAAAGTAAGATTCAAGAACCGTGCGGGTTCCACCGCTGGAATGTTCTGATAATCCATGTAGAACTAGCGACGTTTTTGATCATTGTCGACCTGGGATTTGGCTGTTTCGAGGAGACGTATACAAAAGGCATATTCCTGGGTCATTTTTTTTGTCACCTCCCGCAAGGCGAGGTAGATGGATTTAAGAACCGCCTCATCAGTAGGAAAGGAGAGCTTTTTTAGTTTGCTTTCTGATTTTTCCGTCAAGGTTTTAGATCAGGTTGGTGGTATGAATGATTGAACAGATTTGGATAGGGAAGTCGAAGAATACTGTCAGCTCTTCCCAGTTGTTCTTCCAACTTTTGATCGCATAACTGTATTTGTTGCCCCATTTGCCCTCAAAGTTCTCCAGGGCGGCCGTAGCGGCCTGGCGGGTAGGCGCAGTATACTCCCGTACCTTTAACACAATTTCTCCATATTTCTGCTACCAAGTATTTCTTGGAAAGAAAGTTAATATTACTATTCACAAGGTGGAGTAAATGCCAAAAAATAGTCGCAACGACCTTTAATGGTATTATCATATCAATCACTTCTGGTAAAGATCATGATAAACATGGTTTTTGCGTCAGCAAGGTTCTGGATCTTCAATGTTATTGGAAAATGCTCCCCACATACAATGCTTTGAATCGCAATAACTATCTGCCATTGTACAAACACCACTGACGGCATGTATGCCCTTTACAACAACCCGGACGGTTACAATCAGCGCTCAAAAAGATATAAGATGGTGGGCCCCCACGCCAATACAGCGCTTGTTGAAAAAAACATCTATGCCTTAATACTATTTTTGAGAAATTTAATTATCTTAACATCGCACTTTAATACCAGTTATCCAAAAAAGCAGCAACCAAATCTTTTGCTAGATCCTGGGTTATTAAATTTCCCCGTCTGAGAACAAGTAGCTTGTGAAGCCAAACAGATATATATATGATACTTATAGTGACAATGAATTGCTATTTCTGCTCCGAAATAGCGATGAGCAGGCTTTCGCTGCACTATATGACCGGTACTGGGACAGGGTTTTTTATATGGCCATGCAAAGATTAAAGATAGCCAGTTGTGCAGAAGATGCTGTACAAGATGTCTTTGCAGACATTTGGAAACGTCGCGGCGAGCTGGAAATAAAGAGTAGTTTTCCCGCTTATCTCGCCGTTGCCGTGAAATACCGGATAATCAATATCCAGGCTAAAATGAATCATGCAACACGCTACGGGCAGGAAATTATCCGAAACATCAACGACTCGTGCCCGAGCACTGAG
The DNA here is from genome assembly GCA_965653365.1 of uncultured Chitinophaga sp. GTDB lineage: Bacteria > Bacteroidota > Bacteroidia > Chitinophagales > Chitinophagaceae > Chitinophaga. Next base: position 4,057 of record CBFGZV010000009.1, on the reverse strand, counting down.
GAATGGCTTGACTTTAAGGAATTGAGAGAACGCCTGGAAACTCATATTGCCACTCTACCTGAGAAAGCAAGAATTGCTTTTCAACTTAATCATGAAGGTGGGCTACGCCATAAAGAAATAGCCCGCGCAATGCAAGTGTCTGAAAAGGCCGTTGAACGAAGTATTGCCCGCGCCATTCAGTCATTGATGGCCTCCTTCAGGCATTTTACCAGCTTCTTCTGATATTCCCCCACTTTCCAATATGTGATATTGGTATTCAATACTTTACAAGTAAAGAAATACGTTCATTAAAATACTACCCAAAAAAAAGCAAAAACAAAGGGGGGATTTTTATTCCCTGATTGACTTACTATTAACAAGGGTTTCCAGAAACATCCCTTCAGCCAGATGAATGCTTTCAATGATCACGAAAATGACCTTAACAGGAGATATAGTGAATTAGCCAGGAAGTGGTTAACGGGAACGCTCACTCCAGAGGAAGAGCGGGAGTATAATGATTGGTATGGCAACGTATCTGACGATAAGGAGATTAAATTAGAACCGGATTTCGCCATTTCCAGGCAGCAGTTGAAAAGGCGGATATTTGTAAAAATATCCCGGATTGCCGGTCTGTATCGCCCCGTTTTATCCATTCATAAAAGAAGGAGAATATACGTTGCCGCAGCCTCTGTGTTGTTGCTTTTCGGGGCTATTTCTTTTTACTGGCATAGCAGCAGGAAGGCTACCATGCAGTATCCTAAATCTTTGGTGGAGAACCCGTATTTCAAAAATGACATTGCCCCCGGTGTAAACAGGGCTGTTCTTACGTTATCAAACGGAGAAAAAATAATGCTTGACGATTCAACAAGCGGCATGCTGGCCGACGAAGGCGGCGCCCGGATCGTCAAATCCGTCAAAGGCGGCGTTATTTATGAAGAAAGAAAGGGGGGCGTCACGGTTGTGAATAATACTGTATCCACACCCCGCGGATCTCAATACCAGCTCACTTTGCCCGATGGTACAAAAGTATGGCTGAATGCATCATCGTCCATAACTTTCCCTACTTTATTCCGGGAGAAAGAAAGACGCGTAAAAGTATCGGGCGAGGCATACTTTGAGGTAGCTAAAAATGCTGCCCAGCCTTTTATTGTATCAGCTAACAACATGCTGGTAAATGTGCTGGGTACACATTTCAACGTCAATGCCTATGCTGATGAAAATACAATCCGGACCACGCTGATGGAGGGAAGCGTCAAAATAATAGAAACACTCACCCAACATGAAAGAGTAATTGTTCCCGGTGAGCAGTCACGGTTGGATAAAAGGGGAAATATAAGCGTAGAGAAAGTAAATACTGAAGAAATCATTGCCTGGAAAGAAGGATTTTTTCGCTTCCACAAAACCGAAATTGCCGCATTGATGCGCCAGATAAGCCGTTGGTATAATGTTGATGTGCAATATGAAGGCCAACCGGCTAAGGATCTGTTTACCGGCACCATACCAAGGACGTTATCACTTTCCGAACTCCTGACGGTATTGAAGCACGCAAATGTCCGTTTCAAAATAGAGGGGAATAAATTAACTGTTTTATCCCTGTAATTTTTTTAACCAAATTAACATGCAGATGAATACATGACTTCATGAACGCCTTATCCATATAAAAATCCCGGTGTTGACAGCACCGGGAGGTTGAAAGGCGTAAACAAGAACTAATTTGACCTTCTCATTTATCAACCTTAATTTATCAAAGTTATGCAATTTCTTATTAAGAGAGTTGTATTATTATTTTATTCTATACAACGATTGTTAAAACGATCCACGTTCCTTTTATTCATGAAACTCACAGTTCTTCTGCTTCTTATCGCCTGCCTGCAATCCAGGGCAACTACGGGTCAGGTTATCACTATTAAAGTGAAGAATGCAAAATTAAGCGAGGTATTCACCAAAATACAGCAGCAATCCGGCTACTTTTTCTTCTATAATGAAACACATATTAAAAATGCCCGGCCAGTTACGGCAGACATAAACAACCAATCTTTAAAAACAGCGCTGGATATATGTTTTGCGGGTCAACCTTTCACCTACGATATCGTTAACAAAATGATCGTGGTCAAAGAGGCGCCGACATCTCCCGCTTCCCTTACTATTCACTACGTTACCCCTCCAACCAGCATCTCAGGCAGGGTTACAGATTCCGTCGGACATCCGGTGATCGGGGCTACTATACTTATAAAAGGGACCAAAACAGGTACCGTGACCAAAGACGATGGAACGTTCTCCCTGGAATCACCGAACCCATCCGGCATACTTATTATTTCCTCCATAGGGTTTAAACAGCGGGAGATAGCCTTTTCAGGCAGTAATTATTTGCAGGTAAAACTGGCTGCATCTGAAAATAAATTAGAGGACCTGGTAGTAGTGGCTTACGGGAAGCAAAAGAAAACGACCCTCACGGGGGCAGTGGCGCAGATCAGTGGCGTCGAAATAGCAAAAGCGCCTGTTGCCAATGTTATCAATGGTTTACAGGGGCGTCTGCCGGGTTTAACGTTTCAACAAGGCGGCGGTCAGCCCGGAAGCGATGTCGCAAGCTTCAATATAAGGGGCTTTGGATCTCCCCTGACAATTGTTGACGGCGTTCCATCCGACATTACCCAGATTGATCCTAATGAAATTGAAAGCTTTACCATTCTGAAAGACGGAGCTGCCGCTATGTATGGTTTCAAAGGCGCAAATGGCGCAATACTTATTACTACCAGAAGAGGAAAAACAGGAGAGCCGGTGATTACGTTAAATGCTTACACAGGCATCCAGGGCATCACAAGATATCCCAGGTTTATGAATGCAGGGGAGTTCACTGAACTCATGGATGAAGCGAACGTAAATGCAGGGAATGCACCTATTTACGGAGCAAAGGAAGTGCAGAAGTGGAAAATGGGTGTTGACTCCGGTTACAAGAGTACAGACTGGTACAACGAAGTATTTAAGAAATGGGCCACTATGAACAATGTTAATCTCAATATACAGGGTGGCACGGAAAAGGTAAAGTACTTTGTTTCAGGAGGAATGTTGGACCAGCAGGGTTTACTTCGCTCAGGAGATGTGAAGTTCAGGCGTTATAATTTTCGGAGTAATATCAGTATGCAAATTAGTAAAAGGTTGACCGCCGAATTAAACCTGGGGGGCAGAAAAGAAAACAGGTTTTCTCCTAACGCCCCTATACCTGGTACTGACGCCATTAACATCGTCAATATTATTCAGAGGGCTTATCCTGTAACACCGGTATATGCCAACAACAACCCTGACTACTTTGCAGTTACAAATGTTCAGGTAAACCCTGCCGCCATGGCCCGGGCCAGTTATTCCGGCTACAATAACAATGTATGGGAGGTTTTTACCGGCATTGGTACTTTAACATATAATATCCCGTACATCGAAGGATTAAATGCCAGACTTTCATTCAACTACGAATCGGATAACAACAGGTATTCAACATGGAGCAAACAGTATCTCCTGTACAGCTATGATCCCACAGCAAAAAAGTACATCTCTACTTACACCGGGAATGCGCCTTCCACCTTAAAGCAGGGTTATTCCCAGGGTGGAACCGCTTCCAATGTACAACTTTCGCTTAATTATGATCATACCTTCCGCAGCACCCATCACTTTACAGGCTTGTTGCTGCTGGAGAGAAGAAAAACAAATTCCACCGGCATACAGGGATCGAAGCAGTTTACCGTTGATGCAATACCCAATCTGGACCTGGGCAACGCAGCCAATCAAACCACAGGCACTTACCAGCTCGGTCAAAGCGCCTACCAGGGCTATGTAGGTCGTATCAATTACGATTATAAGGCTAAATACCTGATAGAGTTGGGAGGAAGATATGATTACTCCTACAAATTCTTAAATGGTGCATTCTTTCCGGAAGTTTCTGCTGGTTGGGTGATCAATAAAGAACCATTTTTTGACCTCGCCTTCCTGAGTCATTTGAAATTGCGCGCTTCCTGGGCGAAGGTGGCAGACGACGGTTCATTTGACGAATTCAAATATCTGAGTGGGTACACTTATCCCAGCGGTA